>NZ_MUFC01000009.1 GCF_001995985.1 Salinivibrio sharmensis | reverse complement strand
AAATTATTAATAGTGATCTATTCGACGTTTTGTAGGGGGTAAAAAAGAAACCCAGTTACCAATTACGCCTTGGTTCAGTGATCGATGTCGACAAGTGAGGATAATCCTCCTTATCTCCTCCTTGCTCCTCCTCCCCCTTCGACCACATCTCTGGATGACGCGCATTTTAGTACTCAGGGATAGGATATTTCCAGGATAACGAAGAAAGCTAAGCCTTGGACACACTGTCTTTTTCCACTTCCTACTGCCGGTGTAAAGAGACAAGTAAAAAAGGCGCATTATGGAGTAAGGTATGAGAAAAGTAAGTTTAATTGCGGCGGCTGTCGCGACTGCTGTCACTGCCACCTCAGCATTTGCTGTAGATTTTAATGGTTACATGCGAGCGGGTGTTGGTGTTAGTGCCGATGGCGGGCAACAGGTTACGTTTGAAAAAAATAAAATTGGTCGCCTTGGTAACGAAGGTGATATCTACGGCGAAGTTCAATTAGGTAAAGAGGTTTATAATAACGACGGTAAGACGTTTTACGTTGATTCTATGCTTGCAATGACCTCTAATGGTTCAAATGATTGGGAAGGAACCGCTGCTAACTGTGGTCTAGCTACAAATGATAGCGGTGATGATATCGTTAAGTGTGCAAATGATGCTGAGTTCGCGTTACGTCAGTTAAATGTACGAGCTCAAGGTGTTCTAGATTTTGCTCCTGAAGCTACACTATGGGCTGGTAAGCGTTATTACCAACGCCGTGATATTCATATTTCCGATTTATATTACTGGAATATTTCAGGCGCTGGTGCCGGTATTGAGGGAATTGAAGCCGGTCCAGGTCAACTTTCACTAGCTTGGGTTCGTAATGATCGAAATGATAACTTTAAGCTAGGTGAAAATAACAACGGTGATACTCCTGATACTGGTAATGAAGGTTCTGCGGTAAATGTTAATACTCTAGATGCTCGTTATGCAGGTATTCCACTATGGGAAAATGGTTCTTTGGAAGTGGGCATTAACTACGCTTTAGTTCATGATACTGATGCTGCATCACAAGCGGCTAAAGATGCGAAAAATGGCGTAATGCTAACATCTGAGTTAACTCAAGGCCTTGCAGATGGTTTCAATAAAACAGTATTTCAGTACGGTACTGAAGGTTACTCAAAATCCTTTGCTTTCTACGGTGATGGAAGCTGGTATGGTGCCGAAGCGAAAAGCGGCGCTAGTGGTTATCGTTTGATCAACTGGGGTGTCGTTGGTCTTGGAGATGACTGGGAATTAGGACACCAACTGCTTTATGGTGTTGGTGAAGAGATGTGGGACGGACAGGGTAAATGGAAAGCCATGTCTGCAGTTGTGCGTCCAGTTTATAAATGGAATCAAAATAGCAAAACAATTTTTGAAGCTGGTTATTCTGTAGATGATAACGATGGAAATAAAGATAAATACGGTAAACTTACCGTTGCTCAAGCTTGGTCGGCGGGATCAAGTTTCTGGGCTCGTCCCGAGATCCGTCTTTATGCTTCATATTTAAATAGTGATAAAGCAGATAATAGTAAACCCTTCGATGATAGTAAGTCAGATGACTCGTTACAATTTGGTGTCCAAGTAGAAGCTTGGTGGTAAGCCTTTTTTAAACTGTCTTTTTTCATAGCCGACAATTGTCGGCTATTTTTTTAGGTGTTTTATATGAACAAAAAAGTGTTATTTATCTCTGGATTATTACTGCTTAATGGGTGCTCGACGATCGTTGATAACCAATATCAGATTGCACCTACGGGAGAGGCAGTGACGCAGATTGAGAAAGCGAAACAACTACCGCTAGAGATGGATAAAGAACTCAAAGTAGCGGTCACCACAAAAACACAAGTCCTCGATATCCATAACATTGATAGCCCTGGCGTTATTTTTGAATTACCGATGGTAAAAAATGGATTGGATATCAATATCGAGGCAGAAATATACGATAGTGTTTTTGTCCCAAGTGCTAAAATCATTAATCAGTCTGGCGATATTCGCGCTAAACTCGACGACGATGAGCTGGTCTACCTAAAACCTCGCTTAGCCGATGGCAACCGCTTGCAAGGTAATATTAAAGCCCACCCACAAGTCGGTGACAGTGCGCTCTATTTGGTTATTTTTACCGATAAAGATAAACTTAATGAAACGGTGGCGGTCAGCCATCCGGCGAAACTGGATGCAGAGGGTAGAGGCAACTATTTAGCTGGAGTAGATGACATTCAAGTGCCGCGCGCGTTGACTGGCACGTTTTCCATCGAAGCAACGGCATTGGGCGCACGTACCAGAGATCAGTCTATCGTACAGCCAGCGCTCTCCGCCACTGAACGTCCGCAACAAGAAAGCGTTAGCTTTTATCACCAGGCTATTCGGGCCGCGATTGCAGATAACGATGTCGACAAAGCAATGGGATTACTGCGTGATGCGGAGCAATTGGGTATCACTGACGCTGACCAAGTCTTTCGTGACGCGATGAAAGCACAGTTAGACAAGCAGTAATCGAGCTTAGAAGGAGTTTTTTAATCTTACATAAGAATAATATATTGATGATTCTTATAGGTAATTTATAACGTGACCTGAAAGATAAAGACTTATTAATTCACTTAATCTTTTCTGCAGCATGGAGTGGTGATGAATACAAATGTCATTGTGCCTGAAAAAATAATAAAAGTCGTTTTTGCGCTTTTCATTTCTATTCTTATATCAGGTTGTAATAGTGAAGGAACGACTCAAACTGATAAGATAAATAAAGATACAAATATCGCTTCACCAACAATAGAGGCAAACGATATCAATGAGCAGAATAATAGCCAGAAATCACAAAATAAGGAGAAAAACGAGACTAATCTACCTAACAATCACACCGCTATGGTGCACTTGTTTGAATGGCGCTGGGAAGACGTCGCTCAAGAGTGTGCCTATTTAGGACAAAAGGGCTTTAGCGCTGTCCAGGTATCGCCGCCTAATGAGCATATCATTGGCGGTACCTGGTGGACGCGTTATCAACCGGTTAGCTACCGTCTTAACTCACGTAGTGGGAATCGCGATCAGTTCATTGATATGGTCAATACGTGTAAAGAGCATGGCGTTGATATTTATGCTGATTTGGTCATTAACCATACCGCTGACATCACCGATGAGCTGCACTTCCCTGATTGGGGAGAGAATGGTACTGACGTTGGATTAATTGATAAGGATGGAAAGGCGATTGGTACGGCAGGTAGTCAGTTTGAGCGTCGTGAACATCTCCAAGGCATGCTTAAACCTGACAACCCGTTTTTTGATGGTGATAGTCGTTTTTCTGCAGAGCTTGGCCATTATCACCAGTACCATATGCCTAAAAATGCCGATCGTAACTGTACGATTGATGGTAAAGATTACCACAGCGGTGAGAATCCAGATGATGGGACTTGGCGCGTTCAGCATTGTGACCTAAGTGGTTTACCGGATTTAAATACCGCTGATCCGCATGTACAGCAAGCCATCGCCGCCTATATTGATGAGTTAATTGCGCTTGGAGTGAAAGGCTTTAGGATTGATGCAGCAAAGCATATCGCCGCTGATGATTTAAGCGCTATCTTGGACCGAGTCACACAGCGGGAACAGGCCTACTTTTTTTCTGAAGTGATCGACACGCGTAATGAAGAATCTGTGCGTTCACAGCAATACACGCCTATTGCCGCCGTTGAAGAGTTTCGTTATGGCCAACAAATCGCCCGGGTTTTTACCGAGGGCAATTTACATTGGTTAAAAACATTTGGCAGTGATTGGAAAGAAATATATACACCTAGCGATAAAGCTGTGGTATTTCTTGACAACCATGATAATCAGCGTGGGCATGGCGCTGGTGGCAGTATTCTCACTCACCAAAGCAATTCTGAATATGCCAATATTTATGACCTTGCGAATGTATTTATGCTGGCGTGGGATTATGGCTACCCTCGAGTAATGTCCAGTTATGCCTTTACTAACAGTGAGTTGGGGCCACCAGAGAAAGACGTTCACCAAGCTGATGGTCGCTTAGCCTGTTTTGCTGGTGAGCCTTGGGTGTGCGAGCACCGTTGGCGAGCGATTGCGAATATGGTGGCCTTTCGACAAGATGTCCGACAAGCACCGACCAGCCACTGGTATAATGGTGCGAAAAATCAAATTGCGTTTGCGCGTGAAGGGCGCGGTTTTGTTGCGATTAATCATAGCCAGCAGCCATTTTCGCTCAGTCAACTACAAACAAGCTTACTAGCAGGACAATACTGTAATGTGATGGAGGCGGAAATAGACGATTGTGCGGATCATCAAGTGACGGTTGATAAGAAAGGCCGAATTGATAATGTGACTGTGGGTCCACAAAAGGCCTTAGCTATTCACCTAGCAAGTCGAGTTAAGTCGACTGAAAGTGATGAGGACATAGCCGAGGAACAAGACAATAATGGCCAAGATAACCATGATCAAGCAGGCAGTGATCAGACCGGCAATGTTCAGGGCTCTGGCAAAGGGGACGATGCGGCTGAGGGTGATCAGCACACGCAACCGGACCAAACCGATGATGATCAAGAGGCAAGTGATCAAGAGCAATCGAGTGATGATGATCAATCTAGCACTGTGGTTAACCCACTAAGTGAGACTCTCGCTCGAGGTCATTGGGTCGATAAAGAGACGCTAGTGTGGCACGGTATTGACACTCATTCTATTGATCAAGTCACCCTGTATTATTCAGACAATGCGACTTTGCGTATCGAGCAAGATAAATTGCAAGGGTACGATGGTAAAATAGAGTTAACTCCAGTGTCTTATGCGGGCACGGAATGTCAACCAGTTGAAGAAGACTGTCGCTTTGGTTATCTCGACGGCCCAGCTTATCAAATAACGTTACCTGAGGAACTCTCGCTACAATCGCTGTTAAAACAGCAACATTTGTTAGCCGGTTATAAAGATGGGCAATTGGTTCACTATGATCGGGTGCAACTCGCAGGCGTTTTAGATGCGTTGTACGCGAATCGAGACGATCAGAATAGCGCTTATCATCAAGCTTTGGGCGTAAGTTATCACGGCAATGAGGTGGAGTTTGCTTTGTGGGCGCCTCTTGCACAGCATGTTAATTTGGAAATTCGCCCACAATTAACCGAAAATAGCCGTGAAATAACGCTAAAAGAAGACAAAAGCACCGGAATTTGGTCAACGCGTTTACCAAAAAATGAAGCCAATAGACATTATTATCGTTACCATATTGAGCAAGTTCGCTTTGATACTCAGCACTTACAGCAAGTGGTAGTTAGTGACCCTTACTCGGTCAACGTGTCTACTAATGGTGAGTTTAGCCAAGCACTAGACCTCGCCGACCCACAGCTATTCCCAGATGGTTGGGACTCAGTAAAACGTCCAGTCGTTGCCAACCCGACAGATCTCAGCATCTATGAAGCCCAAGTGCGTGACTTTAGTGCGCGTGATCAATCAACGCTAGAGCTTTCTCCTGGTGGGCAAGATTACCGAGGTAAATACTTAGCCTTTACGTTGCAAAATAGTGAGCCTGTTCAGCATTTACAGAGCTTAGCTGATGCGGGATTGACTACCTTACATTTGTTACCGATTAACAACCTTGGCTCAATCAATGAAGATCCTAACCAGCGCATTGATGTCCACCAGACCCTTGGTCAATTATGTCAGCTTTTAGACGAACAGCCAGAACATAATAATGCCTTTGGTCAGCAGTTATGCGCGAGCGAACCAGCCAACCAGCCACTACTCGATATCTTTGCAGGTTTTGAGCCGACGAGCTCTGATGCCAATAATCTGTGGCAACTGATGCGTGGGCTGGATAGCTATAACTGGGGTTATGACCCATTCCACTTTAATGTACCAGAAGGCAGCTATGCCAGTGATGCCAATGGACCAGCGCGTGTGATTGAAACACGGCAGATGATTCAAGCCATCCATAAGATGGGACTAACAGTGGCGTTGGACGTGGCTTATAATCACACTTATGCCGCTGGCCCTGATAGTCAGCATTCCGTGCTAGATAAAGTGGTGCCGAGTTATTACCATCGTCTCAATCCATCAACGGGGGCGATAGAAAACTCAACCTGTTGCGATAACACCGCCACAGAATGGGCAATGATGGAAAAATTGATGATCGATTCGATCAAAGTGTGGTCCGAGTATTATCACATTGATGCGTTTCGTTTTGATCTGATGGGTCATATACCACTAAAAGCGGGATTACGCGCACGTGGAGCAGTACAAGCTATTTATCCTGAGACTTATTTTTACGGCGAAGGGTGGAATTTTGGTGAAGTAAAAAATGATGCGCGTTTTAGACAAGCCACGCAGCTCAATAAGGCGGGCACGGGAATAGGGACGTTTAACGATCGCCTTCGTGAAGCAGTACGTGAAGGTGGTATTTTCGCTGCACCTTGGGAAAATGGGCATGCGTTAAATGTGGTGCGTTATGGCTTGCTCGGTAATTTGCGCAGTAATCAGTTACCGATTGATGGTGGCATTCGTGGTGAGGATTATCTCTGGAACGGCCAGATAACAGGTTACAGTTTAGAACCTAATGAAACCGTCAACTATGTTTCTAAACACGATAACCCCACTTTATGGGATAATTTTGCTGAAACCCTGCCTAATATGGATACGACACAGCGTGTAAAAGTGCAGCAAATTGCGATGGCTTACCCGTTATTGGCCCAAGGGATCCCATTTATTCACATGGGACAAGACTTGTTACGCTCTAAATCGATGGATCGCGACAGTTATAACTCAGGTGACTGGTTTAACTACGTTGATTTTACGCAGCAAACCAATAACTGGAATGTTGGTCTACCGTCGTGTGAGAAAAACAGCGCAAGGTGTGGTAGCGCACACGATCGCTGGGACATGATCCTTGATAGAATAGAGCAAGATCCAAATGGCCCCAGTCCTCAAGATATTACTCAAACCCATGAATGGTTGAAAACTTTATTACAAGTGCGCAGCACAACGCCGTTATTGCGTTTAGCCACCGCTCAGCAAATTAATGATCAAGTACGTTTTCACAATGTCAGTGGTCAAAATGGCGTAGTGGCAATGCAAATCACCGCCAGCACAGTGCCAACGGAAAACCAAAAGGATCAGCCCCATCAATCAGTGGTGGTACTGATCAATAACAGTGCAGCAGGGCAAGATTTTTTCCTAGCCAATACGCAAGGTCAGCCTTATCGGTTGCATCCAGCGCTTGCCGCGAGTCAACACGCCTCAGCGCATGCAACCTTTACCAATGGCACCTTTAGTATACCGGCGTTTAGCGCCAGTGTGTTTGTGGTTGAAAAAGGACAAGAAGTCACTGATTGCTCTCAATCGCTCTATCTACGTGGTTCAATGAATGATTGGTCAGTGGAAAATAGTGCTCAGTGTGTCGGCGTTGAGCAATATCGTACTATGCCGATCTCTGTCGCCGCCGGTGACAGCCATGAGTTCAAATTTGCTAATGATGATTGGTCTCATGAAGTTAATGCTTGGATTTACCAACCGCATCCGCAATCTTTACCTTTGGCTAAGACGAGTGATGGTAACTTCAGCGTTCACTTTGCCGAAGCTGGCGACTATGTATGGTGGTTAGATAGATCACAAGCAAACCCCGTTGTTGGTGTATTCAAGCAATAGGGCTCTGAGCAAAACACAGCATCGCGAATAGATACAAAAGCTAGCTTTATGACGAAGCTAGCTTTTTATTTGTTTTTAGCAAGGACAAGACACCGAACTATGGCCAAGCCTGGTGTACAGCTACCAAAGCTGTGTCCTGCTGGCTTCCCTCCGTTTCGCGAACACCATAAGAAATAAGGCTGTAGCTAAGATAAAGAAATGATCGAGTTACTATGTTTGAAAAAAGGGCACCAGTAATGAGTGCCCTTTTTTGCGATCAAGAGAGAGCGCCGGATTAGACTTTGAACGTCTCGACCAGCTGACGGATGGTGGTGGCTTCTTGGTTCAGCGTATGGTTTGCGCCTTGCGCTTGCTCACTGAGTGACAAAGTTTGTTCAATACGCTGCGAAAGAGCTTGGATGTTTTCAGCCACCTGCTGAGAAACCGCGCTTTGCTCTTCGGCCGCGCCTGCGGTTTGGTAATTGATATCGCCTAGCTGCTGCACCAAATCAACAATCTCGGTTAAGGTCTCCTGCACGGAAATACTCGCTTGATAACCTTCTGCCGCACCACGCTCACCTTGTTGGATGACAGCTTCAATATCGGTAAGGAGTTGATTGAACGTCTCAAGCGTCGAGACGATTTGGTCGACAGACTTTTGTGAACGCTGGGCCAAGGCGCGCACCTCGTCAGCGACCACCGCAAATCCTCGGCCAGCCTCACCGGCGCGTGCCGACTCAATTGCGGCATTGAGCGCTAGCAAGTTGGTTTGATCTGAGATGCCGCGAATGTCGTCGAGTAGAGAGGCAATATCGCTACCACTGGTTTTGACTTCGCTAACAAAACTGTTGGCTTTTTGCAGATCTGTGTTGGCGGTTTGGTTACGTGCCACATTATTAGCAACATTTTCCATGCACTGATTCAGCGATGAGACCACTGCGTCATTTTTCTCTTTTGAGGCCTCAGAGTTGGTTGCCACATCTTTTGAGGTCGCAGTCAGTTGCTCCATCGCGGTCGCGGCTTGGTGTAATGTCTCGGTATTATCAGACAGCGCTTGGTGGGCATCGGTGATGGCGTTATTGGCTGTCGTTGATGTGTCGGATAAGCGCCCACCCACTTGTTGAATTTGTCCCACCATTGATTGCAGCGCATCCAGCATCTGATTGACTGACTGTTTGATACGATCAATCTCGGTCTTACCATTAACCGACAAGCGCTGAGTTAAATCGCCACCACCTTGGGCTATCGCCTGAATGGAGTGATCAACACTGGTTAACGGCGCCAATTGGCGTCTGATGACGACTTGAATGATCCCAAAAGCGAGAACAAGGACGAGGCCACTTACCCAATAAATGGTGTTTTGAATATCGCTTTCGGCGTTAGTCATCATCTGATTCAGTTGTGTGACGGGTGCCATCGCGGCCTGCTTGGGGGTCACAATCATCACTGACCACGTCTGAGACATATTGCCAAACTCGATGGGTTGCGACACATAAAAGTGCGAATCGGTTTGTTTGAATTGGCTTTTATGGCTCTGGTTTTGAAGCTTGGCAAGAGAGTGATACGCGGGAGAGGATAGTTTGGAGACCGGGGCACCATGCTGGGCCTGTTGATCGGTGCTGGCAACGATTCGTCCATTTTGACTAACAACAAACAGCTTACCGTTATTGTCGGCACGTTTAGCCAGAATGGACTGGATTTGTGCCGTAGTCAGTGTACTACCCACCATGGCAACGGCTTTATCGAAACGGAAGACGGGGGTTGTTACATCAAACACCGTTTGAGTGTTGCCATTAATCTCAGCCGTTCTCGGATCGGTGATACAATCTTTTTGTGTGCTCACCGGGCATTGATACCAAGGATTGGTTTCAGAAAAATTTTGCGCAGCGGTAAGGCGCATTTCTCCGTTTTCATCCACCGACACCGACGGCACATAGCGGCCATCTGCAGCGCTTGTTGGGTCGCCGTAGTAAAAAGCATCGGCGCCCAACACATTTTTTTGCCACTCTGTGTAGATGTTGTGCCATTCAGGTTGGCGTTTCAAAATCGAATACATGATCCGAGGAATATCATCTCGGTCGAGGATCCGTGCTGACTTATTCTTTTCCGCTTCTGAGGTATAAATTTGAGCGATAGTCCGCACAGTGTCGAGGGGAGAGGCAATATACGCATGGATCTCCTCGCTAATCGCTGTTGCGCGATTTTGCATCTTGATCACCTGGTCACGTTTTACGTTTTCAGTGACCTGGGATGACATTGCCGACTGGCTGCTATTCAGCGTTGACAAGGAAACGGCACTCACAGCCCCAAGACCGATCAGGACGATGGACGAGGCAGCTAAGCTTATTCGTTGACTTATAGAAAGGTTACGCAACTTTTTCATAATCACTATCCGCACAAATAAAACCGCACAAAGAAATATTCTGATTCGTCGAGTGGCGAGACAAAGGCGTCGTGCGAAGAGTGATGGCACAACCGGTAGCGCGCCGACAGAGACGATAATTGACACTAGTGTTACTTAATTAAGAAAAAGGCACATCCTCCTAAACTGAGTGATACTAGGGAGGAAGTAAAATTCTCGAGGTCCTTTTATTCTCCCATGATCTATCGCATATTTTTTGATGAGCAATCACGAGTAAACAGGGGAAAGATCTCAATTTTGCAAGTTAAACAGACGCCATAAAGCATTAGTTCACATTTTTCTAAGCTGTGTTCGGGGCGTAGAGGGGGGGCGTAGCTTATATTTCTCCGGTCAGTATCGCTCAATGAAGCTAATGAACTTGCGAAGCTAGAATTATGGAGTCGATGTCTAAAAGAACGAACAAAAAGTTGAGGTTTACGTAACTTTTCTGGTATTTACACCCAGTCGAACTTTTACTGTGTAAATGAGGAAGGGACATGACAGATACAACACCTGCACCAGAGAAAGAAGTGAAGAATTTTAAACCCAAAAATAGAATAATCGCACTAATCCTAGGTATGTTTTTAGGGTTTATCGGCGCAGATAGATTCTATCTAGGCAAACCTGGCTCCGGATTACTGAAAGCCTGCACGTTGGGTGGCTTTGGTATATGGTGGTTTATTGATAATGCATTACTAATGGTTGACTTAATGGGTCATAGCCTAGGCAAAGATACCGGTATTGTTAAAGATGGTAATGGTAATGAACTACAGTTCGGGTTCTCAATGTACCGTTTCAAAGACGGGAAGTTAGAACGTGACTGGAAGTAGATATCTCGAATAAAGATTTCCAAAAATGAAAGGCTGATACGGCACGCGGCAGCCTTTTTAATCAAAAATGAACACCGTGATCAACTTGTAATCGCTCTCTTTGTACATTCAACTTCCCGCGTTACTTGTTGTGAGCAAATGTACTTAACGCTTGCTCCGCACTCATGGGTTTGAAGAAATAGAACCCTTGAATTTCATCGACGCGCCAAACATTAACAATGCGCAGTTGTGAGGCGGTTTCGACACCTTCTGCCACGGTAGTCATCCCTAACTCTTGTGCCATGTTGATGATGCTGCGCACCAGTGTTTTTGCTTTTTCATTTGTCTCAATTTCACTCATATAAGACTTGTCGAGTTTGACAATATCGAGCGGGAAATTGCACAAAGAGCTGAAGGACGAGTAGCCGGTACCAAAGTCATCGAGTGCAAGCTGGACGCCAAGCGCTTTAAGATCGTGCATCCGTTTTATTGTTTCCTGATCGGCACCAAGCAAAATACTTTCAGTGACCTCTAATACCAGCTGTCCAGGAGCCAATTGATATTGCTGAATAAGCCGTTTGAGGTTGGTGACGAGAGACTTCGCGCCGAAGTGTGGGCTCGATAAATTAATGTGAATGGTAAGGCGATGTTGTGATTGTCTACTCCAGTGCTGTTGAATTTGTTGTAAAAAGGCACAGGCTTTTTCTAGCACCAGCTCGTCGAGCTCAATGATGAGTTTGTGTTTTTCCGCTAATGGTATAAAGATGCCAGGCGAAATCATTCCCAGGGCCGGATGATGCCAGCGAGCTAATGCTTCAAAGCCGATCACTTGATTGGATGTCGCATTGACAATGGGTTGAAAGAAAGCGGTAAACTCATGATTTTTGAGCGCCGCAACGAGGTTCCGGTTGATCACCAAGGTCTCTTGACCTGCTTGAGCGAGAGCATCGTCTACGATAATGACATGTTGCTTGGGCCCATGCTGTTGTTCTATCGCATAAAAGCCACAGTGCACCAGTGCCTCGAAGTGCTCAAATTGAAGATGGGAATCAACGAACGCGGCTTTTAAACCAATATCAAACTCGGTATCGGTAATGGTCGAATGGTTGGTACTGTCTCTTAGTACGTCGTTGGCCTCATTAATGAGTTTGTTATCGTCGTTGCTATGGCTAAAGATCACAAACTCATTTTCACTCAAACGCCCCACAGTTACGCCGTGAAAACGTTGGCTGAGGCTATCAGCAATGTGTTTCACGGCACCGTCATAAGCGGCATGGCCGTATATCTCATAGATTTCACGCAGCCGAGTGGCAATAAAATAGATAGTGGAAACAGGGCTAGGCCCAGATAAGGCCTCGTTTAATGCTTTAATGGTTGCGGGCCGGTTGAGCAGTCCTGATAAGGTGTCATGCTGAGACAAGGTTTCAATCAAGGCGGCTTGTCGCTTTTGTTGACTCATGTCTTTAACGGCAAGCATGACGGCGCCGCTTTCTTGTCGGTCGAGGCGGATCACCTCTATGGCGCAATTTAAAGGTTGCCCCGCGGCACTTTGTAAGGTGGTTTCAAAATGGGTTGTCTCACGCTCGGGGTGTTGCTCAAACTGCATCAGTTGCTTAAGTGCAGACTCATCATTGATCACCAGTGTGGCAAAAGAGCGGTGCAGTAAGGTATTACGCTGATGACCGAGCAACTGTAAAAGCGCCTGGTTGACATCAACAATCTTCTCTCCTTCTAAGACAATCATCCCCAAATGTTGGCTGTGATATAACGCATCGAATTTTGATAATGCCTCTTTTAACTGCTGTTCTGTTTGCGACGAAGACTGAGCTAAGGCCTCAATTTGTTGAGTAATGCGTGTGAATGTGTCTTTTGATTTGGTTGGAGACGCAGCATCACCCAGTAATGCACTCACGTCACGCTCGAAAGAGATAAACGGCTTAGTCACTTTTCGTCGATAAAGGAGGTATACCGAGCCGCCAATGAGCGCGCTGATGATAACCAACGCGAGAATCAAGTAATAAAACACTTGCTTACCTTGCTGGTAATAGCGGCGCGGCTCTTTGGTTTTTAAAATGGCGACCAGATCGCCATTAAGGTCGTGCAGGGGGCTGAGGCGTGTAATGTAGGTATTATCCCGTGCGATGGAAGGAAGCTCGGAGTTTGCGTAAATTGATGTTGCTGTAACGAGGGTGTTTTTACCCGCCAAAATATTCTCATAGGCAGATGGAAAACGTCCCGTCAGTGCTTGGCCCCATATCATCCACCCAGCAGCTTCAGCCTGTCCTGAGCTGTCTCTGATTGGGCTGACACTGATCACCCATATTCTTCCGCGCAGTTCAAGTAAGCCAGCTAAGGATTGTCGTTGATTGCTCCATCTTTGGGTGATGTGGTCGTGCACCGGAGCCGATTGATATATGTCGGAGATAAAAGCGTGCTCGTCCTTTTCATTCAATACTTTAGCTTCGATCACTTTCCCGTTTAAATCAGCAAACCCCATCAGATTGAGTCCCAAGGACTCTAAGCTGGCGTCCTCTAGGTTTCTTGCTGCAAAGTCGGGATTGCGTCCGTTAACCAATTCGTAGGTATCGTCCCAATGCGCCCAATCGATAGCGTATTCTGCTTGATTATTAATGAGCCGCTCGATAATGGCCTGAGCTTGATCATTGGATCGGGCAATCTCAATATCTTCTAAATGGCTGATACCGAACAGAAAAAAATACCGTGTCACCAGGAGGCTACTAATAAAAATGGCCAACAAGCCCAAAATAAAAATGAGTGCGGCTTTGCTATGCAGTGTGACAAACGGCTTACGAGTCATGCAAAAATCCAATTAAAAGAGGCAGGTGGCGAGTGCCATGGTTTGAAAATAGGCGAAGGATTGCCAATGATCAATCTATTTGGTTTCACGGTGAGGAAAGCGTAACGTTTTACAGTGTAAACTGTTCAGAAGCGTGATTAACACGGCGCCACTGGGACGCCGCGTCGGAGTATCAAGACCGTCCACCCATTTATTTACGGCGGCAGAACTCTGCAATCACAAACAGGGTTTGGCCGTTTACTTTTCCTTGCACGTGGGTAGGATCATCGGTCAAATTAATGCCGCGGATCACTGTGCCTTGTTTGATCACCTGGCTTGAGCCTTTAACAGGCAAATCTTTAATCACGGTCACGTCGTCGCCTTTTTGCAGTGCCACGCCGTTAGCGTCTAATACTTTGACTTCTTCGATATCTTGACCGGTTTCTGCCCACTTGCGGACATCGTCCTCCATATACATCATATCGAGATTATCTTGTGCCCAGCTTTCGCTAGCAAGACGAGAGAGCTGGCGGTAGGCAACGACTTGTACCGCTGGCTCTTGGCTCCACATACTATCGTTCAGGCAGCGCCAGTGGTTCACATCCATATTATCTGGGTGTTGCAGCTGGTCGTGACACGTGCCACAAACCAATATGCAACTGTTCGCTGTGGTGTCGGGCGAGTATGGGACTTCATACACAGATAAGTTGTCTTGGCTGGTGCAGAGTTCACATTGGCCGCCACTGCGCGCCTGAAGCGTTTGTTCAATACTCATTGATTATCTCACGGTTGGCAGGGGATCCCTGCAGTTACAGTGGCGCAGAGTGTAATCGCTGAAATAATTTCTTACAAGTTGTAAGGGATTAGGTCATCGCATGGCGTTGCTCTATGCAGGCTCAGTATGAATAAAAAAATGCCACGCGTGGGCGTGGCATCAGTCATGTTTATTGTTTTCAGTAGTTAGGCATTTGCCGTTTCTTGCTTCACCACCTCATGGTGATCGAAGATGGATTTATCTTGGCCACCGGTTAAACGCGAGGTGAGGGTGCCGGCCGTCATAGAGCCGCTCACATTCACAGCAGTACGGCCCATATCAATCAAAGGTTCGATAGAAATGAGCAGGCCTGCAAGCGCAACAGGCATATCCAATGCCGAGAGTACAATCAGTGCCGCAAAGGTCGCGCCGCCGCCTACACCGGCAATGCCGAATGAACTTACGGTGACAACTGCCACCAAGGTGGCGATAAAGCCCAGGTCGAGTGGATTAATGCCAATGGTTGGCGCAATCATCACTGCCAGCATGGCTGGATACAAGCCGGCACAGCCATTTTGACCCATGGTGGCACCAAATGAGGCTGAGAAATTGGCGCTGGCCGGATCGTTACCCAAGTTCTTCATTTGTGAATCGATATTGAGTGGAATCGTGGCTGCGCTTGAGCGAGAGGTAAAGGCAAAGGTCAGCACCGGGAGCACTTTTTTCAGGTACTGGATTGGGCTCATACCGACAAGGCCAATCAATACCAAGTGCATGACCAAAATGGCACCTAAGCCTACATAAGAGGCGGCGACAAAATTGGCAAGCTCAAGAATCTCACTCACGTTAGAGCCGGCAACGACTTTGCTCATCAAAGCCAAAATACCGTAGGGAGTGAGGCCGATGATCATTCGTACGAGCGTGCGCACTAATTTCTGAGCCACATCCATAAAGCGCTCAAAACGTTCACCAAGCTCAGGCTGAGTGCGAGACAAGGTCACACCGGCTATACCGACAAGGGCAGAAAAAATCACCACAGCGATAGTCGAGGTTGGACGGCTACCGGCCAAATCTGCAAATGGGTTTTGCGGGAAGAAAGAGATAATCATATCAGCCAGTGATAAGTCTTCGACCGAACCCAAACGCTGCTCTAGGGCGGCGCCGCGCGCCATCTCTCGCGCACCTTGTACGATATCTTGCGCAGATAGCCCAAACAAGTTGCTAACAAGCACACCAATGAGTGCGGAAGCTGCGGTTGTGGCTAGCAAAATGCCGATGTTTAAGCTAGAGATTTTGCCCAGGGAGCCAGAGTCTTTCACTTTCAAAATCGCGCCAATAATCGACACGGTGATCAACGGCATGATGATCATTTTGAGTAGGCTGACATAACCGGAGCCGACGATATTGATGTAGTTGATGGTTTCACGCGTGATCGCGCCGTCAGCACCGTATAACGCTTGTAGCGCGGCACCGAATGCAACCCCCAAGCCGAGGCCAGTAAACACTCGTGTGGATAACGATTTTTGTTGCTTGTGCAATTTGACAAGCACCGCCAGCAACAGCGCAAAAGCGATCAGATTTAAAAGGATAACTGTCATAATCGGCGTTCCAATCTAGAGAATTATAATGATTTGAGCTCCTAACCCCGTCAAACGTATTAAAGAGTTAGTGATTGGTTGGCATCATATGCCGGAAGGTGCATGCAATGAAGACCTATGTCACATTCTTGATAGATAAAAAAAGCACTTGTTAAAACTAAAAAGAATATGACACACGATTTCAGCAATTTTTGCTGATAAACTGCGCAAAGGCATGAAAATGCGACTTCTTATGGAGCCTGACGGTGGGAGGTTACCAAACACGTACATTTATCGACTCGATAAAAACGAACGTTCGTACTATAAATAGGTGAACGGTTGCGGTAAGGTGATAGATGTTTACTGCCAATGGGCCGTGGCGCCGCCAATGTTTGTTTAGCAATCCGCTTTTTGAAGGTTTAATGAGATGAGCGTATCTAACGAGCTGACATACTCGCTCTCGAAACGTGAGCAAACGAGATTACGTATTCTCGAAGCTGCGTTTGACTCGGCCAGCGTATATGGATTGGAAAGCTTGACGATTGGTAGCTTGGCGCGTGACGTGAAAATGTCAAAAAGTGGTCTATTTGCCCATTTCAATTCGCGAGAAAACTTGCAGATTGCGGTGGTGCATTTTGCCGGCGAGCGTTTTATCGAGCGGGTGATCACTCCGAGTCGAGACGCCGACCACGCGAGTATTGAAGCCAAATTACAACACTTGCTGCGCAATTGGATGGGCTGGCATCAGCACTTTCAGGGTCAGTGCTTATTTTTAGATGCGTGGCATGAGCAGCGTGCGAGCAATGATCCCATCCACCAAGCGTTGCAGCACGTTACCCGTCAGTGGCTCGACTACCTAGCCGCACAATTTGAAAAGGGCAAACATGTCGGCGAATTTCGTGCCGACCTTGATACCTGGCAGGCTGTGTATCAGTTGTATGGGCACTATTTAAGTAGCCAGTTATTTCTGCGCTTGTCACTCGAATCGCCGGAAGGAACACGCTTTTGGCATGGTGTTGAGCAATTGCTCGCGCAAAGCCGCCGCTAATTACCCAACAAGATGAAGAGAGTGTCGCATTGAAAACAACGAGGTTGTTTTTCAGCGTAAAAACGAACACTCGTTCGATTTTAAGGATTCAATGACTATGAGTAAAAAAGTGTATTTTTCAACGCCGGGCCGTTTTAGCGTTAAACGCTCTCTGGTAGGGGCGGTAAGCCGTTGTCATCATCGCTTGGCACCTCGTCATGCTAAAAAAGTGGCGCGTAAGCTCTTCCTCACTCCCACTCGTAGCCCAATGGTGAACCCAGAGCCAGACGGCTTGGTGCACTCTCAAGTGCAAAGCCAAGAAGGGGGGTTGCAAATGTATAGCCTTGGCGCTGGACCAACCTGGTTGCTCACGCACGGTTGGTCGGGGTCTGCCAGTCAGTTTTTTCCACTCATGGCGCACATTGCGTCCTTGGGCTTTCGTGCGGTCGCGTTTGATCATCCTGCCCATGGTCAAAGTGGTGGGTCAGAGAGTCATATTCCTGGCTTTGTGCAGGCGATCAATGATGTATTAGATCAAGTCGATAATGTGTCTGGGATCATTGCGCATAGCATGGGCGCTGCCGCGGTACTCGAGAGCCAGCATCCGCAGATGGATGATTTACCGCTCTTTTTGGTCGCACCTGTGCTCAACTATCGGGAAAACTTATACGCTACAGTGCGCAAGTCTGGGTATTCACTGAAGCTGTTTGATGCAATTGTTCAAGATGTGGGCGAGCAGCACGGTTACCCAATCGAAGCCATTGAGCCGCTTGAAAAGCTGTCGCGTCGCCGCCATCCGGTGGTGATTGCCCACGATAAAAATGATCGTTTTGCCTCCTTTGCCGTTACCGAAAAAGCCACTGACTACCCGCATGTGACTGTGTTAGCTACCGAAGGGTTGGGGCATGGGCGTATTCTTACCAGTGATATCGCCATGCAGGCATTTGCTGACTTGGCGGCAAAAATGAACCCTGCGGTACAAAGTGTTGAAGCACAAACTGAGAATAAAAAGGCATCAGCCTAAACCGATGCCTTTAGTGCCTTTAGAAGATGCGACGTTATTCACCCGCGATGGATAAGCGGGCGAAGCGGATGCGCGGCGCAAAGAAGGCACCATCATAGTTGGGTAACACGGTATTGCCGATCGCATCTATCTCATTGAGCATGGTATAGAAGTTACCAGCCACTGTGATGCCGCGAACTGGACGAACGCGTTTTCCATCCCGGCAAACAAACCCACTTGCACCGAAAGAGAAGTCGCCACTGATGGCATTCGCGCCTGAATGCACCCCTTGCAGTGACACTAACTCAAGGTATTCACCGGCATGCACGTCCGCATCACTGTGCTTACCTGCGGCAATCACATCATGACGAGAAGTAACATCCAAACCGCCTTTAGGGCTGCGGCCCGCGTTAGCCGTATGAGGAACACCAAAATGATGCGCCGTGGCGCTGTTGTGTAAAAAGCCGACTAAGACGCCGTTCTCAATTAAAGGCGTGTTGGCGGTGGCAAAGCCCTCGCTATCAAACGCTTTAATACGCATCCCGCCATCAAGCCTTGCTACATCGGTGATAGTGAGCGCGCTATCTGCAATCGGCTTGCCGACTTTTTCACGCCACGGGTTGGTTCCGCGCTTGGCGGCATCACCGGAGAAGCAGCTACCAAAGGCGCCCAGCAATTCGCTGAGACAGTCATGCTCAAAAATCACCGGATACAAACCGGTTTTCACTGGGCCCCCTTCAAGCAAGGCGTCAGCGGTTTGGTAGGCCAGTTGGGTCGCATGGGCGAGATCTAGATCAGCAAAGCGGCGTGACACTGACGCGCCGAGATGCATCGCTTGCTTACCGTCGTGATTGAGCAGTGCTGCGGTGTAGCAACTAAAGCTACGTTCGCTGTGATAGCAGCGTGTGCCTAAGGTATTGGCAAGCAACTGATATTGGGTTTGCTCACTGTAACCATTATAGGGCGCACCCGTTGCACGGGGTTGGCTAACTACCTCTTGCTCAAGGGCCAGCGCCAACGCGATCTTGTCTTCAATCGGGGTGTTATCTGCTTGCAGTAAGCTGGGATCTTGCTGATCAATTTGCTGCCCCTCAGCGCGAATGTGCTGATCCGGATCGGCCTTGGTAAAGCTTGCGTTGATGAGTGCGGCGTTCACCATACTGGCAAGGCTGTCGCTATCTAGCGATTCTGAATAGCTGGTGGCGACTTGATCCCCTTTGATCACCCGCACGCCGATCACTTCACCGGCGGTGACTTTGTGCTCGGAGAGATCGCCTTGGTCGGCTTTAAGTGACAAGCTTTCGCTGGCGTTGGCAATCACGTCTGCTTGCGCACCTTGCTGTTCCACCAAGCTGAGGACCTGATCGACTGCATCGCTTAGGGTTGCTTTAATGGTTTGCTCACTCATGCGTTACCGCCTCCTACTAGGATGTTATCGACTTTCAATGCAGGTTGGCCCACGGTGGTGGGGACTGAGCCGCTCACCGAGCCACACATACCGGCGGCAAGGGCAAGATCTTTGCCGACCATGCTGATTTCTTTAAGCACCTTAGGCCCCGTACTGATTAAGGTGGCAGACTTGAGTGGCACGGTGATCTTACCGTCTTCGACCAAGTAAGCTTCTTGGACCGCAAAGTTAAACTCGCCGGTGCCGGGTTGTACTGAGCCGCCCCCCATCTTCTTGGCGTAGATGCCACGCTCCATGGAGCCAATCATGGCATCTAAGCTGTCGTTACCGGGCTCAATAAAGGTGTTTCGCATCCGCGAGGTCGGTGCGAATTTATAAGACTCACGTCGGCCAGAGCCGGTGCGCGCATAACCGGTTTTCAGGCTCCCCATGTGATCGACCATAAAGGAGGTGAGCTTACCGTCTTTGATCAACTGGGTATGCTGGGTTTCCATGCCTTCATCATCGATATTGATTGAGCCCCATGCATTCGCCAAGGTGCCATCGTCCACCGCGCTCACCACAGGGCTTGCAATCATTTCGCCCATTTGGTCATGGAAGACGGAAGCTTGCTTCGCAACCGAGGTGGTTTCTAACAAGTGGCCACAGGCTTCATGGAAAATCACTCCACCAAAGCCGTTGCCAATCACCACCGGCATTTCGCCCGATGGGCAGGCTTGGGCACCGAGTTTAACCAGCGCTTGTCGTGCGACACGCTCGCCAAGCTCAACCGGATCGATATCCTGATGGAACTCCCAGCCTGTGAGCGCGCCGGGGGCATCAAAGCCCGTTGATTGCTCCTCGCCGTTAGTGGCGACCGCCGTGGCGGCAATACGGGTGTAGTGGCGGGTATCTGTGACATGCAGGCCATGAGAGTTAAAAATTTCGACCTGTTGCTCACGTTGGCCGACACGACCAATAATTTGGGCGATTTTATCGCTCTCGGCACGAATGCGAGCATCCACTTGACGTAAGAACGCCACCTTATCGGCGACATGTTGATCCGACGATAACGGCTCAGACACCGGGTGCTTGTCATTTAAATGGGATAAATTGAGCGGTCCCGCGGTGGCAATTTGATCGCGTTTGTCACGCGCGCACAGCAAGCTGGTGACTTTTTTCAATTGTTCTTCATCGCGGCTGTTGGTGTAGCCATAAAGCACTTTATGACCGAAAAACAACCGGATACCAATACCAAAATCAATCCCTGAGCTCACTTTATCCACCTCACCAGACAACAGCTCTACGTTGCCTGAGTGATGGCGTTCGACAAAGAGTTCGGCGAAATCCGCGCCTAAAAACAGGGCATGGTCAATCACCGACTTTGCCGTTGATGGATTCAGCATACTTCCTCCTAAGAAGTGTGTTAGCGAACCTTTCATTCTACCAAGCTTTTATTGGTAATGATCACCACTTGCAGTGAGTGCATGATATTTCATCATTTTTTGTGCCATTCACTGACCTGCACATGGACACTTTCCATGCGTGTGACCAAAAGGCGACGAGTGTGGCGCAATCCGTTACACTACGCCGATACAAGTAAGGAGCGGATAGAATCATGAGTCAGATCGCAGCCAACATTATCACTGGATTTCTTGGCGTGGGGAAAACCACGGCGATTCGTCATTTATTAGCGAATAAACCCGAGCATGAGCGTTGGGCTATCTTGGTGAACGAGTTTGGTGAGGTGGGTGTCGATGGCGCTATCCTCTCTGAACAAGGTGCGCTGGTAAAGGAAGTGCCGGGCGGATGCATGTGTTGTGTGGCTGGCCTACCCATGACGGTGGGGCTAAATACCTTGCTCGCTGAGCAGCCGGATCGGATTTTGATTGAGCCGACCGGACTCGGTCATCCTAAAGACATTATCGGTAAGCTGACGCAGCCGCCGTTCGACACCACCTTGTCGCTGGGCGCGACCATTACTTTGGTGGATCCGCGTTGTATTGACGATGTGCGCTATCGTGAAAATCAAAACTTTCATGATCAAATCGCGCTCGCGGATGTGGTGGTGGCCAACAAGCTTGACCAATGTAGTGAGGCGCAAATCGCCACCTTTTATGATTATGTCGCTGCGTTTGATGGCGAGAAGAGCTTGGTAACCGGCGTTGAGCAGGGGGCGCTCGAGACCGCGTGGCTTGCGTTACCGCGTCACGCTCGTCAAGCGCACTATCATCACCATCACAACGATGCCGAGCCGATGATCACATTAGCTCTGGGTCCGGACGATACCGATACGCGCAAAGAAAACCAAGGGCAGGGCTATGTCAGCTGCGGCTGGTTATTTGCTGCGAACTGTTGCTTTCCCTTTGATGCTTTATATGGGCTATTGAGCAACATCAACGCCCAACGTATTAAAGCGGTGGTTAATACTGACGAGGGCTTTTACGCGTTTAACGTGGCCAATCAGGTGGTTACCGTGACGCCTATGTCGATTGAACAGGCCGAGTCGCGCATCGAAGTGATCGATACCGACGCCTTACCTTGGGATGAGCTGGAGTCGATCCTGCTTTCTTTCCTTACCCCGTCTAGCCAAAGAGTCTAAAGAGATCTTGCTAGCGGCGCGTCCGTGCTAGATAAAAAAACCGGCCCACGTGGCCGGTTTGTCGTGTGTCGCTTGTTCGTCACGGCTAGCTGGCATATTTGGCGGTGAGCACCTGCCAGCTGCGTTTTTGTTGCTGAAAACGCACCTTTAAATCTTTGTATTGCTGAGTCAACTCGGCGTTTTCGACTTTTTCGCGCAGTTTGTCACGCTCGAGCGCCAACAGCTGTTTTTTCAGCGTGTAGTAATCCGCCATTTTGGCGACCAAGGCATCATACTCTTGTTGCAAAATTTGCAGACGATGCGATGCGTGTGGCTTGTCACTAAGCTGCTGTGTGACACGCTGCAATTGCATGGTCGCACGCGCTTTTTCAATCTTCTCTTCGGGGGTCACGCGCAGTTTTGCCGCCAGGCCCAGCCAAGATGCGGTTTTGATCAGCCATTTAGTCGGATCAAACTGCCACCAGCGAATGCCATTGCGGTAGTCATTCTCAAAGATATGGTGAAAGTTGTGATAGCCCTCGCCAAAGGTCATCAAGGCGAGCACGCCATTATCCCGCGCGGTGTTCTTATCGGTATAAGGTTGGCTGCCCCACACATGCGCCAGCGAGTTGATGAAAAAGGTGGTGTGGTGGCTTAGCACCAATCGAGTAAAGCCGACCAGTAAAATCGCGCCCCAAACATCGCCATGAAGCAAACCAAACGCGATAGGGAAGCCAAAGTTGGTTGCCAGTGTCAGCGCAAGGTAGTGCTTGTGTTGCCACATCACGATCTTATCTTTTTGCAGATCGCGGCAGTTGCTGTAATCGCCGTAACGGTTGGGGTGGTACTCGCGAAGCATCCAGCCAAGGTGTGAGAACCAAAAGCCGCGTTTGGCCGAGTACGGGTCAACATCGTTGTCATCGACATGGCGATGGTGAATGCGGTGATCTGACGACCAATGAAGCGCGCTGTTTTGTAGCGCAAATGCTCCACCAATGGCGAAGATAAAGCGCAGAGCCGGATGGGCCTGATAGGTTTTGTGGGCCCACAACCGGTGATAACCGGCGGTGATTGACAGGCCACAAAAGCTGAATGCGACAATCAGCGCAGTGATTTGCACCCAATCAAAACCGTGGTGCCACGCCCATAGTGGCGTTCCAATCACCGCAATCAAAAAAGTCAGGGTAAACACGCTTATGTTTAACCAGATTAAGCGTGGTTTCTGAGGGGGAGAGGTTGAAGCCTTGGTATCCATAATTCGTTATCTTTATTTAAGCGTACACTTGTACGCTAGAATAGGTGCGTGCTACAGCTTGGTCAAGCCCTCACTGTCGCCTTTGTGCGCAAAAGTGTTTCAGGGTTTGTCTCAGCTTGCCAAGTCAATGGAAGCGCTATACTTTTTAACATCACCCACAGGGTTCATGTCTTTAATGGGTCGATGCTTCTGTTCGGTATAGTTTTACGCCACATTGCCGATAGCATTGATAGATGCCTCGACATTCATTGATATCAGCGATTTATTAACACAAGGTTAGGAAACTATGATGTCCTATCCGGCCATTCCGCATTTTGTCAAAGCGATGGGCCACCGCGTGGTGAGCTACATTCTCAACGTTACGGAAGCGGAAGGCCGCTTAATTTTGATGCAAAAACTGGGGTTGAGCCGGATACAACGCGACACACTTAATCAATATATTGAGTTATGTCGCCAGCTGCGTGTGTCTGCGGTGGAACAGGGAGAGAGTGAGCAATCTTTCTTCTATCGGTTGCCGCACGTGATGCAAAATGGCCGCCACGTCTTTAATGTTTGGCGAGCGCAACAGGGCGGTGAGCTGGCGACGCTCGTTAATAGTTCAGACCCGTTAACCAGTGCTTTTTGCCAACTGGCGGGCGAACTCTATCCGCTATTTCTTATTAAAGCCGGACAACGGCCGCATCTTTTCTACCGAGGTGCCGGTTATCTCACCGCAGCCATTGAGCAATTCCCGGTCAGTAAACAAGTACAAAAACGCATGGCAGCCGATCCGGCGCTATCTCGGTTATTTACTACAACGGGAAAAGAGCCGCAGCAAACCTGTGGTGACTATAAGGATGCCAGTGGTCACCGTGGTGTGGTCAGCTTAGCCAGTTTGCCTGTATCGATTTTGGTTAATAGCTATGATTTGATGCGCATTCGCGGAGTGGTTAGCCCTGACACGTTCGTGGAAACGGTGCAAGAAATGCTAGAAATGGCACGCAGCTTAGCTGATGGTGAAGTTGCTCATATTCCGATGTTTGTTGGATTTCGTAATGCGGCACTCACCAATTTGGCTGAATTGGATACCAAGTGGGGGAGTGTCCGTCGCTACACCCCGGGTATTGCTGAGTATGTGTTGCAAGCCGCGGGGTTAATGGCCAAACGTCGCGATAACGGTTTTATGTTGGAATCTGGCTACGCTTTTGCGATCAACTTTGGTGATTTTCTTGAAGACGATGATTGGCCAGAGGACGTCTTAGAAGCTAAAAATGAGCAACAAACCACTGAGCTCAACATTGTGTTGTGTATGGCGCTTTGTTACCTCGGAGAACACAAAGCCTTCGTTGCTCCGGAGTGGGTTTGGCGCATTGATCCATTCTCGCTTGATAACCGGCGCCAAGACTTTGGTTCAGTGGCAGAAACGGACGATCCTGTGGCGATCAGTGAGGCAGATTTAGTTGATATTGAGCGCTGGAGTATGCTGGTCGATGATACGGACTCGAGCGGTATTCGCTTGGCGATGTCTCGTCTCTACGCTGCCGCAAAACAGCCAGACACGCAAGATGCGCTAGTGGATGTCATCATTGCGCTGAGAAATATTTTTGCGGCCAGCGAGGATATTATTCCCATCAAAGGGGCGATCAGCCGCCTGGTTAAACAAGACGTCGATGTGAGCATGATTGATGAACTCGCACAAGATTGGCGCGCCTTGCTCTCTGGCGAGTTTGACGCCCCTCCTGAAATTGTTAGTGAAAAAGTGTACGCCTGTGTTCAGCTTTGCTTAACGTGTTTGCATCATTTCTATTTGACTGCCCCCGAACTGATTAGTCGCGCCGATCGTCTTACCTATTTGTGTCAGGAACAAAGCTAGTCCGCTGACGTGAAAAGAATCATTAGATTTTGACTGGTTTGCCCTCATTCCTCGCGATATTGGTTTATGCTTACAGTGTTTACCCAGCCATACTCTCAGTAAAGATGTAGGAAAGGAGAGGCTTTTGACCACACAAATTCTGATCACTGACGACTCTGCGCTCGCGCGTAAGCAATTAGCGCGAACCTTACCCAACGATTTGGATGCCGATGTACACTTTGCTGAAAATGGCAACGTGGCGTTGGACGTTTTAAGTAGTCAGTCGATCGACATCATGTTCCTAGACCTCACTATGCCCGAACTTGATGGATACCAAACGCTCGAAGCAATGCAAGAGGCTGGCATGACGGTACCCGTGGTGGTGGTATCTGGTGACATCCAACCGCTTGCCCAGCAGCAGGTCTTAGAGCGTGGCGCCAAAGACTTTGTTAAAAAGCCCATCAGTCGTGAGCGCGTCGATGCATTGATCAAGGCGTATTTACCTACTGCTTCTGCGTCAGAGACCGAGCGTTCACACGCGCCCAAAGAAAAACTCAGTCGCCGAGACATTTACATGGAAGTGGTGAACATTGCGATGGGGCAGGCAGCAGATAAACTTGCCCGACATTGCGGGGTGTTTGTGCACATGCCACTGCCACAGGTCAATGTGTTTGAAGTGACAGAGTTGACCATGACTATCCGGCACTTGGCCCAATCAAATACCATGAACGGTGTGTGTCAGGGTTTTAGTGGGGAAGGGATCGCTGGCGAAGCGCTGATGCTGATTAGTGATTCCAGTATTACCGAGATGGTGAAATTGTTGGACTATCCCGAGGATGGGTCGGTCGACAACGAGCTCGAATTGCTGGTCGATATTAGCAATATTCTGATTAGTGCCTTTTTAAAGGGCTTAGGCGATCAAGGCGCGTTAGAGTTTTCGCAAAGCTATCCGGCGCTCTTGGGTCAGCACGCTGAAGTGGATCAGTTGATTGCCGCGATGAAAGGGTCATGGAAACGTACAGTGACCATTGAAGTCAGTTATCAAATTGATGGGACAGATATAAAATGCGATTTGTTACTATTGCTACTGGATGAGTCTTTGCCGCTGCTCGATGCGAAGTTGGCCTACCTAATGGATGAGGAGTAATGCGATGAGCACAGAAGATTTTGACCAATTCCATTGGATGCTCGACATGGTACAGCACATCGACATGGGATTGATTGTGTTAGACAGAGATTTCCACATTCAAATGTGGAATGGCTTTATGGTTCACCATAGCGGTAAACACGCTAAAGATGTGCAAAACCGCTCGTTATTCGAGGTGTTTCCGGAGATCAATGAGCCTTGGTTTCGTGCCAAGTCCCAACCCGTGTTCGATCTCCGTTGTCGCAGTTTTATTGTCTGGCAGCAACGCCCGTATTTGTTCCGTTGTCGTCATGTTCGCCCGATCACCGGTCAGCTCCCCTTTATGTATCAAAACGTCACCATGCACCCAATGGCGAATACGCGCGGGGAGGTCAATCACATGTTTATCTCCATCCAGGATGTGACTAATGAGGCGTTGGCGAGCCAAACGCCGCGTGCCACCGCATCATCACAACAAGCCGCGCAAAAATAAGCCTCTCAAAATAGCCAACCGTGAGTATCTAGAGTGATTGTTTCCCGCGGTTGTTACTCGTGGTTGCATGATTATCAGGGTCACAGACGGCATAAGTGCCGCCTTTTAGCGATTTCTTCGCATAATACATGGCGGCATCTGAGCAATTGAGCAGCTGTTCGACCGATTCTCCATGATCTGGATAGCAAGCGATGCCGATGCTGGCGGAAAGGTGTGCGTGTTGCTGGTCATCTATTGCAAATGGCTGATTGAGACTCGAGATAATTTTCTCAGCGACGCGTGCTGCGTCTTCTGAGTGGCTGGTATACTCTAAAATCACCGCGAATTCGTCGCCGCCCAGGCGAGCGAGGGTGTCTGAGTTACGGATGCTTTGGCCCATCCGCTTAGTCGTTTCCACTAACACACTGTCTCCAGCGTCATGGCCATAGGTATCGTTTATTTTCTTAAAGCCGTCGAGGTCGATAAACAGTAGGGCAAAATGTGCGCCTTGCTGACGTGCTTGCGCCAGCACAATATCCGCACGCTGATTAAAGGAAACGCGGTTAAGCGCGCCTGTCAGGGTGTCGGTATGCGCCATATGCTCAAACTGAAGGTAAAGCCGCTTGGTTTCGTTGATATCTTGGTGCGTGCCCGCCATGCGAATTGGGTTTTGGTCGCGATCCCACTCCATGATTTTACCCTTGGCCAAGATCCAAACCCAAAACCCATCTTTATGTAGCATGCGAAATTCACATTCATAAAAAGGATTGGAGTCGTTAAAGGCGGCATCAATTTCTTTAGACGCGTGCGCAAAGTCTTCGCTATGGCAAAGCTTTTTCCAGGTTTCAAATGAGGCAGGTATCAGCTCGTGTTTTTGATACCCTAAAATTTCTGCCCAGCGCTCGTTGATAACCAGTTCTCCGCTAGGAATATGCCACTCCCAAGTGCCGACATGGGTGCCGCGGATTATTTCATCTAGGCGTTTACGCTCCAATTGCAGCTCATATTCGGTACGTCGTGATTTAGTGAGAACAAACCACATTGTCGCGAGCCCTGCACCGAGCACAATGATAATCAAGGATGTAATAATCAGTTGGTGATTTTTTTGCGTGGCGATTTGCTCGGTCTGTTGTGCCACCATTTGCTCGAGCCGGTTTTGATAGTGCCACAGTGATGCCTGTGTGGCTCGATAATCACTGATATCGGTGATAATTGAAAAAAGGGTTGGTTCATCGCGGTAGATAATGGGTATCGAGGATACCCTTACGGTTTTGGTCGTGCCGTCCGATAATATATGGCTAAAAACGAAATAGTTTCGATCCTCTAATGCCGCCAGCTTACGTTCTTCAGCGACGGCATCAGGGGGCAGGGCATTAATGCTGGCGATATTCATTTGGGTCAGCGTCTGCCGTGAATAGCCGTAAAAGTCACTAGCTGCTGGGTTGGCGGCTTTGATTTCACCGGTATCTGGGTCAAGGAGAAGCATGACTAGTGCATGTTCTTCAAATAGCTGTTCGAAAAGATCGTTTGACTCTTGTGTCGTTGCGAACGCAAACGGCACCTGCAGTATAAAAAAAAATAAGATGAAAAACGGCTTCATCACGCGTGTCGTCACTCGTCCCCAATCAAAACTTAAGCGTAACATATAGGTGAAGTTTTTGTGTGACGGCGACGAGCTGTTCTCACGCGACGACGCTTTGTCCTTGTTTGTATGAAGGCTTTGTGATGATGCTCACTATGTTATTTAAATGTTTTTACTCTGTTTCTGTGATGGCGGTCGAGGGCACGACGACGTCAAGCGATGGGGCACGTTAGGCAGTTGATTGACACCTGTTTGTAACGCAATAATACGCGTATCGGGTGATGGATGGGTTGAAAGCAACTCCGGCGGCGCGCCTTTGGACGCTTTTGCCATATTTTGCCACAAGGTAACGCTGGCGCTTGGGTCAAATCCTGCTTGATGCATTAGCTGCAGACCAATCTTGTCGGATTCTGATTCTTGAGCGCGGTTGTAAGGAAGCAGTATCCCCACTTGGACGCCAAGCCCAAGCCCTGCGAGGGCGATATCGCCATAGGGGTTATCAGAAAGAGTGATGCCGGTGATGGTCAGCCCTAAAGCCGTGAGCTGTGAGCGGGATAAGCGCTCATTACTGTGATCGGCGAGGACGTGCCCAATTTCGTGACCGATCACCGCAGCCAATTGATCGGGCGTTTGTGCCACATCGAGCAGTCCGGTATAAACGCCGATTTTGCCGCCGGGAAGCGCAAAGGCGTTGACTTGATCACTGTCGAATACCACCACTTCCCATTCTGAGACGTCAGCTTGTGGGGGAACCACTTTTAAAATCGCGTGAGTGACGCATTGAACGTAGGCGTTGATGGCTTTGTCGTCGCTGATAGGTTGTGACTGTTTCATCTCTTCAAACGAGCGTTGTCCGAGGTTCGCCATCTCATCACCGGAAAAGAGCAACAGCTGGTTTCGTCCCGTCGGTGAGTGAGAGCATGATGAGAGGGTAGCCGTCATACACAAGGACAGAATGACTGTTTTAACAGTGCGTAGCATGGTCATTTCCTGTATCGTTTTGCGCCACAGTCGCAGTGAATATAAGCAAAGATATCAGAGTGCTAATGTACTGGCTTCTTGGCTTAACGTCTACTGGTGCGAGCAGGCAGCGTTAGGCGCGGTGTGATCGTCACTGTTTCGTGTAGCGACTTTCTTTCCATCGGGACAAGTAGCAATGGGTGAGAGTATTGTGAGTATTTGGAAAAAAGATATGTCATTAGTGGGGTTAAATGCCTCTTCAGCCAATACATTGGTCGCGCATTTGGGTATTGAATACACCGCATTTGACGATAACAGCTTAACGGGCACCATGCCGGTTGCCCCGCATACTCATCAGCCGCTTGGCATGCTCCATGGTGGGGCGTCAGTTGTACTTGCTGAAACACTGGGCTCCTTGGCGGCAAACATGTGTGTACCAGAAGGAAAATATTGCGTTGGGTTAGACATCAATGCAAATCACCTGCGTGCGATGCGAGAAGGCACGGTCACCGGTGTGGCAAGCCCTATACATCTCGGAGCGACAACACAGGTGTGGAATATCACCATCCAAGATGAACGAGGCCGGGATGTGTGCGTGAGCCGACTTACGATGGCGGTGCTCAGCGATAAACGCGCCGATAAGTCTTTGGAGGAACGCGCTTAATGGTGGTTGATATCGAGCAGGGCAAGTTGATCGTGACCGCCCATGAGGTGGTGATCAAATTGCCCGCAATGAAATTGAGCATGCAGGTTCAATCTGACTCGCTACAGATTATCGCCGACGCCAATGTGCTGGTGGCTGATGCCGGTGACGTGCGTTGGTCACTGCCGTTAAGTGCACAGCATATCGCGCTGATCTCAGATATTACGGGTATCCAACCGCAATAAGCTGACTGAAACGAACAGACAGTATCGTCCTGTGTAGGTCGCGAGAAAGATGCACCGTGCAAGTGTTAATCATCACTTGCACGGTGGGTGGCGGACTGGGCGCGCGGTTAACTGTGCGACGCACTGATTTCGTAGCTGGTAAACTTACGCACGTTGATCACGCCTGTATCAAATATCAGATACTGACCTTTAATGCCTTGCAACACTCCACCCACTTCCGGATTTTTATCAAAATTGTGTGAGTTTATCTTGGTAGGGTGTTCAGTGACAGGGTAACTAAAGCTCAGGGCGTCCAGCTCGGCAGGCAAAACAGCATCGCTACCATACTGTAGGCGAATATCAGCGAGCTCTGACTCAATGGCTTGGGTCAGACGCGTCGCTTCAGCGTGGAGATCAAGCTGACCATTATCGCCTTTTAAAAGAGCACGCCAATTGGTTTTATCCGCCACATGTTGTGCGATTGCCACTTCAACTAATCCTGATATGTGGCGAGTCTTAACCCGAAACAAAGGGAGAGCTTGCGTCGCCCCTTGATCATGCCAACGTGTTGGCATTTGGTTGGCGCGAGTAATGCCTACTTTCAATCCCGATGTGTTGGCAAGATAAACAATATGATCGGTCATACAAAATTGTTCTCCCCACTCGGGCTCGCGACAGGTTCCTTGCGCATAGTGGCAGGTTTCCGGCTTCATTATGCACATATCGCAGCGCGCGAGTTTTTTCATGCAAGGGTAGCAGTGACCTTGCGAATAGCTTTTCTTGGTTTTTCGCCCACAGGCATCGCAAAAGATATTGCCAGTGTGGGTCAGGGTTAGTGTTTGTCCAAGAAGAGGGTTGAGATGCAGCTCTTCGTCACCGACACGCAGAAAGTATTGTACCTCTGCGCCGGCTTCTGTGCGCATCTTATCTAAGGTTCCAATCACGGCATTGCTCATTCTAGTTTTATTAAGAGCGGCAAGTGTAGCAAATGGGAGAGAGCGGAGTAAGGCAGAGAGGAAAACAGGCAAGCGACAACCTGCCTGTTACAGAACGAGATTAGCCTAGACGCGCTTCTATGCTTTTTTGTGTGTCAGTGGTGCGTTCACGGTATAGGGTTACCGATACGACGAGAAGATCGTTTTTAGTGTCTTCGCTAACCTGATCAATCACGAAATAATCCGCTTGTTCTTTTTGCACCCCGCGCTCGGCTAAGCGCAAAACATCTTCTTGAATATCACCTTGTATCTCCACGTTGGTAGTTTCTTCAAAGTCGCCAAAATCGAGTGTGGATTTGGCGATAAGTTCAGGCGCGGCAGAGGCGTGGAATGATAAAAAAGAAAGAACAAATAGCGCAGTAGAAAGACGTTTTTTCATAGTGCATCAGGTATGTGGGTGAATGTACTAACAACCTACTACGGCACGAGAGTGTGGTTGTCAGCGTGATGTTAGAAACGCAGCATCGATGCCTATCGTGTGGCGTCCTCGATGTCGTCGCTGAATACGTCATTGTGACACAGCGCATCTGGCTGAGGATGTGCGCCTGTATCGCCGAGGTAATCTGCTAATAAATCGTCATCGGTTGGGATCACTTGATGTTGTAAAATATCCATTTTTTCTCCTAGGGTAATCTGAAACGCCCTTATGAGATAGGAGGCTAACGACCCTTTCTGTCATCACCATGACAGTACGCTAGCCTCTCGCAATCTTTTGGGTAGGTCAATCGCTTTTAGCGCTCATTGGCTTTAAAGGTCGTCACTACCGGGCAGTGATCGCTCAGTCGATAATTCATCACCTTGTGATAAGCAAAATGGTGTTGATAACTATATTGCCACTGAGATGCCAAGTATTCAGACACCAAAATATGATCGACCAAACGGCTATACATCACTTGATTCCACGTCTGGGTGCGCCAGTTATAGCGCCTCGCTTTGCACCGTGCACGCACACTTTGAGTGACATTAACAATATCTGTTGGGGTGGAGGTATTTTCAAGGAGGGTTTGGCGAAATTGTTGCCAATAGGGATCCTGTTTGTCACTGATATAGCGATTGAAGTCGCCAGCAATGAGGATGTTTTTATCACCATGTTCACGCACCCAATCGGCTAACACACTGAATTGCTTGCGTAGCTTTGCGCAGCTTCGTGAGGCTTGAGCTTGCTTAAAACAGCCGGACTTAAGATGCACCGACAGCATATGAACCGGTTCTTGACCCGGCGGTGTGACCACAACATAGGTGCCATACCGCAGCGATGGAACACCAAAAAAGCCCGGTAGTGCGATTTGACGCAGATCCTTGGGATCTTCCACCTTCCAACCTTTGCGTACGGCAATCCCGGTGAGTTGCTGGCTTTGGGCTCGTGCTTTAAGTTCTGCATAGCGGTCGGAAAAATAGACCGTATAATCCTCTGTGGGAACGACACGTGCCAGCGCCTCAGGGCTATCAGCCTCTTGAAAAGCCAATACATCGGGGGCGAGTTGAACAAAGATCGACGAAAGCTGTTGATAATCATCTTGATGGCGAATGCCTGCACGCTGATCGTCTTTTAAGGTCAGCCACTCAAAATTCCATGTTGCCACTGTCAGTCCATAACTAGGGGCTGAAAATACCCCGACAAGCACGAGCAGACTTAAAACTCGAAGTACGATGGTGGATACCTCATTATTACGCGTTCCACTGTGATCCTACTGGAAATGTTACGCCTTCAGTGGAGCATTGTAGCAGTTTGCGGACAGTCTTTGATTTTAACTGATAACCATCACAACAAAGATCAGTCAGTTTGCGGCATAGATAGGCATTTAGTTCGCGTCGCGGTGGTTATTCGAGACTTCGATGATCTGTGTCAACACAATGGATCCCTTAATTGCTATCTAATGCCACATCTTGTGTTTTTAGTCTATTGTGTATCCTATATATGGTGTGGAGGGCATATGCCAGCGGTAATTAAGCGCGATGGAACACGCGTCCCATTTGATGCAGATCGAATCGTCCAGGCGGTGACTTGTGCGCGTGAGTCGGCGCAATCGATGCGTGATGCTGAGCAATGTCAACTGAGTGACAATGAGATTCGACAGTTAGCCGATACCATTGCGACACAGTTTACCGATGATGCCGAAGTGGATATCGATCATATCCAATATGCCGTTGAGGATGTACTGATGGCTGGGCCGCACAAAGCGGTGGCACGTGCCTATATTGAGTACCGTCATGATAGAGACATTGCTCGTGAGCGCCGTGGTCGCCTGAACCACGAAGTACAAGGGCTGGTAGGACAAACCAACACCGAGCTACTGCACGAAAACGCCAACAAAGACAGTAAAGTGATCCCGACGCAACGCGACTTGCTTGCGGGGATTGTGGCCAAACACTATGCCAAGCTACATATGCTGCCCAGTGCGGTGGTAAGAGCCCATGAGTCAGGTGAAATTCACTATCATGATTTGGACTATTCGCCTTTCTTCCCAATGTTTAACTGCATGCTGATTGATTTGGCGGGCATGTTGCAAAAAGGCTTTAAGATGGGTAATGCGGAAATTGCGCCGCCCAAATCTATCTCAACCGCGACCGCGGTGACCGCACAAATCATCGCACAAGTGGCCAGCCATATATACGGTGGCACCACGATTAACCGCATTGATGAAGTGCTGGCACCCTATGTGGAAGCCAGTTATCAAAAGCACTTGCTGGTCGCGCGTGAGTGGGCAATTAAGGAGCCCGAAGCGTATGCGCGTGCGCGCGCCGACAAAGAGTGTTTTGATGCCTTTCAATCGTTGGAGTATGAGGTTAACACCTTACATACCGCCAATGGGCAGACTCCTTTTGTGACCTTTGGCTTGGGCCTCGGTGAGTCCTGGGCGGCGCGTGCGGTGCAACGTGCTATTTTAGCCAACCGCATTGCGGGCCTGGGCGAAAATCGTAAAACAGCGGTATTCCCAAAACTCGTATTCTGTATCCGAGAGGGATTAAATCGGCAGCCCGATGACCCCAATTACGATATCAAGCAATTGGCGCTCGAATGCGCGTCTAAGCGTATGTACCCCGATATTCTTAACTATGACCAAGTGGTATCAGTCACGGGGTCTTTCAAAACACCAATGGGGTGTCGAAGTTTTTTAAGCGCCTATGAAGAAGACGGCGCACTGGTGCATGAAGGGCGAAACAATTTAGGGGTTGTTAGTGTAAACCTGCCGCGTTTGGCCATTGAAGCGGAAGGGGATGAAGAAGAATTCTATGCGCGTCTTGATGCGACACTAAATATAGCTCGCCAAGCACTTGATACCCGGATTGCTCGTTTTAAAGGGGTGAAAGCGCGCGTGGCGCCGATTCTTTATATGGAAGGCGCATGTGGTATTCGTTTGAAACCAGATGATGATGTCAGTGAGATTTTTAAACACGGGCGCGCGTCTATTTCGTTAGGCTATATTGGCTTACACGAGACCGTCAACGCGCTGTACGGCAACACGCCACACATCTATGACAGCGCGGTAAAACAGAAGAAAGCTAAGGCGATTGTTGCTTATCTACACGATGCTACTGAGTGTTGGAAAGATGAAACGGGTTACGGGTTTAGTTTGTACAGTACTCCAAGTGAAAACTTATGCAGCCGCTTTTGCCAACTCGATACACAAGCATTTGGCGTGATTGAGGGTGTGACGGACAAAGGCTATTACACCAACAGTTTTCATTTAGATGTAGAAAAGCAGGTCACCCCTTACGATAAAATTGACTTTGAGATGGATTACCCGCGCTTGGCCAACGGCGGCTTTATTTGCTACGGCGAATACCCAAACATGCAGCACAATATCGAAGCGCTCGAAAATGTCTGGGACTACAGCTACGATCGCGTGCCTTATTACGGAACCAACACGCCCATAGACGAGTGCTACGAGTGCGGGTTTACCGGCGAGTTTGATTGTACGAGCAAAGGCTTTACCTGTCCGGCTTGTGGCAATCATGATCCGGCACGTGTGTCGGTGACACGGCGGGTATGCGGTTATTTAGGAAGCCCAGATACGCGGCCTTTTAATCCGGGCAAACAACAAGAAGTGATTCGCCGTGTGAAGCACATGTAGGGGGAAGCGTGAATTATCACCAATACCTTCCCGTTGATGTGGTCAACGGGCCCGGCACACGTTGTACCTTGTTTGTATCGGGGTGTGAACATCAATGCCGTGGTTGTTACAACAAAGCCACCTGGCCGCTGAAGAGCGGCCATCCTTTCACCGATCTGATGCAAGAGCAGATTGTTCAAGACTTACTCGATTCTCGGATCCCGCGACGAGGGTTATCATTAAGCGGTGGTGAGCCGCTTCACCCTGCTAATCTTGACGACGTAAAAAAATTGTTACAAGAGGTGGTCAGCCGCGCGCCGAGCAAAGACATTTGGCTGTGGACAGGCTATACATTGGCAGAATTGTCGTCAAAACAGCGAGATGTTATTGCGTATGTCGATGTACTGATTGATGGAAAATATATCCAAGACGAAGCAGACCCCAACTTGGTGTGGCGTGGAAGTGCCAACCAATGCGTACACTTTCTGTCCGAGCGTGCGCGAAAAGGGCAAGAGAATCACTGTTGAGAGGTTGCCAATTTTCCCGCATGGGGTAGGGTATAGCGTATCTTGAGCATCCAAGCTTAAAAGGACGTAATACTATGTTAGATCTGCTCTCGCCTGCTCAGCAGGATCCGATTCTCTCCTTGTCATTGGCGTATCGTGACGATCCACGCGAGCATAAAATGGACTTGGGCATTGGCGTTTATCGTGACAGTCACGGTCAAACGCCGATCATGCAAGCGGTTAAAGCGGCGCAACAATCACTGGCACAAAACCAACAAACCAAAGCCTATGTTGGGCTGGCAGGTAATGAAAATTTCAACCAAGCCATGGTCGATCTTCTGCTCAAAGGGACAGATGCCTATGATCGCTGCGCTGCGGTACAAACACCAGGCGCAAGTGGTGCGCTGCGTATGCTGGCCGATTTGATGAACTTGGCTAAGCCGGTGACCACTGTGTGGCTGACTGATCCTAGCTATGTGAATCACAAACCTGTCATGGAAGCGGCAGGCCTGACGGTAAAATTCTATCCCTACTTTAATCGCGACACCAAAATGGTGGATACCGATGCGATGCTTAACGCCTTGTCACAGGCCGGTGCTGACGATGTGGTCTTGCTACACGGTTGTTGTCATAACCCAACCGGGGCAGATATCAGCCTGAAAGAATGGGAAGCGATTACCGAGCTTGCTAACCGTAATGGCTTTACACCGTTTGTTGATATTGCCTACCAGGGCTTCGGTGATGGGGTAGAGGAAGATGCGCGTGGTTTACGTATTCTTGCCGATAACGTTGAAGAGATGCTCATTGCCACGTCTTGCTCAAAGAGCTTTGGTCTCTATCGTGAGCGTACAGGGGCGGCGATTGTGGTGGGTAAGTCCGCCAAAGAAGCACAAAACGCAAAAGGTCGTATCCTTCAGCTTGCGCGAAGCACCTATACCATGCCGCCTGATCATGGTGCCGCGATTGTTGAAACCATCCTCACCGACGATGTCCTCACCAAACAGTGGCGTGATGAAATTGAAGCGATGAACACTCGGATCAATACATTACGTGAAGGGTTAACAGCAGCACTGCGCGACCGTACCGGCGATGGTTATTTTGACTTTATTCAGCACCACCGTGGTATGTTCTCTGTCCTCGGATTAACGGTTGATCAGGTGAATCAGCTACGAGACCGACATGGCGTGTACGCAGTGGGTGATAGCCGGATTAATATTGCTGGCTTGGCTGAGCGTCACATTGATAAACTGGCCGATGCGCTGGTGGATGTGACGCGCAACGGCTAACTGTCGTCGCGCGCGACGGGTCGAGACGGAAAAAAAAGGGGCATTGCGCCCCTTTTTTCATCCTTAATTTTTACATCACCGTTTGTTTTTGAGGTACCGCTTGCGGCGCGCCTCTTTTTTAGCGGCTTTTTCTTGCTCTCGGCGGGCGTTGTCTTCTTCAACCTGCACTAGCTCGGTTTCAATCATGTCCGGTTTCTCTAAAGTGAGGCCACCTAACGCACCGGCGCGTAAGTCGTGCAACAGCACTTCTGAGGCTTTATGCAAGTCAACCCGTCCACCCGCACGCAGACAACCGCGCTTGGCACCAATCGCTTCCATCAACTCAATATCTGTTTCGGGTAACGCATCAAGTTGATAGCGTTCTTTTAGCCGCTCGGGGTAGGCGCTAGCCAAGTATTCCACGGTATAAAAGGCGACTTCGTCATAATCCATTGCCGTGTCTTTCACGGCGCCGGTTGCCGCGAGGCGGAAGCCGCTGTGTGGGTTTTCTACCTTTGGCCACAAAATCCCCGGGGTATCGGAAAGCACCACGCCATTTTGCAGGTTGATCCGCTGTTGCTGGCGCGTCACCGCGGGTTGGTTGCCGGTTTTTGCAATCACTCGGCCGGCAAGGCTATTAATGATGGTGGACTTCCCGACGTTGGGGATCCCCATGATCATTGAGCGAATGTTTTTCCCCATGGTTTCGCGATGCGGAGCGAGAGCACGGCAGCGGTCCATAATTTGGTTCACTTCATGCTGGTGCGAAGTAGTGATTGCCATCGCTGATACGCCTTGCTCTTTTTCTAGGTGCGCCATCCACACCTCGGTCATCGCCGGATCGGCCAGATCGCGTTTATTTAGGACTTTGATCACCGGCTTTTCGCCACGCAGCGTGCGGATCAGGGGATTTTCGCTACTAAACGGAATACGCGCGTCGATCACTTCGATGATCACGTCGATCTTAGGGATGACTTCTTCGATCTCCTTGCGCGCTTTATGCATATGCCCAGGAAACCACTGGATCTTGTTGTTAACCATGTTTGTACAACCTTGCTGATGCTAATGCGCCAACACGATACCAGTCAGTGGCGCGATAATGGCGCGCATCATACCACTTAATCAGAGGGATGAGAAAAGCGAGGGCAGCCTTGAATAGTTACTTATCTTTCTTTCCCGTACTCAACTGCTTATCACACCATTTTTCAATAGAAGGTGCGTATAAGGTGAACAGGCCAATCATCATGGCGATGACGCAGATTACATAGATAGCTGTCATTGCAACCCTCCTTATTGGTTAACTTTAGTATACACCTTGTTTAGCCTTTCCTCGGCCTCAGGTGCCGAGGATTGCCGCTTTGTGGGTCAGGTTTATGAAGATGGTTTGGTATCTGTATCAAACTGCTTGATCAGGACCGAGGTGTCACAACGACCATAGCCGCGCGCTTGTAACTTGTTGTATTGTTGATCCACTTGCTCGGTTAAGGGAAGCCCCACGCCTAACTTGGTGGCTTCTTCTAAACAAAAGCCCAGATCTTTACGCATCCAATCAATCGCAAAGCCAAAGTCAAACCTGTCTTCCGCCATGGTCAAAGCACGATTTTCCATTTGCCAAGAGCCTGCGGCACCATGCTTAATGGCATTGATCATCTTTTCGATATCGAGATCAGCGGATTGCGCGAAGGTGAGTGCCTCGGATAAGCCTTGTAAGACACCGGCAATACATATTTGATTGGCCATTTTACAGCGCTGGCCACTGCCATGCGGGCCTATATGCTGGATGGCGCTGGCATAGACGTTCATTACTGGTTCAACGTCACTGAACACAGTCGGGTTGCCACCGACCATAATGGTGAGTGCGCCTTTTTCCGCACCGGCTTGGCCGCCTGAGACGGGGGCATCGAGAAAGCTCAGGCCTTGACGCTCGCATACTTGTGCCAACTCAAGGGCTAGCTCGGCAGAGGTGGTGGTGTGATCGACCAGCGTACTGCCTTTTTTCATATTGGCTAACACACCAATATCGCCATACACCACACTGCGTACGTCATCATCGTTTCCCACGCACATAAAGACGATATCAGCATCAGCCACAGCTTCGGCGGGCGTCATTCCATATGTGCCTGAATAGGTGTCGCACCACGCTTCGGCTTTGCGGGTGGTGCGGTTATAGACGCGAGTTGGGTAGCCGTGGCGTTGAAGGTGCCCGGCCATTGGAAAGCCCATCACGCCTAGGCCAATAAAGGCTACCTTGGTATTGTTGAGTTGCATGGTTATCTTGCTTCCTTGTCGTTAATTTGGGGTTAATTTATCAGAAACTTAACCTTTGTTGTATTTGTCGATGATAAGCTTGTATCATCTTCTTTTGTGTTGTGGCACGGATAATTATGACAGCACGACAACCTTTCTCGTTAACGATCGCGCATATTAACGACACCCACTCTCACTTTGAGTCCACCCCTGTCTCACTGAACCTGGACGACAAGGCGACACCGGTTTATGCCAATAGCGGCGGGTTCGCACGCATTGCATCTGCGGTATCACATTTTCGCGAGCAGGCTAAGCAGGATGATCATGCCTTCCTTTTTTTACATGCTGGGGATTGCTTTCAAGGGACTCTGTATTACTCACTATTCAAAGGTAAAGCGAATGCAGATTTGCTGAATCGACTCGGCATTGATGCGATGGCGATTGGTAATCACGAGCTTGACCAAGGGAATGGACCCGTGGCCGACTTTCTTGATGATATTCAATTCCCATTGCTTGCGGGTAATTGGCATGTGGCGGATGAATCAAAAGACAAGGATAAGCGCGTCAGTGATAAGCCTGCTTTACTGCCATACATTGCTCCGGAGGAGCGTGCGAGTACACTCATCAAAACCTATGCCGGGCACAAAGTGGGCATCTTTAGTTTGGCGGTCGAGCAAATGGCCGCATTGGCACACCCTGATCCCGATACCCCTTTCTTGCCGGCAACACGCATCGCCGAAAACACCGTGGCTTTTTTGCGTCAACAAGGCGTGAACACCATTATTTTGTTGAGTCATTTGGGTTATGACAAAGACAAGGAGTTAGCGGCTGCGGTCAAGGGGATTGATGTGATTGTGGGAGGCCATACCCATGTGTTGCAAGGCGATTTTCAAAACCTTGGTTTGGCGAAAGAAGATCCCTACGGCTATAAAGTCAACGATACCTGGATTGTGCAAGCGGGCTGCCATGCGCAAGCCATTGGACGGTTTACGTTATCTATTGATGAAAACGGTCGACCAGCTGCCTTTGATGGCCAAAACTACTTGTTGCTCGGTCGCAGCCTTGCGATGGATGCCTCGCGGGAGCAGCAATTGACCGAAGGCTCGTATCAAGCAGTGAGAGCCTATCTCAACCGACAAGACAATGTATTGATTTTACCCAGTGATCTCGCGTTGAAGCAGTATATACAGCGGACCTACCGTCCCCATGTGGCGCAACTAGAAAGTGACATTGTCACACATGTGCCGCAACGACTCCGTCATGTGCGTGTGCCTGACAGCGAGGGGGGCAGTGAAGTGGCCCCATTGGTGACAGAAAGCTTTCTGTGGGCCGCGCGTGAGCAAGGGATTGAAGCCGATTTTGCTATTCATAATGCAGGTGGCGTGAGAGTCAGTTTAAACGCCGGGCCACTCTCGGCCGCTTTAATTGCAGGCGCGTTGTTACCGTTTGCTATCGACGTGATCGCCTACCAGGTAACCGGCGCACAAATACGTTGTGCAATAGAAGGGGCGATCAATAATGCCACTGATAATGGTGTCATCGGCCTTGGCTCGGGCAGTTTTCCGTATTGCGCCGATATACGCTATCGCTACGAAGCGTGGCAGCCGATGGGCATGCGAGTAACGCAACTGGAGATAAAGCGCGGCAATCACTGGATAGCCATGGATGATGAGCGACAATACACGGGTGTGTCGTCATCTTATACCGCGCAAGGAAAAGAAGGGTACGATGCTATTCAAACCGGTGAACGTCGCTCTATTGGCCTTTCAATGGCAGAGTGCTTTATTCACTATGCACGTCAGCAGCCGGTTTTATCACTGCCCACAGCGCCTTTAGTGTGTTATCTCCCAACACCCGGTGAGATGAAAAACTGTTGGGGAGAATAACTTGGCCTACCCCTTGCTTATTGATAGTGAACTTGGTGTTGACGGCAGACAATTGCCGTTTAAGTTTTTGACAAGATTGTCGATACAAAGAGTGAACCTGAATTGTTCGACACACTATCGAAAGGTGAGGGGTTATGGAAAAACGTGACTGGTTTGATATCGGCTTGATCAGTTTTTGGTTGGTGGCTTGGGCATCGATTGTCTACTTTGTGCCGGTCATTTAACCCATTTACTGATCCGCGGATTGCGGGGGAACCTGTTTGAGCCGGGTTCCCCAACGCACTAACAACGGTTGTAAATAGATTGGCAGCTGTATCGCGCCGATTAATGGCAGAAATGCCGGCCCGAGCGCGGCACCGGCAACGGTGTACGTTAGCAGTACATTCCGATTGACCGCCGACACCGCGGCGATCATGCTCGCCTCCCGCCCCCGTTTGCGATATAGCCCATACGCAATGATGAAAAAAAGTATGCAAATTGCAACTGAAATGGCTAAAAGTTCTAACGCATAGCCAGAATCGTTTTGCCACATTGCCCCGAATGGACCGACCAGACCCAAAGGAAAACTGAATACCAGCACAATCGTAAACTGTGACAGTTTGCTGTGAATGCGTTTGAGTTTTTCTGGTTTGATCAGCGCGTGAAAAAGCGCGGCAAACAGCATGGGACCAAAAATGAAGATCACCAATCGCACGGCATAGCTTTGCAGATCCAGTGAAAATGAGTCACCGGATAGCACCGTGAGATTAATAAACAAGACCACGGGCATCAGCAACGTTGAAGCAATGGTATAGGCCATGGCGATGAGCGCATCCATCCCCAAAGAACGAATGATAGCTGGCGTTGCAAACAAAGACCCAGTGGCGCAAATTCCACTGATTGCAAGCAACAAAGGTGCAGACGCGCCGAGTAGCCACGCGAGAGAACAAGTGAGTACGGTAAGTAGCACTGAGTGAACCAATGCGTACACCCAGACCTGCCACTGAGCTAACGCTTTCACTAATAGGCCTTGATGAATGCCAAGTAGAGTAAACAGCATCAAGGCGAATAGTACATAAGGTAAAAACGGAAATAAGGCTAACGAGACGCTCGGAAAGGCAAAGCCAATCAATGCGGCAATAAAAAGACACAACGCTGAATGTTTGGCGAGAAACGCGAGCATGGTCAACACCTTGGTCACATGTGTAATCACGATGTTATCAGGTTTACACAACTAATCGAGTGAAAAATAGTCTTTTCAATGATTAATACACTGTGTCGTATAAAAAGTCAGACAGGATAAGGGAGCGAGCAGTGAATTCAAACAGACAAACTGAATTCATTGATGGTTTGTATGTCAGGTAAGTGATTAGCTTATTTTACTGCAACTTAACATAATGAATACGTGATAACCGGCAAGCACTTTAGATTAGAAAAACTAATCCACTGGTTTAATTTTCATCAGTTTAAATCTCGGGGCAGCACCTTATAATTTGCGGCGAGTGATTAAGACAACAAAGCGAGGATCTTATGACGACTGCAACGGTTAATATGCCCCGTTCTCGTCGATCTTACGCGGTAACAATCAAAGGACTGATCGCTCACGCCATGGATGTGCTGTTTACTCGCAGCACGCACGCTCCCGCTTATGATGCCAGTCGTTTACCGGCACATTTGCAGCGTGATATTGGTATAAACCGATAAGACGACTTAAAACGGATAGAACACGAAACGCCACATCACCGAGATGTGGCGTTTTTTTTATGGTTTAATCGTCCTCAAGCGTTAACTTAAAATAAGTGGCTCACCAGCCGACGAATGCGATCAATTGAGGAGTACAAAAGATGGGATGGTTCTCTGCACTGTTTTCTAAGGGAAGCGACAAACAATCACAGGCGTCAGTCACCCCGACAGAATACCAAGGCTATTTAATTTATCCTGAATCGACCGCCGAAAACGGGCAATATCGTGTTAGTGGCCGTATTTGCAAATCACTTGATGGCAAAGTGCTCACCCATACGTTTATTCGCTCAGATTTGCTGGGAAGTCAGGAAGATGCCAACAGCTTGATGGTCACAAAAGCAAAAATGATGATTGATCAAAACGGTGATCGACTATTTGATTGAGGGGCGTCAACGAATCGCGCGATAGCAAAAATAATGCATAAATATGAGCAATTAATTCGGATAAAGTGTAGCCCAGATCACATTTATGCCCCAATAGCGATCCTCGCCCTGTGGTGATTAAGGAATAAACTCGTTAAGTTAACACTGTTGCGTTGCTAAGCACGAAACACTGACAACAGACCGCAACAGTGTGATAAGCGAATAAAACCGCTTGGAATGCTTATTTTTGTCAGTGAACCTATTTCAGGCCGCGGTTTTAGCGCCTGTGATAACCAAAAAAATTTCTTATAAGCCAACATTCAGGGAATAGCTATGCAGATTGGTGTTCCAAAAGAGAGGCTCGTTAATGAAACGAGGGTAGCTGCGACACCTAAGTCGGTTGAGCAGCTTATCAAGCTCGGTTTTGACGTCGTAGTAGAGAAGGGAGCAGGCGAAAAAGCAAGCTTTGAAGACACTGCGTACGAACAAGCTGGGGCGAGCATTGTTGATACAGACGCTGCCTGGCAGTCTGACATCATCTTTAAAGTTAATGCACCAGGCGTGATTGAAGAAACTGGCCAAGATGAAGTGGCATTGCTGCAATCAGGTACCACCTTGGTGAGCTTTATTTGGCCCGCTCAAAACGAAGAATTACTCGAGCGTCTGTCAGCGCAGAACGTGAACGTGATGGCCATGGATGCGGTTCCACGTATTTCACGAGCGCAGTCATTGGATGCGCTAAGTTCGATGGCGAACATCGCCGGTTATCGGGCAGTGGTGGAAGCGGCGCACGAATTTGGACGCTTCTTTACCGGACAAATAACCGCGGCGGGTAAAGTGCCGCCTGCGAAAGTGTTTGTTGCGGGGGCCGGCGTTGCCGGGCTGGCGGCAATTGGTGCAGCCGGTAGCTTAGGGGCGATTGTTCGTGCTTTTGATGTTCGCCCTGAAGTAAAAGAACAAGTCGAGAGCATGGGCGCCGAGTTTTTAGAAGCCGATTTTAAACAAGACAACTCAGGTAGTGGCGATGGATATGCCAAAGAAATGTCTGATGAGTTTAATAAGGCGGCGGAAAAGCTGTATGCGCAGCAGGCTGAAGATGTTGATATTATTATCACAACCGCGCTCATCCCAGGGAAGCCGGCACCGAAACTGATCACCAAGGAAATGGTCGACAGCATGAAGCCGGGCAGTGTAATTGTTGATTTGGCAGCAGCCAATGGCGGTAACTGCGAGTACACAGAAAAAGACCAAGTGATCACCACGCCCAATGGCGTGAAAGTGATCGGCTACACCGACATGGTGGGCCGTTTGCCAACCCAATCGTCACAGCTTTATGCGACTAACCTAGTCAACCTCACCAAGCTGCTGTGTAAAGAAAAAGATGGCAGCATCAACATCGACTTTGACGATGTAGTTGTGCGTGGCGTTACCGTGATCAAAGAGGGTGAGGTCACCTGGCCGGCGCCACCGATTCAAGTCTCCGCGCAACCTAAAGCTGAGCCCAAAGCGGAACCTGCTGCGAAGCCGGAAGCTAAAAAAACCTCTCGTGCCACCAAATATGGCCTGATGGCCGCGGCGGCCGGTGCGTTTGGTTGGCTGGCGAACTACGCTCCCAGTGAATTCCTCTCACACTTTACCGTTTTCGTACTGGCCTGTGTGGTGGGCTACTACGTGGTATGGAATGTTACTCACGCGCTGCATACCCCGCTGATGTCCGTTACCAATGCGATCTCAGGCATCATCATCGTTGGGGCCTTATTGCAGGTAGGACAAGGCATTGGCTTTGTAACCTTCCTTGCTTTCATTGCCGTGTTGATCGCCAGCATCAATATATTTGGCGGCTTTACAGTTACAAAGCGCATGCTTGAAATGTTCCGTAAAGGGTAAGGAGAAACAATGTCTGAAGGATTGGTACAAGCTGCGTATATTGTCGCTGCGCTTTGTTTTATTCTCAGTTTGGCTGGGCTATCAAAGCAAGAGTCAGCACGCGCAGGTAACTATTACGGGATTACCGGGATGGCGATCGCATTGGTTGCGACCATCTGGGGGCCAGAAGTACAAGGTGTGGGCTGGATTATTCTAGCCATGGTCATTGGTGGCGCGATCGGTATTTATTATGCAAAACGCGTGGAAATGACCGAAATGCCCGAGCTGGTGGCAATGCTGCACAGTTTTGTGGGTCTGGCTGCGGTACTCGTGGGTTTTAATACCTATATTGACCATCCACCATTAACCGGTGCGATGTTGAATATCCATTTGGTTGAGATTTTCCTCGGTGTCTTTATCGGTGCGATTACTTTCACCGGCTCGATTGTCGCCTTTGGTAAGCTACGTGGGGTGATTTCTTCCAAGGCGCTGATGTTGCCACATCGCCACAAGCTTAACTTGGCCGCTGTGGTTGTGTCGTTCCTGTTGCTAATCAGCTTTGTCAACGCAGAAGGTTCAACGGCGGCACTGCTGATTGTGACCGTGATTGCGTTAGCGTTTGGTTATCACCTGGTAGCCTCGATTGGTGGTGCAGACATGCCTGTGGTGGTATCGATGCTCAACTCCTATTCAGGCTGGGCGGCTGCGGCTGCTGGCTTTATGCTAGCGAACGATCTGTTGATTGTCACCGGTGCCTTAGTCGGGTCGTCGGGTGCGATTCTGTCTTACATCATGTGTAAAGCGATGAACCGCTCTTTCATTAGTGTTATCGCCGGTGGCTTTGGCTCCGATGGTGCCGCATCTTCGGGTGATGATGAAGTCGGTGAGTACCGTGAGAGCACCGCTGAAGACGTGGCTGAAATGCTCAAAGACTCAAACAGTGTGGTCATCGCGCCTGGTTACGGGATGGCGGTCGCGCAGGCGCAGTATCCTGTGTACGAGGTGACAGAAAAACTGCGTAGCATGGGCGTTGAGGTTCGCTTTGCGATACACCCTGTAGCAGGCCGTTTGCCTGGTCACATGAACGTGTTGTTGGCGGAGGCGAAAGTCCCGTATGACATCGTATTGGAAATGGATGAAATTAATGATGATTTTCCTGAAACCGACACGGTTCTGGTGATCGGTGCTAACGACACTGTTAACCCAGCGGCCACAGACGACCCATCGAGTCCGATTGCAGGCATGCCGGTCCTTGAGGTTTGGAATGCCAAAAATGTTGTGGTGTTTAAGCGCTCAATGAACACAGGTTATGCCGGGGTGCAAAACCCGCTGTTCTTTAAAGACAATAGCAGCATGTTGTTCGGTGACGCGAAACAAAGTGTAGAAGCGATTTTTAAAGCGCTATAATTAGCCCTAATGCTTGATACGCTGTGGTAAAGAGCCAGTTTCGACTGGCTCTTTTTTGTTTGGTGTTATCGAGTCAACGTCCGATGATGGAACTTACACGGTACTGACATTTTGATAAAAATCGATGGTAAGCTTGCGACCATGCGAATTCTGCTGCTAATCATTCTCACACTAACTGGCTGGCCATCGTTGGCGGCAAGTACATTTTCAGAGCAGATGACTGCCTTTCGCGCGCAGTTATTGCTTGCCGATCCTATCGCTCGCTATAACCTGATCGGCATTAACCGAGCGTTTCCACGTGTATTGCTAAGCCCAGAGAGTTTGCTGCCGCAGAGTGCTAAATACCCGTTAAAAGACATCCGCCGCCTGTATCAAGCCGCCCAAAAGTGTCAAGGGCCTTGGCCAGTTAATCCGCAAGTGACAGAGCCGTTGGTGTTCACGCGAGCGATGTGTAATAACACCCAGCTCCCTGTGGCATGGTTTTCTCGATCGGGTTTTATTCATCCTGGCGGTGGTAGCTATGCGGCAAAATATGCCGAGCAGTTTCCTGAGCGCCGCAGTGAACTCATGCGCTTTTTTCATATACAGGAACGCCCTCAGGCGGAAGCCGATAGTCTATTGGGTCGTTTACAGCGCATGGAATCCGACGCCGTGGATGCCTTGAACAGTGGCGCTAAGTCGCTGATGAGCCAAAATGAAATGTGGGTGCGTGTTGGCAGCTACTATCATTTGTACAAAGCGTCGCAATGGCAGCCGTTGCTTGCCGAATTTGACCTAACCGTCACACCACGAGGAGCGCAAGATTTTTGCTTGGCACGCGTGGGTAATCTGTGTTGGAACGAAGAAAAAGCGCCCAGTTATTGGCCTTACTTAGTGGGGGCGTTAATCGTCATCAACCTTGTGGCGCTGGGAGGATGGGCGTTTAACCGCTGGACAGTCCAGCGCCGTTTGATGCAAGAGCGTATGCTGGTGTTGCAAATCCTCACTCATGAGCTTCGTACCCCGATTGCTAGCTTATCCATGACAGTGGAGGGCTTTCGGCGCAAATTTGATAGTTTACCCGATGATTTTTATGAAGAATTTCGCCGGCTTTGCGAGGATTCGCGACGTCTAAAACAATTGGCGGAGGCAAGTAAAGATTATTTACAATCCAACCAGAAGCCTCTCAGTAAAGAGACAATTCCGTCTGTTGAAGAGTGGTTGGGTTATATTTGCGATGAACACCAAGTTACGTTACACGTAAGCCAAGATGGGGCGGTGCGAGCGAATGTTTATTGGTTAACAACATCATTGAACAATTTGATTGCTAATGCGGTCAAATATGGCGTAGCACCTGTCGATGTTCATGCTCACGTGTTTGAGGATCGTTTTACGATCGCGATACGCGATCAAGGGGAACTGACGGCCAAGGACTGGAAACATATACGTAAACCGTTTGTCAGCCAAAGTGGACTTGGACTGGGGCTGACGATTGTAGAATCCATGATTGAGCGAATGGGGGGGAAGTTAATTCTATCTGGCCCACCCACCACATTTACTTTGGAGATTCATTGTGACGCAAGCGACGTTACTTCTGGTTGAAGATGATGCCAACCTGGCTGACGGGTTACTGGCAAGCTTGGAACAAGCAGGCTACCGCTGCTTATATGCAGAGAACGCGACAAAAGTGGCCGAATTATGGAGAGATGCTGATCTCGTGATCCTCGACCGCCAATTGCCAGAAGGAGATTCAATTGAGTGGCTAGCGGATTGGAATAAGCTTAAAACTATTCCTGTGATTTTACTGACAGCCATGGTCTCGGTACGCGATCGTGTTGGCGGCTTGGATTCGGGAGCCACTGATTATATCACCAAACCTTTTGCCGAAGCAGAGCTGCTCGCGCGTGTGCGTGTGCACCTTCGTCATCCCGTGGGCGAGGTAGAGGTCTCAAGCGATGACCTCATTATCAATGATGTGCGTATTGATACCGCGAGCCGAGCGGTATTTTGTGGCGAAGAAGAGATGACTTTGACACGAACTGAGTTCGACCTTTTACACTTTTTGGCCAAGAATGCGGGACGGGTATTTACGCGTGATGAACTATTGGATCAAGTGTGGGGCTATAACCATTATCCTACCACTCGCACCGTGGATACCCACATATTACAGTTGCGGCAAAAGCTACCTTCGGTCAATATCGAAACATTGCGTGGCGTTGGCTACCGTATGAAAGCATGATGAAAAAGTGGGTCGTTTCTGGAACATTACTGACGATTTTGACTGCAAGTGGCGTGCATGCAGCATGGTTTGATGGCAATGATGCATTAACCAGTGCCCATCAGCGCCTGTTGGAGGGGAAAACCGCGGCCAGTATCGAATCGATGATTGAGGCTTGGCAACAGCCTAGCCTTTCAGCGTCGCGTCAGGATCATCTGGCTCAGTTATTGGCACTGGCTATTACTGAAGATTGTGGCCGCAGTTTGAGTCGTCAGACATTGCCAGATTGGCTGAATAATGTCTCCATTCGTCGAGAAACGGTGCAGACTACCAGTCGCGTTTATTATCGCGTCCAAGTGGCGGGAGAGTCGCAGCCTGGCGTTGAGGCTTTTACATTGAAAAAATGGCCAGATGAGGTTGTCATCAGTGACGAATTAGCCGCTGAGCAACAACATCGCTGGCGTCTTGTGAAAGATGGGCTATCAGAGCCGGTTTCTGAAGGGCTTTATCAGTTAACCGCGGAATCAGTGGAGGGGGATACCTGGTCTAGCTGGCTGTTGATGACCCAACCTCAGCCGCGGCAAACGCTAAGTTGGAAAGACACTCGCAGTTGGCATATTGCACCTTTTGATGATTTTAACTCAACCTGTCAGCGTCCTTTTTTGACGCTTAATCTTTATCCGCAAAACCAAACTGATGGCGCACCGATTTGGTCGGCAGAGAAGCACAAACGACTGCCGACTCAGTTACCCATGCTGGATGTACCCAATGGACAGTATTGGTTCAGTGTTGCCTTGATTGAGCGTCGCTGGCAAGGCGCGTTATCGATAGAAGAAGTGCAACGTATCGGGCGTGCGATTGATTTACCGGACTTGGAGCCTGGTGCTTTAAATAGGATAGCGCCGAGTGACTCTGACAAACAAGGTGACGAATAAATAGACATTATCGTTGTAGTTAATTTGATAAAGTTCACACTTTTTTAGTGAGGTCGGTCTAATTATTCACTTTTACCTATACAATCGCGTGTTAAATAGCAAGTCAAAACATAAGGGTAACGCAATGACCTTTAAAACAAAAGCGCTTGTTCTAGCGTTAGCCACGTGCTCTGCCAGTGTGATGGCCGCGACCAATCCAACCGATGCGCGTGGCAATGCCATGGGCGGAGTGGGCGTGGCATCGGGCGACTATCTCTCTGCTGGCTTTCATAATCCTGCACTGGCGGCGCTCGATCCGGAGAGCGCGTTTGGTGTCCTCGTGCCTTATCTCGGCGCTGAGGTACGTGATCCCGATGAACTCGTCGATGGACTCGGTGATGTGGCAGACGCCTATGATACTAACGATGCCAATCAAATTGAACAATCATTACGAGCGGTGCAAGGTGATAAAGCGTATCTGGATGCCGGTATAGGCGCGGCGGTGGGGATTCCCACAGGCTCTGTCTCTGCCACTCTTTATACATTGGGGCTAATTGAAGGCGCGGTGTTACCTGATATCGACCCCAGTGACTTTGGCCTCACCTCCAAGCCCAATTCAAATGCGACGATCATTGCCGCCGGTATCAGTGAATTGGGCGTTGCGCTGGCCACTAATCTAGAACTGGCTGGACAACGTGTAGCCGTGGGTTTGACGCCTAAACTACAACGGTTCAATACCTATAACTATGGTGTCTCGGTTGATGATTATGATACCGATGACTGGAATGATAGTCGTTACCGTGAGGAAGATAACACTTTTAATATTGATGTTGGGGCGGTGTGGCAGACAGGTCCTTATCGCGTCGGCTTAGCCGGTAAAAACCTGATCAGTAACGATGTGGACACAGTGACAAGTAGTACAACGGGTCACAGCTTTACCTATGAGGTAGGGCCACAGTTTACGCTTGGCTCGGCGTTTGTGTCTGACTTTGTCACCTTGGCGGCAGACTTGGATCTGAACAAGAAGAAAGGTTTCAAAGGTTCCTTGGATGTGGATGATGACACCCAGTTTTTCCGCGTTGGCGCAGAATTTGATGCCTTTGGCCATGCGCAGTTACGTACTGGTTACCGTGCAGACCTTGAAGATAACGTCGATAATGCGTTTACGCTCGGCTTAGGCTTATCTCCCTTTGGTGTCGCTAACTTCGATATTGCTGCCAGCATTATCGATAGCAACAGCTATGGGGGCTCGGCACAGCTGGCGTTTACGTTCTAACGCTGCATTTGGGATGACAAATGAAAAGGCAGGCCCTAAAATGGCCTGCCTTTTTTGATCACGATTTACTACCAAGAGAGCCCCACCTATGTTTGATGGCGTCACGTTAAACCATGAACAACAACAAGAAGCGGCAGAGCGTATCCATGCGCTGATGGCGGAAGGGATGAGCAGTGGCGAGGCCATCATGCAGGTTGCCAACGAAATCAGGACACAAGCGGCTCAGGCATCTTCGTCTGAACAGTGAGACAAGCTGCAAACAAATCGCCTTTTTATTTACAATTCCTCCGATCCCTGATTTATTTAAAGGAGAGCAGTAAAAGGAGTGTCGGATGAGCAATCGGCTTGAAAAGGCACGCGAGTGGGCGAGAGTAAGGCATGCCCTTCAGCGCTATGGCGCGCAGCCTTATCGTTGTCACCTCGATCATGTTGAGCGAATTGCTGCCCCCTTTGGCGAACAGGCGTGTATTGTGGCGCAATTGCATGACATTTTGGAAGACACGGCAACACGTGTTGATGAAATCTCAGCACTGTTTGGCCCAACCGTCGCCAGAGCGGTGATGTTGGTCACTGACCCGCGGCGGCCTAGCCGTGAAGAGAGAAAGCGAGCGCTGAACCAACGGTTGATCGCGCTTGATCCAAGTGATGAAGCCGCGTGGTTAGCGTTAGTGGTGAAAACTTGTGACCGTTTAGCTAATGTGATTGCCAGCAGTGAGCATAGCCCACCACGCTTTCAACAATATCAGCGCGAGCATGGTGGCTTTCGGATTGCCGTTTATCGACCGGGACTGTGTGATCATTTATGGCGTGAGCTTGATGGCTTGATTGATGCCGGCCAACAGGCAGACCGGCATCCCGATCATCAGCTCCACGCATCTATCTCATGATACAGAGTCATAGCGATAGGCGTCCCTCTTTGCCCCATATCTATCAGCTATCAAGGTCGTAAATTGTCGGAATCGGTTGGCGCTTGTGCTGTGTGGCTTGATAAACCCGAATAATCTTCTCTTTAACCGCGTCTTCAACCGGCTTACCTTCAAGAAAATCATCGATTTGATCATAGGTCAGTTGTAGGGCCTCTTCATCGGCTTTTTGCGGCGACAGATCCTCCAGATCAGCCGTCGGTGTCTTGTTCACCAACACCTCAGGAGCCCCCAATGTGGCCGCCAGTTGGCGCACTTGGCGCTTGCTTAAGCCAAACAGTGGGGCCAGGTCACATGCACCATCACCGAATTTGGTATAAAAACCCGTGATGTTTTCGGCGGAATGATCGGTGCCGATCACTAACCCTTGGGTTAACCCAGCAATCTCATATTGGGCGACCATTCTTGCGCGTGCTTTGACGTTACCTTTGGCAAAATCGATACGGCTGTCGCTATCGGGTAAAAGCCCTACCTCAGACACGGCGTCTAATACCGATTGATGGGTACCATCAACACCCGGTTTGACGTTGACGGTGACGGTTTTACTTGGCTTGATAAAAGACAATGCCAACTGTGCTTCGTCTTCATCTTTTTGTTCGCCGTAAGGAAGCCTAACCGCGATAAACTGATAATGCTCGTGATTGGCTTCGTGATTGAGCTCTTCAACCGCTAGTTGGGCGATACGTCCACATGTTGAAGAGTCGACACCACCACTAATACCTAGCACTAGGCTACGCGTGCCTGAACGTTGCAACATGGTTTTGATAAAGGCGATACGACGGCGGATCTCCGTTTCCGGATCGATATTGGGTTGGACGCGCATTTCTTCGCGGATCTGGTGTTCCATTCTATGTTCCTCTCAATAACTCTAGCGTACGGCTTAAGTGAAGACTTTACTGTGGGTTATTGTGCATGATCTCTGTTGGCTTGGGTATAGGCCAAGCTAACTGATCGCTTCGATGGCGACGAGTTAGGTATTTGGTTTGATTCATGGCATCATTTCGTCGCAACGTTTAATCACGAAAACCTAGCAAAGAGAGCATAATGGCCGAGCAAATCGCAGTTTTTGGTAGTGCGTTTAATCCACCTACGCAAGGACATGTGTCTGTCCTGAGGCAGCTGTGTCATTTTGACCGCGTCTTGTTAGTACCAAGCTATAAGCATGCATGGGGAAAAATGATGGCACCTTATGAGGTGCGATGCGAGTGGGTTCGTGCATTCATTGATGATTTACGGTTGCCCAATTTGCAGCTGTGTCAGAGAGAGGCGTCTCTGGGTAAAAAAGGTGACGCCATCACAACTTTTATGTTGCTTACTGCGTTGCAACGAGACTATCCTGAGGCGGCCTTGACCTTCGTTGTGGGCCCAGACAACCTGGTTAAGTTTGGTCAATTTGCCCAGAGCGAGGAAATATTATCGCGGTGGTCGGTGTTAGGGGTGCCAGAAAAGGTAGTCGTGCGCAGCACCCACATTCGCGAGCGCCTGAAACAGGGTTTACCTATTAAAGAGCTCACCACACCCACTATTGCAGCGCAACTGACAGCGTCGGCTTTTGACCGCTAGTGATTATCGATTTGCCGCGAGTGCTCATGGTCTCACCATGAGTATTGAGAGTTAGCTGGCAAATGTACTGGCGTAGCGGGCGTAAAGCGATTCGGCGTCGCCAGGCGTGAGCCCAACAGCCACCGCTGCGTTTTCTCGGCTTTTCCCGGACTTTATCGCGGCCCTCAGTTGCCGAACGGTAAAATACTCTTGTAACTGCGCCATAGTCAGTTGGGTGAGTGCTTGTAATTGGTAGTGTTGCGCTGCGCTCACCGCTGGCTGACCTGTTTGGGCGCACGCCACACAGTCTGCCAGCGCTTGCGTGCGCGCATCGAGTTGTTGAGTCGGCGCGAGATGGGTGATTTGATCAAGCATCACGGCTTGAATCTGATGGGTCTGTTTTGTGGTCAACGTCGATGCGAACGGAGCCCCCAATTCGATAAAGCTGGCAGTGACCAATGGCGGCAAAGCAACATGGCCGACGTTTTCAGGGAGCAGGTGCTGTGTGCGCGGTGATATGGCCAGCTGATGCAAGCGCGTACTAGGCGTAATGGTGAGTGCATGAAGGCACTCAAAAGGCAGCCAAAAGCCCTGACCAGCGTACACAGGAATGTCCGCTTTTCCCAAGCGAACTAACACTAGACCGTCCTCAACGTACAGCAGGTTCGCTGTATACCGGCGCTTTCGAGGCGTAAAAATCAGGGGTGTTGAGTGATAAAGAGTATGTTCGCTTGTGGTCTTCATAGCCATGTCTCATCGTAATAAGGCGGCAATGGTGAGCACTTTTGCTGTTAAGGTCAAGTCAATGGCGGTAAAGGGAACTCTTAACCAGGCTGAAGGTCTGACCTCCAACCTGTGTAAAATTTCGATGGGTTCACTTTGAATCCTTTGTTGACTGCGTAGAATGGCGCGGTTTTTACTAGATATAATGGAAAAAAGTGCAGACAGTTAACGATCCTTATCAAGAAATTCGTCCTTATCATGACGACGAAGTCCCCAGTGCAATTCAGCGACTCATCCAAGATGACGAGTTTATCAATGCGATCTTATCTTATCGCTATCCGCATGCGTCTGGTCCGCTTGGTTGGCTTTTAAAGCCTGCTCTTAAATTGTATCTAACTAAAAAGTGGAACAATATTAAAACGGTGCAGGATGTCCAACTGCATGTCGCCAGCTACATGCGTAAGATGATCAAAACAACGTGCGACAAAGTTACGGTCTCTGGCGTCGAAAAACTCGATCCGAATAAAGCCTACCTATTTGTCTCCAATCACAGAGACATTGCGATGGACCCTGCACTGGTAAACTGGTGCTTGCACCAACAGGGGCTCGATACGGTGAGAATCGCTATCGGTGATAATCTGTTACGCAAGCCTTGTGCGACTGAGCTGATGAAGCTCAACAAAAGCTTTATTGTCAAACGTTCAGCCAAAGCGCCACGTGAAATGATGAAGTCATTATCACAGCTATCGGCCTATTTGCGCTTGTCCCTTGATGAGGGGCAGTCGATCTGGATTGCTCAGCGAGAAGGGCGAGCCAAGACCGGCCAAGATGTCACCGATCCGGCCATCTTAAAAATGTTCTTCATGGAAGGGCGAAAACGTAAGCAAGACTTTGACAGCTATATGGAAGCGCTGAACGTGGTGCCTGTGGCTATCTCCTACCAAAACGATCCGTGCGATCTGGATAAAGCAACTGAATTAGACGCCGTCAACCGCCTCGGTGCTTACGAGAAAAGCGAATTTGAAGACATTCAAACCATCGTGAAAGGGATTGTCGGTGACAAACGGCATGTGCACGTGGCCTTTGGCGAGCCTGTGACGTTGTCACAAGATACGCCAGAGTCGATGGCAGCGAAAATAGATGCGCAAATCCATCAGCTATACCGCCTCTATCCGGCCAACTACATTGCAGCTGGGGTGGAGCATGACAGTGTCACGCCAGCCGAGCAGCGCTTATATGAGCAAAAGCTTGCACAGGCCCCCGAAGCAGCGCGTGACTATTTACGTGAAATGTATGCAAACCCCGTGCTTAATCAGTGTGCTACGAGCTCAGACAATACCAGCCAGGATAGTCTTATCGCTGCTGAAAATAATAAGTGACAGCGTCACTCATGGTGGCGATCCCAAATCGGGGGATCGCCCACTTCGTGTAGCATAAAGTCGACAAACTCTCTGACTTTGGGGGCAAGGTGTTTGCGTCTTGGGTACACAATATATATGGGCAGCTCAAGACAAGGTTGCCATTCGGGCAGTAGCTCAACGAGTTCACCTTTCTCTATTTCCTCGTTAATAAGATACGTCGCCAAATAGGCGATACCCAACCCCGCCTTTACCGCCTCTAGCACAGCGGGCGCGTTATTTATTGTGTACTGTCCGCTTACATGCACCACCTGCTCATTGCCACTTTTCACAAACGGCCATTTATCGTAGCGGCGCTCGCGGCTTTGGTAGGTTATACAGTCGTGATGGCGCAACTCGCTCAGCTGTTGCGGTGTACCTCGAGCTTCAAGATAGCAGGGTGCCGCGACAAGCTTGAACTGACAATCCGCCAGTTTTCTTGCCACCATCCCCTCCGGAGGATGCTCATGAATAGCCACCCAGCAATCATAGCCTTCTTCGACAAGGTTAGGGCGGTGATCAAAGAGGTTAATGTTTAGATTGAGGTCGGGATAGGCTTGCCGAAATTTCGCGAAATGACGAGTCATTAATGTATTGCCAAATGACTGTGCGACGCCAATTTTGAGTTTCCCTGTCACTTCATTGCGATAGCCTGCCACCATCGCTTCCGCTTCGTCTAAGGTAGCGATCAATTGACTGCCGTATTCCGCGTATCTGCTGCCCACTTCGGTAAGCGAAACAGAGCGAGTATTGCGCTGCACTAACTGCACGCCTAAGCGATCTTCGAGATAGCGAACTTGTTTACTCACTTGAGATTTAGAAATCCCCAGTCTTTCTGCTGCGCGAGTAAAGTGTTGCTCCTGCGCGACTGCGGCCAACACCACGATTTGTTGAAGGTATTCGAGCATTTCTGAGCACATCCATATTTGTTGTAAGAAGAGATTACCACACAACACTTGCCATCAGGAATAATAGTGACGTTGTCACGCTTATCGCCACCTCCAATCCATCCTTACATGGCCCCAGGACAATATTTTATTAAATGGCTACTAACTGTGACGTAACGAGCTAGAGGAGGGTGGTGAAATCTTACCTGACTAGGGTACGGAAGTGGGAAGTCTCATTATTCTGAATAACCGACACCTATCCTTTTAACGTACTGTTTATTAGCAATTTAATTCCAATTGTTTCTTGTTATAAACGATAAATATGACAAATGGTAAGTGCTTACTTTCATTTTTGTTTTTAAGTTACAAAATGAGTTTCTGCGCTCTTTTAGCTTGCATGCGTATTAATATTATCGATTTATATAATCAAAAAGGCTTGTTTTTGTTCATTGTTAGGTTCGCTTACACTCTTCAATAGGAGGTAAGCAATGATAGAACTAATCAAACAGTTTTTTCTCTTGGGGTGTATGTCCTTTGGTGGACCTGCCGCCCATGTGGGTTATTTTGAAAGGGTATTCGTCAAAAATAAGCGATGGTTAAGCGAAGAAACATTTGCTTCAGGCCTGGCAATTAGCCAGTTTTTACCCGGGCCGGGAAGTAGCCAGTTGGGGATGTACATTGGCTATCAACGTGCCGGTTATATCGGGGCGTTGGGTGCTTTTGTGGCTTTTACCTTACCTTCGTTTGCGCTATTGACTGCGGCAGCGGTATTAAACAGTGGCGCGCAGGCAGCAGACTGGGTGGCAACCATCATCAGTGCGGCGAAGTTATTGGCGGTGGTGGTCGTGATTGATGCGACGATGTCGATGGGTAAGAAATTTATTAACTCATGGGCGACCGCCTCGATAGCGGTGATGACGACGTTATGGTTGTTATTTACCCCATCCGGCGTGTTGTATCAGGTGTTACCAATTCTGATTGCCGGTGTCGTGGGGGCGATTGGTTTTGCTAAACCACAGCAGCGCCAAGCGCCGGTCACCATTGCATGGCGTCGTAGTGGCACCATCACTGGTTTGTTTCTGCTGTTACTGACCGTACCTTGGTTATTCAACCAAACACTCTGGGTGCAAGTATTTAATCTTTTCTATCAAGCGGGAAGCTTTGTGTTTGGTGGAGGCCATGTAGTCTTACCTTTACTTGAGCCAATAGTTGGTGACGTTGTCACTGACTCGGCTTTGATTGAAGGGTATGCCGCGGCACAGCTCGTGCCTGGGCCAATGTTCACTATGGCAAGCTACTTGGGGGCGAGTATTGAGGGGCTGTCACCCGTTTGGGGCAGCATTATCGCCACGATTGCAGTTTTCTTGCCTGGCGCATTGCTGATGTTTGGCGTGTTGCCCGTTTGGGATGCAGTGAAGACGCAACCTCGTCTAGCGGGTGCAATTAGCCTGATCAACGCCTGTGTTGTGGGGCTGCTAGCTGCCGCATTGTACCAACCGGTATGGGTGTCTGCTTACACACAACCGCTTGATTTGTTGCCGATAGGGCTAGGTTTGGTTGCTCTCATCAAGTGGCGCGTCTCAGTGTTTTGGTTGCTGTTATTGATGATGATCTATCAGTTTACCATCGCCTAAATCGCACTCTGCTTCATAGCCCAGTCATGTCCTGGGCTATTTTTTAACACCATAATGCACTATAACTTTATATTCTGGAGCAAAAATACTAGTCACACCGATGATGTGACTAGGCTAGGTTTAATCTTTTAAAGGGAGTTAGTCTTGGAACTGCCAAGGTTGGCGAATGCCCGAGTCAGAGGCTGTTTGTGCCAGTTCGATGGCGTAGATGACTTTGCTGGCTGAAATGGGACAAACCGGCGAGGGCTGGTTATCAGAAATTGCCTTTGCTAGCTCATCGAATAGGCGGTGGTATTGGCCATCTTCAAGCGTGAGTGGGTCAGGTGTGACGCTGTCACCAACCTCGAGCATCCCTTGATACGCTTGTTCACCAAAATCAGAGACAGTCACCATCAGACCAGCCCGTAGTTGCTCTTCTTGAATATCTAGCCCCACAGTACTGAAGGTCGCTTTTTCACCATGAACAACAAAGCGTTCTGTGGTGCCAGATCGATAGGGGCTTGAGGAAAGAACCACCTCTTTGTCTGGGTAATGCAGAGTCACCTGAAAGTAGTCGGTCGTTTCACTGCCTGGGCGGAGTGCGCGGCAACTGGCTGAAACCGCATTCGGATCCCCTAATAAGTGCAGTGCTTGGTCAATTAAATGTGAACCCAAATCATATAAGATACCGGCGCCTTCACCTGGCATCTCACGCCAGCGTTGACGAACCTCTGGGCGGTAGCGATTAAAGCTAGAGTGCATGACTTTGATGTCGCCGAGCTCGCCTGCAAGGTGTAAGCCTTTCAGAGTGAGAAAATCACCATCCCAGCGGCGGTTATGGTAGGGGCACAATACTAAACCTTTTTGCTTGGCTAGCGCGGCGAGCTTAAGGCCATCACGGCTATTGGTAACAAAAGGCTTTTCCACTAAGACATGACAACCGGCTTCTAAAGCTTGTTTAACATGCTGATAGTGGAGATGGTTGGGGGTGGTGATCACCACTAAGTCCGGGGTTTGTTGCGTTAGTAATGTGCTGAGATCATCAAAGCAGGCAGCTTTAGGCAATCGCTGTGCAACTTGATCGGGTTTACTGGACACAACGGCTGAAATCGCAAACTCAGAAATTGCACTCAGAAAAGGGACATGAAATGTGTTGGCAGAAAAGCCAAAACCCACCAAAGCTGTTTTTATCATAAAGCTCACTCGCATTGACGACGTATTATCAGCACTTTATCGGACATCGACATGCCAATCAATCCAAGCGAGGTGTGGTGTGATAACTCATCACTATTTAATGCATAAAGGCATACAATGCGGTTATATCAACAATAACTCAGTGCGAAATGAAGGAAGGATTTGGAACGGGAAAGAGATTAGTCAGGTTGAGAAGATTTACGCAATGGGCTAGTCGATATGGCGGTATGTTAACAAATCAACCATTGGTGCGCATTATGTATGTTATGTTAAATAAAGTGTTTGATAGGTGAATATTGGCATCGATAAGACAAGCAGCTTGATTCCTCACCTCCATTTTCTCTCCCTCTTCAGTATTCTGACGCGACGATTCAACATAACTTACTATTTACCATAAAGTAGCTAATCACAACTTTCTTTAGTCAACTCAGCTCAAGTGCTCCGCTTGACCTAAGGTGCTTCAAGCGCGCGGTGATAAGCCAGACGGGACTGCTTTGTCGGCAACGGCAAGCCACCTTGGGCACCCGCTGGCTTCACTTAGCTCGGCGGGTGCCGCTAGTAAGGTGATGGCGGCAGGCGTTCGAAGTCATCAATCACTTTAACCATGTTGGGTGGCGTATCACTCCATCGCCAAAATACGATGTTTTTCATCTCTCGGGTGGCACCACGTGCAAAACTGGGCACAATAATGGCGTTGACCTTTGCACTGATAAGCTGTTTCGATAAGTGCCAACTATCGGGGATTTGGTTCTGGGTCACTTGATCTAACCAAGCACCGCTTAGCGTCGAGGGCTTGATGCCACAGTTTAGCAGCACTGTCTCATCGGTCAGGTCGAGTACATTGTCACAGTCGACATCATACTGACATATTGTCAAAGGCTGGGCTTTAAAACGAAATCCCTGCTGAGCCTCTACCCATGCGCCCGATTGAGACAATGAGGTGTACAGCGCGGCAACACCTTTGGGGTTAAAGCGCCCACCATTGCGTCTTGCTCCCTCCCCACTGTTAGGCGCGTATGACCAGCGAGGGTTATGGCCACGAAATACCGCACCTTCAAAGCGAAATAGGTATTCCTGTAGCTTTTCTTTACGCATAACCGCCTTCGCTCGTATGGTTGAGGTAGGCTCTCAGCGCGTCCATTCGATCATGTTTAACCAGTTGCTCTGCGGTTAATCCGCCAAACTCTGGTAGCCCTTCGCTCCGATACCATGCGTAGGCATGAAATTCATTTCCCGTCCACGGAAGGATTCGGTTGATCACTTCTGTGCAGTTACGCAGTTGTTGCTGTGCCTTGATCGTTGAGTATCGCTCTGTGCGGCTTAACGTGGAATAAGGTAATCCAGACAAAGACGCAATTTCTTTCAAATTGGTATGGAAGAACGCCGCCATTTTGCTGGGTTCGACGATACCTTCTGCGTTCATGACTGCATCTAAAATGGATTGGTTCATTTGGCTCACCATGTCAATAGTATTTGACCTATATACATCCAATATGATTGTCACTATCGTTATTGTCAAGGCGAGTATCCGCTGTGCGTAGCGTATCAATCATGGCACGTGTGGGGCGACGGATTGCGAAACGTCATCTTATCGGCGATTTCCACTCGTTAGCCTTTTTAGTCTGCAGAAGGTTTGCTACAGTCTCGCTAGTTTTAAACTGATTCGTTACATAAGGATAACCATGAAAGCGCACATTTGGGCTTGTTTGCTCGTGGCGTTGGCAAGCTTCAGTGCTAGTGCTGAAGATGAAAACGATGTCAAGCATACCAAAGCGGCAAAAGAGCCGACCTCGTATGCTGAGCAAAGCATTTACGATAAGCCGTTGATGGAAAGGTATGTTTTGGATGAAATCCGAAACTTAAGAACAGATTTCCAGGCGCTAGAAAAGCGAATGGTGACGGAAATTACCGATCGTGAGTTAGATGTAGCGGATAAGTCACTGAACTATGCCAATGTGACGGTCACCTACTTCTTTTATCTGATTGCCGGCGCGGCTTCATTGATTGCGTTGGTGGGTTGGCAATCGTTGCGCGATATAAAAACCAATACCAAAGAGTTGGCGGATCAGCAGCTATCAGAAATTGCAGAGCAATATGAACGCAAGTTCCAAGCCTTGGAGCGCGACTTGAAGCGTAAAACGCGCATTATTGCAGAAAACAACAAAGAGATTGAGCGTATCAACGAGATCCATAACTTATGGCTACGCGCTCAGCACTCGCAGACGCCTGAACAGCGGATGGAAATTTACAATGAAATCCTGAAAATCCGCCCTGGTGACCTCGAGGCGCTCACCCATAAAGCGGATGCGGCAATGGAAATGGGCGAATATCACTGGGCGCTGAGTATCAGTAACCGTGTGCTGGAAGTGGATGAACGCAATGCCAATGCCCTCTTCCAGCGTGCGTGCGCCTATGCGCGATTGGGGGCTGAAGATCAAGCGGTGTCTGACTTAGAGCTGGCGGTTGCAGAAAGTGCATCGTTGCGCGAAGCGGCGCGCGAGGAAGCGGACTTTGAATCATTGCATGGTAATGAGCGCTTTGATGCCTTGATTGACTCTGAAGGTCATGTCTAAGCACTGAACACAAAAAGGCAGCCTACGCTGCCTTTTTACTTGCTGTTGTGACGCCTTCGAAAGCTTAACCACCCGCCAGCTTCACCGTATGACCTTTCTTTTCTAGATGCGCCTTGAGGGTATCTCGCTTATCCCCTTGGATTTCAATGACTCCCTCTTTGACTGCGCCACCACAACCACACACTTTTTTAAGCTCAGCGGCGAGCAGTTTCAGCGCACTGTCATCAAGGTCGAGGCCCGTTACAAGGCTGACACCTTTGCCTTTGCGCCCTTTTGTTTGTCGCTGAATACGAACGATACCGTCGCCTTTAGGGCGACTCGGTTTTTCTGGCTCGGCTTTAATCCTGCCCGTTTCGGTTGAGTAGACTAGATGATTATCGTCAGACATAAAGTTAGGTCGTTAAAAAGTTTCTCTCACTATATCAAAGGCCGCAGCACTTCGCAGCTGGTGACGCTGCTCGAGGATATCGTGGAGCGTTAAGCACGTAATTGCTCTGCATTTTTATCAATAAATTGTTTGAGCGCAGGCAGCGAGCCTTTCATCAAGTTACCGCGTACAATCATGTACCAACCCTTGTCATCTTTATCCGGGTTGTCGTTCATGATGCGAAAACCTTTATATTCCTCGACCTGACGCGTTCCGGCACCGTCTGCATCGTCCTCCTCGAGATCCGCAGGGTCAACCAACGTGCTGGTATCGGCCCACCATTCAATTGATTTCTTCACTGCTTGTAGGCTGCCTGATATCACCTTTCCACCCAACCTAGCGCGGTATTCTTCTGTGATATCTCCACTGCCCTCGGTTTTTTCAATCGCATATCCGCGATGAAAAAGGCGTCGAGTCATACCTTTCTCCTTTCCCGAACAATAATCCGCTAGCTATATATGCAATGGATTACGAACATTCTTCATTTTTAGACTATTATCACGCGTTGTTCGAGCAATTTCATCAGCCTAATCCGCTGATAGACCAAGTGATAGGCAAACTGAGATATATTTCAAACAATTTTCATCGATGTCTAATATACTGTATTATTAGTAAACAAGTTATAGTGCGTTATGAAAAGACTATTACCATTAGAACCAAGTGAGATTGAAACCAGTCAAGCTCGCTTTAACACCGGTATATTGAGCATTGAAGAATGGTCGTCCATCACACAAGACGCCTACAGCAAAAACTCGCTATTGAGTTATCGCAACGACTGGCGCGTGTTTGTTACCTTCTGCCAGGAGCAAAACGTGACGCCACTCCCTTGTGCTGTCACCACACTGCGCCGCTTTGCTGAAATCACAGCAAATCGACGTAAGATTTCGGCCGTTCGTAGGATGGTTATCACCGTTGGCTTGGTTCACAAGCTTCACCAATTCAAAGACCCGAGCAAGCATCGAGAAGTGAAGTACGCAATGGCGCGTTTACTCCACGCGAAGTTACCAGAAAGCCGAGAAGCCACACCTTTTCAATCTCATCATTTGACGGCGTTAAACCAACAGCTTGCAAGTTCAAAACGATTAAAGGATATACGCGACCGTTTGGTTTGGTCTCTCTCATACGAAGGGTTATTAAAGCGAAGTGAATTAGCCGCCCTGTCGGTGGATGACCTGATCACGGCCGAGGAGCAAGCATTCATTATGGTGAAGGACCAGCGCGTGCCACTGTCTGAATCCGTCGCGAGGCTATTGATGGATTGGTTAGACAAAACAGGGATTCGTCAAGGTCCCCTACTGCGGCGAATCAACAAGCACGGCCACTTAGGAGAAGCGCCCCTTGACCCCTCATCGATTTATCGTGTCTTTCGGCGAGCCAGTACACTTTTAGACGAGTCGGTTACCTTTTCTGGTCAGTCACCCAGAGTGGGAGCAAGTCGGTCGCTCGCGAAAAAAGGCATGACGATAAAACAAATCCAACACATGGGACGTTGGAAGAGCCCAGCGATGCCCGCACAGTATGTCGGTAACACGGTGGCCAGTGAGCAAGCCAAGTCGCGTTACCGACGTAAAAAGCTGAGCGAGTAATTAGTTCACGCGTCGCCCTGTGGCATACGTGATGCACGATGCTAGGTATTCATGGAATGCCAAGCCATGGTGCTCCATCAGTTTGGGGAACATTGAAATAGGCGTCATACCAGGAAACGTATTGATTTCATTAACTAAGATGTCGTTGTCTTCCGTTAAGAAGAAATCGATACGCGACATGTCTTTTAAACGCAGTTGTTTGAACGCTTGGTGGGCATAGGTACGGATTGCCTCAACCTGATCTTCGGTCAGATCTTCCGCCTCGATGTAGGTATTGCTGTGGCTGCCATCGCTATACTTTTCTTCGAATGTGTAAAAACTCCCTTCAGGGCAGCGGATTTCCCCAGGGCGTGTCACGATTATTTCATCGCCGACTTGAAACGCTGCCACTTCTAATTCACGCGGCTTGATGGCTTTTTCGATCAATACTTGGTCTGAGAAGGTGAATGCATCGGTAATGCGTGCCTGTAACTGCTCTTCTTCTGTTACGCGGTAACAACCAACACTGGAGCCCTGACTGGCCGCCTTAACAAACACGGTTTGGTGCTCAGCAAAAAATGCTGATGCGCTCGCCTGACTGTGTTCACCTTGGTCAGTAATAAATACGTAAGGGGTGTTTGGGATCCCCAGCGCATCAAACCACAACTTGGAGGTGATCTTGTTAAAGCAAATCTGGCTTCCTTCGGCATCACACCCCAAATAGGGTAACCCTGTAATCGTGAGTAATGACTGAATATCACCTGTTTCCCCAGGGAAGCCATGTAAACAAGGAATGACATAGTGAATTTGCGTGTGTTCCACTTTACTACACAGGTTCCCGTCGGTATCAAGATGGCAGCGCATACCATCATCAAGGCGCCAACCGTCTTGGGTCATTTCAACTTTGTGTACCTTGATACGCGGTAATTTTGCCAGCTGTGACTCAATATATCGTGCAGACACGAGGGAAATATCGTGCTCTGCACCGCCACCGCCGCATAACAAAAGCAGGTTAAGTTTGGTCATTTTCTTCTCTCATCACGCGCTTACAGGCGCTATCTGGACTCTATCGCCATAGTAGACAAATGCTGACAGGCTTTCATCTATCAAACGTCGTTTATGCAGTGATTAGAAACCATTTGCTGCAGGTTTGTTCAATCTCGGCAGCCAAATTATCCAAGACAATGCGGGCGACGAACATCACTCAACAAAAAAGCTGGCATCAGCCAGCTTTTGTCCGCACCCTTTTCCCGTTTATTAATTTATACGGGTCATTTCAGGTGTGGAAGAGCGTTTAATTTTACCAATATCGCGTACAAAAGGACCATATTGCTGAATGGTTTGTGGTAGCGCTTTAATCGCACGTTTTGCAGCATCACGGCTTGGATATTCCCCGTATAACAAGGTGTACCAAGGCAAGCCATCTACCATTTTTTTGTTACTCCACAATGGCTGGTCACTGGGCAGGCGTTTAGCGTAATCACTAAACCCTCGATCATGACTCAGCGCCACCACTTGGATGGTGTAGCCAGGGCCTTGCGTCGCCGCTTTCACCGTTTGCTTTTTCGGTGCCGGCTTCGGCTCAGGCTTGGCCGTGTTCATCATTGGCTCGGCGTCTGCCGTTTGCGCGGTATCGCGTTTGTCGGTTGATTCAATCGTCTGACTGTAGATTTCAGTGGTAACGCCACCGCTACTGCACCCAGTCAACAGTATAGCGATAGCCAGTAAGCCCAATTTTTTCATTGTGATTCTGTCAGTTATCCAAGTTTGTTTCATTGTGCCCCCGACCTTATAGCCATTCAACCAAAAGTTACCCTCTCGCACGAGGTTTCCGGCTACAGCTCACAGATAGTCACGTGGAAAGACGCTTTTTAGTCTATCTCAGACTCTACTTTCTGCCATGTCGAGATCACATTGCGTTAAAAAAAACCGTTGAATTCAAGCGTGAACCGATAAACTGGCGTGTAAAGACGCTTGCGCCATTTCGCACCACAAGCAAGCACTCGTCAAACCAACGGAGGGCATCATGGCCGGTATCGATCAACTCCTCAAGCCAAAGTCCATCGCGGTGGTGGGCGCCTCTGATCACAGTGGTCGAGCAGGCTACGTTGTTACGCGTAATTTGCAATCCGGCGGCTTCCAAGGCCCTATTATGCCAGTGACACCCAAATACCAAGCGGTCGCCGGTATCTTGGCCTACAAAACAGTGGCTGATCTCCCCTTGGTGCCTGATTTAGCCATCCTCTGTACGCGTGGCGAGACCACGCCCCCTCTTATTGAGCAGCTTGGCGAGCGCGGGGTAAAGCTCGTGATTGTGTTAGCAGCGGGAATGCGGGGGCAATTAAATGCTGAGGGGGTGAGTCAGTACGACGCCATGCAACAGATTGCGGAAAAATATACCATGCGCGTTCTCGGGCCCAATAGCCTTGGCATGATCTTACCTTGGCTCAATCTCAATGCGTCGTTTGCGCCAGTACCCGCCAATAAAGGCAATATTGCGTTTGTCTCTCAATCAGCCGCGGTATGCACCACTATCCTGGATTGGGCACGCAACAAGCGCATTGGGTTTTCTACTTTTATTTCACTGGGTGAAGCAAGTGATATCGACTTTCCCGAATTACTCGACTTTCTTTGTCGCGACAGTAAAACCGATGCGATCTTGCTCTATGTTGACTCAATCCGCGACGCGCGCCGGTTTATATCAGCCGCGCGGGCCGCTGCCCGTAATCGGCGGATCCTGGTACTAAAAAGCGGCCGCACACGGGGTGGCTCGGTGGCGCTTGAACAACTCAGTCATATCAACATAGGCTTAGATGCCGCCTACGATGCGGCGATTCGTCGCTCTGGTATGCTTCGCGTTAACAATACTCATGAACTGTTTGCGGCCGTGGAAACCCTTTCTCACTCGGTACCACTTCGCGGAGAACGCCTTGCGATTATTACCAATGGGGGTGGGCCGGCGGTGATGGCTGTCGACACCCTGATGGATGCTGGCGGCAAGTTAGCGACGCTCAGCGAGCAAACGCTCGAGGCCTTACATCAAGTACTCCCCAAAAGTTGGTCGCAAACTAACCCCATTGACATTGTTGGTGACGCCGACACGCAACGGTATCAAGCAGTGATTGATATCGTGCTAAACAGTGACGATGCCGATGCCGTGCTCATCATGCACTCTCCTTCTGTCACGGCACCAGGACTGGCGACCGCTAAGGCGATAATCCATTCACTCAAAGAAAATCCACGCGCGCGACGATTTAACATACTCACCAACTGGCAAGGTGAAGGCGATGATGCCACGGTTGCGCGTCTCGCCTTTACTCACGCTGGGTTTCCGACCTATCGCACCCCCGAAAGTGCCGTCACTGCCTATATGCACCTTGTAGAATACCGGCGCAACCAAAAGCAATTGATGGAAACCCCCACCTCTACTGGGAGTATGGACTACGACTTACCCGCTGCTCGCGCGTTTATCGACCAAGCAGAAGACATTGAGCACTTAACCCTAACCACCCACGAAGTGCGTCCGTTACTCGAAGCCTATAGCATGCAGGTAATATCAACCTGGTTGGCTACCGATTCGGTCGAAGCCGCGCAAATAGCTGAACAGGTTGGCTACCCGGTAGCGGCAAAATTGCGCTCACCTGACATCCGCCATAAATCGGATGTACAAGGGGTAATGCTCAATTTACGCACTGGCGCTGAAGTTGCCAATGCCGCCCAAGCAATCTTGGATCGTGTCGCCGTGACGTTTCCAGAAGCACGTATTGAGGGCTTGTTAGTCCAATCCATGGCCTCTCGCGCTGGCGCGCAAGAATTGCGGGTGACGATCAGCAATGATCCCGTGTTTGGCACCATTATTCTGCTGGGTGAAGGGGGATCGGATTGGGATGTCACTAAAGATGCCGCGGTCGCGATCCCGCCATTGAACATGGCATTGGCGCGCTATCTCGTCATTGGTGCGATAAAAAGCGGTAAAATCAAACAACGTGGCTTTCCCATATCGATCGACATTCCCAGTTTATGCCGTTTTTTAGTGACCCTGTCACAGATGATCATCGACTGCCCGGAGATTGATGAGCTCGATATTCATCCTTTATTGGTGTCTGGCGATGAGCTCACGATTCTTGATGCTTCTTTGCGGCTACGTGATTACGCGGGCAGCCAGCAAAAACGGTTAGCGATTCGCCCTTATCCAAAAGATCTGGAGCAATCGATTAAACTGAAAAACGGCCAAACGATTTTGTTGCGCCCTATTTTGCCCGAGGACGAACCGACCCATAAAGCCTTTGTGGAAAAAGTGTCCGAAGAGGATTTGTACCGTCGCTTTTTTTCTGACGTTGGCGAGCTGAATCATGAAGCGCTGGCAAACCTGACGCAAATTGATTATGACCGTGAAATGGCGCTCGTTGCCACTTATCATCTTCCTTCAGGCCGAGAAGAAATCTGGGGAGTGGCACGTTTGCTGGCTGACCCACAAAACACCGAAGCAGAGTTCGCCGTGTTGGTGCGCTCCGATCTAAAAGGGGTTGGCTTGGGCAGTGTACTGATGCAGGCAATCATCGATTATGGTCGCCAAGCAGGGTTATCGCGGATCACCGGGATGACCATGCCTAATAACCGCGGAATGATCGCATTGGCACAAAAGTGTGGGTTTAGTATTGATGTGCAAATGGAAGATGGCATTGTCGATATGCAACTGCCTTTGCGAGCGCATCCGCCAGGTAACGATTAGGGGCGCCATAGCCGTCTTGGGCTGTGTTCATCACCGCCTCACCGGTCGCGTCTCAATGCGAGCATCGCCCCTGTATCACCTACTTGTGACCTATAGGCATGTCCCCAGCTTGCAAGTAGGGTTCAAGCAGCTTGGGAAGTTGGCGTACTAACCATGATTTAGCATTACCCATCCGGTTGCGTTTCCACGCCACCCCAAGCGTTAGCTCGAATGGTTCTCCGCCTTTCAAGCGTTTTAAACGACCTGCATTGAGATCATCTTGTATCCAAAACCAAGGCAGCGTCCCGATCCCTTGTCCGTTTAAGATCGCCGCGTATTTATCGTGCATTGAACTGACGGTGAGCCGCGGCTGGTCTTCTAACACATTAAAGGTTTTAGGTTGCATACCACGCGCAGTATCCGCCACCGCCACCCCGCGGTATTTGGCACGCACATCAGGCTCAACGGGACGCGCCTCTTTGTGAATGGGATGGTCGGGCGCGGCTACCCAATAGGCGCTCATCTCGCCCAAAGGCTGCACTTTTATACCCTGCGGCACAGTGTCGGGAATAGGTGCGACCAGTACATCAGCGCGATCTTGAGCCAGCGCTTCCCAGCATCCAGCCAAGATTTGCTCAGTCAACTTAAGGCGTGTATTGCTTTTTTTCGCCAAGCGCTCAATCAAGGGAAAAAAGAAGTGGCTTTTAAACAGGCCATCATAAGCCAAGCAAATTTCCAACTCCCACCCGTGTGCCAAGGAGGCCGCATCGGCAACCATCTCATCGGCGGCATTCAATAACATCCGTCCACGTTCAACTAATAAATGCCCCGCATCGGTAAATGTAGCGCGATGTCCGGAGCGATCAAAAATCACCAAACCCAGCTCGTCTTCTAGTTTTTGAACCTGGTAGCTTAACGATGACGGCGCACGATTCAGTGACTCAGCTGCCGCAGCAAAACTTCCTTTTCTTTCAATGGCATCCAGCACTTGTAGGGCTTCAAACGATAGCATGACTGTCTCTTGATGATCGCCCAATCGGGCTGCGTTATTAACTTTGAACACTATATCAGGGTTTCGCTCGCCACCCTATTGTAAATATACCCTAGTACCTACTTGGTTAAGTGCAATAAATCAGGCATATAGCACAAAACCACAAAGGACTTGGTTTCCTTTTTCAAGAAGGTGTCATACTGTAAAACAGAGGTGACGATGAGACTAGACCGAATTGAAATAGCAGGCTTCCGTGGTATCAATCGCCTGTCACTGCAAGTAGATGAACTGACCGTTTTAATCGGTGAAAACGCATGGGGAAAATCGTCTCTGCTTGATGCGCTAGAAATTGCATTGCACCCAAGTGGCGATAAACCCCAGTTTAAACGGTCGGACTTTCACGTTGACCATGTCTTAGGTGTCTTGCCTGAACAACAGTTTCAAATCATCCTTCGCTGGCAAGAGAGCTTTCCCGGTGAGCATAAAGCGCGCCGCTATCGTCGTTTTAAACCCGTTTGGAATGGGAACAACGCGGGGTGTCGAACCCTTGATTATTGCTTAAGCGCCACCATCCAAGAAAGTAAAGTCGCGGTACGGAGAGAATTTTTATCCTCACAAGGCGATATTATTGAGCAAGCAGACAGCGACGCGCTCGCCAGCCACCTCATGCAAATTCACCCAGTCGTTCGTGTGCGTGATGCCAGACGCATGCGCGTACCAGGGCAAGCAGTGACAAAAGATAACACCCGCCTTGAGCAGCGGCTAGACAACACCTATCGCCGCCTGTTGATGATGCCCGGCCATGTGAATAAAGGCGAGATAAAAAGTGGCCTGCATGCCATGCGTCAATTGCTCGATCACTATTTTGCCGCCTACGAGCATGACCGCGATCCTTATCCCATTCATGCCCCGGGCGCATTAGCCATCACTCATAACCAAATGCACCCGCTCGAAGCGGTGGCCGCCAATACCTCTAATCAAAGTCGGCTCGTGCTCATGGGCTTATTGAGTGCATTTGTCCGGGCGCGCGGGCCAAAACAGCTCAAACGTAATGCGCGGCCAGTGATGCTATTTGAAGATCCAGAAGGGCGACTTCATCCAACCTTATTGAATCAAGCGTGGCGCTTGATTCAGTTGATGCCAATGCAAAAGTTGCTCACCACAAACAGCGGTGATTTGCTCGCAGGCGTACAACTGGATCATATTCGCCGCCTAGTGCGGCATCCTACCGAAACCCACAGCCACCAAGTACCGTCTCATCTTCTTAGCCAGGACGAACGCCGGCGTGTCACTTTCCATGTTCGGTTTCACCGACCCAGTGCACTGTTTGCTCGCTGTTGGCTATTGGTCGAGGGTGAAACGGAGATTTGGCTGTTTAACGAGCTGGCGCGATTGCAAGGTTATGACTTAGCTGCAGAAGGTGTGCACCTGATTGAATTTGCACAAAGCGGTTTGCGACCGCTGATCAAGGCCGCCAAGGCCTTGGGCATTGAATGGCATCTGGTGGCGGATGGTGATATGGCTGGTAAGAAGTACGCCGCGACGGCGCGCGGGCAAATAGAGCATCAACCAGAGGGCGCGCGTTTAACCGTGCTGCCGGATAGAGATATTGAACACTACTTGTACAACAACGGTTATGCGCCTTTGTTTCGTGAGATGGCGGGCGTGACCAGTCAGCAGCCGCATATGAACGACAAACGTATTATCGCCAAGGCGTTAAAACGCTATGCCAAGCCTGACGCCGCGCTGGCGATAATCGCCTATACCGAGAACGAATTAAAAGCCCCGATCCCCAAATTGCTGCGCTGGATTATCCAACGCGCAATCGGTTTAGCCAGAGGGGTTGGTTAACGCCTCTGGCGCGCTCTATTCGCGAACTATTGCGCCACCCGCTCAAAGAAAAGCGTGACTTTGCCTACTTCGATTCCCCACTTGCGCATTGAGGTGACGTTAAAAAGGCGATCTTGGTCTTGGCGAAACATCCAGTCGTCGAAGTGAAGCTGATATTCGCTATCGCCGACAGGAACCACCAAATCATAGCGCCAATTAAGCGCATTACCCGCCACAATACCTGTTGCGGTTCCGACGATATCGCCAGCCGTCCCCGTGTAAGTCCCATCAGGGTGACGTTTAATCGTCCACACTCGAGTTTGTGTTTCGCCATCGGCATACACAAAGGACTCATCCAGCGTTAATGTATCCCCTTCTACCACACCTTCGATATCGACAACGAAGCGTCGGGTTTGCTCACCGGTGAAATCTTGTACCATCCCCCACGCTTTGGTTTGCCCTTCAAAGTACTCAAACAAGTTAAAATCAGGCTTCTGACCTTGGTAATCCTCAATGTCTGCCGAGCACGCTGCCAATAGCACAGCACTCACCAATACCGTTAGAATTTTGCCTATCGTCTGCGTCACTTGTCTCATGGCGTTTCTCCTAATAATGCTCGACGATGGTCTGGATAGTCAGTGTCTTCTGATAACCAGATTGCGAGAAATGCATCTGCCAACTCGATGTCCTTGACCGTCAAGGTCTCTTCCCAGTCTTTCTCTTTTGGCTGGGCGTAAAATACCCCTTTTTGTGCGTGGCGCACGAATGCCAAACGGTCACCTTCTTTAATATCCCCCCACGCTTTGTCTAGCGCTTTTTCCCAACGTGCTCGCTGAGCGCTAGGAAAGCCGAGATGCTCCCACTGATCCTGAGTCGCTTTCATCAGTCGTTGGTCACTGATATCACGCGCATAGGTAATGACTAAAGCATGAGGCGATTGCGGTTGATAGTGGCCCGATGGCGAGCGTAATGATGATTGATAAATGGTCCACCAGCCCCAGGTTAACGTTGCTTCCCCAACCTGTGGCCAGCTTTGCCATTTCATTGACGGCGACGTCGTCCCCATGGTGGCGTAAGGCGTTGCAAGAGAGAGCATTAATACAAGGTGTTTCATCCACTTTTTCATGGCTCTCTCCTTGTCGCGGCAGAACGGACATCTAATTGGTGTTGCAGCCATTGCATCAGGTTAATTAGGACGATGCTGTATACTAACCACGTCCCAATCAGCACCGCACCAGTGACCCATATTGATTGTGGGAAGCTTAATACCCCTAAACGCTCTCCTGCCCAGTAACTGCTCGCGCCTCCGAAACTGCCCAGCGCCGCCATAAACCATAATGCTCGTGCGAGGATCAGATCACGCATTAACCAGGCAAAACTGCAAAACCCTAGCCACAGTAATAGTAGCCACAGCGGCATCACAACGTACTCGGCCTCAACTGCCAACCACTGTGTGTGAAGTAATAGGCTATCTCCAATTAACCCAACAGGCGTGAGTACGGCCATTGCCCACATCACGCTGCGGTCATAAAGGATCGCGCCCAGCAACATCGCGACCATCAACCACTGAAAGCTCGGCGGACCGAGCGCCGCCGAAAACCAGTAAACATTGAACAATAAAGAAATAACGACAAAGCGCACGAATTATGCCTCTCGCCAAGCGGGGCGACTCAGGAGTAGCTGTACGGCACTGATGGTTCGTTCCTTAAAGCCTCCCTCGCAATAACAAAAGTAGTAGCGCCACAGACGTGCAAAACGTTCGTCATAGCCGTAATCACGCAGTACCTCCGTCTGCTGATTGAAGCGTGTGTGCCAGTCAGCCAGCGTTTGTGCGTAATCCAAGCCGATGTCTTTTAAGTCTCTGATCACAAAATCAGTTTGAGCGGTGAGGTGAGACAACAACACACTCACTGAAGGTAAGAATCCTCCGGGGAAAATATGCTTTTGGATAAAGTCGACGTTCCGGCTGTAGTGTTCGTAACGCTGATCAGCAATGGTGATCGCTTGGATAGCCATCAAACCATCAGGCTTAAGCAAGGCCTGACATTGACGCACAAAAGTGTCCAAGTACTCTTTCCCCACCGCTTCAATCATTTCAATCGATACCAGTTTATCGTATTCACCGGTCAGATCGCGGTAGTCTTTTTGTAGCAGCGTGATCTTATCTTCCAACCCTTCTCGCTCGACACAGGCTTTTGCCCAAGCATATTGCTCTTGTGAAATCGTGGTGGTGGTCACGCGGCAACCGTAATGCTTAGCCGCGTAGACCGCCATGCCTCCCCAGCCCGTGCCAATCTCGAGCAAATGATCGTTAGAGGTCAGCGAAAGCTGCCGGCAGAGCCGGTCCATCTTTTCCACTTGGGCCTGCTCTAGGGTCATTTCTTTGTCAGTGTAAATAGCACTGGAATACAGCATTTGCTCATCAAGAAAATGACGGTACAAGTCGTTGCCGAGGTCATAATGTGCTGCGATATTGCGGCGCGCGGTCTCTTTTTCATTGCGATTGCGCCAGTGAGCAAGCTTGTTCCCTAGTCCCACCAGCCAGCCAGTGTGCTTTTCAATTCTGTCGATAGCGGGCAGGTTGCGGGCAAAAACGCGTATCACATCCGTTAAGTTTGGAGACTCCCACCAGCCGTCGATGTAAGCCTCCGCCGCCGCGATACTGCCGCCTGTTAAAATCCTGGTGTAAAAGCGTGGGTCGTGTACCAGCACGGATGCGTGTAATTTTGCCTGTGGATCACCGCACTGCAGGGTTTGGCCCTGTTCATCCACCAATGAAATGCAGGCGTCTTTTACGTGCGCCAGCAACGTATACACCAATTGTTTCGCATAGTGCTCTTTACGTGTCAGTGTGCGTTGACTCTGAGGGACGTCCGTTGCAGACATAATTACTCCTTCTTCGCACTCGGGTGCGGATAAAACGGTGCGCCCTTTATCCAAAGTTTGAGCGCTTGCCAATAAATACCAATGAGAACTTTTACTGTCTCCATCGGCGTCCGGATCAATAACTTATTCAGTGTTTTTGATGTAAATGGGCGTCGTTGAAGCCCTAGTGTGGCGTCAAACTCTTTTTGCTGTCGATGAGCCTCAAGGTGAAGATGCACTCGCTCCCCCAAAGGGCGCAGACGCCAGTGGTAGCGTTGCTCTATCGGGTTAAAAGGCGAAACATGAAATGCTTTTTCGTGTTCATACCTTTGGCCCGCCGGCACGGCATAATAATGCCGTTCACCCCACGGGGTATTACTCACTTCGGCTAATAAGTAACGCCAGTTATGGGCTTGGTCGTATAGGTAATAGAAATTAGCTGGGCTAAAATACACGCCCAAATAGCGTAATTGGCACAGTGCGTACACTTTTCCTTCGATACGCTCTCCGGTTAATTCCTCGAGCTTGTCAAAGCACGCCGCTTTGGTATCTTTTTGACCATTGAGATAGTCGCGGTGATCGAATGCCGCTAATCCCCATTTACCCAAGCGAAAGCCCTTAACATTGAACGCCAACTGATCCAGTTCATCGAGATCAATCACGGGCATGAACACAGGGTAATTAAACGTGTGTTTTATCGGGCTAAAGCGCCGATGCCGCACTTGCCCCACATATAAGCCGCTATTCAGTGACGGTGTCGACGCACTCACGCTTTAATTCCCTCCACTACGTCAAGCGCACTGCGTACACCATCTTCGTGAAAGCCGTTGTACCAATACGCGCCGCAGAACCAACTCCGGTGCTTACCATTGACGCGGTGGCGCTGTTGTTGCGCTGCCACACTCTCGGTATTAAACACGGGGTGAGCATAGACAAATTGCTTAAGAATTTTACTCGGCTCGATCCTGTCGGTTTGATTTAGCGTCACACAAAATGTCTCAGGCGCCTGAATTGACTGCAATATATTCATATTGTAGGTCAAAGCGGCTGGTTCTGTGTCTATTTTATCTGACAACGGTAAATGATAGTTCCAACTTGCCCACGCGCCTTGACGCTTAGGCAACAGCGACGTGTCAGTGTGAAGCACGACCTCATTGTCTTGATAAGGGATCGCCCCAAGCACCTGTTGTTCCGCTTCACTGGGATCGGCCAGCATAGAGAGCGCCTGATCGCTATGACAAGCGAATATCACTTGATCAAACTGATGCTCACTCGTGTCGGTGGTGACGAACACTGCCTCCGGCGTTCGGCGCACGCTTTTTACCGGTGAGTTGAGATGAATTTTATCCTCGAAGGCAGGCGTGAGCTTTTTAACGTACTCACGTGAGCCTCCGGGGATCACATACCATTGCGGCCGATTAGTGATATCCAACAGGCCGTGATTTTGGAAAAAACGCAGAAAGAACGACAAGGGAAAACCACGCATATCCGACAAGGTGGATGACCAAATCGCCGCGCCCATGGGAAGAATATAGTTTTGACAAAAATAATCACTGAACCCATGTTGATTGAGAAAATCGCCCAGGGTGTTGAGTGCGCCTTGCCGCTCGGCCTCACCCGCGGCATGTGCTTCACGAGCGAGGCGATTGAATCGCATGATCTCCGCCAAAAAGCGGTAGAAGCGCACATTAATAACATTGCGTTTCTGCGCAAATAACGAGGACAGGCTATGCCCGTTATACTCCAGTCCATTCGCATCATTGCGAACACTAAAGCTCATTTGAGAAGGTTGGCGACCCACACCAATTTCGTTGAGTAAACGTTCATAATTCGGGTAGGTACGATCGTTAAAAACGATAAAGCCGGTATCAATCGCGTACTGTCCACTGGCGACGTCGACATCGACCGTGGCCGTATGGCCCCCCAAATAATCATTCGCTTCAAACAAGGTGATGTCATGCTGTTTATTGAGATAATGAGCACACGTCAAACCGGCAATGCCTGAGCCGATGATGGCAATTTTCATGATTTAGTTCCTTGTCATACGTCGTGCGAGGGCTCGCTGCCAGGACATAGGCAATAGCGCGAGAAACTTGAGAATAAAGGTAAATTTTCGCGGAAAATGGATTTCCGTTTTCCCTTTAGCCAACCCGTTTTGAATAGCGGCAGAGGCTTGCTCCACCGTAATGCGCATTGGCATCGAAAAGTCGTTTTGGTCGGTTAATGGTGTCTTTACAAACCCCGGTGAAATAAGTGACACCGTCACCCCTCGGTGTGCCAAGTCAGCAGATAGCGTGTTGGCGATGTAGCTGATCGCCGCCTTCGATCCTCCGTATGCCTCCGCGCGTGGCAACGGCATATAACTGGCCGACGAGCCGACAATGGCAAGGTGGGTGTTGTCAGTGAATTTTGCTTGCAACGCTTCAATACAGTTCAGTACGCCAAAAACGTTAATATCAAAAACGCGTTTAAACAGCGCCACATCGATTTCGCCATGGTCGATGTATTCACACGTTCCCGCATTTAGAATAATCAAATCGGGAAAGACGCTTAAGTTACTCAGCGCTTGATGCGTTTGTTCGCCATCTGTGGCATCAAACGCCAATGCGTCTAATGATGCGTGATCGCTAGCCATGGCGTTAAGCTTGTCTTGGTTTCGCCCACAGGCTGTCACCTGCCAACCTTGACGCGCATAGTCTCTTGCCAATTGCTCACCAATTCCCGACGTGGCGCCGGTGATCAATACGTGTTTCATTGTCCTAGCCTCGTTTTGATATGTTTGAGCAGGCGACCTATCACAGGTAGCGCTTCGTACAGCATTTCACCTAAGTCGAAGTAATCACGATGCCGAATGATTTTGCCGTCATAAAAACGTAGGTGAGAGCAGCCCTGAACTTGTCGCGTTTTCCCCCCATCCAACTTGGGGTGCGATAACATCATGGTCCAGGTCACAAAGGCATCGTCTCCGTCTACCGCGGTCGTGTGTATATGAAATTGACAATCTGTTACGTTTTCGTACAGCAGCGAAAAATACTGGATAAACGCCTCTAAGCCGGTTATCTCATGCGCTGGGTCGACAAACACAATCTTGGGGTGATAAATCGTCGCCAGTGATGACAAGTTATCTTTATTGAGCGCTTGATAGGTCGTCACAAACTGTGACACACCAGCATGGGTTGGCGAACGAGTCATGGTGTTTGCTCCTGCGGCTGATTCTTCGCCGCTTCAAAAATGGCCAGCGCCTTTTTGCGCTGAGTGGCGTGATCCACCACCGGACGCGGATAATCTAGCGCTTGGGCGTATTGATCCGCCCATTGCCAAGGCTGGTGAATATGCTTGCCCGGCACCTGTTTAAGCGCGGGGAGCCAGCGACGAATAAAGCGCCCATCACTATCAAACCGCTCTCCCTGTGTGGTCGGATTAAAGATCCGAAAGTAAGGTTGAGCATCGGTCCCTACCGACGCAGACCATTGCCAGCCCCCGTTGTTAGAGGCAAAATCGCCATCAATCAGCTTGGACATAAAGTAGTCTTCTCCCCAGCGCCAATCGATAAGCAGATCTTTAGTCAAAAAGCTGGCCACAATCATTCTCAATCGGTTATGCATCCAGCCTGTTTGATTAAGCTGGTGCATCGCGGCATCAACAATGGGAAAACCGGTTTTTCCCGTCTTCCAAGCCTCAAACAAGGAAGGGTCGTTATCCCATACCACTGATTCGCCCCAAGCTATAAAGCTATACTTTTTGCTGATTGCCGGATTTTGTGCACTCACTTCCTGATAGAAATCACGCCAAATAAGTTCCGAAAGCCAGGTAGCTGCCCCTGTATCGGGCTCGCGCCAATCGGCTTGCTCTTCTTGTAAACGCGCCAAGCATTGACGTGGAGATAACGCGCCAATGGCCAAATAAGGAGAAAGCTGACTGGTGGCATCAACCGCGGGAAAGTCACGCTGTCTTTTATAATCAGCCACTTGCTCGCGGCAGTAACGACGCATGTGCTCGAGGATCCCTGTCTCATCGGTCGCCCAGTCCGAGACATCCTCAGTCGGATAATCAAAGTGAATCGGTTTTAGCTGTGAAAAGATCGTGTCGATAGCCGCGTTTGTCTCGCGTTTGGATGGTTTTTGGCAGGGTGAAACATCCATGCCGTCTAAAGCACGTAGACAGGCTTTTTTGAAGGGCGTGAACACCTTATACGGTTCGCCTTTTCCCGATTTTATGGTGCCTGGTGCAAACAAATTGCGGTCATCATAGGCATACCATGCGATGCCTTTGTTTGCTAACGCTGCGCACACTTGTTCATCACGTTTGCTTTCATTAAGTTCATATTCCTTGTTAGCAAACACCGCTGTTGCACCAATGCGGTGGGCATAATCCGCCACTTTTTCCGCCGATTGAGGAAAATCAGCTGCACGCTCAACCACTAAGGGAATATTTCGCGCACTAAGCTCTTCACGTAACGCCTCTAGCCGAGCTTTGATAAGGCCCGCTTGTTTGGGGGCAAGCTGGTGTGACGCCCACTGTTCCGGTGTCTCAACAAATATCCCGACCACGGGATCGGACGCGTCGCTGGCTGCGCTCAACGCTCGGTTATCCAGCCCACGTAAATCGCGCCGAAACCAGACTAGATGCATAACGTTTTGTTCTCCTTAAGTTCTTCGAGCTCATCACCGTGTACGGAGCAGATAAAAGCTTGGCTCACAACGTCAATGTCATTTTGAGCAAGACAAAGGCGTACTTGATTGATTTGGGCGCGATCGAGACGACGATTAGCCATCAAGGCCAATGTTGTCACCCCCTGCTCGCGCATCACCTCAACGACCAAATTCAATTGTTGATGCGGACTGGACAATATTGTGACACTGTAACCCTTATCGTTGAGTGCCATCGCCATAAGCACGCGTTGGTATTCATTGGTGACAGTTAATGAGACAAGCCAGCATCGAGACTGGGCATGTCGTTTGGCATTTGCCGCCAGCGCCGTTCGGCATCGCTCAATCACAGCGCTATGCCACAGATCGCGCTGTAATAAACGAACCGCTTCCTCCTCGTCACCTAACCATTGGTCGACCGGTGTAAAGGCATGTTCAACTAACCAATAAAAGGGATACTCTTTTAAAATCATGTCTAGGACTTTCCCGAGCCGTTTGACTGAGAATGTATGAATACAGTCAATCAGTTCACGTGCCACGCTGTCGTCTTCCGTGTCGGCCGCCGTAGGACTGTGAGCAAGCAGAGGTTTAACCTTGCTGATCGGCACCCCCTTATCTAACCACTGGAGAATATGAGCGATAGTCTCTACATCTTCCTGGCGATAAAGCCGGTGCCCTTTTGCCGTTCTCTCCGGTGAAAGCAATCCATAGCGCCGTTGCCATGCGCGCAGCGTGACAGGGTTAACACCTGTCTGCTCAGCCACTTGGCTGATAGTCAGAGTGTGAGGTGTCTTATAGGCCATAGCGAAGCCTCAGCGCATCAGGATAAGGCTTGAGATAAGCTTGGTTAGCTAAGTACTCATCGGGGTGATTATGAAGATGATGCGAAATCAACGTCAGCGGTGCTAATAAAGGCATGGTGCCCTGACGATACGCATGGATAAGATTCGCTAACTCAGCTTTCTGATGTTTATCGAGGTTGTTTTTAAAATAGCCTTGCAGGTGCATTAACACGTTGGTGTGTTTTTTACGCGTCGCACGAATGGCAATGGCTTGCATAAACGCGGTGCGGTACTGCTCGAAAAAGCGATCCAGATCGTAATGGCCAATGTTGGCCATAAATCGCCCAAGTTCACGGTATTTTTCGGGCGAATGCGCCATCAGTACCAACTTATAGCGTGAGTGGAAATCAACGAGGGCTTTCTTAGTCACCCCTTGCTCGACACTCTTGTAAAGATCATCAAGCGCAAACAGCCGAAAAACAAAGTTCTCTTTGAGAATAGGATCGTTAAGCCGGCCATCTTCTTCAACAGGCAACCAAGGCATGCGCGCCATCAGTGCCTGAGTGTAAAGCCCTACCCCGGAAATATCTGAGGCGTAACCATTCTCGCGGTAGACTTTTACCCGCTCCATGCCACAAGTCGGTGACTTGGCACAGACTATATAGCCACGCAGTGCTTTGTGCGCCAGCTCTTCCGCTTTTTGCTCACTGAACGCCTGCATTTTGTCCGTGTAGTCTTTTTGTTGATCTTTGGTTTCGACTAACCTGACCGACAAATCTCCTTTGTCGACCAAGCGAATGGCGGGGCGCGGCACTGGGAGCCCAATTCCGACTTCGGGGCACACTGGCACAAAATCTACATACGGTGCCAACTCTTTGGTGACAAATGGGCTACGTTTATGACCACTGTCAAATCGCACTTTTTCGCCAATAACACAGGCGCTAACACCTACAGGGAATGACATGTCTCACCTCTACACTGACCGCGCAGCATTTGCTACGGAGTTGTACATTTATAATATGTTGTACAACTAAGCGTAGAAGATAGATCAAAATTGTACAAAAAAAATTAYTTGTACAAGTAAGGACCATGTCGTGTCCACGTCAGCCACTGGGTTAACGCCCAGATTTTGTTGGCAGCAAGCTGACGACCACTGTCTCAGTATTGATACGCGCAATCACCCATTCTTAGCACTACACTGGAACTATCTGGTTATCACCATTAGCCCTACGCGCAGGCCCTATGCCTTTATCGACATGCAACGAACACAACGAGGATCCACTCACACTTGCCAGGCGGCCGGCACAGCCTCGTGGACGTGCGATTATTTTCATCGCACTCGTCTGTTTTGGTGTGCTCGTCACGACGTTTTTGTTGTATCAGGCTGCCCAATCACAACAAGCGCAACGCACTGAAAAGCTTCTCAGTGTGGAAGTTCAAGCCTTGTCTAGCGCCGTCGAACGCGGCATAAACACCCAACTCACACGGCTTAGTTCATTAGCCAGTAACATTGAGTTAGATGTGCCCTCGACCTTCTCGACATGGCACGCTTTGGTGCAACAAACCCAACAAGACAGTGCCTATATTTCATCATTGTTTTGGGCGGACAGTCGAAGAGAAATAAGTTGGCAAACACACGCAGATACCAGCCATAATAAACCGCGTTTTTCATTTGACGTAGTGGGCGAGCCAGAGGGTCAGCTTGAAGCGGATCAGCCCGATCTCGCCCATTGGCGAATTGCTTACCCGATTTACAGTCATAGCCGCACAGAGCCAAGCTACTATCTTGGCGCAGTCATTAATCTTGACGCGCTTGTTGACGAAGTTGCGTCCGACTACCTCAATAAACATCAACACCTCACCATGACCCGCTGGGCAAACAAAACCGTGTTGCGCGGAGACACTATTTCGCCGTTTGCCGCGGTTGGTTCGGTACCTTTAACCTTAGCGAGCACGCAACCCGCTATGCAGCTAGCGCTTTGGCAAGAGCCAGGCGCCAGTCAATTTATTTCATTACCCATTCTGATTTATATCGCCGGCATGCTTGTGGCTCTTTTATTGGGCGTTGCCTTGTATTTGGCGGAGGTGAACTTGATGTCTCGCCGGGCGGCGCAGACCACGATTGACTATTTAAAAAATGAAATTGAGCAACGCAAAGACGTCGAGCAGCAGCTACATTTTATCGCGAATCACGACGCCTTGACGTATCTGCCCAACCGTCATGCCCTTACTCGCTATATTCAGCAGCGTGTGCATGAATCTAGCGCGCATTCCCACGATCTGGCGCTGATCTGTGTGGACATTGATAATTTGAAAGAGATCAATGAGCTGTATGGGCAAGCCGTGCATGACCAGCTTTTAATTGAATTGGCACAACGCCTACAACGCGTTAGGCAAACCGATGACTATATTGCAAAAATCAGCGACGACCAATTCGCGATTGTCGGCAGCGAGCTTTCACCGCTAAAAGCGGAGATCTACGCAAAACGGATCCGAAAAGCCATTGAGCAACCCTTCTTCCACGACGCAGAGGAGATTATTGTGGCCTGCGCTGTCGGCATTAGTTATCGCTACGATGCCTCCATGCCCGCTCAGGAACTGTTGCGTCACGCAGACACCGCGGCGCATCGCGCTCGTCAACTCTCTCATCACAGAGTCGTGGTGTTCCAAATGGCAATGCGAGACCACCTGCATCAGAAAAAGGATACCGAGTACGCCATCCGCAAAGCGATTCAGGGTAACGAGTTGAGCTTACATTTTCAGCCGCAAATCGATCTAAAAGATCACAGCATTGCGGGGATTGAAGCCTTAGTACGCTGGCAAGATACAGAGGGCGCGGTGATTTCTCCCGATACCATCGTCCGCACCGCAGAAGACACTGGACTTATGCGGCAGTTAGGCACTTGGGTGGTCAATGAGGCATTAGAAACCTATGCAACCTTGCTGGCGCAGCACTGTGCTCCCCCATTTGTCGCGATAAATATCTCTGGGCATGAATTTCAAGACAGCTTTCTTGCTGATACCATTCTACGCGCCATTGAACGCCATCAAGTTCCGCCAGAACGTGTGCAAATTGAACTGACAGAACAAGTTTTCATTGAGAACCTTAGCCAAAACCAACATACCTTACATACCCTCGCGGCAGCAGGTGTTTCCTTGGCGATTGACGATTTTGGCACCGGGTACTCATCTCTGGCCTATCTTAAGCATTTCCCGGTGGACACCGTCAAAATCGATAGCAGTTTTGTCGCCGATCTGCCTCACTGCAAAGACGATATCGTGATTTGCCAAGCCGTCATTAACATGGCGCAATTGCTGAAACTAAAAGTGGTCGCTGAAGGTGTGGAACGTGAAGATCAGCGTGACTTTTTGTTTGACCTGGGGTGCCGCTACGCGCAGGGGCACCTTTATTACCCCTCAATGAATATCCATCAGTTGAGTGCGCTGCTCACGCAGTCACAACCCATCACTCGCTTATTTAATTAATCAACACCACTGTCATGCACACAACAAAAGCGTGCACATAGCGCTTCCTTACGCTGCTTCGGCCATTGCTTTATTTGCCATTCGCGCTGCATCGCCGTTCGCTTTTCCATCGGTTGCGATTGCCACGCCAGTGATAGCGGTCCTTTCCCTCGTAGCGCGCGTGCGCCTTTACCTTGGCGATGTTGTATTAATCGCCGGCTGACATCCGTTGTGACGCCACAGTAAAGCTGCCCCTGGCGCGTTCGAATCAAATAAACAAACCAAGGCGTATCCATAGGCGTTATCGCTCCAAAACAGCCTCTAACATTTGACGGAGATCCGCCACTTCTTTCTCCAACGCACTCACTCGCATCACCAAAGATGTATCGGTGGTCGGTTCTGATTCCTCTTGCGACGCGGGGATCTCCGGCGTGTCGGCGCCGTCGGAGAACAAGTGTTGATAGCGAGACTCTCGCTTTCCGGCCTCACGCGGCAATTTTTTTACCCAGTTTGACGCCATCATGTCAGCCAATGTGCTCTCGACATCTTCGACCCGATTAAAAGCATAGAGGCGCTGTGTGCGGGTTCTCAACTCTCCGGGCGTCTGAGCGCCTCGCAATAGCATGACACATAGGATCGCTTTTTGTGGCTCACTGAGGGTGAGGTCGCCAAATTGTGTATTACAGAAACGATGTTGATACTTGGCAACACGACTACCGCTGCCCTCTTGCGGGCTCACCAGCCGCATTTCGACTAGTGCATTTACGATATCTAACACCTCTGACTCCGACATCTCGTAAACAGGATCTCGGTTACTCTTTTGATTCACAGCGGTGGTCAGCGCATTGAGTGTGAGCGGGTAATGATCCGGGGTGGTGACTTCTTTCTCAAGTAAACAACCGATGACACGTTGCTGATACGGTGAGAGTGTCCTTGACATAGCGATGATCTCATTTAGTCGATTTCATCGAGTTATATCAACTGAATGTCACGCAAGCAATCACTGCGCCGATAACCGCGCAATAATCCACCCGAGGTGACGATCACCAATACTGGTAGCAGGATCACATCTTACGCATCGGGTTGTACACCAGAGCGCCACCATCTGTGCACAGCTAATGATATACTTGACCAAAATGATGTATGTGGAGTGCACGACATGGGTCTGTTTAGTTCAAAGTCTACCCCGAATCATGGCTTATCGATCGTTGCCAGAAACTGTAAGGTCGTTGGCGATATTGATCTTGAGGGTGATATTCAAATTGATGGATTTGGGGAAGGCAATATCACCCAGGCTAACGCCGTTGTTATCTCAGCAACGGGCCACTTTCGTGGTACCATCAACGCTAAGCATATCACCATCAATGGCTTGGTAGAGGGGCAATGTGATGCAGATGCTATCGATATTCTCTCTCAAGGAAAAATGAAAGGCGTGCTGAATACCGAGCAACTGACTATTGAAAAAGGTGGGCTTCTTGCCGGTGAGAACCGTGCCACTCTATCAACAGATACCGTAGTACCCTTAGCAGAACAAGCAAGATCAGACGATAAAGCAAGCAAAGACAAAAAAGTTCATCCACCCTCCTCGAAACAGTCGTAAGGAAGCCTGTGAATGTCCGACTCTAATCAACCATCGGTCAGCTTTGATAGCTTTTCTCCTGAGCTACAATGCGTGATCCGTTATGAGCAAGCCCCAGAAGCCATGTACACGATGATCGCCTCTGTACATGACGCGTCCAGTGCCAGTGTCAAAGAGGCGTGGGAAAAGCTGCCTGCCAGTGCGCAAAACATTCTCGACAACTATGATCAATTTCATGCACTCGTCGCCATAAGCCAAAGCTATGCGGGTATCGATGCATTGAGCGAACTTGAAAAAGTTGATTTAAGTGAAATGTCTGATGAAGAGCGCGACAACTACAAAGCGCAAATTCTCGATGATGTGCTCAGCTCTTGTGTCAAAGATTTATCGAAGCAACTGAAACAAGCACGCTTAAAGCCTGGATTAAAACGCGAGTTTCAAGCTATTTTCCAAAAATAGGAAAGGCCAGTGCCATGCACTGACCTCTGTGATTCGCCCCCACTCGTTGGGGGCTTTTTTGTGACCAAACAGACGCGATTAAGCGGATTCACTGAATGGCGCGGTCTTTTCGCGGCGTGCACGCACAGAGGCCGCCAACTGATGGAGTACTCTCTCGGTATCTTCCCAACCAATACAACCGTCCGTAATGCTTTGACCATAGGTAAGCGACTGATCGTCGGTTAAATCTTGGCGACCTTCGACGAGATGACTCTCGATCATCACACCAAAGATGGCTTTGTTGCCTGCAGCAATTTGTCCCGCCACATCTTCGCTGACTTCTTTCTGCTTTTGGTATTGTTTGCTGCTATTGGCATGGCTCAAATCAATCATCAATTTTTGCCGTAAACCAGCATCAGCCAGCGCCCCACAGATCTGATCGACATCCCCCGCGTAATAGTTAGGCGTTTTGCCTCCACGCAAAATCAGATGGCAATCCTCATTACCTGCGGTCGCGACGATCGCAGAGTGTCCATATTTGGTCACCGATAAAAACTGGTGCGGTGAACTCGCTGAGCGAATCGCATCCGTGGCAATTTTGATATTCCCATCTGTGCCATTTTTAAACCCAACGGGACATGATAGCCCAGAGGCAAGTTCGCGATGCACCTGAGACTCTGTAGTCCGCGCCCCAATCGCGCCCCAGCTAATTAAATCGGCCATATACTGTGGCGTGATCATGTCAAGAAATTCTCCCGCCGCAGGTAAACCAGAATCCGCAATATCTAACAGTAAGTTACGTCCTAGTCGCAGACCATCATTAATTTTGAAACTGTTGTCTAAATACGGGTCATTAATCAGGCCTTTCCAACCAACCGTCGTGCGCGGCTTTTCAAAATAAACCCGCATCACCACCTCCAAATCAGCACTCAATGTCTCACGCAGCTGTTTAAGTTTTCTGGCGTAGTCACGCGCCGCATTGGGATCGTGAATAGAACAAGGCCCCACAACGACAACCAAACGATCGTCTTGGTCGTTTAAGATTTTATGAATCGCCTGACGTGCATTAAATACAGTGTGTTCCGCCGCGTCGGTCGCTGGAAACTTTTCCAGTACAGCAATAGGTGGAAGGAGTTCTTTTATTTGGTCAATTCTAACGTCATCCGTTGGGTGTACACTCATGGGCTAATCCTGTGTTTGCGTGTCGCGGGCTCACGTAGCTGACTGCCACGTTTTCGTTGTTGGACTCCTACGCTAACCCGCCATATTCTTTTGTGCAAATATTTTTTTACGCAACAGATAAAATCTAAATCAAACAAAATGTTGACACATCAAAACCCGTAGATTAAGGCTCGTAATGTGCGTTGTGGTTTAAATATGGGCGCAAGATCGGCTAAGTTATTGCACTGACTGCGTTGAAGCTATTACACTGATGTTAAATGCAAATGGAGTAAATGCTGTGATCTCACGCCTCAGTAAAGCGGCACTATTGGCCATGACCCTGTCCGTACCCGCTGCACATGCGACCAATTTTGATTACAACCATATTCAAGTCAACGTCCTTGCAAATCCTAGTGGGATTGGCGGGCTGGGACGTTTTGCATTTACGGAAGGCGCACACTTCGTGGCGAAAGGGGATACGCAGTTCGAAGGAGACTGGTATACCTCGGGCGGTGTGGGGTTTCATGCTCCAATTAATCAGTTTGTCGATGTGTATGGCGAGCTGGAGGGCGCTTGGTTTAGGCGGCCAGACGACGACAAGCACGATACCGGTGATTTTGCCACGGTAATTGGTGCCGGATTGCGCGGCTGGGTAGCCCCACCAATTGAGGCCAACTTGTACGTCGGTTCTATCATCTTTGATCAAGACGACACCACCAGCTTAGTAGAAATTGGCGGGCGCTTTCACTCCACCGAAACCTTGTCGTTAGGCGCAACGTGGCGTGCCAATGGTTTGGAACAAAATCGCTTGATCTTTTCTGTCAGATACCTGTATTAATAGCGAGCGGTAACCCTCTACTCCCTTGTGTTACCGCCCAGTGTGACCTCTCTCACTGGTTATATTGTCAATCTAAACTAATTTTAAAGTATGGACGTAATCGCTATTACAAGGCGGGCGTCTTAGTGCGTGGTGCAACTCCCACAGCGATGCTCGCTGTGATTGTGCGTGGGAACTGTCGGAGGGTATAACGATGGTGATGACTCAACGTATTGATGAATTTGAAAGAAAAATCCAAGAGGCCTATCAAGAAGGCAATATTGAAACCGCTCATCGCTTGGAAGAGCAAGTAACGATGCTACGACGACGTCAACTCAAACCTGCTGCTGACTTTCAAGCCGCAAGCCAAGTAGAAGACTTTCATGAAGTGTCAGACGGCGACTATTACGACAACTGATCCAGAACATCGACACTTATAAGCATCTTATAAGCATAAAAAAGCCTTCTCCATGGAGAAGGCTTTTCGCTTTTGCTGAATAAAACGAGTGTATAAAAGGGCTCAATCAGCAGATTATTGTGCAGCACGTTCACGGCGAACAATCCACGCCGCAGCAGTGATAAAAGCAACGACCAGTGCAGTTTCCACAGCAAATTTCCCAATTTAAAAGATGATAGACAGAGCGATACGCGTTTTCAGCAACCCAAACTGTTCAAAGGATGAGCGCTTTCCAACAGATGGGCGTAGTTTACGGATAAATCACTGCAAAATCAGCCATAGAATCGATCTCACGCAAAGAAAAGTGAGTTTTTTGGCCAACTTGACACTTGAACGCATAAAGTTTCATCACTTAACATCTTGTGGTGCGACAAAGCGCAGCTTTCACTGCTAGCGATACGTCATGTTTAAGCGATGACGCCTCTCGTTAGGGAGATTGCCACGATATTGAGGCAAAGACAGAGATAAATCATGGAGAGAGGTTTCATACTCGGCCTATGCCTTCAAAGTAGCGTTAAAGTGGCAGAGCAATCGTTATATTGCGTAGTCGAGAGGTTCCGCTACACCATTTGGTATAGCGGAAGTGTCAGTGTTTAATGGTCAGCGCCAACACGCTCAGCCATTAGAGCTCGATTAAGACTCAGGTTTGGACTTCTTTTTTACCAAAGGCGCGTCACCAACCGGCACGTTGGTATAAAAGCTTCTATCTCGTTTTTTTGGCGCCTTTTTCTTGCTCTTAACGGGAGCTTTTTTGGGTTTAGCTGATCTTGAAGGTTTTGCTTTTTCAGCTTTTTTCTCTTTAAAGCCTTTAAATTTCCCTTCAAAGCCTTCAACCGTCGTGAACGCGAGCTCTTGCTGCAAAAACCCTTCGATGTTTTTGAAGCTACGCCAGTCTTTGGGCCCGACCAATGAATATGCCAAACCTTTTTGTCCAGCACGACCGGTACGCCCTACTCGATGAATATATTCTTCCGCATGTTTTGGCATGTCGAAGTTAATTACCAAGGACACATTCATCAAATCTAAACCACGTGATGCCACGTCCGTGGTCACCAATACCTCGTGAAACCCACGCTCAAACTCGTTCATGATTCGGCTGCGTGTGGCTTGGTTTAATTCGCCACTGAGTGCAATCGCTTGGTAGCCAGCCTGAGAAAAACGTTCCGCTAAACGCTCTGTGTCAGCACGCGTCGCGGTAAAAATCATGACTTGCTTGTGCGCATTGGCTTTGAGCAGTTGCTCAAGCAGCGCATGTTTATGGTCGAGGTGGTCACTCAGCACAAAGTGTTGTTCAATATCGCCATGTAACGCTTCAATTTCTCCCACGGCAACACGTTTGGGAGACTTGAGCATCCCCGCTGCGATGTCTGTCACTTGCTGATGATCCAAGGTTGCAGAAAACATCAGTGTCTGCCTTAAACGGTGATCAGCATGTTGGTTAACCGTATCGAGCTGCGCTTTAAAGCCCAGATCAAGCATGCGATCCGCTTCGTCCAAGATCAGCATTTCCAGTCCCGACAAAGACAGATGGCGTTGTTCAAGATGATCCGCTAATCGACCCGGTGTCGCGACCACAAAGGTTGGCGACTGGCGAAACACCTTCGCTTGCTCGTTAAAATTCTCGCCACCGAGTACCAAAGCCGGTTTATGGCTGGTACCGCTAGTCAGCATACGCAGCTGACCATACACTTGTTTTGCTAGCTCACGAGTCGGCGCCAAGATCAAAACACGCGGATCACGACGACTGAGGGGTTTAGAACGCAACACACGCTGCATAGCTGGCAACAAAAACGCCAGGGTTTTCCCCGACCCTGTTTTTGAAGAGGCCAATAAGTCTTTGCCAGCCATTACAACGGGAATGGCTTGACGTTGAATGTCTGTTGGCTGTTCAAATCCACGGTGGGCAATAAGCGACAGTAAGCGTCTATCGAGTCCCAGATCGTCAAATTGCAAGGTATCACTCCAAAGGTAAATCAAAAGCAAAAGGCGTGCACACGCCAATTAAGGCGGCGAATGCTATCATACTTTAGCAAAAAACACCGCACCAAAAATACTGATTACGCCACGAACAGAGGGCCACGCTAACATGAATGACACGATACGCTACCAGTGGAAAAAGCTCAGCTTGGTGGAAGCGCATACACAAACACCTGATGGTCTACACCACTTACACCACGTCATACGCCACCCTGGGGCCGCCGTGATATTACCCCTGTCAGAAGATGGCAATATACTGCTGCTCAAGCAATTTCGCCCTGCTATCAATCAATGGATTATCGAAGCGCCAGCAGGCACGCTGGAAACGAAAGAGCCACCGCTAGACGCCGCTAAAAGAGAGTTAGAAGAAGAGGCCGGTTATGTGGCGACTTGCTGGCATCCGCTCGGCATCGCGCATCCTGTACCTGGGTTTTGCGATGAAGTGCAGTATTTTTATATTGCCCAATCGCTCACCCCCACCCAGACACAATTAGATGACGATGAGTTTATTGCGCCTTATTGGGTGACCCCTTCCCAGTTACAGGCACTCGTTGCAAATGGACAAATCACAGACACCAAAACCTGCGCCATTATTCTCCGTGCCTTATGTGGTGGATTAATCCCAACGATAGACGTCGAATCCCTGAAAAAATAAAGCACTAGGCCACAACTTTGTTAACAAGATGTTGACGACAAATTGAACACCGAGGTAGCGTGACAGGTACGACCAGATAACAAGGAGTGTCTATGTTCTCGTCTCCGTTAGCACGCGCTAATCAACATTTGTCGTTATTCGGCTTCTTAAAAGTGCCCATGATCGGCTGGTGTCGCCCCAAGATCCTCTCCATCGACGATAAGCATGTCACGATGCGAATCCCGCTGGGGCGGCGAACCAAAAACCACCTCAACAGTATGTATTTCGGCGCGTTGGCGGTTGGCGCTGATGTCGCAGGTGGCTTTCTTGCCATGGCCATGGCCGAGCAACGCGGGGTTAAAATTAGCTTAGCGTTTAAATCCGTCAATGCTGATTTTCACAAACGACCAGAGGATGACGTGGTGTTTACTTGTCTCGATGGAGACAAGATTAACCAGATGATCAGTGAATCAATCGAAACGGGTCATCGCGTTAATCAGCCTGTCACCATTGTGGCCACATGCCCGAGCTTACACGGGGATGAGCCTATGGCGACCTTTGAATTGACGCTATCGGTCAAAAAAATCGGCGAATAATCCCCCACCACCGCACTTGTCACTTTTATTTTTTGTCACGCCTTCAGCCAGTCTGTCTCGTCAATAGACTGGCTTGGTTATCAATACACTATAATCAACCAGTTACATAACACCTAATATCATTGTGACTTTGGTTCTGAATTCTCTGTTAAATTATTGACTTTACACAACGTCGATAACAGCGCGAGATTCCGGTGAAATTCACCGAGTTATCAACCGTTTTTGTGGATGAAATTCAAGTTATGCACAGGCGCTTTTGTCTTAAGGTTGAACAAAAAAGCACCGTCAAAACGGTGCTTAAAGTGGGATTATTCAGGGTGATAACGAATTTGGTAGAAGATACGATACAGTACAGGCACCACAATCAATGTCAGTACGGTGGCAAACCCGAGCCCAAACATAATCGTCACCGCCATTGGCCGGAAGAAAACATCCGGCAACAAAGGAAGCATCCCTAAAATAGTGGTAATGGCGGTCATGCACACGGGGCGTACCCGGCTCACTGCCGCATCGACGACGGCTTGATAGCGCTGCTTACCACTGGCCACTTCGATATTGATCTGATCGATCAACACAATGCCATTTTTGAGCAGCATACCGCTCAAGCTTAAAAAGCCCAACAGCGCCATAAAACCAAACGGGGTATCCAACAACAGCAACCCTGTAGTGACCCCAACCACCGCCAAGGGAACCGTGAGCCAAATGATCAATGACTCTTTAACCGAATTAAACAGCAATATCGTGACCAGGAACATAAACAAATAACCAAGCGGCATTATGCTAAATAAGCCCTCTTTCGCCTCTTTGGAAGATTCATGCTCCCCGCCCCATTCAATGCTGTAACCTTCAGGCAGAGGAATCGACTCAATATCCGCACGCACGCGGCTTAACAAGGTGGCCGCGGTGGTTTCCCGTAACGGATCGGGATCGGCTAACACGGTGAGCATTCTCTTTCGGTTTTTACGCATGATAATCGGATCTTCCCAACGCATGTCGTAATCGAGAATGACTTGCTGTAAAGGAATGTAGTCTTTCAATACCGGGCTCCATATTTTCATGCCTTCTAAGGTATTGATGTTCACACGCTCCTCATCGGGCAACCGTGCAACGATCGGCATAAGGTTGGTTCCATCCCGATAAACACCAATCCGTTTGCCGCTGAATGTCATTGCCAGTAACTCGTCGACATCTTTTTTGGTGATGCCGTAGCGTCGTGCCTGACTTTCATTAAACGTAGGTTCAAGGACTTTGGTGCGATTACGCCAATCATGACGGATATTCACCGCATCAGGATCCTGATGCAATCGCGCTTCTACTTGTTTAGCAATCGCGCGTAACTTGGTGGGATCTGAACCAAAAATACGCGCTTCAATTTTGGAGCCGGTAGCAGGGCCCAAGGAAATAGGCTTCAGTTTAAGCTGCGCGTCTGGGTATTGGCTACGAACATGCTCGCGCACCATGCCCATAGTCGGTTCAACATGCTCGTATTGGTCAACGCGAACGATTAGCTCGCCATAAGCGGCATATGTTTTCTCCGGTGAATAGGTCAACATAAAACGTTGCGAGCCTTGTCCGGCACTGGTCGAGACATAGTTGACGCCTTGTTGTTTGCTCAGCCAGCTCGACACGTCGTCCAATGTACTTTGTGTTGCTCGAATATCGGTGCCCTCTGGCAACCAAACGTCGACCATAAACATGGGCGTGGTGGAGTCTGGGAAAAACGACTGCTTGAGGTGACCGAAGCCATAAATACTGGCCCCCAGTGCCACTACCATTACCAACAAGGTGATATAGGCGTGATGCATGCAGGCGGTAAGAAAACGCTTATACACCACAAACAAAATCCCGTTGTAGGGATCACTGCCCTCATCCCCTTCGTCGAGCGGTGTTTCTTTGAAGAACACGCTGGCAAAGAAAGGCGTTAACGTGATAGCGGTAAACCAACTTAACAATAAGGAGATTAATAACACTGTAAATAAGGTGCCGCAGTATTCGCCCGTTGCATCCTCTGACAAGCCAATCGGGGCAAAAGCCGTTACCGCGATCACCGTTGCACCAAGCAACGGCCACTTGGTTTGCGTCACAATATCATGAGCCGCCTGTAGACGAGTTCGCCCTCGCTTTAAGCCCACGAGTATCCCTTCGACCACCACGATGGCATTATCCACCAACATCCCTAGGGCAATAACTAACGCCCCGAGAGAGACGCGTTGCAGGTTAATCTCGAAGTAGTACATGAATACAAACGTACCCAGTACCGTCAGCAATAACACCAAACCAATGAGTAGTCCTGAGCGCAGGCCCATAAAGAAGAGCAGCACGATAATCACAATCGCCACCGCTTGGCCTAAACTGGAGACAAATCCGCTGACTGAGCTATCGACCTCATTGGGTTGGTTATAAACATGATGAACATTGATTCCCACGGGCTGATCACTGTTCAACGCCGCGAGACGCTTATCCACACTGTCGCCGACTTCTACCACGTTCACACCATCAGCAAACGATATCCCTACTTGTAGCGCTTGTTTGCCGTTGTACGAAATGATCTGCCGCGGTACCTCTTGGTATCCACGTTTTACCTCGGCAACGTCGCGCAAATAAATCAGCCCTTGTGACCCTGCTTCAGTGAGGATCAAGTTGCCCAACTCATCCACGGAGGAAAACTCGCCGGTTGGGTGAATGCGAATGTATTCATCACCCACACGCAATGCTCCTGCGTTGCTCACGAGGTTTTGCGTCGCCAATAAATTAAACAAGGTATCCGGTGAGATCCCTAAGCTACTTAACCGCTGAATCGAGACCTCAATAAATACTTGCTCTTGCTGCGTACCACTGACTTGCACCTTGCCAACCCCATCGACAAGTTCGAGTTCACGACGCAAAAAGTCAACGTAGTCTTTAAGTTCACTATAGCCATACCCCTCGCCGGTCACCGCGAGCAAAATGCCATACACATCGCCAAAATCGTCTTTGACCTGTGGCGGGTTGACCCCTGGAGGGAGTTCACCACGTGCATCATGCACTTTTCGTCGTAGTTCATCCCAAATCTGGGGCAAGTCATCGGCACGATATTTAGGTTTCATTTTGACCGTGATCTGGGACAGGCCACGACTGGAAATCGAACGCACTTCATCCACATAGATCAGTTGCTGAACCGCTTTCTCCAACGGATAAGTGACTTCTTCTTCTACCTGTTGGGGGGTGGCACCTGGATAACTGGTCACCACCATCGCATCTTTGATGGTGAAAGCAGGGTCTTCCAACCGCCCTAACCCCAAAAATGCAAGAGTGCCGCCAATCAGAAAAATCAGCGTGATCATCCAGCTAATGACTTTATTTTGAATAAAATACCCGGCTACGCCCTGCTTCATGATCCTTGTTCCTCTTTCGCCGCCAACTTCACTTTTTGCCCCTCAGACAAATGATTGGCACCACCAACCACGATACGCTCGCCTTTCGATAGGCCACTGATCACTTCTAGCCGCTGACCATGAATGCGCCCCATACTCACCCGCCGTTTTTTCACGGTTTGCTTACTATCGTCATAAATCCATACATAACTGTGCGCCCTATCAAGGGGATCGCCATCTTGGTTAAACACCGCTTCAATCGGCACGGAGAGGCCGGTCCGTGTCATTTGTAGTCCCTCTCTCGCGATGCTGACCTGTACGGGCATGCCATCTAAAATAAACTGCTCCTGCGGCATTGGCATGGTTAGCGTCACCACAAACGCACCACTGTTCGGATCTGGCTCTGCCGTGTATTCATCGATCGTGGCTAGGTAGGACTGTCCTTGTTGAGTCAAGACTTTCGGTTTGAGCCGTGCTTGTACTTCTTCTGCACTCGCGCCCGTATTTTGGGTGAATAACACATCCGGTACTTGCACACGAATATCAGCACGCGAGGCGTCATGGATATTCATGATCCCTTGGCCTGGCGCAATAGTTTCAAACGGCTCAGCGTTCAACTTCGATATCACGCCATCTGCGGGCGCTTTGAGCTCGACATACGACAAGCGCAGTTTTGCCAAGGCAAGTTCCGCCTGCGCAATTTCACGCTGCGCTTTTAGTTCATCAAACTGTGACTGAGCCAGCATGCCTTTTTCTACCAAAGGTGCTGAGCGGCGGTATTGTGCGTCGGCTACATCAAAGCGCGCACTCGCGTTTTCCACCGCTAAGCGATAATCGGTAGGTTCTAGGCGGGCTAACACTTGTCCTTGGCTCACACGATCGCCCGCTTTTACGTTGATCGCTTGTATTTCCCCCGGCACGCGAAAAGCCAGTGTCGCTTTGTCAGCCGCCGCTGCCACCGCGGGGAAAGAGATCCGTTCATTTAATTGTTGTTGGCTCACGGTAAACGTGGACACTACCGGTAAAGGAGCAGGTTGAGACTCACTCTGCGGTTGGCACCCAAACAGCGCCCCCACCGCAAGGACACCAATCAGTCCATGTATTGCTCTCATAGTCCTCTCTCCTTTACCCACGCTTTCACACGGTCGCCTTCTTTAAGCGCTTTCACACCGGTAGCAACAATTACATCACCATTTTCCAGACCTGAGACTATTTGCCCCTCTCGCAAGGTTACCGGCGTTAACTTAACGTTACCTTCATCATTAACGCGCCATACAGCTGTCCCCTCATTTGTATCGAGCACGGCAGATTGGGGCACTTGTGTTTGTGACTTGGTAGGGATCATGACATGCACCTTAGCCGCCATACCTGGCAAAACATTGATAGCATCAGGCCGATTTAAGCTGACAGTGACGTGGTAAGAGGCCGTTTTAGGATCCGCCTCGGTATCTATTTCCTTAAACTGCGCAGAAAACTGGCGTGATGGATGAGTATCGAATGATACACTGGGGACCAAGCTGTCTACATGCTGGTCAAAATAATGGAAATAGCGCTCTGGCAATTGGAAGCTGACATTAATGATGTCTTTGGATTGAATATGTAATACGGGCGCTTGAGCTTGCGCGAACTCATTCTGCTCTTTCACTCTCAGCGACACCGTGCCAGCGTAAGGCGCTTTGAGCTGGGTATAGTTCACATTAGTCTGTGCTTGCTCCAGCCCTGCCGCAGCTTCACTGAGAGCAGATCGGGCTTCATCAAACCTTTGTTCGGAAATCACTTTATCGTTATGCAGGCGTTCGGCACGATTAAACTGTACCTGAGCAAGCTGATATTGGGCACGCGCCTTATCTAATCGCAGCTGATACTGCTGGCTGTCTAACGCCGCCAGCACTTGCCCTTTCGCGACATCCATACCTGCTTTGATCGGCATTGACTCAATCACTCCTGACACCCGGAATGAGAGCAAGGCTTTATCATCCGCTTCAACTTGAGCTGGAAATTGGCGGGCGAGCCCATCTTGATTGGTGACTACGGTCAGTAACTTGGCGGGCCGAGGCGGTGTTTCAGACGGCGCTGACACCTGGGGTTCACCACAGCCAGCTAGGACGAGAGCGAGGCAACCGCTCAATACAAAACGCTTTATCATCAGCTTTTCCTTACAATAAAACCCAGGATCCGACAGCGTTTGCCGGCCCCTAGGTCTTTGATGGGTCGTTGTTTTTATCTTATTCCGCGCTAACTGCTATGCTAACCAGTGCCGCATAATGTATCAAGATGTTTCAGATAGATGCTCTGCCTGTTGAATCACGCGTGTAGTCTGATCCTCTATAGGCTGGAGGTAGGGGTGTAGCGCCTCCAACTCATCATGTGGTGATTTCTCCAACTCAAGACATGTTTGTGATAGCTCTTTGGCGCCAATCATTGCCGCAGCCCCCTTCATTTTGTGGGCAAGCTTTTTGATTTTACCAATATCTTGCTCTTCAAATGCAGTCTTCAAAGCCTCTAAATCATTCGTTTGGTTTTTTACGTACTTATCAAGCAGCATTTTTACCAAGTCCATGCTATCACCGATCTGGTCTTTGACATGCTGGATATCAATTGGGGGTGAGGTATCGCTCATTGTGCTCCCTCCGGATGACGGCTCTGGTTCTGGTTCTGGTTCTGGTTCTGGTTCTGGTTCTGGTTCTGGTTCTGGTTCTGGTTCTGGTTCTGGTTCTGGTTCTGGTTCTGGTAAGGAGTTTGTATCTATGGATGCATCTGTAAAGTGCTCACTGGCCAAATCATCCAAGGTTGTTTCCTCTTCGTCAGTATTCTTATCACCATAACTGACCCCATCTGGATGGGCATATAGGAGTAACAATTCAATGAGTTGATCTTTACTGAATGGCTTAGCGAGATGCCCATTCATTCCCGCCTCCACACAACGCTCTGCATCGCCTGAGAGCGCGTTAGCTGTCACAGCCAAAATGGGCGTGGTTTTGTCGAATTTTCGGATCTCTCGTGTCGCTTCAAAACCATCCATTTCTGGCATCTGACAATCCATTAAAATGATATCGAATGGCGAAGACTTGTGGAGTTCTAACGCTTCTTTACCATTGACGGCAAGCGCGCGCTGACAGCCCAGTTTGGACAAAATAATGTCAATCAATTCTTGGTTAACCAAGTGATCTTCGGCCACTAGAACGTTGAGATTGAATTGAATATGATCATACTGTCCAGCAACAGGCCCGGGCTCTGTCAATGCGTTCTCATCTTCGGTCAATACACGATATAATTCAGCGTGATAAATTGGACAGGTCAGCGTCGCCATGCCAGTGTCATGGTGGCCATCATGGCTAATAGCAACCGATTTATGCGCTTGTCCGATTAAATGCTGACAGCTTTGCATCTTGTCCTGATCGATCATCAACACTGCTTGGTTCGGGTTATCAAAAGCAATCTCACTGCCATCCGAATAGTTGATTAAATCAAACTTTAGACGCTCTAAATAGTTCGATAGTATTTCAATCAAAATGGCGTCTTCAGAAACGAGGTAAACCTTGCTATCTGTCATATTCTCGTCAAGTGCGTGGCTTGACATCAATGTCGAGTCAGTCTTAGCCACCGTCACGGGCACTTCCGCAGTGAAAGTCGTTCCCTGTTTTTCCCGACTGCGGATAGAGATATCGCCATCCATTAGACGTAAAAGTTTACGACAGACAGGTAAGCCCAGCCCTGTGCCTTGATAAGAGCGTGAATACGAATTATCGACTTGCGTAAAGTTTTCAAAAATGGCTTCGTGGCGGGCTTCTGGGATTCCGATCCCCGTGTCTTCTACTTCCATGACCAATGTTACCGAGCTATCGCTCGCTTGCCGTTGGAATAGACGCACGGCAATGTGTCCCTGCTTAGTAAACTTAACGGCGTTACCGACCAAATTTATGATCACTTGTTTATAACGCATGGCATCTAATTCAATGTCACAGGGCATATCAGGATCGATATAACAATGTAAGCGCAACTGCTTTTCTGCTGCTTTTGCAGTAAAAATACTTAAAGATTCGTGGACAAGCTCCGCCAGATCCAATGACTGTTTGGTGAGCGTCATCTTGCCGGCTTCAATCTTGGTTAAGTCAAGTACATCGTTAATGATATTCAACAGTGCAGTCGAAGAATGCTGTAAAGTATCAACAAAATAGCGTTGCTGCTGAGTGAGCGAGGTCTCCATCAAAAGATTAGACATGCCAACAATGCCATTCATTGGTGTGCGAATTTCATGACTCATCATTGCCAAGAAGTTGGTCTTTGATTCATTCGCCCGCTCGGCTTGTTCTTTAGCCCGTGCCATTTCTCGAGAAATCATGTCATTAAGTGCCTTCTGCTGCACAAAGTGCACCATGGAGCTCAAACTCGATAGTATCGGCTCAATCCACCCCTGAAGCTCTTCATTATAAGTGGTCGACTCGTCAAACAAGCACACTACCCCTACCATCTGGCTAGACATATATAGGGGCGTACCATAGACATTAATAATCATTTTCTGATTATTCCCCGCTACACTCGCCATTTGCAGACTACGTTTGCTTTGTTTGGTCTCGATAATTTCCTCAATGAGTCCTCGCACAAACTCTTCACCAATAAACTCATTTTTCACCAATCGAGTTTGTGCCAGCACTTTATAAGGCAGATTGTTGTTTATTACTTCTTCATCGTTATGCCCTACCTCAACAATAATGCCATGATTACTTTCACCTATCCTTAGCAGTATCTGCAAGACATCCTGAAAGCTCTTACCAAAGTCTTCCCTGATTAGAAATTTGTCTTGCAAGCTTTTCATGGCTGAGAAAAGCTCGGCCCCTTTAGATACCTTCTGTTTATCAAGGTGCTGCTCAGTGATATCGCGAATAATCGCCACATTAAGTGCTCTAGGGTCTTCATCTTTGATGGGGGTTGATTTGACCTGCACGATGCGGACACCTTGATCCGTATCTATCTCGTATGACCGCTGCAAATGCCCACCGAGACCATAAAGCGCTTGTGAAAAATAACCGCGTGAATTAGGGCTGACGCGAGAAATAATCGTAGATAGGCTGATCGCTTCATCGGGGACAGATTCTAACTCGAATAACGTTTTAGCCGAATCATTAATGGTAATAATACTGTGCTTGTCACCCAGCACTAATAACGCATCAGTGTAACTATGAATCACCGTATTTAAATACGCTCGACTTTGTTCCGCGCGATTGATTTGCTTGGCGTATTTCCAAATAAAAAAACCAACCAACAAGTTCAACAGAATGATTTGCGTAGCAGTGCGAATTATTTCCGTGTTGAGCTCTTTATCGATATATCGACTGTCTTGATAAATAATCAGCCTGCCAACATTCACAGGTTGTTCTCCCTGATCATAGACCAAGGGAACGTTGATTTCTTTTAGCTCATCACTTGACCGCATGCCTTTAGAGTCGGTCACATAACGAAATTGCTCATTGGTATCCGTCAGCTCAAGGCGATGGACATAGCGAGAGCCCATTTCACTGTCTAAGTCATTTTGAACATTATTAAAATCATAATTCCACATCAAAGTAGGAAGACGTTGCTTTAGGCGTTGAGTAATAGAGTTAATGTCTTGATTCATATCAGACTCAAGCCGACCTTTAGCAACATGATAATTGTAATAACCAAACACACCCAAGAGTAAGGTAGCTAGTACAATTAAAATGACAGCGAGCCGCATACCTACTTTATTCATCATGATCACACCTGCATTGTCGCCGCCAGGGTTTGGGTTTGGTATCGGGCTTTATCAAACGCTTTTAAAACCGCGCGCTCTCTTAGCGACATTTTTTCACACAGTGACCCAACCCAATCCCAATTCGCATGCTCAATATGTTTACATAGTTCCAAGAGATCACCATAAGGTCCTGACTGAGACATCAATGCGTTTTTGGCCTCTTGGTCGAGTGAAAGCTGCTTCACAACATCCTCCATGGGGATACCAAGCATCGCGTCAAGGAGTGAAAAAGCACCCACCAAGAAAGCTTCATCAGGGTCTAAATCGTTCATTAATGGGCCTGCTTGCTGCATAAAAATGGCACGAAGAATGGCCGCATTCTGCAAGTGTGAGCATTCTTGATGATTCATGTTAGACATAATCAACAGAGAAATCAGTCGCCGCAATGACTCTAACCCCAAGTACACCACCGCTTGTTTGGGATTAGTGATCGCCTTCTTTTTTGACTTCGCTAAGATATTGGCGCTTGTGACAACTTTGTAGAGCAACGAGACATCGCGAGAGATAACCTCTGTGATTTCATCGATATCATGAGGGCTGCGATTAATCACGATACACGCATCCAGTAAACTGATTACTGAGGGTGCCACATCGCTATGACTTTTAATTTGAGGTTGTTCGAAAAAATATCCTTGGAATAGGCTGAACCCGAGATGCTTGGCCAACAAAAATTCCTCATTACTCTCCACTTTCGTGGCTAAAAAGCGCATACCCGGATTACTGGAAATCGACCCCGTCCAATCGGACAAGTTCTCTGAGTCCATGCTCACACGAACAACATCGAAAAGCTGTAAGTGCCTTTGCCAGCGGCTGCTGAAGACATCGCTATCCCCCAAGATAGTAAAGCCCGCTTTGCGATAAGACTCAATTTGCTTTACCAGCATCGGTGTTGCTTCGCATTTTGCGGTGACACAAATTACTAATGATTTGACTGGAATCGAAAAGGGGATCTCATCAAGCAGTGCTGCCTCCGAAAAACTCACCACGTACCGCAAGCTGTCATCGAGTTCTTTCCCTGATAGAAAATTGGCGCTGAGAATGCGCGATGTCGCCGTATCTTCATCAATTGAAGGAAACTTGTTTTCTTGACCTTCCCGAAACAGAAGCTCATTGCCCCATTGATTCTGCGCTTCGTCAAAGATGGGTTGGCACGAAAAAAAAATTTCACTCACAACTCACTCTCCCTAAAACAATCCCTTACTACAAACGTAGACCAAAGGTATGAGTTATGGCGCCTTTTTTTTTGATGTAACTGAGTGTGTTAAGCGCGATCACAACAGCATAGCTCGTCTTTTGCTTGGGCAAAATCACGATTTTTGCTAGGCTCTGCGTTAAGCATATCACGAGGTACATTTATGGATGTTTTGAATCAACTTGCCGATGACGCGCCCGAGCATGAGCCAGAGACTTTGCCATCACTCGACGAACAAAAAGCGATTGTGGCAAAGCTCAAAGCCCTTGAAGAGAAAGGTGAGCTCACCGATGAAATCTTGGCGCAGTATTTTGCCGTTAAGCAAAAAGACGCAAGCGACGAAGAAGAGTAAGAACAACACGAAAAAGTGACCGCGTCACTTTTGAAGTTTATCTTGCTCTATTTAGAGTTATGCCAATGAAAAGCATTGGCGGCGCAAGATTGATACTTGCGTGACAGGGATAGATAGCAAGTGAGCGAAAAAGATACGCCCCGAGATCACTCTCGGGGCGTTTTTGGTTTACTCAGGGGCAATGCCGTCGGTTTTCGCCGCACAAATAAAATCATTTTTGTGCAGGCCTTTAATCTTATGCGACCACCAAGTCACGGTCACTTTACCCCACTCCAGCAAGATAGCAGGATGGTGGTCTTCTTGCTCAGCCAGCTCAGCCACTTGGTTGGCAAACGCCCACGCCAACTTGAAGTTGCGGAAGGTGAACTCACGTTCGAGCTGATCAATCCCATCTCGTGTTACTTTGCGCCACTGCGGAATGTCTTTAAGCAGCACCGGCATTTCCTCAGCGCTGACCAAAGGGGCATCAATATTACAGGCTTCACATTTCAACTCAGTTAGTTCAGACATGTTGCGTTTCCTTTTGCTGTTCTGTCTTTTTCGGTTTGGGCGGGAACAAAGGCGCATGAAGGCCCAGTTCCATGGCTTGATGCACATCAGCAATCAAATCACGTTGGCTGATGGCAAATAAATCGTCAATCGACTCAATGGTAAAGTAAATGGGTTGCATAATGTCAATCCGATATGGCGTGCGCATGACATCTATCACTTCTAAAGGCTTACGCACCGCTTTGTCGCTATTAAAGGCGTACTCGGTCTCCGCCGGTGAAGACAAGATCCCGCCGCCATAAATACTGCGATTGCCTTGCGAGTCACTGAGTAAACCAAATTCGACCGTAAACCAATATAAGCGTGCAAGATAGACGCGCTCTTTGGGCGTGGCTTGCTTACCGAGCTGGCCGTACATATGAGTAAACTCAGCGAATGCTGGGTGAGTCAGCATCGCACAGTGACCAAAAATCTCGTGAAAGTAATCCGGCTCTTGCAAATAATCGAAATCGTCTTTGGTGCGCAAAAAGGTCGCCGCAGGGAATTTCTTGTCCGCCAGCAAGGCGAAAAAATGGTCAAAATCGATCAATGCAGGCACAGGAGCCACTTGCCAACCTGTTTCTCGCATTAACACGGCATTCACATCTGGGATCTGTGGCACCGTGTCATGCGGCAAGTCGAGCATTCGTAACCCGTCGAGATATTCCTGACACGCTTTGTCTTTGATACACGCAAGCTGCCGTGTGACTAACTGGCGCCATACATCGTTTTCTTGTGCCGACCAGGCTACACGACCCCGCTCATCAACTGGTTTGGATTCGTATTTACTCTGTTTCACGTTCACCGCCTTGTGTCGTTGTCTGGCGTAAAAATCGCGCGTAAACAGCGGCCCTTAGCCTTACGCAATGTCTCCGTTACTCACAGATTACGTCGACTTTGCTGAGAAAATCATCTCCTCACCATGGTTTTGATTTTACCATTGCGTAACATTTGTTTTACATTACGCATCCGAAAGGCTATCGCTACGGGGAATGCCTCACCCTCGAGGGATCCGCGTGCTTGCATGGCTCGTAGTATCTGAGAAAGGCCTAACTGCAAGGACGAGTGATGAATTTACAACTGAGCGAACTGATAAATTGCGACAACATTGACAAGATTCAGATCCGTGGCATTGATGGCATGTTATATCAAGCCATCGCCTTTTTACGTCACGGCGAGACGGTGGAGCAGAAGCTAATTTATCAAGGCGATAAACCCTATTTATCTCGCAGCTTGCTGGCGGTAAAAGATGATTTTGAATGGGTTAATGCCGCGCAATATGTATTAGTCACTGACACGGCATATGATGAAATGATAGGGCTTGGCACGGAAAAGCCTTTGTCGACCCTCGAGCAGCCATTGCATTGGAAATAACGCAACAATGCCCCAAACTATGGGGCAATTTCTTCCCCGTCCCACGCAAACAGACGCCCAGTATGACGACTGTCGAGGCCATCCAGTACCGACAATAAGTAGCCAGCCGATTGAGCCGGGCTGAATAATTTACCGGGCTTAACATTGGCTTGGAATGGCGCAGATAAACGACTATTGACGGTCCCCGGATGCAGGCCAACCACGGTTAATGATTTGTCTTGGCGACCAAGCTCGATGCTCATGCATTTGATCAACATGTTCACCGCCGCTTTGCTTGCACGATAGGCGTACCAACCGCCCGCACGGTTATCACTGATACTGCCCACACGCGCCGACAAGATAGCGAGCTTCGCCTCAGCGTTGCGTTTCAATTTGGCCGCAAGATGTTTGCTCAACAGCAACGGCGCAACCGCATTCACATCAAAAAGCTGGTGCATGGCCTCACTGCTGCACGCCGCGAGCCGTTTTTCTGGACTAATCGCATCATCATGAAGCATGCCCGAGGCAATGATCACCGCATCTAAACGGTTGTCGTCGATGTGCTCGACCGCCGCTTGTATTGATGCTTCATCGCGAATATTCACCGCCACAGGCACCACCTTTTCACTTATTTCAGCAAGTGGTGCGGGGTGGCGCCCCAACGCAAAGACTTGCTGAATGGATGGTTTGTCGAGCAATGCGCGGCAAAAAGCTTCACCAATCGCGCCACCTGCACCGACAACCGCCACGCGCTGCATGGAATCACTGTTCATTCTCTTGGCTCCTCAAACAAAAAGAGATGCAAACTGCATCTCTTTAGTTAGGGATGAGGCGATCCTGTCGATCACCGCACGTTAAAACTATAGCTTACGTAGCACGATCATTAGGTAAAAGCCGCCTATCAAGGAAGCAATGATCCCAGCCGGCATTTCTTGCGGATACAACCATTGTCGTCCGAGCCAATCGGCAAACAGCATCAATCCCATGCCAATCAAACCGGCGGTGACCATATGCGCCCGGGCATTTTTCGCCCCCCAGCTACGCGCAATGTGCGGGGCCATTAAGCCGACAAAACTGAGCGGCCCCACCACCAAGGTGGCACTGACGGTCATCACCGCAACGAGGGCCAGCAACAGCATGCGGGCACGCCCTACCTTAACCCCCAACGATTGAGCCGTTTCGCCACCGAGCGGCAAAATATCGAGCCAACGCTGGCACATTAATCCTAGCGCCACCAGCACGGCGGCAACCAAGGCCAGTGTGGTCACCGTACTGTCAGTCACATAGTAGGTTGAGCCTGAAATCCACGCGAGCACTTGATACGCGCGAGGATCGCCACCTGCCATCAAGAAGCTTTGTACCGCTTGCATCAGTGCGGCTATGGCGACGCCTGTGAGCAATACCTTTTCTGGCTGAAAGCCGGTTTTGCGATTAAGCAACACAATCAACGCCAAGGTCGCGCCCGCACCGATTAACCCGCCGACATATAAGCTCAGCATAGATGCGCCCATGCCAGCAAAAATAGTGACAATCAGTCCCAGCGCCGTACCGGCACTGATCCCCATCACTTCAGGGCTCGCCATCGGGTTAGCACTTAAACGCTGAAGCACGGCACCGGCAACAGCAAGCACACCACCCGCCAATGCCGCGGCCAGCAACCGTGGCAAGCGCCATTCCAACAAAGACCAATCGCCGCTGAGCGCCAGCCACTGCCAGCCCTCACTTTGACGCGATACGGTGGCAAAAATCACCACACCCAACACCAGTAACATCAGCGTTCGCCCTAGTGGCCAATCCTGACGTGGTGCAGGCGTCCCGGCATGCATTTGTTGGCGTTGACGATTCCCCAGTGACACCCGTGGTAACAACCACAAAAGAAGAGGCGCTCCCAACGCTGCCGTCGCCGCCCCCGTGGGAACCATCATTGCCCGCCGTCCGGGTAACAGCTGGACAGCTAAATCGGTGGCTGCCAACATCAAGGCACCTAAAATCATCGCTAGGCTCAATCGGGTGATGAGCTTACGTGCGCCACATAAACGCGCAATCGCGGGCGCGGCGAGACCGACAAAGCCAATCACACCAATCAAGCTAACCACCCACGCGGTCAGAAGCACCGATAGCCCCAGCGCAATCACACGGATTTTCGCCAGTGATACGCCCAAGCTTTTCGCCCCTTCATCCGAAAGACTCAAGACGTTGAGCGGCTTTAATAAGGCAAGGATCAATACGACCGCCAATCCAATACGCGGCAGTAAGGCTTGCACACTGTGCCAGTCGGTTTGCACCATCGAGCCCGCGCCCCACACCATCATGCCGTGTAGCGCTTCTTGATTCATCAACAGCAGCACGGTGCTGAGCGCGCCGCAGTAAAGGTTTAAAATCAACCCCGCGATCACCACCACCGTTGGTGACAAACCGCGTCGCCATGCTAGCGCAAAGACCACCAGCATGGTCAGCACTCCGCCAGACATCGCCACCATCGCGCTCGACCAAGTCAGTAGCCAAGGGGCATAAAGCGTCGCAAGCATCAGCGCCAAGCTGGCGCCATTCGCCACCCCCAGCGTCGAGGGCGAGGCTAAGGGGTTGCGCAATACCTGTTGCATCAGGGTACCGGCCAGCCCCAAACACGCTCCCGCCAGCAATGCGGTGACCAAGCGCGGCCACCAGGTTAAATGCATCACCACCCCAATCGACGCACTGTCATCCAGCGACCACAGCGACTGCCAGAGCATGGATGCATTCACATTCCACTGCCCCAACTGAGTTGTTGCGAGGCTTAACAGTGCCGCCAGTAACGCTAAAGGCACCCATAACAAGTTAAGTTTCATGACTGCCCTCCTTGATCGGTCAATGCCGCGGTCACAAGGCGAGCAAAGCGTAACGCCGATGGAATCGCCCCAAAGCTCCATACCGGATCAATCATCAATGGCGTATGCCCCGTGCGTTTAACCAAATATTGCCAAAACATATTGGTCTGAAGAGTTTGCTCGACGCCCGCGGGAAGTGGGCGCACAATCACGAGTTGCGCATCAAGGTCAAGCAGCTCGCGGGTGGAGACCATGCTAAACCCCCAACTGTTAGTGGTGTTTTGCCACGCGTTGCTGAGCCCCAGTTCACTGATAGCGGCGTGATACAGGCTGTTCGTCCCAAACACCCGCACATGGTTGGCGTCCAGAAACTGGATCATCAGCAGCGGAGGCTGTTCGCCGGGAATAGTATCGCGCAGGCTCGCTAATTGCCGCTTCGCATTAGCAATCAGGGTTTCACCGGCCTCAGGACGGTTGGCCTCACGTGCAATCTGCCGCGTGACGGTTTTGAGCGACGCCCAGCTTAGGCCGCTTTCATACAGAGGAATTGAGCTGACCGGCGCAATGGTGCTTAGCTTGGGCTTCATCGCCTTAAAAATGGGCGAGATCAGAATTTTATCGGGGTGAAGCTCGGCCAAACGCTCCATGTTCGGCTGGGTGCGAAGCCCAATATCAACGGTTTTTTCTGGAATGGGCGGGGCTTTCACCCACGAATTGTAATCCGCCTTTTGCGCGACCGCGACGGGCGTCACCCCTAAGGCCAACAAGGTTTCAGTTTGGGTCCAATCCAGCGAAAGAATACGAGGCGATGCGCTGACGCTCGCTGACATCATGGCCGCGGTCAGCCAGACCACAAGCGTCAAAAAAGAGGACTTGATCATACCGGCGATAACTCCCCCGGCATAGCAACCGCATAGCCGGCGGTATGATCGGCAATCGGCATTTCAATGCCATAAATCGATTTGAGGGCCGACTCTTGAAACACATCGCTGACCGCGCCTTGAGTCAAGACTTGCCCGCTGTGCAGCGCGACAATCTCATCACAAAAACGCGCTGCCATATTAATGTCGTGCACCACGATAATGATGGATTTATCCAGCTCTCGGCTAAGTTTACGCACCAAGGTCATCACTTCAACTTGGTGGGCCACATCCAGCGCAGATAGCGGCTCATCGAGCAGTAAATAACGCGTTTGCTGTGCCAGCAGCATCGCAATCCACAGCCGTTGGCGCTCGCCGCCCGATAAGGTATCGACCAAGCGCTCGGCATAATCCTGAGTACCAGTGAGCGCCATTGCCTCGTTGATCGCTTGGTGATCGGCTTTGGTCAACCGCCCCAGCAAGCCATGCCAAGGATAGCGACCAAAACTGACCAACTCATACCCAGTTAAGTTATCGGTTGCCGGTAAATGCTGTGGCAAATACGCCACTTCCCGCGCAAAGGCTTTTTCCGACCATTTTGACAAGGGCTTTTGGTCTAATGTGATCTGCCCGCTGCTGGTTGCCTGTTGCTGCGCTAACAGTTTTATCAAGGTCGACTTGCCCGAGCCATTGTGTCCGACCAAGGCACAGATTTTTCCCGGCGTAAACGACAAGCTCACCTTATCGAGTAACACGTTCCCGTTGACGGCAAACGCAACGTCCTTTGCCTCTAACATATCCCGATCCTACTTCTGCAAACACAAGCGCGTGGCACTTGCCCATTATCTCTGAGAGCGGTAATTTTCCGATGCTTAAAAGGCAAATGCAAACCATTTTGATTTCGCTTTGTGCGCTTAGCGCTTGTTTATGAGAGAAATTAGACCTCAACCAAGTCACCATCAGGGATCCAAGCGTCATTCAGCCTCGTATCGCCAAAGGTAAATATAAGATTGTTGTTACTACTGTCGAGAGCCCTATGTCCGCGCCCATCAGCCTTGTGTGGCTAAAACGCGATTTACGCCTGCGGGATCATGCCCCTTTACAAGCTGCCATTGCCGCTGGGCGTCCCTTGGTGATTTTGTACCTGTTTGAGCCATTGCTGCTTAACGATCCGCACCATAGCGAGCGCCATTGGCGATTTGTCTGGCAATCGCTGTGCGATCTTAATCAGCAGCTGGCGTCGCTTGGCGGGCAGGTCACCATTTGCCAAGGTGAAGCACTCGCCGTTTTCGACGCCATCCACCAGCAGCAGGCAATTGGCGCGGTCTACAGCCATCAAGAAATTGGCGTCGACGCGACATTTTCTCGAGATAAAGCGGTGGCGAACTGGCTGGAGACCCATCAGATCCCATGGAATGAATATCCCACTGGGGCGGTGATCCGCGGCGCGAAAAATCGGGTTGATTGGGACGCAGAATGGCAAAAAGTGATGCGTGCCCCTCTTGCCGATCCCGATTGGCAACAAGCGCGCTGGCTAGACACATCACTCACGCTACCCACGCTCGATCACCACAAGTGGGATTCTCCCGCGCCACGCTCTCAGCCCGGCGGCCCGAGTTGGGCGTATAAAACCTTACAGTCTTTTTTCCGCGAGCGCGGGCAAAGCTATCAACGTCACATCTCTAAACCACTCGCCAGCCGCAAAAGCTGTACCCGACTGTCACCCTATCTTGCATGGGGTAACATCAGCTTGCGCGAGATGTATCAAATTACTCTCCTCCATTGGCAGAAAAAGGGTTGGCGGCGTGCGCTGGTCGCTATGGTGTCGCGTTTACATTGGCACTGTCATTTTATGCAGAAATTTGAAAGCGAGCACCACATGGAGCATCGCCCCGTCAATCGAGGCTACTTACATTTTGAGTACGCGAACGGCCCGCAGAGCGATGCTCACCTACTCGCATGGCAACAAGGTCATACCGGTTATCCGCTCGTCGATGCCTGTATGCGGTGCCTACACGCCACCGGCTATATCAACTTTCGGATGCGGGCGATGCTGGTCAGTTTTTTAACCCACCATCTACTGATTGATTGGCGCCGCGGTGTGCATCATTTGGCGCAGTTATTTCTCGATTTTGAGCCCGGTATTCATTACCCCCAATTTCAAATGCAGGCTGGCGTGACGGGCGCCAATACCCTGCGCATTTATAACCCAGTGAAACAATCGCAGGAGCAAGATCCGGAAGGGGCATTTATTCGTGAATGGTTACCCGAGCTTTCTCCCTTGCCCGACAGTTTGATCCACACCCCGTGGCAAATGACCGATATGGAAGCGATGATGTACGGGGTGGTGCTTGGTGAAGACTACCCGAGACCCATTGTCGATATCGAACAAACCGGCAAACGTGCGCGTGATATTTTATGGTCGTTTCGTCAACAAGACGCGGTTCGTATCGAAAAAGCACGGATCCTCGCCACCCATGTGCGCCCAAACAGCCCTGAGCCAACAAACAGCCCTGAGCAAACAAATAGCCCTGAACGACGAAAAAGCCCGAGGCACGCAGACAAGCGCACTAAAAAATCACGTTTACCTGCCACTCAATCCACTGGAGGCAACCCAGATGGCGCATAAAAAGCCGCATCTCCCCAGCAAGATATGTTTGATGTGCGAACGCCCCTTTACGTGGCGTAAAAAGTGGGCGCGCTGTTGGGACGAAGTTAGGTATTGCTCTGACCGTTGCCGTCGCGAAGGTCGTCGCCATGCGCGAGCGGTGAAGATCTAAACGCTTCGAGCAGCGAGCTAAGTTGCGGATGTACCCACTGACGTTTAATCGATACCGCATAGAACGGCTCATACACACTCGGCAGTAAGGCATAACGGGTGAGCATGCCACTATCTAGCTCATCGCGAACCACCACTTCGGGCATCACCGCCAACGCGTCATTGTCTCGGGTTAATAGGCGCAACATCGCCATATCATTGGCTTCTGCCATGATGTAAGGCTTGAGTTGATACTGCGCAGAGATGGCATCAAACCCCGAGCGAATCGGATTATCGCCATAAGGCAACACCCACGCTTGGTGCTGGTAGCTGGCATCTAAGGTCGGCGACAAGGCTTTACCCGGCCAACCAATCACGGCCACCGGCTGGCGTGCCAGTTGCTGATACTGCCAAATTTGTTTATTGGTCCCCCGCACCGCGATATTGGTTAGCGCCAAATCCAACTGGTGATCAGACAGCGCATGAAGCAAGCCGGTTTGATCCATCGACTGCAACACATAACGGCACTCCCGTTGATTGACCAGTGGCTGAATAAACTGCTCGATAAAGTTCCGCGACATGGTTGATAAGGTGCCAATGCGAATCGTGGCACTGGACAGCGCCCCGCCGCTGGATAGCAACTGCTCTAACTCTTCCCCCTGGCGGAATATTTCTTCGGCATAGTTCATCGCTTGATAGCCACTTTCGGTCAACGTCAATGCACGACCTTGCCGCTCAAACAATTGTACCTGCATCGCCTGCTCAAGCTGCTTGATTTGTGACGACAGCGCCGACTGCGAAATATGCAGCTGACGGGCGGTCTGGGTCAGGTTGCCGTGACGCGCCACCTGCCAGAAATAATACAAATGATGGTAGTTGAGTCGGCTCATTGTTCTCTAAAACAGAATGAAAAGTGATTTATTATGTATTTTACTTAACTGTAGTAAGTTTTCACAATGGTTCGCATAACTATTGCTGTGAGGTAAGTCATGTTATCCCTATTTCTCGTCACTCCGCTCAAACTGGTGCTGCTCGCGCTGGTTGCTCTTCTTGGCGGTGTTATATGGCGATACAGTGCCACTGCGTTTGCGGGCGAAGCCGACAAACACCGTTTTCTTTCATCCTTACTGCTCACCTTGTCGGCAGTCTTGTTGGTTTTAGTCAGTAATCACCTGTTGCTGTTTTGGCTCGCTTGGGTGGCAGTTAGCCTCTCATTGGGCCGCTTAATTCTTTTCTATCCGCATCGGCCTCGCGCCCAACTCGCGGCACACAAAAAAATGCTGCTCGCCCGCTTTAGCGAATTGCTACTCGGTGGCGCATTTTTACTGTTGTTTTTCCACTACCAAACCGCGCAGATTGACCAATTGATGTTTCAAGTCAGCCAGCAGCCTCACACGCTGACTGTAAGCATCGCCGCCTTTATGTTGGTGGGCGTGGCGATTATCAAGTGCGCTCAACTGCCCTTGCACGGTTGGCTCATTCAAGTGGTGGAAGCACCAACGCCTGTCTCTGCCTTATTGCATGCAGGCATTGTGAATCTTGGCGGGATCTTATTGATGCTATTCGCGCCAGTGCTCGCGGCAAGCCCCAGTGCAAGCCTAGCCCTGCTGGTTATCGCAGGCATCAGTACGCTGGTGGCGGGACTGGTGAGCCTGACACGCGTGAGCATTAAGGTAAAACTGGCGTGGTCGACCGTCGCACAAATGGGTCTGATGTTAGTCGAAATCGCCCTAGGTCTTTACGAGTTGGCATTGCTTCACTTGCTGGCGCACTCTTTCTACAAGGCGTTTTCTTTCCTCAACAGCGGCAATGGCGTGAATCATTGGCTCGCCACCCAACTGGCTGACGCCTCAGTTCCGCGTCGCTGCCATTGGCTTGCCGCGATGGCCACCGCCGCCGGTTTGATTGTCGCCGTGCATCTAAGTGTTGGTATTTTAAATAGTTTGGCCGCCGGTTGGTTGCTGTGGATGGCGATGACCATGCTGCTATTGCCGGCCTTTACCCGCCCAGGCGCTGCTCGCCCGACACGTGTGCTGCTCAGTAGCATGTTTGCCCTTGGCCTGCTCGGGCTTTACGCCGCCATTAAACATAGCTTGATTGTGTTTGTCGCGGGCGGAAATGCCACCTATTTATTTGCCGATGCCTTTGCGCTGGTGCTGTTTATCGCGCTGTTTGCTCTGTCACTGGCGGTCCAGTACTGGCCTCACAAAGCATGGGTCAACCGCCTGTTTATTTGGCTGAACGCCGGGGCTTACCTTGATGAGTGGGCGACGCGCCTAACACTCAAATGGTGGCCAAGCGCCTCTTTAATCCAACTACAAACGACCCAATGGCAACCGCATAAGGAGACGCGTTAATGATTGCGAAAACGCCCAACGTATCTGCACACCCTGAGTCCCTCGATGTGAGCGATTTTCGCGATGCCACCCAGCAAGCAGTCGCAGCGATTGCGCCAAGCTGGCCGTTGGATCAAATGATTGCAGTGAACCCATGGTGGCCGCAACGCTTTACCCCCATTGAGCAAGTCTTTGCTGAGCAAGCGGTGTTAAGCGGGCACTGTCCGCTAATGCCGTCGGCGTACTATCTGTCGCATTGGCAATCGCCCATTAGTGAGGCACATCTTGCCGAGGCCATTTCAACCTCTGACAGCGCATTGACGGTCAGTGATTGTCTGCGTGCGCTGCGTAGCCATAGCAGTGACCTCCCGCGTTGGAAACCACTGGCTGAGTTGTGTGACCGCACTCGAGAAGCACAAGAAGGCTTATCGTGGCAGCAAGAAATCCAGCAGCAAGTGAGCCAGTTTCTCGCGCTTTATCACCAATACCCACAGCGCTTTGATGCCCAAGGCCAAGGCGGTGAACACCTTTATCAATGCTGGTTGGATGTGGTGAGCCAAGATAAAGGCATTAAAACCCTCACTGGCGTGGATTTGCTTGCCGATTTCGCCGCTCTGCCCACTCAAATGGATGCACTGATCGCTGAAGCGGCCACCTTTTGGCAACCGATCCTTCACGACCAAAACGGTAACTTGGCCTATTGCCACGCGCTGATGCATGGCTTATCGGGTTGGGCAAGCTGGCAGGCTTGGTTAGATTGGCAGCAACAGCTCAGTGACAGTGAACAACAAGATCATGGCATGGGCCTCTTCGCGATTTTACTCGCTTGGGATACAGTGCTGGCACGTTGGCTTGCCAAACACCGTGAAGCGGCGTGGGCGAGCATTCGTCAGTCCATGCACCACCAAGCGGTGAATGTGCGCCATTGGTATCACCAAGCACAACAACAGCTCGCGCCACTGTGGATTTGGCAGCAAGCGCTGGAAATCAGTCAGCAGCGCCCTTGGGCGCACGCCTTGTCCGCGCAGGCCAGTGTCGACACCCTCGCCACCTCGCCCACGCTGCAAGCTGTGTTTTGTATCGATGTGCGCTCTGAACCGATGCGTCGCGCATTAGAAGCGCAATCCGATCGGATTCAAACTCTTGGCTTTGCTGGCTTTTTTGGCTTGCCGATCGCCTATCAACCTACTGATAGCCAAATTCATCGGCCACAACTGCCCGGCTTATTGGCACCGGCGGTCACCGCCTCACAAACTCATGCTACCCCCGAACGCTGGTTGCGAATGACCAAGCTCGGCTGGCAGCGTAGCCTCGATGCGCCTGCCGCCAACTTAGGGATGGTCGAAGCCGGTGGCATGCTGAAGCTGGTGAGCCTATTAAAACGCGCATTACGCATTTCTGGCACCGAAAACCCGTTAAATCGACTCAGCCATACTGACAGTGATTGGGCGCTCACCCGTGACAATACGCCGTTAAGCGCAGCAGAAAAGGCGGAGCTAGGCGCTGGTATCTTGCGCGCAATGGGCATTGCTGATCAACTGGCCGATGCCGTCTTATTAGTGGGTCATGGCAGTGAAACCTGTAACAACCCTCATGCAGCAGGGCTTGACTGTGGTGCTTGCGGTGGGCAAACCGGCGAGGTAAATGTCCGCGTACTCGCACAGCTTCTTAATGATGCCGACGTGCGCGATGCCATGGCAAAGCAAGGCGTGACGATTCCCGCCAGCACCCGTTTTTATGCCGCCATGCACAACACCACCACCGACGCACTCGATGTCTTTCACGCTCCCGAGCATACCGAGTGGCAAACTTGGCTGGCCGCTGCAAGCGAGCAAGCACGTGCAACCCGCGCCAACCAGTTTGATCAAACACCAACCCAGCCATCCAAACTCAAACGGTTCTTTGCAACTCGGGCCAAAGACTGGGCACAAATGCGTCCTGAGTGGGGACTGTGTGACAACGCCGCGTTAATCGTAGGCCCGCGCACCCTGTCTCGACAGATTAATTTGCAAGGTCGCAGCTTTTTACACGACTACGACATGCATAAAGACAGTGACTTTAGCCAGCTTGAAACCATACTCACTGCACCCATGGTGGTGACCAATTGGATCAATCTGCAGTACTTTGCTTCTGTCGCCGCACCGGAAAAATTCGGCAGCGGAAACAAACTGCTACACAACATCGTGGGTGGCCACATTGGGGTGTTTGAAGGGAATGGTGGCGACTTACGAATTGGTTTATCGCATCAATCCGTGCACGATGGCCGTCGATATCGCCACCAGCCAGTGCGATTAAGCGTATTTATCGCTGCCCCTCGGGAGGCAATTGATAGTATACTTGCACGCCATGACGATATAGCCGCGCTGGCGAATCACGGCTGGCTGTACTTGATGCAAATTGATGCGCAGGGTGCAGTTTGGCAACGCGATCGCTCGGGTCAGTGGTATCACCTGAACGTAGCAACATAAAACGGAGCATGTCGTTGAAAACGCAACTTCTCTCAGCGCAGTGTTCAACGGACCTAACACAAGCCGCCGAGCTACTGAAAGCCGGCGAACAAGTCGCGGTGCCCACAGAAACCGTGTACGGTTTGGCAGCGGATGCCAGCAATCCAGACGCCGTCGCGGGCATTTTTACCGCCAAAGGGCGACCCGCCAATCATCCTTTGATTGTTCACCTCGGTGACGTCGCATCGATCACCGAGTGGGCAACGCAGATCCCGGATGAAGCTTATAAGCTGGCGAATGCCTTTTGGCCAGGGCCGATGACGCTGCTGTTGCCACGTGCCGAGCATATCTCATCGGTGGTCACAGGTGGATTAGATACCATTGGGCTTCGCGTGCCCGCGCAACCTGTGTTATTGAACCTGCTTACCACTCACCAACTTGCCGTTGCCGCCCCGTCAGCGAACCCGTATAAAAAGCTCAGCCCCACCACGGCAGAGCAAGTGATGCATGGTTTAGGCGGAAAAATAGCCGCAGTGATTGATGGCGGCCCTTGCCAGCATGGGCTGGAGTCGACCATTGTCGATCTTACTAAGCGTCCTTTCCGCGTTCTTCGCGCCGGTCCAATCACCGCCAGCGAGCTAAGCGCCGTGCTGGGTGAAACAGTCGACGCCCCCGAGCAGCACGACACCGTGGTGCCCGGCAATGTGGGAAGCCATTACCAACCCAACACCCGGTTGCAGATGGTGGCTGCGGACTTGTCTGATCTCCCTGCGCTCCATCCGGAAAAACGCGCGGCCTTGCTTCACTTTGGCGAAGCCCCAACACGGGATGATCTGGTCTGCATTGCCATGCCGGATGACGCCGCACGCTACGGGCAAGCGTTATATCACCAACTCGCCCAAGCCGACCAACTCGGCGTCGATGAAATCTGGCTCGCCCAGCCTCCTCATGGCGAAGCATGGCTTGCCGTGCATGATCGCCTACGCCGCGCCGTTAGCTAGTTTTTGACGCACGCATTCGCATAAAGCTTGCCGTTGCGCTGGCACACACAGTGCCTGCAACGGTAAGCGTTGCCTCCAACCGACTCATGCCGTGTTTCGTTTTCACACACCAGGCACGTACCTCAGCCACAACCGCAACAGGCACCGGATGGTGGTAGCGAATATTAAGTGACGCTGTCACACTTTGCGGGGCAAACAAAAAGGTACAATGGGTCAACGCCGCATCAATAAGGGTAGCGATTACCCCACCGTGCAGCTGATCTTGATACCCTTGCCAAGCGCTTTCTAACCATACGCTTGCGGTCACGGCGTTATTATCGTCTTGATAAAATTTAAGGTTGAATAGCCCGTTATCACTGCAAGCCACACACTGATGATGCGACCGTGGCGGCATCACACGTAATTCAGTCATGGCAACCGCAACCCTTTCCACTATCGCGACCGTCTTTACCTTGCCTCTTTCCACATCCGCGATGCGCAGAACCTAACCCACTGCGTTTAGAACCACACCCGCACATTTGATCAGCGCGACACGCTCCTTTCCGAGGCTGGGATTGCTGCTTCATTCGCTGTAACGCAGGTCGTCCTTGACTGGCATTCGTAAGTGGTTGCCAATATGCAGGCGACAGCCACTGAGTGGGATTTAGGCGACCATTGGTTAACCGATACACATGTAAGCCAGCATCAAGTAATCCCGCTAACGCATGCTCGCCAATATGACGGGTCACCACGCGCGTTACTTGGTTGGCTTTCAGCATCGCTATCAAGGCGTTTTTGGCACCACAACCCTCCGTTACACGTGGGTTGGCGAATTGAGCGAGTACTTGGCCATCGTCGTCAAACAGCGCGAAATGTTCTGCTTTCATAAAATGTCCCGCAGGGCGGTCTTGGTTCATCGCAATAGCAATTGTCATCTTCCGTTCTCTCTTCATTAAAAATGGTATATGCCAAAAATACGCCTCATTTATAGCATATGCAATATATTCTGTGAGAGAAAAATGAGGAAAGTTACGTCAAGACATGGAGAGTGTTCGCGTCAAGCTGCAACGTCGCGCGACAAAATGCTTTTTCGAACACGCGCGCATCCTTGCTAATTCGCATGATGAGTGACAATAACTAAATGGAAGTACTGGTTTAAAAATACCTATTTTCACGGCAATCATTGACGTGAAATTACAGTTTAGTAAACCATACAAGCACCTTGGTGAGTCACACGCAGCACAGATCTTGTTTTTGTAGATGGCTAACCTAACACTACTCTTCTGACTCAAACACCAGTGCTTTGCCTTCTACGAGGCAGGCGGTGGTTTTGGCGCGGGCGCGTTTAACCAGGTTGGCTAACGTTTGACGAGATACGCCCATGACTTCCGCGGCTTGCAGTTGCTGCATCCCTTGATGGTCAACAAGGCGCATGGCTTCGAACTCATCCAAACCTATGGTCACCGTCTCTAGTTCACTGAGTGGAATGGCGTTGGGTTTAAAACAGTTGGTATGCGGTTTCCCGCAAATACGGCGGGGCATTTTAGGACGCGGCATAGGGTCTCCTTTTTTGCCTATGCTAAGTGAGTTTATTGCTTATGCCAACAAAAAGGGATGCCAGCGCATCCCTTTTCTATTTATTGCTATGGACAGTGACTTAGTCTGCCACGTTACACGCCGTACGTTACACGTCGTACGTGGTCGAGGCGGTGTTACCGCCGGTGCCTGTCCAGTTGGTGTGGAAGAACTCACCACGTGGCTGATCAAGGCGCTCATAGGTGTGCGCGCCGAAGTAGTCACGCTGCGCTTGCAGCAGGTTCGCCGGCAAGCGTGCTGTGGTGTAACCATCCAAGAAGGTCAGCGCCGATGTGGTACATGGCATTGGGATACCGGTTTCCATCGATTTCGCCGCCACTTTACGCCATGCCGCCAAGCAGTTATCCAAGATCCCTTTAAAGTACGCATCTGAGCCCAAGAAGGCCAAGTTAGGATCTTTATCATACGCATCTCGGATATTACCCAAGAAGGCCGAGCGGATAATACAGCCACCGCGCCACATCAGCGCGACGTTACCGTAGTTGAGATCCCAGCCGTTCTCATCAGACGCTTCACGCATCAGCATAAAACCTTGCGCGTAAGAGATGATTTTTGACGCCAGCAGCGCTTGACGCAGCGCATCAACCCACTCGGCTTTATCGCCATCAACCGGCTGGATGTGTTTTTCAAACAGCTTCTCTGCCGCGACACGCTGATCTTTAAGTGCCGACAAGCAACGTGAGAAGACCGATTCAGAAATCAGGGTCAGCGGAATACCAAGATCCAGCGCGTTGATGCCGGTCCATTTACCGGTGCCTTTTTGGCCTGCAGTGTCGAGAATTTTCTCAACCAATGGCTCACCGTCTTGGTCTTTATAGCCCAAGATATCCGAGGTGATCTCTACTAGGTAGCTATCCAGCTCGGTTTTGTTCCAATCGGTAAACACCTGCTGCATCTCGTCATGGCTCATGCCAAGGCCGTCTTTCATGAACTGGTACGCTTCGGTGATCAGCTGCATGTCGCCATACTCGATACCATTGTGCACCATTTTCACAAAGTGGCCGGCGCCATCACGTCCAACCCAATCACAGCATGGCTCACCGGCGTCAGTTTTCGCGGCAATACCTTGGAAGATAGGTTTAACGGCTGGCCACGCTTCTTCAGAGCCACCCGGCATAATAGACGGTCCAAAACGGGCACCCTCTTCACCGCCAGAGACACCGGCACCGATAAAGTGAATGCCTTTTTCACGCAGTGCTGCCACGCGACGGTTGGTATCTGGGTAGTTGGTGTTACCGCCATCAATAATGATGTCGCCCTCGTCAAGCAGTGGCGTCAGTTTGTCGATAAAGGTATCCACGACGGCGCCTGCGCGAACCATCAGCATCACTTTGCGTGGTTTTTCGAGCTTCTCAACCAGCTCTTCTAACGAGTAAGCGCCAACAATGTTGGTGCCCTTGGCTGGACCTTCCAGAAATTCATCGACTTTGGCCGCGGTACGGTTATGTGCCACGACTTTAAAGCCGTTGTCGTTCATGTTGAGGATCAAGTTTTGGCCCATGACCGCCAAACCAATTACGCCGATATCACCTTTCATCGTGCTCTCCATTAATTCTGTTCTGGTAATTTTTTTGCTGCCGCGGCATCGAGTACCCATTCCGTGGTGCCTTTGACACTGCGGATATTGGCGGCAGGATATGGCAGTTGGGTAGGCTCGTGTGTGGCGATCTCATGCACGATCGCTTGTTTGCCTTCACCCAACACCAGATAACTGATTTTCTTCGCCGCGCGCAGAACACGGGCGGTTTTTGATACACGCTTTTGACCCGATTCAGGATGCGAGGCCACCAGCGCGAGCGCGGTATTGTCATACTGAGGATCGTGCGGGAACAGCGAGGCCGTATGGCCATCGCCACCGACGCCCAGCAAGATCCAATCAAACACAGGTGTGCCGTTTTCGCTTGGGATCAAGGCTTGCATTTCCGCACTAAAGCGCGCCGCTTCCACGTCCGGGTCGTCTTCACCACGAATACGGTGAATGTTCTCTTCCGGAATGCGAATGTGGCTAAACAGCAGCTTATTGGCTTCACCAAAGTTACTCTCAGCGTCATCCGGTGCGACACAGCGCTCATCGCCCCACCAAAAATGCAGCTTTTGCCACTGAATCGCATTGGCATAGTCGCCACTGGCTAAAAGCTTAAACAGCATTTTGGGCGTGCTGCCGCCAGAAAGCGAAATGTGTACGGCACGATCTTGCTCACTGAGTGCTTGCATCGTATCCGCTAAATGATTGACCACCGCGTCGGCATCATCAAAAATTCGAGCATTTATCATAATTCGCAGTATTCCGTGTCAGTCAGGTTTTTGCAGGGAAAGCGCCAAGCATGACCATCACGCTCAAGCAACTGATCCGCTTCTTTCGGTCCCCATGTTCCGCAGGCATAGCCAAACAAGGCTTTGTCATTTTCTTTGTACTGCAGAATAGGCTCAACAAACTGCCAACAAGCTTCGACCGCGTCACTGCGCGCAAACAAGGTGGCATCGCCTTTAAGCGCATCCAGCAACAAACGTTCATAAGCTGTCAGCATCTGGGTTTCTTCCAGTGAGGTATAGTGGAAGTCCATATTGACCGCTTTGGCGTTAAAGCCAGCACCCGGCTCTTTAAGACCAAAGCTCATTTGAATGCCTTCATCCGGCTGAATGCGGATCACCAAACGGTTCTCGGGCGCATTTTTGCCAAATACAGGATGCGGGGTTTGTTTAAAGTGGATCACCACTTCGGTCACGCGTGTTGGCAAGCGTTTACCGGTGCGCACATAAAAGGGCACCCCATTCCAACGCCAGTTGTTGATAAACATCTTCAGGCCAACATAAGTCTCGGTACGCGAGTCTTCGGCGACACCTGGCTCATCACGGTAACTGGGTAGTGGTTTGCCCCCAACTTGCGATTCAGTGTACTGACCCAGCACCAAGTTATTGTGCAAGTCGTCTTCAGAGAGCGGTTCGAGTGATTGCAGTGCTTTAAACACCTCATCACGCATGGCGTCAGCATTGATTTGAGCGGGCGGCTCCATCGCCACCAGCGACAGCACTTGCAGCAGATGGTTTTGGAACATATCACGGACTGCGCCCGATTGGTCGTAGTAACCACCGCGACCTTCCACACCAAGGTTTTCAGCCCCCGTAATTTCCACATAGTCAATGAAGTTACGGTTCCAAAGCGGCTCAAACATCGCATTAGAAAAACGGAAAACCAGCAGGTTTTGTACCGTTTCTTTACCTAAGTAATGGTCAATGCGATAGATCTGGTGCTCGGCAAAGTAAGCATGAATGTCTTTGTCGAGTTGGCGTGCGGAGGCAAGATCGTAACCAAAAGGTTTTTCGACCACCAAGCGCTTCCAACCGTTACTCTCATCATTGAGGCCATGCGCTGCTAAGCAGGCAGGAATAAAGTTATACAACTTTGGCGGTGTCGCGAGGTAGAAAAGCGTATTGCGCTGTGCAAAGCCGTATTGGTCAGAGAGCTCATCTAGGCGGCTTGTCAGCGCACCGTACTCGTTGGTGTCAGAGATATTAAATGATTGATAGTGCACGTGCGCCATAAAGGCGTCGAGCGTGGCAGGATCGGTTTCTTCAAGCTCTTGCATGGAGTGACGTAATTTATCGCGAAATGACTCGTCACTGTAGAAGGTGCGGCTTGCGCCAAGAATCGCGAAAGACGCAGGCAGTTGTTTGTTCGCATACAAGTGGTACAGGGCTGGGATCAGCTTACGGAAGGTCAGATCGCCAGATGCACCAAAAATAACAATACTGCTGTTTTCTGGAATTACCATCATCTTTCCTTTGATAATAAAGGTACTGCATGTGATTTGCGCCACAAATTAGCAGCGCTAAGGCCAAATTGGTAATTGGCGCTACCTATTGATTTCATCGATGTCACCACTGGAACACGCTGAATCGGCTAGCTAATCCCTACATTCGCAGCCAGCACGACACAGACAGTGTGCGACAAAGGCGGCCTAGTCTAGCACTTTCTCGTTCAATAAGCTTCACCCTAACTGGTATGACATGGTGAGGTGTTTATCTGCTGAGCAGCGTCACACAGTTGCTGGATTAGCGCCTCGACTTTCTCATGCCGCGCATTACGCAAGGTATATAAACCAACATTACCCATTTTATGAGGCTGGGTTGTCAGCACGCTCACGCCCTGACTAGCAAGGTATGTGTGGGCTTTGCTGGTATAGGGCATCACCGCCTGGGTGTCGTGTAATAAGTCGATACCGGGACTGAGGGCATCAACATCAAACACCAGGGTGTGCGCACAGATGGCAGGTGTAATCGGATTGGCAAGCAAATGCGCATGCCGGGCATGATCAGGCGTGACACGCATCAACGGCCAATCACTCAGGCACAGAGGAGCGATGCAGGTCGATGTGTCTGCGAGTAGCGGATGGTTGTCAGCCACATAATAGCTTTCCGCGTCCTGAAACAAGGGCATAAAGCGAACTTGCTGGCTCGCAACCAGATCGTCAATTTCATGACCGATAAACACATCCACATCGCCACTGAGCAGCGACGCCATTAATGCCAAGCGATTACCAAATTCGATGTGGACCGCACACTGGCGCTCTGCTTGATACTCAAGCACTGCCGGTTTGACAAACAAGGGCCACCACGCCTCCCCAGTGCCAAGCTTTATTTGTCCCGCTTCCCGCGCTTGCAAAGCATGAAGCTGGGCATGAAGGCGTTGGCGCGCGGCATGCTGTGCCGTGGCATGCTGATAATAAAGCTCTCCCGCGGCTGTCATACTGACGCCACGAGGATGGCGCACCAATAGCTGACATGCAAGACGTTGCTCAAGCTTTTGGATCTGTGCCGTCAATGAAGGTTGGCTAATCCCCAACTGCAACGCGGCCGCTTTAATACCACCTGCCTCAACCACCGCAATAAAGTAGCCGGCGACTTTTTCTACATCCATACCGCACTCGCTCACAATCTAACAGCTTACTTTATAGCCTAATAGGGATACACAACTCAATGATACCGCCTACTTTTCATTCATTACCACCTTATCTATAGCCAATAGGTTATATCAATCAGCGTCACGCCTATTTTTCTTGGCACTGCTCGCGCGCTAGGCTGTTTGCCACATCTCAAGCTAAGGCTTTGAGGATTTTTATTGTCGATAAGAGGTAATCGGTATGCAAAACGCTTGGTGGCATGATGCCGTTGTTTATCAAATCTACCCTCGCAGTTTTTACGACACCAATGGTGATGGCATTGGCGATCTTAATGGAATTATCGAGAAACTCGATTACTTACATTGGCTCGGCGTCAATGTGTTATGGCTATCACCGGTGTATCAATCGCCGATGGATGACAATGGCTACGACATTTCCGATTACTGCGCGATCGCGCCTGAATTTGGCACCATGGAAGACATGACGCGCTTGATTGATAAAGCCGGCGCGCTCGGCATCAAAATCGTGATGGATTTGGTCGTCAATCACACCTCCGACGAACACCCTTGGTTCCAAGCTGCGCTTCAAGACAAAAACAGTCCCTATCGTGACTTTTACATTTGGCGCGATGCCAAACCCGATGGCAACGCACCCGATGATCAAGGCTCAATTTTTGGTGGCAGTGCATGGCAATGGGAGCCAAACACCGAGCAATATTACTTTCACTTGTTCTCCAAACGTCAGCCCGACCTGAATTGGGAAAACCCTGCCGTCCATGACGCCGTGTATAAAATGATGAACTGGTGGATTGATAAAGGCATTGGCGGATTCCGCCTCGATGTGATTGATTTAATTGGTAAGGAAATCGACAAAGGCATCACCGGCAACGGGCCGCGCCTTCACCCTCTGCTACAGGCAATGAATCGAGCCACATTTGGCGAAAAAGACTTGCTCACCGTCGGCGAAACATGGGGCGCAACGCCGGAGATCGCCAAGCTTTATAGCGCACCGGAACGCAATGAACTCTCCATGGTATTCCAATTTGAACATATTACCGCTACTTGGAAAGACGGGGACAAATGGCAGCCCGTACCGCTGGATGTCGCCGCCCTGAAACAGGTACTGTTCAAATGGCAACAAGAGCTAGCCGATAGCGGTTGGAACTCACTATTTTGGAACAACCACGATTTGCCGCGTGCCGTATCCAAGTTTGGTCACGACGGCCAATACCGAACCCGCTCGGCAAAAATGCTCGCCACAACCTTGCACTTAATGAGAGGCACGCCCTATATCTACCAAGGGGAAGAGATTGCGATGACCAATGTCACCTTCCCGTCTATCGGCGATTATCAAGACATCGAAACCCGCAATTTTTACGACTTGCGTGTTGCAGAAGGCGTTGATCCCGACACCATGATGGAGGCGGTCTACCAAAACAGTCGCGATAACGCCCGTACTCCAATGCAATGGGAGGACGCACCGCAAGCAGGCTTTACCCAAGGAACACCATGGTTACCGGTTAATCCTAACTACACCACCATCAATGTGGCACGGGCAACTGAAAATAGCGGCTCTGTACTTTATCACTACCGCGAACTGATCAAGCTCCGCAAGCAATACCCAGTGATCGTACACGGCCAGTTTGCACCTGTGGAAGAATCACACCCTAACGTGATGGCTTACGAACGCTTCGACGATACCCAGCGTATTTTGGTGGTCAGCAACTTTAGCGAGCAAAAACAAACCATCACCCTCCCCGCACACTGGCACGATAAGGCCTTAACTTGCCTTAGCTACAATATGGATCCGGTCAAACAGTTAAGCACCACCTACAAACTAGCCCCTTACGAGTCGTTTGCGGTGATGCTGTAGCAAAGACGTTTAGTCGCCGATATCATCACGCGCCTGCAGATAGCTGCAGGCGCCCAGCCAAAGGCGACTCACCCCTCTTACACGCCATAAACGACGTCTACCGAAGGCATTAATACATATACCCAAGCCAATCCATATGCCCTACTGGCCATGATTTGTCTTTCATCGGTTTTACATACAATTCATTGACATACTCGACCGCTACGCCATAGTTGGTATGTTCATGGATGCGTAGCCAAGAGGCATATGACTCGACAAGCTGAAAGCCATTAGCCACATAAAAATCGAGCAGCTCAGAGATGAGAATAATGAAGTCAACGTCTTTATCGCTGGCATAGTCAGTCAGTTGCGCCAGCATACTCGAGCCTATCCCTTTTCTTTGCCAAGCGCTGTCGATGCAAAAATCACTCACCCCTAATACTTTGTATACCTCACCACCGACATTCACTGCCCTATAATCCAGCCCCATATAACCAATCAGTTGATTATCTTGGTACTGCAATGCCCGCATGTGGAGAAGCTGCTTATAGTAAGAACGGGCAACTTGATGGTCAGGAAATGCCTTGTTTCTAAGGGCTTGAATAGCCTCATGCTGCGCGTTCGACACTTCGATTTCTGGGAGAATTTCCATATTTAAGCTATTGATAATAAATCCATTTATTCAATTATTAACCAGTTCGCCATACTAATAGGGTTCCAATCATCTTGTCTTATCGGTGACGGGCAAATGTGTTTTAGTTCACACAATAAAAATGGCGGCTTCTATGTGGGAGCCGGAAAAACACTTGGTCTAATCAAGATTCTTGACGGTAATCTTTGCCCCTGTTTGACTGGTAATCGTCTTATGGTGCCGACCATTAACGAAATGTAGTGCTGAATAATCACTTATCCCGTAGCAAGGCATGTTTACGTGATGGCTAGCAAACTGAGAAAACAGCTCAGCTTTCGCGTCACTCTCCGTAAAGTGTGCTGATGCTAAGCCTTGCACAAAACCAAGCCCCTCGATAACGGAATACTTCTCAGGATCGCTATCTGTGATCCCGTAGTCGAACCAACATATTGCGCCCGCACTCATACCACACAATATGATGCCACTTTCATAGCAATCTTGAAGTATTCTATCTATCCCCCACGCTTTCCATACTGCGAACATAGAACGTGTATTACCACCGCCGACATAAATAACATCTTGCTCTTGCAGATGTGTGCGCCAGTCTAGGTTGGGTTTAAATAATGGAAAATGACTTAAGCGGCGACTGAGTTTAGACTGATAAAAACGATCGATTGCTTCCTCAGCATCCCCAGTGGCAGTGGGAATATAGCAAACTTTCGGATCGCTTTTCTCAGTTAAACGGAGCGCATATTGATCTAATTCGCTTTGTTGTTCTCCCATCATCCAACCACCACCGCCTAACGCGACAATATGTTTATCCATTACGTGGCCTGTTTTTTAATTACTATTGAAATTCGCCACCCTGATTTTTTAAGGTTTTATGCCCGCACCTTGTACAAACTTCATATCGATCGATTAAGTCCAACGATGCACCAACAGGACTGGCAGCACCACCAAAGAAACCGTCGAGAAAGGCCTTAAATTGTTCTTTTTTACTCTTACCATATTTCGAAGGCTTTTGCTTTATGATTTCTTCATGTTCAGTTTCTTTCCCGCATTTATCACAAAACCGAGTGTTCACTTTATACCTCTGACCAACTGATAGATTCGGTTGAAATTACCATATAACGGCATAGAAAAGGTTGACCGATTTCAAAGTGAACGTATAGATAATTCGTCGCGGGCGCAAGGCGAACAGAATAAGGAGAATGGCGTTCACCTAAACACAGGAGAGCAAACCGACAAAAACCGCATCGTTAACGTAACGTATTGAAGTGAAGTCTTATCTCTTCACTTCCTGGTTACGCTCGCGCTGAAAAAAGTGCCAGACGCAGCGCCTACCTATCTGCATTCGAGCTATTTACTTATAAATCAACGGGCTTGTTCAACACCCAAATAAGTATCGGCTGCGCGACACTTATTTTTATTTGTTAGGTTTGTGCCCCTTGACCTTTCATTAAGCCAAGTAACTCTAGCACTTGCCTCCCATCGCTAGGCATACCCTCATACGCACCAAAGTAGCTTGGATAGTACATTGGTATTGCTGTAAATAAAAATTGAAACAGTGTAAAGTACAGTCCAAAATTTACCAAATATTGAGGTAGATGCGGTAATTCATAGCGACTAAGTAAATATAAGCCGACACATGAAATTAGAGATACAACAGGTCCCATTAAGAACGAAACAACTTGCAAATTTTTGCTCACATCTCTTTCTATTGAAGCAAAGCCAACATTCATCGACAATGGTGTGATTAAGAGCTTTAATTTACCAACCCGAAATTCCTTAGCATTACTTCCACTTCCCAATCGAATTTCTACCGACTGACCTGTCATTAATTGAGGAGTTGCATGCCCTAACTCATGAAGTAGCACGGCCAATGGCATTACCAACACAAAACCCAAGACTAGACCTATTAAATTGCTCACACACAACCTCCTTATTACGGATACGGATAAGCAACAAGACTAATATACGTCTTTTTGAAGTTTGCACCAAGTCCTGATAAAAAGCCTAACGCTTGGCTTTGCGGCGTGACGGAGCGTAGCGGAGTAACGTCCGACAACAGCCACTTGTTAGGTGAATACTCATTTAGCACTCAAAGCTTTTGCAAGTTTGTCTGAAAAAGTAGAGAGGCTCTGTTGCTCAACCTTCGATTTCTCTATCTCTGCCGTAGTTTGACCTTTCTCTATGATTGCATTGCGTTCAGTTTCGGAAAGAACCTTTATTACATTAGAGGTAGCTTCAGAGTCATTAGCCATAAGAGAGCATTTCAAGGCTGCGAGCTTCGCCTCTGAATTTGTCATTTCATTTTGAAAATATTTTATTTCACTAAGACTTGATTTATAAAGTTTCAAGAAAAAATAGGCGAATATTTCGATGAGCACTACCAAGGATAGTCGGGGGATGAAGTAGGCAATAAATGCAATCTTGTCTTCTGGGACAGTGTCTATTTCAATAACGAAATAACCAAGAATTGCGAGACCTACAATTGTGGTTAAAATTCCAAGACTAAGATTCAAATTCCCTCTTCTTCCAAGAGCGCTCGTTTCAGTATACAAGCGCTCCAGGGTTCTGGAGAAAACCTTCTCTATCTCTTTTGTTTGATCAGATGTTGCTGCTTCTTTCTTTACCTTATCTAAAAATTCTTGAGACGCCAGACTTGTTGACTCATCTTGAATCTCTCTCTTGAGCAATGAAACTAATTCATTCTTATTTTCAGCACCAATTGCAGCGGTAATTGAGCTATTACTATCTAGCTCTGATTTAAGCCTTGAAACTTCCTTTTTCAGCAATTCAAGTTCTTTATTGCTGGCGCTGTCGCCATGCTCAATTCGATTTCTTAGCCTTCTGAGTTCGTCCTCATAGCGCAGATACTCACTAGTTGCATCGGCCTTCTTGGAAAATCCGGTTTGCAAATAGATCATTAGCACACCGAGGCCAGAAACAAGAAACATAAACGGCGTGATCAAGCCAAATATATCTCTATCTAACCCAGGTAATATCATGAGCTGATCATAGTTAGGCAAAAATACCGCGAGAAGCCCGAAAGTTACCCCAAGCATTGCTGGTACTGCCGCCAAAACAACCCTGAATCGTCTCTGACGTTCCGCCCGCCACTTTAAATACTCTTCTGACGGCTCTTCCATAAAATCATCTTTGCTTGAGTGTTCATTCATCTAACCCTTCCCTTATGGGTAACTCGGCCACCTAACATTGTATTAGCACGCGCACTCGATTTCCCAAAATCGTTATACGCGGCCTTTCTTATCTAACTAACTGTTATAAATAACATTTACCGCTTTTGGGGTCTATCTCGTTTCCGAGAAAGTGTGCATGCCGCCTATCTCTGGTGACGCGTTCACACTATCTCCGCGCCTACTCGCCTAATCTATTGATTATACTTACTTYCTTCTTTCGTATTCTGAGATAGTGTGAATGAGCGACGACAAAGCGTGCACTCAATTGGCGTGCTTCCACCGATAAGCTGGTTGTCTATCTAGTCTTTCCCACGCTACCGCCGATCAGTTCTCGGTACCTAACACACCTTTTCCGTCAGCGTTGTCCGGTTAGCTTATCAAAGCCATGCTGATTTTTTCGTGCTTAATTGTCCAAAATGTTAGCGATGGCAGGTTTTGTGTGGGGGCGTGGCTGAAATGGCTTTGCCTGCAAAAATAATAAGATCAGGGGGTTATCGCAGTAATTTTATGAAACCAATTTAATATATGGCGGGTATTGGTCTATTTACCCACACAACACGGAGACGTTGTTATGCGACATCACGCCATATACAAGCAGGGATGGCGATCCCTTTTCGCACTTTTATCCACCACCGTCGCGCTATCGGCAACAGGCGCTGAGGGCACTCAAGATACCATTCATGATCCTTGGCTTAAAAATGTTGTCGCGTTAACAGGAAACCACAAGCCCGGCGAACCAGACCCGACTAGCTATGGCATGGACCCAAAACGGGTCAGTTTATTCATCCTCAGCGGACCTACCATGCCTACTCACCCAAGCCTTTTGACGGTTTACTCGATTATTGGGATGACAAAACGTATAGCAAAAATATGACGGTCGAGGCCTATTACCCCATTACGGTTGAACCCTTCCACACTTGGCAAAATATTGTCGATTTTGATGGCAGGCGGTATCTGTATCAGTATGTACGGCGCGATCTAAAGATCTTTGATATTACAAACCCAAAAGATTTGAAGTTGCTGTATACCCGCGGTAAGCAATGGGGGCCAAATGGGCCTCAAGGGGAAGAAGTGAACCCCTATCCCACTGGTGATATGTTTGGCGCGGCCAGTATACAGTGGAGCGAGGCTCGGCAGAATTATGTGATGGTGCAGGCCTTTGAGATCCGTCGCTTCGGGCTGTTGAAAGATAAATTCACCCAGCCGGAAAAAGTCGCACAAATCCGTCATGCCAAGCATTTAAAAGGCTTTAAGGTGTATGACATGCATGGCCCATTTCCGGACCAGTGGACATTAATCGCAGAGCGAAGCACCGATATTAACCACCCAGACGCTAAGGTGGGTGAACAACAAGGGTCGGGCGTGCGCGATATTCCCACCTGGTTTGGAGGGAAGACCATGATTGTTGCGGCCGCACCCGATGCCAGTATGCATTAACCGAATATGGCAATGATTTATATTCCGCGGGTTATCAATCTTGGGATATGTCTGATCCTGCCAACCCAATATTTATGGATCAATTGGCAGTGCCGGGGCAAATTCTTAACAATCCCGCGCATCAAAAAGCATATCTCGACAACCCACGGGCAGGGAATCGTACCTCTTGGATGGGCGCACGTATGTCGCTGTTTATTCCGACACCGGTCGAAGAAGGTGGGAAATATGGCTATGCCGCGATGGGCGGGCTTGGTTTCTATGTGGTGGATATTTCCAATCCAGCGCAGATGAAAGTGGTCAGTCACCTCGAGTTTGAGCCCAGTGTCGCGGGGACGGAGGGCGACTTTATTGATGTATCACAAGTCGAACAAACAGGCCTCGTCTACTTTAGCGGTTACCCGCTTAATGAGGAGTGTTTTGAACCCTATAAAGACGTGCATATTATTGATGTGTCGGATCCCGCTCAACCGAAAAAAGTCAGCGTTTTACCACGTCCAACCCCACCAAAAGAGGCTGCTTTTGCGGATTTTTGTCAACGTCGCGGCAGCTTCGGGCCGAAACGTACCGGTGCTTATACCCAGCCCGGTATCGGTCGCCAAGGTATTCTTCCCTATAATTTTTATAACGCTGGCCTGCAGGTGTTCGATGTTCGTGACCCACAACAACCTACGATTGCGGCGTACTTCGTGCCCCCGTTCAAGGAAGATGACGTTGCCAGTTATGCGATGGGGAATTTGTCACACAGTGTCTATGTGGAATATGACCGTAACTTATTTTGGCTATTCACTAATCATGGGATCTACGTGCTCTCTTCGCCGGTATTAGGCCAGCCATCCTTTGCACCGCCTAAGCAAGCCTGGCCACCTCGTCCTGCGGGTGCGCGTGATTCCCAATAAATGCTTTTTTCAAACATAACGGAGTGAGATGTCGCCGGTCCGCCAGCGACATCTTTCTGACTTTAGAGGTCAGAAAAAACTGAGCATAAAGCTTGCCAGAATCGGTAGAAGCATAGAAAGCTGAGCCCACCAAGTATTTGTCGCCTTTCTGATAGTTAAAACCATCACGGTGACTAGCCAAGCCCCTGCGGCAAGATAACCAAGGGAGTCCTCAATACCGCTGTAATGTTGAACACGGTAGAGTATCGTATGCAACTGAGCGTCAGCTGCGGTTGATATGTTTTGTATTTCACGGCTTGCGATACCACCGTAATAGTGTGAAAAACCAATCAACACCAGTTGTACGGTCAGCAGGATTATCGACAATGCTTTCATATTCTGGGTCAAAATTTTATAACCATTTGTACATAACGTAACTATCAACAAGCCCCAGCCGTGCATGCTTATACGCCTTAGGAATATTGCCAACAATCGAAAAGCCGAGAGCTTGCCAAAGCTTAACCGCCACTTCGTTGGTCGAGACGACGCTATTAAACTGCATCGCCTTAAACCCTAGTTCGAGCGCCATTTCCTGCGAATGTTGGCAGAGTAGACGGGCTATTCCCTTTCCTCTTGCCTCACTTGCCACCATATATCCACAATTACAGATATGCCGGCTTGGCCCCATGCCATTAGGCTTGATGTAGTAAATCCCCAAAACGGCGTCATTTTCGACATACGCGTATGCATTTAAGGTTGAGCCACACCAAAGTGAAAAAGCGTCTTGCTGCGTCATGTTGGGATCTAAGGCGTAGGTTTCTTGCGCTTGAATAATCGCCGAAAACGTCGGCCAGAATGCCGCAAAGTCAGGTCGGGTCATCTCTCTGATCATGGCTCCCCCTTAGAGGCCTCTTCAGTTGGCTCAGCCGATAGCATCGACTCATGATGGTGCATTTAAGGCACCTTTTCCAAAGCATTAATAAAAAGGTTTTTTTATTAAACGAGGGAAGTGTAGAGATAAAATTCATGCTTGTCGCCTCCAAGTCAGGGCATTGCAGGTGTGATCTAAATACACTTTTACTTCCCCCTATTCACTCCCTCTTGTAGACTACGCGCGCGTTGACTATCTACTGATAAGAAAATTGATATATGCCTGCAATTACACCGGCCTTTAAAGTGATAGACGGTTTCTCACTCTGTGCCAGCGACACAGAGCGCCTTGATATATTTTTTACCTATCTTCGTGAAGGTGAACCCGAGCTGGCAGAGCTGCGTCTTGAACAACTTGTCTTAGCCTTAGCCAACTCCCCTTCTCAAGCCGCACTCTTTGCCAATAGCGTGTGCAATGAAGCAAAGAAAATAAAACTGTCACCGGCATTTGTGCAGTTGGGGATCTTTTCTAAAAACGGGCTCGTTACCGAAATTTTTCGCCGCCTTTACAACAAAGTCAATCCGCCACCAAAACGCTGCAACGATATCAATGACTTGCTCAGTTACTTTGTCGGTGGTGAAGACAAAGCGTGGGTCAAAACCATTTCCCATAAATGTTGGTTTAAACTTTATTGTCTACTCGTTAAAAGTGCTTCTACTGACGCTATTCGCACAACAGGCGCTTATATCAAAAGCGAGCTTTGCTATTCGCTAGAAATGCTATCTATCTGGATTGCCGCAGAAGAGCTAGACCCTGAGCTGCTTCGCATTGACCGCCGTTTGAGTGAAGTCGATTCACCGTTTATTGCGCTTCAGCGTGAAACCAGCCACTTAGTGGCGGCGATCAAAGCCGATGACATGTCTGGCCAAGACACAGCCCATTTCTGGGTGATGATTGAGCAGTGCCAACAACAGGTAAAACGGATCCGCGCTCGCGGCATCAGCCAAATGGGCTTCTCCGCACACGCGTCACATATGCTCGAGCGTCTTGATCAAACGTTAAACCGCATGGTGCTCCTGATTCAAATCTTGGATTTTCGCCACCCACATCAAAAAGCGCGTTGTGTACTTAACCTTTGGCGTCAATTACTTACCTCGGTGACCGAGCGCAATAGTGTGCGAGCCATTTACCGCAAAAGTACACGTACCTTTGCGCAAAGTGTTACTCAAAACAAAAGTAACCACGGTGAGCACTACATCGCCAAAACGAAAAAGGATTATTTTAAAATCCTACGTGGTGCCTGCGGTGCTGGGGTGATTATCTCGCTATTGGCGTGGGTAAAGATGTATATCGAGAGCCTGCAGCTTGCGCCACTCAATAGTGCGCTATTAGTCAGCCTAAACTACGGCGTCGGCTTTATGCTGGTGCACATTTTGCACTTTACTATTGCCACCAAACAGCCGGCGATGACAGCAGCAAACTTTGCCGCGCACGTTGAAAAAAACAAGCAAGGGCGTACAAGAAGTAAAAAGCTCGCTCGCCTGCTGATTAATGTAAACCGCTCTCAATGGTTTGCGGTGTGGGGCAACATTACCGCCGCAATTACCGTGAGTGTGCTAGTGAGCGTGCTTTTTAGCCACTTTTACCACAGCCCGTTGCTCACCAGTGAGCAGGCAGCATATCAAAAAGCAGCCATCCACCCATTAAGCGGCCTAGCTTGGCTGTATGCGGGCATCGCCGGTGTGTGGCTGTTCTTGTCGGGCATTATTACTGGCATATTAGATAACCGAGCGGATTACATTGAGCTAAAAGATCGATTGGTCGCCCATCGATTGTTTCGGGTTATCCCCGTTAAACATCGTGAGAAAGCCGCTTTTTATATTCATGAGAATTACGGCGCCTTGGGTGGGAATTTTATATTTGGGGTGTTACTGGGTATGACTAGCTATGTTGGTTATCTCATCGAGGTCCCATTAGACATCCGCCATGTGGCGTTTTCGTCGGCACACGCTGCTTACGCGCACATTAGCGATTTTCAGTCTTGGGTGTCAGCCTTATCCAGCCTGTTTTTGGTATTGATGATAGGGTTTATTAATCTTTGGGTCAGCTTTGGTTTAGCGTTGTTCGTGGCATTGCGCTCACGAAACTGTGAGTTAGATATTAGATCGGTGAGAACCGCGGTACTGACACAAATCAAGCAGCATCCCTCTAGCCTATTTTGGCCTAAAGATCCGGTGCCTGCGGTGAAGGCGCAAGGTGCAAATCAACGCCGTACGCCATAACACCTAACGCGTTTGTCACTGGCCAACGGACGGCCGGTGAGCGTCAATAGCCAAAGTGATTCTCTTGACGTGTGGGCCTGGCATTATTTCGGCTCATTACTCGATCCACCTCAGCATAGTATCAGACACAATGTGAGCACGGTTCATGTTTTCATAGACATGGATATTCATTAATACTGCGGTCAATCTCTCATAAATCAACAGTCATTTATTCTGTAAAGAATAATGGTCACTCATTAGTAATTAAGCCGCACTATTGTAAAACAAACTAGTCACGCCACATTTTCTATTTGATTAGCGTTTGAAACACGCCTATGTCGTAATTCTCTGTTTACGCGACAAATTGTAACACACTTGTAAATGATTCTATTGATAGGCCACGTTAAAGGTGCGAGCCGAGATGTTCGCCTTCCTATTGTGCAGTTGGGAAGAAAGGAATCTTTCAACAACAATTAGGGCAATAAAATGAAACTCTCTAAATTGACATGGCTTATCGCCTCTAGTGTTATCGCTAGCACACCAGCACTGAGTGCAGAACTGATCAATGTTACTGATGATGCCATGCTAAGTCAGGTACTCGATCAACCCGCTGGCGTTTACGCACCATCAGGCTCACAGGCTAATCCGCTAGGGTTTAAAGAAGTGAAGCGCGTCACCTTGCCAAATGGCAAAGTGAAAGTGCGTTATCAACAAACCTATCAAGGCGTACCAGTCATCGATACCGCGGTCGTCGCGACGGAAAAACAAGGTCAGCGTAGCGACGTCTACGGCACCATGGCACAAGGCGTCGCGAACGATATCGCCTCAATCTCACCCGCGCTTACTAGCCAGTCTGCCCTTGAGGCTGCTAAGGCCGCTTTCACGCAGAGCCAGCAAACCATCACCACTGCGCCATTTGAAAACGAGAACACTCGCTTGGTGGTGAAGCTGGATGACGAGCAGAACGCGCAGCTCGTCTACATCGTTGATTTCTTTATCGCTACAGACGATCCGAGCCGTCCTTTTTATATGATTGATGCCAACACTGGTGAGATTCTGAAACACTGGGATGGTATTAACCATGCTGCTGCCGTTGGTACAGGCCCTGGTGGGAACGAAAAAACGGGCCAGTATGTCTATGGCACGGACTATGATGGCTTACCTATCGACAAAACCGGCACCACGTGTACGTTAGAAAACGACAAAGTGAAAACGGTCGATTTAGAGAACGGGACCACAGGCAGCACTGCCTTCACCTACCCATGTACAGATAGCAGCAATTACAACGACGAAAGATATGTTAACGGCGCTTATTCTGCACTGAACGATGCGCACTACTTCGGTAACGTTGTTTTTGACATGTACCAAGATTGGATGAACACCGCACCTCTGACTTTCCAGCTCACTATGCGCGTCCACTACGGCAACGACTATGAGAATGCATTCTGGAATGGTACCTCAATGACATTCGGGGATGGCAAATCGACCTTTTACCCACTCGTCGATATCAATGTGAGCGCCCACGAAGTCAGCCACGGTTTCACTGAGCAAAACTCTGGCCTTATTTATGCCGACATGTCGGGCGGGATCAATGAGGCGTTTTCTGATATTGCTGGTGAAGCTGCAGAATACTACATGCATGATGAAGTCGATTGGGTGGTCGGTGCCGACATCTTTAAAGGCACTGGTGGTCTGCGCTATTTTGACCAACCTTCACGCGATGGCAAATCAATTGATGACGCCAGCCAGTACCGTGACGGCATGAATGTGCACTATTCAAGCGGCGTATATAACCGTGCTTTCTACCTCCTCGCTAACAAAGCAAACTGGGATGTTCGCAAAGGCTTCGAAGTATTCACCACCGCGAACCAACTGTACTGGACCGCCAGCAGCACATTTGACCAAGGTGCATGCGGCGTAGTCAAAGCCACGCAAGATTTGGCTTACAATGCGCAAGACGTAATCGATGCATTCAATACCGTGGGCGTCGATGCAAGTTGTGGTGACAACGGTGGAAACGTGCTTCAGCCCAACCAGCCGATTACCGGTTTAAGTGGTGGCAGCGGCAGTGAAACCTTCTTTGCCTTCACTGTTGATAGCAGCCGCAACGTCAATGTGGTGATGAGCGGTGGTACGGGTGATGCCGACCTTTACGTGAGAGCTGGCAGCAAACCCACGACTGATAACTGGGACTGTCGCCCGTACAACTATCGCAATGACGAAACCTGTCGTATTAGCGCACAAAAAGGTACCGAGTACCATGTGATGGTCCGCGGTTACCGCAGCTACTCTAATGTTAGCCTTGAGCGTGATTAATCAGTCCCTAACAAGCCGCTGTTTCAAACAGCGGCTTTTTTGTCTGGAAAAAAGCCGCTTTTCACCAGATATACAGACACCTTGTCAGCCTCTAACATTTTTTGTCACCTACCCTAGCTAACACACAATCTGGACAAACCAGAAAAACCTTAATTTTCATCACATTATTACGGTAAAACTCTAGGAATGCTCCAAGTTATCTAGATCACAACACCCATCTGTTTTTATCTCGTCTACGCTTAAGAGAATTGTCACTTATTTGGAGGCGCTATGCTCAAGTACCTGTTCACAATCATTTTCTCAACGGTTTTATTTCTTGCAGCGCCAGCCCGGGCAGATGTCCTTACAATGCCGTCGCTCGAGTGGCCCCCTTACTCTGGCAAGAACTTGCCCGATCAAGGCGCATCGGTTGCTGTGGTGCGTGCTGCGGTGCAAGCCATGGGGCACGAGCTTAACGTCGAATTCTATCCTTGGTCACGTACCGTCTATTTGGTCAAAAATGATGCGCAGTACGCTGGCTATTTCCCAGAATATCACTACGAAACCGACGAACTACTCTTCTCTGATCCCATAGGTACTGGACCGTTGGGGTTCGTTGAAAACGTCAACAAGCCTATCGAATGGTCAACCCTTGATGATCTTACTCAACATACCATTGGTGTGGTGCGTGGCTATGTCAACACACCAGAACTAGATGAGCGCATTGCCAATGGCACACTCAAATCGTCTGCGGTCACCAGTGACACTCAGAACCTGCAAAAGGTGGGACGAGCGCGTATTCCTCTCGCGGTGGTAGATGCCAATGTGCTGGACTACCTTAAAGAAAACGATCCAGCCCTTAACGCGGTAAAAGCGAACCTACAAATGAATAAAAAGCTCTTGGTCGATAAAAAGCTATATATTGCTTTCGCTGATAATGCTGAAGGACAAAAATGGCGTGAGATCGTCAATCAAGGGCTCAAGAAAATCGACATTGAACAGATAATGAAAGAACACCTCGGTGAATAAAAACTGACCGTGGGAAAAAGTGGCCGCAGTTGGGTCGCATGACAATGTAAATGGAAGAGTAGCGCTATGTTTAAGAGTCTAAAGGCAATATTTGTCACTCAAGTGGTTATTGCTGTTTCTGTGGTGTTAGGGATATCAAGCTATATTGACTATCAGAACACCAAACAGGAACTGAATAGCGCGCTTGAAACTACGGTGGAAAATGCCACCACCCGAATGAACCTAAGCTTGCCCAAAGCAATTTGGGACTTCGATCTGGAAGCGGCCAAGCTGTCGATTTCCGCCGAGCTGAAAGCGCCCGATATTAAAGCCGTTCGCGTGCTCGATAATCAAGGCTCGGCGATCGTCTTTTTGCGCCTAGGGCCACCCAATGACGAAGGACAGCGGCAGCCGAAAGACATTGGCGACGGCGAAAAGTCGATGTACGAGTCCATGCCCAACGAAGAAAGCGAGCTTTCATTTACCGAGTATGGCGAAACCAATAAGGTAGGGACACTTCAGGTTTTCTATAACACAGACCGGCTAGAGGCAGAATTGGCCGAGACTCTGACTCGAAGCCTGATTGAGCTGCTAGTGCTCGACCTCGTAATCATCGTATTCCTAATTTTGGCTTTAACCGCCACCGTCGTTAAACCACTCAACGACTTAACTGGTCGAGTCCGAGAACTTGCCAGTGGCGATGGTGATCTCTCTACTGTTATCCCTGCGCCGAAATACAAAGAATTCGCCCAGATCACCGAGCATATTAACCACTTCACCGCTTCGTTGCGTGAAATCGTCAATGAAGTGACGCAAGCATCTATCAATCTCGCTGAAGTCTCAGCGGAGAGTGGACAAATGGCTCGCACCAACGCGGAACGCTTGGAGCAGCAGAAACAAAGCCTCTCTACCGTTGCTGCCGCCGCTACGCAGATGAATCAATCCATTGCCACTGTTGCGGATACGGCGAACGATGCGGCTACCCGTGCGGCGGGTGCCACGGATCTGGTTAACCAAGTGTACGGCACCATTGAGAGCTCCGCGTCTGAAATCATCAATATGCGTTCAGAGATGGAGAACGTGAATGCTGAAATGCATAAACTGCTTGAGGAAGGTGAGAAAATTTCAGATGTCGTCAATGTGATTAATGATATCTCTGAACAAACCAACCTCTTGGCGCTGAACGCTGCGATTGAGGCGGCGCGTGCGGGTGAACAAGGCCGAGGCTTTGCGGTGGTGGCTGACGAAGTACGTAGTCTTTCAGTCAAAACCAGTGAGTCCACCGAGCAAATTCAATCCAACATCAAGTCGTTGAGTGAAGCCACTGAGTCGGTAGAAAAAGAGATAAAACGCATTGGTAGTATCTTAGAAAACACCGCCGGTCGTGTCTCTGAGTCGCAAGAGTCTGTCAGTCAGGTACGCGAGACCATCACAGATATCTCCGAGCGCAGTGGTCAGATTTCACAAGCCACCGATGAGCAACGTCAAGCTATTGATGAAGTCAGTCAAGCCATCAATGAAGCGTCGGAAGCAACTAACTATGTCACTGAGGGTGCACAAGAAAACGCCGCCCGAACCGACAAAGTGCTCACTCTCAGTGAAGACATCAAAGCACAAATGGGGAAATTTAAAACCTAATAGTTAATGCAAGTCTAGGGAGAGGACATGAAGAAACTATTTACAGTTGGCTTAGCAATTTTATTAATGGCGCCTAGCGCAATGGCCAGGACACTAACAGTCGCGCAAGATCCGTGGCCACCCTTTGTGACCACAGATCCCGATCGGCCGGGAATTTCTGTCGAGCTTGTCAAAGCCGCGATGGCAACCCAAGGCTATGAAGTCGAGTTTAAAAACATGCCATGGGCGCGTGCGCTCGATGCGGTTCGCAAGGGAAGTATCGACTTGCTTCCCGCCACTTGGCACACTGACGCACGCACTGAGTTCCTGCGTTACAGCAACCCTTATATGAGTAACCAGCTTACCTTCATTAAACGCGCAGATGACACTTTTAAGTTCTCGAGTTTGAATGACTTGCAAGGAAAAGTGGTTGGTATTGTGCGCGATTACGGCTATGGCGATGCGTTTTTGGAGGCGACGCATTTTGATAAACCCGCTGCCAATAACTTAGCAACCAATTTGAAAAAGCTGCTCGCCGACCGTATTGACCTGACCTTGGAAGACAAGATCGTCGCCCAATCAGTGATGCAAGAAGAAGGGCTTGATAGCAACCAGTTTGCCTTTACTGACCGGGCACTCTCAACCAACCCTTTACATGCCACGAGTGGCAAAGCCAACCCCGACAGCCAATTGTTCATCAATGCCTACAATAAAGGCCTGGATGAGATCAAAGCCAATGGTACGTTTGAAAAAATCCTGAAAAAATATGGCATAAACTAATCGAACGTCGAAATATCAAGTATGATTAAAGGGAAGAGAAGCGTTCTTTTCCCTTTTTTAGCTTGGAGCAATATGGTTTTACCTCGCCGCCTTTTAACTTGGTTTATCCTGTTTACGCTCGCGTATGTGGTCGCTGCGCTAGGCGTAACGGCTCTCATTGGCGACACGATCGTCAACCGAGTCATCCAACAAGAGCAAGAGGACATTAATCGTAAAGCCTCCTTGATACGGTCCCGGATTGAGGCGGCGATATATCACGATACCTATGTTGCTGATAGCTTAGCGACCGTGGTCACCATTGATCCGGAATTCGCCATGACCAATTGGGACAGTGTGGCGCAAAAACTCCTCGACAAGGCAGATTATGTCCGCAATGTGGGCTTATCACCCGATAATATTATCAGCCATGTTTACCCTCTCGAAGGGAACCAAGCTGCAATCGGATTAGACTTTCGCTCTCGTCCAGACCAGTACCGTGCGGTATTAAAAGCGCGAGATCTTGGCGATGTTTACATCGCTGGGCCCGTTAACCTCGTTCAAGGTGGTCAAGCGATCATTGCACGATTTCCTATCTTCGCCTCCCCGACAGATGCGTCGGACTACTGGGGAGGAGTTAGTGTTGTCATTGACCATGTCAAGATGCTCGGTGAAGTCGGATTATACGATCTCAGTGGCGCCAATGTAGCCATCAAAAACAGTGAAACACTGGCTTACTTTTATGGCTCCCAATCGACAGTTGTCAATGCCGACTTTACGGTCCCGATTTCTCTGCCTAGCGGCGAATGGTCACTCGCCGTCGAATACACACTTAAACACTCACCCGAAATCGTGCGCCTAGGTATTATGATTTACGCGGTGAGCGCAGGCATTTTTATCGTTATTTATGGCCTGATATTACTTTTCTATCGCAGTTTTCTTATCGCGAAAAAGCAAGCACTCGTCGACGAGTTAACCCAACTTCCTAACCGACGGTTCGCGATCGAGAAACTTGATTCACTCACAAAAGAGAAAAAAGAGTCCTTTGCGCTGCTCAATATCGACTTAAATGATTTTAAGAAGGTTAATGACGCATACGGTCATGAAGCTGGCGATGCACTGCTTAGCCATGTAGCCTCAGCGCTAAACCAAAGCACCCGCTCATCAGACTTGGTCGCAAGAATAGGCGGTGACGAGTTTATTGTTGTATTGCGAGATGTACACCCTAGCGATGTCAACAAAGTGCTAAAGAGCCTGAAAGAAACGGTCGAGGCCTCCGAATGTCGATGGCAACGCTACCATATCTACCCATCGCTCAGTATTGGCTGTGCCCTCTTTAATCATCGGTCCCCTCGTGATTTAGATGAGCTGATGGCCTCGGCAGATCAAGATATGTACAAAGCAAAATCAGAGAGAAATACATCTGGGCTGTCCGTTAACGCCATCGGTTGATCGAAAGAGAGCGCAAACTGTTTTTAATGCTATAACCTGGGTTTAAACCCATTTATTAAGACGATTGTCTGTTGGTCTTTCTACTACAATGTTTATCAACAATAAAAAAGAGGTGACGCATCACCTCTTTTTTATTTTTTAATAAC
>NZ_MUFC01000008.1 GCF_001995985.1 Salinivibrio sharmensis | reverse complement strand
AGCCATGTGAGCACGCGGTTGGGCATGCCTGTCAGCCATGAATGGATTTATCAATATGTGGCAACGGATAAAGCGGCTGGCGGCAAACTGTATAAGTCATTGCGCCAAGGGCACAAACGCTATCGTAAGGGCAAAACAAGCAAGCGCTGTGTGATACCAGACCCCGTCTCTATCGATGAGCGGCCAGCCATTGTGGATACCCGTGAGCGTTTTGGTGACTGGGAAATCGATACTTTTTTGGGCAAACACGGCACAGGCGCGCTTGTCACCATTGCTGAACGAACCAGTCGTTTTTACTTGGTAAAAAAGGTGAGCAGCAAAAGGGCTGATGCTGTCCGTGATGCCACCATTGAGCTACTTCGACCGTACGCTGCGTATGTGCACACAATCACCGCGGATAATGGTTCAGAATTTGTCGGACACAAGTCAATAGCAGAGGCATTAGAGACAGAGATTTACTTTGCTCACCCTTATTCATCCTGGGAGCGAGGTTTAAACGAAAACAGTAACGGGCTGCTCAGGCAGTATACTCCCTAGGGCACAGACCTGCGTGAACTCACTGAAGAAGAGGTGATGCAAGCTGTGGCCCGCTTGAATGCTCGACCAAGAAAATGTCTTGGTTTTAGGCAGCCTAGCGTTATCTTTAACAAGTTATGCCAGGCTGCAGACGAGAGTGTTGCACTTCGCGGTTGAATCCGCGGCTGGCTGTCCATAATTGGAGTAGGGGATATTTTTGTGACTAATGACGTGTTTATTTACTATGCAAATAGATGATAGTCACATTTATCGTCGCTTAACGTTTCCTTTCTTGGTTTTTCTGCCACTATCAAACATATCAAGTAACCAGCTATAACTGATGCAGGATTAGATATGTACTACAATCTAAAAAATCTCGTTGCGTTATGGTCAAGCTCATTAGCTTGGTATACTGAAGATTACCAAATAGCCATCCTCCCTGCTTACCCGCACGCCTAAAACCTTATTGTTAGGATAACTTTATCCTAGCAACCAGCTGTACATCATAGTGAGCACAGTAACCAATTAATAAAACAATTTTGTTTTATGTGGGTTTTCGTGCGCCATTAAAAATATAAGTTACTAAAACACTGACTTAGTTTAGTGCGAACCGTGTCGTCTAAATAAAAGACTGACAACGTTCAAGCAAATAAGGATACATCATGGAAAATTTCAAACACTTGCCAGAACCATTTCGCATTCGCGTTGTTGAACCTGTTCAAAGAACAACTCGCGAGTACCGTGAAGAAGCCATTGTTAAGGCAGGAATGAACCCATTTTTGTTAGATAGCAAAGACGTTTTTATTGATTTATTGACCGATAGCGGAACAGGCTCTATCACACAAAAAATGCAGTCAGCAATGTTAATGGGTGACGAAGCATATAGTGGGAGCCGCAGTTATTATGCGCTCACTGATGCCGTAAAAGATATCTTTGGTTATGAGCTTACCATCCCGACACACCAAGGCCGTGGTGCAGAGCAAATCTATATCCCAATCCTAATAAAAAAACGTGAAAAAGAAAAAGGGCTCGATCGTGACAAGATGGTAGCACTATCTAACTACTTTTTCGATACAACTCAAGGTCATACTCAGATCAACTGTTGTGTTGCAAAAAATGTTTATACAGAAGAGGCGTTTGATACTTCTTTGAATGCCGACTTTAAAGGAAACTTTGATCTCCAGAAACTAGAGTTAGCCATTGAAGAAGCGGGACCAGAGAATGTTCCGTACATTATTAGCACCATAACCTGTAACTCAGCAGGGGGGCAGCCAGTTTCTATTGCTAACCTGAAAGCTGTTTATGAAATCGCTAAGCGTTACGATATACCCGTAATCATGGACTCAGCACGCTACGCTGAGAACGCATACTTCATTCAACAACGTGAGCCTGGATACCAAGATTGGTCTATCGAAGAGATCACCCGTGAATCTTATAAATATGCTGATGGGCTTGCAATGTCAGCGAAGAAAGATGCGATGGTACAAATGGGCGGCCTACTTTGCTTCAAAGATGAGTCAATGATGGACGTTTACACCGAGTGTCGAACTCTATGTGTTGTCCAAGAAGGCTTCCCAACATACGGGGGTCTTGAAGGCGGCGCAATGGAGCGTCTAGCCGTAGGTCTATACGATGCAATGCGCCAAGAGTGGCTAGAGTATCGCATTAGCCAAGTACAATATTTGGTTGATGGCTTAGAAAAGATAGGTGTTGTATGTCAACAAGCCGGTGGTCATGCTGCTTTCGTGGACGCCGGTAAATTACTACCTCATATTCCATCACATCAATTCCCTGCGCACGCACTAGCTTGTGAACTTTATAAAGTAGCAGGCATTCGTGCGGTTGAGATTGGCTCACTACTATTAGGTCGTAATCCAGAGACTGGAGAGCAGATGGAATGCCCAGCAGAATTGCTTCGTTTGACAATTCCACGTGCGACTTATACACAAACACATATGGATTTCGTTATTGAAGCTTTTGAAAAAGTAAAAGATAACGCTCAAAACGTAAAAGGGCTAGATTTTACTTATGAACCACCAGTGCTTCGTCACTTCACTGCTCGACTAAAAGAAGTATAAACAAAGTTAATGCGCACCTTCATTTTGGACGAAGGTGCGCAAATTACCACTACATTTGGCATCAAGAGTATATAAAAAATCATTTGATTCTCTATATGCTTTTGTAAGTACTAACTACATAAGAAAAAGAAGTAAAAATTCACGACGTGTAAAAATTCTGCGAGAAACATTATGAAAAAAAATCCATCTATAATTGGCGGCGCTTGTATTATTRCTAGTGTCTGTGTCGGCGCAGGAATGCTAGGTTTACCAAGTGCAGGAGCAGGTGCCTGGACTGTTTGGTCTCTCATAGCTATTTCTTTCACTATGATGATGATGACTTTATCTGGCTGGATGCTATTAGAGTCTTTTAAATTTTACGATTTAAAGGTTTCATTCAACACCGTAACTAAAGATGTTCTAGGAAATAAAGTAAATGTCATTAATAATATAGCGGTGTACTTTGTTGGTGGCATATTACTCTACGCCTATATCACCTCTTCAGGGCTAATAATAGAAGATGTTATAGGCGTAAACAATAAAGTGTCATCGATTATATTTGTTTTTATTTTTTCCCTTTTCGTTTGGCACTCGACTAGAGCAGTAGATCGAATATCAGTGATATTGATTGCATTTATGGCATTAAGCTTTATGTTTGGCGTATCAGGGCTAGCAATAAACATTGATGCATCAGTGCTTTTTAACAAAATAAACGAAGAGTCTAACTATGCGCCTTATGCTATGGCTATGTTTCCTGTGGCACTAACGTCATTTGGGTATCATCATTCAGTAGCAAGCATGCGCTGTTATTACGGCTGTGAAAATCGTGCAAAGAAAGCAATATTAGGTGGTACAGCTATAGCCCTTACTCTTTACTTCTTATGGATAGTCAGTATATATGGTAACCTTCCTCGTAGTGAGTTTGGGCCAGTAATAGAACAAGGTGGTAATGTAGAAGCATTGCTCGCTGCACTGGGTTCTGCGATTAACTCAGATAAGGTTGCTAATGCCATCAATGCCTTCTCTATGGCTGCTATTTTGTCCTCTTTTATCGGTGTAGGACTAGGTGTTTTTGACTTCTTATCTGACTTATTTAATTTCGAAGATAGCAAAAAAGGTCGCACTAAAACCTGGCTAGCCACCTTTTTTCCACCCCTCTTAATGTCACTACTATTTCCTTTCGGTTTTGTCATAGCAATTGGCTACGCAGGTGCTGCGGCTACAGTTTGGGCGTGCCTTATCCCTGCTTTTTTAGCACGTAAATCACGTCTTAAAGAGGGTGGAAAGGAAGGGTTTGTCGCGCCAGGCGGCAATATCATGATAGGCGTATTAATTATATTTGGCGTATTAACAGCCACTTTTCACTTCATGTCAATGTTTAACTTATTACCTATTCTTGGATAATAAGATACTGATTGAAAATATTTACTAACTGATTTAGAGAAAAAAATATGAAAGATATTATAAACACTTCAAAAGCACCACTTGCGATCGGCCCTTACGTTCAAGGCGTAAATTTAGGAGAAATGGTGATTACCTCTGGTCAACTTCCTATTAACCCAGAAACCAATACAATGCCTGAAAACGTCGATGCCCAAACCTTGCAATCACTTAATAACGCATTGGAAATTCTAAAATCAGCTGGATTAACAGCAAAAAATATCGTTAAAACGACAGTGTTCGTCAAAGACCTTAATGATTTTCCTGTAGTAAATGAAAAGTACGGGGAGTTTTTTGAGAGTCACGAAGCACCTTTTCCTGCGCGTTCATGCGTCGAAGTGGCACGTCTGCCTATGGACGCAAAAGTTGAAATTGAAGTGATCGCTAATAGATAAGATTCACAACTAAGCTGACCAGTAATTCGTTAAAGTATAGAGTACAACAAGCATGTCAACGACCTTGTTTGTTGTACTTTTTTTGTGAGGAAGTAAATATGCAAGGTGTACTTTCTATTCAGTCGCATGTTGCCTTTGGCCATGCCGGAAACAGTAGTGCGGTATTTCCTATGCAAAGAATGGGATTAGAAGTTTGGCCAATTCACACGGTTCAGTTTTCCAACCATACCCAGTATCCTCAGGGTTGGAAAGGTAATGTTTTTCAACCTGAACACATTACAAATATTATCAAAGGCTTGAAAGATATAGATGTGCTTAAGCAATGTCGTGCTCTCATCACGGGTTATCTAGGTAGCCCCGCTCAGTGCCATGCTGTTGTCGATGCAGTAAAGCAAACGAAGCAGGCTAATCTTGGCGCATTGTACGTTTGTGATCCTGTTATGGGATCGCCAAAAAAAGGTTGTATTGTTGCTCCAGGCGTTGCAGACGTATTATTGACCCAATTGATGCCAATGGCTGACGTTATCGTACCTAATCAATTTGAGTTAGCACAATTTGTGGGGGGGGAAATTGACAGCTTGGAGGATGCCGTTAAAGCATGTAAAAAAGCTCTGACTATGGGACCTAAATTTGTACTCGTGAAACACCTTCATTGCGTATCCAGCGAAAAGTTTTCCATGTTACTTGCTTATGGTAATCAATGCTATTTGGCGCAAAGGCCTCAAATCAATTTCGATAGAGATTTAGTCGGAGTTGGCGATCTAATTTCATCGGTCTTTACTGCAGGGTTACTAAAAGGTTGGTATCCAGATGCAGCATTTAAGCACTGTAACGAAGCTGTGTATGGGGTAGTGAAACGTACCAAACAACTCAACGAATGGGAAATTCAGTCTATTGCCGCTCAACAAGAGTTTGTATTACCAACGGAATCATTTGACTTGATTACTTGCGAGCTTTCAACAAACCATAAAGTAAAAATGGCTAAGAAGAAATGGCGATACTCTGATGGCCACAAATGCGCGGGCTAAATAGCTCTCATAAAACTACCGCTCATCTAAAATGAGCGGTAGCAGGATAAGGTCTTCTTTAGTCGTATAAGCAGTTACGAGAAAGAGATAAGACTTAACAGTCCAATAGCAGCCAATGTGGGGATACACATTGTGATATTAGCTATTGAAGGCGTTAACACTTTTCCTAACTTTAGGTTATCTTGACCTTTCAAAATCGATAAAAGTGCTGAGTTCATTTTTTCACCGCTAACTATTTGTTTAATCTTTGATCTCTTAAGAGATGCCTAATTTTATATAATTTCGTGAGCTATGTCAAAAAAAGAATGAAAAGTAATCAACTTATTATTAACTCTGATGAGTTAATCGACTGTACAGGTAAGTGCCAGAGCTATGGTCAAATCTGGTGTATGGCATCCAAAGCTGTGCCCTGCTGATCTCCCTCAAGCTCGTGAACACTATCTCGGAATTTTACCCCTTTGATAACGTCCTCTCAGTCTTCGCCTATTTACCTCGGCAGCTCTCATTAGTTTGCAGGCCATTGAGAGCGTGGTTTTCCGGCTCCCACAACTCTTCGTCTCGTTGGTTCTCAACCTCTCCGTCACGAAAATTGACTCGATCCAAAGGCTTTACAAGCAAGCGTCCTTGCGCGTTTCCGCCATCCAGATATCGTGAAGCGACTCTTTCATCCTTGGCTGAACAGACTTAGGAAGTTTGTTCAACACTTCCTTGCGGCCAGTGTCGTCGACACCAATAATAACCAGCAGGCAAAGCTTGTCATCCATACGTATTTTGCTGTAAACGCCATCGGCCCAGATATAGGCATACCGTCGTTTACTCAGGTCTCTTTTACGCCACTGGTCGTATTCCGCTTCCCATTGTTGCTTGAGGCGGGAAACACTATTTACTGACAATCCCCTGGCTTGCCCAGAAGAGATTCCAGGGTAGGCTGCATATCGCCTGTTGAAATCCCCCGTAAAAAGAGCTAGGGAATGAGTTCTTCAATGTTCTTGGTCCGCTTAAGAGAGGGCGGCACTAGCTTACTATTGAACTTAATCCCGCTCCGCGTTTTGCCACGCACTGTGGGTACTTTAACAGTGATGTCACCAAGACCAGTCTGCAGTGTGCGCACAGGCAAATGCCCACTTCGAACCACGGCTTGCTTTTCGTCAGTTTGAAGCGATGCAAACTGCTCTAGCAAGGCTTGGACTTCCGCTTTTATGGCTTGAGCCAACAACTGCTGCGCGCCTTGTTTCAGCAGCTCATTGAGAGGGTTGGCTGGTTTATGAAGCTCAGTAACGTTACGATGGTTGTCCATGCGGTGTACTCCTTGTTGGTTGTATATCTGGTGACAACAATCAACAAGTTACACCGCATTTTTTTTGCTTATACACCATAAATCACTATAGCTCACCATGCAGTGGTGAAGAACTAAAAAGGGCTTGGTTTCGCTTTATTGGGCTGCGGATGATGCTTTACGTCAACTAAACAGCCACAACTTGCTAAGGAATCAATAATCATGCGCCGATTAAAGGATCGATCGTTATTAATCCTTGTTGTATTGGCGGCAGCGGTAGGTGCTCATGCCTCTTGGAACACGTAAGGGGAGTTCGCGTTAATAATCTTCTCACTGATCGCGTTGTATGCCTATATAATCGAGCGGCCGAAGTTCAAGCAATGATCGATCTTTCGCGTGAATGAGTAAACAGTAAACATCACTGCGTTCCAAGTTGAGATCGCGAATATTAAACTTGTTCCCACGCTCCCGCATGGGAGCGAGCCAAATCCACACCACGATATGACAAAAGCCTTTCCATTTACATGACATTCCAACCCTTGTCACAGCTTCGGTGACTCAATTGCGTTTAGATCAAAGAAAACAGCGGTTTATATTTTTGACTGTCTAGCTAAGTAGTAGCATTTGCTTACAAAATTAGTCTGTAGGGTAAATGCTAATGAAGCTGATGTTTAAAACAAAAATACTGCTGCTTGCCATTGTGCCGCTTATTGCCTCGATATTGATTTTGAGTGCGATCACGGCACATAACGAGCGGACACTAATAGAAGAGAGCATTGCCACGTTTCGGGAAAAATTAGTCAACGAGCGTAAAAAACAACTCGAAGAAGTGACTCAGGTGGCCGAGAACATTGTAGAACGCATCAATCCCGGTACCAGTGAGGCACGTCTGGCGGCGCTGAAAACGGCGCTTACTGATGTGCAGTTTGGTGACGCGGGTTACTTTTTTATCTACAACAAACAGGGGATCAATGTGTTTCACCCTGTTAAGCCTGCGCTTGAAGGGAAAAACCTGATTGATTTTACCGATCCGAAAGGGAATAAGGTGATAAAAGGATTGCTCGATGCCGCACAGCGGGGTGATGGCTTTTTCAATTTTATGTTCGAAAAGCCTGGCACCGACCAGCTGATTGATAAAATCGGCTATGCGGTAATGGTGAATAACGGTCAATGGCTGTTAGGCACAGGTGCCTACACCGATGACATTGAGCAAGAGGTCGTAGCCTATCGCACCGACGCAGAGCAAACCCTGGATGCGCAAATTTTCCGTTTAACCTTGCTTGGGCTAGGTACGATAGTGATTACCGGCTTATTAGTGAGTTGGTTTGCGCAGCGTATTGGCGAGCCGGTGAAAAACATGCTCGATAAGCTTAATGATATCGCCAGTGGCGAGGGCGATCTCACCCAGCGCTTGCATGTGCACGGGCATGATGAAATTGCCCAACTTGGTCATGCGTTTAATCGTTTTGTTGAGAAGCTGCAGCAGACCATTCAGCGCGTGGCGCAAGTGACGGCCCAAGTAAACAGCACCGCCAGTGATATGGCTCAGCAAACATCTGCGGTAGCGCAAAAACTACAAACCCATGATAACGAGACCGAGCAAGTGGTGACCGCGGTAACAGAAATGAGCTCTGCTGCGCAGGAAGTGGCACAGAACACTACTCAGGTTGCTGATGCCGCTACGTCTGCCACCCAAGACGCCCAGAATGCACAAACCCAAGTGCATGAATCTATCTCGTCGGTTGAACGTTTGGTCGCGAAAATGGGTGAGTCGAGCGGGCAGGTGGACCAGCTTAAAGCCCAGTCGGACAAGATCACCTCGGTACTGTCTGTGATTGGTGAAATTGCCGAGCAAACTAATCTGCTGGCGCTAAACGCGGCGATTGAAGCGGCCCGAGCGGGTGAGCAGGGGAGAGGCTTTGCGGTAGTGGCTGATGAAGTGCGCACCTTGGCCAGTCGCACCCAAACCAGCACTCATGAGATCCGTGACATGCTCGATGGCCTGCATGTGCATGTGGATAGTGCGGTCAAAACCATAGCCGACAGTGATCAAGAGTGCCAAAACATGGCAACGATCTCATCAGAAATTGGCGAGCGAATCACCTCGGTGAGTGCGGCGTTCTCGCAAGTAAACGATATGACCTCGCAAATTGCCAGTGCAGCATCAGAGCAAACCACTGTGACGGAAGATATTCACCGTAACCTAATATCAATACGCGACATTGTCGCCAGCTTACTAAACGCGAGCGAGACGTCGTCACACGCGGCGGAAGAACTTAGTTCGCTCGGCCAAGATCTCGATACCTTGGTCGGGCAATTTAAAGTCGCGTAAATAACGCTTAACTCACTCCAAAGCGCGCGTAGGTGCGTGACAGGATAAAAACGTTAAAAGGACGCTTACCGTAAGCGTCCTTTCGCTTTACAATGGTTATTTTAGCGGTATCATGCTCACGCAAACGTTTGCTTAATTGTCTTGTGCGCTATTGAGAGGATTTAATGCTGTCTGATGTCGAGATCTGCCGTAACACCACACTCGCCCCCATTTCCATCATTGCCAAGCAAGCTGGCCTCCTTGACTCAGAGTTTAAAACGCAAGGTAGCTATAAAGCCAAAATCTCTCTCGATTGTTTAAAGCGTCTTGCGCCGAAGCGAACGGGAAAGTTAGTCCTGGTCACCGCCATCACTCCCACGCCCTTGGGTGAAGGCAAAACCGTCACCACCATTGGTTTGGCGCAAGGCTTGGCGAAGCTGAATCATTCTGTGACGGCGTGTATTCGTCAGCCTTCGATGGGGCCCGTATTTGGTGTGAAAGGCGGCGCGGCAGGGGGCGGTTATTCGCAAGTGGCTCCGATGGAGGAGTTAAACCTCCACCTGACGGGAGATATTCATGCGGTGACCGCGGCGCACAACTTGGCTGCTGCGGCCATTGATGCGCGAATTTATCACGAGCAACGTCTAGGCTACGATGATTTTGAGGCGCGTAGTGGCTTAAAAGCGTTAAAAATTGACCCAAATCGCGTGGTGTGGAAGCGGGTGATGGATCACAACGATCGCGCCTTGCGTATGGTAACTGTAGGTAAAAACGAGCCGGGCAAAACCATCAACGGCTACGAGCGCGAGGGCGGATTTGATATCTCGGCCGCCTCTGAGCTAATGGCGATTCTGGCGTTGGCGAGCGATCTTCGCGATCTGCGTCAGCGCATCGGCCGCATAGTGTTGGCTTATAGCCATACCGGTGAGCCGATCACCACCGAAGATTTACAAGTAGCTGGCGCGATGGCGGTCAGTATGAAAGAAGCGATTGAACCCACCTTGATGCAAACCCTAGAAGGTGTGCCGACACTGATTCACGCCGGTCCGTTTGCCAATATTGCCCATGGTAATTCGTCGATTATCGCCGATAACATTGCGCTTAAGCTAGGTGATTATACCGTCACCGAAGGTGGCTTTGGCTCGGACATGGGGTTTGAAAAAGCCTGCAACATCAAAGCGCAAGCATCCGGTAAAGCACCAGACTGTGCGGTGATTGTGGCGACATTGCGCGGCCTTAAAGCCAATTCGGGTCACTATAATTTACAGCCGGGTCAGCCTATGCCCGACGCACTTTTTGCGGATGACAATGAGGCATTAGTCGCTGGGTTTGAAAACCTCAAATGGCATATCAATAATGTGACTCAATATGGTGTGCCGGCGGTGGTGGCGATTAATCGCTTTCCACAAGACAGTGATGCTGAGCTTGCGACACTCAAGGCGATGATTGAAGCGCTGCCCAACAAGGTGCGGGTAGCGATCAGTGAAGGCTTTGCCCAAGGTGGCGAGGGTACGCGTGAACTGGCGGAGCAAGTGGTCGCGCAATGCGAAACCGATGCATCATTCTCGCCCTTGTATCGTGCTCATCAAAGCTTGGAAGAAAAACTAATGGCGGTTGCGGAAGTCGGTTATGGCGCGGGAAGCGTGACGTTAAGTGAGACCGCGAAACAGCAACTGCAACAATTTAAAGCACAAGGGTATGACGGTTTGGCGGTCTGTTTGGCGAAAACGCCACTGTCTATTTCAACCGATGGTGCGATAAAAGGCGCTCCCAAAGGCTTTGATGTACCGATCCGCGAGTTGAAATTATGCGCGGGTGCCGGATTTGTCTATGCCTTATGCGGCAACGTGATGACCATGCCCGGTCTACCGGAAAAACCAGCGTTTATGAACCTTGACCTCGATGGTGAGGGTAATATTGTTGGGTTGAGTTAATGATACTAACTCTCGCGAGAGCCGCTGTTATCAGCGGCTTTTTTGTTTGTGCTAGATGCGGCCACGCTGACATTATCTTCACGGTTGCGTGATGTGGTATCCTCTCTGACTTCAATTCTCCCACCGACTGTGAGCCTGACTTGAAAAAAATCGCGGTTTTTGTCGACGTTCAAAATATCTACTACACCACACGCCAAGCCTACGGGCGTCAATTTAACTATCGCCAGTTGTGGCAAACCCTCAATGATATGGGGGAGGTGGTAATCGCGTATGCCTACGCCATTCGCCGCGATGACGATCAGCAAATCAAATTTCAAGATGCCCTGCGCCACATTGGCTTTACCGTCAAGCTCAAACCTTATATTCAACGCGCCGATGGCAGTACCAAAGGCGATTGGGATGTAGGGATTGCCATTGATGTGATGGAAACCGCGCCCGAGGTTGATACCGTGGTGCTGTTATCCGGCGACGGAGATTTTGATTTGCTGATGAACAAAATCCGCTTGCGCTATCACACTGAAGCGGTGGTGCTTGGTGTGCCTTCCCTAACGGCTAATTCCTTGGTGAACAGTGTCGATCGTTTTATTGCGATTGAAGACGATATGTTGTTGTAGGCATGGCATTTATTTTGCGGTTCTGGGACAGTTTCTGATTTTATTTTGATGTTGAAGTGAGTAAACGATGTACAAATTAATCGCCCTAGATATGGACGGCACCTTGTTAAACAGCGAGAAAGCAATATCTGCTGAGAATAAGCAAGCCATTGCCCGCGCGCGTGAGAAAGGTGTGGCTGTGGTATTGGCGTCCGGTCGGCCGCTTGAGGGCATGCAGCCTAAGCTAGATGAATTGGGAATCGGGTCGGATCAAGACTTTGTGCTTTATTACAATGGCTCGATGGTGAAAAACGTGGGGACCGATGAGGTGATCTTGCAAAAAGGGCTAGACGGCAAAGCCGCGAAAGCGCTGGCTCGGCACGCTGAGGCTCTGGGTGCCTCCGTGCACGCGTTTAGTACTGAGCATGGTTTGATTACACCAGCACAGAATCCGTATACCGAGATTGAGGGCAAGATCAACGGCCTAGATATTACCGTGATGGATTTCGAGACCCTAAGCGATGATCATCCGATTATCAAAGTGTTGATGGTGGCAGAGCCAAGCAAGTTAAACGAAGTGATCAGTGCGTTACCATCCGCGCTACGGGAGGAATTTACGGTAGTGCAAAGTGCGCCTTTCTTCCTCGAGTTTTTAAATCCTGCGAGCAATAAAGGGGCGGGGGTGGCCGCCATTGCAGCGCATCTAGGTATTCAACCCGGTGAAGTGATTTGCATGGGCGATGCTGAAAACGATCACGCGATGTTGGAATACGCGGGCCTTGGCATTGCGATGGCGAATGCGATGGAAGCAACCAAGCAAATCGCGGATTACATTACCGAGAGCAATGATGAGCACGGTGTGGCCAAAGCGATTGAAAAGTTTGTGTTAGCAGCGGATAGCGCCGTAGCGTAAAACGAACAAGCATGAATCAATGGGGCGGGTATTTGTGCCTGCCTCGCTTTATTTCATGATACTGGTGGCATCGTTTACTGACGTGGCGTGAGCCTATCTTGCTTTAAAGAACAGGTAGCTGTATTCGCGGAAAACAAAAAAGCCTGCTAAACAGCAGGCTCTCTGGAAATGGTGCGTCCGGGCAGACTCGAACTGCCGACCCCCGCCATGTCAAGGCGGTACTCTAACCAACTGAGCTACGGACGCGAATTTCAAAATGTGGTGCGTCTGAGTGGACTCGAACCACCGACTTCCACCATGTCAAGGTGACACTCTAACCAACTGAGTTACAGACGCATAATTTTTCGTTTCAAGCAAAGTGGTGCGTCCGAGTGGACTCGAACCACCGACCCCCGCCATGTCAAGGCGGTACTCTAACCAGCTGAGCTACGGACGCACAGTGCTTGAAAGCGGGATGAATAGTAGCGAGTTCATCTGTGTCACGCAAGCGCTTAAGCCTATATTTTTGCGTAGAAACGACTGTTTGGCGATTTGATCGTCAATATGGCGATGTTTTCACTACCTGCCATGCGTTAGTGAGTGTTTTAATGGTGACTCGCTGATTTTTGGGCGTTATTGCCCTAGCTTGACCTCGCAACGTTGGAACAATTGCTGCCAGACATTGGCATGATGCTTAATTGCCGCTTTGTAGGCCTGATAAGCGTCTCCCTTCCAGTAGGCGTTTTTGTAGTCGTTAAATGCGTCAGGCGTGTTTAATGTCGCAAGTCGCGAAAGAGCCGGGGCAAGATCGCGATAAAGCCCATCTACCCGAGCAAGATACGGCTGCACATCACCCACGTAAAACTTATAAAAGACAGTCTGCAGGCGTTTTAAACGGGTGGTATCAAAGTTACCGCCGCAACGCACTTTCTGTTGATGGTTGGCAATCAGTTCACTGGTTTGGTTCAGCCACGCGGTGTGATAACTCAAGCTCACAAACAAATCGCCTAAAATTGGCTGCTTTTCGATGCTTTCTTGCCAGGCCGTAACAGGCTCGGAAGGCGCTTGGGTTGAAGGTATTAATTGGCTAAATTGCTCAATGGTGTTGACCGCATTGCTGTGTGCAGGAAGCTCGATGGGAAGCGTAAAGGCCGGTAAGCTGAGCTGTGCGCGCCAAGCATCACTATCAATCAAGGTATTCCAAATAACTTTATCGCGCTGCTGGCGTTTGAGCGCGAGCGCCTTTTCCAGTTCAGCTTGAATGCTCGGATCCTTTACCTGCGGTAAACATTGCTCAGCAGTCTCGATAAAATGGAGCTCATAGTCGAGCTGCCGAAAGCGATCGGCGACTTTACCTAAGGATGAATTACGCTCTGCAATAAGGTTGAACAAGCCACACTGGCGAAGTTCATAGGCATCGAGCACGCCCATTCGCAGTTCATCAAGCGGCTGAACAAGGTCACGTTTACGTGGCAATGTCGGCAGCTCGGGGGAGGTGAAATCGGGGGTTGGCGCATCCAACACATTGCCAAGTCGTTGGTAATAGTCGGCCATCATATCTTTGGCCGGATCGTCTGATTGGCATCCAGCTAATCCTGCTAACGATATCACGAGTATTGCGGTTTGTAATCGGCGCATGATTTGGCCCTTGTCCTTTGCTTTTCTATACTCACTTCCTGATGTTACGCGAGCGATCCAACCCGCGATCGTTCTGTGTAATGTTAGTTTAAGCGCGGAGGCGCGCCTGTGGCACTTGCCTACCGCTCTGCCATGGCCAGTTGGAACTCGGGGGACTGCTGACGCATCCAGCGTAAACGTAGGCCCAACAACACAGCGGCACTGGATAGACCGATAATAATGCCAATCCAAAAACCGTGCGCGCCCATGGCCGGTACTAGCCAGTCTGTCATGCCAAGCACATAACCGAGCGGTAAACCTAGCCCCCAATAGGCGACCAGGGTGCGTTGGAAAATGGCGCGCATGTCTTTGTAGCCTCGTAGAGCACCGGCGGCGACCACTTGAATCGCATCGGTGATCTGATAGACAGCGGCTAATAACATCAATGATGATGCCAGTGTGGCGACGTCGGGATTGTCAGAATACAGCGCGATAATTGGGTCACGTAGCCAGACGGTGAGTAAGGCGGTCACTACGGCGGTGCTGACACCCAGCCAAATCCCGATCTTAGCGGAATTGGCCGCGCCTTCGGTGGTGCGTTTGCCCAATAGGTGGCCGACACGAATGCTGACCGCCACGCCAAGGCTCATCGGCAACATAAAGATCATGGTGGAGAAGTTGATCGCCACTTGGTGCGCGGCCACGGTGATCGGCCCAAGTGGAGCGATTAAAATAGCAATGGCTGCAAACAGCGTCACCTCGAAGAAGAGTGACGCCGCCACGGGGAAGCCGAGTTTAAACAAGCGAATTTGCTCTTTGATGATCGGCGAATAAAGTGTGGCGAATAGGTGCAGGCCACTGAGCTTTTTGCTGATCACGATATACACTGCCATCAGTCCCGCCATTAGCCAGTACACCAGCGCTGTGGCGACCCCACATCCGACGCCGCCTAGTTCCGGCGCCCCTAGCTTACCGTAGACGAACATCCAGTTAAGCGGCACGTTGGCGGCTAGGCCGATAAAGCCTATTACCATTGCCGGGACGGTCAAAGACATCCCTTCGCACAGGTTGCGAATCGCCTGAAAGAGCAAAAAGGCCGGCACTGCCCAAATCACCGCATGCAAGTAACCAATGGTTTTTACTGTGAGCGCCGCTTCGACATCCATTAAATCAATAATATAACCGGCTTTATATAAGATGAGCCCAATTGGCACGCTTAAAAGCAGTGCCATATGCACCCCCTGATGAAATTGAAAGGGGATCTGGTTTTCTTTGCCAGCCCCGTTGAGCTGGGCAATGACCGGGACCATCGCCATTAACAAGCCGATGCCAAACAAAATGGCGGGCATCCATATGCTTGAGGCAACCGCCACGGCAGCCATATCGGTGGCACTGTAGCCACCTGCCATTACGGTATCGACAAACCCCATTGAGGTTTGCGCTATTTGGGCAATAAAAACAGGCACACTGAGCCGAATAATGGCTCTTGCTTCATCATGGTATTGCTGCACGTCGGCCTCAACAATTTGTGATTGAACGGAAGGGGAATGGAATCGCGCGCAATTATACGTGCTAGGGGAAGACGAAATAAAGCGCAGCCGGCATCTATTTCGCACCCGCGATGATGCAAACCTATTAGGGCAGGTAAGCAGTGGGAGTGAGCTTAACGGTTAGAAGATTTGCTCATCATCCGCATCAATAAACAGGTTAATGGTTCGATGAGATTCATCAATCTGCATATCGTAATGAATGGCATTGCAACAGTTTGGACAATCTTCATAAAACTCTTGGTTGCCGCCACTTAAATCTAATGTGATATCAAAGCGATGACCACAGTGTGGGCAATTTACGATCCGGTCAGTAATATCATCCATGGTTATGCACCTCTCACTTGATTCTCTTTCCTTAAGATCAGTATAGATGAGGATGGTAACGGGATAAATGTAGGGGAGAATATGATCGACAAACTGGGCTTTGCGTCGCGACAAATGGCATACCACCTCAATGCCGGTGAATGCCATTTATGTTGCTATCATGATGTAGACGGCTAGAGCGACTCAAGATTATCTGCGCTAAATGCGCGAAGGCTCGCAAGCTTTTGGTCGGCAATCACAAAACGGGGATCTTCCCACTCGTGAGCGGCGGGTACAACAATGGTCTTCATTGAGGCCGCTTTGGCGGCAAGCAGGCCGGTAAATGAATCTTCAAAGGCGACACAATGCTCGGGCTCCACACCCAAGGCGTTGGCGGCGTTAAGATAAACCTCTGGATGAGGCTTACCGTGTTTAAGCGCACCGGCGGACTCGACAATGGCAAATTGCTCACTGAGTCCTAATGCATCGAGGGTTGGATGAATAAGTGTAAGGGGCGATGACGATGCTAAGCCGACTTTTAGCCCAGCTTGATGGCAAATCGCTAAGGCTTCTTTAACGCCCGGCATCATCGGCTTCTCGTCTTTCACTAACTCCACCACACGGTCGACGATCCGTGCTTGTACGTCGGCATTGGAGGGGCCCTGCCAAGGCTGAGTGCGTGCGTAGTATTTGACTATCTCGTCAATTCGAACGCCTGTGGTATCACGTGTGTCTTGCAAACTGATGGAAACACCCAGCTCGCTCAATACGTCAATTTGTGCACGTTGCCAAAACGGCTCTGAGTCAACCAACAGGCCGTCCATATCAAATATTGCGGCAGATAACATCGCCAACCTCGCTCTCAGTTTGTGTGCTCCGCATCCTACACTGTGAGTGCGAGTTTTGTCAGCAATTGTTCTGCTTGTGTGAGGTATGGCCCGCCGAATAAGTTGACGTGGTTAAGCACGTGATAAAGGTTGTAAATGTCTTTTCGATTTTGATAACCCTCATCTAACGGCCACTCGGCTTGATAGCCGTTGTAAAAGCTTGACGGAAAACCGCCAAAGAGCTCTGTCATGGCGATATCGGTTTCTCGATCGCCCCAATAACAGGCAGGGTCAAACACCACAGGGCCATTGACCGACAGCCCCATGTTGCCCGACCAAAGATCCCCGTGAAGCAAGGAAGGCTTGGGCGTGTGGCCGACAAGTTGGGCTTTAACATTTTCGGTAATGGTATCGATGTCGCCAAAATGCAGCGAGCGCTCAGCCGCCAATTGCAATTGCCAACCAATACGTTGTTCAGCAAAAAAACGACACCATTTGCGGTGCCAACAGTTTCTCTGCTCCGTGGTGCCGATGAAATTATCGTCATCGAAGCCGTACTCTGCTTGCTCCCCCCAGCGATGATGACGCGCTAAGTGTTGCCCCAACAAATAAGCCTGCGTGTCATCTATCGGTTTGATGGGCAGGTAGTTGAGCACCAAGACAGCACTGTCTTTCACGGGGCCGACAAAATACACCTGAGGTACATGAATATGGCCGCTCATCGCGAGTTGACGCAACCCTTCTGCTTCGGCTTCAAAGGCGGGGAGTAGGGCACGCTCGTTCACCTTGACGAAAAAACGTTGATCACCGCCATCGCTAACGCAATAGGCATCATGGATGTCGCCACCACTGAGAGCGTGTTTTTCGGTGATTTGGAAATCGATCCCGAGTTGTTCGGATAGGTGTACAGACAGGGCATGCCACATAAGCGACTCCGTTACATCGAGATAAAGGGGGAAGTAACAGCAACTGGTTATATAGTAGCCTAGGATTTCGCCTAATATCTGTGGCTATGGCGACAGTTTGAATAAAAAACGGCTCACGAAGAGCCGTTTAACAGTTAGATTTGGTGCTTATTGCTGCGGTTACGAGACGGAAGATAAGCTCGGCAAGATACCGTTTGGCATTAAGCGGTTATAGGTGCCGGTTTTAAGCAGTGCGTTGGCCTTTTCAATATCAGGGGCAAAGTAGCGGTCTTTATCATAAAACGGCACGACGCCGCGTAGTTCCGCTTTGGCTTGCTCCAAGCGCTCTGAGCTTTTATGGGGAGCACGAAAGTCAATGCCTTGACTGGCTGAAAGCAGTTCGACGGCCAAAATACCGCGTGTGTTGCTGCTCATATCATGTAGGCGGCGAGCAGCAAAGGTCGCCATCGAGACATGATCTTCTTGGTTTGCTGAGGTAGGTAGGCTGTCAATCGATGCCGGGTGGGCCAGGGTTTTATTTTCACTGGCCAACGCGGCAGCAGTGACCTGTGCGATCATAAACCCTGAGTTAACGCCACCGTTGTTCACCAAAAATGCCGGGAGCTTGCTGAGGTTAGTGTCGATGAGTAGCGCCATCCGACGTTCCGACAAGCTACCCATTTCTGCAATCGCTAATGCGAGGTTGTCTGCAGCCATGGCAACGGGTTCGGCGTGGAAGTTGCCCCCAGAAATGATGTCGCCATCTTCTGGGAACACCAGTGGGTTATCGGATACCGCATTGGCTTCAGTGATAAGCACGTCGGCTGCTTGGCGAATTTGCTGCAAGCAAGCGCCCATCACCTGTGGCTGGCAGCGCAGAGAGTAAGGGTCTTGCACTTTTTCACAGTTTTGGTGGCTATCGCCAATTTCACTGGACTCATCCAACAGATGGCGGTAGGCGGCAGCGGCATCCATTTGGGTTTGGTGGCCGCGTACTGCGTGAATGCGCGGATCGAAGGGGCGTCGGCTACCAAGTGCCGCTTCCACTGACAATGCGCCACAAACCGTGGCGGCGGCGTAGAGATCTTCGGCCTCAAACAGACCCTCGAGGGCAAAGGCCGTGGACGCCTGTGTACCATTAAGAAGCGCCAGCCCTTCTTTTGGCCCCAGTGTAATAGGCGATAACCCGGCGATCTTTAACGCGGCTTCACCAGAAATCACTTCGCCTTTATAACGCGCTTGGCCTTCACCCAGTAATACCGTGCTCATATGCGCGAGAGGTGCAAGGTCGCCTGAAGCGCCCACGGAGCCTTTTTTGGGAATGCAGGGATATACCTCGCGGTTGACCAGCTCTGCCAGCGCTTTGACGACCTCAAAGCGGATCCCTGAATAGCCTCGCGCTAAGCTCGCAATTTTAAGCACCATCATCAGGCGCACGGTAGCATCGTCCATAAACTCACCGATCCCCGCCGCGTGAGACAGCACAATCGAGCGCTGGAGCGTTTCGAGATCGTCAAGCTCAATGCGGGTATTGGCCAATAAGCCAAAGCCCGTATTGATGCCGTAGACCACCCGTCCTTGTTCAAGGACGTTGGTGACAGTGTCCGTGCTGGTTTTCATGGTGGCTTCAATACCGTCAGAAAACGCCAGTTGCACGGGCTCTCGGCTGACTTGTCGTAGTTGGTCCAGGGTGAGCTCACCAGGTTGTAGCGTTAATGTGTACATCTTGCTCTCCTTAGCGCAGCGGTTGGTTAGGTAAGTCCAACAGCGGCAGATCGAGTTGTTCTTCTTTGGCACAATCAATGGCAATGTCGTAGCCGGCATCGGCGTGGCGCATCACCCCTGTGGCAGGGTCGTTTCGTAGCACACGTGCCACACGCTGGTGGGCATCATCGGTGCCGTCACAGACAATCACCACGCCTGAGTGTTGCGAGAAGCCCATGCCAACACCGCCACCATGGTGTAATGATACCCAGGTGGCTCCTGATGCTGTGTTTAACATCGCGTTGAGTAATGGCCAATCAGACACCACGTCCGAGCCGTCAAGCATGCCCTCGGTTTCACGGTTCGGGCTCGCGACTGAGCCTGAGTCTAAGTGGTCACGGCCAATCACCACGGGCGCTTTGAGTTCGCCATTTTTCACCATTTCGTTAAAGGCAAGGGCCAAGCGGGCACGGTCTTTGACACCCACCCAACAAATACGAGCTGGTAAGCCTTGGAACTGAATGCGCTCTTTGGCCATATCCAGCCAGTTGTGCAGGTGTGGATCATCCGGGATCAGCTCTTTGACTTTTTGGTCGGTTTTATAGATATCTTCCGGATCGCCAGACAGAGCCGCCCAGCGGAACGGGCCAATTCCTTGGCAGAATAACGGACGAATGTAGGCAGGGACAAATCCTGGGAAATCAAAGGCATTGTCGACCCCTACTTCGAGGGCCATCTGGCGAATGTTGTTGCCGTAATCCAAGGTCGCTGCACCGCGCGTTTGCAAATCAAGCATTGCTTTTACTTGTACGGCCATTGATGCTTTCGCGGCTTTCACGACCTCTGCTTCGTTTTCTTTGCGCTGAGCGGCGGCTTGCTCCATGGTCCAGCCCTGTGGCAAGTAACCATTGAGAGGGTCGTGGGCTGAGGTTTGGTCGGTGACCACGTCCGGGGTGATATTGCGCTTCACCAGCTCTGGGAAAATATCAGCCGCATTGGCCAGTAACCCAATGGAAACGGGCTTACCAGACTGCTTGGCGTCTTCAATCATCCCAAGCGCTTCATCGAGTGACGTTGCTTTGCGATCGACATAGCCGGTGCGTAGGCGATAATCGATTCGGCTTTCATCACACTCAACCGCAATCATTGAAAAGCCAGCCATGGTGGCTGCTAGCGGCTGTGCGCCACCCATGCCACCCAGACCACCGGTCAAGATCCAACGCCCCTTGGCTTCACCATCGAAATGCTTCTTAGCAACGGCAACGAAGGTTTCGTAAGTGCCTTGAACAATGCCCTGCGAGCCGATATAAATCCAGCTCCCTGCGGTCATTTGGCCATACATCATCAAGCCTTGCTTATCCAGCTCATTGAAATGTTCCCAGTTGGCCCAATGCGGTACCAAGTTTGAGTTGGCAATAAGCACACGGGGCGCATCTTTGTGGGTCGGGAACACGCCAACAGGCTTACCTGACTGAACCAGCAAGGTTTGATCGTCATCGAGGCGTTTAAGTACTTCGACAATCTTGTCGAAACATTGCCAATTGCGAGCAGCACGTCCAATCCCACCGTAGACAACTAAGCCATTAGGGTGTTCGGCCACGTCGGGATGTAGGTTATTCATTAGCATGCGAAGGGGGGCTTCGGTCAGCCAGCTTTTAGTATTAAGCTCTGGCCCAGTTGGGGCTTTAACCGTGCGTGAATCAAAACGTGGATCCGTCATGGTTACTCTCCTTGTGAATCAATGTGGTGCGACGTAGCGTGTAGCATGGTCCAAGCCATGCGAGCCGCTAATCGACTGGTTTGCTGGTCGCGGTCGTAGTTGGGATTAACTTCAGTGATGTCGAACACGGGAACACGAACGCGTTGCCGGTCGGCTTCATCAAAAATAAACTGAATCAGTGGTTCAATGACCTGCACTGGGACACCGATTGTCGCTGGTGCGCTCACACCCGGCGCGACACTGGCGGGAAAAACATCCATATCAAGCGTCAGGTATAAGTAATCACATCCTTGGATAAATTTGCTCAGTTTCGCCTGCAGCGCGGGGATAGCCGCCACATGCATCTCAGTATCTTCTTCTACCCAGCATCCAAGTTGCTCGGCTTTATCAAATAGCGCCTGGGTGTTGCTGGTTCGGCTTACGCCTAAGCAGGCATAATGAAATGGCCAGCCTTTTTGCTGACAAAGCTGGGCGATTTGCGCGAAGGGTGTGCCTGAGCTGCCGGCTTTGCTGAGCCCTTGGGGTGTGCGCAAGTCAAAGTGCGCATCAAAATTAATGATACCGATCTTGGGTGTCTGCAAGGGTGAAGCATGGCGTGACAGGTAGCCAGCTAAGCCTTGAAAGCTGGCCCACGCGGTTTCATGTCCGCCCCCCAGCACCAGAACATTATGCTGTGATAGTGTTTGGTGAATGTGTTGACTTAGCTCTTGTTGTGCTAGGACAAGGTCGGTGTCATCACAGGCGATATTGCCACCATCATAGAGGGCAGGGGCGTTGTGCCAGGCAAAGTTCGCCAATGCATGCCGAATAGTATCCGGTGCCAGGGCCGCGCCTTGACGACCTTTGTTTCGAGCGACGCCTTCATCGCAAGCAAAACCGTAGATCACCACACCGCCTTGTTCACACGAAGGGGTGTACGAGGTCACCATTTGGTGCAAGCGTAGTCCGCGCTCGCCGTCCTCTGGGTCAACGCGCCCTTGCCAAAGCGTCATATCAGTCGGTAAGTGTTTCATCCGCGGATCCCCTGGTTGTCGTACCATGTTCCGCCAACGATGCGTCCGGCGAGTGGCGCAGTGCCTACCATGTAACTAAGCTCAGCTGGGGACTGGCAATGCCAAACAGCCAAATCCGCATCAAATCCGACAGCGATTTGGCCTTTGCTCTCTAGCCCCATGGCTTGTGCAGCATGGCGGGTGACACCATAGAGGTTCTCTTTAGGCGTCAATCTAAAAAAGGTCGAGGCCATGTTCATCATCAGGGTTAACGAGGCAAAGGGTGACGTTCCTGGGTTAAAGTCCGTCGCGAGTGCCATGGGTACTTGGTCGTCACGCAATGCTTGAATCGGAGGGTGTTGAGTTTCACGCAGAAAGTAAAACGCGCCAGGGAGCAAGGTCGCAACCGTGCCGAACTCAGCCAATAGCTGAGCGTCGGCTTCTGATAGGTATTCAATATGATCCACCGACAAGGCGCCTGCTTTTGCGGCTGCCACACTGCCACCGAGATCGCTTAGCTGTTCGGTGTGAGCTTTAATCTTTAATCCATGCGCATTAGCTGCGGCATAGACTTTTTCTGCTTGGTCGACACTAAAGGCTATTTTCTCACAAAAAACGTCTACCGCATCGGCCAGTTGTTGTTCTGCCGCGGCAGGGATTAGCGTATGACAAACAAAGTCAATGTAATGATCAGCATCATGTTGATATTCAGGTGGCAGTGCATGTGCGGCTAACAAGGTGGTGGAGACGTTAACCGGCAAGTGCTGCTCAATGGCGCGTGCGACGCGCAGCATTTTTAGCTCGTCCTCAAAGGTGAGGCCATAGCCTGATTTTATTTCGATGGTTGTTACACCATCTCGCATGAGTGCGTCAGCGCGGGGCAGCGCGAGTCTAAGTAGCTCGTCCTCGCTGGCTGTGCGAGTGGCGTTGACGGTGGACAAGATCCCACCGCCTTGCTCAGCGATGGTTTGGTAAGGCACCCCGTTAAGGCGCTGCTCAAATTCACTGGCACGATTGCCGGCAAATACCAAGTGTGTGTGACTATCGATAAGCCCTGGTGTCACTAGGGCACCATTTAACGACTGCTTAGGCCAATCAAGCTGCTTGGCTTGCTCCCCTAGCGCAACGATTTTTCCGTTCTCGACGGCGATCGCAGAGCCAGGCTGGCATTGATAGCCTGACGCTTCACTCATCGTGCTCGCCATACTGATGACGTTTGCCTCGGTAAAGACCTTTTTCATGGTGAATACCTTGCTATTCCATAAATGTCTATACAAATGTATAGACAAATAAGAGAGCAAACACAAGAGAAAGTGTAAAGGTTTTGTGATCAACTCGATCGTTTTTCGGCGAGAAGAGAGAGGTTTAACGTAGAAGGGGAGGACGAGCCTTAATCATAAAGGCCCACTTTAAAGTCTGAAACCCGTTCATCATAGCGACCGGATTGACGCAATTGTTGTAAACCTTGATTTAGCGCTGAGAGGTATTCATCCAACAAGCATCGCCTAACGAGAGCGCTAGGCTATCTGTCTGTGCGTGACGTGAGTTTATAACGTGAACCAGGGTGGTAGAGTAATGCGGCACTGACTAATGTTTGCTGACTCCAGGTGCGGCGGTGAAGTAAAAGGCAGGGCTCATCAGACTTCATCGTCAATGCTTCTTTGACTACCGCTGATGGATTAATCGCTTCGACACTGTGTTCAATGGTGTTAACCGGGCACACTGAGGACAGGTACTCATTGGGGGTGGTCTGGTTGAAGTCTTGCTCGAGATAGGCAGGCGCAAGCGCCGGGTTCACCCAGCGCTGCTCGAGCTGCAGGGGGATACCGTCACCGTAATGGACAATTTCGCTGTAATAGACGTCGGTGCCTAACATCACACCCAAGCGCATTGCCACATCAACGGGCGCAGAGAGGCGTTTCAATGCATGGATGACGCTGTGATAGTGCTGACCGCGTGCAGTGACTTCATCGGCAATATTGCGAATATCCATCAACGGTGATTCCGCTTTGGGTTCAGTGACAAAGGTGCCTAGCCGCGGCGTGCGTTCGAGTAGCCCATCAGTCACCAAGTCACGAACCGCCTTATTGACCGTCATCCGGCTAACGTTAAATAGATCGCACAGCTCGTATTCGGTGGGGATACGCGTACCGACCGGCCAAACCCGTGTCTCAATTTTTTCTTCAATGTAGGCTTTGATTTGTTGATAACGAGGCGCGTTGGCCATACGGTTTCCTTGTCAAAATTGTGTATACAAATCAGGATTGATGAAGTCTGGCGTAAAATCAAGTGAATGATAGAAAACTTGATTGTTTATCACGCTGATTCTCGCGCAGAAATTATTGTTGGGATGACTTGCATCACAAATGCGGGATCTTCATAATCGTCATTCTACTCGCACTGTGCGGTTACTTACTAATCGCCAAAATACACTTCATGTGCCACTTGGTGTGTGGCACCACTGAGAAGGATTGTTATCAATGCCTCTAATTACTCTCCCTGACGGCAGTCAGCGTTCTTTTGACCACCCTGTTTCAACGTATGATGTTGCCAATGATATTGGCCCAGGCCTTGCCAAAGCTTGCATTGCCGGTCGGGTAAACGGTGAGCGTGTTGACGCGTGTGATCTTATCGAGCAAGACGCGCAACTGGAAATCATCACTGCGAAAGACGAAGACGGGTTAGAAATCATTCGCCACTCATGTGCGCATCTTTTAGGTCATGCGATTAAGCAGCTTTTCCCTGACACTAAGATGGCGATTGGCCCAACCATCGACAACGGTTTCTACTACGACATAGACATGGATCGCTCGCTCACCCAGGACGATCTGGATGCGATTGAAAAGCGCATGAAAGAGTTGGCGAAAACCAAATATCAAGTGGTTAAGAAAAACGTCAGCTGGCAAGAGGCACGCGACACGTTTGAAGCGCGTGGTGAATCATACAAGATGGAAATCTTGGATGAGAATGTATCACGTGACGACCGTCCGGGCTTGTACCACCACGAAGAATACGTTGATATGTGTCGTGGCCCACACGTGCCCAATATGAGCTTTTGTCAGAACTTCAAAGTCCTGAATGTGGCTGGCGCGTACTGGCGTGGTAATAGTGACAACAAAATGCTACAGCGTATCTACGGCACAGCATTTGCGGATAAAAAACAGCTCAAAGCACACCTAGTGCGTCTCGAAGAAGCCGCGAAGCGTGATCATCGTAAGCTGGGTAAGCAGCTTGATCTGTACCATATGCAGCAAGAAGCGCCTGGGATGGTATTTTGGCACCATAACGGTTGGACCATTTTCCGTGAACTTGAGCAGTTTATCCGCGACAAGCTGACTGAGTATGATTATCAGGAGGTGAAAGGGCCGCTTATCATGGACCGCGTGCTTTGGGAACGCTCGGGCCACTGGGATAAGTATGCGGACTACATGTTCACCACCAATTCAGAGAACCGTGAATACGCCCTTAAGCCGATGAACTGTCCTGGGCATGTGCAGATCTTTAACCAAGGCCTTAAGTCGTACCGTGACCTACCGTTGCGTATGGCGGAATTTGGTAGCTGTCACCGTAATGAACCCTCAGGTGCATTGCATGGTTTGATGCGTGTTCGTGGCTTTACCCAAGACGATGCACACATTTTCTGTACTCCAGAACAGGTGCAGCAGGAAGTCAGTGCGTGTATCGAGATGGTCTATGAGACATATCAGACCTTTGGCTTTAACAACATTGAAGTCAAGCTCTCTACCCGTCCAGAAACACGTGTCGGCTCTGACGAAATGTGGGATAAAGCCGAGCAAGCCTTGAATGAAGCCCTAACGGCAATGGATATTCCATTTGAAATTCAAGAGGGTGAAGGTGCATTCTACGGACCTAAGATTGAGTTTACGCTACATGATTGTCTCGATCGTGCGTGGCAGTGTGGTACAGTACAACTTGATTTCGCGTTGCCTGAGCGCTTGAGCGCAACGTACGTAGGGGAAGACAACGAACGCCATACGCCGGTGATGATTCACCGCGCTATTCTGGGCTCGTTGGAACGTTTCATCGGGATTCTTATCGAAGAATACGCGGGACACTTCCCTGCGTGGTTATCACCACAACAAGCGGTTGTGATGAATATCACCGATAAACAAGCAGATTACGCGCAAGAGATTGCGAAAAAACTGCAAAAAGCTGGATTTAGAGCCTCTGCGGACTTGAGAAACGAGAAGATTGGCTTTAAAATCCGCGAACACACTTTGAAGCGTGTTCCGTATATGTTGGTTTGTGGTGACCAGGAAATGGAAGCTGGCGAAGTCGCTATACGGACCCGTAAAGGTAAAGATTTGGGTAAAATTAAGATTGATGACTTCTTAGCGCAGTTGCAGCAAGAAGTGCAAGATCGAACACTCAATATTGTGGAGGAATAAGGTATTAAAGGCGCAAGAAAAGCCCCGGCAAAGAAGAACGCTCATCGTCTAAACAACGAAATTCGTGGTGTTAAGGAAGTCCGTCTGACTGACGCCGACGGTGAACAAGTGGGTATTGTCCCATTTGATGAAGCACTCGCCAAAGCAGAAGAGGCGACTCTTGACTTGGTAGAGATCAGTCCGAACGCTGAGCCGCCGGTTTGTCGTATCATGGATTACGGCAAATTCCTTTACGAGAAGAGTAAAGCTGCGAAAGAGCAGAAGAAAAAACAAAAGACTATTCAGGTTAAGGAAGTTAAATTCCGTCCTGGCACAGATGTAGGCGACTATCAGGTAAAACTACGCAACCTGGTTCGCTTCATTGAAGAGGGCAACAAGGTCAAGGTCACTATCCGATTCCGCGGTCGCGAAATGGCGCACCAAAGCATCGGTGTTGATGTGCTGAACCGCTTGAAAGAAGATACTGCTGAAATTGCTTCAGTAGAAAGCTTCCCTTCACGCATCGAAGGCCGTCAGATGATCATGGTTCTGGCCCCAAAGAAGAAGTAATTCTGGCTTCCAAGTAACATGCGGCTGCGCCCGTTGGGTGCAGCCGCTTTGTTCGCCAAATTGCTATGTTATTAACACAATGCGGAGTTATTCATCATGTCTAAGATGAAATCCAACAAAGGTGCTGCTAAGCGTTTCAAGAAAACAGCTGGTGGCTTCAAGTACAAGCGTGCAACCAAGCGTCATATCCTGACTAAACGTACTACTAAGAACAAGCGTCAGCTTCGACCAAATGCGGTTCTTCCTGCGTGCGAAAACGCGCAAGTAGCTCGCATGCTGCCATACGCATAAGTTTTTAGTTTTATTATTTAGTTTAGGAGAGAGACAATGGCTCGCGTAAAACGTGGTGTACAAGCTCGTGCACGTCACAAGAGTGTAATGAAGCAAGCGAAAGGCTACTATGGTGCGCGTTCACGCGTATACCGCGTAGCTTTTCAGGCGGTAACGAAAGCTGGTCAATATGCTTACCGTGACCGTCGCCAGAAGAAACGCCAATTCCGTCAACTGTGGATCGCACGTATCAACGCTGCGGCTCGCCAAAACGGTATGTCATACAGCCGTCTGATTAACGGTCTTAAAAAGGCATCCATCGAAATCGATCGTAAGATCCTTGCCGATATCGCGGTATATGACAAAGCAGCATTCTCTGTGCTGGTAGAAAAAGCGAAAGCTTCACTGTAATTTTTTACAGTAAAGAATTGCTGAGAAAGGAGAGCTTCGGCTCTCCTTTTTTGTTATCCCAGCATGTCTATATAATCGCACTTTATGCGTATAAAAATGTGCGCTAGTACTTCCTTCCTGTTCCTATCATCATGATATAGTGCTTCAAAATGAAATTAAGGGCACACAATGAACCAATACGTCTTTTTTTGTCAGCCTAACAACTGTGACCAGTTTACTTACTTGATCAAGGAATCCCCCAGCTATCTTGCTGAAAAAGAAGCATTGTTAGAGCAGGGATTGATCATCGAAGGAGATGTGATTGTTGCTGATTGTGCAGAGACTGCGATTGAAAAATTCCGTCAGATTAATCTCAATGCAATCGAGGATTACATTCAACACGATCCTACCGTTGGCTTTACGAGCTTTATGGTGGAAATGTACCGTTCACTGCGTCGTCGGCTTGGAGCAAAATGATGATTGTCGATATCTATCAGGTTGATGCCTTTAGCGCGTCATTGTTTCAGGGAAATCCGGCAGGGGTGTGCATTTCGGCGTCCATGTTGGATGAAGCAACCATGTTGGCTATTGCCGAGGAAATGGCGGTCTCTGAAACGGCATTTCTGGCCTTAGATACCATGTCCTTACGCTGGTTTACACCGACAGTAGAAGTCGCACTCTGCGGTCATGGCACACTCGCCACAGCACATGTTTTGGCTGAGCGTGGTGATGTCAAAATGGGTGACAATGTCACTTTTTATACGCAGTCTGGACCTCTTGAGGTGACGGTAAAACGCGAGGGGATAGCGATGGCATTTCCTGTTCCTGAGCTTGCAGAAGTAACGCCAAACCCATCGCGGCTAGAAGCTTTAGGTCTACATGGCTCTGTTATCCGCGCGAGTTACTGTTTTGGCGAAAAAGAGTTATTGGTGGTTGATTCTGAAGACGATGTAAAAGCGCTGTCTCCTGATTTTGTGGCGCTAAATACGTCGCCCGGACGTGGCGTGGTGGTGACTGCGGCAAGCTCTGATAATACGGTCGATATTGTCTCTCGCTACTTCGCCCCTTGGGTGGGGGTAAATGAAGACCCAATGACAGGATCCGCGCATTGCGCGCTGGCAGTGTATTGGTCACAAGCGTTGAGTAAAAGGCAGCTTATCGGTTATCAAGCGTCCGCGCGCGGTGGGCAGATCAAGATGACGCTTACCAACGATCATGTGTTGCTACAAGGCCAAGCAGTGACTGTATTCAGCGGAAAGCTGGATTTAAGCAAGACTTGATAAAAGTCAGCGCAACCAAAAAAGAGGCCAAACGGCCTCTTTTTCATTGTTGAAGTGGGGGGATTACGCCACTTGTACTTGCTGTTGTTCGATTTCTTCACTTGGTGTGGCACCAGACTCAGCGCCGTGCATCCAACGAATCAGCGTGCCGGATAGTGCCAACAAAATCACACCTGAAACTGCGGCTGTCGCTGCAATACCACCGAAGATGGCCAAAGCGCCATAATCACCTACATGCGAGCCAATGATACCCGCCACATAGTTGGCAATCGCGTTAAAGCCGAACCAGGCCCCCATCATCAGTGAGGCCAAGCGTAGCGGCGCGAGCTTAGTAACCAAGGATAAACCGATAGGTGAGAGGCAAAGTTCGCCTAGTGTGTGGAAGAAGAACGCGCCCACCAACCAAAACATCGACGTTTTCACTGTGGTATCGCCACCTTGCTCTAACACTGCGCCAATCATGCACACAAACCCCAGTGCCAACATAAATAAAGCCATCGCGAATTTCACGGGCGAGCTTGGCTCTTTAGGTCCCAAACGAACCCATAATGAGGCTGCAATAGGGGCACAAACAATGATGAAAAAAGGGTTAAGTGATTGGAACCAAGCTGCTGGTATCTCAAACCCGCCAACCATACGATCCGTATACTCTTGAGTATAAATATTCATCAAGCCACCAGCTTGTTCAAAGCCGGCCCAGAAAATAATCACGAATAAACCCATCAATAAGATGACTTTAAGGCGATCGATTTCTTGCTTAGTCAGTGGGGCATTGGTCTTGGAATGATTGGCGTCTCGCGCTTGCTGTGCGGCTGGGACTCGGCCTATTTCACCTAACCAAGAATTGGCCATGGTTAGCTGGATCACGAGGCTAATCACCATCCCCACACCGGCGGCAAAGAAGCCATATTGCCAGCCGTAAGCGCTGGTCACAGAGCCAGAGACGAAGCCTGCTAACAATGAGCCAATGTTTATGCCCATATAAAAAATGGTAAACGCACCATCACGACGATGATCGCCTTCATCATAAAGGTCACCAACCATCGTCGAAATGTTGGGTTTTAGCAGGCCACAACCCGTGATGAGCAACGCGAGGCCGGCGTATAACGTATTAACAATGTCTAAACCGTATTGTTGAGCAGGGAAAGCTAAGGTGAATTGTCCAATTGCCATCAGTGCACCACCGACAACGACAGCGCGACGTTGGCCAATAAAGTTATCGGCAATCCAGCCACCAATCAGTGGCGTGATATAGACGAGGCCAGTGTAGTAGCCATAAAGTTCGAGTGCGTCTTTGGTTGACCAGCCTAAACCACCGTTGATGGTTTGATCGGTCAAATAAAGGACGAGGATGGCACGCATGGCGTAGTAGGAAAAGCGCTCCCATAGTTCCGTGCCGAAGAGTAAAAACAGTCCCCGAGGGTGACCAAGTATTGTTTTTTGGTTTTCCATAACTATCTAATTATTCGTTGAATGATTGTTGGGTCTGCATGGGATTAGCCGGGTGCAGGATGTTGGCGTTAACGCCTTTGTAAAATGGCCTCCTGTATTTTGTAACAAAATATGTAAAACTAGCGTAATGGTTTTTTACCAAAATTAAAAACTATTATTCAAGTCAAATTAACGTGGATAATAATAGTTAGTCTATTATGTGTGGGATATATAACCAGGCAGTGCCTGTCACCTATAGTGACGTGACAGGCGTTTGCGTCTTTGCGTGGGATCAAAGGAGAGGGGATTATGTGATAGAGGTCACTCTAGCCGTGTTCAGCGATCAGGCGATGGCTTGACGTAACCACAGGGCAATATCTTCGTACATAACTTGATGACTTTGGTCTGCATCAGCCCAGCTCATCACAAAGTGGTAAAGTTTTTCAGGGTGGTAGGCTTGTCCGACCAATTGATTGGCCAGGGTTTCTAGCGGTCCTGGCGTTAAACTATCAGTGAATAACTGGCAATCGATGATTTCTCCATGTTTCACATCCAAGTGCAGCTCAACGCCGCCCCACTCAAAACGCTCATCAAAGGTATGCATGAACTGCGGGCTGTTACCGAAATTCCACGCCCAACTGCACTGTTTTTCATAAATCGCGTCAAACCCCTCGACATCGGGCTTAGCGTCGGGAGAAATATACTCAATCTCAGTGGTATGACCGTAATGGCGGAAAAAGGCAGACTTAATCGCTTCACAGACGCGTTGGTGATCAATGTCCGGGACAAAGTCAGCAATATTGGCCACGCGGGCTCGGACAGATGAAATCCCCTTGGCTTGTAGCTTTTTAGGGTCAGGGTTGAGGTAGTCACCCAGTCGCGACAAGTTGGCATTAATCAAGAGCGTACCATGGTGAAAGCCGCGATCTTTAGCTTCTTTGTAGGCAGAGCCCGATACTTTTCTCGGGCCGTCGGGCGTATCCATAGTGAGATCATTTCGGCCACTGGCTGAGGCACTGATCCCGAGCGTTTTCAGGGCATCGAGTACAATTTGCGTTGATACTGACTTATCATAACCCGGCTTACCTGCCATAAAGGTAAAATTGGTGTTGCCCAAATCATGAAACACTGCGCCCCCGCCGCTTTGCCTTCTCGCTAACACCACAGCATCTTGTTCCATTTTGCGCGTATTACACTCGCGCCATGGGTTCTGGCCGCGTCCAATGACTACCGTATTGTCATTACGCCAGAGGAACAGGACGTTCTGCTGTGCCGACATGGTACGAAATATGGTGTCTTCCACAGCGAGATTGAACCAAGGGTGGGTGGACGTCGAAACAAACACACGTAAAGGACGACTGGTGTCATGCATACTGGCTCCAAGTATTCGGTAAACAAGTGATTGAGGAAACGCGCGCGCTGACCAACTGGGTTGTTGTCACACAAGCTTGTTCGGCAATATAGACGCTAGAATATCAAACAATGCTTAGCGAGTGATTTAATCAGCGCCAATATGCTCGATTTTTACCGGATTGACGCCCTGAATGACCAATCTACCACCAAAATGACGCCACTCGAGACCGGATGACAAGGAAAAATAGCGTAAATGCTGTTTAGCGTTTGGCATTAGTCGTGGCATTAATTAGTATGTAAGGTCAATTTATTACCTGTTCTCTCAGTCAATTGGCATTGAGGCGTATTATTGAGACGACTCTGTCAGTTTGCTCAGACAATGGGTGAAATCATGATGTCAGCAGGTATTGTCACGCACCTACCTGATTTGGACTGCCCAACGGGTCGACGAGGAAACAATGCAACAATTAGAAGAAATTCTTGCGAATGCAACCAGTGCGGTGACCAGTGCCGCTTCTGTGGCTGCATTGGATGAAGTCCGGGTTAAATTCCTAGGAAAGAAAGGCGAGCTAACCGCGCAACTACAAGCGTTGGGCAAACTGCCACCGGAAGAGCGCCGTGAAGCGGGTCAAACAATTAACCAAGCCAAGCAAACCGTACAACAAGCGATTGCTGAGCGTAAACAGGCACTAGAGCGGGCGGAGCTTGAAGCGAAGCTAGCAGCTGAAACCATTGATGTGAGCCTACCGGGCCGTCGCATCGAAAATGGTGGCTTGCATCCAGTGACCCGCACCATTGAGCGTATTGAGCAATTTTTCGGTGAGTTGGGTTTCTCTGTTGCTTCCGGACCAGAAGTTGAAGACGGCTTTCACAACTTTGATGCATTGAACATTGCGCCTGATCACCCAGCGCGAACCGACCATGATACCTTCTTCTTCAACCCTGATTTGATGCTGCGTACTCATACATCAGGTGTGCAAATCCGTACCATGGAAGCGGGCAAACCACCGTTCCGGATTATCGCGCCAGGCCGCGTTTACCGAAATGATTACGACCAAACGCACACCCCGATGTTCCATCAAGTCGAAGGACTGTTGGTTGATAAAGACATCACCTTTGCTGATCTCAAAGGGATCCTCAACGACTTTTTACGTAACTTCTTCGAGGAAGACCTTGAAGTGCGTTTCCGTCCCTCCTACTTCCCATTCACTGAGCCCTCTGCTGAAGTTGATGTTCGCCGAAAAGGCGGGAAATGGCTGGAGATCTTAGGCTGCGGCATGGTTCACCCGAATGTACTACGTGCGGTGAATATCGATCCAGAGGAATATCAAGGCTTTGCCTTTGGTATTGGCGTAGAGCGCCTGACCATGTTGCGTTATGGCGTGAATGATCTTCGTGCGTTCTTTGAGAACGATCTGCGCTTTTTGAAACAATTTAAGTAATCAGTGGGGCAAGATAATAATGAAATTCAGTGAATCTTGGTTGAGAGAGTGGGTAAACCCAGCAAACGACACCGACGCGCTTGCCCATCAGATCACCATGGCCGGCCTTGAAGTCGATGAAATTGCACCCGTTGCTGGCGACTTTAGCGGTGTAGTTGTGGGTGAAGTGGTTGAGTGTGGCCAACACCCAGATGCAGACAAACTGCGTGTTACCAAAATCAATGTTGGCGAAGGTGAATTGCTTGATATCGTTTGTGGCGCGCCTAACTGTCGTCAAGGTCTGAAAGTCGCGGTTGCAATGGTTGGTGCGGTACTACCAGGTGACTTCAAAATTAAAAAAGCGAAGCTACGTGGTCAACCGTCGTTCGGTATGTTGTGCTCCTATACCGAGCTAGGTATTGATGTTGAATCAGACGGTATCATTGAACTGCCTATCGACGCGCCAATTGGTACAGATATCCGTGATTACCTCGCGCTAAACGATGTAACCATCGATGTTGACTTAACGCCTAACCGTGCTGATTGCTTGAGCCTACGTGGCTTGGCGCGTGAAGTCGGCGTATTGAACCGCGCTGATGTCACCGAGCCGACCATCACACCGGTCGCTGCCAGCATTGAAGACACGGTATCTGTGCGTATTGATGCGCCACAAGCGTGCCCACGTTACTTGGGTCGTGTGGTAAAAAATGTGGATCTCAGTGCCCAGACCCCTCTATGGATGCAAGAAAAGCTGCGCCGCAGTGGCATTCGCGCTATCGATCCTGTGGTAGATGTCACTAACTATGTGATGCTCGAGCAAGGTCAGCCGATGCATGCCTTTGATCTTAGCAAGATTGAGGGAGGCATTGTGGTACGTATGGCAGAAGAGGGGGAAACCCTCACATTGCTCGATGGCAACGAAGCAACGCTTAACGCACAAACCTTGGTGATTGCCGATGAGAACAAAGCCTTAGCGATGGCCGGGATCTTTGGCGGGCAAGACTCTGGCGTCACCACTGACACGCAAAATATCTTACTCGAGTCGGCGTTTTTTGCCCCTGACGTGATCCGCGGCCGCGCACGTAGCTACGGCTTGCACACAGATTCCTCCCACCGTTTTGAACGAGGTGTCGATCCGGCGTTACAAGCGGCGGCAATGGAACGGGCCACTGAACTGCTATTAGCGATTTGTGGTGGTGAAGCGGGAGAGATTATTACCGCTGAGTCAGCAGAAACACTACCGACTCGTGACACTGTCACGCTGCGTCGTGAGAAGTTAGATGGTCTATTGGGTCATTCTATCGATAACAGCGATGTGGAGGCGATCCTATCTCGCCTAGGTTGTGCGGTAACAGAAACGGAGAAGGGCTGGCAGGCGACAGCACCTAGCTGGCGTTTTGACATCGCTATTGAGCAAGACTTGATTGAGGAAGTCGGTCGTATCTACGGTTACGACAACATTCCAACTCGTGCCCCGAAGGCGGCACTGACCATGCGCGAATATAAAGAAGCGGCAATGCCACTTAAACGTGTTCGAGATCTGCTGGTTGACCGCGGCTTCCACGAGGCGATTACCTACAGCTTTGTTGAACCAAAGCAGCAAGCGCTGATTGTTCCCGATGTTGAGCCGCTGATCCTGCCAAGCCCAATTTCTGCGGATATGTCCGCAATGCGCCTGAGCTTGCTTCCTGGGCTTTTAAACACGGTTGCCTATAACCAAAAGCGTCAGCAGCCTCGTGTGCGACTGTTTGAATTTGGTTTACGCTTTACTCCGGAAGGTGAGGTTGGTGGCGCCGTTCGTCAATCGAGCATTCGCCAAGAGAGCATGCTTGCGGGGGTGATTGCAGGTCCTGGTAGTGAAGAGCATTGGGATCTGGCGAGCGCAACTGTTGACTTTTTTGACTTGAAAGGCGATCTAGAAGCGATACTAGAACTCACCGGCAAGTTGAAAGACTTCCGCTTCGTGTCAGCGTCTCATCCTGCCATGCACCCAGGTCAAACTGCCGCGATCGAATTTGACGGCAACGTTGTGGGTCACATTGGTACCTTGCACCCTGAGCTTGAGCGCGAGTTTGGCTTAAATGGCCGAACGGTGGTATTTGAGCTGGAGTGGCAAGCCATTGACGAACGCTTTATTCCCGAAGCGGCAGGGCTCTCGAAATTCCCTGCCAACCGCCGTGATATTGCGGTGATTGCTGATCAATCGCTTGCTTCTGGCGATGTGGTGGATGCCTGCTTGCAAACCGGCAATCCATTGATTAAAGATGCACAGCTTTTCGATCTTTACACCGGCAAAGGTGTGGAAGAGGGCAAGAAGAGCCTAGCGATCGCACTGACCTTGCAATCTGATGCGCGTACATTGGAAGAGGCCGATATCAGTGATGCCGTGTCTGGTGTTGTCAGCCATTTATCAGAGAAATTAGGCGTTACTTTGCGTGACTAACCTAAACCCCACAAAAAAAGCAGCGGAAACGCTGCTTTTTTTATGCCTAAATGACCTAACATCTATCCATTTGAAAAACTAAATAAATTCACTATATTTGATTAATAACTGTTCAGATTTTGATAAAAAAGCCTAATATCCATTACCTTGGTAGCTCCATGTAGAGGTGGGCAGGAAAGAAGCCGGTAACATATTGGTTTGAAAGGTCAATTTTTTGGACATTGTTCGAGCTTTTTTTAAGTAAAAAAGTTGGCGCAAATCAGCCAGTTGGCATACACTTGTTTTTAGCTGGTCCTCAAATATCCCTAAAATACAAGGGCTAAAGACGTGTGGACCACGTGTAGAATGGTGGTGTCGATACTGCGGTATTGCATATGTGTTCAACAATTCTTGAGGGAAAAACCTATGGCGCTCACTAAGGCCGATTTGGCTGAGAACCTGTTTGAGAATATCGGGATTAGCAAACGGGACGCCAAGGAGACAGTCGAGGCGTTTTTCGAAGAAGTTCGAAAAGCACTCGAGAGTGGCGAACAGGTCAAGTTATCAGGGTTTGGTAACTTCGATTTGCGAGACAAGAATGAACGTCCCGGTCGAAACCCGAAAACAGGGGAAGATATTCCAATCACCGCGCGACGCGTTGTGACGTTTCGACCTGGTCAAAAACTCAAAGCGCGAGTTGAAAACGCAGACGTTGAAAAATAACGCTGCGACCCCCCGACAGTGGTGACGACACCACAGTAGAAAGCCGTGTGCCGATGCGCCACGGCTTTTTAATTTGTCTATACATGATCACATTGTGAGTGGAAAATCCTGGGTTTATTGGTTATCTCGCTGTAACGTTTTGTTGTCTAGTTGTAATAAAAGGAAGCATTATGCTGACAGCACGCCCAGGTGCCTTTATTGATGCCGCATTGACTGCGCCTCACGCTTTTACCCCAGACTCATGGCGAGTGGGCTCGCTCACCTTCAATCACAGAGTCCCCGGTATTATTTCGATACAGCCCGACGTCGCCAAGGTTTCGCGTTGCGTCGTATTGTCATCAGGCATTCATGGTGACGAAACCGCGCCCATCGAGCTTATTGATCAGCTACTCGCCGATATCTTGTCAGAGCAATTTATCCCCAATGTGCCGCTATTACTGATTATTGGTCATGCCGAAGCGATTAAAGCGCACACTCGCTTTATTGAAGATAACCTTAATCGTCTATTTGGTGGCTGGAATGAAGAAAAGAATGAAGAGCACTATCTTGCTAACCAATTGCAAACAGCCGTGAGCGACTTCTTTGCCGCCCAGCCAGACGACATGACTCGTTGGCACCTCGACTTACACAGTGCCATTCGTGAGTCCTACCATTATATGTTTGGCGTGATCCCAACCACGCCGACCGAGAAAGATGTACGCCCATTGGCCGCATTACTCAATGACGCTAAAATGGATGCCACTGTCCTGTCTCAATCACCATCACCAACCTTTAGCTGGTATAGCGCCAATCATCATGATGCACTGGCTGCCACCTTAGAAATGGGCCGTGTGGCGCCTCTTTTTGAAAATGAAATGCGGGAGTACGAGCCGCTTGATCGCACCCTACGAGGCTTGCTAAAAGCCGCCACCTTGCCGACTGAATTGTCGCCAATGCGCTTTTACCGCGTGACCCGAACCTTGACCAAGCACACAGAACAATTCGCGCTAACCTTCCCTTCATCGGCTAAAAATTTCACGCCATTCGAAAAGGGCGCATTACTGGCGACCGACAACGGACAAGAAATCTATGCCGAGCGTGAGAGGGAAGTCGTGATCTTTCCCAATGCCAATGTCCATGTTGGTCATCGGGCTGGGTTACTCGCCACACCCTTTGAGCCCAATGCCAATCAACCGCTCTATGTGCATGTACCGCAAAAAGCAACGGTATAGCGCTTTTCAAGCCCGCTGTCAGTCGGTAAAGTGCGTCACAATATTGGTTTAATGGACAACGCATGCGAGTGTCAGAATTAACCGCCCGCCAACAAGGCCGTTGGCGGCGCGCGTTGCTTACTTTTTCAACTTTATTGCTACTGGTAAGCGGGTTTGCCCTTAGTGTGGGTGAGTTGTGGATTAACCCGTTCGCCCCAGACTCTTCGCTTGAACAGCAGTTGCTGATACAACTTCGCCTTCCTCGCGTACTCGCCAGTGTAATGATTGGCGCGTCATTGGCGATGGCCGGGGCAAGCTTACAAGTGCTGCTAGGTAACCCATTAGCCGAGCCCGGGGTGTTGGGGATATCCGGTGGCGCAAGCATCGCGGTGGTATTGCTGTTGTTACTTGCACCGGCTTGGGCCTCAAGTGGTAGCATGGCTGTCGCTGCCATGTTAGGAGCCAGTTTATTTACCTTGATCTTGGTGCTTTTAGCGCGTCGCGCCCTCGCTACCTCGCGTATTTTACTGGTTGGTGTCGCACTCAGTATTTTGGCAGGGGCAGGGGTCACCCTGGCGTTTTACTTTAGTACCGACTTTAATTTGCGCCAATTGATGGTTTGGCTAATGGGCTCGTTGTCTGGCATGCGGTTACAGCACGTTGGGCTGCTGGCGTTAACCCTACCTTGTCTTGCCATCTTGTGGCGGTATGGGCATAAGCTTGATCAGCTCATGCTGGGAGAGGCTCAAGCACAGCAGTTGGGGTTGGATACTCACCGATTGCGTTGGCAACTGATTGTGCTGATCAGTGTTTTGGTCGGATTATCCGTTGCTGTGTCTGGCGTGATTGGCTTTATTGGCTTAATTGTTCCCCACTATTTACGTTTGTGGCTCGGCAGCCGTAATCGGATGCTCCTGCCCATGTCCGCGCTGGCGGGGGCATTACTCTTGGTGAGCGCCGATACCATTGGTCGGTTACTTATCGCTTCTGCGGAGCTCCCCGTCGGGGTAGTCACTAGCGTGCTTGGTGCGCCGCTGTTTATTTGGATGTTGGTACGAGCCGGATGATTCTTCACGCCAAAGATTTAACTTTACCACCACGGCTACTGCCTACTTCTTTGACTGCAGAGGCTGGTCAAGTAGTGCACCTTATTGGCCCGAATGGCAGTGGAAAGAGTACTCTTCTGCAGCTTTTATCTGGGTTAGAGCAGCCCAACTCAGGCGATGTTTGGTTGCAAGGGCAGCTTGTCGCTGGCCAAACGCGATATGACTTGGCGCAGTCACGCGGTTATTTGATGCAACATCAGCGACCTGCGTTTGTCATGGCTGTGTTTGAATACCTAAACCTGGTGCTCGATAGCTTACAGTTAACCGCTGGCGCCACGCGCGATAAAGCAGTGGCTGAAGTGGTCTCTCGATTAGCCATTGGCGACAAGCTCCACCGAAGAATAGACAGTTTATCAGGCGGCGAGTGGCAACGTGTTCGTTTAGCAGGCGCTTTTTTGCAAGTCTCTAAAGCATTAAATCCGCACGCGTGTCTGCTGTTGCTTGATGAGCCGTCAACCGGCTTAGACGTGGCGCAACAGGAAGTGGTTTATCAGCAAATTAGCGCCCTAGCCCGAGAGCAGGGGATTGCGGTGGTCATGGCTAACCATGACCTAAACCGCACCCTTGAGCATGCGGATACTGTGGTTGTGCTTAAACAAGGTGGGGTTGTATCAAAAGGTGCACCAAAAAAGGTGCTAACAGATGTGCTGCTCTCACATGTGTATGACACGCCACTCGAGCAAGTCTCTACCGCCAATGGCCCAGTGATCATGCGCGCGTCCTCGGCATGACTTCCAACGTTTTGACCTAGCTTTCGCTGTCATCGCTTTCAATCACATTAAGCTTGGCACGAATAAACTCGGCATGATCGACATAAAGCAGCTCGGCGGTTTTACGGATCACCGCTTCTTCGAGCGGGTCGATATTTTCATCGGCATACGCTACCGACCACATGGCTTCAATCAGTTCAATCCGTGCTTGTGGGTCTAAATCACGCAGCTTGTCCGTGTATTCATAAAGTGACGTCGCTTGTTTACTGTGAGCTTGTGCCTCTGCCAACAGTGTATCTGCGTGCGGTGGCTCGAGACTCAGCAATTGGCAAATGCGATCGCGCTTGGTCACAAACTCCCGCTCATCAATGTCGTGATCGGCCATCGCCACCTCACTCAATAAGCCTGCCATCGCTTGATGCAGCGACAGCCCAGCGTCACTGTGTTGCGTCGCGTCAGCGGCGAGGGCGGATTCGAGTTTTCTAAAAAGCTGTTTTAGCATGGCTGCTCTCCCAAACTGCGGGGTTTATTGGCTGTCGTTAAGCGTTTATACGCGACGAACGGCCAACGCGTTTACTTTATCGCCGCCACGTTGGTGGTGAGCGCGTGGCTGGCGCGGCTTTGATTCTTTTTACTTTGTGATAGGATGCGACACCAATCAACCTTATTTATCGGCTGTGACACTGATAAACGCCTTAAAAGATTAAGCAGTAAGCAGGAATCGCCTTGAGTTCACGTCATCACAACACGCCAGAGACACTGTTTGCAGCGCTAAACGATTGTATGCTGCAAGACCGTTTTCGTTTTAAAAAGCGCATCCATGGCGCGCAAAAAATCAAAAAAGACGACGCCAAACAGGCGGTGTACGATCAAATTGCCGCTGAAATGGCGCAGAGTATGCAGCGTTTGTTATCGCGACAAGCCAGTACGCCAACCGTTCGCTATCCAGAAGAACTGCCAGTTAGTCAGAAGAAAGATGACATTGCCGAGGCAATTGCGAACAACCAAGTCGTGATCATTGCGGGTGAAACCGGCTCAGGTAAAACCACTCAGCTGCCCAAAATCTGTATGGAGCTTGGGCTAGGCGTCGCCGGTACGATTGGTCACACTCAGCCACGTCGCTTGGCTGCGCGCTCGGTCGCCTCACGGATTGCCGAAGAGCTTGACGTCGAGTTAGGCAGCAGCGTGGGCTATAAAGTGCGCTTCAACGACAAAGTCTCAGAGGCGACGCAAGTCAAACTGATGACGGACGGGATCTTGCTGGCCGAAATCCAGCACGATCGGTATCTGAATCAGTACGATTGCATCATTATCGATGAAGCCCACGAGCGCAGTCTAAATATCGACTTTATTCTCGGCTATTTGCGCGAGTTGTTGCCCAAGCGTCCTGATCTCAAAGTCATCATTACCTCGGCGACCATCGATCCTGAGCGCTTTTCCAAGCACTTCAATAATGCGCCTATGATAGAGGTGTCTGGCCGTACTTATCCGGTGGAAGTGCGCTACCGTCCATTGGTGGAAGAGGACGATAGCGATCGTGACCAGCTGGAAGCGATCAGCGATGCGGTCGATGAGCTGTGCCTTGAAGGGCCGGGGGATATCCTAATCTTTATGAACGGTGAGCGTGAAATTCGCGACACCGCCGATTACCTTCAGCGTCGTCAACTGCGCGACACCGAAATTTTACCCTTATACGCGCGGCTTTCTGCAGGCGAGCAAAATCGTGTATTCCAATCTCACTCGGGACGCCGGATTGTACTGGCCACCAATGTCGCCGAGACCTCGCTAACCGTTCCGGGTATTAAGTATGTGATTGACCCTGGTACGGCGCGGATTTCTCGCTATAGCTACCGGACCAAGGTGCAGCGACTGCCAATTGAGCCGATTTCACAGGCCAGTGCTAATCAGCGTAAAGGACGCTGTGGCCGTGTGTCGGAAGGCATTTGTGTGCGCCTGTATAGCGAAGAGGACTTTTTAGGCCGTCCTGAATTTACCGACCCAGAAATTCTGCGGACTAATCTGGCCTCAGTGATCCTGCAAATGACGGCATTAGGGCTCGGTGATATTCAAGCCTTTCCGTTCGTTCAGCCGCCTGATAGCCGTCACATCAAAGATGGTGTCCGTTTGCTCGAAGAGCTGGGGGCGATCAAGCCCGGCCAAGCCACTGATAAACGTAAGCTGACCGCGATGGGTAAAACCTTGGCCAAACTGCCGATTGACCCGCGTTTGGCACGCATGGTGATTGAGGCGCCCAAGCATGGTGCATTAAATGAGGTGATGGTGATTGCCGCGGCCTTAGCTATCCAAGATCCGCGTGAGCGTCCGGCTGATAAGCAGCAACAAGCTGATGAAAAGCATCGTCGTTTTGCCGATAAAGAATCGGACTTTTTAGCCTATGTAAACCTTTGGGATTACGTCAAAGAGCAGCAAAAAGCGCTATCGAATAACCAGTTCCGTAAACAGTGCAAAAAAGAGTATCTCAATTATTTGCGGGTGCGAGAGTGGCAAGACGTTCACTATCAAATCACCCAAGTGATGAAAGAGCAGAATGCGCAATTCAATCAAGAGCCTGCCAGTTATCAGGCGATTCACATGGCTCTGCTCGCTGGGCTATTAAGTCACATTGGCCTGAAAGACCAAGAAAAGAATGAATACCAAGGCGCACGAAATACACGGTTCCATATTTTCCCGGGATCTGGTCTTTTCAAAAAGCAGCCTAAATGGGTGATGGTTGCCGAACTGGTTGAAACCTCGAAACTCTGGGGACGAATTGTCGCGCGAATCCAACCTGAATGGGTGGAGCCACTGGCGCAGCATTTGATTAAGCGCAGCTACAGTGAGCCACATTGGTCACGCAAGCAAGCGGCTGTCATGGCCAGTGAGAAGGTCACGCTATACGGGATCCCGATTGTCGCGAGCCGTAAAGTCAATTATGGCGCCATCGATCCGGTGCTTAGCCGTGAGCTGTTTATCCGTTCGGCATTGGTTGAGGGGGATTGGCAAACCAAGCATGCCTTTTTCCGCCAAAACCAAAAGCTGTTGGCGGAAGTGGAGGAGCTTGAGCTCAAATCTCGCCGGCGCGATATTTTGGCAGACGACGATACCTTGTTCGACTTTTACGATCAGCGCCTCGATCACAGTGTGGTCAGTGGGCGTCACTTCGATACCTGGTGGAAAAAGGCACGTCAAGACAATCCCGACCTGCTCAACTTTGAAAAAGCCATGCTATTGCAAGGGGACGCCAGCCATGTCACAGAACTGGATTACCCTAACTTTTGGTATCAAGGCAACTTGAAACTCAAGCTGAGCTACCAATTCGAACCGGGCCAAGACCATGATGGGGTAACGGTGCACATCCCACTGCCGATCCTTAATCAGGTGTCAGAAGAAGGCTTTGATTGGCACGTCCCCGGGCTACGTCACGAGCTAATTGTCGCGCTGATTAAATCTTTGCCTAAACCATTACGTCGTAACTTTGTTCCGGCACCAAACTATGCCGATGCAATTTTACAGCGGGTGACGCCGATGGAGGCGCCCTTGCTCGATAGCATGGAGAAAGCCCTAAAGCAGATGTCCGGTGTCACCATTGAGCGCGACAGCTGGAACTTCAGTCAGCTCCCCGAGCATTTGCGTATCCAGTTCCGTGTAGTCGACGATAAGAATCGGACATTGGCCGAAAGCGAAGACTTAAATGCGCTTAAAGTCTCTCTGAAAGACAAAGTACAAGCGACCTTATCGGATGTGGCAGATGATGACATTGAGCAGCAAGGGCTCACCCAATGGAGCTTTGGGGCATTGCCTCAGCGTTATCAGCAGAAAAAGCATGGCTTTGAAGTCAAAGCCTATCCTGCCTTAGTGGATGAAAAAGACAGTGTTGCCATTCGTCTTTTCGAAACGGAACACCAGCAACAGAAAGCCATGCAAGCGGGGCAGCGTCGATTGGTCTTGCTCAATGTGCCATCGCCAATTAAATATCTGCATGCGCATTTGCCTAATAAGTCGAAACTTGGTCTGTATTTTAACCCTTATGGCCGTGTTTTGGATTTGATAGATGACTGCATCGCCTGTGGCGTGGATAAGCTCATTGAACAACACGGCGGATTAACGTGGGAAGCGCAGGCATTCGAAGCCCTTAAAGAGACGGTGCGTGCTGAGCTAGGCGATACCGTGGTGGACATTGCTCAACAGGTCGAGCAAATACTGACCTATGCCTTTACCATCAACAAAAAGCTGAAAGGCAAAGTGGATCTTTCCATGGCTTTTGCGATGTCGGATATCAAAGCCCAACTAGAAGGGCTTATCTACAAAGGCTTTGCTACCGAATCAGGCTGGCAACGCTTACCCGATATTCTGCGCTATTTGAAAGCGATCGAGCGTCGATTGGAAAAGCTCCCCGTGGATCCTACCCGCGATCGCAATCACATGCTCAAAATTGAATCCGTGATGAATGAGTACAAGGCGTTGCTGAACAAGCTGCCTAAAGGCAAGCCTGTGCCTGATGAGGTGAAAGCGATTCGTTGGATGATTGAAGAGCTACGCGTGAGCTACTTTGCGCAACAACTCGGCACGCCTTACCCCGTCTCGGATAAGCGGATCAAAAACGCCATTGCGGCGGTTTAAATGCGGCAAGCTTATGCCGCTACGGATTAGATGAAGACGGGCAAAGCGTCGACGTGAAATAATTTATATAAATATCAATAGATAATCAAAACCGTGTCACATGGCACGGTTTTTGTTTTTGTCAATACGAACAACAAACAGCTCGGTGGTTCGTGTTGCCGTGGCAAGAAAGGAGCAAAAAATGAAACAAGCAGGTGTGTCCCCTTGGTATCGGGTAGTTTTGTATGTATTGGCGCTAAGCATGCCAACCTCGGTTTGGGCGAGCTTTAAAGATGAGGTCAGTGGATTATATCAATCACTCAATCTCGCTGGGGAAGTGTCGTACCAAGCCTTTTCTGATGCGTATCGCCATTTTAAACACAACCCAAGTAGCAAGCCGGTGATGACACTGATTGATTACGGAAAACCGTCGTCAGAAAAGCGGTTTTGGGTGATCAACGTGAAAAAACGCCAAGTGCAATTTCGCTCTTATGTCTCTCATGGCAAAAATAGCGGCGCTTTATATGCAAAGCAGTTTTCTAACAGAATCAACTCGCTAAAAACATCATTGGGGGTCTATCGCGCGGCTGAAACCTACCATGGCAAACATGGCTATTCATTACGCCTCGATGGTTTGTCAAAGGGGTTAAATGACAATGCACGTGAAAGAGCGATTGTTATTCACGGTGCCGATTATGCCCATCCGAACGTGATCAAACAAAGTGGCCAACTCGGTCGAAGTTGGGGCTGCCCAGCGTTACCTAGCTATTTATCGGCCCGCGTGATTGATGCGATAAAAAACGGTACTTTTATCTATGCGTTTGCCAGCCAAGCTTGATGATCAAAGGTGTCATAGCGGACGGGCTTTCACGAGTCATTTCACGGTGGGCGATGTAACACCTGCGCATTGTTCACCGTGAACACGAGTTCTCTACCAAGAAAAAATAAAGGCATGTTGATACGCCTTCTATCGCGCTAGCGTATGCTCCTTACCACCAAGGAGGAATGCCATGGCACGCCTAAATCCTTTTACTCTATGCTTACTCTCCGCATTTACCCTCTTTCCTACCAGTGATGCTGATGCTGCACCGTCCGCGCCAGCGTTGATGCATGGTATTGACGGACAGATTGCCGAACAAGACTATCGTGGTTATTGGGCCAGTGAAAAACTGGATGGGATCCGCGCCTACTGGACGGGCAAGCAATTACTGACACGCCAAGGCAATCCTATTCACGCCCCCAACGCGTTCATCCAATCGTTGCCAATCACACCTTTAGATGGTGAGTTATGGGCAGGACGAGGAGAGTTTCAAGCCGTACTACGCACGGTGCTTGATGATACGCCGGATGAAGATGCATGGCAGCGTATTCGTTTTTATGCGTTTGATTTACCCAACCAACCAGGTCCATTTTCGACCCGGTATGCGGCATTAAAAACGCTCGTGTCTAAGACAGCATCGCCGCACTTAGCGTATGTTCCACAGAAGCCTGTGACGAGCAATGAAGCACTTAAGGAGAGGTTGGCTGCCGTCGATGAAGCAGGCGGTGAGGGTTTGATGCTGCATCATCCTGATAGTGTGTATGTGGGTCAGCGGGTAGAAAGCGTCGTTAAGTTGAAAACCTACCAAGAAAAAGATGTGACTGTGGTAGGGGTGAATCCGGGGAAAGGACGGTTACAAGGTTTGATGGGCTCTCTGGTGGTACGCCTAGCTGACGGCACCGAATTTAGTGTGGGATCAGGCTTTAGCGATGCACAGCGGGCTGAACCACCTGAAATCGGCAGTACTATTTTGGTTAGGCACAATGGTGTCACGGAAAAGGGCATCCCACGCTTTGCGCGTTTTATTCGCGAGAAACCAACGCTTTAAAAAGAACCCGCCTAACGGATGGCGGATTTGTAGGTCGGTTTAGTGATCATGCGTGGCGGGTGACGTCTCCTGACTCGCTCGATGACGAAGCTGGTGATCAAGGCACTGACAGTCTGCACTGTATTTTTTCTTACTGGTTTTGCCGATTCCCGGATTAAAACTATTGGTCGGGTCTAGCTGATGGTAGAAATGGGCTAAATCCGGCTCGGCGGCATAGAGATGCCCGACATTATGCTCGGCAGGGTATTTGGCACCTCGCTCATTCAGCAACGCTAGCATCTTCGCCTTAATGGCCGACACATCCGCACCTTTTCTCACCACATAGTCTTGATGGAAGACGTGGCAGAAAAAGTGCCCATAATAAAGCTTGGCCTCCATCTCTTTTTCTATCTCGACGGGCAAGTGCTCTTCCCACTCGGTCTCGTTGCGCTTAAGCGCAATATCTAACGCCAGAATATCTTCCACATCTCGGCTGTGCATGGTGTGATAGCGAATTGCCGCACCGGCTGCCGCAAAACGGTGAAGCATGGCTTTTTTCGCTTCATCCTCACTACAGGCAAAATAATCACTGTCCGAGTGTTCTGCAAAAAAACGGCTTAGAAACGCCGAGGCTTCTTCTATCCCTTCATCTGATGCTTTAAAAATCAAATGATGCTCAAAGCGGTCACGGAACGCGAGCATACGTTTGGGTAAGTGCTGGGGAAAAAGCTGACTGGCGTATTGCATCATTTTGTCTGGCAATGATTTTGGCAGTAACGGCACGTTATCTAACCATGCCGTGATTTTTGCTTTTAGTGCAAACATTTTTGGGATTGAATCGGTGCCTAGTCGACCAATCGCTAAAAACACGTCTTTTCCGTAGCGCTCGGCGATATCAAAGGCGTCACGATGCATGTATTCCGCCACTTCAGGCAAGTGATAAAGCTCGGTAAGCACACAGCGACGCAATGTATTAAGCACGTCTGGGTTATTGGTGCCTATGTAAAAGACTTGCTCGCGCTCAGGGATAGGGTAGGTATCAAGACGCACGGCAAATACCGCAAGTTTCCCCGCACAGCCGCTCACTTCGTGCAAGCGGTGTGTGTCGGCATTGTAACGCGCGGGGCTGTCAGCATCGACGTCACGTAAAATGTGCTCATAATCATCCGCAGAGGCTTTACGCTCATCATAGATGACATCATCTGGCCGATAATCACCGTGTTCAACACGCGAGAGAATGGTTTCCGGGTCGTCACCTAAGGCAATGCCTAAATGATTCACCAGCGTCAGTTCACCCTCCTCATTTAACTGTGCAAATAATGAATATTCGGTATAAGCTGGCCCACGCTTGACCAGCGCGCCGCCGGAATTGTTGGCCACACCACCGACAATCGATGCCCCAATACAAGAAGAGCCAATCACCGAATGGGGGGCGCGATTGAGTGGTCTAAGTGTCTGCTCTAAATGATGCAGCGTGGTTCCAGGAAAGCTCAACACCTGTTTGCCATTATCAATCAGCTGTAAGCCGTCCAGGCGCGTGGTATTGATGATCACCACATCGCGGTCATAGTCATCCCCCTTTGGTGTAGAGCCTTCGGTTAAGCCCGTATTCGCGGCTTGCATGATCATCACCACATCAGCGTTCACACAGGCTTTAAGTACCCGCCATTGCATCACTAAAGAGGTAGGGAAAATAACCGCCAACGCTGGACCGCCCCCAGAGCGAAAGCCAGTGCGATAATGCTGAGTTTGACTGGTTTCTGTTAATAAGTTGTTTTCGCCCACGATGTCCGTCAAGGTCGAAATAAACGCTTGTTGCTGCGATGACGACAAACGTGATGGGGTGTTCATAAGCGTTCCTTTTCCTTTATGTTACGACAGAGGCAGGCGTCAGCTGGACTGACCCGCTTGTGGTAAGAAAGGCCGAGCAATCACTCGACCGTATAATGACAAGATTACGCCCCAGTAAGCACATCGGCAAACTGCAACACATTGACCAAGACAATGCCGATGACAGCGGCGGCAATCAGATAATAAATCGTCGGTAAGACGGTTTTCCGTAAGGTGACACCTTCACGGCCCAGCAAGCCAACCGTCGCGGATGCGGCAACCACATTATGGATAGCAATCATGTTGCCGGCTGCGGCGCCGACGGCTTGTAGAGCAATAACCACCACAGTAGAGGCACCTAAGGTTTGTGCCACTTCAAATTGGAACTGACTAAACATCATATTCGATACGGTGTTCGAGCCGGCGATAAATGCGCCCAACGCCCCAATGGTGGCGCTTAACGCTGGGAAGCCATTCCCCACTATATCGGCCGCGAAGCGTGCGGTCATAACCGGCATACTCACCAAGTCAGCACCATTCACGCCAGAGTTTATAAAGATACGCACCATAGGGATGGTAAACACCAACACAAACCCGGCGCCAATCAGTGTTTTACTCGATTCACGCGCTGCGGTTACCAGTGGCGACAATTGACGTGCCTGAAGCAACACGGCTAATAAGGCCACGAACGCAAGGATGCCGCCAGGGAGATAAAGTGGCTGAATGGCAGCATTTACCCCCACTTCGCCAAACAAAGAGGAAAAGCCAAGGCTGACGTCGGTCAGCGCCGTTTTGACTGTTGGGCTAACACGGCTGATCACTAAGAAAACTGCCAACAACACATAGGGCGTCCAGGCCATGGCCATGCTCATCGGCTTTTCTTGAACTTTAAGATCCATTTTCAGCGAGCCTAACCAATGGCTTGGCCATGTCGACTCATCATCAAAATCCCACTGTGTTTTCGGTACCAAAAACCCCTTACGCGCGGCTGTTGTGACCAAGACGATGCCTGCAAGGCCACCGAGTAATGAGGGGAATTCTGGTCCGAGTAACCAGCCGGTGAGAGCATAAGGAACGGTGAAAGCTAAACCAGCAAAAATCGCAAATGGGGCGACTTCAAGCCCTTCTTTCCAGCTCTTATTTTTACCGAAAAAACGGGTTAGCATCATTGCCATCAACAAAGGCATCAGTGTGCCAATCACCGCGTGAATAAAGGATACTTGTGTGGTGATGGACTGCAAGTAGGTGGCCCAATCACTGCCATTAGTGGTGAGTGTTTGCCCTATGGCATGGCTGTCTAACCCTTTGTTTACGCCCACGATAATAGGCGTGCCGACCGCACCAAAGGAGACCGGCGTCGATTGGATCATCATACCTACGACAACAGCGGCCAACGCGGGGAAGCCTATCGCTACCAATAACGGTGCAGCGATGGCAGCGGGCGTACCGAACCCTGACGCGCCCTCGATAAACGAGCCAAAGCACCACGCAATAATGATGGCCTGAATACGTCTGTCATCAGATATGGTGGTAAAGCCGTTACGTATCACGGTAATCGCGCCAGTGTGTTTTAAGGTGTTAAGCAAAAGGATGGCACCAAACACGATCCAAAGTACCGCGGCAGTAATGATTAGTCCCTGTGCGATAGAGGCAGACACACGTGCCGCACTCATCTGCCACTGGAAGAGTGCGATTAAGACTGTCATGATAAAGGCGACGGGCATGGCTTTCTTAGCTGGCCAATTCAAGCCGACCAATAAGATAGCCGCCACCACGATGGGTGAAAACGCGACGAGGGCGTATAGGGTATCTGTCATAAGGGTTCCTTATTAGGTGTCTCTTCCGTTGAATCACGTTTAAATGTTCAGGTCACCAATGTGTTGTTATTTTGCTGACAGCTCGGTGACTCGATGTTAACCGTATGTAACATTACGCGTTTGCATTTTTCTGATATATGGAAATAATGAAAATAATTACTTCCATAATTGACATAATATGCCGAAAACAGATGATCTCGTCCTCTTTGCTCAAGTCGCTGAATTAGGCTCTTTTAGCAAGGTAGCGGAAATAAATTCCCTGACAAATTCCGTAGTTAGCAAGCGGATTAAAAAGCTCGAAGAAGGGTTGGGGGTGCAGCTTTTGTATCGCACCACGCGCAAGCTGACACTGACCGATGCCGGACGTACCTTGTATCAAGGTGCAAAAAATGTGAAGCAGGCCGCTGATGAAGCGTTGGATGCAGTTGCAGGGCTTGGCGAAGCTATTACGGGACAAATCAAAATATCGGTCCCGACGATTTCTGGCGAGTTATTGTTAGCTGAAGCGGTGGCGGCGTTTTGTGGTCAATATCCGGGCCTTAACATTGATATGTCGCTGGATAACCGCTTTGTTGATTTAATTGATGAGGGGTTTGATCTGGTTATCCGCACCGGCTACCTCGAGGACTCTAGCTTAATTGCTCGCCATATTATCGACTCACAATGGGTGGTATGTGCCGCACCTAGCTATATTTCGCGCCATGGCCGGCCTCAGCAGCCCATCGAACTCAAACAGCACAACTGCTTGCAATACGCCTATCAAACGACTGGCGCCAGTGATTGGGAGTTCAAAGGTGAGCATAAAAACCAAGTGATTAAAGTGGCCGGCAACTTTTCGACCGATAACCCCATCGCCCTGCGACAAGGTGCGCTAAGTGGCCATGGTATCGCGTATGTACCGCGTTGTTTGGTGTATGACGATTTGATGCAGGGCGTATTGGTTGATCTTTTTCCTGACCAAGTGGGCAAAAAACTCGGGATTTATGCGGTGTACCCATTCACTCGCCAGCCGCCTAAAAAAGTACGTTTGCTGATAGAGCACATCCGCAATAAATACCTTTCGATTCAGCATTGCTTTTAGAAAGCACCACGTGGCTCATATACTGCGTCCACGTGGTGATAGAGACGCCATTGTTATTTAAGCATTTTGGCCATTTCACGCCCTGAGCCAATAACCTCGTCAATGTTGGCCACCACGGTTTTCGGGAAGCCGAGAATGTTGTACTCGAGCTGCTGGTCGAGCCAATCGAGCTTAGAGTCAGTGGTGGTTAATTCGCCCCACGCGGCATCAATTTTGTTGGCCAAGCGGAGCATGCCAGCTAAAGGGGAGAACTGCTCATCATGCACCGGAGAAAACTGATAGCGAATTGCATCACATAGACTTTCTGGAAAATTCCAAGCTTGTGCGAGCTCGCCGCCGAGTTCTGCGCTGTTTGTCCCCAAAACAAGCTGTTGAGCTTCTTGTTTGGGTTTACCCGCTTCCATGTGGAGAGTAATACGGTTCAGCGTGTCATAGGCAGTGGTCATAATTAGAAGCTCACCGAGGTTATGGAGCATCCCTGCGGTAAATGCTTCGTTGCCATCCATTCGTAAAGATGTCGCTAACGCTTTACTCAAGGTTGCCACTTCAAATGTGTGCTGCCAAAACCCATCAATATCGACCTCTTCACCGACATCAAAAGCACTTATCAAGGCGCTAGATACCACCAATGTCCGCACCGGGCCCAATCCTAGTCGAACGACCGCTTCGTTAACCGAACCAACGCTTCGAACGCGGCCAAAATACGCTGAATTAGACAAGCGAAGTACACGCGCGGAGATGATCTGGTCGTAAGCGATTTTTTCGGCGATTTGGTTGAGCTCAGCGTCATGGCTGTTGACCAATTCAATCAACTCTTGCACGACTTTGGGGATTTTCGGGAGACGATCGATTAGCTCGACCAAGCTATTGGATTGCATAACAACTTCCTTCAGCGTTGGCTCTGATTTAACTATAGATCAGAGCCAAAGGCTTCAGGGAAGAAAATCACTCCGTGGCGGGCGTAGCACAGTAGGCTTGTTTTCTGGCATTAAAACGCTCTACCAGGTTTTGAATAGCCTCTTCGCAGTAGGGGCGCAAACCACTGGCAACCATCGTTTTGCATCCGTGTCCCACACGCCGTCCATCGACAATAAAATTAAAAGCAAGATCGACTTTTCCGCGTTTGCCACTCACTTGCATCACTGAATCCGATAAAGCGACATCGGCAGAGTTGATTGAGAGATCATCAAACGCCAAGCTCATTTTCTCGTACATGACGAGTGGACGTTCAGTGTTAATCATCATTTGTTGCTCCCGCATTAGCGGCACCATGATATGCGGGAAGTTCTTTCCGGAAAACTGCACGTAGTGCTCGGCGATCTCAGTGGCTAATACTTTATCGTGACGTGTCTGTCCATGGCGTGTCATGGTGAGATAAAGCTTTTGATTATCGTCGACGACGGTAACGCCATCGTCTGTTTCGATAATCGACAAGGGCGTGTTGGCACTGATCATGCCATTGAACTGAATCTCGATTTGCTCGCTGATCCCTGTTTTGGCCAATAAGATAGAAAGCAGCAAATCCCCGGGAACACAGAACCGTGAAGCATCTGTGTCATGAATCGGGTTAAAGTCGCCGGCGATACGTTTAGCAAAGTCACTTGCTTGCTGGCGAGTAAAAATCAGTTTGCCATCTTGCTCAGTATAATAGTGTTCTAATTTCATAATGGGTAACAGATACGAGAAGTAAGCCGACATTGTAACCGAAGCGAAGCGCGGCATTGGTCTAGCCAGTCGTTGCATTATCTTTTTGTGATTAGAGTCAACGACTAAGGTCTAAACCCTTACTACTTCAATGGTAAGCGTGAGAGTGTTATAAAATAAATAAACAGGTCACTTGCATAGGAACGGCGTATGACATTCCCTTATCGACACATCGTAGTTTTGACAGGCGCGGGAATATCTGCAGAGTCAGGGATTAGAACCTTCCGAGATCAGGATGGTCTTTGGGAAGAGCATCATATTGAAGACGTCGCGACGCCTGAGGGCTTTGAGAGAAACCCAACCCTTGTTCAGCAGTTTTACAATGATCGTCGGCGCCAATTGCAAGGTGAGATTGCCCCGAATCCGGCGCATGAGGCACTGGCACGTTTGGAGCAAGAAACCGATGCTACCGTGCTTGTTGTCACTCAAAATATTGACAACCTCCATGAGCGAGCGGGAACCAAGAATATCATTCATATGCACGGTGAGCTGTTAAAGGCCCGCTGTAGCCACTCCCAGCAAACGATCGATTGGACGGGTGATATCCAGGTGTCCGATCACTGCCATTGTTGCCAGATGCCTGCACCGTTGAGGCCACACGTTGTGTGGTTCGGAGAGATGCCTCTGGGAATGGGGAACATTCATGATGCACTCAATCAAGCGGATTTGTTTATTTCTATTGGCACCTCTGGGGCGGTGTATCCCGCGGCCGGGTTTGTGCATGAAGCGGCAATGCATGGTGCGCACACCATTGAAATAAACTTGGAGCCTAGTGCGGTAGAAAGTGAGTTTAATGAGCGACGTTACGGGAAAGCGAGCACGCTCGTGCCTAAGCTGGTGGAGGAAATTCTGGCGCTAGAGCAGTAACGCGAGAGGATACAGTTAGAAAAAGGGCTGCTGGTGGAATAGCAGCCCTAGTGCAAGGGTTACTTTAACCTGTCTTTCGCGAGCCATTGCGAGCACATGACTAACACTAATGACACCAATAACATGATAGTGGCAAGTGCATTCACTTCCGGTGATACGCCCACTTTAACCATCGAATAGATCTTTAAGGGCAAAATTTCATAGCTTGGCCCGGTGACAAATGAGCTAACGATGACGTCGTCCAGCGAAAGGGTAAAACTCAGTAGCCAACCTGCACCGACCGCAGGAGCCGCCAGTGGCAAAATAATCTTAGTGAGGATCACCCATTCGCTCGCACCTAAATCACGCGCTGCTTCAAGCATTTTAACGTCAAAGCCATTTAAGCGGCTGTATACCGTGACGACGACGAATGGCAGGCAGAAGGTGATATGAGAGAGCAGTAGGGTTAAAAATCCCAGTTGCGCGCCCATCAACACAAATAGCGCCAGTAACGAAATAGCCATCACAATGTCCGGGGACATCATCACCACAAAGAGCATGCCATTGACAAATTGTTTACCTCGAAAGCGGTAGCGAAAGAGGGCAACGGCGGTCAGGCTACCTATAATGGCGGCAGCGCTGGCAGAAAATACCGCAATGGTTAATGAGTTACCCGCTGCTTGCATCAAGCTATGGTTATTGACCAGCTGCCCATACCACTCCCAGGTAAAACCTTTCCAACTCATACCAAACTTGCTGGCATTGAACGAGTTAACGATCAATACCAGAATGGGGATGTAAAGGAAGGCGTAAACCAAGGATAGAAAGCTGTTCCTAATCCATCGGATCATGATAATGCCTCCTTGCGATTCATCCATTTACCAACACGCCAATACGCAAACAGCAACAGTCCCATTAACACCGTCAGTGAGATGCTGGCCGCTGAGCCAAATGGCCAATCCCGAACGTTCAAAATCTGGCTCTTAATTACGTTACCAATTAGTAGGTTTTTTGCTCCTCCGAGCAAATCCGAGACGTAGAACATACCTAGCGCAGGAAGAATGACCAGCAAGCTGCCGGCAATAATACCGGGTGTAGTCAGCGGCAGGATCACACGCAAAAAGCATTGGACTTTGTTGGCACCTAAATCACGCGCGGCTTCCAGGTAACTACGATCCAGTTTCTCAATGCTTGAATAGAGCGGCAGGATCATAAACGGCAGCAAAATATAGACAAGACCCACCATCACCGCATATTCGGTGTACATAATACGAACGGGGCGTTCTATTAAGCCAAGCCACATCATACTTTCATTGAGTAGGCCACGGGTACCAAGAAAAATTTTTAGCCCGTACGTTCGGATCAAGGAGTTGGTCCAAAAAGGGACAATCACTAAAAACAGCATCAAAGGACGTGTGTTTTTAGGCATTCTGGCAATGATAAACGCGAACGGATAGCCAATCAGTAGGCAGATCAGTGTCGCCAAGCCCGCCATATAGAAAGAGTGCCAGACGACTTTCGCATAAAGAGGATCGAGCAGCTTCGCATAATTGCTTAGCGTGAAGGTCATCTCGATAAGATCAGCGTCATCACGGGTTAAAAAACTGGTCGCGATAATCATTAGGTTGGGTAAAAAAACAAAGATCAGCAACCAACCTACGACTAAACCCACGATAGCGGTTTGCAGATTAAGCTTTTTCATCGGCCAGCACCACCTCCCAGCTTTCTACCCAAGTCAGAGCCACTTTCTGATCGATAGAGTGATCGACGTCTGGATCATCTTCATTGAAGAACTCGCTCACCATCACGGTTTGCCCTGATGGCAACTCGAGTACCGAGTCGAGGGTCATGCCTTTGTAATTTCGCTCGCGCACGTAGCCCACAATACCATTGGGCTTGTCATTACCATGAATTTCTTCCAAGCGGATGTCTTCAGGGCGAAGCAATACCTTGATAGCGTCACCCGGATGTACCTCGAGCTTGCAATACACTTCACACTCACGAGATTCAACTCGGGCCCAAATACGTTTGTCATCGATACGTTTGATGACACTGGCATCAAAGACATTGATTTCACCAATAAAACGTGCCACGAACAAATTCTTAGGCTCTTCATATATCTCACGCGGTGAGCCGTCTTGCTCGATTTCGCCATCACGCATAACGATAATACGATCTGACATCGACAGTGCTTCTTCTTGGTCGTGAGTGACGAAAATGAAGGTGATACCAAGCTTGCGTTGCAGTTGTTTCAGCTCCATCTGCATTTGTTTGCGCAGTTTGTAATCGAGTGCAGAGAGGGATTCATCCAGCAATAGCACACTCGGTTTATTCACCACGGCACGTGCAATCGCGATGCGTTGCTGCTGTCCACCAGACAATTGATGAGGTTTACGAGAAGCATAATGGTCAAGCTGTACCATTCGCAGCGCTTCCATCACCCGAGGTTCAATATGGTGACGATTCACGCCCTGCATGCGCAGGCCAAATGCGACGTTCTCAAACACAGTCATATGTGGGAAAAGCGCATAGCTTTGAAAGACAGTGTTTACATTACGTTTTTCTGCTGGGAGGGTCGTGACATCTTTGCCATCAATCACGACAGCACCACTGTCGGCATCTTCCAGCCCTGCAATCAAACGCAGTACGGTTGTTTTGCCACAGCCTGAAGGGCCAAGGATAGTTAGGAATTCTCCGTTATTGACCGTTAGGTTGAAACGGGAGATGATTTCTTTGCCGTCGAAACTTTTGGTTAGTGACGCGAGCTCGACAACCGGTTTGTGAGATACATTTGCGTGCTTCAATGGTTCGTTCTCTCTCTACCTGGCAAATTGTCTTGTACATTCGTACCCATAAAACAGACGGCGCATAATAGACGCGTGTCAGTCCAAGTTAAAGCAGTTTTTCGCTCGTTTTGGCACTTTGGTGTCTGTTGTGCGATAAGGTGTCCAGCCTAAACCAGACCATGGTCAACGCAAAGCCGATCTGTTTATTTTTCCTTATTTGTCAGAATGATTTTTGGCTATGGGTTACAGTCAGATATACTGGGTGCATTAGTCATGATAGATAACGATTATGAGTCAACAAGAATACAATAATGCTTTACATATCGGTGGGTCGGTCGAAACGGCGCTAAACGGCCGCTACCGGCTCGATCCTTTTGAGATAATCAAAGAAGCCTTCTCTCAGACCTTCAAGCACTTTTGGTCGTTTTTGCCCGCTACCTTGTGCCTGTTCGCGACTCAAATAGGTATCTTAATGCTGATGCTGACGTTGTTGTTGGGTTCACCATCGCATTTATTTGATGCACTTGTTGGCCAACGAGAGCTCACCACCGATATGATTTCATCCGTGTGGTTGGCAAACTTTACTTCCGAGGTTCTGATTGCGCCATTATATGCCGGGGCGAGCTTAATGGGCTTGAGTCACGCTATAGGATTTCGTTCTAAACCACGCCATCTACTAAAAGGGCTGGTGTTTGCTTTACCCGTAACGGTCGTGATCTGCCTGTCGGCGACATTGCAAAGTGTGGCGAGCATGATTTTTCCATTACTGAGCCTTTACGTTGCGATGGCGTTTTCCATGTCGCCGTTATTGATTTGTGAAAAGCGTCTCACGCCGGTTAAAGCGCTCACCGTATCCTTCCGAGCTGTGAACAAGAAATTGTTCCAAATGGCAACCATTTATGCGGTTGTCGGCGTGCTATTTCTCATTTCTTTTGCCACCGCTGGCTTTGCCTTGGTTTGGGCGTTACCCTTTCTCTTTAATGTTAAAGGTGTGATTTACCGAGAAATGTTTGGCGTTGGTGTGGAGGTGACAGTGTCACATGATGAGAATGGAGAAAGGGCGCCAAATAGTAATAGTACGACTAATCCGTCATCATCTGACCAAGACACCTTTGACGCTTGATTCGCTTTGAGCCTGCAACTGGAGTTCTGATGAAAAAACTAGCCAGTGTACTGGTTTTGCTGGGAATGGTGAGTGTCCCGGCCAGTGCCGATACATACCGTTTTAGCTATAGTAAGCTATTTACTCAGCTTAAACATAACGTTGAAGAAGGGCACCCGGATATTGGTGTGGCGTACTTTATGGTCTCGGCCGAGTCGGGAGAGGTTTGCCCGATTTCTCGCGCATGGATGAGCAAGGAAGAGCATTATGAAGCCTTTGATATTCCAGCCTCTCAAGCGCTGCCGCTTCCTCTCGATAACCAGCTCCGCAAAGTAAACCCGGATGTCTTTGTTGAAACCCCCGCCGATCGTAACTGCGATATCTCGTTCCAGGTATTGGTTGATCAGCCAGTAGGAAAGAAATTAACCAGCCAGCAGATTCAGGGCTGGTTGCCTCAGATGGATACGATGATGGAAAACTTAGGCGGGATGTTTGCTTCTTGGTTTATGCCAAAGACACAGGGAGTCGTCTTGCATTTTGCGCCCTCGGTGACGGGAGCGGTGACTAGCAGTGAGGGAAAAAAATACCCAATCGATGCTCACCAAGCCATTATAGATGTCAATCATCTTGGCGATAGCGCCACCTTAACGCTGCCAGACGCTCCCATCAAGGTGTCGCCTTGGTTGCCGAAAAACGGATAAACGGGGAAAGATTTCAAGTCTACACAGAGCTTCAAAGACATAATGCGCACGATGTAGAAAGCTGAAACGATAAAAAACGCCCACTGTTTAAAGTGGGCGTTTTTATTAGCAGGCCATTTAGGGCCAACTACAATTCTGTCATGCTTCAAACACTATGTGCCGACATTGACCACATCGAGTGATAAGTTGGGGTCAACCTCGACAGGGCTCTCTGAAACGGGCGCCGGATCGTTAAAGTTTTCCTTATCGAATGCGGTATCACCATCCCCCTCAAACGCCATACCCGCTGCGACGGACTTAAAATCAAACAGCTCGGTATCGGCCATATGCGAGGGGACGATATTTTGCATTGCTCGGAACATGGTCTCAATGCGGCCTGGATAACGCTTGTCCCAATCTCGGAGCATATCTTTGATCACTTGGCGTTGTAGGTTGGGCTGTGAGCCACAAAGGTTACACGGAATGATCGGGAAAGCTTTTTGCTCTGAATAACGCTCAATGTCTTTTTCTCGGCAATAGGCCAGTGGACGGATCACCACATGTTCGCCGTTATCAGAGACGAGCTTCGGTGGCATGCCTTTCATCTTGCCGCCATAGAACATGTTCAAGAACAAGGTCTCTAGTATGTCATCTCGGTGATGGCCCAATGCAATTTTGGTAGCACCTAGCTCTTTCGCTGTGCGATATAAGATACCGCGGCGAAGTCGCGAGCATAGTGAACAGGTTGTCTTGCCCTCAGGCACTTTCTCTTTGACGATAGAGTAAGTGTCTTCTTCAACAATTTTGTACTCGACGCCCAAGCCCTCTAAATACTCTGGCAAAATGTGCTCAGGAAACCCAGGTTGCTTTTGATCTAAGTTGACCGCAATGAGTTTGAATGAAACTGGCGCGCTCTTTTGCAGGCTTTGCAACATATCAAGCAAGGTATAGCTATCTTTGCCGCCTGATAAGCAAACCATGATGCGATCGCCATCTTCGATCATATTAAAGTCGGCAATCGCTTGTCCGGTGTTGCGACGAATGCGCTTTTGCAGTTTATTAAATCCGTATTTTTGTGCTTTGCTCAGCTCTTCGGTGCTCATAAGTACTATCGCGTTGTCAGGCAAGGTAAACGCATTACACTGCCAGTGTGCATGAATGGCGGGTATGATACGGATTTTGACCACAAATGCCAGTCAACAGCAGGCAGTGAATGCCACTGCCTGCTGTATGAAGGAATGAGAAAGGTTAATCGTTAGCGCGAGGATCGAGTGGACTAATGTAACCATCAGGTTTGATGGCAAGTAAGTCACAGTCGAGTTGATCAATCATGTGCTCTGCAGTATTCCCGATGAACACCGCGGATAAGCCAGTTCGTCCTGTGGTACCGAGAATAACAAGCTCTGCATCCAGATCTCGGGCAATATTAGGGATAACATCTTCCGGCAACCCTTCTTGGACATGCGTGCGTGTTTCTTCGATATGATGGCGCTGACGCAAGGCTTTCATTGCGGTGAGATGATGACCTCGTACCGCATCAGTATACGATGTTGGATCAAAGTCAGGCAGCTCGATAGTAATATTCACCGGCGTAGCTGGGTAGGCATTAGCCAGGTGCAACTCAGCCCCTAACATCGCACTCATGATATTGCCTTCATCAACCAATTTGTCATTGAGCTCAGCGTGAGTTTCGGTTTCAGATGCTACATGAACAGAGGCAACTATCTTGCCTTTATCTGGCCAACCATGATCTTTAACTAATAACACTGAACTTGGGCATTTGCGTAACAAGTGCCAATCAGTGGGGGTAAAGATGACAGAGCCTAGCGTGTCGTGCTGGTGTGTCGCTTTAACCACCAAATCGTGGTCGTGGCTCAGCACGCGTTCAACAATCGCTTCGTAAGGGCGGTTATGCCATACCACGACTTTTTCGATTTCACATTCTTGGGCTTGGTGGGTTTGAATAACCTCATTCATCCATTCTTCACGCTGGTGCATCACACCTTGGCGCATTGCTTGCCGCTCATCCGATGAGAGCATAGATGTCATTTCGTACGAAAAGTCATAAATGGCAAGAAAGAGGGTGAGCTTAACCTTTGCATCACTTCGCTGGCTAAGCGTGACCGCACGTGAAAGCGCAGGTTGTTGTTCTTGGGAAGGATCAATGACGACGAGCAGGTTCGTGTACCTAGACATATCTGCCTCCTTTGCACAGATGCATCGGTTAATTTCACTTTAACCTACTTAGCCCGTTCACGCGAAAGAAATTGCTCACCACAGAGCAAAAAAGAGAAATGGCGCATAAAGCGCCATTAATTAACAACTTATTTACTTTTGTTCGCTAAACAAAGCACTCTTCATCAGCAAGACGTGCAAGCTCTTCTAAGTCTAGAACCGTGATGTATTTACCTTTGACGGCCAATATTTCTGACTTTTGGAAGCGGCCTAATAAGCGACTGATAGTTTCAACGGTGAGACCCAGGTAGTTACCAATATCACCTCGTGTCATGGTAAGGCGGAACTCTCGCGGAGAGAATCCACGCTGAGCAAAGCGCTTCGAGAGGCTATAAAGGAAAGCGGCCAGACGTTCTTCAGCTGTTTTCTTCGATAACAGCAAAATCATATCCTGATCACCTTTTATCTCATTGCTCATTAGTCGCATGATTTGTTGGCGAAGCTTGGGCATTTTCCCAGAGAGGTCATCAAGTGTGTCGTAGGGGATCTCACAAATCATTGACGTTTCCAACGCTTGAGCAAAGCTGGGGTGCTCACTATCGTTAATAGCGTCAAAGCCTACTAAATCGCCGGCGAGATGGAATGCAGTTATCTGCTCATCACCTTGTTCTGTGATTGTGTAGGTCTTAACCGTACCTGAACGAATCGCATACAGCGCACGTAGACTATCACCGGCTTTGAACAGTTCTTGGCCTTTCTGAATAGGTTTTTTTCGCTCAATGATGCTATCCAGTTGATCCAACTCTTGCTCATTTAACGTAAAGGGAATACACAGCTGGCTAATACTGCAATCTTGACAATGAATTGCGCAGCCGCCTGACTGAACCCGCCGAGTGATGATCTTATTCGACACCATACACCTGCCTAAAATTGATAAATGTCAATATACATATTACACCATGATTGTGTGCTAGGTCGACCTTATATCAGGAGTTTGAGGGCGGAATAAGCCGTATAAAAACCATAAAGCGCCAACATTGTGGCACATATCAAACGCAGTGCGTGGTTGTTAAGAATTGGCTTTATCCGCTCGGCAAGGGCACCAACGGTTAACATCGCCGGTAAAGTCCCTAATCCAAACCCAAGCATCACAAGGCCACCCCCGGATGCGCTGCCAGCAACGGCGGCCCAACTCAGCGCTGAGTAAACGAGCCCACAGGGGAGCCAGCCCCACACAAGGCCAAAAGGATAGGCATATAATGGCGAACGCAGTGGCATTAGCTTGGACGTTAGCGGAGAAATAAATCGCCAGAGTTTGCTACCTAGCCGTTCAATATAGCTAAGGCCATTCCATACTTGAGCCATATAGGCTGCCAATAGCAACATCATGATGGCTGCAAACAGCCGCAATACCGCAAGATGCTGTGTTAAATCAGACAAAGCAAGCAATGAAGCCACGGTACCACCGATCATCGCGCCGGCAAGGGTATACGAGCTGATACGCCCCAAGTTATACAAGACAAGATACGGCCACTTGGCTTTTTGTGGCGGAATGCCAAGCGACATAGCCGCTGCGACCCCGCCACACATCCCTAGGCAGTGGCCCGCCCCCAACAAGCCAATAACAAGGGCACCAATAAAATCAATGTTTGTCATCTTGTGTCGACGCGTGAGGTTCGGTTGATTGGCTTGATTGTGATCTGGCGTCTTTCTCCGGTTCTTCTTCATCAAAAAGGATCGAAGAGCCTTGTCGTTCTAGATCCTCGAATTGATCGGATTTGACCGCCCAGATAAACACGACGGCCGCCACACAAACCAGCATGATGGCAATGGGTATCAAAATATACAAACTAGCCATAACGCTATTCCTCTTTTTTGTTGAGCAGGCGCAGCGAGTTAGATACCACGATGATCGAGCTTGCCGACATGCCTACCACCGCAATATAAGGCGCAACATAGCCCATGACCGCTAAGGGTAGGATAGTGATGTTGTAGCCAAGGGCCCAAGTTAAGTTCTCACGGATAATGCGGCGAGTTTGTTGGGCTAGACGTCTTGCCGTTAGTAGTTTCTCTAAATCGTCACTTAACAGCACCATATCGGCAGATGACTTGGCGATGTCAGTGCCTCCGCCCATGGCAACCGACAAATGAGCTCCCGCTAAAACCGGCGCATCATTGACACCATCACCGACCATCAAGGTCACGGTATCATCGTCAAGGCCTTGAAGGTAAGCCAGTTTTCCTTGCGGGGATACCCCTGAAATCACAGAATTAATCCCGAGTTCATTCGCTACTTGATCAACGTTGCGAGACTGATCACCGGTTAGCATGGTCGTTTCAATCCCGGCTTGCTGAAAAGCGGTAATCAAGCGTGCGCTGCTGGGGCGAATTGGATCAGTGAGTGTAAAAACAGCCACCGCTTGGCCTTCGCAACTGAGCACGACCGGATATGAATCATACTGCGTTTTAGACGAGGATAGGGCAAACGCAGCCTTGCCAATACGCCAATCTTGGCCATTAATCTTGCCACACACACCCTGTCCAATATGGTTATCCGCCTCTGTGACTGTCAGTAGCGTTGTGGCTTTCGCTTGAAAAGCATTGGCGATAGGATGATTGGCGAAACTCTCCAAGCTAGCCGCAATATTCAGCACGTTTTGCTCACTGTAATTGGCTGCAAGCACGTGAGCGGCATCTATTTTAACTTCGCCTTCTGTCAATGTGCCGGTTTTATCAACCACCAACCGATTCACCTTGGTCAAGGTTTCCAAAACGTGGCCCCGTCGTAACATGATACCCAACTGTCCAAACGTCGACGTAGAGCATGTCAGCGCTGTCGGGGTGGCAAGCGACAGTGCGCAAGGGCAGGTGGCAACGAGCACTGACAGCATGATCCAAAACGCATCGTCAGGCTGCACAAAATGCCAATAGAGCCAAGTTGATGCGGAAATAATTAAGATTGCCGCGACAAAGTAACGGGCAATGTGGTCAGCAAGCACTGCCACTTTAGGTTTTGCCATTTGGGCTTCATCTTGCAAGCGCACGATATGGGCAACAAGAGACTCTTTGTGATTGTTGGTAACTGAAATATCAACGTTACCCTCCACATTCATCGTTCCCGCATAGACGACATCGCCTTGTTGCTTGGTTTGTGGCAATGACTCACCAGTCAGCATCGCCTCGTCAACAGAAGTGGTTCCCGATAAGATTTGTCCATCAGCAGGGAAGGGTTCTCCAGGCAATACGCGGATCTGCTCACCTTTTGTCAGGCTATTGGCCGGCACGGCTTCACCGTTAAGGCGGCGCGCCATTTTGGGAACCAGTTTTAACAAGTTAGCGCTGGCGGCGGCAGCGGTACGACGTGCGCGCATTTCCAGAAAACGCCCGAGCAACAAGAAGAAGGTAAACATCGCCACCGATTCGAAAAACACTTCCCCTTTTCCGGTAACCGTGGCGTATAAGCTAGAAAAGTAGGCGAATAACAAAGCAATAGAAACGGGCACGTCCATGCCCAATGTACGGGCTTTAAGGTTGCGCCACGCATTGGTATAAAAGGGCAGTGCGGAATAAAGCAAGACAGGTGTTGCGAAAATCAAGCTTATCCAACGGAAGTAATTACGAAAGGTTTCATCCATATCGCCAAACACTTCAAAATACATCGCAACCGCTAACATCATCACTTGCATGGTTGCCAGGCCAGCAATACCTAGTCGATACAAGTATTGCTTCATATTACGATGATATTGTTGCTCTTGCCTGTCAGCCTCAAAAGGCGCCGCTTTGTATCCCAGTTGATGGATGCGCGTTAATATTGTGCTCAGTGACGCTTGCGCGTCATCCCAACGCACCTGTGCGCGGTTCGTGGTCGTGTTGACCTGAATATTTGTGACACCCGTGGTACGCTGCAGTTGCTTTTCAATCAGCCACGCACACGCTGCACAAGAGACACCATCTAGTGACAGGGTCACTTCTTTTTGGTCCGCCACATCGCGGACGAATTCCTGCTGTACATCTTGGTTGTCATATAGGGTCAGTGATTTGAGCTCTTCGGGGACTAAGTCGGCCTTATCGGCGTTCTCTGTGCGATATTGATAATAAGAACTCAAACCACTGTCTACGATAGTGGTTGCCACAGCTTGGCAGCCAGGGCAACACATAAGGCGGGGTTTATCAAAGATCACTACTTGGTAGGTGTCTCCTGTCAATACAGGATCACCACAGTGATAACAGGGTGTGGTCATGGTTACTGCTTACCGCTTAACGTCAGGGTATTCGAAACAGGAAAATTGATACGACCGTGCACTTTCCATTGTTTATCGAAGGAGGTGATTTCGATAAACCAAGGACCAGAGATCGGCTCAGCAAGATCAATATGATAAATACCCGCTTGGTTAGGGTTTACCATCACATTCACGTCTTTGCGCTCAAGAGTACGGTGCTGAAGGTGTACATTCAGCGCAGGAAATGACTCGAGATCGCCTTTGTTAAGGGCGATAGCAATTGCCTGGTCGCTTGACGATAGTTGCGCTGAGACCCCTAGCTGGGCAGCGACTTTTAGCTTGGATAAGTCGACATTAATCGCTTTGCCTTTTTTATAGTAATCCTCTGCGACCAAAGACACAGAGTTCATAGAAAAGACAGTCACGGTCAATAAACTCGCGACGACAACAGAAGCGGGAAGGGCAATCAGGAACCAAGGCCAAAACTGCTTGTACCAGGGTGTTACCATCAGAAGCTCCTCGGTTTGAGCATTTACATTTAAGAAGCCCCTGCAAGCAGGGGCTATATTTTACGTCTAAGTGCTTATTCTACTTCAGGATTACTCAAACGCCATACATAGGCAGAGAGTATCTGAATTTTTTCTTCACCTAGGTGAGCTTCCCAGGCAGGCATCACACCTTGCCGGCCGCCACGGATGGTTTGTTCAACCGCGCGGCGAGACCCACCATATAGCCAGATGTTATCCGTTAAATCCGGTGCACCAAAGGCAGGGTTACCTTTACCGTCCGTACCGTGACATGCGGCACATACGACGAATCGGGATTTCCCCTTGGCCGCCATTTGTGGATCAACTTTACGACCTGACAAGCTAAGTGCATAGGCTGCCACTTCTTTTACGCCTTCTTCACCCATGGTATCTAACCAAGCCGGCATGTTGCCTTTTCGGCCATGGAGAAGGGTCGCTTTGATGGTCTCAGGTTCGCCACCATACAACCAAGCGTCGTCCGTCAGATTTGGAAAGCCAGCTTGGCCGCGAGCGTCAGAGCCATGGCAGGCCGCGCAGTTTTGGCTAAACAAACGCTGACCTACCTTTAAGGCTTCCTCGTTGCGAGCGATTTGTGTAATCGGACGCAATGATTTGCCATCTTCTTGGTAGGCGAGTTTGCGGAATGCTTCACCAAAAACTTTGTCAGCCGCCTCGAGCTCCATCGCATATTGGTTAATGTGCTGTGCTTCTTGTGCTTTTGCCATTAACTCACGCGACTCCTCGACACTGCTCACGTCTTGGTACGAACTTTTCCAGCCTAGCACGCCAGCGAAGTTACCTAGCCCCGGATAGAGGATAAGGTAACCCAAGCCGAATACTAAGGTCGCCCAAAACATGTACGACCACCACTTAGGAAGTGGGTTGTTGAGTTCACGAATGCCGTCGTATTCGTGACCCATGTCATCGCCTTCTGCGACGCCCATTTTATCTTTGGTAGTCCAAATGATAAGAGCAGCACAGCCAGCAATCGTGCCGAGTACGATGACTGTTACGAAGATACTCCAAAACGTACTCATTAGCGATTATCTCCTGTCTTGTTATTGGACTTATCCTGATTGTTCTCCTCATCGTCGAAAATCAGGTTAGCCGCTTCATCAAAGTGCTTTTTGCGACGTTTGCTATAAGCCCAAACAACGATCCCAATGAAGCTCACAAATAGGACAACTGTCCAGATACTATGAAAGGTGCCGATATCCATAGGCCCTCCTTATTACTTCATTGCGTGACCTAGTGACTGAAGATAAGCAATCAGCGCTTCTATCTCCGTTTTACCTTCAACCGCGGCTTTTGCATTCTCGATGTCTTCATCGGTGTATGGGACACCAAATTGGTCTCGGAATACTTTCAGCTTGGCAGCTGTTGTTTCTCCATCTAGCTTGTTCTCTGCTAGCCATGGGAAACCAGGCATGTTCGATTCAGGTACTACGTCACGTGGATTAATTAAGTGAACACGGTGCCACTCGTCAGAGTAACGGTCCCCAACTCGGGCAAGATCAGGACCAGTACGCTTTGAGCCCCACAAGAAGGGGTGCTCCCACACACTTTCTCCTGCGACGGCATAGTGACCATAACGCTCGGTTTCAGCTCGAAATGGGCGAACCATTTGACTGTGACACACGTTGCACCCTTCACGGATGTAGATGTCACGTCCTTCCATTTCTAACGCTGTATACGGGCGAAGGTTATCCACCGGTTCAGTGGTTTGCTTTTGATAAATCAGTGGCGTGATTTCCACCAATGCACCAAAGCTGATTGCAACGATAATCAAAATCGCTAGCAAACCTGTGTTTTTTTCTACTATTTCGTGGCGATTTGAACTCATGGTAATCGTCCTCCTTACACCGCAGGCTCAAGCGATTTCAAGCTGGCTTCAGGCGCACGGATCGTTTTGTATGCGTTGTAGGCCATCAAGAACATACCTGATAGGAAAATCGCACCGCCGATAAAGCGGACAAAGTAGAACGGGTAGGAGGCTTCCAATGACTCCACAAAACTGTATGTCAGCGTACCGTCGGTGTTAACCGCACGCCACATCAGACCTTGCATGACACCCGAAATCCACATCGCAACGATGTAAAGCACTGTGCCGATAGTTGCAAGCCAGAAATGCACGTTTACTAATGAAACCGAGTACATGCGCTCTTGGCCAAACAGTTTTGGAATCAAGTGGTAAATAGAGCCGATCGATACCATTGCAACCCAGCCGAGTGCACCAGAGTGGACGTGTCCGATTGTCCAGTCGGTGTAGTGAGACAAGGCGTTCACTGTCTTGATCGACATCATTGGGCCTTCAAACGTAGACATGCCGTAGAATGACAAGGACACGATGAGGAAGCGCAAGATTGGGTCGTAGCGTAGCTTATGCCATGCGCCAGATAGGGTCATAATACCGTTGATCATCCCGCCCCAAGAAGGTGCAAACAAGATCAGCGACATCACCATGCCCAGAGACTGCGTCCAATCAGGCAACGCCGTATAGTGAAGATGGTGGGGGCCTGCCCAAATATACAAAGAAATCAATGCCCAGAAGTGGACAATTGACAGCCGGTATGAATAGACAGGACGACCAGCTTGTTTCGGTACGAAGTAGTACATCATACCCAAAAAGCCTGCAGTTAGAAGGAAACCAACCGCATTGTGCCCATACCACCATTGCACCATGGCATCGACTGCACCCGCGTATATGGAGTACGACTTCATCGGTGAAACAGGGATTGCCATGCTGTTAACGATGTGTAACACCGCGATGGTCAGAATAAAGGCACCGAAGAACCAGTTGGCCACGTAGATGTGTGACGTTTTACGCTTGATAAGCGTGCCAAAGAACACGATAGCGTAAGCGACCCAAACTACCGCGATGGCGATATCAATTGGCCACTCTAGTTCTGCGTACTCTTTAGAGGTGGTATATCCCATTGGCAGCGAAATGGCTGCGGACAGAATAATGGCTTGCCAACCCCAAAAGGTGAACTCTGCTAACTTCCCTCCGAACAACCGCGTTTGACAAGTTCGCTGCGCAACATAATAAGAGGTTGCAAACAACGCACTGGTACCGAATGCGAAAATCACTGCGTTGGTATGCAGTGGACGCAGACGGCTATACGTCAAATACGGAATATCAAAGTTCAGTGCAGGCCACACTAATTGAGCGGCAATAAGTACACCTACAGCCATGCCCACAATACCCCACAAAATCGTAGTTAGGGTAAATAAGCGGACAACGCGGTAGTTGTAGTCTTGTTCAAGCTGCTTAACTTGGCTCATATTGCATGCTTCCACTTTTAGTTAACTACACTCACGTTTGATACGGACGAAGCCTCCGCTTCGCCTGTTAACATACCATTTTTAAGAAAACGCCCCGTTGCGTATGGTTTTTAACCACTTTGCACACTCCGTTGCTATTTCTTTGTAAAAATGGCATTTTCGACCAGAATCATACTGTAGATATTGGTTAAAAAACAGGGTCTAACCCACACACTTAGTGCGGCTTACCTACCTTTCTTATAAAACTTTGACCTCTGTAACACGGAGAAAGCGACTCATGGCAGCAGAAAAACTCACTCGAGGACGACTCGCGCAAATCATCGTTATGCTTACACTTTTGGTGGTTGCTTTCTTCTGGAGGACGCTGGTCTATACACCTRGATTAACCATTATAGACTGTGAAGGGGAACGTGGATTTTGTGGCACGTCACAATCTCAGCAGCCCATAGAGTTCGCTTGGAGCAAAGAACAGGATTATGTAATATTTTCAGCTACTTCAGACCAAAAACCACACTCGGCTTATTGGGGGGGAGAAGGGAAAAAGCAGGTCGCAATCAGCGATCAGCAAGACCGAAATGGGGAAAAGATCACGCTAACTTGGCAGTGGAAAACACAAGATTTACCCCGCAATCCGATAAGGTTTAACCTTGTCTTTGATCAATATCAATTTAAATTTAATTACCCTAAAAGCGACTAAGAAACTGCGGTTTAAAGCTTATTTTTTCTCTCTGGTAACAATTACAAAAGGAAATGCTTATTTATAAGTATTTCCGTCTTTTTTCTTGTTATAGCTTAATTATAAACTCTTGATTGTTAATGCTATTTGACTCATCGTCTAAAAGAAAGCATACCAAGGGAGATAAAACTTCGCTCTTTTTACGTGACGGTAATGTTTCCACATCAGTGTTAATATTGTGATCCGACCAGAAACTTATACTGTTAATCCGTTGCAGGCGATTTGTAGCTAACTTGTCATTTACGGGCGCGCTGGCCAGATGGCTGTTTGTATCAATAACGACACAACGAGCACCCATCTGACAAAATGAATCCAGCCCATCAACCCCCAGTAATTGTATATAGGCATGGCCCAGCTCAGACACGATGACAGCACCGATAAAAGGGGAGAGTTGCATAGTGCACTGATCAAGCGTGACGTGAAGGGTACCGGGCGTGAACACTGGTGCTTCTTTAAACCTGACTCTGGGATCATGAGCGACGATGTCGAGCGCTGCCTTTTGATTATGATCAATAATAATTGGCGTATAGCCTTTCGCGGCCAATTGGTAGGCGATAGTGGCACCCAAGGTGCAGGCTCCACCGAATAACGCAATGGGTCGACAATCCATGTTGAGCACTCTAGCGATATAAATGGGGAGATAGGATACGTGATTTTAACCACCATTTCAGCCGACTAGCGCAATGATTTGATTGCCTGATACAGGTATCATTAAAATCGTGATAAATCGCGAGCACAATAACGAACATTAAGATGAAAATAGCCACGGCATGCACACAAAATCCAGACGCAGTAGACGCCGCGCAAACACTGGCGCGCACTTTATTGGGCCGTCTAAAGGCACCTAAGCTTTTAATGCTCTACTGTACGGAACAATACGATGTTGATGCACTTCAGCGAGCAATGGTTGCGCTTTTCCCTGGCGTGCCATTGATAGGGTGTACGACCTGCTGCGGTGTCATGACGCAAGCCGGTTATATCAAAGGGCCGACAGCTGCAGTCTGGGCTTGCAGTGATGAAAAGGGCAGCTATGGTACCGCGCTCGTGCCACACCAAGTCCATCGCCCTATACGCGACTCAGCGCGCATTGCGCTTAATCAAGCAATAGAAGAGAGCGGCCGTTGTGGCGAGCTCCCAAAACTCATCGCTTTACACAGTACTCCGGGTGATGAGGAAACGACCTTAGCCGCCATTCGAGAAGAGTTAGGCGTATCGGTCCCGGTGATCGGTGGCTCAGCGGCGGCCGACACCGTCGGCGGACGGTGGGCCATTTTCGATAATAAGCAAACCGCGCAATCTGGCATCGCAATCAGTGTTTTTTATCCAACAGCACGGGTGAGTTACTCATTCCACTCTGGTTATGCGGCCACAACGAAGAAGGCCATCGTGACAGAGGTATGTGGTCGCACCTTAGTTAGCTTGGATCATAAACCCGCATCGGCGGTTTATAAAGGCTGGTACGAAGAAGAAACCGGGCAAACGCTAGATTTAGGAGACTCGCTGTTCGCACGATCAACCTTGTATCCGCTCGGGACACAAACGGGCAAGATACACGGCTTACCTTATTACACCTTGTCACACCCCATGTTTGTTAACCAAGACGGGCACATGGAACTTTTCTCGCAAATAGCCGTAGGGCAAACCGCGCACTTTATGACTGGCACCAGTGAAGGGTTGATTGCCCGTGCAAGTCGAGTGGTGGACTCGGCAAACGATCATGCGCTGCGAACGCCTCAACCTCTCGGTGGGCTGGCGATTTATTGTGCGGGGTGTATGCTTCACGTCAAAGATCGCCTTGACCAAGTCGCCGACAATATCAACACGGCCTTGTACGCTGCGCCGTTTGTTTGCCCGTTTACCTTTGGTGAACAAGGCTTGTTTAAAGGTGGGGAATTGTCCCATGGTAATTTAATGATCTCGGCTGTGTTATTTCATAAGGATTAATCATGACGTCGAAACGCGTATCGACCTCTGAACGTTCAGATTCTGAATCTTTACAAGAAACCTTATTTGAACTTAGTCGTGTTGAAGCAAGAGAAAAGCGTTTAAGGGAAGAAAATGACGCGATTTTGTCGGCAATCTCAGCCATGACAGAAGCGACGTCAAAAACCGATATTTTTGCTTCCTTACTTGATGTGATCCGCCGGTATGTCAGCTTTGATAGCGCCGTGGCACTGAGCCGTAATCGAGAGACAGAAGATGCGTTTCGCTGTCTCGTATCGACTGAACGCTTACTGGAAACAGTCACTTGGCAAACAGGCGATGTGTTCCGCCGCTGTGTAAGTGGTGAAACGGTTGCTATCTATAAACCTGGCATGGTGAAAGAGATGCATTGCTTAACGCATCAATACGCCAGTTATTTACAAGGTACTGCGCTGATTAGCGGATTAACAGTAAATGACAGCGAAGTCATGCTTATTTTGCTGTCACACCGCCGCGATGCATTTAATAACGAAGCCCAGCAAGTCATCGACCGATTTCGCCCCTTGATTGAACGTACCATTATGGACATCGACTACCGCCACCGCCTACATGCATTAGTGGGGAGTCGCACCCAGGAACTTAATGCTAGCCGACAGCGCTTTCAAGACTTTGCCCAAACAGCGAGTGACTGGTTTTGGGAGCTCGACAACCAATTTCAACTGACTTACCTGTCGTCACCTAATACTGATACCGACATCGACGCTGAAGCCCTGCTGGCAAAGCTCAAATCAGACACCGAATTAAAAGCGAAATTAGAAGAGTACATATACACAGCAGAAGCCTTTAGCGATATTGAATGGCATATAGAGTCTCGTCACCATGACTATTGGGTCAGCCTCTCAGGCCGTCCTTGCTACAATAAGCGCGGTGAGCTCGCAGGCTATCGAGGGACGGCTAAAGATATCACTGCGACCAAACGTCGTGTTGTCGAATTGCAACAGGCTCGTCAGCAAGCAGAGTTAGCCAATAATGCCAAATCGCAGTTCCTTGCGGTCATGAGCCACGAAATCCGCACGCCGCTCAATGCTGTTTTGGGATTGATCGATGCATTGCAACACTCTTCATTAACGCAAGAACAAAGGCAGTGGGTAGGGCAAATGGATAAATCTGCACAGCTATTGCTAATACTGATCAGCGATGTTCTCGATTTATCTAAAATTGAGTCCAACCGGTTTTCGCTATCTCCCTCATTGATGAAGCCCAGCGATAGCGTATCGAATGTCTATCAACAATTGATAGAGCGCGCCGATAAAAAGCGTATTAACCTCTCTGTCAGTGTCTCTTCTTCTGTGCCCAACACCTTGTTTATGGATGAGAACCGCTTTACGCAGATACTGCTTAACTTGGTGGCCAATGCCTTAAAATTCACGGAACGCGGCGGGGTGACAGTGTCACTTGGTGCCCATGGTGATGTACTCGAGTTGTGGGTGAAAGATTCAGGAATCGGCATCGACGAAAAGCAGATTGGTCGAATCTTTGAGCCTTTTACTCAAGCGGATGGCAGCATTACTCGCCGCTTTGGCGGTACAGGCCTTGGACTATCTATTTGCAAAAAGCTGGTAGAGATGATGGGAGGCAGTATTCATGTGGAAAGTGAGCCTTACCAAGGAACTGACTTCTGCGTTCGTTTGCCGATTGTCGAAACACCTCAAGATGCACAAAAACACCACGCACAACTTAATGTCCCGCCCGACGCCGTGCAGGCTATGTCGATATTAGTCGCCGAAGACAGCCGCGCTAATCAAATGGTGGTGAGGTTAATGCTGGAAAAACAAGGTCATACCGTCGTATTAGCATCCAATGGTGAAGAGGCACTGGCACAGGTTAAACACACTGAATTTGATTTGGTGCTGATGGACATGTCGATGCCTGTTATGGATGGTATTGCCGCCACCAAAGCATTGCGTGCTTCAGGGTTTAAACGTCCAATTGTTGCGTTAACGGCTAACGCGATGGACGAAGATAAACAACGGTGTGTCCGCGCAGGCATGGATGACTTTGTGACGAAACCCATTAGAGCAGCGAGCCTGAAAGCGGTGTTACATGCATATCAGCCACTTGATCTTTCCGCTAATTACCGCTGAATTGAATCGACTTAGGCCAATCCATTTGGAATAATCAAGATTAAAGGAAGTAGTAATTAGCTATTTTATGGTAAATAGCTAATTACGTTTAATGGTAGCAAGCGAGTAGTGCTAGACGAGTAAACAAACGCGGCCATCATCTACGCCGAAACGAAATTTAACATAATCTATATAATGCGCACTTATGGGTATGTATTAATAGAGGAACGATATGGCGTTTATCACTTGTCATATCGCTCCTTGTCCATTGCTGTCTGTAACCTAGGTGCTATTTGAATGATTGATGTGGAAATACGTTTTTGATCCGTTGCTGAATGCGGTTATCGATGCTGCGCGACATTACCACCTTCGCGGGTTTAAAGCGGTTGCTATACACTTTCACTGTGCCCGTGAACGGATGACGTTTCGCAATGTCTTGGCAGTCATGTAAGAAACCTTTCGGCACTTTTCCTTTGTGACGCACTAACTGACCATCTTTAAACGCAATTACAATCAGTGGCCGGTCAATCAACATGAATGCGAGGAAAATGGCAAAAGAAATCAGTAAAAAGTAGCCCATACTGCAATGCTCGCTTATCGGTTAACGGGTTTCACATTCCTAGCAAGTTACTCAGATCTTGCTTTAAGGTGTCTACTTGCTTGTTGGCACTCTCTGAGCGATTGGCTTCAGATAACAAATACTCAATAGTGTCAGATAAAGTCGCATCAAGCTCGTGTGCTTTCTGCGAGAGTTTTTCCCACACACGATAATCCAAATCGATAGATTTTTTCCGCGTTTGCTCTTGCTCGGCGTTAAAGTGACGCTTGCGCTTGGCACGAATCGCTTGTTTTAGCTTTTTCTCCAATGAAGGTGACATGTGTTTTTCAATCCATTGATGCACACGCGTTGGCTCATGCTCCAACGCTAACAAGGCGTCAACGGCTGTTTTTGCCTCATCGCTGTCAATGTATTTTGTGACAGCGTCACCATCTTTCCACTTTTTCACCAGGTAGGTCCATTTCCAGCCTGCTTCAAGGTTCTCGAGTTGTTGATATTTCATATGCCAAGCTTCAGTCACGCCAAGTAGTGACAGCGTAACACTAACGCGCTGCCTGTTCAATTATCACACACCTGAAAGGTAACGCACGCACCGGTAGACGATCCAATGGCTGCACTATCCTATTACCACAGTGTGTTATCCTTTATACTCTGTCCATTCTAATCTTAGTCAGTAATCATAGACATGCATGAAGTTGATTGGCGTGATGCCAAACCACATTATTCTCAGTTTTCTCTCGACATTGCACAATTTGCGCATTTAGAGGCGGCCTCGCTGCTATCACTGCAATCGCGATTAAAAAAAGCACTGACTTGGTTAATGTCACCTTCGTGTCCAACCTCGTGTCTTACTGTGATGTCAGCTGACTTGCCTCAATATCTCAATGCCTATCAAGCAGAATTAGTTGCACAATACCCAGAAGTGCCGGTTGTGATCGGTGACGCGGTTACCGAGTCAACACTGTTTGGCTTTGCTTATGATGCGAATAAAAATGTGACAGCGTCACAAAAGAAAAGCGGCTTACTGCATCAAGCTCACGATGGCGTATTGATTTTAAAAGTAGCGGATGTACTGCAGCAGCCGCGCGTTTGGGTGCGCCTCAAACAGTTTTTATCATCAGGCAAACTCGCATGGCAAACCGCCCGCGCCGATCAAGTAACTGATTTGCCCGATGAGGCACTGAACGTACGTCTGGTGTTAGTCGGTGATAGACAATGGCTGGCCGACTTTGAAACCAATGAGCCTGATCTCTACGACGGCCTGTCAGCTTATGCCGAATATGAGCAAGACATTGCGCTCGACGCGGCCACCATTGTGCCCTACTTTGCTTGGCTAAAAGGCTTGGTCTCCGCTCAAACGCACTTACCCATGACAGAGTCAGGCTTAGTGCGTTTATTGCAAGCAGGAGCGCGTGAAAGCGAAGATCAACTGCGGATGCCCTTGTGTCCGGTTTGGTATCAGCAGCTACTGGCTGAATCTGTCATAACGGCATCGGATGCGCTCGACAAAGCGGCGATTGATGCCGCTATCTCTCAGCGGTACCAACGTGCTGCCTACCTCCCTGAGCGTGCGATTGAAGACATCCACAAAGGACAAGTTTTTATTGATACTCGTGGTGAGCATATCGGCCAAATTAATGGTCTTACCGTGATCGAAGTGCCCGGCCATCCGATGAGTTACGGTGAACCAGCGAGAATTTCTTGCGTCGTTCACTCCGGTGATGGCGATATTGCTGATGTTGAGCGCAAAGCCGAGCTTGCGGGCAATATTCACGCCAAAGGCATGATGATTATGCAAGCCTTTGTGAGCGTGGCGCTAAACCTCGATGACCCTTTACCCTATTCCGCCTCCATCGTATTTGAACAATCGTATAGTGAAGTCGATGGTGACAGTGCATCCTTGGCGGAGTTGTGTGCCTTTGTAAGCGCGTTATCTCAACAACCGATTAATCAAGCCATAGCCATCACTGGTGCAGTTGACCAGTTTGGTCGTGTACAAGCGGTAGGCGGGATCAATGAAAAAATCGAAGGCTATTACCAAGTTTGTGCCCACCGTGGCTTAACGGGTCAGCAAGGTGTCGTATTGCCTAAAACGAACTTGTCATCCTTATGTTTGCGTAACGATGTGGTAGATGCGATCAAAGCCGGTCAATTTCATATTTGGGCGGTGGATGATGTCGAACAGGCCTTTCCGCTTGTGACAGGTCTCCCATTCTCAGGCGACCATGAAGAGACATTGCTAAGAAAAATATCTAATCGAATAAATCATTTTCATACTGATGAAAAACAAAGTTGCAACAGTTTGTTTAAACGCTTAAAAAACTGGTTTGGCCAGTACTGATCCGAGTTGTTTGGCGTACACGTGTACGCTAACCTGCTCGCAATTGAATAAGGAGCAGTTTAGATATAATGAAACGCCAAAATTCCTATAATCGCGACGATTTACTCGCATCCAGCCAAGGCGAGCTCTTTGGCCCGGGACGCCCACAGCTTCCGGCACCAAACATGCTGATGATGGACCGTATCACCAACATTACCGATCAAGGTGGTGACTTTGATAAAGGCGTGATTGTCGCTGAGTTGGATATCAACCCAGATTTATGGTTTTTCGACTGCCACTTCCCAGGTGATCCAGTAATGCCTGGTTGCCTTGGCTTAGACGCTATGTGGCAGCTAGTCGGCTTTTTCCTCGGTTGGGTTGGCGGCGAAGGCAAAGGCCGTGCCTTAGGTGTCGGTGAAGTGAAATTTACCGGGCAAGTGCTTCCTACCGCTAAACGCGTTCGTTATGAAATTCACATGAAGCGTGTTATCAATCGCAAACTCGTTATGGGTGTCGGCGATGGCCGTGTCTACGTTGATGACAAAGAAATCTACGTAGCGAAAGATCTGAAAGTCGGTCTGTTTCAAGACACTTCCGCATTCTAGCAAATGCATATGCCTGAAAGTCGGTGATAAACTGCCGACTTTCCCTTTCCCTTTCCCTTTCCCTTTCCCTTTTCACCAAGCCCTAACGCCTCCGATTTGTTAGACGAGTGACTTTAATCATATCTTGGCTCTGTCCACGTAAAGGTACTTTTGTTTTATTACTTCTATACCTATAAAGTTATAGTGCGTTAAATGGCTATTAAAAAGGCCTTATCAAGAGGATAAGGCCGTAAACATTTAAGAGAGACTACTTCATCATTTCCGACTTACTGGTTCTGCCTTCGCGCCATCCGCCAAGCCAGCTACTTCTCGCATCCGTTTGTTGGTAAGGACATAGTTCAGACGATCGACCGTTTATTCCTGCTTGAAAGCCCTTTGACTGTGCGCGTTCCAAACGATCTCGCTTCTGTCTTTTCATAGGGTCGCCCTCTTTATTCCATCTTGTTCAATGCTGCCTGTCATTTGCAATGGGTGCTTCCGTCTGTGACGTTTTTATGAAGCACCTTCTACAGCTTCGATCATGATGATTTTTTAAGCAAGCACTATCGCGTCACCACTAAGTAAAATGTGAGTCAAATCCCGTCATAAGTGACAGTGTCACTAGGCTTCTTTCTGCATCGCTTCCAGTTCTTCCCAGCGTTCAAAGGCCTGCTCGAGCTCCTGCTCTGCCTCTGCCAATCGCGTCAATTTTGGTTGTGTAACCTCCTGACTTTTCGAGAAAAATTCAGGATCGTTCATCTCAGACTGTAGCGATTCAATCTCACCTTCTAGCGCTTCAAGCTTCGCGGGCAAGCCCTCCAATTCACGTTGCAATTTATAGGATAGCTTGCGAGGTTTACTCTTAGGTTTTGCCGTCTTTTGTTCCGTATCAGCCTTATCAGCCGTTGATTGCGCACCGCTAGCAGGCGTGATGGCTTTTAGGTATTGCTCGCGCTGTTGTTGGGCATCGTGATACCCCCCCACGAACTTATTAATGGTACCATCGCCTTCAAATATCCAGCTGTGTGTCACCGTGTTATCAACGAATTGACGATCATGGCTGACCAGCAACAAGGTGCCTTGGAATTGCGAAAGCAAGTCTTCCAGTAGTTCGAGCGTTTCGATATCGAGATCGTTGGTTGGCTCATCAAGTACCAAAAGATTAGCAGGCTTTAGGAATAACTTCGCCAACAGTAGACGGTTTTTCTCGCCTCCGGAGAGCGCTTTCACTGGGGTTTGCGCCCGTCTCGGATGGAATAAGAAATCTTGCAAATATCCCATCACGTGGCGCTTCCGACCACCGACTTCAACCTCGGTTTTTCCACCCGCCAGGTTCTCGATGACCGTTTTTTCTGGATCTAATTTCTCCCGGTATTGATCAAAATACGCAACATCCAGTTTTGTCCCTACGTGCAAGGTTCCACTGTCCGGGGTGAGTTTTTCAAGCATGAGCTTTAATAGTGTACTTTTACCACATCCGTTCGGGCCAATCAGCGCAATCCGATCGCCACGCACCACCGTGAAACTAAATGGCTTAATCAGTGGCGTGTCTTGATAGGTAAAAGCGACGTTGTCTGCTTCAAACACAATTTTGCCAGAGCGGCTGGCATCATCGAGCTGCAAGTTTGCGTTACCCTGTAACTCGACGCGACTCGCACGCTCTTGTCGTAGCGCTTTCAGGGCACGCACACGCCCCTCATTACGGGTACGACGCGCTTTAATACCTTGACGAATCCAGGCTTCTTCTTGCGCAAGTTTTTTATCAAACTCGGCATTTTGCTCCGCTTCTACTCGCAGCGCCTCTTCTTTACCGTCGAGATAAGTCTGATAATCCCCTGGCCATGAGGTCAGTTTACCGCGGTCAAGATCAACGATACGTGTGGCCATAGCGCCAATGAACGAGCGGTCATGCGAGATAAAGACGATTGCGCCTTTAAAATCTTTTAAGAATTGCTCTAACCACAAAATGGTAGAGACATCCAGGTGGTTAGTTGGCTCATCAAGAAGCAACACATCCGGCTCACAAACCAGGGCTCGGGCTAAAGCTGCCTTGCGTTGCCAGCCACCAGATAACGCTTTAAGCGCGGTGTTGCCTTCCAGCCCTAATGCTCCTAATACCACCATAATTTGGTTATCAAAACGCCACGCATCAGCGTGGTCCAATGCTTCTTGCACTTTGGCAAGCTCGGCAATATTACGATCACTGGGATCGGTTTCGATCTTCGCGATCAGCTGGTGATACTGCTTTAGTTTATCTCCCGCTTCCGCGAGACCTTCAGCCACGTAATCAAACACAGTGCCTTGGCTATCGCGTGGTGGATCTTGCTCAAGCCGAGAAACTTTGAGTTCAGACTGGCTTTGAATACTGCCATCATCAAGCTGAACCTGACCGTCAAGGACCTTCATCAAGGTAGACTTACCGGCGCCATTGCGCCCTACCAGACACACGCGCTCACCTGGCTGGAGAATAAAGTCAGTTTTGTCCAGTAATGGGTTGTCGCCATACGCCAACTGGGCGGAGGTTATTTTAATTAATGCCATGTTGCGTTAACCAAGCTTGTAATTGTGTGTGATCAAACGGCCAACCCAGTTCATCGCTAACTTCTCCCTCTCGATTGCGTATTGCAATGACAGGGATCGTGACGCCGTAACGCTCAAAGAGCGTATCGTCAAAGGCAATGTCTTGGGTTTCAAGTGGCGTTTGATAGCCGAGAGATTGATAGAGTGCCCACGCTTGTTCACAAAGGTGGCACCCTTCCGTGCTAAACATCACTAGTGTCATGCAGACGTGTCCTGATGACGAATAATCCAGCAATTATGAATATGTGGATTGCGAGCAAAATCTTCAGGGATCGAACGCTTGCTAATGTTTTCTGCACTAAGCCCTGCAGCCGCTAAACCTTCCAAATCCATTTTGAAGTGCCGCTTGTTGTTGGAAAAAATGATTTCACCACCGGGACGTAAACGGTCTTTCAGTGCTAAAAGCACATCCAGGTGGTCACGCTGCACATCAAAGGTACTGTGCATCCTTTTAGAGTTAGAGAATGTCGGCGGATCGATAAATATCAAATCAAATTGCTGATCAGATTGGCGAATCCATTGTAGACAGTCTGCCTGCTCAACACGGTGTTGACGCCCAACAATGCCATTGAGCTTCATATTGCGCTCAGCCCACGCCAAATAGGTTTTCGACATGTCGACGGTGGTCGTAGAAAGAGCGCCACCTACCGCGGCATGCACCGATGCACTGCCGGTATAAGCAAAGAGGTTAAGAAAGTCTTTGCCTTTTGCTTTCTCGCCGATTAAGCGGCGTGTGTAACGATGGTCAAGAAATACCCCGGTATCGAGATAATCATAAAGATTGACTTCGAGTGCCACGCCATATTCATGGACAGTCATGGTTCGAGACGCGCCGGCAAGTTTTTGATACTGGTTATTGCCCTTTTGCTTTTCGCGCGTTTTTAATACCACTTTATTGGCATCCACACCGGTCACTGCAATGGCGGCACGCACCATATCTAATAAGCGACGGCGCGCTTTCTCAGGCTCAATGGTTTTCGGCGCAGCATACTCTTGAATAACCAGATAATCGCGATAGCGATCTATCGCTGCTTTGTAATCAGGTAAGTCGGCATCATAGAGCCGATAACACTCTATCTCTTGTTTTTTTGCCCATTTGTCCAGCTTCGCCATATTTTTGCGCAAACGGTTAGCAAAATCAGGCGCTACGTCAGCCTTTGGCGCATCCTTTTCTGGTTTTTCACCACGTGCGGTAATCGCGTATGTTTTCATCACACAATCTAACGCACCATTGCGTAACTTAAATTTGTCATCCGCACGCATCCGTAAGCAGCTAAGCAGCTCTTCAGATCCCGAATACAAAGAAACCGTGTTCCCCGCAAACGCCTCTTTAAGGTGATCACCAAGCTGGGTGTACAAGGCAATCAAACCGGGTGTGGTCCCTAAACGCTCACCGTATGGCGGGTTAGAGATGATATGGCCATCAGTGAAGCCTTCTGGTGGCATCACTTGCGTCGCATCACCAGCGATAAATTCAATTAGTTCTGCCACCCCAGCACGTCGCGCATTCGCGCGCGCTGTTTCAATCATACGGGCATCGTTATCCGTGCCATAAAAGCGTGTCTGGCACTGACTCACACCGCGTTTAGCCTTGACGCTCGCTTCAGCTTTGATCGCTTTAAAGACTTCATCATCAAAGCCAAGCAATGATTCAAAGCCCCAACGCTTACGCTTTAAGCCTGGCGCAATATTTGCCGCCATCATCGCCGCTTCTATCAGCAAAGTGCCTGAACCACACATGATATCCATCAGAGGTTGGTCCGTCTTCCAGCCACTCCGTGCCACCAAAGCCGCGGCATGGGTTTCTCGTAATGGTGCCGTGCCAGCCTGGGTACGATAGCCACGCTGATGCAGGCCGCTCCCCACCATATCAATCCCAAGCAGGCCTTGATCTTTAGATAAACGCATATGGATACGTAAATCAGGCTGCTCGCGGTCGATGCTTGGACGGGGCAAATTCGACTTTTCAAACTTATCAACAATCGCGTCTTTAACTTTTAATGCACCATACTGGCTGTTACGTATCTCGCGATTGGTACCATTAAAGTCCACCGCAATCCGCTGACTGGCGTGAAAATAATCTGGCCAGTTAATTGCCGTTGCCCCAAGATAGAGATCCATATCATCGCGCACCGCAAACTCGCCCAGCACCAAGACGAACCGTGACGCAATCCGACTCCATAAACAGCATTGATACAGTGTTGAATCGTCGGCTTTAAATTTAACCCCTGCATGGACTTGTTTGAGGCTAGATACGCCAAGTTGTTCAAGCTCTTGAGCTAGCATGTGCTCGAGACCTCGAGCGGTTATTGCGAGATAGTGTTTCATTCAGTCTCTACACCCTTTGGGCGTCGTTGTCATCATGGCGGCGATTATACATCAATCTTACGCCTATCGTTGACCCAAGCGGCGACAATCTCATTGAGTGATGAATAAATCGCCGGATTGTTGTTTCCAACAAGAAACAAACATCCAGGCACACTTGTTTCCAAATAGAATCAATCATCCCCACTTGATGCGCATATCTGTTTCCCTCAGGAAACCACCTTGCTTTATCACTCATCTCACCTCGCCAAATCCGTTTTGAACTGAACGCGTGTAAGCATTCACTGTGACTATTACGCATATTATGTCTGATAGTATTAAAACGAAAATGGCTTATCTTTCCCTTTGGGAACGAATCGCAAGCCGTGCAAACTGGACTAGACCAGGACGGATTTATTCAAGCATTTTGACGCCTAAAAGAGGAAGAAAGGCGTCATTCATTGACCTTATAAGGGTGAAAACACCCCTAAATCAATGAAAAAATGCGTAGGCATGTGCACACTTTTCGCTCATAAAATGAACTGATATCACATTTTTTACGCACATCTGTTTGGTATAAGAAACGTCAAAATACAGCTATAGCGCTGTAGTCTGTGCAAGAAACAAGGAAAGTGAGGGAAGAAAGGAGGCGTGGGCTGAGTGAAAACCACTCAGCCCACTAACGCAAAGCGACCTTTTTGGCTATGTGTTTGAAGTATTGGTTGCGATAGCCGGTCGTTCATTACTTTAATCGCACCACAAAACGCCATTGTTTTATTCGCGCTCAGTTCAAAATCAGCCTCACGTGCGAGCATGCAGAGCGAGGCAGAACCGGCGTTCTCTATGATAATAAACGGCGCCCTATCCCCTGTTTGGCTGGTGAGCTCGACTATTTGCCCCCACTCAGGGGTTGCGATAGTGTCTTGTTGTGGCTCGAAAAACCAGCTTTTAGGTAAGATAGGTTTGTGGAAGCGATAGGCTGCCACTGCATTCAAAGCGAGTTCGGCCTGACGAGGGCCGGAAAGAGAGAGGTTTGACAGTGGATCTGTCAAACGTTGAAAGAGTGATGCATCCTCAACAGAAAATGGGGATGATGAGAACGCATCGGGGATGAGGTGTTTGGCGTTGACCGCCACGCGAAAAACCATGTCGTCGCCTAAATCCAGCATTAGTGAATTCGACGTATTATCGAAATACCATCTCCATGCATTGTTAGGTTTTAACATACTTCAGCTCCCGCGATGACTCACTAACTGGGTGTCTGGCGATACCAAAACTGCCATTGCCTGAAGTGTAATGGGCTGAAGCGAAAAAAAAAGGGGAAGAAAACGCCCCCTTTTATGCCTTAAGACTTTATTTACTAAGCTAAATATGACGCACGATTTGCTTTATCAGCCCAGGGCCTTGGTAAATCAACCCAGAGTAGACTTGCACCAGATCAGCACCTGCTTCGAGTTTTTCACGCGCCGCGGTGACCGAGTCAATCCCTCCCACTCCGATAATAGGCATTGCGCCATCAAGTGCACGATGTAACTGACGAATAACCTCGGTGCTTTTTAGTTGAACAGGACGGCCACTTAGCCCGCCTGCTTCTTGGTAGTGTGGCATACCATCTACCAATGAACGCTCAAGCGTGGTGTTGGTCGCAATCACACCATCGATCTGATGACGAATCAGTGCTTGCGCCACTTGTTGAATTTCTTCTTCACTCAAGTCTGGGGCAATCTTTACCGTCAGAGGCACGTATTTATCGTGGACGTCTGCCAACTGCGCTTGTTCCGCTTTCAGTGTGCCAAGGAGTTCGTCGAACATGTCACCGTATTGCAACGTGCGTAATCCTGGGGTGTTGGGCGATGAAATGTTTACAGCGATATAGTCAGCATGTGGATACACTTTTCGCATGCAGGCGACATAGTCATCGGTGCCCTGCTCGATCGGTGTATCTTTGTTCTTACCAATGTTAATACCCAATATACCGTTGAAGTTTTTCGCACGTTTAACATTCTCCACTAATGCATCAACGCCGTGGTTGTTGAAACCCATACGATTAATAATGCCTTCCGCCGCTTTAATGCGAAAAAGTCGCGGTTTATCGTTGCCTGGTTGCGGGCGTGGCGTCACTGTCCCCACTTCTACAAACCCAAAGCCCATCGCGCCAAAGGCTTCTATGCACTCGCCGTTTTTATCTAACCCTGCCGCTAAGCCAACGGGATTATTAAAATTAAGTCCCATCACAGTGACTGGACGAGGAGGAAGATGCTGGGAATAGAAAAAACGAAGCGGGGTGTGATGAAATCGAGAAAGGGTGTTAATGGTTAGATCGTGTGCTTTTTCTGGATCTAACTGAAAGATAGCCGGTCTGGCGAGGCGGTAAAGCATTATCCCTCCTAATAAAAAAGCCCCGTATAAACGGGGCTAGATTATTGCGTTATTGGCGCTTTAATTCAATTTAAATTTAACAGCGATAACTCACGCAGGGCGACGGAGAACTTGGCAAACTCATGCACGGAGCCTACTTTGAACTCATCAACAATACTCTGCCAACGGCCGAGGATGACCACATGCTCATCCATCCATTGTGCAAGACCCGTTTCGGCATCTTGGTCATCAGCCATTTCTGACACAATACGAGCGGTGAGTAAGCGTTGTTGCCAATCCAAATCTTCACGGAAGGACGCACGCGCCAGCGCTTGCCAGTGGTTATCAACGGGCTGGTTATTGATTTGCTTCAAGAACCAGTGCAGTGACAAGCTATCTCCTAGCACATAGTACAAGCGCGCTACCAACTCGAACGGTTTATTCAGCTGCTCTGACACCTGTGCTAAGTCCAGTCCAGAGAACACGCTGGTTAGGCGGCATACTCTATTGGCAAGCGCGTCAGGCACCCCTGCCTGCCGCAGTGTTTCCGCCTGCTGGTCATGCTCTTTGATCTCGCTCTCAACCAGATAGTCATCCAGGTGCTCGATCAAATTTTGTAACGCTGGGCGATAGAAGGCGACTTGCGCCTCGATGCTCTCTCCTTTGCGTTTATTGCGTAACATCCATCGCGTTGCTCGGCGTAGCATGCGGCGGCAACGGAATAAGATATCGTATTGCACTTTGGCAGCAACATGATTATCAAGCTCTCGAACACTGTCAAACAGTTGCTCGAAACCAAACACATCACGCGCAATCGCGTAGGATTTGGCAATGTCACTGACGCTTGCCCCAGTTTCATCTTGCATACGGGTAATGAAATTAAAGCCCATGTCATTCGACATCTGGTTTGCCAGCGCCGTCGCGATGATCTCGCCGCGAAGTGGATGGGATTCCATTTCTTGGCGATAGTGACGTTGTAACTCTTTCGGGAAGTAGCTCGGCAATAGTTGACCGAAGTGCGCATCTTGCGTCACCTCATCCACCACCAGCTGCTCTTTAAGTACCATTTTTCCGTACGCCACCAGCACCGCAATTTCTGGGCGTGTTAGGCCCGTGCCACGTAGGTTGCGCTCAGATAAGGTCTCATCATCAGGTAGATACTCGAGGGCTCGATCCAACTTCCCTTCTTTCTCTAAGTAGTGAATAAAACGGATCTGCTCTTTGAGTAGCGCCGCTTGCTGATTATGGGTAACGGAAATGGACTCACTCTGACTGTACGCATCTTCAAGCACGATATCAGACACTTCATCTTCCATCCGCTCCAAAAGCTCGTTACGCTTTTTCATGGTCAAGTCGCCAGCGGCCACCAGCCCATTGAGCAAAATTTTGATATTCACTTCGTTATCGGAGCAATCGACCCCACCAACGTTGTCAATGAAGTCGGTATTGACGCGACCGCCTTTGAGCGCATATTCGATCCGCCCTAATTGCGTCATCCCTAAGTTGCCGCCTTCACCGATAATACGTGCACCGACCTCGTTGCCGTTAACACGCAACCCGTCATTAGCGCGATCGCCAACAGAGGTATGAGTTTCATCAGACGACTTCACATAGGTGCCGATCCCACCATTCCAAAGTAGATCCACTTTGGCTTTTAAGATCTGTTTAATCAGATCGTTCGGTGCTATGGATTGCTTGCGTGTACCAAGCAGCTTTTGGATCTCTGGCGTTAAAGTAATGGACTTAGCGCGGCGGGAGAATATGCCCCCACCTTTGGAAATTAACTTGCTGTCATAATCTTCCCAGCTTGAACGCGGCAGGTTGAAAAGACGCTGTCGCTCTTTCCAGCTTTTCGCGGCATCCGGCTCTGGGTCAATAAAGATATGCATGTGGTTAAACGCGGCCACTAGGCGAATATGTTTAGACAGCAACATGCCGTTACCAAACACATCTCCCCCCATATCACCAATGCCGACACAGGTAAAATCAGTGGTTTGGCAGTCAATATCAATTTCGCGGAAATGACGTTTCACCGACTCCCACGCACCGGCTGCGGTAATCCCCATCTTCTTATGGTCATAACCATTAGAACCACCAGAAGCAAACGCATCACCCAGCCAAAAGTTATATTGCTCAGAGACACTATTAGCAAGGTCGGAGAATGTCGCCGTCCCTTTATCCGCAGCAACCACGAGATACGCATCGTCTTCGTCATGACGTACAACGTGTTGCGGCGGTGTCAGACTGCCTTCTACGATGTTATCAGTAATATCAAGCAACCCTTGGATGAAGATCCGATAGCAGCGCTTCCCTTCTGCGAAAATCGCATCGCGACCGAAAAGCTGATGTTGGCGCTTGCAGACAAATCCGCCTTTCGCTCCAACAGGCACAATCACCGTGTTTTTCACCTGCTGCGCTTTGACAAGGCCGAGCACCTCGGTACGGAAATCTTCTTGGCGATCTGACCAACGTAGCCCGCCACGTGCCACCCTACCTCCGCGTAAATGCACCCCTTCAACGTCTGGGGAATACACGAAAATCTCAAACGCAGGAACGGGTTTAGGCATATCCGGGATCTCGGAGGCCTCGAGTTTCAGTGACAAGTAAGGCTTGTCTTGGCCGTTCTCCGGATCTTTTTGGAAGAAGTTAGTCCGTGTGGTCGCCAGCATGATCTCCATGTAGCGACGAATGATACGGTCATCATCAAGGCTCTCAACATTATCGAGGGCCTCTTCGATATCATTGATAATGGTGTCTTGCGCGCGCTTGGTTTGCTTACCCGCCGGATCAAAGCGCGTGTTGAATAGTTTTACCAAGAAGCTGGCAAGTTGAGAGTGTGAAGACAGTGTCTCTTCAATATAGGCTTGGCTAAATGGAAAACCAATCTGGCGCATGTAGCGCGCATAAGCGCGTAAAATCGTGACCTCTCGCCCCGACAGCCCAGCATTAAGCACTAAACGGTTAAAGCCATCGTTATCCAAACGGCCATGCCAAATATCTGCAAAGGCATGCTGGAAACGATCTCGTGCATTCCCGAGATCAAAGGCGGATCCCGCACTGTGCAACATGGAGAAGTCAAGGATCCAGTATACATCTCCTTGGCTGGTTTCCACCTCATAAGGCGACTCACCAATCACTCTCAGTCCGAGGTTTTCCAGCATCGGCATCACATCAGACAGATGAATAGGTTCGCCTTTTTGGAACAGCTTAAGGCTAATCGCATTCGACTGATGACTCACCTCCTGGGGACGATAAAGCAGCATATCAAGCTTGTTATCATCACTGAGGCCTTCAAGGCGCTCAATGTCAGCAACGGCTGAGCCCGGGAGCATGGCTTCTTTGTACGAACGCGGGAAAGCGCGTAAATAGCGTTTGGCGATCGGTGTGCCTCGGTTCTCACCAAAGTTTGCAATTACCGCCTCTTGCAGGCGATCGTCCCACGACGACGCCGCCTCGGTTAAATTTTGTTCGATCTTCTTCACATCAATATCGAAATTGTTGTTTTCTACTCGGACAATATAGTGCGTCCTTGCCAAGGGGCTTTCCGAGAAGAAAGTGGTAAATTCTACCGTCTGATCAGAACCAAAGTATTGCTGGAGAATACGCTGGGTTTGACGACGGAACTCGGTGTTATAGCGTTCACGAGTGATATACACCATGCACGAGAAAAAACGCCCAAACGGATCGCGACGGACGAACACCCGCAACATGTCGCGATCTTGCATCTGTACCACGCCCATACCAACGTCGCGCATTTCGTCTTCCGTCGCCTGGAACAACTCATCACGCGGGTAGTTTTCCAAAATGTTGGCGAGCGCTTTCCACGAGTGTGACTCACGATAAAAGCCACTGTTGTCGAGAATGCGGCGTACTTTATTTCGCAGGACAGGAATGCTTGCCGTGGATTGGTTGTAGGCGGAGGATGCGTAGAGGCCCGTGAAACGGTGCTCGCCAATCACATTGCCTTGCTTATCGAACTTTTTAATGCCGATGTAATCAACATAAGCGGGACGGTGAACTCGTGATTTGGCGTTACTTTTTGTCAGCACCAGTAGCTCTTTTTTCAACGCTTCAGCGCGGGCTGACTCTGGCATTTCTGACAAGCTGAGTACCACGGGCGATTTATGTTTTTTCGCTAAGCCGAGCGCATTACAGTCTGTGCTTGCTCGCAGTTCATAATCCCCTTCAACCGGCACTAAATCAAAACACTTGTACCCCATAAAGGTAAAGTTGTTGTCAGTAATCCAAGTCAAAAACTCGATCGCTTCTTGCCGACGCTCGTCATCAATTGGCAGCGGTGTGTCTTTCAGTTCCGACACCAACTCAAGCATCTGCTCTCGCATCGGCTTCCAATCGTTCACCACCATCACAACATCCGTTAAAGTTTCAGACAGCTCAGCCTCTAGTGCCGCCATCTCTGACTCATCGGACATTTTGTCAATTTCGATATGGAACGTGCTTTGGAACTTGCCGTTATCACCACCGATGGCAACCACATCACCCTGCTCATTCTTTTGTGATTTTATCGGGGTGTTGAGCATCAAGTGGGTGGTGATCCCCAAACGATTGAGTGCCATGCGCACCGAGTCAACCAAGAAAGGCGCGTCAGGTGCTAAGATTTCGACAATGGTATGGGTTGACTGCCATCCATTGCCACTGAGGCTGGGGTTAAAGACTTTTACAAAAACTTTATCTTGTTCAAAGGTGTTGAGGTGGTGCCACAAACTCATCACAGCACCGTAGAGATCTGACTCATTGCGTTCCTGCAAGTCATCATCAGAGATTTGACCCAATATCCTTTTGGCTAATGCATCGACAAGTGGTTGTTGAGTATCATCCAGTTTATCGGCAATCAACTGATAAACCTTCTCAAGTAACACAGGTACTATAGGGTCACGCGAGGTCATTCTGGAGCTCCGTTGTCCTTTTTTAGAACATTATCGTTGTGTGTATTCAGAGGTAAACATTACGTTAACAAACGCACTGTCTAGTGTAAGGCTTGGCAGATAAAAACGTTATAGGTAAACGGCTGGATTTACGCGAATTTCGCCAGAATGTGACTGGTGTGGCTATTTAAACAGAAGAATTGGTGAGGCTTTACTCGGCGGCCACTAAGCAACCCGCATAAGAGATTGGAACTTATGATTCGCGTCTGTCACCAGTTTAAAACGCCCGCGTATACCGAGTTGCGATAAGAAAGGACGAAAACGCGAAGCGGGAATTTGCAAACGCAGCCCCTGATCGGATGTCACCACCACATTGGCCGCGGCGCCACTGTAGTAGTGTTGATACTCTGAGTAAGCAATGTAAACGTTAAAATAGTACTCCATGTCTGCCGATTAACCTATCACTGTGAGATCGCTACCCAATATACCACCTAAATCAAAAAGCCGCCCAAGGTGGACGGCTTTTCACACTTGTTAACGCTTGGGTAATTTTATCCCAAATCGTTTCTTACTGCTCAAGTGTTTTTTCAACTTTTTCATAAAGATCCGCAGCTAAGTTATCCATATCGGCCAACTCTTGCAGCACTTGACGCATCTTCGCCTGACGATCTTGATCGAAGTACGCCAGCTTGAGCATAGGATCAATCAACCGTGATGCTACCTGCGGGTTAGATTGGTTGAGTATCACTAGGATCTCTTTCAAAAACCGGTAGCCGCTACCATCTTGGGCATGAAAACGAGCCGGATTACGATTACAAAATGCCCCGACCAAACTGCGTACTCGGTTAGGGTTTTTGAGGGTAAACGCCGGATGGTCCATTTGCGCTCTAACTTGGTCAAGGGCATTGTCTGCTGGGTTTGCCCCTTGCAGCATAAACCATTTGTCCATTACTAGCCCATCATGCTGCCATTTATCACTGAAATCTTTCATCAGTGGTTCACGGCACGGCAATTGCGCATTGTTAGCGGCATTCAATGCTGCCATGGTGTCTGTCATGTTATTCGCGTCTTGATAGTGGCGCTCGACCTGCGTGTTGCCGTTTTCGGTGTGAGCGAGGTAGCTCAAACACGCATTACGTAAAGCGCGTTCACCGATGGCTTTGTGGGTTATCTGATACTCAGGTTGGGCATACTGACGGTATACCGCATCAAACTCATCCACCATGTGATCGGCGAACTGCTGTTTGAACGCCGCCATCACCTGGTGAATTGCATCAACGTCAACGGTGTCAAACCACCCTGCCACTTCGGTTTCACTTGGAAGGTTAAGCACTTCTGCAATCAAAGCCGGATCCGTGTTGTCACTGAGTAGTACGCCACGGAACGCATCAATCACAGACAGAGGTACATCAATGGGCTGCTCGTTTTGTACCCGTGCGACGTTCGCTTTAATGTGTTTGGCCAATAGGCTCTGACCCGCATCCCATCGCGCAAAGTCATTACGGGCATGTTGCAGTAAGAACGCCAACTCCTCATCTTGATAATCGTGATCCAGCTTCACTGGCGCCGAGAACTCGCGCAGCAGTGATAGCACAGGTTGCTGATCCACCTCATCAAAAATAAAGGTTTGCTCTGTCTCCGTAACCGCGAGCACATTGGAGACGCTCTCACCGTGACGCTGTAACTTAATCACACTACCATCACGACGATAAAGCTCAATATCCAATGGAATATAAAGCGGCAACTTCTCCTGTTGATCCGCCGTTGGCGGGGTGTGCTGAGAAACATGCAGTGCTAACTGTTTGCTATCAGGATCATAAGTCGATGATACGCTGAGCACTGGCGTTCCCGACTGGCTATACCAACGACGGAACTGGGTCAAATCAATCCCAGAGGCATCCTCCATCGCTTGAACAAAATCATCACAAGTGGCTGCTGTACCGTCATGACGTTCAAAGTAAAGCTTGACCCCTTTTTGGAAGCCTGCTTCACCTAAAATAGTATGCATCATGCGGATCACTTCACTGCCCTTCTCATACACCGTCAGGGTGTAAAAGTTGTTCATCTCGATCACCTTCTCCGGTCGAATCGGATGAGACATGGGACTGGCATCTTCAGCAAACTGTGGGCCGCGCATAATACGTGCGTTATTGATACGATTAACCGACCGCGAGCCTAAATCAGACGAAAACTCTTGGTCTCGGAATACCGTTAACCCTTCTTTGAGGCTTAGCTGGAACCAATCACGGCATGTTACTCGGTTCCCCGTCCAGTTATGGAAGTACTCATGACCAATGACCGCTTCGATGCCGAGATAATCAGTATCGGTTGCGGTTTCTGAGTTTGCCAATACATACTTGGAGTTAAAGATGTTTAACCCTTTGTTTTCCATGGCGCCCATGTTGAAGAAGTCAACGGCAACGATCATGTAGATATCCAGATCGTATTCAAGATCAAATCGATCCTCATCCCATTTCATTGCGTTTTTAAGTGAGGTCATCGCATGATCGGCACGATCCAAATTGCCTTTATCAACAAAAATCTCCAACGCCACATCACGGCCAGATCGCGTAACGAACGAATCGCGCAACACATCAAAATCACCACCAACCAGCGCAAATAGGTAGCTTGGCTTGGCGTAAGGGTCATGCCATTCAACCCAGTGTCGGCCACCTTCCAATTCGCCAGACGCGATCTTGTTACCATTACTGAGTAAGTACGGATAGTTTGCTTTATCCGCAATCACCTTAGTGGTAAAGCGAGCTAACACATCGGGACGGTCGAGATAATAAGTGATCCGGCGAAATCCTTCCGCTTCACACTGGGTGCAGTACGCCCCGCCCGAGATATAGAGTCCCTCCAACGCGGTGTTGTTTTCTGGGTCAAGCTGGGTTTGCACAGTTAATGTGAACGCGGCGGGAACGTCTCGGATTATCAATTTACCCGCTTCTTCACTGTAAGCCGTCCAAGGGTCGCCATTGATATCTAAGCGCACTAAGGTTAGCTCGTCACCGTCTAGCACGAGATCCGTGGCGTCACTATTTAGGCGTTTTACCTGGCTAACGGCAGTGACCAGGGTATTGTTCGGATTGAGATCAAACTCAAGATTGATGTCCGTAATAGTGAAATCCGGTGCACGGTAATCATCACGGTATTTGGCGGTGGGTTGTTGAGACATGTCGTTTCCTTCTTATCGAGTGTACCTCAGCCAACGAACTGTATTCATTCGCCCAAGGGCGATTTTTGCATGCCATACCATACCGCGGCTTGGCATAGATGACTATAGATTTAACAGTTTGTTATCAAATGTTTGCGTTTACATTCAATAAACACTGCATAATGTCAACGCAGCCTGCCAATCCCGACTGAAATATAATGTGACGACGGTTAAATTTTATAAAAATTACGGTACTATGGCGGTCATTTGGTTTTGTAACCCGTAAGGCGTTCACTACGCATGCACAATCCGATCATTACATCGCTTTTGGATACTGATGCTTATAAAATCAACATGCAGCAAGCTGTATTCCATCATTATCCTGATGTCCAAGTTACCGCGGACTTTTACTGTCGCAGTGATGAAGACCTGTCTTACCTATGTGAGCAAGTGGTTGAGCACATCAATTATCTGGCCACTCTGCGGTTTCAACCCGACGAGCTTGATTACCTCAACGCTCTAGGCCTTTATCACACCGACTTTTTGACGTTTTTATCACGCTTTCAATTCGATCCTGATCAAGTGGCTGTTGGCGTTGAAGACGGCCAATTGGCGATTCATATCAGCGGGCCTTGGCAAGAGGTTATTCTGTGGGAAGTGCCTTTGCTCGCTATCATTTGTGAGTTGAGAAATCGCGCCTGCTACCCTCATCACACGGTCAATGATGCGCTCTCGCGTCTTGATGATAAGCTTGCACACCTACCAAAGGATGGCTTTGCCGAAGGGTTTCAGTTGGTAGACTTTGGCACACGACGACGGTTTTCTCGTGAGGTGCACCACGCGGTAGTAACACGGCTGCACACCGTCTACCCGCCGTTGCAAGGAACATCTAACGTATGGTTGGCCAAGCAGCTCGGACTCACGCCTGTTGGTACCCAAGCGCATGAATGGTTTCAAGCGCACCAACAGCTCGCCGGTCAACTATCCGACTCGCAGCAACTGGCGTTGCACGTATGGTTGCAAGAGTATCCGGAGACTCTGGGCATCGCCTTAACCGACTGCATTAACATGGACGCCTTTTTACACGACTTTGATCGTTCACTTTGCCACGCCTTTAGTGGGTTGCGCCATGACAGTGGTGACCCCATTACCTGGGGCGAGAAGGCCCTCGCGCATTATCAGGAGCATGGTATTGATCCTAAGGACAAAACGCTGGTCTTCTCCGATAGCCTCACATTGGCCAAGGCGGTGCAGATTTATCAACATTTTGCCGATAAAGCCACAACCTCATTTGGAATCGGTACACAGCTAACCTGCGATCTGCCCAATGTGAAAACACTCAACGTAGTGATCAAACTCACCAGTTGTCAGGGTAAGCCTGTCGCTAAAATATCTGATGAACCCAATAAAGCTATTTGTAAAGACGACAACCATTTATCTGCATTAAAAGCAGCATTCAAATTGCCAGACTAACTCTGCCGGTTAATCATTCGCTCACAAAAGGGTCGGTGTTGCCACCGACCTTTTCTCGCTCAACCTCTATTACTGACAATATTAACAGCGTTACCTTTGCCGTTGCAGTACCGCCTCCATACCAAATACGTCATTGGTTAAACGCAAGGTATCTGAGGCAAGCTGGTATTGTGATGAGTGACGTCCTTCTTCGTAAATCAGCATCAGATTGTCACCTTCCACCAAATATACACCGCGGTGAGTAATGGAGCGGCCATCGTTACCGCGAACTTGCATCGCAAAGAGGAAATCGGGACGAAGTTTAAGCGAGACACCATCTACTTCTTCACTCACATCATCCCCTCCAATGCTGTTTGAACGCCACACGCCGGAGAGATCGTCAGGTAGCAGTTTGGTAAACACCGCCCCCTGAAGCTGCAATTGATTATGGTTTAACTGGTAGGCATGCACTTGATCCGCTCCCTGCCCGTCGTACAACCGCAATGCTTGATGATTCACCGCATAACTGCCTGCCGCGGTCTCGAGCTGCCCATCACGACGTAGCATATCAATACGGAATTCATAATGAGAATTAAACGAAAGGTTAATCGCTTTATACGGATGGCTAGCATTTGAGTCTTCCTCAGCACTAAACCAATACCATTGACCAAGCAGTAATGGCACATCAAATCGCGCTAAGTCGTCACTGCGCACTGGCAATGCCATCACTAAGGCCAGAACAACACCCAATAAGCAACGCATACCCTCCCCCTCATTGGCAGTAATGCCTTAACGATAAGGTTAGACTGACTTCTCAGTTTTATGCAGTTTTTTGAACAAGATCTCGTTTCATGTGGGTTGAACCCGCCTAGTCGTCACCATAACGTCACAAAAAAAGCCTAGGCCAATGGCCTAGGCTCTCAGAAAACGTCGTCTAAAAACGCGGCTCGTGTTTAACCAGCGGCGTTAGACCACTAGCGGTCAAGTGCCATGACGTTCGCCAAGTCCTTGGTGATGCTTGCTGCCTCATCTAAGTATGCATCTGGCTCTTCATAGTCTTTGGGCACATCATCGAGCGTTTTAAAAGGTGGCTCTCCCAATGCTTCCTGGCGTGCATTCAATCGCGCCAAACGCTCTTCGTCCTCCCGATCCATTTCTTTGCGGCGTTTTTCCTCATTCAAAGAGATCGTATTTTGATCTTTCTCTTCTTGGTAACGCGCAATGTCTTGTCGAATAAAGTCGAATTCGCGATCGCCTTTGATACGCGCTTTATGCTTCTCGGCCAACGTGCTTACCACAGACGAAGGAAGCGACCTTGGTTGATAGTCCGCTTTTTCAATCCGATCCCAAGGTAGTGCATTCTCCTCAACACTCTCGCCTGTTTCATCCGGCGAGACGGGTGAAGGGAACGTAATATCGGGAACAACCCCTTTGTTTTGCGTACTGCCACCACTGATCCGGTAAAACTTCTGGATAGTGTATTGTACGTAACCCAGCGGTTTGTCGAACAAGTCATAAATATGGTTAAGCGAACGATGTTGCTGCACGGTCCCTTTACCAAAAGATTGCTCACCAATCACTACCGCGCGATCGTAGTCTTGCATTGCTGCTGCAAAGATCTCAGAGGCTGACGCACTGTAGCGATTGATTAATACCGTCATCGGGCCATCGTAGAAACGTTTGCCGTCCGTATCACTGTTGACTTTCACTCGCCCATAGCTATCTCGCACTTGTACAATGGGCCCTTGCTCAATAAACAAGCCACTGAGTGCCGTCGCCTCACTGAGCGCACCGCCACCGTTATTTCTTAAATCCACAACGATGCCGCTGATCTCCTTTTCTTTGAGGCTCGCGATTTCTTTCTTGGTATCATCTGCTAATCCAACGTAAAAGCCCGGCACCGTCAGCACGCCAATTTTCTCGTCGCCGCGTTCGATCACATCGGATTTTACTGCACGATCTTCTAAGCGTATTTTGTCACGAGTAAGTGTGACATTGTAACTTTTAGCATTCGCCCCTTCAGGTAAGATTTTCAGTTTAACTTCACTGCCTTTAGGGCCTTTAATCAGCTCGACCACATCACCCAGTCGCCAGCCAATCACATCAACAATGGCTTCGTCTTCTTGCCCCACACCAATAATGCGGTCGCCGGGGGAAAGCTGCTTAGACTTGGAAGCTGGGCCTCCCGCCACAAGTGAACGAATCACTGTGTACTCGTTTTTCACTTGTAACACCGCCCCTATTCCCTCTAGGGATAAGTTCATTTCCGACTGGAATTGCTCTGCGTTACGCGGTGACAAATAGCTGGTATGAGGATCCACCTCACGGGCGAAAGCATTCATGTATACCTGAAAAACGTCTTCACTGTGGCTTTGAGTCAAACGCTTCAAGGCACTGTTATAACGTTTGCCCAGGGTCTCACGAATTTCTTTATCCTCTTTCCCCGTCAAGCGCAGGTTCAAGGCATCATTTTTAACCCGTTTGTCCCAGATGGCATCCAGCTCGGCTTCGTTTGCCGCCCATGGCAACTCAGTGCGATCCAGCACCATGCTCTCATCGGCGGAAAAATCAAAAGGCTTGTCCAACACTTTTAACGCGTACTGGTATCGCTCAAAGCGCTTTTTCAATACACGATTGTAAATGGCATACGCCGCTTCTGTCTCACCCGACTTAAGTTGGTCATCTAAGCGTGTTTTCCAGCGCGATAGACGTTCAACATCATCTTGGGTTAAAAACACGCGGTTGTAGTCAAGTGTCTCCAAGTAGCGGTCAAAAATCGCAGCCGAAAAAGCGTCGTCCAGAGTAAACTGCTTATAATGAGAACGAGTAAATCGAGAAGTTACACGCTTGGAAGCGGTTTCGTGTTGAGGTTCGGCAGACAGTGAGGGCAGCTCACTGAGTTGGAAGTTGGCTTCTACAGCCTGGGCAGAGGCTGCCAGCATCAAGCTGGCAGCGATTACCGAAACGCGGCGTCGACAAAACATGCGTCGAGGAGTCTCCTTTAGGCGCTGAGGTGCTCCGCTTTTACTAACATGGTTAACCCGTTAGTCAGGCGAACACGCACCTCATCCTTGTTAATTTCAACAATGGTCGCTGGCAGATTACCGTTGCCCATGTTCACATTCACGTCTTTACCTACGACAACATCGTTGGCGCTGAGTTCGCGACGTGGCTCACTCTCTTTCTTAGTCATTTTAGCGGGCTTTGGTTTACTTGTACGGCCTTTCGCTGATTGCGCGGCCGCCTTCTTACCTTTTGGTGCAGTCTTACCTGCATTTTTCGCCTGGCCTTCTGACTTTTTCGCTTGTTGCTGCTTACGACGCTCTGCCGCACGCGCTTTGCTTTCTGACAAGGTCTGCGCAGCATGGTCTATATGCTCTTGCTCAAGCTCGCCACATGCATTGCCATCAAGATCAACGCGTGACGCCCCTGGTTTCACGCTGTGCAGATAACGCCAGGAAGACGTGTACTGGCGAAGCGCAGCGCGCAATTGGGTTTTGCTTACCTTGGGATCGCCTTCAAGACGTGTCGCAAGATCTTGAAAAATACCAATTTTTAATGGCTTGGCTTCGCCTTCAACAGTAAAACATTTAGGGAAACGTTCAGCAATATAGGCAATGACTTCTTTGCTGTTCGCGAGCTTTTCAGTATTTTCCATGTTTTTTCCTGGCCTGCTGTGGTTAGCCACAGCAGCGTATCTACGTGTATTTAAGTATGAAAGTGGTGCGTATTATAGATACCTGATATGAAAAAACTACCAAGATTGGCGAAATCACAAGTGTTTTTGCATTTCTTTGACCAAGGTAGCCAGTCCATGTTCATCTTCTTGGTCAAAGCGACCGATACTTGGACTATCAATATCCAGTACTGCCTGCAATTGGCCATTAACCCGAACAGGCACCACAATTTCAGAGTTACTCGCCGCATCACACGCAATATGCCCTTCAAACGCGTGCACATCTTCTACTCGCATCACGGTATCTTGGCGGTAGGCGGCTCCACATACCCCTTTATCATAGGGAATGCGTACACAGGCCGGTTGACCTTGAAACGGGCCGAGAACTAATTCTTCTCCCTCGTCGAGATAAAAGCCAACCCAATTAATATCATCCAGTTGACTGTTTAATAAAGCGCTCACATTGGCGAGCTTGGCGATAAGGTTGGGCTCCCCTTCGCATAAAGCAACCGCTTGTTGCGTTAACAAGCGGTAAAAATCGGCTTTGTTTTCCATAAATCACTGCATCTCAAACAACAAGACCATTACAATAGAAATAATCCAAAGACTTTTCAATTGAGTATCACTATTTATGATCACTTGGCGCTGGCTTCTTGACCAAGCTCGTCCTCATCGCACCCGGCTTATTTGGGCAAACGTGGTTGCGATTGCGGCAACCTTGGTCAGTGTCCCTATCCCGTTGCTCATGCCGTTATTGGTCGATGAGGTGCTGCTAGACAAGCCAGACTGGGGGCTTGAGATACTCAACACCCTGCTCCCAACGAACTGGCAGCACGCGGCCGTCTATATCGCCTCTGTATTGGTGATTGTGGTGTTAATGCGTGTGATTAGCCAGGGGCTCAATATTTTGCAAAGCCGCCAGTTCACGCTCGTCGGCAAGGCGATTACCTATAAGATTCGCCAACACTTGATTGCCAAGCTCGGGCGAATAAGTATGCGAGAGTATGAGCTACGCGGAAGCGGTGGACTCACCTCCCACCTGGTGACCGACGTTGAAACCATCGATAAGTTCATCGGTACCACGCTAAGCAAGTTTATCATCGGTATATTAACCGTGACTGGCACCGCTGTGGTCTTGCTTTGGATTGATTGGCGATTAGGTTTGTTTATTTTGCTTATCAACCCTATCGTTGTCGCGCTAAGTCGAGCGCTAGGACAGCGTGTTAAGCACCTTAAAACCCAAGAAAACCAATCTTTTGAGCGTTTTCAGCAGCGGTTGGTTGATACCCTTGATGGCTTGTACCAACTTCGCGCCGCCAATCGAGAGCGTGAGTACTTGCGTCAACTTGACCACAGTGCCAGTGAGATTAAAGACAGTGCTGACAAATATGCGTGGCAGTCCGAAGCCGCAGGCCGCTTGTCGTTTCTGATGTTCTTGATAGGTTTTGAACTCTTTCGCGCAGTGGCCATGGGCATGGTCTTTTTTAGCGATTTGTCGATTGGTCTGATGTTTGCGGTGTTTGGCTATTTGTGGTTTATGCTCGGCCCAGTGCAAGAGCTGCTCGGGATCCAATTTGCTTGGTACAGTGCTAAAGCCGCAATGACACGTATTAATGAGGTTTTGCAACTGTCCGAAGAGCCTCGCCGACCCGCGGGCATTGATCCAAGTCGCATCACCGCCCACACACAGGCCTCAGGGTTAGCGGTCGAGATTGATAATCTGCGCTTCTCCTACGATGAGGACAAATCGGTACTCAATGGTTTAAATATGCATATCCCTGCTGGCCAGCGTGTGGCATTAGTTGGGGCCAGTGGCGGCGGAAAATCAACCCTCATTCAGTTGCTGTTAGGATTGTATCCGGTAGAACAAGGGGATATACGTTTTAACGGCCACTCGATTAACCATGTCGACATGGATGCCCTCCGTCATCAAATTGCCGTGGTATTGCAACAGCCAGTGCTGTTTAATGATACGTTGAGAAATAACTTATGCTTGGGGCGTCATCTTGCCGACACCGCACTTTGGCAAGCTATTGAGCACGCCCAGTTGGGGGATGTGGTGGCACAGCTCACCAACGGGCTCGATACACCGCTTGGTCGCCAAGGGATCCGTTTATCTGGCGGTCAGCGACAACGTGTCGCGATTGCACGAATGCTCCTGAGTGACCCTAAACTGGTGATCTTGGATGAAGCGACCTCCGCGTTGGATACCGCCACCGAGCGCGCATTACATCAAGCCATGCAGACATTTTTGGCGGGGCGGACGACCTTGATCGTTGCTCACCGCCTCTCTGCGGTAAAGGAAGCAGACGTGATTTACGTACTTGATGAGGGGCAAGTCACCCAACAAGGTACGCATAGCGAACTTGTTAATGCGCCCGGGGTATATCAAACCTTGTACGGGCAAATACAACAGGCAGCGGGAAAGTAAACCATGGCGCAGACATCAGACAAACCATTTACCACCTTCCAACCATTGGTTAGGTGTTCGGGGTGCGATCTGGTGTTACAGCCATGCCAGACAACTTATGACCACCTTGCTATCTGTCCACGCTGCTCAACCAAACTGGCGCATGGGAGACGCTTGTCGTTTAATGGTGAAATCGCACTAGCGCTCACTGTATTGTTGCTCTTCTTGCCCGCGCACCTTCTTCCCCTTCTCTCAATCGATTTGTTGGGGAAAACCATCACCACATCGGTGCTCACCGGCGCATCGCTACTCTGGCCTCAGTTTCCTTTTGTCGCCAGTTTGGTGGTGTTTTGCGCATCATTGGCACCGCTCGTTTTTACCTGTGCACTACTGATCATGCATGTATCGCGGCGCCGACAGGCCATGCGATGGTTTCGTCCTGCCGTAAGGGTTATTGCTCACAGTCGTCATTGGGTAATGGCCGACGTTTTAATGGTCAGCTTGGCCATTGCTTGTTTTAAGATTCAAGATTACGCCACCTTACACTTCTCACTCGGGCTTGGTTGTTACGCCGTCATCCAAATTCTACTGTCTATCTTGCTCGTACGGGTCAACACACAAAGGTATTGGGATGCGTTTGCTCAGCCAACGCCTCTTGACAGTCATTCATCTTTGGTGCGCTGCGACCACTGTGGACTGACGCAAACCTTCAAGCCAGGCACCAAGTGTCAGCGATGTGACCAAGTGCTCCATCCGCGCATGATACGCAGCGAACAAAAAACCTGGGCCTGTTTGATCACTGCTACCATTTTTCTGTTTCCGGCCAACCTGTTCCCAATCTCCATTTTGTTCTCCAACGGCATTCGACTTGAAGACACCATTTTTTCCGGCGTCGCGAGTCTGATTAATAATGGGATGCCTGGCATCGCCGCAATCATTTTTACTGCCAGTATCGTCGTACCCGTAGCAAAAATACTTGGTCTGAGTTTGATCTTGATAAGCTTACGACGCTCTACCTCTATCACACCTCGTCAACATATGTGGTTATATCGGGGCGTGAAATGGATTGGAAAATGGTCGATGATGGATTTATTTGTGATTGCGTTTATGGTCGCCTTAGTCGACCGTGGCCGCATTATGGATTTTATGCCTGGGCCGGGCGCCATTGCCTTTGGCTTAGTGGTGGTGTTAACCATGCTTGCCACCGAATTTCTTGATACGCGTTTGATATGGGATCATCATGAGCGACAAACAAGACATACCCGCACCGATCGTTAAAAGCAGTTATGGCCTCTCTCCATTGTGGATACTGCCCGTATTGGCCTTATTGATGGCCGCTTGGCTGCTGTTTCAATCGATCAGTGAAGCGGGACAACGAATTCAAATCCTCTTCAGTGATGCGCAAGGGTTGGAAGCCGGCCAGACCACCATCCGCTATCAAGGGTTGGAAGTGGGCAAGGTACGCAATATTACCTTGGCGGATGACTTAGATGGTATTTACGTTGACGCCAATATCTATCCAGAGGCGACGCAACTGCTCACAAGTGGCACCGAGTTTTGGCTTGTGAAGCCTCGCGCCTCGGTCACTGGGATCAGTGGCCTCGAAACCTTGGTCTCAGGCAACTATATTGCCTTACAACCTGGTAGTGGTGAGCCCAGTCTTTCCTTTGTCGCTCGCAATGAACCGCCAACCGATATGGCAGAGAAAGCCGGAACCACCGTCAAGCTACAGGCACCGACTTTAGGTTCATTAAATGTCGGATCGCCTGTTTATTACCGCAAAATTCGCGTAGGTGAAATATACAGTTATCGACTTGATGAAGACGCACAAGGGGTGACGCTCTCGGCATTGATTGAACCACCATTTGCCCATCTCATCAAAACGGACTCGCGCTTTTGGTCAGTCAGTGGTTTAAAAGCCAATGTTGATGTATCTGGCGTCGACGTACAGCTAGACAGTGTCGCCAGTTTGATAGCCGGAGGCATTGCCTTTGACTCACCTGACACCAGCCCACGCTCTGATACCGCTCGCCCTTTTAAGCTTTATCAGAGCCTTACCCAGGCATCGCGAGGTCAATCAATACAGATAGCTCTGCCTGCGCAACACGGCCTTCCCAACGCCGGCGCTAAAATCACGTATCAAGGCCTAGAAGTCGGCGAGATAACCCGTATTGAGGTAAGAAAAAACCAGCCACGTCCGATTGCTCACGCACAGATTGATCCCAGTATGACGTGGTTGCTCAATCAAGAAACGCATTTTCAGGTTGAACAGCCGCAAATTGGCTTTAGTGGACTGAAAAACCTCGGCAACCTGGTGTTAGGTAACTATTTAGCCCTCAAACCCGGCTCCCAAGACGCTGATACGGCCAAACCAGACCATGTGTTCATCGCTCGCACCAGGCACCAACAACAAAAGCAAATGACCGATGCCCTCACAGTCACCTTAACCGCAGACGATGCCTATGGCTTAACCCAGCACACCAAAGTATTGCATCGCGGCATCCAAGTGGGTTTTATTGACCGCATCGCGCTTAATGAACGTGACACCGTCACTTTAGAGCTGTTGATTTATCCAGAGTACCGCCATTTGGTAAAGCAACAATCGCAATTCTTTATTCTTGGTGGAGTCACTGGCGAGCTCAGTGGTGACGGCTTCAATGTAGTAGTGCCGGCGATGGAGCAAATTGCTGATCCGGCTTTAAGCTTTACCAGCGAAGGAGCAAAAGGCGTTAAAAAGACGTATCCGCTTTACACCTCCCCCATTCAGGCCAAGCACGCCAAACAAGATGCACGCGGTGAAACACGTTTCACCTTGATTGCCAGTCGCATGCCCAGCGTGAGTGAGGGAAGCCCGGTGATGTACCGAAATTTCGTGGTCGGCCACGTCGAAGGGTATCAACTTAACGGCAGCAGTGTGTCCATCGCCATTGCGGTGAATAATCGCTATAAGCATCTGATTAATCCGCAAACCGTATTTTGGAATCAATCGGGGCTGGATATCAAAGCCAACCTCAGCGGTGTCGAGATTAATACAGGCTCGTTACGTTCATTGGTTAACGGTGGTATTGCGTTCGGCACCATGCCTGGTATTAGTAATAAACGAAACGGAGATTGGAAGCTTTACCCCTCAAAACAAGAGGCCGCTCAATACGGTGTTGATATTAGGCTAACGGTTGACCAGGCCAATGGCGTGAAAGTGGGCAGCGCGATCCGTTATCAAGGGGTCGATGTTGGCGAGGTGATCACCCTAAGCCCTGATTTCGACCAGGAAAACGTAACCATTCAGGCTCGCCTCTACCCTGAATACAAAACTGCGCTTGCGCGAAGCGGTAGCTATTTTTGGCTGACTCAACCTGTGCTCAGCCTCACCAAAACAGAGAACTTGGACTCGCTATTTGGCACCTATATCTCAGTGGTTCCCGGAGACGGTGACTTCACCCAACAGTTCACCCTCCATGACTCACCCAAATTCCCAAAAGGGTTGACACTCATCTTAGAGAGCGACGCGCGCCACTCTATCGCCCCTGGCACACCGGTATTACATCGCGATATAGAAGTGGGGATCGTCTCTAACGTCCAGCTGGGCGAACTGTCGGACCGCGTGGTCTTCGAACTACAAATCGCGCCGCAGTTCGCACACCTTGTCCGTGAAAACACCGTATTTTGGAATGAATCAGGGGTCGACGTATCTATTGGCTTGACGGGAGCGGATCTAAAAAGTGGCACCATTGATAGCTTATTAAAAGGCGGGATTGCGTTTTCGACGCCAGACGACCAACCCCTACAACCGATCGCAGCTAATAAACGTCATTTCTTATTGCATAGCGAGGGGAAAAAAGCGTGGCAAGCATGGCGAACCGCCATTCCAAAGCCATAACCGCTCGTGCAAAGCGGCCATTGATAGGCTCGCTAAAAGCAAATCAGGGATCTCGCCGTGCTCGCTAGGTCCCTGATAATACCTTCTATTTCACAAAGTCGTGTCACAAACTGGCACATCACTATTGATAGACTACACTTTAGTAATCACAACCTAAATATTGGCATATGGCTCCTTGAGCCTTTTCCCTGAACCCGGAACAGGACGTGCCGGGTCTTTTTTTGATCTCAAAAGGTGACAGTGTCACTTGTTGAGATAAATCCCGTCCGCTTCGATACGAATTTTACGTTGCTTGTAAAGTCCGCCCAACGTCTTTTTAAACGTGGCCTTGCTGGTACGGAAAAGCGCAAAAATCGCGTCCGGCGAGCTCTTATCATTGAGCGGTAAAAAGCCCCCTTTGCTCTCAAGCGTCTTCATCACTTTGTCACTCAGGTCATCAACCCGCGCCTTGCCGTGCTTTTGTAGAGAAAGATCGATTTTGCCATCCTCACGCACGGTCTTTACAAAGGCACTGAGCTTTTTACCGATAAACAGCTTCCCGAACGCTTCAGCGCGATAAATAAGCCCCCAGTGCTGATTATTCACCACACATTTAAAGCCGAGATCCGTGATATCCGTAATGATTACCGACACTTTGTCGCCCGCTTTTAGACGCGGCTTTTCGTCGCTGATAAACTTGTTGAATTTGCGGCTAGCGACGATACGGCCCGAGGCTTTATCCGTGTATACGCGAACCACATAAGGCTTACCCTCTTCCATTCGCGTGCGTTGCTCACTAAAAGGCACCAACAAGTCTTTGCTCAAACCCCAATCGACAAATGCGCCGACCGAATTGACACCAACACAGCGCAAAGACGCAAACTCGCCCACTTGCACCAATGGCGTTTCTGTAGTGGCGATAATATCGTCTTCGGAATCGAAGTAGATGAATACTTTGAGCTCGTCGCCGACACGGGTATTCTCAGGGACGTACCGAGTTGGCAGCAAAATATTGCCGAATTCATCACCATCAAGAAATACGCCGAAGTCTGCCTGCTTCACTACCGTCAATGTGTTGTATTGGCCTAGTTTAATCATTGTCTCAGTGCTGTAAAAAATAATGCCCGTGAGTATACGCAATTTGCCCCTCAGATGTGGAACAAATCCATTTTAGGTGAGAAAAAAAAAAACACCAAGCGATACCTGCCAATACCCCTACTTTCTATCTCTTGTTAGCCACAGCCAAGCTGTTACGCTTAAACCATAAACCAAGGGGGAAGATATGGCAGTATTTGACGGTGAACATATTCGGTTTAGCTTTAGTCAGCTAGGCAGTGCTTTTGGCAATGCAGTGAAACCAACTCCCCTCGATAATGGCCGGCTTCTAACGTACAACGCCGCGCTGGCTGATGAGCTTGGATTAACGACGGCAGATATTCATAGTGAAACCTTTCGTGCGATTCTGTCTGCAGAAGCGCCGCTTGCGGGTCGCCAACCCTTTGCAATGAAATACACAGGCCACCAATTTGGTCAATACAATCCTGAGCTTGGTGATGGCCGTGGTGTGTTATTGGGCGAGTGGCGTGATGATAAAGGCACACTGTGGGATTGGCATTTGAAAGGGGCGGGAAAAACCCCCTACAGTCGCCATGGTGATGGGCGTGCGGTATTACGTTCGACACTCCGTGAATATCTCGCCAGTGCGGCGATGCAAGGGCTTAACATCCCTACCACGCAAGCACTTGCGATGGCGACCAGCGATACCCCGGTGATGCGCGAGCGTATTGAGACCGCCGCAACGCTGCTTCGCGTTACCGAGAGCCACGTGCGTTTTGGCCACTTCGAGTACTTGTTTTACAGCCAGCAGCACGATGCGCTGGGTACGCTGGCCGACTATGTCATTGCACGCCATTTTCCTGAGCTTGCCGAGGCCGAGAAACCTTATGCCGCATTGCTACAAGAAATTGTCGAGCGCACGGCAGAAATGATTGCCCAGTGGCAAGCGGTTGGTTTTAATCACGGCGTGATGAATACCGACAATATGTCGATTTTAGGCCAGACCTTCGATTATGGCCCCTATGCCTTTTTGGATGATTTCAACCCGAGCAATATTTGCAACCACACTGATTACTCTGGGCGATATGCCTTTAATCAGCAACCCGCCATTGCGCTATGGAACCTCTCTGCGCTTGGCTATGCCTTTACCCCACTGCTTGAAAGTGACGTGATTAATGACATTCTCGGCGGTTACGAACATCACCTCCAGGTGGCTTATAGTAAGGTAATGCGCAATAAACTAGGGCTCTCCGATGCCCAGCAAGGAGACAGTGATTTGTTCAATGCCCTATTCTCGTTGCTCGAGACTCAGCGCGTCGATTACACGCTGTTCTTTCACAGGCTCAGCCACATCACACAAGACTCGTTATTAAGTGCAAAGACACTCAGTCAGTTTAACGACCTCGTATCAGATGCCGATGCCTTGACGGCTTGGTTAAGCGAATACCACCAACGGGGAGCAGATCATGACGACAACACTCGCCTCGCTTGCATGCAGGCCACCAACCCAAAGTTTGTTTTGCGTAACTATTTAGCGCAACAAGCAATCGAGGCAGCAGAGCAAGGTGACATGCAGCCAACGCATGATTTGATGCGCGTACTGGCTGAGCCTTTTGGATCACACCCCGGTTTAGACCATCTTGCCCGACGTCCCCTTGATGATGAGAAAGATCTGACGTTAAGCTGCTCATCCTAATACATGCGCGCCTCCGCCATTTATCTTGCTGAGGCGCACAATGCCCGGCGTGGAGGGTATTCTGATAAGAAAAACCCAACAGATGTCACATTGGTGCTTTCATAGGCGGCGTTTTTTGCTATCTTACTGGCTTCGCAACAGAATAAGATGTGAGGAAGGCTGTCCTCTATGCCACTGAAAACCGATGAGCTTCGAACACGCGTGGTCGATACCATGCCCACGCCCGCAGAGGTGGAAGCTGCCCACCCCATCAGCGACAGTGTTGCTCACCATATCACCGCCGCACGACAGGCTATCAGTCGCATTCTTAATGGTGACGACCAGCGACTTCTCGTGATTGTCGGGCCCTGCTCCGTCCATGATCCTGATGCGGCACGTGATTATGCAACCAAGCTTAAAACTCTGGCGGACAAATACACCGACCAATTATTGGTGGTGATGCGCACCTATTTTGAGAAACCTCGTACTGTGGTCGGCTGGAAAGGTCTCATCAACGACCCCCACCTTGATGGCAGCGGAGATATTCGTGCAGGGCTATTCACCGCGCGAGAGCTGCTGTTGGATATCAATAGAATAGGGATCCCTACCGCCACTGAATTCCTTGATATGATCACGGGTCAATACATTGCCGACTTGATCAGCTGGGGAGCCATCGGCGCCCGTACCACTGAATCACAAATCCATCGCGAAATGGCCTCTGCGCTGTCCAGCCCAGTTGGATTCAAAAATGGTACAGATGGCAATATCCGAATTGCCGTTGATGCTATTCGTGCGAGCAGAGAGTCGCACCTTTTCTGCTCACCGGACAAAAATGGCAGCATGACGATTTATCGCACCGCTGGTAATCCCGATGGCCATGTCATTTTACGAGGCGGTCATCAGCCCAATTATTACGCCCAGGATGTGAAAGCGGCCGCGCAAACGCTAGGTGACTTCGGGTTACCTGCCAAGCTTGTGGTAGACTTCAGCCACGGTAATTGCCAAAAACAACACCGTCGCCAACTGGATGTGTGTGCCGATGTTGCTGAACAGATCCGCAATGGCGAACAAGCGATTGCTGGCATCATGGCTGAGAGCTTCTTACAAGAAGGCAACCAAGCCATGGGCAGCGACCAATCACGCGTGTATGGCCAATCTATTACTGACCCGTGCTTGGGCTGGGCCGACACAGAGCGCTTGCTTGAACAACTTGCTGACGCAGTCGCGTCACGCCAAAGTAATTAATTACTGATGATTATTGGCATGGCCCTGTCATGCCCCCAATTAGGACAAGATTATGCCTTCGTTTGATATTGTATCTGAAATAGACAAAGTTGAGCTTAAAAACGCGGTTGATAACGCGAATCGTGAGCTTGCGACACGGTTTGATTTTCGTGGTGTAGAAGCCAGCTTTGAGCTCGATAAAGAAACGGTCAAAGTGATTGCTGAGGCTGATTTTCAGGTAAACCAAATGATGGATATGTTGCGCAATAACTTAGCAAAGCGTGGCGTGGATGCTCGCGCAATGGACATCCAAGATATGGTGCATTCTGGGAAAAGCTTTTCTCAGCAGGTGAAATTTAAAAATGGCATTGAAACGCCAGTGGCTAAGAAGATCACCAAAGCAATCAAAGATGCCAAAATGAAGGTGCAAACGCAGATTCAAGGCGAACAGGTGCGGGTTACTGGCAAAAAGCGTGATGATCTGCAAGCGGTGATCCAATTGATTAAAGAAAGTGATTTTGAGCAACCTTTCCAATTTGAAAACTTTCGCGACTAATCAACACGGCGCAACGTATCTTAACTAAAAAAACGGGCTCATTTAGCCCGTTTTTTCATTCCCACAGACAATTGAACTGTGCTATTTGTACTTGCTTTTAATTTCGTCAAGCGTGCCATCGGCGGTCGCTTGATCAATGCCCGCTTGTAGCTTTTCAACATAGCTATCTGGCGTGTTTTTACTAAAGCTGTAGTAGAGCTGAGACTCATCCAATACATGAACCACTTCAAACTTGCTAGTATCAATATTGTTTTGGCTCATAATAAAGGCGCTGACGTTTTCCTCGTACGCCCACATGTCTACCCGCCCGGCAGCCAGCTGTTTGGCTAGCAAATCAGCTTTGGGTGATAATCGCAGCGCACCTTCATCAACGCCCATTGAACGCAGCAAATGCTCTCCGACATCATCACGGACTACCCCAACTTTGTAGTTGGCAAAGTCACCTGCACTATCGATGCTGATCCCTTTACTTTTCGGCGCCCACACCACAATCTTGGTGTCTGTGATCGGCCCTACCCATTTGAACTTATCTTCCCGCTCATCCGTTCGTGTGGTTGAGAACAACACTGTGTTCGGCTCAGATAGCGCGGTGGCGTAGCCTCGTGCCCATGGCTGAATTTTCACCTGATCTCGGCTAACCGGATCACCTGCAGCTTTTGTCGCTGCTTCGAGAAAATCAACCGCAATCCCCTTTAATTCTCCGCGCTCTTCGTAGTTAAACGGCGGATACACCTCAGTGATGTAATCAAGATCGCCTAAGTTTGCGGCAACCGTCGTGGTCGAGAAAACCAGCAAGCTGGCGGCAATGAGTGACTTCATTGGACTACCTCTATTAACCTTCCATTAAACGTGCTCAGCCAACATTGTAATTATTAGCTCAAACCAAATAAGGTGAGTGAATGGGAACAAGCGATTACGTTGTCATCATAAACTCACTACTTTAGTGTAGTCAGCTTCCCTTCACCTTGCGTATTTTTGCTGGAGGTTGTGATCTAACTTCCGTTTTTTTCATGTGCAAGCATATGAATAAGAAGGTAAAAATGAAGCAACCTGTGCGTTGGATGAATTAAAACACTCCCCGCACAGACTCTACAATTCCCGCATAATCGGGTAAAAAAGTTGAATTAGGTCACCATTCATGCCTAAACTTTGACCCCTATTACAGCGTCGTTAGGGCTATCGCACGTCAACGCTGTCAAAGCGTTTAGCAAGGGATCATTATTGCCACGAAGGCACAGGATAACGCCCAACACTCATCACCGACTAATTACAAGATAATATCGAGTCTGATCATTCATGAATAACCAAAAACGTCCTCTCTATATCCCCTACGCGGGACCGGCCTTGCTAGAAACCCCCTTATTGAACAAAGGAAGCGCATTTAGCGTCGAAGAGCGAAAGTTCTTTAACCTAGAAGGCTTACTGCCTGACGCCATCGAAACCATTGAAGAGCAAACCGAGCGCGCTTATCAGCAGTATCAACGCTTCGAGAACGATATCGATAAGCATATCTATCTTCGTAATATTCAAGATACCAACGAAACGCTTTTTTATCGGTTGGTGTCAAACCACATCACCGAAATGATGCCGATCATTTATACCCCAACCGTCGGCGCGGCCTGTGAGAACTTTTCCAACATTTATCGCCGTGGCCGTGGCCTGTTCATTTCCTACCCAAACCGTGATCGCATTGATGACGTCTTGAACAACGCATCACGCCATAACGTCAAAGTCATCGTTGTCACCGATGGAGAGCGTATTCTCGGACTGGGCGATCAAGGAATTGGTGGCATGGGCATCCCGATTGGTAAGCTGTCGCTTTATACGGCTTGTGGCGGCATCAGCCCGGCTTACACACTCCCGATCGTGTTAGATGTAGGCACCAATAACCCACAACGCCTCTCCGACCCTATGTATATGGGCTGGCGTCACACCCGCATTAGCGGACAAGAATACGATGCCTTTATTGAAGAGTTTATCCAAGCGGTGCAGCGTCGCTGGCCGGATGCCTTGATTCAATTCGAGGATTTTGCGCAAAAAAATGCCATGCCAATTCTCGAGCGCTATAAGGACAGGGTTTGTTGCTTTAATGATGATATACAAGGCACAGCCGCTGTCACTGTTGGTTCATTGATCGCGGCATGTAAAGCAGCAGGCACCAAGCTTTCAGAACAACGCATCACCTTCTTGGGCGCTGGCTCTGCCGGTTGTGGTATCGCTGAAGCCATCATTGCACAAATGGTCTCTGAGGGGATTTCCGACCAAGAAGCCCGCGCGCGCGTTTACATGGTAGACCGTTGGGGACTGCTCGTCGATGCAATGCCTAACCTTCTCGATTTCCAACAGAAGTTGGTGCAAAACAGTGGCGCACTCACAGACTGGCAGTTGGAAGATAGCAACATTTCCTTGTTGGATGTCGTGCGCAACGCGCAGCCTACAGTGTTAGTAGGGGTTTCTGGCGCGCCAGGTCTATTCACCGAAGACGTAGTGAAAGAAATGCACGCCAACTGCCCACGTCCAATCATCTTCCCACTGTCTAACCCGACTAGTCGGGTCGAAGCAACCCCCTTTGATATTCTGCGCTGGACTGACGGCCAAGCGCTAGTCGCTACGGGGAGTCCGTTCGAGCCTGTTCGCTTGGATAATGGCAAGACGTTCCCGATTGCACAGTGCAACAACAGCTATATTTTCCCAGGCATTGGGTTAGGTGTGCTTGCCGTTGCTGCGTCACGTGTCACTGATGGTATGCTAATGGCATCGTCGCGCGCGCTAGCTGAGTGCTCACCGCTCGCCAAGCGCGGAACTGGCGCGTTACTTCCCCCTCTCGAGGATATTACCCAGGTATCAAAGCGTATCGCTTTTGCGGTTGCCAAAGAAGCTATCGCCGAGGGGGTGGCATCAGAGCTCTCTGATGAGGCGCTGAAAAAGCGTATAGAAGAAAGCTTCTGGTCACCACAATACCGCGCTTACAAACGGACGTCTTTTTAACCCGAACCTAACAGAAAAAGCGCCTACTCAGGCGCTTTTTTTGCTAAGATTCCATCTACTTGCCGACACTCACTCCGTCGAGCGCAGCGTAATAAAAGAAAGGGTAAAAGAAGCATAATGGCTCTGCGGCGCCGTCTTCGTCAGACGATTTTCACATTAATAGGTTGTACCTCGGTTGTGGTGCTAATAATGGCAGCCAGCGATGTGGCGATCACACTCAATGCCAAGGGCCGCGTGTACCAGAAGGTGGAAGAGCTCCCAGCACAGCAAGTTGGTCTAGTATTAGGCACCAGCAAATACATTGGTAAAACCCCTAACCCTTACTACACCCATCGTATTGACGCGGCAGAATCGTTATACCAGGCAGGAAAAATCGAGCACCTACTACTGAGTGGTGACAACGCCCACCGCTCGTATAACGAGCCCTGGACGATGAAGCGTGACTTACGACAAGCCGGGATCCCAGAAGACAGAATCCATCTGGACTATGCGGGATTTCGAACGCTTGATTCAGTGGTTCGCGCCAAAACCGTTTTTAGCTTGGTACGTTACACGGTAATCAGCCAGCAATTCCATTGTGAACGTGCACTGTTTCTCGCCGATGTTAACAACATTGACGCGATATGCTACGCAGTGCCAAGCCCGCAAGGCTGGGCAGGCATCAAAATCCGTGCTCGCGAAGTATTAGCGCGGACAAAAGCGGTACTCGACAGCTTTATTCTCAACGTTAAACCCAAATTTACAGGCCCCAAAGAACCAATCAGCGGTGTCTCAAACTCAAAAGACTAACGCCACACCAACCAGTGCCGACCCAATCACAAATTTCACATTGTTTTAATTATTTGTTTAAAAACCTGCCTGCAATCGATTAACACACCTGTCATTTACGCGTATATTAGCTATCGCTTAGTGGGGTAAGGCCCTCTTTGAGGGTCAAAATTGTTGCCCTATCAAGCACCTAAACGCTGAAAGCATAACATTATAAAAACTACCCAATAACGTTTAAAAAAGGACGCCCTATGGATGTGCAAACCCTTTCTTCCCGTTCGTCGGGACCCGACAGAAAAGCGTGGATCTTGTTTGCCGATATTGCGCTGTTTTTGATCCTATATAACACCTTACCGTTCGCAACAGATGTCACGACTGGCCTAAGTTTACTGATCTTTATTGCTGTACTTTGGTTAACAGAAGCGATTCACGTTAGCATCACCGCCATATTGGTTCCCATTATGGCGGTCGCGCTTGGCGTGTTTGAAACGCCCGCTGCAATGTCAAATTTTGCCAACCCCATCATCTTTCTCTTCCTCGGCGGTTTTGCCCTTGCCGCTGCACTGCAAGCCCAAGGGCTTGACCAAGCCATCGCCAATAAAGTGTTGACCATTGCGCAGGGTAAAATGTCAGTGGCGGTGATGATGCTGTTTGGTGTCACCGCTGCCCTGTCTATGTGGATCAGTAATACGGCGACGACGGCAATGATGCTGCCACTAGTGCTGGGGATTTTGCACAAGGTAAACAACCAAAAAGATCATGGCACCTACGTATTTGTATTGTTGGGTATTGCTTATTGCGCAAGTATCGGCGGTATTGCCACCATTGTCGGCAGTCCACCAAATGCAATAGCCGCCGCCGAAGCTGGACTCAGTTTTGCTGACTGGATGAAGCTGGGACTGCCCGTAACGCTTATATTGCTACCCGTGGCTGTTACCGTGCTGTATGTACTGACTAAGCCGAATCTGAACCACAGCTTTAACGCCGATAAGCGTGAGTTCTCATGGACCCAGCCTCGCGTGATCACCATTGCTATTTTCGCACTGACAGTCAGTGCCTGGATTTTCAGTAAACCACTGAATGCGATGCTCGGTGGCCTTAGCAAATTCGACTCCATCGTGGCATTGTCAGCCATCGTATTACTCGGTGCCACTCGCGTAGTGAAATGGAAAGAAGTTGAAAAAACCGCAGACTGGGGCGTGTTGCTACTCTTCGGTGGGGGAATTTGCTTGAGTAATGTCCTCAAAGCAACCGGCACGAGCCTGTTTCTTGCCAACCACCTGAGTAATGCATTGACAGGTTCAGGGCTGTTTTTCACTATGCTAGGCGTGGTGGCATTTGTGATCTTTTTGACTGAATTTGCCAGCAATACCGCCAGCGCCGCACTACTAGTACCCGTCTTTGCTACTATCGCCGAGGCTCTGGGTGTTTCACCCGTCGCGCTGTCAGCATTGATTGCTATCGCGGCATCATGCGCCTTTATGCTGCCTGTTGCTACACCGCCTAACGCCATTGTGTTTGGTTCAGGGCATATTGAACAGCGCGACATGATGCGCGTCGGCCTGTACCTCAACATTGTCTGTATTGCGGTTTTGGCCATCTTTACTCGTTTATTCTGGTAAGGCACGTCACGCTGCCTGGCGTTTGCGCCAGGTAGTGTTTTTCACCGCTTATTGCCCATCAAAATTGTTTCATCCGAGTTTCAGGTTTACACTAGCGCAACGCTAAACAACCCGTAAATAACTATGGCATTTGCAGAAATTACAGGCTGGGGAAAATGCCTCCCGCCTGCTGTGCTGAGCAATGATGACCTCAGTACCATTTTAGAGACCAATGATGAATGGATTCGCTCACGCACTGGCATTGAAGCTCGCCGAGTGAGTCACGTCGAGACCTCTGATCTCGCCACTGTTGCAGCACAGCGTGCGTTAGCAGCGGCTGGTATTGAGGCAAGCCAGCTCGATCTTTTGATTGTGGCGACCTGCTCTCCTGATACCTTAATCCCTAATATTGCCTCAAAAGTGCAAGGTAATTTAGGTGCACTTCGTGCGGCTGCATTTGATATGAATGCCGCATGCACCGGCTTTTTATACGGGTTAGAGACCGCAACCAAGATGCTGCAAGCTGGCCACTATCAGCATGCCCTTATTATCGGTGCGGAGCATTTAACCTGGTATTTAGATTGGAGCAAACGCGACACTGCCGTGCTGTTTGGTGATGGTGCAGGCGCGGTCGTGGTCAGTAAAAGCGAACAAGAAGTGGGGTTACTTGATGCACAGCTTGGTTGTGATCCTGCTGGCCGTGACGTGCTAGCGATCCCCGCGTTTGGTACCGCAATGGATCGCTTTGACCCAGAAAATGGCTATTTTGCGTTTGATTTTATCGGTCGTGATATTTTTAAACGCGCGGTTAAAGGCATGGGGTCAGCAGCGAACCAGGTTCTGACGCGTAATCAACTAAGCGCAGATAACATTGACCTCGTCGTCCCTCATCAAGCCAACAAACGGATTATCGAGACGCTATGTGAGCATGCGGGTATCGAATTAAACAAGGCGTTTATTAATATCCAGCGCTATGGCAACACCTCAGCCGCCACGATCCCGATTGCCTTATGCGAAGCCGTTGAGCAAGGCGCCTTCAAGCCACATAGCCAGTTACTTACCGCCGCGTTCGGTGCAGGGCTGACCTGGGGCGCAGGCTTAATCCGTTGGGGCGAGCGCACGACGCCAATCGCTGAATCTGACGCAGCGCTACCGCCTACGGATAAAACGGCACTTGAGTTACTCGAAAGCGCCATTCAACATTGCCAAGATAAGAAATCTAAATAACTCGCTCGATGAGTAAAAAGCCGACTCTCGTCGGCTTTGTTATTCGCATCAGGTTAAGTGTAAGAAGGCAGCGCCACGCACCCCTCCCGCATCACCATGCTGCGCTTTCACAATATCAGGGGCATTAGCCGCAGACAGCAGGTGTGTCGGTAAGCGTTCAGGAATCGCTTGATAGAGTTCATCAAAGTTAGATAGACCGCCACCAAGCACAACCATATCTGGATCAAAGGCAGTTAAAATGCCCCCTAACGCCATGGCTAACACATCAAAGAAGCATTCCACAAACGCCACCGCATCGGGGTCGCCTTGACGGTAGTTTTCAATGATTTCAATGGCGGATAAAGGCTGATAAAAGTGGGCATAAAGCTGTTCAAAGCCGCGCCCAGACAGGTAGTTATCTAAGCATCCTTTGTTGCCACAGCCACAATCAAACATTGGTGGGTTATCGCCCAACCGAAGCCAAGCATCAATTGGCATACGCATGTGCCCCACTTCGCCCGCCATTTGGTTTTTACCGTTGATAACCTTACCGTTAATCACTAAGCCGCCACCAAACCCCGTGCCCAAAATCAGCCCCAGTAGGGTTTTGGCAGACTGTGCTTGCTCATCCCATGCTTCTGAAAGGGCGAAACAGTTCGCATCATTACTCACACGCACCTCTCGCTCCACGCGTGCTTGTAAGTCTTCACCCAACGACTTTCCGTTGGCTGCCGGGACATTCACTGTCAAAACCGTGCCATCTTCTGCTTGCGAGCCTGGAATACCAATACCTATGGTTCCTTTTTGCCCTAATTCCGCGTCGTACTTTTCCACCAGCATGACCAGTGTCTCAATGAGTGCTGAGTAATCCTGTGTCGGGGTTGGATGTCGTTCAGTCGCAACGCGATTGAGTTGTTTATCGAAGGCGCCAAATTCGATTTTTGTACCGCCCACATCAAAGCCGTAATACATGGCTAGGCCACCTTAAATTGTCGTTATTTAACCAGATTATTCAGCAAATCAAGGCAAAAGTCCGTGATTCGCTCCAAGTTTCGTTGTTTTCCAACCAGACTTTTCACTCAGGTGTCAGCATCGTTCAAAAGGGGCTGATCACCAAGAAAGCGTGTCAACGCATTGTCTTCCGCAAGGTGTTTTTGTCGTTTGCCTGCGAGGTATCGCTCACGAAAAACATCGAACCATTGGTTTAAGTAATCTGCCGCCTTGCGCTCTTGATTGACAGCAAGCACTTCAGCAGCCACTTCTGCTGTCGCCAGTTGGTTTTCACCGTGAGCATCGCGCACGCGATACCGAGATAATGCCTGAGGTTCAATACTTAAAACCGGAAAATGATCAAGCCAAGGGCTTTTACGAAAGATTTTTTTCGCCTCGCGCCAAGTACCGTCAATGATGATAAATAACGGCCGCTTCGCGCTATCATGGATACGTGCCGGCGACGTCATACGAGTCGGGGTCGTGTACTGAGCAGGAAAGACCACATAGGGTTGAAACTCTGAGCGGGATAACAACGCCAGCATATCAGGATCAGGTTGCGTACGTGACCAGATAAAAGCGTAGGTATCCGCAACGCAGTCAGCAATCAAACGCCCTGTATTACTGGGTTTTAGTACCTCATCATCGTACATAAGTAACATGAACGCAGCATGGGTCTGGCACGCTGCACGGTACTCACAAACGCAAAAATGACGAACTAACATGCATGATGAGCAGCGGTCTACTCCGGCGCCACGTGCGAGGTAAGGACGCGTTGCACGTGCCAAGCGGGTGGAGTAAAGCTGATGAATAGCGTGACGCGGGGCGGATTGGCGCATGGTACAGTCTGAGGTTGTCAATGGGCCGGCTAGTATACCGAACTGAGGTCTGGTGTCAGTATCGCGCGGCCAAATCATAAAAGCAGTGGGATTGAGGCATCAAACGGTTACCGCCAGCGCTTATCACTAGCGCAGCTCGACCATGGCACCATCAAACAGGTTTTTTACCAAGGCAACGTACTCTTCGAGAAAGCCTACCTGCTCTGCGGTCACTGGTTGCTCCCACCGACCCGCCAGCACTTCTTCCATATCTTCAACCACACGGTCAGCCTCTCGTAATATGGTGAAGCGCAATGCAGACGAAAGCCCAGGATTTTGCTCGCAAATGGTCATAATATTAGAGGCGACCAGATCGTGCACAATATCGGCAATGGTATCATCGCCAATGGCTTCACCCGGTTTTTCAAACACTGAGAGATTAAACGCAAAATGTTCGATCAGTGCTTGATACCCGTCTGAGTCTACTACCATGATTACTTGTCCTTAGACTATTCCACTATCACTATTGTACCGTGCCCGTCGGCTATTTGCGCCTCTTGAAGGCGAAATTAGAAAGCGAGTCACGCTTCGCAGTGCTTAGCGCACTGTATACTATAAACTGATCATCGTTCTATGACATGGTGTTTGCTCACATCGTCCTCTTCCCTTTCAGTCTATCTCGAATAAGGGGCCAAGTGGCAACGTCAAATCATACAAACGACTGACGCCAGTCTCCTTGAAGTATAGTCTGGCTTCACCGTGATGAAAGCAAACAACACAACGCGCAATTTAACACGGATCACGCCCAAATCAATCGTTGACAAGGATGTAGGAATCGTCATGAAGGTAAATCACCCTCGCCCATTTGGTAAGAGTATCGTCAGTAAGATTGGGTTGATCATGACCTTCATCACCTTGATGGTGCTGGGCCTGTCAGTCTCGAGCTACATCATGCAGGAGCGTGTCAACCGCGATGTTGGCCGGGCCACTCATCAAGAAATCCCGAGCGCAATTATCACCATGCGCATGCAGCGTGCCGCCAGTGATATGAATGCCAGCATGCTCAAATATGTCATGGGCCGTCATGAATCGCTCGCGGTTTTTCTAGAAAGTCAGCAAGATTTTGAACAATTACTGGCGCGCCTACGTGAGATAAAACCCGATGCAGAGCAGCGACTTTCATTGATTAGCCAGCTTTATGAGCGCTACCAGCGGATCGCTCATCAAAAAGTCTTAACAGAGTTTGATCCGGTCGCTGAGCAATGGGCACGTAAACAAGTAATGCGACTATCCATTGATGTGGTGCGACCGATTGATAACTTAATTGCCGAATTAAAGGCCTCACAATCGCTCACACAGCCAGATAACCTTGCCGTGTTGCAATATCTTGATGAATTGGTCGATGAAAATGGCGATATGCTGACAGAGCTTAACCAATATTTAGATGGGCGAGAAAGTAGCCGAGAACGCTTTACGGAAGATATGGCGACATTCGAGCGCTATCTGTCCTTGGCTCAGTTCGAGCTCAACGACCCTGCCTCACTGAAAAAACTGTCCAACATCCGCCACCATTTCACCAGTTTAAAGCGCAGTGGTATCGCCATTTTTAATAACTATCAGCCCAGTGCCAAAGTCGGCGCCATGACCGCAGTGCGAACCTTGAGTGACCAAGAATACCAGGCGCTTGAGGACGCGCTCTCAACGTTCGCACAACAGACAGGAAAAGTGGTTACCCGCTCAATGGTTGATTTGCGTTCAATACTCCACTCAAATCAGCTCAACCTTGGCTATTTACTGATTTTTATCTTGTTCGTCAGTGGCGCGATGTACTTTTATATTTACCGCACATTCACTCAGCCGATTGCCAAACTCGCCGATTCCATGCAGCGCCTGGTGGCTGGCGATATGACGCCACCGGCCAGTAATTTTCAAGATAGAACCGATGAAGTCGGTAAGATCGCCCATGGTCTGGTGATATTTCGTGCGCATATCATTTCTCGTAATCAGGCTCGAGAGCAATTAATGGCTGAAAAAGAGCGCGCAGAGAGTGCCTCTCGCGCCAAAGCACAATTTCTTGCCACTATGAGTCACGAAATCCGCACCCCCATGAATGGTGTAATAGGGATGCTCGATATGCTTCGCCGCTCGTCATTAACTCAGTCTCAGCAAAGCCTGATTAGTACAGTGCGTGAATCAGCGCTCTCTCTACTCTCCATCATTAACGACATCCTCGACTTTTCTCGCACCGAGGCCGGAAAGCTGCAATTTGAACGTGTCACCTTTTCTTTGTCCGATACCGTAGAGCAAGTGATGGATACCGTCAGCCATCATGCCAACAAGCGGAAGGTGACGCTGTCACTATTCATTAACCCTCACCTCCCCGATCAACTGGTGGGCGATCCCAACCGCTTGAAGCAAGTTCTATTTAATCTGGTTGGTAATGCGATTAAATTCTCTGGTGGCCAGCACCGTCAACCTGGTTTTGTGACAGTCAATATTGACGCGATTGATAACCCACAGACACACAAAGCACAGCTGGTGTTTACCATCACCGATAACGGGATCGGCATTGCACCTGATAAACTTGACACTATCTTCCAGCCATTCAGCCAAGCGGAGTCGTCTACCACCCGAGAGTTTGGAGGCTCAGGGCTCGGTTTAGCCATTTGTAAGAATATTGTCGACCTCCTCGGCGGTGAGATTGACATTGAGAGTGAGCAGGGAAACGGCACACGATTTACCGTGCGCATCGAATATACGGTAAACCCATTAGCAGAATCTGCAGAGCGACCGATTACTCGCGAGCATGCGCAACAATTATCGGTTGAAGTGGATATTCCTCAAAACGCCCTCAATCACGCGGTGTGCCGCTATCTAGAGCACTTGGATATCGCTTATCACCATGATTCATCGCCGTCGAAGGCGGACAAGCAACTGGCCACACACCGGTTATTGATTACCACCCACGCCGAACCAAGCACATTAATCGCTGAACGCGCTGTCGATCATGTGATTGCGCTCAAACATACCTTATCGCTGGCAACCCACCCTGATAAACGCATCGTAGAACTGTTTGCCTCACCATTAACCTATCGTCGTCTGGTCCACGGTCTACGCGTATGCCTTGGGCTTGAAAGTCCCGATATCAGTATGTTGGCGGAATCTGACGCTATGTTGTCTCTTCCCGACGAGGCAGAAGCCAAAACACGCGATCCCGAACGCACTCGCGGGTGTATTTTAGTCGCAGAAGATAACCTCACGAACCAACAGGTACTCACCCAGCAACTCCATTATCTCGGCTATGAGGTGGTGATGGCGGATGATGGTGATCAAGCACTCGCGGCATATCAACACCATCAGGTGGATCTTGTCCTTACCGACTGCCATATGCCCAACAAAGATGGCTATACGTTAACCGCTGCGCTGCGTGAAATGCAGCGAACATCTCGCTGGGTGCCGATTATCGCCATTACCGCCAATGCGCTCAGTGGCGAAGAAACACGATGCTTTGAAGCGGGAATGGACGACTATATCACCAAACCGATTGAACTCGACCCGCTTAACGAGCGGTTGACGTATTGGATTAATCGCCCTCATCCAACCACGCAACCGACACCTCGCCCCACACAGCAGGCGCCCTTCGCAACCGAGACACTCACGCTCGACGCTAGTGTGATCGATCGCTTATATGGCGGACAGCAACACGCCTATCAAGACATTGTGAATGTTTTTCTCAAACGTAGCGTCCCTAGCTTGAAAGCGCTGGTGCAATCACACCCACCGTTTGAGGATTGGAACGCATTAAAAGACGCGGCCCATAAACAAAAATCGGCAGCAGGCAGTATTGGTGCGACGGCGCTTCACCAGGCCTGTCTTGAGGCCGAGCAAGCCGCTAACAATCAGCAAACAGAAGCACTTGTTCAGGCATTAGCCCGTATCGACACAGCACTGGATCACTTGCTGGAGGTATTACCGCGTGACCCTCAATGACCCAATATAGGCAGTCACAGACAGATGAATGTGATCCCTTATCCGGATATCCGGAAAATCGGTGTACAAATCGCGCAATCCAGTGCCACACTGACAGTAAGTTTTATCAACCATGACGGTAGTGAATAATGAGAAAAACCAAAGTAGTCACCTCCGAGGACATTCTGCTCAAACTGTGTCAGTCCGCCACGGCAGTACTCACCAAAGCGACTGACTCTCCCGTACACCATGCAGCCATGGTGCAAAAAATTGCCAAAACCAGTCTCAAGCCTGACCTCGGCTGTTTTGTACTATTTGATGGCGGCTTCTCTGGCCTTGTTGTGATCAACTTCTCCTCCGCCGCAGCGTTAGAGATTTACAGCAATTACATGCAACATATGGGGATCCCCGAAGAAGAGTTAGCCAGCTTACACACCGCGGATGAAGTGGGCGATGTGCTCGGTGAACTGATGAACCAGATTATTGGCGATTTCACCGGTAAGATTAAGCGTTCAATTCAAACCTCTATCACCCAAAACCAACCGAAGATGATGGCGGTTAACAAAAATATTACCGTGTCAGTCGATAGCAATATCGACAAGCCACAGGCACGCCGCGTGAGCTTTACCACTGAGCACAACAATATCTTCTATCTTGAGCTTGCCATGGAGCGTACCGAATTTATTCAGCTTCAGGACTTTGAAGAAGGGGAAGAGGTTGATCCTGATTCCATTCTGGAAGCAGAAACGGTTCGTCAATTGGAAGAAAAGTCTAACGACAAAAACGATAAAAAAGACAGCGGCAGTAACGACTTACTTGACGAGCTAGGGATTTAGCGCCTCTCTCCTTTTACTGTCGCTAAGACATAAACACAAGTTGCTATCGATTTGTAAAGCTTCGCTGCAAAGGCCTGTGTAACTTGTGTTTTCTTTTCTCTTTGCTTACTTTTTTCTTGCTAATTATTAAGATAACTCAACGAGCGAAGCACTTCACAGTTATATGTGTCCAATGTAATTTGTTTCATATAAGTTAAAACCTTGATCGCACTTTATAGATAGCGTGGCCGTCGTTCCCCCACCTCTCACCGTCATAAGTCTTTATCTCTGCCCACTTTTTTTTAGTAGGTGAATAATTCCGCATCATTTAGACTGCGCGGCAAAATCAAAAGGCTGGCGACGATCAGCCAAATACCCTACTGGGCACCCTGCCCACCCACTATCATTCGTGAAAAAGGTCGATTCATGAGTCCAGAAAGCTACCTACTCGATTGGCAAACCAGTCAAACTCACTCTGAAACCATGTATCCGCTGCTTAGCCAGCTTTATCGCCAAAAAGGCGTCGAAATCCAACTGTTTGGTCGTCAACTGATCAACGCTAGCACCATTGATATCATTAAGGCGCACCGCGTGGCGCGCCGCTATACTGGGGGCACCTTATCGCCCAGCCAAACTTTGCCATTGATCGAAGTAATGGCTGAATTAGATCTTGCTCCCAGTAAAATCGATATCGGTCAGCTTGCTTGGACTTACTGGCAACAGCATGACAGTGAGAATGGCATCCCTGATTTTCTTCATAGCCAGCTTGGCCATTTGCTAGGAACGGGGAACGGCGTTGATCCTAAAGACGTGGTACTTTATGGCTTTGGCCGTATCGGTCGCCTACTCGCGCGCTTGCTGATTGAAAAAAGCGGCCCCGGCTACCCCTTACGTTTACGCGCTATCGTGGTGCGCGGCGGAAAAGACGGCGATCTGGAAAAGCGCGCCAGCCTACTGCGCCGTGACTCTGTCCACGGCCCATTCAATGGCAGCATTACCGTTGATGAATCGCGCAACGCAATGATTGCCAATGGTAATTTTATCCAAGTGATTTATGCCAATAACCCAACGGAAGTCGATTACACCCAATTCGGCATTCATGATGCACTGGTGGTCGATAACACAGGCATGTGGCGGGATGAAGAAGGTCTGAGTCAACATCTTGACAGCAAAGGCGCCAAGAAAGTCCTTCTCACCGCGCCGGGCAAAGGCGAACTTAAAAATGTCGTATTCGGTGTCAATCATGACGTGATTAACGACGATGATCGAATTATCTCTGCCGCTAGCTGTACCACCAATGCCATCACACCCGTGCTCAAAGCCATGCACGATAAATTTGGCATTGATGGTGGACACATTGAGACAGTTCACTCGTTTACCAATGATCAAAACCTGATTGATAATTACCACAAAGGCGATCGTCGTGGTCGATCTGCGTCTTTGAATATGGTACTCACGTCTACCGGTGCCGCGAGTGCTGTTGCCAAAGCACTGCCTGAGCTTAAAGGTAAATTGACCGGTAACTCAGTGCGTGTACCCACCCCAAATGTCTCTATGGCTATTGCCAATTTAAACTTGGATAATCCAACCCATAAAGATGAAATAAACGCCTACTTGCAAGACGTTGCCCTGTACTCGCCGCTATCGGGGCAAATAGACTTTACCCAGTCGACGGAATTAGTATCGAGTGACTTGGTGGGATCGCGCTTTGCCGGCGTCGTGGACAGTCAAGCGACAATCGCCGAAGGAAACCGTTGCGTGCTTTATATTTGGTACGACAACGAATTCGGTTATAGCTGTCAGGTGGTTCACTGTATGGAGCAGATGATGGGAGTTCGCTATCCGATGGTTCCCGAGCCAGAAACGCTTTCTTAAGACTGACAAAACGAAAAGGCCCAAATGGGCCTTTTTTATTGGTGTATCCGCTTGTTCCAGAAAAAACCTGGTTATGATTGCTCGGCGGCCGTCAGTGGTGAAGGCTGACTGACTGGCTTAAGCACCGCATATACCAGACCGGTTACTAGCGTACCTGCAGCAATGGCTGCCAGATACATAAACACCGGACTGATGGCATTCGGGATTAACAGCACGAAAAGACCACCGTGTGGTGCCATCAGCTTTGCCCCAATTAGCATAGATATCGCGCCTGTCAGCGCACCACCTGCGATACACGATGGGATCACTCGCATTGGGTCTTTGGCCGCAAAGGGAATCGCCCCTTCTGAAATAAAGCAAAGTCCGAGCACAAACGATGCTTTACCCGCCTCTTGCTCCGCATCATTGAATTTACGCTTCGCTAAGAAGGTTGATAATCCCATACCGAGTGCTGGTACCATACCGGCCGCCATGATCGCTGCCATCGGCATATAAGTACCACTTTCAATCAGGCCGACGCCAAAGGTATACGCCGCTTTGTTGACTGGACCGCCAAGGTCAAAGCACATCATCGCACCCAAGACCACGCCAAGGATCACCGCATTGGTCGAGTTCATCCCCTGTAAGAAGCTGGTAAGACTTTCCATGGCAACAGAGACAGGGCCACCAACGATGTAAATCATCACCAAACCGGTAAACAAACTGGCTAATAAAGGGATCACCAGAATGGGTTTAAGGGCTTCCATTGAGGCCGGCAAACTGACTTTGTCTGCCACAAATTTGGCACTGTAGCCGGCAATAAAGCCTGCCAATATGCCGCCTAAAAAGCCTGCTCCGGTAGACGCGGCAAGCATACCACCAATCAAGCCGGGCGCCAGACCAGGGCGATCTGCAATTGAGAAGGCAATAAACCCGGCCAATACCGGTACCATCAGCGCGAACGCACTGCCGCCACCAATTTGCATTAATGCCGCCGCAAGCGTCCCTTCTTCTTTGAATGCCTCGATGCCAAAGACAAACGAAAGCGCGATAGCCAACCCGCCGGCGACGACCAGAGGGAGCATATGTGATACGCCTGTCATCAAGTGCTTATAGACACCTGTGCGTTCACCTTGCTTAGCACTGCCGCTCGATGAACTCGCTTGCGTTGTTTGATAGACCTCTGCGTTAGCAAGCGCATCATCGATCGTCTGCGACGCTTTTTTCAACGCCGTGCCCGTACTGGTTTTGTATAAACGTTTACCCGCAAACCGGCTCAAGTCGACCTCAATATCCGCCGCGATAAAGACGAGATCCGCCGCTTCAATTTCCTCATCTGTTAATGCATTTTTCGCACCTACCGAACCACGTGTCTCTATTTTAACCTGGTAGCCTTTTGCCTTCGCGGCTTCTTCAATCGCTTCAGCGGCCATAAAGGTATGCGCAACACCGGTAGGACAGGCGGTAATACCCACGATGCTGACAGTGTTGCTCTCGCTTTGCGCCTTCGCGTAATAAGGCTGCGCATGATTCGCCACTGCATCCAATACTGCTTGGGTATCGGCCATCACCTCATTCAAGCTGACTTGATAGACAGGCTTGCCGTTAAAGCGAGCCGACTCTTTTGGCTCACCGACCAAGAGAACACGGTCAGCGTTTTCAATATCGGCAGTCGAGACCGCCTGTGTTGGTTGTACACTAGACTGACACTCTATCTGTGCCGTCCATCCTTTTAACATCACGGCCTTTTCTAACAGCCCAGCCGCGATTACGGTATTGGCGACGCCACTTGGGCACGCCGTCACAATCACCAGATTCATACCTTTTACCCCACTCATGGATTGGTTTTATTCCGCGTGCACTGACAGCTCAACAGGCGACACGCTGATTTGTTTGATTAGTTGATTCACGTCTTCACTATTGCGCACGCCGACCCCTACTTGGGTGACAGCAAGCGCAGAGATTGCGACCGCGCGACACAGCGCCGCCTCTTTGCTTAGGCCTGCCTGGCATCCTGATACCAGCCCTGCCACTAGAGAATCTCCCGCACCAACGGTACTCACCACAGATTGCGCGGGCGCCACAGCCTTAAGCCAGCCTTCCTTATCGCGCCAAAGCACCCCATCGACGCCACGAGAAATAACCACATTCGCGATACCCTGGTTAAACAATTGCTCCCCGCGTGCCAGCAACACTGCTTGCTCATTACTGATGGGCGCGTTGAGGCATTGCGCCAGTTCAGCTTCATTGGGCTTAACCAACCAAGGGGTTGCCTCAACGGCTGCGCGTAAGGCATGCTGACTGGTATCGACAACCACTTTTTTCCCTGCATCGCGCAAGGTGGTGATCCAAGCGGTCAACTGCTCGGTCGAGACACCGGGAGGTAAACTGCCCGCAAGTACGATCCACTCATGGTGCTCAGCCAGACTAAGCAAGCGCGCCGTCAATGCCTCAATATCGGCCTGTTCAACCGCCATACCAGGAAAATTCAAATCAGTGACACGTCCCGCTTTTTCAACCAGCTTGACGTTGGTGCGGCTAACCCCCGGCACACGCAAAAAGTGATCGGCAATGCCGTGCTCGGTAAAAAGGTGGGCAAATGGGTCTTGGTTATCTGCGCCAAGAAAGCCTGACGCTGCGACCGTCGCGCCCAAATCCGTTAAAACACGTGCGACATTGACGCCTTTTCCCGCCGGGTGCAGTGTATAGTTTTGCACCAAATTGACATCACCAGGCTGCAACGCACTGACTGAGCCTGTCATGTCGAGTGCGGGATTGAAGGTTACGGTCAGAATGGCACTCATGCGTTCTCTCCCAACCCATCTTTAATGGCATCACCCAGTGCCGTAATCGCTTGTTCGGCGTCGCTTCCTTGGGCGGAAAACTGTAACTGGTGTCCATGCTTCACCCCAAGCGCGATCACTTTCATCAAGCTTTTTGCGTTAACCGGCGCCGACTGGGTGGAAGCGTTGGCAACCTGTATATCAGCACTGAATTTTTTCGCCGTATTGACCAACATCGCCCCAGGACGAGCGTGCAAACCATGGGCATTCGTCACCGTATACAGGCCTGTTGGCCCCTCTGCGGTGGGCGCTTCAGACGGCGCCGCTGTATGAGGTTGTGCGGGCGCGGGTTCAGCAGACAACGCATCAACCAGCGCTTGTGGCGAGTAACGGCCAGATGCCGCCAGTTGTTTATCAAGCTTCCATTGCATCAAGGTATTGAGCACAGGAAGATGCGCACGGTTGTTGGCTGCGACACACCAAAGCGCACTGACCGACTGGGATTGGTGAGACAATGACGTCGCAGGCATGACCAACGACAACCCGCTCTGCAGCACACCGTCTCTCACACCGAGCAACCAATGCCCTTCACCAAGGTGCACCGGCTGGCCAGCGACGGCTTGGCTTACGCCATCGCTATCTAAACAATGATGATTTTTGAGCAATCCCGCGCCCACGGCTTGCAAGGTGGTGATATCTGACGCTGGAAAGCCAGTTAACACCATGTCGCTGCTAAAGGTGAAGGCCTGAGTATCCGCCGTTTGCCCATTGAGCAACGCAACCAGTTGCTCTGCCGCCGACGCCGTTTTTAGTTGTTGCTCTATGCCGTCTTGTGACAGCACACGCGTCAACTGACGTAAGATACTCAAGTGTTCATCTGATTTGGCGGCGATACCAATGGCCACGTAAGCGAGGGTTCCCTCTCCCCAGTCAACACCCTGAGGAAAATGAAACACTTGTACCCCTGTTTGTTTAACTTGATCGCGGGTATCCGTTGTGCCATGCGGGATGGCAATACCGTTGCCCAGATAGGTACTGGTTTGGGCTTCACGCGCCAGCATACCGTCTTGATAGCCCGCTTCGACTAGCCCTTTTTGGGTGAGTGCTGCGGCCATGGCTTTGATAGCCTCGTGCTTAGACGCCGCGTGTTGCTGCATATGAATATCGTGTACGTTAAGTGCCAACATGAGGTCGTTCCTCTTTTTCAGTGCCGCGGCACGGGTTGATGTTGTCGTCGGCCACATCAGTATCACTAAGACATGGCGGACATATTGGTTGGTTGCAAGTCACCGTTCATTGGCAGTGTTCACGTTTGACTTGCCACATTCGCTTTACCTAAAAACTGAAACGATTCAGCTTTTAGGTAAAGCGATAGAAATCGCTCCCGGCGTTTGGTCAACCTCTTTCACTTATAAGCGCAGGAAGAGATAAGCCGCATCGTCTTTCCAGCATCTTGAGATCAGCCGCCAATAATTGACATAAGCTGAAACCTTTCAGCTTTAAGGCTGAATCGTTTTAGCTTATAATGCAAATAAATTCTGGATCTGAAGTGCGTAAACTTTGATCGCATTCACAAAGCCATCAGTAACGATCGGCTTACTTAAGGATCGCTTTATGAAGCTTGATGAAATTGCCCGTCTTGCCGGTGTATCACGCACAACGGCAAGTTACGTGATTAATGGCAAAGCCGACCGTTATCGGATCAGTGAAAAAACGCGAGCACGCGTGATGGCGGTGGTAGAACAACACAATTATCAGCCGAACCGCGCCGCCACAGCCTTGCGTGCAGGCACCACACAAACACTTGGTTTAGTCGTTCCTGACTTGGCGAACACCAGTTACGCCACGCTGGCAAAACTGTTTGAACGAAAAGCCCACGATCAGGGCTATCAGGTTATTATCACGGGCTCTGATGACGATCCAGAGCGGGAAAAAATAGTGGCTGAAACCCTCGTCTCCAGGAAAATTGATGCGTTAATCGTGGCCTCTTGTTTGCCTGCAGATAATACCTTCTATCCCAAATTACAACAGCAAGGCACTCCCATCGTTGCCATTGACCGCGGGCTGGATGCTAGCCAATTCGCGAATGTGCTGAGTGATGATGAAAAAGGCGCTTACCAGCTCACCGAGATGTTAATTGCTCCAACGGATGTCTATCAAGCAGGACTGATTGGTGCCGTCCCATCGCTGGCGATTTCACAAGACAGGGAGAACGGCTTTCGGGCTGCGTTAGCGGCACGAGGCGTAGATGGACAACTGCGTTACGGCCAAGCTTTTAGCCGTGCTGAGGGACAAAGGCTCATGACAGAGTGGATTGAAGCCGGTGACTTACCCGATGCCTTACTCACCACATCCTTCACACTTTGTGAAGGGGTACTGGACGCGATCAGGCAAACCGGTATCGCCCCCACTGCGCTGTATTTTGCCACCTTTGGTGACAGCCGCATCCTCGATTTTCTTCCTTTCGGCGTGCAGTCTCTCCCTCAACAATTTGAAGCCATTAGCGACGCGGCGCTCAGTCTCGCGGTATCGGCCGCACAAGGAGACAATCATCCTGGGGTTATCACGGTTGAACGCCAACCGATTTGGCGCCCCCATCAAACACAAGCTTGGGTCGGACTGGGTTAATAGCCTGTCGCTTCCATAAAGCCACGGCCTGTGGCACTGCCATGCACTTCCACAGGCCCTTCCCAATAGGGAAAACTCAAGTCCATCCAGCTCTGTGGGTTAAGCGGTTGAGTGGTAAGGCTAATGTCCTCACTAGGCACTTTGATCTGCCAACGAATCGGCAAGTTAGCGCCCTCCGCCATCTTGGCATGGCTGACCGGCAGCATACGAATATCATCCTGGCTTAGCGTCACTACTCGGCCATCAGGATACAGTAACGATCCAAACATAAACGGCTCCGTACCGCGTATCTGAGTAACCATTAACGCACGGCCATCATCTAAGTTAAGCCCAAACCAATCCCATCCCGTTTGATCGGCAGCCATCGCACCGCTCGACCACTCCTTATCAAACCAGCCTTTGCCTGTCACAGGAATAGTCTCACCCGCAATGGTTAGCGCCCCCTTGATGGTTAGCTGTGGCAAAGAAAAATAATACGAGGCCGACGGCTGACTGGCATGACGGATACTATATCCTTCTTCACCGTGCTTGACCTGTTGTCCATTTTCGCGCACCTCCAACGTAAAGCCGACTGGCTTACCTTGCGTAGGCCACATTGCACGCACAGTGGCTGGAAAAGGTTGTTTACCGCCCTGCCACTGCCAGTCGTCTAACCAAGCCTCAAAAGGTGACAACGTCACTCCTGCTTGAGCAATCCCACCACGGGCAAAGCGCTCCGACTCCCATTGTTTATCATCGCTCGTGATAGCGACGTGCGCCATATACAGCTGCTGACTCGCCCATCCTTCTTTACGATCCGGTGCTAATGCGCGGCGAAACAATGTCCATTGCACGCCATACGCTTGTCCATTAGCGTCGGTTAAGGTCGCGGTCAAATACCACCATTCAGTGGCAAAGTCTGAGTGTGCCGCCATGTCTTGGGGATAGGTAGGTGTGTGGTCTGGGGTTACAGGGGCAAAGCCACTTTGCGAATCAAAAACGGCAAAAGTTCCACTGGGTTCAGGAGACGATGCAGGCTGCTGACCCCACCATACCAGCGCGCCGAGCGCGATGATCACTCCGCCTCCTAACAATGAACGTATCATTTTCCGCTTCCATCGCTGAATCACTTCACTGCCTCTTTTTTACTGCGCATCACGCAACGACGCCGCCGCGGTGCGTTTTAGCATGCGATAAACTGGCCAAGCCCCTGCAACCATAAGCGCCAACATGGAAAGCCCGATCGTGGTGGCATAGCTGATCGGGAAGAAGCTCATGGTCATGGTCCACCCAAACGATGCTTTCAGGACAACATGGATCAACATGCCCGCCAGTACAAGCCCCAACGGGATAGCAATCAGCGCACTGGTGAGGCCAAGCAGCACCAACTGTCCTCCCCCGAGCGCAATGAGCTCGCGCCCTGACAGGCCAAGGTAACGTAGCAAGCTATATTGCCGTTGGCGCGATAGCTCTGTCGCCAAGGTCGAAAAGAACAACCCACATATCGCGACAACCAACATCAGTGCACACAAGCTTTCCGTCACAGTAAACGTGCGATCAAAGATACGCATGGCATAACGCATGATATCCGCTTGGTTTTGCACCTGCCCGGTGGTCAGCGAAAAACGGTGATTGATGCGATCAACAAATTGCTCGGTTTGCGTGTCCTGATTCAGGACCACCGCCAGCGATGATCGGCCTTGCTTTAGCCATTGTCCCGCATCACTGCGTGTAGACACCACAAGCTGGCCGTAGGGGTTGCCATAATCGTAATAGATCCCAGCGACCTGCCAGCGCTCGCCCATCGGCGCGGGAAGGTTGATGCTCTCCCCCACACCCACGCCAAATTTAGCCGCTAACGCCTCGCTGAGTAATACGGCACGTTCTTGGTGCACTTGTGCCCAATAATCAGGTTGAGCCGCCTTCATCGCCAACGTTTGTTTCTCAGACGGACGGTTTCCTACAGACAGCACTTCAAGCCGCCCTTGGTTTGCCGTCAGCTCACGCCGGTAGCTGGTCCAAAACTGCGCCACGTCTTTATTGTTGACCAACCATGTTTCCATCTCATCGAGAGCGGCATGGTTCGGCCGAACATAAACATCCGCAGCCAAGCGCTGCTGCAGCCAAGTTTCAGTGCTGGTGCGAAAACTACCTACCATGGTTTCCATACCAATATGCGCCGAAATCGCGAGCATAAATGCCATCGCCGCCACACCACGGTAACTTAAACTTGCCGCCGCATCGGTGAAAAACCATCGCCATCGCGCGCCCGCATAGGCTGCTGCGCTGGTATGAAACAGCCAGCCACACAAATATGGCAGCGCTAAGGCAGCACTTAACATGGTAAAGGCAATCAAGGTAAAGCCTTGCCATTGGCTGGTCTCCCAATACGATACGCCCCACGCCGCCAGGCCAAGCAACACCGCTAAAATCGCCTGTACGGCATACTCTCGACGTGTGCCACGCATCAAGGTCATCCGTTGTGATAAGCGCCCTGGCGATGTGCTGACGAGGCGCACCAGCGGCCAAGCGGACGCCATCGCTGCCCCCAAAATAGCAAGGAGTAGACTGTAGAGTCCCCATTGCCACTGCCAATGCATGACTAAATTGATATCTGCGCCATACAAATCAGATAAGGTCGTAGCAACCGCGGGGAGTAATTGGTTAGCGAGTAGCATACCCAACACATTGCCACTGACCACGCCAAGTAGCACCCAAAGTAATAACTCTGTTGCCACAACACCAGAGAGCTGGCGTCCATCAACGCCTAGCTGCCGCAGGTTACCGACCAAGGGCTGGCGCTGGGTCATGGACAGGGAAATAGCCTGATAAAAAATAAACAGTCCCACCACAAAGGCCAATAACCCCATCGCGAGTAAATTTAAGTGAAAAGCACGGGTGAGCGGGCCAAGTTGGGTTGATTGGGTTTTGGTCAGCGTCAAGGCTGAGGATAAATCTTCACGAATTGTTTGTCGCTCCGATTGAGACAAAGCCCCGCATAACACCTCGGTAAACCCAGTACGAGACGAAAGCTTACGCAGTAGCGCCATATCCGCCACCAAGTAGGTGCCCATACTCAGCGCATCATTATCGATAATGCGCAAAGGGCCGATCGGCGGGTAATCCAACAACTCAATCATTTGCCCCTCTTCCCAGCCTTTGTGCTCAGCCATGGCTTCTCCTACATAGACAGGGTAAGGCTCAGAGATGGCATCCAGAGGCGATAACGTGGCGCTACTCTCGGCAGCTTGGCCAGATAGAAGTGGTAGCATCGCAATGGTATCCACGCCCATCAGATGGATATCATCCAGTGACGGCGTCACAATATCGATACGGTCAACCGGCACACACTGGGTCAAACCTTGACGGCGTAGACCAACATAAAACGCGTGCGGCACGCGTTGTGTCCGTTCCGTGTGATGAATGCTAAAAGGATAAGGGTTATTGAAAAGCTTGGCCCCTTCACGGTAACTTTGCTGCGCATGTTGGTTTATCGATAACACGCCAACCAGCAAAGAGACACCCAGAGTTAACCCGAGCCAGACGAGAAAAACTTGAAACGGATGGCGGCGATAATGCCCCCATAAAGCGCTAGCGACGGGCCCGAACACTGAGCACGCCTCCTTGTAGCCCCACACTACCTTGCAAATAACTGGCCACAGTATCACTGTGTGTCACCAGTAGCAGTCCGGCTTCCTGCTGACTGGTTAGCGTGATAAGCAGGCGCATCACCGCGTCCGCATTGCGCTCATCCAAACTTCCCGTTGGCTCATCGGCAAGTAGCAGTTTGGGCGACATATATAACGCGCGAGCGATGGCGGCGCGCTGCTGCTGACCACCAGACACTTCTTCCGGATAACGATTAAGTAATGGCATTAAATCCAGTTGCGAGACAATCTGTCGCCACAGACAACCGTCTTCTTTCAAACCTTTTAATTGGCGACAAAAACGAATGTTATCCGCAATGGAGAGTGTGGGAAGCAGGTTAAATTGCTGGAAGATCAAGCCGATGTTTTGACGTCGAAACTGCGTGCGTGCTGCCTCGCTCAATCGATGAAGGGGGGTGTCATCAAACCAGATCTCACCACTGTCGGGTTTATCCAGTCCCGCAATCAAATTTAACAAGGTACTTTTACCCGACCCACTTTCGCCCATCAACGCCAGTTGGCTGGTCGACGACAGCGACATCGCGGCGCCTTGCAGCACGGGATGGAAGTCGCTCCCGTCCTGATAACCTTTACACAGCCCTTTAATTGCTAACATGCCAATGCACACCCTTATAGTGTCTTAAAAACAGCAATAAACGAGAACTAGGTCACACTGTTTGACTAATTTGGCAATGTACCCCAATTAAGAGGCTGAGAAAAGCGTTAAAAACGGTGGGCAGCTTCCCAATTTGTATTTATTGTTATCCTTGGCCATCATTGACAAGGTTGTTAAGCCAAACCCCTGACTTTACACGAATCAACGAGCCGACCCATTTCACCACTTCTTCCACCCCCAGAAGCACATACACCCAATAAACAGGCCATTCAAACACCACTGCGGCAGTCAATACCACAGGAATACCAATGAGCCACTGTGCAACAAAATCTTGCCCAAGGCAGTAGCGCACATCACCACCAGCACGCAGTACCCCAACAATCATCGCCATAGGAATCGTCTTAACAATAATCAGTGCACACATCGCCCAGTAAAAATAAGCCGTGATCTGTGCGGTCTCACCCGTTAATGCGGGGAAGAAGCTCAACACCCAAGGCTGAATCATCAGCATCACGCAGGCAATCGCCACCCCGGCGATAAAGTTAAACATCGCCACTTGCCAAGCTTGATGGTAAGCGGTATCCGTTTGTTGCGCGCCTAGGTTATTGCCGACCAACACCGCGGCTGCATTGGCCGTACCGATGAGAAACGATAGCGAGAGCGATTCGACCGGAGTGATAACCGCTATCGCCGCTAGGCCCGCTTCGTTAACGTGACCGATAATTGCGTGGTAAACAAACAAGCCAGACGACCACATTAAAAAGTTAAACGCCGTCGGTAGCGAAAGCGACAAAAACCGCTTTACTGCCACGAGCGTTAGCGAGGCCTTCCAATCAGAAAACGAGAAGGCAACCAGATGTTGGCGATGATATAGATAAGCATACAAAGCGGTGACTTCGACGATACCACTAAGGACAGTGGCCACCGCTGCCCCTTTCGACCCCAGTTCAGGCGCACCCAGATTACCGAAGATAAATACCCAGTTGAGCACCACGTTAACACTGATCCCGACCCCACTAAAAAAGGTGCTGATCCCTGGCTTATGCATGGCACGAAGCCCGGCAGCCAACCCTGATACACTGGCTAGACAAAACAAGGATAAACCCGCAATTTGCAAGTAGTCTTGGCCCAGCGCAATAACGGTGGGATTATCACTGGCAAACCCCACGATGACATCCGCATACGCCCAGAAGACAAACGCACTTAGCGCTGCTGTGGCGTTGGTCAAGGTGACAGTCAAAGCCGTTTTCTCTCGAAAACCTTGTCGATCCCCCGCGCCCCAGTATTGTGCCACCAGCATAGAGCCGCCGGTCATAGCACCAAGGATCAGTAAGGAGGAGACAAACATCGCTTTACCGGCAATACCAATGGCGGCGACATCCGCTTCACTCAATTGCCCCACCATCAAGATGTCGACCAAACTACGGCTCGAAAACATCATGGTTTGCAGTGCAATCGGCACTGCAATTAATAGCAAGCGCTTTAAAAAAACCGGATCAAAAAATGGGCGAGAATGTGCGGTCACAAGAGACTCCAGCGTAGAGGGAACCGTTGTAGTTTACGTGGCTTTTAAAACAGAAAAAACCGCCCGAAGACGGTTTATGCGCAGTGAATGTAGGTTAATTAACGTGGCATGACCATTAAGCCATCGGCTTGATTATTTGGCCAAATACGGTACTCAGCATGGTATTTGACGATCGATTTATAAGCCGTCACTCTGGTCGGTGCTATCCACGCTTGATGCGCCCAGCCTATCACCGCCTGCTCAGGCCCTCGCACATAAACACTCAGTGGTGAGACCAAGTGCTGCTCATCATCAAACGCCGTGTGCATCGCGCCTGGACACACGGCCATTGAATGCTGTCCACCCGATATGATTTTCACTTTTCGGTCAATCTTATCTTGTGTATGCACGCACCAACCCGCTTCAACCGCACAATCAATCCACTGCTGTAATTGCGATTTGTGGACAGGCTTGGCAGGTTCGCTAACCGGAAACCACTCGGCATACACTGTTTGGATTTGAGCAAATTCAGCGCCGAGACCCGCCTGCGTGCCGGCACTGCGGGCACGTTGTGTCCAACGTTGTAAGTCCGCTTTTACACTGTGATGAAAACGTTGCTGCTTCACCGCTTGCGCCACCCAACGACCAAGAAACGCCTCTCGCGCGTTGGGCGCATCAACCACTTTTTTGGCAGCGATCGCTGCCGCGAGATCGTCAAAGGCGGCGGCCATCACAGTTTGAATTTCGGTGACATAACTCATGGTTCTTTGCTTGCTAATAGCCAATAGAAAGCGGCAGAGAGTATCGCACAAATCGCAATCGCGCCAACCATGCCCCACGGCGTGCCATCAGAGGCAACCGCCACGCCCGCACCAACCAACGAGCCAATACCAAACCGCATCGTCCCCGCCAATGAAGAGGCCGTTCCTGCCATTTGCGGGTAGCAAGCTAACAAACACGCCATGCTATTACTGCCAATGGTCGAAATCACGCCAACGTACATCATCACTGGAATTACGGTGCCCCAAAGCCCAACATCTAACCATTGGAACACAGCAATCGCTATACCAGCCGCAAGCTGTAAACCCAGCCCTAAGCGCAGCATCCAATGCGAGCCCATTTTGCGCACCAAACGGCCATTAATAAAGGTCATCACAATCAGACAGACAATGTTTAACGCGAACAAGTAGCCAAACATCTTCGCGCTCACACCGTAATAATCAATGTAAACAAATGAGCCTGCGGTTAAGAAAGAGAACATCCCAGCAAAGGAAAACCCTGAGCAGAAGATCATTCCTACGGCAAACGGTGTTTTGAGCATGCGGGCATAGTTACGCAATGACGCGCCAATACGCATAGGCGGACGATTGTGTTTAGGTAAGGTTTCAGGGATCCGAACAATAATGCAAAGCATCACAAAACACGCCCAACCAGCCAGTACCCAAAAGATCGCGCGCCAATCAAACCAAGTGAGCAAATAGCCACCAATCATCGGTGCCGCTAAAGGCGCAATCGTCATCACCAAGGTGATAAAAGACATGGTGCGCGCAAACTCTTCGCGCTCAAACATATCACGCACCAAGGCTTGAATAATGACCGCGGCAGCGGCCCCCGCAAATCCTTGCGTTGCACGCACAAATGTCAGTACGTCTATATCTTGGGCCATCGCACTGACCACCGCACAAATGAAAAACAGTGCCACACCGGCCAGCATCACTGGTTTACGGCCATAACTGTCAGAGATCGGGCCATGAAAGAGCTGTCCAATGGCAAAACCGGCCGTGTACGCGACCAAGGTGGACTTCACCGCGCTACTTGGTGCATTTAAGTCGGCAGCAATCGCTGGCATCGCCGGGAGGTACATGTCGATCGCTAACGGTGTCAGCGCCGCAATCGCGCCTAGGACCAAGATCAAAAGCCAGCTTAATTGAGTCGGGGACGACGTGACAGCCGATGATTGCGACATAACTCTCCTTAACGTAAAAGACAGGACAAAGGGAAATAACGTGAGCGTGGTCAAAGTGTAACAATTTATTGTGTCGCCGTGGGAAAGAATGTCTTTCTTTTGGTCACCTTGTCGTAACACATGCTTTTAGATGAGCAATAAAAAAGCACAGCCCATGCTGTGCTTACCGTTACTCACCGAGAACCAACAATGACGGGGCTAACCAGTCTCCTGCGTTAACCCAGTAACGCGATCTCTTGGTCTGTTAATGGACGATACTCACCAGGCTCTAAGTCTTCGTCTAATTCCAAGTCACCGATTGACTCTCGATGCAACGCATCGACCTTATTGCCCATGGCAGCAAACATGCGTTTTACTTGATGGTACTTGCCCTCTTGGATAGTGAGCAGTGCCTCGTAATCATTAACTTTCTCGAGGGTGGCCGGTAGCGTCGGTTGCTTCTCGCCATGCAGCATAACCCCTTCTTTAAATGCAGGGGCAGTCTCAGGACTAATCGGATCAACTAACCACACACGATAGGTTTTGGTGCACTGATGCTTGGGTGAGGTAATACGATGTGACCACTGACCGTCATCTGTAAACAGCAGCAGTCCCGTTGTGTCTGCATCCAGGCGACCGGCAATGTGTAGCTTTTCCGCATTGACTTCATCGAGCAATACAAAGACCGTCGGATTAAACGCATCCTCATGCGAACACACCACGCCAGCAGGCTTGTGCATCATAAAATAGCGCGGGCCTGATAAGGTCAGCACACGTCCTTCAAACGCGACTTCCGCGCCTTCGCTCACTTTGATCGCCCCTGATTTGACCACGTCACCATTGATGGTCACACATTCACTTTTAAGGACGCGTCCAGCCTGCTTGCGTGTCACCCCTAGGGTTTCACATAAAAATTTATCTATTCGCATATTACCGCTTATTACACCTTTGTTTGACGCGGATTATACGTCACATTGCGGCTCAGACACAGATCAAGTTTTATGAGATCTGACGGAAAAACACGCTGTGATGGGATAAACTGATTGTCATCGCCCACGTGATGGACATATGACAATGCAAGCAAAACCCAACGCTTTTTGCTGAGACGCCGAGTCTGTCACAACCTGCCAATCAAAATATTGTTGGTAATTGAGCATGCCAATTTGGCGAGTATGATACGGTCGTCTTGACCAATCAGTGATAAAGAAGGAAACACCATGATTGTCTCTCTTCGCCGCCCCGACGCCGATGCCTTTGAAACCTTATTGACGCTGTCACACGAACAGCACGACCACGAAGCGCTGCCCTTTGATCGTGCTCCCATCGCGGCCACCTTCAACACCTTGCTCTCTCAACCGGAGCGCGGCGATGTATTTCTGATTGATGTGGAACATGAAGGCGAAACTGAAACCATTGGCTTTTTGGTGGTCGCTTACAGTTTTAGTGTGGAGAATGGCGGAAGCGTGGGTGTGATAGATCAATTCTTTATCCAACAAAGCTGGCGACGGCAAGGCGTGGGGTCGCAAGTGATCCCGCACGTGGAAGCGCGAGCCAAAGAGAAAGAGTGCGTGGCCGTGATCCTTGAGGTCAACATTGGCAACAAAGGCGCTCGGCTTTTCTATGAGCAGTTCGATTATCAGCCCCGCCGCCAGCATTGCATTATGACTAAGCGACTTTAACACTGTACCCAGCGGTATAAGTCAGTAAACTAAACGGCCTCACTTAGGCCGTTTTTTCGTTATGTATACCCTACGCCCTTATCAATCTGACGCGGTTAAAGCCGTGCTGCATTATTTTCGCCGCCATGCGTCTCCTGCTGTCGCCGTGTTACCGACCGGTGCGGGAAAAAGTTTGGTGATCGCAGAGCTCGCACGTATCGCCAAAGGTCGAGTACTGGTGCTCGCTCATGTGAAAGAACTTGTCGAGCAAAACCATGCCAAATATGAAGGCTATGGATTAACGGGGGGATCTTTTCCGCTGGACTCGGCCGCAAAGAATCTGACGACAAAGTGGTCTTCGCCTCTGTTCAATCTGTGGTGCGAAACCTGGATGCCTTTGCCGATCAGTTTTCCTTACTGGTCATTGACGAGTGCCATCGTGTGCCTGACAACCAAGACAGTAGTTATCGCCGCGTCACTGCCCACCTGCAAATGGTCAACCCTGGCCTCAAAGTGTTGGGGCTCACTGCCACCCCTTACCGGCTTGGGCAAGGGTGGATTTATCAATACCACACCAGTGGCAAAGTGCGCACCACAGAGACACGCTTTTTTCGCGATTGTGTGTTCGAGCTACCGATTAGTCACTTGCTCGACGAGGGCTTTCTTACCCCTGCCCATGTCTTGGATGCTCCATTGCTGAGCTATGACTTTTCTCAGGTTTCTCGCACTGCAAACGGCTATTACCGCGAAGCCGATCTAGAAAAAGTGGTGGCCAACGCCCCTCGTGCAACCCCGCAAATTGTTGAACAAATTGTTGACTATGCACAGGCACGGCAAGGAGTGATGATCTTTGCCGCCACGGTTAACCATGCACGAGAAATCCTGTCTTATTTGCCAGAGCACGCATCCGCCCTGATCGTCGGTGATACGCCAAGCACAGAGCGCGATCGCCTGATCACTGCGTTTAAGCAAAAAGCACTGAAATATTTAGTGAACGTATCGGTACTCACGACCGGCTTTGATGCACCTCATGTGGACTTGATAGCGATTTTACGCCCCACGGAATCGGTCAGTCTCTATCAACAAATTGCCGGGCGTGGTCTTCGCCTCGCCCCAGGAAAGCAAGATTGTTTGATCCTCGACTAGGCCGGGAATGTCTACGACTTGTACCAACCAGAAATAGGCATGCCCAAACCTGATAGTGACAGCGAGCTGGTGACGATCCCCTGCCCCGCATGCGGGTTTAATAACAGCTTTTGGGGTAAACTCGATGACAATGGCTTTTTGATTGAACACTATGGTCGCCAATGCCAAGGCTATTTCGAAGATGAGGATGGCGAACGCGAGATCTGTGGTTACCGCTTTCGCGCCAAGTTTTGCGATGAGTGTGGCGCCGACAACGACATTGCCGCGCGTCGCTGTCACCAATGCGATGCCCCTTTGATTGATCCCGATAAGAAACTCCGAGAAGCACTCAAATTGAAAGATGCGCTGGTGGTGGCGTGTAACGACATGACCCTTACCGCCGGAAAAAACCGCAATCAAAAACCACAACTTAAAGTGACTTACCACACCCACGAGGGCAACGATTTACACGAGGTGTGGCCGCTGGCCAGCAAAAAACAAAAACAAGACTTTCTGGCGCGATTTGTCCGGCCACATCTGGTCGATCGCCACCGCCCATTCGACGCCACCGCACCCACAAAAGTGACCGCGTCACAGCATCGATTTCGTCCGCCTGACTTCGTGATTGCGCGTAAACAAGGCCGATTCTGGCATCTGCGCCAAAAAATCTTTGATGTGGAGAGCTTTATCACTCAAGACAGGTTAACGGCTATGCTGGCGCAAAGCCGAGGGCAAGCTTTCGCAGAGCACGACGCGAGTTGAAAGCACTCAGGGTCAAATAAAAGACGCTTCCACCAGCAAAAGGCACTGTGTGAGCGGCTTGAGCGGTGATAGCCCCGCTGATAAGGCTTGTTTTAGTGGCCAAGCAGTGCTAATATCCGCGCTCGTTTTTGGGTACTGAGTTAGGTCGCTACGCTCAGTACTGTGTTTTCACTCTAAAGAGAGTTATTAATTATGTTTAAGTTCGAAGCTGAAGTACGTACAGAAAAGGGTAAAGGTGCGAGCCGCCGCCTACGTCATCAGAAGAAATTCCCTGCGATCGTTTACGGTGGCAACCAAGAGCCCGTATCAATCGCACTTGACCACCCAGTGGTTGTTAACCAAATGGACAAGCCTGAGTTCTACGAAGGCATCATCCTGGTTATCGATGGCCAAGAAGTAAAAGTTAAGCCACAAGACATCCAGCGCCACGCGTTCAAGCCAAAAGTTGAGCACATGGACTTCATCCGCATCTAATCGCTCTGCGATCATGATGAGATGAGAGAAGGCGCCTTAAGGGCGCCTTTTTTGTATCTGTTTATCACCGTCGACCACGCTGTCGCTACCTCGTCATCTTCTTCACGAACACCACCACAAAGAGCGCCATGGTAAAGCTGCCTAGAAATGCCTCAAAGGCAGCAATAAAGCGAGCAAAGCCAGACGGTGTAATATCGCCATATCCTAGGGTGGTAAAGGTCACCACGCTGAAATACAGCGCATTCAGCAACTCATAAAAGCGGGCTTCTGCGCCAGTAAGGTCCGGATAGATCGGGTTGGCTTGGGTGGTACCTAGGGCAAAATACGCCAGCGCACAAGATGCAATCACTAATACGGAAAAAATCACTACCCGTAACGGATCCTCGCCGTAGCCACAAAACAAATCGACCGTTTTTGATAGTGCTCGCTGAAAACCGAGCTTCGGCATCTGATAACGGCGAAACCGCATTTCCTTTTTAAAAAAGTATCCCGCCACATCAAACAAGCCTTGCTTTTCACATTGTTTGCGGATATTTCGGCATACCTCTTCCGACTCCTGGAATAAAGACTGACGCCGAGATGGATCCTTTTCTAAAAAAGCCAACCGCTCTTGCTTAAATTGCTCACCCCAATCAACATTTTCGAGCCCCGTGCGTGCCATATCCGCCCCTAGTAAATTGCTACCATCGAGACGGGTACAATTAAGATTAGCGCGCAATAAATTGGCTTTCATCAGGGATGCATTGCGTAAGTCCAAGCCAAAACAGTGCGCTTCGGTTAGATTGGCACGGTAGAAGTCCGCACCTTGGCACGAGTATCCTTGCTTGTTACCACGGTTGACCAAGTGAATATCGGTCAAGTTGGTACGTGCCAGCTGAAAACCGTCGAGTGGCCGGCCCGACGCGGCCCACGCTTCCACGTCCGCTTTTACATCGTGGTCCCGCTTATCAACATTAGGGTCATGCCAGTAACAAAGACCAGATTTACCCGCTTGCTGATCACATTGCCATCCATTACGCGCTTTGAACGCACACTCTTTACCACTCATCACTTTCCCTCCTCCCTATAGTTTAGAAAGGACATGAAAACACGCCAGAGAAAGAGAAAAATGCAATAATTTTAGTAGATAACACCACACCCTATTAAGACGACGAATCGTCATTGAGGTCATCAAACAAGGAAGGTTGGTAAGGTAGAGGCTCAGCATCCAGGGCGGCGTCTTGCGCCTGTTTTCTTTTCGCACGCAAGATACGTAGATAGCGTTGATGACAAAGACGGACGACATTGCGTTTTTGCTCATTGGTTAACGCATACCAATGAACACGTTCGTCGCGGCTGCGAAAGCACCCTTTACAGTAGCCTTTGTTGTTGACCTGACAGATGCCTTTACACGGGTTTGGCACCTCGAAAAAATCGAGCTGTTCCACGTCGACCTCCCTGCTGATGCTTTCATTCAAGCGGGTGGGCAACAAAATTGCAAATTTGGTTTAGAATAACCCCAATTGCGGCAGCGCCAACGTATCAAACTCTTTGCCGATAAACGGTAAAATACCGTCAGCAATCGGTTTTAGTTGTTTATCTATATAGTGCTGATAATCAATTGGGCTACGCAAATAATCGCAGGGTTCCGGGCCATTCACGGTGATCACGTATTCTATCCAGCCACCCCGCTGATATTGCTCGGGGCGTCCTAGTTTACGGTTTTCACTTTCCGCCATCCGTGCCGCGCGCACGTGCGGTGGCACATTCTTCTGATATTCTGCCAATGGCCGACGAAGCCGTTTGCGATAGACCAATGCATCGTCATGCTCACCTTGGTTGGTGCGCTCTACGATATCGCGAATAAACGCGTCTACTTCGTCGCCATCAAACACACGTTGGTATAACTGTTTTTGGAAAGTTTGTGCCAACGGGGTCCAGTCAGTACGTACGGTTTCTAACCCTTTAAACACCAGCGTTGACTCGCCAGACTGTCTATCTATTACGCGGCCAGCATAGCGCTTTTTGCTGCCCGTTTCTTGACCCCGAATGGTGGGCATGAGAAAGCGTTGATAGTGGGTTTCGTATTCAATTTCTAACGCCGAGTCTAATCCGTACGTTTCACTGAGGTATGTTTGCCACCAGCGATTCACTTCATTCACCAGCTGCTGCCCGATATGATCAGCTTGCTCGCTTGACTTTTCGCCTCCCAAAGAGACGAACGTCGAGTCGGTATCGCCGTAAATGACCTCAAAGCCTTGCGCTTCAATCAACTCACGAGTGGTTTTCATGATTTCGTGACCACGCATGGTAATCGACGATGCCAAGCGGTGGTCGAAAAACCGACAGCCTTGCGAGCCCAGTACTCCATAAAAGGAATTCATGATAATTTTTATCGCCTGTGAAAACGCTTTTTCTCCCGCTTTTTTCGCCCGATCGCGCGCTTGCCACAAATCATCAATCAATGCCGGAAGGTAGTGCTTTTCTCGGTGAAAGACACCGCCACGAAAGCCAGGTACCGTCTCTGCCTCTTCGCCGGTTTCTTGTGCTTTTAGCCCCTCAATAAGCCCCAGCGGATCAATCAGAAAGGTACGGATGATAGAGGGGTACAGCGATTTAAAATCTAACACCAGCACTGAGTGATATAACCCAGGCTTGGAGTCCATCACATAACCGCCCGGGCTTGCTATCCACCCGTCACTGGCCAAGTTCGGCGCCACATAGCCTGAGCGATGAAGGCGTGGTAAAAACAAGTTGGTGAAGGCCGCTACCGAGCCCCCGACACGGTCAAGCTCTACCCCAGTTAACCGCGATCGCTCAATAAGAAAGTCGAGTAAATGGGTGTGATCAAATATACGGTTGACTAAAACACAATCTTGTAAGTTGTAGGTGGCCAGTGCGACTTTGTCGTGATGAAACATGCGATTGATGGAAGCCATGCGATCATGGGGATTATCAATCGCTTTACCCTCCCCCAATAACGTTTGTGCAACCGCTTCTAGCGCCCATGAACGAAAGCCATAGGTTGCTGTTTTTAAAGCTTCAATCCCATCAATCACCACCCGCCCAGACAAACTAATAAAGCCCGGCTTATTACTGCCACCTTCACGCCAAAATGCGCGTTCACCGCCACGGCCCAGCCGAAGGTCGCGTTGATAGATGTGTGCACGCTTCACCAGTAAGCGAAAGTCAAAATCAATCACATTCCATCCCACCACCACATCAGGATCGTAATAGGCAAACCATCTTTCTAGCGCACTTAGTAATGCTTCTTCGTCATCGACCCACTCTATCCAATCAGGGGCATTGTCTTGCCGGCTGCCCACCATGATCACTCGACTATCTTTTTCACTCGCGAGTCCCACTGAATAGAGTTGCCCTTTTTGTGAGCATTCAATATCCAAAGACACATGATGCAATGTCGGGGTGTAGTCTGCTTGTTTCGCTTTGCCTTGCGTCACCTCTAGGTAACCTTGCCGTTGACGGGCTTGACCGGTGAACAGCAAGCTGCCACAAATGTAGCGCTCCATTAAGTAACGGTCAGCGAGACGAATATCGCCTTCATATAACGGAATAGCCGCGCCACTAATCACACGTTGTCCCTCTTGCGCGCGTTTCACACTACTGAAATAGCAAGCGGCAACGGGCGTGTGTTGAAAGGTGGATAATGACACCGCTTTACAGTAAGCGAGAGGGTCAACCGACGGGAGTAAAGCATCCACACGCGCTTTTTCTTCTTGAGGGACAAAAAACACGCTTTGCTGATCGTCAATGCACAGCTTTACCGGGCCATCTGGTGTTGATAGCCAAAGTACAATCGATGTGGTTTGGCCTCGATCTCGTTGTTGACGCGTGATCACGAAGCCTTGCTGCATGTAGGACGAAGAGTGAGAAGACACTGGCATTATCAGGGTTGCGTGGTGTAAGTCATTTGTTCAGTGTAACAAACCCCACCAACCACTGTATAGATAAACAGCCCGGCTGGCATTACCGGGGGGGGCTGTCAGGGTCAGCGCGACCCGCAATGCCAATCACAACAAGCCCACTCATCACGACCACCGCCGCGCTAGTGAGTCGCATATTCATCATGCTACTTTGATCCCAAGTAGCCAGCCCCATCAAGGCGAGCAAGACGGTCACCCACATTAACTGTTGGCTGAGTAACTGTGGCTCGGCCTTCTGAAAGCGTCCAAAGAGCCTCACTCCAACGACAAACAATGCGCCAGCCAGCACAGCGAGCCCACCTCCTCGCACGGAAACAGAGACATTGGGTAATGTGAACACCAATAAGGGCAATACCAACAACAAACTAATCCGTAGACTCGCGACCACCTGCAACTCGGCTTGGTTGGGATACTTGACTACTTGTGACCAATAACTGGCCCACGCACCACCACTGATCAGCCCAAGCCCCACCCCAAGTGGGTGCGGCGCATACATGCCAGGCGCTAATAAATAGCCCAACCCCGCGAAGACCATCATTAAGCCCGCCCATAGCCAGTGTTGATGGTGCGAACGCGACACCACTCCCAACACGCCTTGCACGCCCGCGACAACCACTAGCCCTAAGGTGGCAATATCAAGCAACCGACAGGCAAAGACAGCACTGGTAATCGCCAGAAACAACAGCCCTGCCAGGCGCCAAGTCACAAACGAGGATAGTTGCCCAGTTGTTAGCAACGGGGGAAGTGGTTTGTCTTTTTGAACGCTAGGTGCTTTGTGCGGACACAACCTAAGCACACCAATAGCCACAAGCGATGCGGCCAGCAGCCAAAGTCCTATATAACTAGCAGGGTCCATCGATTGGTGGAGGATACGCCGCCCAATATCGACGTTAATCACCATCACCGCGACCACGACTAAAGCGCTCAACATACCGCTCATTCGTTTCATTGTTATGTTTGCCTCATTGCTCACTCCCTCTAACAGACCGCACACAACTATCAATTCTTTCACCCCTTTGTTGTGGCTTGCGGACGCGATACAATGCTCGTTTGTTCGTTATCGGGAAGTATGCATGTCAGATCCGAAAAGCAAAGCGCTCAAAAAAATTGCTAAATGCCTAGAGCTTAGTAATTCAGCCAATGTGAATGAGGCAGCGCAAGCGATAAAAATGGCCGAGCGGCTGATGCGTAAGCATGGCCTGGATCAAGACGACATTGACTTCATCAGCATGGGTAAAACCCGTTCAGAAAAGCTGTTACCCGCTTCCATTAGCCAATCGATCTTAAAAATTATCCGCGGTATCAATAGCCGGTTTGGAGTGGAGTGTGTGCTCGTCAATCACAAGGGGTTAAAACAGGCCGAGTTTATTGGGGATGCAGACCGCGCCATCTTCGCCGCCTTTGCTTTTGATGTGGTTTATCGCGATATGAATGAACATATCGGCCAGTTTCGTAATAGCTTCGCTGGCACCGGCACCAGCACACAGGAAGTCACGCGGCGTGTGCAGTCGTTCACCACAGGTTGGCTTGAGGGGGCACTCGATAAGCTACCACAGCTTGATGCGCGAGATAGCGACGACAAAATCAAAAGCTATATTGATAAAGAATTCGCCAATATTGACCGCGAGACCTTTAAGCAACAACTAAAAGAAGCCATGGCCGCCATGACGGATGACTACGAGCGCGGCATGAAAAAGGGACGCGAGATCTCAGTAAGCCGCCCCGTCAATGGCCAAGGCCCGCAAAAGCGCCTTTCGGGCACCCGAAAGTCATGATATCGATCGATAATCGGCCGGCTTATGTCCGGCCTATGTCAGCCTTTTTCCACCAATAAGGCACCTGTGTAAACCCTCGTCAAATACAGGTTAAATCTCCTCTCCCCTGTTGAGTTACACCGCACTGAGGTCTAGCCTAGGATCTGTGTCACGTTATAAGTGGCTGATCTGTCCTGCCGCTGGCAGTTCAGTTGCCATGAACTAATGTGAGCCTATAACAAGCATGAAATGCGTAAAAAATTCTTCATATCCTTACTGAGGAGACAGTGGCATGAAAAAGATCGTGACAAGCCTAGGCTTATTAATGGCGGTGGCACCTACCGCCTATGCACAGCAAGACAGCGGTCTGTATATGGGTGGCCGCATTGGCCCTTCGTTTTTAGAAGATAGCTGTGTGACTGACACCGATTGCGGGGACTCCGAGCTCGGTGCAGGTATTATCACCGGTTATGATTTCAATGATTGGTTTGCTCTCGAGGGTACCTACGATTATTTAGGCCGTTTTGATACCGCATTTGACCAATCAGGTACCACGTTCAGCGCCGCGGGCGATCTCACTGCGTTGACACTTGCGCCCAAGCTGTCTTATCACCTCAAGGATGACACCTCACTATACGGTAAACTCGGTGGCGCGATGTGGGATTTCAATAGTAACGCCGGTGACCGTGACGATGTCTCCTTGATGGGCGCCTTAGGTGTTGATCATCAAGCAACGGAAAAACTGAACGTTCGCCTTGAATATCAGCACATCAACGACATGGACGATGGCTACTTCTCAAGCGTCGACAACAATTTAGTGACTGTCGGCATGACGTATCATTTCGGGCGCACCAACCACGAGCCAATGCCAGAGCCAATGGTTGAAGAGCCGGTGATGGAAGAGCCAGCACCAGAGCCACAACCTGTGGTTGAGCCACAATCGATCGTGCTATCAGAGGCTGGCGAAACAGAAATGTTTGGTTTTGACAAAGCGACGCTCTCTGAGCAAGCAGCGGCTTCATTACAGCCCTTAGTTGATCGCTTGCTTCGTCACGAAGAAGCTACCGCGACGATTGTGGGTCACACAGACAGCAAAGGCCCTGCGGCTTACAACCAGAAGCTGTCTGTTGAACGCGCGCAAGCAGTGGCAGATGTGTTCTTGGATGCGGGTATCGATGCGAGCCGCCTCACCGTAGAAGGCAAAGGCGAAGCCGACCCTATCGCCAGTAACAACACGCCGGAAGGACGCGCACAAAACCGCCGCGTTGAGGTCACCTCGCCAGAGATCGTGTACGTGGAAGTCAACTAATTCCACTGGCACTTAAAATGACTTAAACGCACATTAGGCCACCGTATGATCGGTGGCCTATTTTATTGAGCACGCTAAATCAAGGATTGACGGAGGGGGTGACGACTCCTTGTAGATGGCTCTGCATTAAACGATCAATTTCTATTCTGTCTTGGTCGCTGACTCCCGCGACGCGCGGGTATCTTGGTTCAGCACGGTCATTGTGATAAGCGCCTTCCCACCCCTGAGTGGTGGTTAAAAAGGCGCGAGCAAAGTCCGTCGAATAGCGCAAACACCCTGCCATTACCGTATCCACATAGGATTGCGCTATGGGTTTATCTACATCAGGCGCTCGCCGGGTATCAGCGACGTAAACGTACACGGGCCCATCCAGGACAACGTCTTCAGGCAAAGCAATGTTTGATTCGGCTAACTGTAAACGCTGATAGCCTGCCTCACGCCGATCAAAATCGGGCAGTGATTCGGGGTCGATGTTGACCAATACCCCGTTGCATTCGCCTTCCCCTTCAAGCACCACCAGCGGTGAGATAAACGCCTCACTCACATTGCTCCAGTGGCGGCTTAGTCCACTGACGGTAACAGGACACGCCCACCCTGAATCACCTGTCAGCGCCCGTGAGGCTGGATTCATCAAACTCCCGTACCCAAATAGATACATGATGTTGCAAACTCCTTTATTGCATTAGCTGGCAGAACCTCATCGGCTGCCTTGCTTTTCTCACTCAAATTGCCAGAATATCCGGCAAAGTTGTCAACAAGGAAGTGATAATGGAACCACTCGATAAGCTGGAAGCACATTTTAAGCGCCTGTCGCATTTTCAGCACCTTGCCGCAATATGTGGTTGGGATCAAGCAACCATGATGCCAGATGGCGGCAATAACGCCCGTGCCGACGCCATGGCAGAACTCGCCCTCTACTGCCACCAACAAATGACCAAACCAGAGCTTGGGGATTGGTTCGCAGACGTAGATGAAAAGTCCCGACATTTGAATGCCACGCAAAAAGCAAGCGTGGCAGAGATGAAGCGCGAGTGGCAGCAGGCCAGTGTGTTACCCGACACCTTAGTTAAAGCCAAATCATTGGCCGGGGCTAAATGCGAGCATGCGTGGCGTCAGCAGCGCCAAGACAATGACTGGGACGGGTTTGCCAAAAACTTAAAAGAAGTGGTCGCCCTGGCGCGTGAAGAAGCCCATATCCGCGCTGACCAGAAGCTGTGTGCCCCTTATGATGCGCTCCTTGATTTGTACGAGCCCGGGATGACCGCCGAGCGTATTGATGAAGTGTTTGGTGCCCTCAAACATTGGCTGCCGGAGACTATCCAAGCCGTGGTCGACAAGCAAGCACAACAGCCGGTGATCACGCCTAAAGGCCCTTTCCCACAAGCGCAACAAAAAGCCTTGGGTGAACACGTGATGAAGCAGCTTGGGTTTAGCTTTGAGTATGGTCGACTCGATATCAGCACCCACCCATTTTGTGGCGGGGTACCCACCGATGTGCGCATTACCACCCGCTATGATGAGCAAGATTTCACCTCGGCATTAATGGGCGTGATCCACGAAACCGGTCATGCGCGTTATGAGCAAGGACTACCTAAAGACCTAGCCGGTTTGCCGGTGGGCCAAGCACGCTCGATGGGTGTACACGAAAGCCAAAGCCTGTTTTTTGAAATGCAGCTCGCCCGCAGCGCCCCCTTCGCGACTTTAATCTGCCAACAAGCCAAACAGGCCTTTAACCGCCAGGATGAGCCCGCGTTTCAGGTCGAAAACCTCCACCGCGTGCTCACTCAGGTATCACCTGGCTATATCCGTGTCGATGCCGACGAGGTCACCTATCCTGCCCATATCATGCTGCGCTATGACATTGAACGCGATCTGATCAGCGGCAAAATGGAGGTGGATCATATTCCTGAGCGTTGGGACACCGCGATGCAGCAATACCTTGGCCTGAGTACCGCCGGCAATTACAAAAACGGCTGCATGCAAGACATTCACTGGACCGATGGCAGCTTTGGTTACTTCCCCACCTATACCTTGGGTGCCCTGTATGCCGCGCAATTAATGCAAGCGATGCGCCAGCAACTGGATGTCGACGGTATAATCGCCAGCGGCAACCTGTCACCGATTTTTGATTGGTTATCTCAACATATTTGGCAACGCGCCAGCACCACCTCAACCGATAACCTACTCAGAGATGCCACCGGCGAAACCCTCAATCCCGCCTACTTTCGCGAGTATATTCAAGGGCGGTATTTGTAATACTTTCTCTATTCCCAACGCCAGCCCAGCTGGCTTGGGATTTTTCAGGTTAATCTGTTAATTCCATCACATTTCTGTACAATGCGCGCTCAGTCATATTTATCTTTACATCCTCCTCGCTGGGCCGTGGATTTATCCCTGGTGATAAACGACACGGACCTTGGTTGAGCACAGTCGCTAGGAACCTCTTTTGATTTCAATCGCCAATATCACCATGCAGTTTGGTGCCGAGCCGCTATTCGAAAACATCTCTGCCAAATTTGGTAACGGTAACCGCTACGGGTTAATCGGTGCTAATGGTTGTGGCAAATCGACCTTGATGAAGATTATGAGCGGCGCGCTCACCCCGACTGCAGGCAATGTGTCCATCACCCCAGGACAAACCTTGGGCGAGCTTAGCCAAGACCAATTTGCTTACGAACAGTATTCAGTGATTGATACGGTGATGATGGGTGACCGCAAACTGTGGGAAATCAAACAAGAGCGTGAGCGCATTTATGCTCTGCCGGAAATGAGCGAAGAGGACGGCATGGCCGTGGCTGAACTAGAAAGCCAGTTTGCCGAAATGGACGGTTATACCGCCGAGAGCCGCGCTGGCGATATTCTGCTACAAGCGGGGATTGCCGAGGAACTCCACTTTGGCTTGATGTCGCAAGTCGCGCCGGGCTGGAAATTACGAGTGCTACTTGCTCAAGCCCTGTTCGCCAATCCTGATATTTTGCTGCTGGACGAGCCAACCAACAACTTGGATATTCACACCATCAATTGGTTGGCCGGTGAGCTGCAGCAGCGCCAGTGCACCATGATTATTATTTCCCACGATCGCCACTTCTTGAACGCCACTTGCACCCACATGGCGGATATTGATTTTGGTGAGCTTCGTGTTTACCCCGGTAACTATGATGATTTCGTCGCTGCATCTAGCTTGGCACGTGAACAATTGCTCGCCAGCAACGCCAAAAAAGAAGCCGAACTTAGTGAGCTGCAAGACTTTGTGAACCGTTTTGGTGCCAATGCGTCTAAGGCCAAGCAAGCCAGTTCACGCGCTAAGCGTATGGAAAAAATCCAGCTTGATGAAGTCAAAGCCTCCAGTCGCGTGCACCCTTACATCCAATTCACTGAAAGCAAAAAGCTCCATCGCCAAGCGGTTGAATTGCGCGAGGTGGGCCATGCATTTGACGATACGCCCCTATTTCGCGGTGGCCATTTCTTACTCGAAGCCGGCTCGCGCCTCGCGATTATTGGCGAAAACGGGGTGGGTAAATCAACGCTGCTACGCTGTTTGGTCGGTGAGCTTGCGCAAAGCGAGGGCACAATCAAATGGTCAGAGAACGCATCCATAGGTTACTGTGCGCAAGATAACAGCGCTGAGTTTGATAACGATCTCACCGTGTTTGAGTGGATGTCGCAGTGGCGTACGGCCAAGCACGATGATTTGATGGTGCGTGGTATTTTAGGCCGCTTGTTGTTTTCGGCCGATGACGTGAATAAAAAAGCCAAAAGCTGCTCGGGGGGCGAGAAAAACCGCCTGATGTTTGGCAAATTGATGATGCAAGATATCAATGTGATCGTGATGGATGAGCCCACCAACCACATGGATATGGAAGCCATCGAGTCACTCAATAAAGGACTAGAGCAATTCCCTGGCACCTTAATTTTTGTCAGCCACGACCGTGAATTTGTTTCCTCATTGGCCACCGACATTATTGAGATCAAAGATCAGCAGTTGATCCACTTTAACGGCAGCTACGATGAGTACCTCGCGCACTTAGAGAAAGTACGCGCCGTGGCTTAACCCTGAGACTCGCCAACACTTTGCCGCTGAAAGACTTTCTTTCCGCGGCAATCCCCGCTATACCTAGAGCACGGTTTATTTTTCTGTTTAACGGATAATCGATGATGAAATACGTGGCGACTTTTCTCACGCTCTCAAGCCTTGTTTTCGCAACACCAAGCTACGCTCTGTTCGGCCAAGGCGATAAAACGACTGATGTGATGACCCAAATGGCCACCCAGTTCGCGGATGACCAAGCCAGTCAGTCTCCCCTCGTCCAATCCATTACCGAGCAAGTGGATGTGAGTTCAACACAAGCCGCTGGTGGTGCTAGCGCGTTGCTGGCAATGGCAGCCAATAACCTGACGGGGAATAACCAGCAAGAGCTTGCGAGTCTCCGCCCTGATTTAACGTCATTGTCTTCGCTTCTTGGCGGTTCAGGCGTCAGCAGCGGCATTGGCTCCATCAGTGCATTATACGACGTCACACAGCAGCTCGGGATTGACCCTGCAACGCTTCAACAATTTGTGCCCATTGTGCTTGAGTACCTTGGGCAACAAGGCGCCAGTCAAGGGTTGCTTAGTTCCCTTACCCAACTTTGGCCTTAACCTTCTAACGTTATACGCACACGCGGCTATTAAGGCCGCGTATTTATTTGCCCTACCCTCAAGCAAAAAATAGCGAGACGCGTTATCATATCCGCCTTGTTGTTCAACGCCGTGTGATTATGCCTGCCTTATCTCTCTCTGCTATCCCCATCGGGATCCGCTATATGCTCCTCTCTGCACTCGGGTTTGCGCTGATGTCGGCCTGCGTGAAATATGTCAGCATCAACGGCATCCCTGTGGTTGAGATTGTTGCATCGCGGGCCTTGGTCTCGTTAATCATCAGTTATACCGATGTCAGACGCAAAGGCCTATCACCATGGGGAAATAACAAACCGCTGCTGTTGCTGCGTGGTGTACTTGGAACCGCAGCACTCATGTGTGTGTACTATGCAGTTACGACCCTGCCGCTCGCCGAAGCCACAGTACTGCAATACACTCACCCGGTATTTACCGCTTTCCTGGGGCTCGTGCTGCTTAAAGAGCGCTTACAAGGGGCAACGTTAGTGTGTATCGCCCTCTGTTTAACTGGGCTCTATATTATGGTGCAACCTAACCTCAATGCCTCCATTGACGATGCGCTCCCTACCTTCAGCGTGGTGGTTGCGTTAATGGGTGCATTAGGCAGCTCGATTGCCTATGTGATTGTCCGCAAGCTCAGTCGCACCGAAGACAGCTCAGTGATCATCTTGTATTTCCCGATGATCGCCTTACCCGTATCCACCGTGTTGATGTGGCCGTCTTTTGTACTGCCCAGCCTGTCACTGACCTTGCTATTGGTGTTAGTCGGCGTCTTTACCCAAGTTGGCCAATACGGCTTAACTAAAGCGATGCAAACCCAGCAAGCGGGACAAGCCTCTGCCTACGCATATATTCAAATCGTGTTCTCGACATTAATTGGGGTATGGGTATTTAACGAAGTCCCGTCTATCTGGACTTATACCGGTGGTGGGTTAATTGTCGCTGGCGCATTGTTCAATGCCATAGGGCACCGCCTTTTTAGAAGACGAGCGAGTGTTTAGTTTCGCGCCTGCTTAGAAATCAGATGACCGTGAGAGCGCCCTCTAAATAGACACCGTACTCCCTCGGGGTGAATGGCTGCTTGCCTGACCCAGGCAAGCAGCCCAAAGTGCGGCTATTCCGTGCGAATATGCCGAATCGCGCCACTGAGCGAGTCAACATTCTCTTTCAAGTTAGAGACAATCGGGCCTAATTGCTCAATCGCCTCAGTCATGTCACTCGACAAGTTCTTTATATTCGATAAATTACCAGAAATTTCGTCACTGACAGACAGCTGCTCTTCGGTCGCTGAGGCAATCGAGGTATTTAGCCGGTGTATTTCCATGGCCGACTCTTTGATTGTCCCCAAAGCATCATTCGCCGTGGTCATGTTATCTCGTGTGGATGAGATCTTTTCAGCATTGATACGAATGGTTTGTGTCGACTGCTCGGCTTTACCTTGCAAACCACCGATCATTTCTTCTATTTCGCCAGCCGACTTTTGCGTGCGCTGTGCGAGTGATCTGACTTCATCCGCCACCACCGCAAAACCGCGGCCTTGGTCACCTGCACGTGCCGCCTCGATAGCCGCATTAAGAGCCAACAAGTTTGTTTGCTCAGCGATGTCTTTAATCACGTCCAACACATTACCAACATTGGTCGATTCATCAGCCAACTCTTGGATGACTTCCGAAGTTTTCTTGAACTCCGTCTCCAAGCGTCCGAATTCTAGCATTGTTTTGTCAAACACCTCTTTGCTCGAACCGGTTTCTCGTTCGGTATTGCCCGCATATTTTTCCGCCATCGACGTGTTTTCCGCGACTGTTGATAATGCAGACGTCATTTCTTCCATCGCGGTCGCAGCCATTTCCAATTCCTGATTTTGCTGGCTCGATACTTTGGCGTTTTTATCCGTGATGTTCACTAAGCTCTCTGTGATCTGAGAAATCATATGGTTGACGGCGTTGATTTTTTCAATAGTCGACGAATAGCTACTGATTACTTTATTTACCGTGCTACCAATCGTGCCGATTTCATTATTTTTGCTATCATCAACACGCAACGTTAAATCTGAGTTGTCATCCACGTTTTTGAGCGTGGATGCCATTCTATCAATGGGATTAACAACATTACGTTTGGTGATTACATAACCCAGCACAGCAATCACAACCACAACGGCTAACGAAATATTGCCAATGAGAACGGTTTTCTTCACGCTAGCCGCCGCCTGATTAAATTGCGCATTGGTTCGTTTTTCCAATGCCACAAAAAAACGCTCGATAGGCTTCATGATCTTTGCTTTTTCTTGGTGATATTGTGGGCTATGTAACAAGTCGATCGCCATTTGCCTATTTGGCTCGCCACGGACGGTATAGTTACCGCTACTGTCCGGATAAAGCCCTTTGACCGCATTCATGGCTTTCACTTCCATATTCACCAGTCCATCAGAGTTAGCCTGGGCTTTTTTAAGAAAATCAAACTCTTTCTCCGTAAAGCCAAGTTCCCGCATACGCTGGTTTAACGCGATTGTCTCTCCATCAGGTTTTGGCTTTTGCCCATAATCTAATACTAAATCCCAATAAATAGTGTGATAATTTTCGGGGCGAGGTTTTTCTCCATTACGAATAGCGAGGATATCCATGTACATCTTTTCGTACTTTTCATCTCCCGTCACCACATACGTTCTCCCCAAGCGGGTTAAGTCATCAGAGCTTTGCCTTAATTCATCGGCCGTTTGATACGATTCATATCGCACCTGAGCCCAGGGCGAGCGCATGAGTGTTCATTTTTCAACCATCGCCGGTATGCCTGCGGCTAAAACCTTCTCTAAGAAGCTGGGATTCATGAGACAGCGCTTCTGTTTGGCCACCAAGCTGATCTTGGTCGGCTCAGCCCGCACCATGTTTGAGGCCATGTGTCGCAGACAGGCAAAGTTCGCGGCCCCATTGTCTTTATAAATNCAGGGCGAGCGCATGAGTGTTCATTTTTCAACCATCGCCGGTATGCCTGCGGCTAAAACCTTCTCTAAGAAGCTGGGATTCATGAGACAGCGCTTCTGTTTGGCCACCAAGCTGATCTTGGTCGGCTCAGCCCGCACCATGTTTGAGGCCATGTGTCGCAGACAGGCAAAGTTCGCGGCCCCATTGTCTTTATAAATTTGGCAGGCGTCTTCACCCATGTTGACATCCAATACCCAGTGCATGGCTTCAATGCCCCAATGCGAGCGGATAGCACGGCTTGCCTCATCGGCAGTTAGTGATTTTGAGCTGATATAGTAGCGGTACTCCAGCGACATCGGACGCCCTYTTTCAACACGCAGAGACTCAACCATGACAAGGCTTTGTAGTGATGGCCAACGGGTAAAGTCGCCTAATAAACACGCTTTATCAATCACATAGCACTGACGTGATTCAATACGACCGTGACCATATTCAAACTCAACATCGTCATTGAAGGTTCGACGTTGCTCACTGAATGCCTCAGTGATCGCGTTCGCTAGCTTGCCCTGGTTTTGTTTCACCGCTAATAAGTAATCGCCACCCTGCTCAAGAATCGTCTTGGCAATCGTCGTTTGGCAGGCCATGGCATCGATGGTGACCAGCGCACCGCGTAAATCGAGTAGGCGAATTAACTCAGGAATCGCACTGATTTCATTGCTTTTTTCTTCAGTCTTGAGCTGCCCAAGCACCAGATGATTTTCACTGGCATACGCACTGACCATGTGGATCGTACTACTTCTATCTTCACGGTTGTAAGAGCCTTTCAGCGTTTTACCATCGATCGCGACCACCTGACCATCCGTCATTTGATGGACCGCTTTCATCCAATCGATAAAGCAGGCTTGAAAGGCACTAGGTTCAATCGAAGAGATGGCACGAGCGATGGTATCGTCGGCAGGAATACCGTCTTTAAACATACCGTTACGCTTAAACCACTCATGGTGCCCGAGGATGTATTCTCGAATCTCGTACCATCCTTTCGACCCCGCAATCACCGCGGACAATGAAGCAAAGAGCAGGTCGAAAAGCGGGTAGGTTATCTTGGCACTCTGGCGGTTATCATCAACGGCGCTGAAGTAGTCTTTAAATGTATCGATATCCACGGTATCTATCCCGAACTATTTTAGAATCGGCCTATATGATCACAGCCAGAGGTGATCGTCAAACCGATCCTGTTTTGGTCAAAAAACGTTCGCGATCTCGCCCTG
>NZ_MUFC01000007.1 GCF_001995985.1 Salinivibrio sharmensis | reverse complement strand
TATAAAGACAATGGGGCCGCGAACTTTGCCTGTCTGCGACACATGGCCTCAAACATGGTGCGGGCTGAGCCGACCAAGATCAGCTTGGTGGCCAAACAGAAGCGCTGTCTCATGAATCCCAGCTTCTTAGAGAAGGTTTTAGCCGCAGGCATACCGGCGATGGTTGAAAAATGAACACTCATGCGCTCGCCCTGACTACCTTACCGAACACATAAAATGGAGTACATGACAACGGTAGCTATTATCATTTCTTCAATTTGGGCAGGGAAAGGTTTACACACCATAGATAAATATATAACTCGCTTTAAGCGTGATTATTTATCATCTGCTGATAACTGTTTTTATCAGATATACTCTTTGTACTGCAATATGCTAATCGAGGTATCAAGAGAGCGGTTCTCCTTTAAGAGCTTTGTTGCGTTTGAGAGAAAACTCATCTCGGTTTACGAGTATAACCAGGTATCAGAAGCTTGGAACACCCCTGATTTCTACTCGCTGTATGAGTTAGCTCGATGTCGAGACGAACGTGTCAGACTGCCGTGTATTGTAAAAGCGTCTTTTGTTGAGCATTTTTATCAAGAGCAAATTAGAAATTACTTGAGAAATAGACCTTGTGACTTCAAGCCGCCCATTCTTTTTGTCTGTTTGAAGCGAAGTATGCAAGCCATAGATTTACAAAAAGAGGGTACAAGCTGTCATGCTTTATCTAAAAAGGAGAGAGAAATCGTGGAGCTGCTTAAGCTGGGTTACTCTTACAAAGATCTTGCTAGTGCACTAAATATATCCATCAACACGGTTAAGTCCCATGCAAATAATATATATAAGAAACTCGGTGTTAAGGGACGCTATGATTTATTATGAGTTTTGTTAATAAAGCAGCTAGGATTTGTTGTTTTTTTTTGGGGTACCTTATATTTCGTACCAAAGTACCATTTACCCGTATAGCCCCTGGCGGTAATTTCTGACTAAGTTCTATTTACCTGGTATTTTATGATGAATACGCCTGCTTTTTACCTGCTATCACTGCTGGCCTCGTGCGCTTCCTTTTCTGCTTACTCTAACACTCATAATGCAATATCAATTGAGTATAGACACTCTCTCTATGACAGTGGAGAAATAATTGACGGACGTGCGAACGGCGCTCAGTTCACCTATTACTATCAACTGTTAGAGGGTACCTCAATCTATGCTGGGTGGAGCTATGACGCAATAGAGCATAAAAGCCATCTATCATTAGAGGGTATCGATAAAACAGGCTATTCCCTTGGTTTGACCTTAACGCGTGATTATGCCGGTATCCAAGCAGGGTTATACGGGGGACTCACCTATAAGCATTATGAGTTCGATGTCGATGAGAGTGATGAGCCAAAAGACTTTGGGCATGAGTGGGGGTATGAACTCGGCGGCATCGTGATGCGATCCTTAAGCGAAAACATTCATGTGATGTCTCGTCTCGGCTATGAGTCCTCGCAAGATGATGTATATATAACAGGCTCTGAACAGGAAGTTGATGATAACTGTCTGTTTTCTCTTGGTGTCTTGTATAAATTTTAATGCCTAGATAGCAGTTTTATGGGAGAGGGGAATGAAGAAGTTAGGGTTTAGACAATCGCTCCTGATGGGGGTGTTGATATTGGTATCCTTATCATTGGGGGTGGTCAGTCTTTTGACATATCTTAATGTCTATGACGCATTTAGGCAGGATAAAGAGAAAACGGTTAGGGAATATGTAGAAGCGAATGCCGGAACCATTTCATCCTACTTTGATGAAAAAGAAAGTGTCCTATCAAATCTATCCGAGTACTACAAAAGCAACCCTTTACCAGCTGATAAAATAGCACTGGTCAAGCATATCGCCGCCTCAACCAATACGGATAGTGTGGTATTCACTTCTAAAAATGGTCAGGCTTATTGGAATCAACAGGGTGATGACTGGCCAGGACACATATATAAAGGCGATGCACGAAATAGAGAGTGGTATAAAGCTGCCGTATCGACAAATGGCGTTGCGACAACGCGAGCTTATAAAGGCGCCGGGAGAATGTGGATGTCGATGGCCACTCAAGTCGGAAACGATGTCCTCTCTTTTGATTTTGACTTGTCAAAAATGAATAAGACGGTTGAGTCTTTCCAAGAGATGGATGGGGCAGTCGCGGTGATTATGGATGGACACTCGACCGTTCTCGCCTCGTCAAGCCCAAATATTTCTAATGGTGAGAAAGCCGTATCACTGGCGGGCTTTTCCAATGTTGCGAGGGTTGTTATCAATAGTACTCAACCCAAGTATCAAGAGTATAGCTATGGGGGAGTTGAAAAAGTATTTTTCTCGGTGCCGCTAGAGATTGCTGATACAACGTGGTTTTTGGGCGTCGCTCTAGAGGACGAAAAAACATTTGCGCCGATTTATAAAACTCGCACCACCACAATACTCATGGTGTTTGCGGGCATCCTGGCAGCCATCGCTGCTTTCTATCTGTTGATCAATAAGCTGTACCGTCCTATCACCTCTCTTCGTGTGTTGGCAGAGGATCTTTCCAGTGGTGAAGCCGATCTCACTAAACGTCTTAACCTTGAGCGCAATGATGACTTGGGTGACATTGGTCGAGGTATTGATGCATTTATTGATAAAGTCCATCGTGCCGTTGCTGATATCGTCGAGGTCTCCTTAGGGCTAGCCGATAATGTCGAGCGTTTGCAATCACTCACCGAAGAAAACGCTAAGAGTATGGGTCAGCACTCGGTTGAAACTGAGCAAGTTGCAACAGCCATTGAAGAAATGAACAGTACCGCCCATTCTGTCGCACAAAGCGCGGTCAAAGCGTCCCAGATCACTGTAGATGCAGCAGAGTTAGGTGCGCAATCAGAAGAAGTGGTGAGAAAAGCGCAGTCGCTCAACGAGCGCTTGCTAGAAGATATGGAAGCCTCTGTTGCCTTGGTAAGCGACATGAACGCCAGCAGTGACAACATTAATGACGCATTGAAAGTAATTGGAGAAATTGCAGAGCAAACCAATTTGTTGGCGCTTAATGCAGCAATAGAAGCGGCGCGTGCCGGTGAGCAGGGACGAGGCTTCGCGGTCGTCGCGGATGAAGTCCGGACGTTAGCGAGTCGAACAATGGACAGCACCAAGGAAATCGATAAGGTGCTTTCTGCGCTATTAGCTAGTAGCGAACAAATGTCTGCAGCGATTAATCGCACAAAAGAAATGTGTGTTGATACGGCTTCCGGTCAAGAGCAGGTGGCTACAAGCTTGAGAACAATGGCGGAGTACGCAAAAGAGACCGACGATGCCAGTACGCAAATCTCAACAGCGGCTGAAGAGCAATCAGCGGTGTCTGCGGATATCAGCGAAAACATGAATAGGATTAAGACCATTGTAGCGTCAATTAGCAAAGGGAGTGATGTGGTCACAGAAGAAGCCGAGAAAATTGGTCGTCTGAACTCACGCCTGCATGAAACGGTTAAGCGGTTCAGAGTTTAAAGCGAGGTCGGTGTTGATGGATGGCAACCGTTGTATGTCAGACGCCATAAATGACACACAAGAGCGGCTTTTTTTTGAACTTGTTGTGAATAGCTTAATAAGACTTTACTCCTACATTGACAGTGTAGATAAGTATGTTTCTTTACAGGAGCGGAAGCGTTTGTTGCTTGTTTACTATAAACGCATGTTAGATAACCCAAAATATAAGCCGATACGTCAAGATATGCGAGGCTTTATTCATGGGTGCCGAAGTAAAAGCTTTGATATGGAAGCGGCCTTGTTGAAGCTCTACTTTAGCTCTCATCCATGTGCATACTAGGCTATTGTTGCGGGTTATTTTTCGAAAACTGGTAGCGAGATTATTACTCTAGCTATTTATAATGTTTTTTAGGGGAGAAATATGCTGGAGGCTTATAGTGGTATTTCCAAGGAGGCCTATAAGCCTCAGTGCATCCCTTGTTGTCGACAAGTTGGGCTAAAAGTGAAAAAGGCGAGTTATGAACAGTCTTTAAAAAATATGATTGGTTTTGATATGACCATTGATAAACGGTTATGTAGCGGAGAGCAACGGCATTTTGAGATCACAGACTCGCTCATAAACGCAATTAAAGAATGCGGTATCCATATAGCTTTACAGCCGATCGTTGAGGTAAAAAGCGGAGAAATATTTAGTTTTGAAGCCCTCGCCAGGTGGACGCATCCTATCATGGGGCCAATATCTCCTGATGAGTTTATCCCTATTGCTGAACATTTGGGTCATATCCATGCACTCGGTCTAGAGGTGCTCAGTCAAGCCTGCCAATTCCTCACTGATTACGATAAGTTGTTTGAGACTCGACCAATGATTAACATTAATATCTCAGTTCAACAACTCACTTATCCTAATGTCGTCGAAGATATTCTCAATATTGTCAAAATGTACCACTTATCCCCTGAACGCATCGTATTGGAGGTCACTGAGTCTTATCCATTGGACGGAGGGATGAAAGTTAACGCAGTGCTCGAAAAGCTTAATCAATTTGGATTTAAGCTTTCGATTGATGATTTTGGTGCAGGAATGAGTGCAATCACCAGTTTGTTTAACCTTCCTCTCTATCAAGTCAAACTAGACAAAAAGCTAGTGAGTGAATCCATTGTCTCACAACCCTGTCTGGACTTTTTAACCTACCTATGTGGCTATGGTAGAAAAGAAGGGGTACAGATCGTGGCAGAAGGGGTAGAAGATGAGATGACAGTGAGTAAATTAAAAGAAATAACGATCCCCTATGTGCAAGGGTATTATATGTATCGACCACAACTCCCGCATTGGTGGTTAACGGAAGAAAATATGTAAATGTATTTTGTATTAGTAATCACAGTGTAGAAATTAGCCCCTAAGTACTATGTTTTTTGTCATGTGTTTATGACACTTTGTATAGATATAAGGTAATAGAGAAAGCACATGACTAGCCCACTCAACGTTTGTAAATATCATAGTGATGCTTTTAATGAAGTGGAACGCTTTTTTGATTCGTTGTTTAAAAAGAGGACGGTAGATGCTTGCTGGCACCCGAGCCGGTTTGAATATGCGCGATATTTGGTTAAACCATTGTTCGAGAAGAGAGGGATTACTGACTGGGAAGACCATGTGTCGTTGTGGCGAGATAGTGATGGCAAGCTAGTGGGCATCGCTCTGTCTGAGGCTGCCGATTTCAACAGCTTTTTCTTAACAGCTTCAGAGCATCGATCTGCTTCACTTAAGCAAATGCTGGGCTGGGCAATGGAGACGAATTATTGCCTAGAAGGTGGACGAAAAAGGATGACATGTTGGGCGGATCAAGATGATAACCTGCTAATAACGTTACTTAAAGAGCATGGTTTCGATCAGGATATCGGGCAGGAGTATTTGCTTGTCTGTGACTTAAATCAACATCCGCAGTCTTCGGCAACCAGTCATTGTCTACTTAGCACTCTCGTCGATCCCTGCTTGTATGAAAGCCGGATGGAATGTGTTGCTTCGGCGTTTCAGGATCGCTCGCATTATGATTTATTATCAAGTTATAAAATGACTGAAAACGCGCCTAATTATCGTCAGGATTTAGATTTTTGTTTAGTCGATCCACGTTATCCAAACACAGTGATTGCCGCGTGTACTGGATGGCAAAATCATGCCGATAATAGTGTGTATCTGGAACCGGTTGCTGTCGCACCTCAGTATCAAGGAAAAGGCATGGGAACGATTCTGCTGCGTTTTGTCATGACCGCGCTGAAGTATCAAGGCTTCAGGCATGTATATGTGGGAGCTTATGGCGATGGGCTCAAGTATTTCTATTGCCAAGCTGGTTTTTCGCATTTTAGGACGTTAAATCATTACTCGTTAAACAAGCTTGCTTGACTGTGGTTTCATACACGCCGACAGCGGCGGGACAAATGTCTACGAATTATCAAACTGAGAGATAATTAATCGCACAATCCACCATGTCTTTATAGCTAGACAGAGTGTTGCGCTTTATTTGAACGATATTAATATAACTTATTGATATTAGTTATAAGTTATTGAATACTATTAACTCCATTCACGCAGATTCATATGCCTAGGAGGTAAATGCCATGACTTATTTTCCGATGAAAAACCTCGATGTCATTTTTGCCTCTGCGCGTCACTGTGCCAACGATTCGGCTCAGGATACCCGCTCACGCATCTGACTCTGCGTCCAACTGTAATTGGCCGCAGGTATAACGCGGCTAATTTGCAGTACCACCTCGCTTTATGCCTGTGGCCTCCTATAACCCAAAAGGAGAGCCATCATGACTCAACTATCTTTATTACCGTTAGCCCAAGCACTGGTTCGTTTGGATGCGATTCGTCAGCGTCGTGCGAGCACACACCGTTATCGCTACACAGACGTGGCGTTAAATCGTCACCTACAGCGTGATATTGGTATTGCACCTGACAAGCAAGATGCCTTGCCTGTTAGCACACAATTTGCGGCAAAACGTTATCTGGTGACATGGCGACGACGATGGCGGTGGCTATAATGGGCCCCAGAAAGCGGCGTATCGGTTGATACGCCGCCCCATCATCGAATAAAACACTGCGCGGCAGCCAACTTGGCTGCCGTTTGCGATCTAAGGGCAGGGGTTAGGGTAGCGGTTAGCGATCTCATCAATACCGGCAAGCACATCGTCACTCAGCGTTAGATCCAAGCTATCGAGATTACTCTCCAGCTGCTTTAGCGTCGTGGCGCCAATGATGTTAGAGGCGACAAAAGGACGACTATTGACGAACGCGAGTGCCATTTGTGCCGGATCAAGACCATAGCGCTGGGCAAGATCGACATACTCTTGCGTGGCCTTTTGCCCTGACTCGGTAAAGTAGCGTGCGAAGCGTTGGTGTAGTGTACAACGGGCCCCTTTCGGGCGTGCGCCTTGCAAATATTTACCGCTCAACGCGCCAAACGCCAGCGGCGAGTAGGCGAGCAACTCCACCCCTTCATGATGACTGATTTCCGACAGGCCGACTTCAAAGGTGCGGTTAAGCAAATTATAAGGGTTCTGAATAGAAACGATACGCGTGAGGCCGTGCTTCTCTGCCAGATGCAAATAGCGCATCACTCCCCAAGGCGTTTCGTTTGAGACGCCGATATAGCGAATTTTTCCTGCTTGGACGAGTTCATTCAGTGCATCCAGGGTATCGAGGATGGTGACCCCAGAGTGTTCATCTTGGTACGGATAATTGAGCTTACCAAAACAGTTATTGTGCCGCTGTGGCCAGTGCACTTGATACAAATCGATATAGTCGGTTTTTAGTCGTGTCAGGCTATCTTCAACGGCTTGATGAATATGGCGTCGGTTAAGCGACATATTGTCACGGATATAGGGAACATTGCGTGGTCCGGCTACCTTGGTAGCGAGGATAACACGATCGCGCTTCCCGGATTTTTCTAGCCAGCTACCTATGTATTGTTCGGTTAACCCTTGCGTAGGTTGGCTGGGGGGAACGGGATACATTTCTGCGGTATCAATGAAATTGACGCCCCGCTCAAAGGCAAGATCGAGCTGCGCATGGGCGTCAGCTTCACTATTTTGCTCACCAAATGTCATGGTGCCTAAGCACACTTTACTCACCTCTAGCGAGGAATGGGGCAAACGGTGGTATTGCATCCTTTCTCCTTGTCTGCAATCGACCTATGGCAGTCCATAGTAGAGAATTTTAAAAATGATCGAAAGCGGTTTAGCGGCAGCTTGACAGCTGGTTAAATATTGACCATTACTAAATGGATTGTCCGATCGTATTGGTCTGAGGGCGGTGTTATTGCTAGGCACGATGGACACGAGAAAGCGTAACCTAGAGGAAGGTAAGATGAACTACTCACAGCTCAAAGCATGGATGCGCGCGGATCCTCGCTCATGCCCACAATGTTATGTGATGGCCCATGCAGGCGGCGCGAAATACTCGGTCGAAGTAGAAGTGAAGCATGAATTAGAGCCTTTACGCTCGGACCAAACCGGTGAAGTGATGCAGTTTGATCATGTCGGGCAGGTGGGTGAGAAACTCAAAGCCCTGGGAATTGAAGAGGGCGTACTGCGCTTGATGGATCCTTATGATGAGTTTGCCACGGGCGGAGAGCCAGGTTGTCGAGAAGATATGTCAATTCGTTTTTGACCTTAACCTAAACGCGCAGGGCAGGTAATCGTCCGTGCGGATCGACGCTTATTTCGGATCCACAAAGTAACGACGCAAGATCTTATGGGTGAACTGGGTGCGCAAATAGAAGCCGCGCGGCAAGGTACGGATCGGCTCACCATCGGGGCCGAAAGCGTCGGTCAGCGCTTTGCCGTTGGCCGCTTTGGGGCGCAGTTGGAGAGACTCACCTTGGCGGGCTGTAATTTCTGTTACGCGGCCTAGCGCCACCCAATCCATTAACTCTTCCCAATCGGCACGCAGTTGCGCTTCTTCCTCTTGGCTGGGGGACCATAATAATGGCGTGCCAATGCAGCGCTGTGATACCGGTATATCGCGTTCGCCTTCAACCGGCACCCACAAAACCCGTGATAGCTTTTGCCTTACGTGGCTGGTTTCCCAACGTACCCCTGCTATACCCGTCAGTGGCGCGACACACACAAAGGTGGTTTCCAGTGGTTTTCCCTCACGGTTGACGGGAATGGTTTTTAGCTCAATACCTAAATGTGCGAAGTCTTGTTCAGGTTTACTGCCTGCGCTGGCGCCTAAACAGGTTTCGAGTAACATGCCAATCCAGCCTTTCTCCCGCGCAAGTGTCTCTGGACAGCGGATTGACTGGGCGTCACTCACTTCGCCGAGTGTAAGACCCGCCAACGCGAGCGCGCGCTCCATCAATATCTGTTCTGATGCGGGGGCTGGTGTCACGGTATTGGATCCTGCAGGTTTGGTTATGGGTGTGCATTATCAAGAACTGTGATGTGGGCTGCAAGCGGATCTGGCGGCGGGGATCAACCTGCAGCTTATTAAGTTATCCACAGATGAGTATTATTTTAAGCAGCCAACTCCAATCATGATCAAATATACAGTAGCTTAGCGACGATAAAAAGCGACCTATCGCCTTGGTTGACGTTTTTTTGCGCTATCGATGTGGATAATTTACTGACTGGTGGATCTTTGAGCGATCTGTGTTTATATGATGATCGTTCGATCTTGTGAAAGATCCCTTTGGCTTTACCTGGATGTAAAACATTAATATTAAAGGGATTTGTTTCATTTTGTCTTGTTTTTTATTAGATAAGATGATCCTTAAGTGGTCGATATCTGAACTTTTTCTAGTCTTCTTCACAAATCTATCCACAGAAAGCGTGAATAAATGTGCGCAAACTCTCATTGCTATGTTTATAACTTCCTGTTAGGCCCTAAGTTATCCTCAGATGACGACGAGTGCGCAAAAACAAAGGTCAATCCACAATGTTTGTTTACCCCTTACCGCTTTTTGTGAAAAAATCAGGTTCAGTAGAGATTTATCATTGAGGTCGTCCAGTGATTGATGGCGATGGCTATCGTCCCAATGTGGGGATAGTAATTTGTAACGGCCACGGTCAAGTTCTCTGGGCTCGTCGATATGGTCAGCATTCGTGGCAGTTTCCACAAGGAGGCATCGATGAAGGGGAAAGCCCTGAACAAGCGATGTACCGGGAGTTGTACGAAGAGGTAGGTCTGACCAAGAAAGATGTACGCATCTTAGGGACCAGTCGACATTGGCTGCGCTATAAGTTACCCAAACGCTTGGTGCGCTGGGATTCCAAGCCCGTGTGCATTGGGCAAAAGCAGAAGTGGTTTTTGTTAAAACTCGAGTGTGAAGAATCACGTGTCAACGTCACACGTGGTGGCACACCTGAGTTTGATGGTTGGCGCTGGGTGAGTTATTGGTATCCGGTGCGACAAGTGGTGGCATTTAAGCGTGAGGTCTATCGGCGCGCGATGAAAGAATTTGCGCCACTTGCGATGCCGTTTAAAGAACGCAAACCTCGGCGTCGACATAAGCGAGGATAAGTGTAAGGAGAGAGTGGGTGCTCACGCAGTTAAGGAATATTGTGCAAAGTGTGGCCGCGTCTTCAGATCTTGAGCAGGCGCTACACACTTTAGTGCAACAAACCTGCGTGGCCATGCGCACGGAGTGTTGCTCCGTGTATCTTGCCAATGCCGAAGAGCAACGATTTGAACTGATGGCGACGCAAGGCTTAGATCCGTCCGCGCAAGTGTCGATGGCGTTTGGTGAAGGTTTAGTCGGCGTGGTTGGCAAGCGCGCTGAGCCATTAAACCTTGCCTATGCGCGCAAACACCCCGCGTTTAAAGCCTTCCCCTCTACCGGTGAGGATGCGTTTCAATCCTTTCTTGGGACCCCGATCATTTATCGTAAAAAGGTACTTGGGGTGCTGGTGGTGCAGCAACATCAACCCCGCCAGTTTGATGAGAGTGAAGAATCCTTTCTCGTGACCTTGGCTGCGCAGCTGGCGGTGGTGTTTGCCCATGCCCATGCGCAAGGTGGCTGGCAAGGTGCTCCCTCTCCGGTATTGTTGGAGGGAATGCCGGCCTCGCCAGGGATAGGGATAGCACAGGCCTGGTGTGATGACTCGCAACCGCGGCTAGAAGAGGTGGCGCCCGCTTGCCACCTAGATACACAAGGTGAACTCGACAGGCTGGACGCGGCGATTGATGATGCCAGTACCGAGTTTCGTCGCTTGCGTAAGCGTTTCGACAAGGAGCTACAAAAAGACGCGTTGGCTATTTTTGATCTCTTTGTGCACCTGCTAAACGATCCCATGTTGCGTGAAGACATGACGGTGCGGATCCAGCAGGGGGATGCGGCAACGTGGGCGGTGAGACAAACAGTAGAAGCCTTTTCCGCGCGGTTTGCCGCGATGGATGATCCTTATCTAAAAGCACGTGCCGGCGATGTCAAAGAGCTAGGACAGCGGCTGCTTTACTTTTTAATCGCTCCGGCGGGCAGTCCGCCTCCTATTTCGACGCCCATCGTTCTGCTTGCTCGGGAGTTAACCGCGGGTATGCTTGCGTCAATCCCGCGCGCATTACTCTCAGGGGTGGTCGCTGAAGAAGGGGCAGCGAACTCGCATGCGGCGATTCTGGCGCGTGCGTTAGGGATCCCGGCGGTAATGGGCGTCAGCTTTTCGCCCGCAAAGCTTCATCAAAAAACCGTGATCCTTGATGGCCACAAAGGGGTACTCATGATCGAGCCTGCCGAGGCATTGATCAATGAGTATCAGCACCTGGTTCAAGAAGAAGCGAGCCTGCAATCTACCTTTGAGACAGCACTGGCGACCCCGGGACAAACTCAGGATGGCACACGTGTTGAAGTGCACTTGAATGCTGGCCTGAGCGCTGATAGCCAAATTGCAATCAATCAGGGCGTTGACGGGGTTGGGTTGTTCCGCACGGAAGTCCCTTTTTTGATGCAGCGACGTTTTCCTTCGGAAGACGAGCAGGTCAAACAATACCGTGCGATTCTTGCCAGTTATCCCGATAAACCTGTGGTCATGCGTACCTTGGATATTGGTGGCGATAAACCATTGCCATATTTAAGTATTGAAGAGGACAATCCATTTTTAGGCTGGCGGGGGATACGTTTTACCCTCGATCATCCAGATATCTTCTTAATTCAGGTACGTGCGATGTTACGTGCCAGTATAGGCCTCAATAATTTAAAGCTATTGTTACCCATGATCTCGGGACGTAACGAGCTACTGGAGGCAAAAGCGCTCATTAGCCGAGCTTATCAAGAGGTCAGTCAAGAGGCCCAGCACGCAGGGCAGAGTCTCAACATCCCTTTATTAGGGATCATGGTTGAGGTGCCTTCTATTTTGTATCAGCTTGATAGCATCGCCCGAGATGTCGATTTTCTCTCGGTCGGCACCAATGATCTCACTCAATATCTACTCGCCGTTGATCGCAACAATGCGCGCGTGGCTGATATCTTTGATGCGCTGCACCCCTCGGTATTACACGCATTAGCGTCGATTGCCGCGGTGGGAACGCGTCATCAATTACCTGTCAGTGTGTGTGGTGAACTAGCCGGCGATCCGGTTGGGGCCTCATTATTGGTGGGCTTGGGCTACCACCAACTGAGTATGAACACCCGCAATGTGGCCAAAATTAAATACTTGCTAAGCCGCTTACCCCATGAGCGCTTGGTCATGCAGGCCAATCAGATGTTGGCGCTGGATCATCCAGACGAGATCCGCGCCGCCACCGAAGCCTTTTTGGCCGCGCAAGGGCTAGAGGCGTTGGTCAAAATCGGACAGCTGCGATGATCACCAGCCTCACCGTGCTGCTGTTTGTGGTGTGTATGCTGCTGGGGGCCTGTGTGGGGACTTTATCTGGCCTTCTGGGGATTGGTGGGGGATTAGTGGTGGTGCCCGCGCTCACCTTCTTGCTTCCCGTGTTTGGTATTGCCCCTGCTGTGGTGATGCCTATCGCGCTCGCCACCTCTCTTGCCACCATCGTACTGACCTCAAGCGCCTCCGCTTGGCGTCACTTTCGTTTAGGCAATGTTCATCTAAACGCGGTTAAAGCGCTCGTCCCTGGCATGATGCTGGGCGGCATCTTGGGGGCCGCGCTGGCAGATCGACTCCCCCCCGACTGGTTGCCCCGCCTTTTTGGGGTTATCGTGCTTGCCATGGCGCTACAAATGTCGCTCAATCGGCGTCCCTATCGCGCGCGCCCTTTACCGCATTGGCTGCGACTGTCCTTTGCGGGAACGCTGATCGGTACACTCTCTAGTTTAGCGGGTATTGGAGGGGGGTCTTTTACCGTGCCCTATCTCCACTGGCGTGGAGTGAGTATGCATCGAGCTATTGGCAGCGCGTCGGCGGGGGGCGCAATGTTGGCGGTGGGTGGAATGATCAGCTTTGTGTGGCTGGGGTGGCACCAAACGGAACCCTTACCCGCACTCAGTGTCGGATATGTGTATCTGCCTGCCTTACTCGGTGTCGTTTCAACATCGGTGTGGATGACACGGGTAGGGGCTCAGCTTGCAGTCAGACTACCGACTGCGCAAATAAAACGTATTTTTGCCGTCTTTCTTGTTATTGTCGGCGTAAGCATGCTGTTGAAGTAAAGGATAAAATTCATGGCCGAAGGTTACATCACCTTTCCGTCGATAGATCCCATTTTAATTGAACTTGGTCCGATAGCCGTGCGCTGGTACGGCTTAATGTACTTACTGGGGTTTGTGTTTGCCTTATGGCTGGCGAATCATCGTGCGGCCAAACCGAATAGCGGTTGGAGCAAAGAAGAGGTCAGTGATCTCCTTTTTGCTGGCTTTTTGGGCGTGGTGCTCGGGGGACGCATTGGCTACGTCCTATTTTATCAATTTGATGCCTTTATTGCCGATCCGCTGTTTTTATTCAAAGTGTGGACAGGTGGCATGTCCTTCCACGGGGGCCTGTTGGGTGTGATCACTGCGATGGCGTGGTATGCGCGCAAGACCCAACGCCACTTTTTTACCGTTGCCGACTTTATCGCTCCTTTGGTGCCGTTTGGCCTCGGGGCGGGGCGACTAGGGAATTTTATTAATGGTGAACTTTGGGGAAGGGTGACCGATGTCCCTTGGGCGATGGTATTCCCAACGGGAGGCCCTTGGCCGCGTCACCCTTCACAGCTCTATGAGTTTGCGTTAGAGGGGGTTGCGCTATTTATCATCCTCAACCTCTACATCAAAAAGCCGCGACCGATGGGAGCCGTTTCGGGGCTTTTCTTGGCCGGTTACGGGACGTTCCGCTTTATCGTCGAGTATTTCCGTGAACCCGACGCTCACCTAGGCTTGTTCGCTGGTATTTTCAGTATTGGGCAACTGTTATCGTTACCTATGATTATTGCAGGGGCAGTGATGGTGGGATGGGCGTATCGACGCCAACCTGCCAAGTGACCGCATAGCGTGAATCGGTTATAGTAAGTGAACCACCAAGGCACCTCAGCGGTGCCTTTTGTTCGTTTGGCCAATGATAGGAAACACTATGAAGCAGTATCAGGCTTTGATGCAGGATATTCTCGATAATGGGACGGATAGAGGCGATCGCACCGGCGTGGGAACACGGTCTGTGTTTGGTCGACAGCTGCGCTTTGATCTTGCCGCTGGTTTTCCGCTACTGACCACCAAGAAACTCTACACGCGCGCCATTATCCATGAGCTTTTATGGTTTCTTAACGGCGACACTAACGTGCAGTACTTGCAAGATAACAAGGTACGTATCTGGGATGAGTGGGCAACCGAAACCGGTGACCTTGGTCCAGTGTATGGCGCACAGTGGCGCTCTTGGGCGTGTCCTGATGGGTCGACCGTGGATCAAATCGAACAATTGATCGAGCAAATTAAAACGAAACCTAATTCACGTCGTCACATCATTACCGCTTGGAACCCTGCTGACTTGCCTGATGAGTCGATAAGCCCGACTGAGAACGCCGAACAAGGCAAGATGGCTTTAGCCCCATGCCATTGTTTATTCCAGTTCTACGTGGCTGATGGCAAGCTCTCATGCCAGCTTTATCAGCGTAGCGCCGATTACTTTTTGGGGGTGCCGTTTAACATCGCCAGCTATGCGCTTTTCACTCATATGATTGCGCAACAATGTGGTTTAGCCGTGGGCGATTTTGTCCATACCTTTGGGGACGTGCACCTTTACCATAATCATTTAACCGACGAGATTGTTTACGAGCAACTTAAACGTGAACCTCGTGCGCTACCTCGCTTGGTGATAAAGCGCAAACCGGCGTCTATTTTTGACTATCAAATTGATGACTTTGAGATTGAGGGATACGACCCACACCCGACCATTAAAGCACCGATCGCCATTTAATGATGTCGCGGGTTCGCGATACGCAGCGAGCTCCAGTGCCGTTGAGCCAATAAAAAAACCACCGTTTAGACGGTGGTTTTTTTCGGGGGTGACAGGGAGATTACTGAGATAGCAGCACTATGCTTCCTGGCACGACAACAAAGACAAGGCTGATATATGCGAGCACGGCGACTTTAGATTTAGCAGCCAACTTACCGAGCCAGTCGGCGCCTTTAAGTGGTAACTCACGCAAGAACGGAATACCGAAAATCAGGGTCGTCGCCAGAATGTTGAAGCTTAAGTGCACCAGTGCAATTTGCAGAGCAAAGACAGCAAACTCACCGGTAACCGCTGTGGCGGCGAGTAAGGCAGTGATACAGGTACCGATATTGGCGCCCAAGGTGAATGGGTAAATATCACGGACTTTCAACACGCCTGAGCCGACCAGCGGCACCATTAAGCTGGTGGTTGTCGATGAAGACTGCACTAAAACAGTGACCACAGAGCCTGAGAAAATACCGTGTAGCGGGCCACGACCAATCGCGTTCTTCAGCATGTCTTTGGCACGACCGACCATCAGCTTTTTCATCACTTTGCCCATGATGGTAATCGCAATCACGATGGCAGCAATCCCCATGACAATCATGATAGCGCCACCAATGTTACCAGGCAGGGCGGCTTCAAGCGGTGATTGCACCGCGTTAACCACGGGTTTTGTCAGCGGTTTAACAAAGTTCAAACCTTTAATGCTCATGTCACTGGCTTGCGTCAGCGGTGAAACCAACCACTCAGAAATCTTGTTCAGTAAACCGAACGCCATTTCTAATGGCAAGAAGATGGCCACGGCAAAAAGGTTGAAGAAATCATGGACGGTGGCGCAACTAAATGCGCGACTAAACTCCACTTTACAGCGGGCATGCCCAAGGCTCACGATCGTGTTAGTGACCGAGGTGCCTACGTTTGCCCCCATGACCATTGGAATCGCGGCTTCAACGGGGAGGCCACCTGCGACTAAGCCAACTATAATAGAGGTGACTGTGCTTGACGATTGGATCAATGCGGTAGCAACAATACCAATCATTAAGCCAGCTACGGGATGAGAAGCGAACGCGAAGAGCGTCTTAGCTTCGTCGCCGACGGCCCACTTGAAGCCGCTTCCTACCATGGCAACGGCCACCAGTAGGAGGTAAAGCATGACGGCAAGCTTGGTCCAACGGAACCAATTTGAGGAGCTCTGGGTTGCCTCTACCGCTGTAGCATGGGGAGTCATAAGATATCTCCGTGACAGTTAGATGTCAGTTTAGTGTCAAAGCAAAAATCTGCGGCGATAGTAAGAAGGTAATATTTCAGAAATATGACACAAATACTGCAGTGGTTTGAAAATCCGATCTGGACGAGGTTATCAGTGGAATTCGCGCCAGTTAGCTTGCTGATTTTAAGTATTATTTGTGCCCGTTAGCTGCCGTAAAAAAATCCGTGGGAAAAATGTAACAGGGAGGCGCACGTTGACACTATGCTAGACACAGGGCGGTTAGCAAGGATAAAAAAGATTAAACTGCGAATAAATCAATGGTAAGTTAGTTTTGATGTCGGTTTTTACGATGTTTACTATCAGAACAAACGATTTTTCTAAAAGTGGTCTGGCTGACTAGACTACGGAAATCCACTTTTTTTGTATGGAGTGCTTAAATGACTGATGTCATTCGTCAGTTTCTGAAAATGGAATCCGCAGGAGGTATTGTGCTGATTATTGCGGCGGTATTGGCGATGTTCGTAGCGAACTCGGATCTACAGCCTTTATATGACAGCACCCTTCATACCTATATAGCCGGTTTATCGGTTGGTCACTGGATCAACGATGGCTTGATGGTGATTTTTTTCCTGCTGATTGGTTTGGAAGTGAAGCGTGAGTTGGTGCAAGGCGCCTTAAACTCGAAAGACAAAGCGACTTTCCCGGCGGTTGCCGCCATTGGTGGGATGCTCGCACCCGCATTGGTCTATTTAGCCTTTAACTGGGGCGACCCTCTTGCAGTATCGGGATGGGCTATTCCTGCCGCAACGGATATTGCGTTTGCTTTGGGTGTGCTAGCGTTATTGGGTAACCGCGTTCCATTGGCGTTGAAAGTGTTCTTGTTGGCACTTGCGATTATCGATGACCTTGGCGTGATAGTGATCATCGCACTGTTCTACAGCAGTGATTTGTCAGTGGTTGCGCTAGCCAGTGCGTTTGCTGCCACCTTAGTCTTGGTGGCGATGAACATGCGCAAAGTCACCAGTATCACTGCCTATGTGGTGGTCGGTTTGGTGCTGTGGTTCAGTGTTTTACAGTCGGGTGTTCACGCGACCCTCGCCGGTGTGGTGCTTGGTTTTGCTATCCCACTTAAGGGGAAAACGGATGATGACCCATCACCGTTGAAAAAAATGGAGCACACCCTCCATCCTTATGTGTCGTACTTGATCTTGCCTATCTTCGCCTTTGCCAATGCTGGGGTGTCTTTGGATGGCGTCTCTTTGGCAAACTTAACCGAAATGTTGCCGCTAGGTATCGCATTGGGTCTGCTGGTTGGTAAACCTTTGGGTATCTTTAGCTTTAGCTGGGCAGCGGTGAAACTAGGCATTGCCAAATTACCAGCACGTGTGAATTTCACCCATATCTTCGCAGTGTCAGTGCTTTGTGGTATTGGTTTTACCATGTCTATTTTTATCTCGTCACTGGCCTTTGTCGGTGTGAATGGCGAGTTCGTCACACTCTCCCGTCTGGGGATCTTGATAGGATCAACCTTGGCCGCGGTGATTGGTTATGCAGTGTTGCACTTTGCATTGCCCCCAGCCAGCGCGCTTGCTGATGAACGAGGAGACGAGTATGAAGAAGGCGACACTAGCATTGATTACTAGCCTGGTTGCCGTCTCTGGCTCTGCCATGGCGGCGAACCAAGAGATGTACTGCCACGGAGAAATGGATAACAGCGACGTGTGTCAAGCCTACCTAGCGGGCGTGGCAGATGGAAAAGCGATGACAGCCTCATTAAACGACAAAGACAATGCCGACAATGGGTCGAGCTTTTCCGAGCGAGCGTTAGAGCATCGAGCCGGAGAGCGGGTGAGAAAGCCGCTTGATAAAGACGATGTAAAAGATTAAAACGTGCGTGACGCTTGAAGGCGCCAGAGGGGCAGCGTAAGCTGCCACTCTGGCGTTTTTTTATCAATCAGCATGGCTCACCTAAACTACAACCACCTTTACTATTTTTGGATGGTCTGCAAGCAAGGTTCGATCACCCAAGGGGCGGACAAACTTTGTTTAACACCACAAACCGTGACGGGGCAAATCCGAGCGTTGGAACAGCGCTTAAATGGCAAGCTCACTAAACGCAATGGCCGTTATGTTGAGCCCACCGAACTGGGTCAGTTGGTGTTTCAATATGCGGATCGGATGTTTGGCTTAAGTTATGAGATGCTGGATATTGTTAACTATAGCCAACAAGAAAACATCTTATTTGATGTAGGCGTGGCCGATGCTTTATCTAAGCGCCTGATTAGCCAGATTTTACTTCATGCTATTCCGAATGATAATGCTATCCACCTACGTTGTTTTGAATCGACGCACGAGATGCTACTCGAACAGCTTTCTCAGCATAAGTTGGACATGATCCTGTCCGATTGTCCGGTCGACTCCACGCAACAGGCAGGGCTTTTTAGCGTCAAGCTTGGTGAGAGCAGCATGAGTTTGTATTCCTCTAATCCCGCAGAGCCACCCGATGTGCCGTTACCGATCCGTCTGGCCACGCAAAAAATATTGATGCCGAGCAAAGCAACGGCCATGGGACGAAAACTCACACAATGGTTTGATCAGCAGGGGATTGTGCCCAACATACTGGGGGAGTTTGATGACTCTGCGCTGATGAAAGCTTTTGGCATTAGTCATCAGGCGTTATTTATTGCGCCCACCTCTTATGCTGAAGAAGTGACCCGCTTGGGGCAAGCGGTACAAATTGTCGAGCTGAGCGCGGTTAAAGAAGAATATTATGTGATATTCGCTGAGAGGATGATCCAGCATCCAGCGGTCAAGCGGATTTGTGAGGCAGATTACAGTCGCTTATTTGTTTAGTTACAAGCTGACATAAAGATCGTGCTAGACTCACGGCAATGAGTATTAATCAATGATGGAAGTTGAATGGATTTAGCCCGTATGCAGCAGAATGGGCCGAAGGCGGTAAACTTGCTCAAGGCCATGGCTAACGAGAAACGCCTATTCATTCTGTGTTATTTATTGCAAGGAGAGTTGTCGGTGGGGCAGCTCGTGGATCGCGTGCCTCTAAGCCAGTCGGCGCTGTCTCAACACCTTGCTTGGCTTCGTAAAGACGGCCTAGTCGCCACGCGTAAAGAAGCGCAAACCGTGTATTACTCGCTGAAAAGTCATGAAGTCGAAGCGGTTATTCAGTTATTACATGATCTGTATTGTAAGGAAACCGTGGATTAACCCCGTTCTTAACCAATAAAAAAACCGGCCGAAGCCGGTTCAGACTGCTGACAAAGGTCTAGCTTTCGAGCTAGACCTTTGATCTAATAGGAGTGTCGCAATAGGGATGCTCCGGTATGCTTCAAGAACCTTCTCCACACCAATATGAACTTGAAATGGTGACGATGGAACAACTTGTTCCCAAAGACCATCTTGTTCGTAAAATCGACCGTGCCATCGACCTTCGAGTTTATCGTTCAGACTGCTGACAAAGGTCTAGCTTTCGAGCTAGACCTTTGATCTAATAGGAGTGTCGCAATAGGGATGCTCCGGTATGCTTCAAGAACCTTCTCCACACCAATATGAACTTGAAATGGTGACGATGGAACAACTTGTTCCCAAAGACCATCTTGTTCGTAAAATCGACCGTGCCATCGACTTCGAGTTTATTCGAGATGAAGTCGCCCACCTTTATTGCAAAGACAATGGCCGACCACCGATTGACCCCGTTCGCTTGTTTAAAATTATCCTGCTTGGCTATCTCTTCGGCATCAAAAGCGAGCGTCAGCTTGTTAAAGAAATTGAAGTCAACGTTGCTTATCGTTGGTTCTTGCGTATGTCGCTGACAGAGAAGGTCATCCATGCGTCTACGCTGAGCCAAAATCGTATTCGTCGCTTTAATGGCACGGATGTCTTCGAACGCATATTCAACCATATTGTGGTTCAAGCCATGGAGAAGGGCTTAGTCGCAGGGCAAGAGCTGTATACCGACAGCACGCACCTTAAAGCCAGTGCGAACAAAAATAAGCATGTGAATAAACTGCGCCCGGTGAGCGCCGGCGCTTACCTAGAGATGTTGGATGAAGACATCGTCAGTGACCGCAAAGCAGAAGGAAAAAAGCCGTTCAAGGACGTGCCATTAAAGACGGACGTCAAAAACACAAAAGTGAGTACGACTGACCCTGAAAGTGGTTTTATGACCAGAGATAATAAGCCCCAAGGCTTCTTCTATCTTGACCATAGGACCGTTGATGGCAAGCACGGTATCATCGTTGATACGTATACAACCCYAGGGAATGTCAACGACTCACAACCGTATATCCGTCGCCTTGACCACACACTCGCGCAATTTAACCTCAATCCTATTGCCGTGGGCATCGATGCTGGCTACTTCACAGCACCGGTTGCCGAATCCTTAGAGCGTCGCAGCATTCTTGGCGTATTCGGCTATCGTCGCCCTTCTCGAACGAAGAATACGTTCAAGAAAAAACACTTCACATACGATAAGAAAACCGACACATATCGCTGCCCCAAAGGGCAAACGCTTATCTATAAAACAACCACAAGAGCCGGCTATCGTACTTATCACTCAGACCCAAAGCAGTGTGCGTTCTGTCCGGTTAGAAACGACTGTACGCAAAGTAAGACCATGCAAAAGGTCATCACGCGTCATCTTTACACTGATGCAGTAGAGCGTGCCAATGAAATGCGACTGTCTCGTTATGGCAAAAAGATATACAAGCGACGAAGTGAGACTGTGGAGCGAAGCTTCGCCGACGCCAAGCAGCATCATGGACACCGCTACGCACGCTTCCGAGGGCTTGCAAATGTGCAAATGCAATGCTGGCTGGCGGCGGCTGCTCAAAACATCAAGAAGATAGCGTTAGTGGTGAGCTATCTAAGAAAATGTGGCTTTAACATGGCGGATATAAGGCAAATACTGGCTTCTATCCGCCAATTTGGGCGTTGGTCGGTAGCGACCACTCTCTAACAAAAAATATCGCGATCGCGGCCTACGGCCGCTTATCAAAAAGAACCCCGCCTAAAAAGGCGGGGTTCGTCAGCAATCTGAANATAGCGTTAGTGGTGAGCTATCTAAGAAAATGTGGCTTTAACATGGCGGATATAAGGCAAATACTGGCTTCTATCCGCCAATTTGGGCGTTGGTCGGTAGCGACCACTCTCTAACAAAAAATATCGCGATCGCGGCCTACGGCCGCTTATCAAAAAGAACCCCGCCTAAAAAGGCGGGGTTCGTCAGCAATCTGAACGCCCCAACTGGGGCGTTTTTTGTTTGGCAGGAAAAGCCTCTCGTTACAGTAGTTGCCAGACCGCGGCGCTGCCCGGCTTGTCGCCTTGCGTCCACCACTTGGCTTGGTAGCGTTGGTTGTTATATTCAACTTCATCGCCGCCTGAATAAGCAACGGTCGCTTGCCATTCACTGCTTTGGTTGGCTTGGCTATCCCCGACGCGCTCCCATGGGCCGCCTTGGTCTGGGCGCTGGCCTTTAGTCCACCACTTGGCGCGATACTCAATCCCTTGATACAGGACACGATCGCCGCCAACGTACACGGTGTTTTCATCCCACGCTGGCAAGCCACTGGCCGGCGTCACGGTAACCGTGAATTGCGCTTGCGTGGTGTTGTCGCCATCGCTGACCTCGACTGTGACCACATAGTCGCGATTCTCCGTCACGGTGGGCGCGGTCAGTGTCACCTGATCACCAGTGCCAGAAACGGCCAGATCGCCGGATGCACGGTAGGTGTAGCTAAGTGCATCGCCATCTGGGTCGTTTGCCTCAATCGTTACGCGGGTTTGCTCACCACTTTTCAGACTAACTGGGGCGATAGACGCCACGGTGGGGGCTTGGTTTTCACCCGGTACCACCACCTTAATCGTAGTGCTGGCCTCGGCATTGGCTTGGCCGTCTGACACCGTCACCGACAGGGAATAGTCGGCGCTGGTGCTCACATCGGGGGCGGTCACGGTAACCGAATCCGTGTCGCTATTGGTCAGAGCCAACGCCGCATCGCCTTGCCAGCGATAGGTCAGGGTATCGCCATCCCGATCACGCCCATTGGCGGCAATGGTTAACGACGATCCGGGCGCCAGCGTATAGCTTTGCTGCGCAAGGGTGACGGTAGGAGCACTATTGACGGGTGGTTGACCATCCTGTGCTAAGCCCTCGTGCATCGCATTAAGGATATCGCCATTGTCGGCATCGATTTCCCAAGCAAACAAACCGGCGAAGTTGTGGTTGCGCACATACTGGCCTTTGGCTTTGACCGAGCGCTGGTTGTCATAAGTGACTAGCTTGCCGTTGTCTGGGTTCCAAACGTAGGCCGCTTCAGCTTGCTCATCATAACCGGGTTGGAAGCCATTGATACCGTTCCCCGCACTACCAAGCATTGATTTGACGACGCCTTTGTAGTCAATCACGCCCGCTTCCCAAATACCATCAGCGGTGCTGCCTTTGATTGGGCCGTTACCGGGAGCGGTCATCGGGTTGCTAGGATCGGTTGCATTGGCAGGGAAAACGCCTTCCCAGCCACGGCCGTACATCGCGGTACCGATCACCATTTTTTCCGGTGGCACGCCGCTTTCGAGCAGTAATTGCACGCCATTATCGAGTGTGTAGGCAGGGCCTTTGCGGGGCTCGCCGTTGTCATCGACGCCAGTACCATCACATTCATCGGCGCTCATATGGCTGCCGCAGTAAATGGCGGTTTGGTGACCGGTGACATTATTCCATGCGCCGAAAAAGTCGTAGGTCATGGCAAAGATGTAATCCATGTACGGCGCGCTGGCGCTGTAATCGACGTTGGCGATTTTGTCATAACCTGCCCCGACGGCCGAGGTGAGTTGGTACTCACGGCCCGTGTCGGCCTCGAGCTCATCCAACATCGCGCGCAGCTCACGCATTAACGCCGCGTAGGCTTGGCTGTCTTTATCTGGATTGCCTAAATCTGGGTTGGCACCGCCACCGCCTGGGTACTCCCAGTCAATGTCGACCCCATCATAGAATTTCCAGGTTTGTAGGAACTCTTTCATCGAGGCAACAAAGACATCACGGTTGGCTTTGTCGGTGAAATCATAGAAGGGGTCTGATAGGGTCCAGCCGCCAACGGATGGGAGAATTTTCAGATCCGGGTAGCGCTGCTTGAGCGCCATCATTTGCGCGTAAGTGCCACCAATCGGATCTTTAGCTGGTGTGCCGGGCAGTTTTTTCTGAATCGCTGCCCAAGGGTCATGGATCACCACTTCATAGTCTTTTGAGCCTTGGCAAGCGAGCTCCAGCGCGCGTAAGCTGTTGCCATTTTCCACATTACCGAGAGACTCATTGGGACCACAAATGGGGATAAAGCCATATAAGATGTGGGTGAGATTACCCGCGGGCACCTGACTGACATCGAAGTTACGGCCATAAATGCCCCATTCGACAAAGTATGCCCCTACCACGGTATCAGGCTGTTTGGGGTAGTCATTGTTATTGGGGTCGACATTCATCGGCAGTGGGTCAAGATGCACGCCGTCGGTGTCTGCGATCACGATGGGTTTGGCGGCACTGGTCGCACACTGGCCATCCACGCCGCCTTCACACAAGGCGAGTTTAAGCTGGTGGCGGCCGCCTTTGTCATAGGGAAAAGTGACAATGCCAGATTTGGTTCCTGCCGGTAAGGTGCCTTGATTGACGACCTGATCGTCAAAGTACACCTTGTAGCTGTCACCGCCATCACCGGACCACGCATTCCATTTAATCTCAATTTGGACTTCATCCACGCGTTGCACCAGATCTTTGTACGATCCGCGGCCATATTCGTCGACTTCAACAAAAGAATAGTTTTGTGGCTTCCAGTCCAAACTTGGGGTTGAGGGGGCCGCCACGGCGTGGCTGGCACCCAGTGCCCCAGCAATCGCCAGAGAGAGTAGGGTCATTGGCTTCATGTTTGCTCCTTATTGTGTCACGCGTTGCCAAACAAGGGCAGCGCCGGGTTGCTCGTTGCGTGTCCACCATTTTGCTTGGTAGATGTTGTCGCCGTAGCGCACGCGATCCTTGGCCACATAGACGTCAGATGCACTCCAAGCGGGTAGGTTGCTGGTGGGTTCGTCGGTAGCCGGGATCACCGACAGGTTGAAGCTATAGCTATCGTGATGGCTAAAGACTTGGTTTTGCACCACGTCATCGGCATTAAACTGGATCTCACCGTGGCGCATCACCCCGATACGCAAGGGCTCGTTAGCTTGTTGTTCGATAAGATTGGCCAGCGCGTGTGGCCAATTCGCTACATTCTGGTCGATCAGGGTGAGTGTGACATCCACCACTTCTTGGCCTTGGCGATTGTGCAAGCGGGCACGCACGCGATCGCCCAATGCTGCCATTTGTGGATGTGGGACAAAGTAGCCCAGCTCGTGCCACTGGGCTGGCGCTGTCTGACTAGGGGTGATGGTGATGTCGGCACAGTTGTAGAAGCCTTCACCGGCCGGATCAATGCGTTGCCAACGGCTATAGAGAATGGCATCACCTTGGCGATCGGCGGGCAAGGTCACGGTCATCTCGTAATAACGGTTACCGTCATCGCCGACCACAATGGGCAGATCGCCAAAGGTGTCGATTTTTTCGAGATTATCCCACGTCAGCGCATCGGTCGCGCCGTTGTAATCTGGCTTGGTTAGATAAATTTCCCAGTAACTTGGGTTGTGCGGTGTGGTGGCGCGAAAACGCACGTCAATCTGGCCATTGCCATCTGGGGTGACTTCGGTCCGTTGCCAATCCGGTGAGGGCAAACTGATCCCGGCTTTATTGGGATCGCCGGCACCACATAAGTTGCCATCGGTAACGGCCGCTTTCACCGCATCCATATTGCGATAATCCGCCACCAATTGCGCTGATTCATGATGTTGCACAAACGGGTAGTGTCCCGATTCTAAGAACGCAGCGCGACAGGCAGCGTTAGGAATACGTGACCCATCTGAAGGCCACCAATAACCTCCTTGCTCATGGCAAATCGCTTGGCGCGCTTTGGGGCTTTCTAAATAGCCATGTGCCATCACTTGTGAACTGCTTGCGACCAGCGCAAGGGCCACGGCGGTACGGCAGGAAAACTGTGTGAACGAAGACTTGAACATAACGACTCCTTAACGGGGGCACGCGGCCCCCGCATTCAAGACCAGAAATGGATTAGAGGCTGCAGACTTGGCGCCAAGCTTGACCACCGGGTGCGGCTTGGGTCCACCATTTGGCTTCCCATACCGCCTCTTGGTAGATAAGTTGGTCGCCACCGCTGGCATGGTTGCCCCCGTTAGGCCAGTCAGGGTAGGTACTCAGGCTGGCGACATCGACGCCGGGACACTGAGACTCTCCGCCACTTTGGCTGGTGCTACCGGGTAGCGCAGGCGGAAGGCTTGGATACTCCTGCTTCACCGCATAGCGCTGGCCATCTTTCTCGATGGTGATATTGGTCGGGTTAGTGATCGGCATGTAGTACATCACCTGAGCGTCCAAGGTTTCACCCGGCTTAAAGCTTTGCTCTATACCACCCCATTCGTTGATCAAGGTGATGGCAAAGCGATGATGCGTGGCATCAAACCCGCCGATGTTGTTACCACTGGCATTGCTGCTATCACGTACGACTTCCATGCGCAGCTTTTTCTGGGCGTTCCAGTCAGATTTAAAAATGGCCGAGGTAGACACTGGCACATCAAAGCTGATGGTGGCGCCCGATAAGTCCAGATCGGAGTGGTTGGTAAAGCGGAACGTGGGGCGGATAGGGTAGTTGTCATCGCCCACTGGGAAGTTCAGCGCGTCAAACGTGACATCCACTTGCTCGCTTGGCACTTGGAAGTTGGCGTCGCCACGTTGTAGCGAGTAGTCGCTGCCGGATTGCTTAAAGGTTTGGTACGCCAGCGAGGTCAGGGTGTCACCCATAAAATAGGCTTGACGCTGATCATCATAGCGATAATCCCCCGCTAGCTCCCAGAACATCACCCCGCCTAGGCCTTTGTTGATTACGTAGTCCACTTTCTCGGCCATCGAGGTTTCGTCTTCCATTGACAGGAATACGCGTTTTTCCTCGTTCCAAACCCACGGGGCTTTGGCGATGTCATCGTAATAACGCTGATAACTACCAGTAAGGCGATCAGTGGGGTCTTGCTCAGGGTCGAGTCCGTATTCCGCCGCATAGGCCGGTAGTTTGCCGTCGAGCAAGTTTTTCACATGCCATAAAGGGTTGGAGCCAGCAGGCACTTCGTTGCCGAGCTCGTCCACATCATGCCAAAGGTTATCTATCCCGATTGCACCGTTGCCGCATTTGTTTTTCTCACCGACACCGGTGCCTGCTGGGCACTCACTTTGGTTTGGCAATGGCGCGCGTCCCCAAAGGCCTTTGTCGCCACCTTGCACGTCTTTAAAGCCGCGAGTGTAATATGGGATACCGATATTGATGCGCCCGGGAGACATACCGCCCATAAAGTAGGTCGCAGCCCAGTCGGTATTTAAATAACCAATCCCGCCAAACTCAGGGGTTTGGTAGACATTCCACTGTTTAAGCTCCGAGTCTTCGCCGGTGTCGTACAGCGGCGCTTGATGGCCAACATGATCGTTCCATGCCCCGTGCAGGTCATAGCTCATGATGTTGACGTAATCTAAGTATTGGGTGGTTTGGAAGGTTTCCATCCCGCGCAATAAGTAACCCGACGACGGTGCGGCAATGGTCAGCATATAGTGCTTGCCATCTTGTGCACTGGCTTTATCGAGCGCTTCACGTAGCGACTTCATCAGCACTTGGTAAGATTTATTCAAGTGCGCACGACGTGGGTTGGAGTACTCGAAATCGTCAGGATGGCCTGAGTCTTTCATTGACGATGGGTATTCATAATCAATGTCTAGTCCATCAAAGCCATACTGGCGCAAGAAGGCGACGGCACTGTCGGTGAAAGCCTTAATGCCAGCTTGGTTGACACTGCCATCGGCATTGGTGGTCATGGTGTAGAAACCGCCACTGTCGATACGCTCGCCGTTTTCACCGAAGTAGCCCCCAGTTTCGGCCCAGCCACCCACGGAGATCAGCGTTTTCACGTCGGGGTACTGCTTTTTATACTTGTTGAGCAAGTTAAAGTGGCCTTTGTACGGCAGGGTTGGATCCATCTCTGCGCCGGCCACGCCCGGCCAGGTCATCTGGGTCGCGGGATTATCAGGAGCATTGGGATCGCCGATAGACAGTTGGTTGTCCGCGTTGACGTGGGCAAAGGCGTAGTTAATGTGGGTGATCTTGTCCCAAGGAATATCACTGACTAAATAAGCAGGCTGGCCGTTGGCGCCGTTTCGCCAGCTAGTGAAATAGCCAATGACACGGCGAGGGTGATCGGCGCCCATGTCTTCAAGGCCGTTTTCGTCATATACCGAGCAATACGGCACCTCGACAGCTGGGGTGGTGTATAAACCCGCCGGACGACAGGCATACTCATCGCCGCCAGTTTGGTCATCACCCACCACCTGCTGCAATGTTTGGGTATCGGTCGCGCCTTTGTCGTCGGTCACGGTGAGCGTAAAGGTAAAACGCCCCGTTTGTTCGGCTTGCCAGTCAATGGTGGTCGCTTCTGCACCTTCATATAAGACAGTCTCGCCTTGTGAGAGTACGAATGAGGTCACTGTGCCATCCGTGTCTGTCCCGGCGAGGGTGAAGGTGAGTGTGTCGCCAACCTTAACGGGTCCTGACGGGGAGACGGTTAAGGTTGCGGTAGGGGCTTGGTTGACGCTGCCCGCGCACTGGCCGAGGATTTTCCACGCTCTCCACTCCCCTGATTGGGTGGCAGGATCGGCTTGCGTCCACCACCTTGCCTCATAGGCGGTATCGTCCGCTTTAACTTGATCCCCTTTGGTGTAGGTATTGCCATTCTGCCAACCGGGCAGTGGCTGGCAATCAACCGCAGCGTATACGCTGGGGCTATTTAACGCGAGTCCCGCCAAACCTAGCGCGACGGCACGTGATGGCGTCATCAGTTTCATATTTTGCTCCCAAAATTTTTGAAGCGAATTTCATCAATCCAGTCAGTGATTGATGCGTCCTTCCCTACGCTTTTTGCACTAAAAAACCGACTTTCAGGTCAAGCCTAGGCAACAAAGTGGTTATATTGGGCAATTGATGCCAAGAAATGGAGGCGAAGGTGTAATAATTTGAGCGCGGGTTCAGAAATTAATTATTTGTAAAAAATAAGTACATCAATAGCGTGATTCCGGTTGAAAATTAAACAAACTTGACAATTTGCAGGCTTGATTTCTTAATTTTTTTGCGATTTGTCATGTTTTTCGGTCTATGTTACGGAGAGTGTTATTACTATGTTGTTGTTTTAAGCGAATTAAGTGGTGTGCGTATTCTGTGTGTAAAGGGTAAGGGACGTGTTCCGGCGAGAGCGCAACGAGGACCGTTTGACGTTGTGGTGACACGCTGATTGAAAGATAAGCGAGTTAAGACAAAATCTGTTTGCTTATGGCGCTGCAATTCTGTACTATCTCGCGCCTGATTCTCGGTCTTTTACTTTTCGTTCCTTGCTTCCGCTGGACGACCGAGCCAATTGTGGAAGCTGATTAATCCGTAAGGAGCAACTCAATGCGTCATTACGAAATCGTATTCATGGTGCACCCTGATCAGAGCGAGCAAGTTGCTGGCATGATCGAGCGTTACACTGCGTCTATCAAAGATGCAGGCGGTCAAATCCACCGTCTAGAAGACTGGGGCCGTCGTCAACTGGCTTACCCAATCAACAAGCTGCACAAAGCACACTACGTTCTGATGAACGTGGAAGCTGAGCAGGCTGTGATTGATGAGCTGGAAAGCATGTTCCGCTTCAACGACGCGGTGATCCGTAACATGATCATGCGTACCAAAGACGCTATCACTGAGCCATCTGTGATGATGAAGGCTAAAGAAGAGCGTACCGCTAAGCGTGAAGATCGCCCTGAGCGCGAAGAGCGTGCAGAAGCGAAACCAGAAGCAAAAGCTGAAGCGCAAGCTGAAGGCGAAAACGCAGCTGAGTAATTGCTGTGATGACCAATCGGTTGGAGCTTGCTGGTGTCATCAGTAAAGGTCCGGTCCGTCGCCAAAGCCCCGCTGGAATTCCGCACTGTCACTTTGTGCTAGAGCATCGTTCCACGCAGGTTGAAGCTGACCTACCTCGACAAGTGTTTTGTCGCTTATCAGTGGTAGCCAGCGGGCAAGTGTCAACACAACAAACGCAAAATTTAGCTTTAGGCAGCCATATCAAGGTAAGCGGGTTTCTCGCCTACCAAACCAGCCGACAAGGCGAGGGCAAATTGGTATTGCATGCCGACAACATCATAGACATTTAGATCAGGAGATAAGCCCATGGCACGTTTCTTCCGTCGTCGTAAATTCTGCCGTTTCACTGCAGAAGGCGTACAAGAGATCGACTACAAAGATGTAGCGACTCTAAAAAACTACATTACCGAATCAGGTAAAATCGTACCTAGCCGTATCACTGGTACTCGTGCTAAGTATCAGCGTCAACTGGCTCGTGCTATCAAGCGCGCTCGTTACCTGGCCCTGCTGCCGTACACTGACAAGCATCAGTAATCGGAACTGTCCAAGTTAGAGAGGATTGAAGAATGCAAGTTATTCTACTTGATAAAATCGGTAACCTGGGTGGCCTAGGTGATCAGGTAACTGTTAAATCTGGTTATGCGCGTAACTTCCTTATCCCTCAGGGTAAAGCAGTTATGGCAACCAAAGCCAACATCGAACATTTTGAAGCACGTCGTGCTGAGCTAGAAGCAAAAGTTGCTGAGCAACTGGCTGCTGCTCAAGCGCGTGCAGAGAAAGTTGAAGCACTAGAAGCGGTTGAAATCGCTTCTAAAGCGGGTGATGAAGGTAAACTGTTTGGTTCTATCGGTACCCGTGACATCGCTGATGCTGTGACTGCAGCCGGCGTTGAAATTGCGAAAAACGAAGTTCGTCTTCCAGAGGGCGCACTGCGTCACACTGGCGAGTACGAAATCAGCGTTCAGCTGCACTATGACGTGTTCGCAACTGTAAAAGTAAACGTTGTTGCTGCGTAATTGCGCACCAAGACGTCGAAAAAAACCAGCCTTCGGGCTGGTTTTTTTTCATCTTTTATAGCCATTGATAACGAAGGCCGAGTGTGAGCACGCTATCGTGATTTTTGAGCCCTGGTGGAACATCTGTCATATAGTTGTGTTTGCTCGTTATCTTTATCGAAAGCTTCTCGGTGATGGTCGAAGCCAGAGTGACGGCGCCTTCCACGCTGGTATTACTGGCACCCGAAATCACTATGCTTCTTCCCTCTAAGCTGACATTTTCCACCCATTGCCACTGCCCCTTGGCTTGTGCCCGAATCACTGGCTCACGCACCGAGTAAGGCATGATGAGATCGTCATCGTCGAGTTCATCAAGATTCGGACGTTGATAGCGATACCCTGGCCCCACTTCTGTGCTCAGTGTGAGTGTGTCACTTTGCCACCATTGATGACCGAGTCCTGTTGCTAGCATAAAATCGTCAAAATAAGGGCCGTAACGATCTGCGACATAGGTGGCGTTGAGTAAAACATAGCTGTGAGCACTGACGCCGCGGCTTACCTGCGTTTCTAACTCGGTTTTCCGTTTATCTTCTTCTCCATCTTTTTCTACTTGCAGTACACTCGCGCTGGCCTGGTAACGTGTGTGCTTTCCGTCGTACTGTCCGCTTATTTCACCGTTGATTGTTTGTGAGTCGGCATTCCCGCTCAACTGTTGCAGACCTAAGGATAGATCGCTTTGCCAAGGCGACGAATCGGCCGCCGCAGCGTGGCTACATGGCATATACAATGTGGACATCAGAAGAAAAAGAGACGGCGTTTTCATCATGAATCACCTGTTGACAATATCGCGCCTTATCCTAGGTGGGTGGGCTGCCTAAGCCGTCAAATTTCCGTTAAAATCGCGGCGACTTCTTCAGCGTTGGGAAAAAAATGCTGCGTGGGGCAGCGTCCTGCGAGGACAGCGGGTATAATGACCTCCAGTAGCAATAGGTGAGTTTTTATGGCAGACAATCGTAAACCCGCAAAAGATCAGCAAGTCGCTAACCTTAAAGTGCCCCCACATTCCATCGAAGCCGAGCAGTCTGTGCTGGGTGGCTTGATGTTGGATAATGAGCGCTGGGATGCGGTTGCGGAAAAAGTGGTTGGCCATGATTTTTACAGCCGCCCGCATCGATTGATTTATGAGTCGACCAAGTCTTTGCTTGATGAAGGCAAGCCACTGGATTTAATCACCCTGTCTGAGCATTTGGAGAAAGGCGGACATTTGGATGATGTGGGTGGATTTGCCTACCTCGCAGAATTGGCGAAAAACACGCCAAGTGCCGCGAATATCGTCGCCTATGCGGATATTGTCCGTGAACGTGCCATGGTCCGTAATTTGATTGGAGTGGCCAATGAAATTGCGGACGCCGGCTATGATACTCAAGGTCGCACATCAGAAGATCTGCTGGATATGGCAGAGAGCAAGGTGTTTGCCATTGCTGAGTCGCGCACCAGCGAGACAGAAGGGCCGCAGCATATTGATTCTGTGCTCAGCAAGACCCTTGAGCGTATCGAAGAGCTCTTTAAAACCCCACAAGATGGGGTCACTGGGGTTTCGACCGGTTTTACCGACCTCAATAAAAAAACGGCAGGTTTGCAACCGTCAGACTTAGTGATCGTTGCCGCGCGCCCCTCGATGGGTAAAACCACCTTTGCGATGAACCTGTGTGAAAACGCAGCGATGGATCAAGAAAAGCCGGTACTCATTTTCTCGCTCGAGATGCCAGCGGAACAGCTGATGATGCGTATGTTGGCCTCGCTCTCACGGGTCGACCAAACCAAGATCCGAACCGGCCAGCTTGATGATGAAGACTGGGCGCGTATTTCCTCATCGATGGGGATCTTAATGCAGAAAAAGAACATGTACATCGATGACAGCTCCGGCTTGACGCCCACTGATGTGCGTTCACGCGCGCGTCGCGTTGCCCGTGAGCATGGAGGCGTGAGCATGATCATGGTCGATTACCTGCAGCTGATGCGCGTGCCGGGTTTACAAGAAAATCGAACCCTTGAAATTGCCGAGATTTCCCGCTCGCTCAAAGCGCTTGCCAAAGAGCTTAACGTGCCTGTGGTGGCGCTTTCACAGCTCAACCGTTCGTTGGAGCAGCGCGCAGACAAACGCCCGGTGAACTCAGACTTGCGTGAATCGGGCGCCATTGAGCAGGACGCTGATTTGATCATGTTTATTTACCGCGACGAAGTCTATAACCCGGAAAGTGCGATGAAAGGGATCGCAGAAATCTTGATTGGCAAGCAGCGTAACGGCCCGATTGGCTCGGTGCGACTAACGTTCCAAGGCCAGTATTCGCGATTTGATAATTATGCAGGACCGGCGTTTGATGACGAGTAATCCTTTTATCATGACCAATGCCGCCAAAGCCGTTATCGATCCGGAGGCGATGGTACACAACATTCAGGTGATGCGCCGCCAAGCTCCCCACAGCAAAGTAATGACAGTGGTGAAGTCTGATGGTTATGGTCACGGCTTAATCTCGGTTGCCACCACGCTTGCGCCCTATAGTGATGCTTTTGGGGTGGCGCGGATTGAAGAAGCATTGACGTTACGTCAGGCTGGTATCAGCTTGCCTATTGTCTTGTTGGAAGGCTTCTATGAAGCTGACGAGCTCCCGCTATTGGTTGAGCACCAGCTGACCGCTACTGTGCACTGTGACGAACAAGTTACCATGTTGACTCAGGCGGCGCTGAGTGAGCCTTTACCGGTGTGGCTAAAGGTCGACTCAGGGATGCATCGCTTGGGTTTTCAGCCTGAGCAAGTACCAGACGCGCTCTCTGCTCTGACAGCCTGTGACAATGTGGCACCGCAAATTGGTTTTCTTAGTCATTTCGGTTGTGCCGATGAAATGGATAACCCCATTACGCAAGCGCAAATAGATACCTTCACACAGGTGACGGAAGGGCTGACTGGAGAGCGGTCATTGGCGGCATCATCGGGGACCTTGTTTTGGCCACAAAGCCATTTTGATTGGGTGCGTCCGGGTATTTGTTTGTATGGCATTTCATCGCGTATTGAACTCACCGGTGAACAGCTGGGCCTAAAACCGGCGATGCGCTTAACGTCACGTGTTATGGCCGTTCGCAAGCTAAAAGCCGGTGAGCCGGTGGGGTATGGCGCCCGGTGGCGAACTGAGCGCGACACCCTGATTGGTGTGATTGCCATCGGGTATGGTGATGGCTATCCACGGCTGGCTCCTGATGGCACGCCAGTGTGGTTGAATGGCCGCGAAGTGCCGCTAGCTGGGCGGGTATCGATGGATATGATCACCGTTGATCTGGGTCCAGATGCAACCGATAAAGTGGGTGACGAAGCGGTATTGTGGGGGCCAGAGCTACCGGTTGAACGTATCGCACGTCTCGTCGACACCATCGGCTATGAGCTCGTATGCCAAGTGACCGGGCGTGTGCCGCGCCAATACCTGACCGCCAGCTCGGACCAACGGGCGGCGGGATAACCTCGCGTCATCCGTTAATTTTCAAGCCTGTATGTCGATGACATCAGACGTTGGCTTTTGGCGCGCCTTGCAAAGTCACCACCAAGGTGCGCGTGCCGCCTGCATCGCGATGCTCGCCCAGATAAATCCCTTGCCACGTACCGAGATTCAACCGACCTTGGCTGATTGGCACCGTGACGCTTGCGCCTAACAATGACGCTTTGATGTGCGCTGGCATGTCATCGTTCCCTTCGTAGGTGTGACGATAATAGGGCGCGCGCTCTGGCACTGCGTGATTAAAGTGCGCCTCCATATCTTGGCGCACGGTCGGGTCGGCGTTTTCATTGAGGGTTAAGCTCGCCGAGGTGTGCTTGATAAACACCTGTACCACACCCATTTCCACATCGTTCAGCATAGGCAGCGCATTAACGACTTCGTCGGTGATCAGGTGAAAGCCGCGCGGCCGGGCACGCAGACGAATCTCAGTTTGATACCACATAAGCAATCCTTGTTGTGATCTTTATCGTATGCAGTTGGCTCAAAGGCGATCCAACTATTCTATGATTGATCGCAACCTACTCACAGCGATTAGATGTGAGAATCGAGCCATGATTATGTAATATTACACCAATGACCGCTGCGTACAGCGTGGTGGTGCTGACGTTATACAGGATCCTTGCCTGCTGTGATACCCACAGCAGCACTCACAACGCGATTTGGATGACATGATGCTAAAGACAACGAATCCCACTCAGACCGTGGCGTGGCAATCACTGACCGCCCACTTTGAAGAAGCGCAGGACTACACACTGGCTGATCTGTTTGCTGATAACCCAGAGCGATTTGCCCACTTCTCAACGCAATTCGAAGACAGCATTTTGTTGGATTATTCCAAAAACCTGATCAGTGAAGAAACGCTGACCAAGTTATTGGCACTCGCCGACGAAACCGGAGTGGCTGAAGCGATTGAGTCAATGTTTAGCGGTGAGAAAATCAACCGCACAGAAGATCGTGCGGTACTCCACACAGCACTACGTAACCGCAGCAACACACCTGTGATGGTTGACGGCGAAGATGTAATGCCTAAGGTCAACGCGGTATTGGCACAAATGCAGTCTTTTTCCGAGCGCGTGATCAGTGGCGAATGGAAAGGCTATACCGGCAAAGCGATTACGGATGTAGTTAACATCGGTATCGGGGGGTCAGATTTGGGTCCTTATATGGTCACTGAAGCGTTGGCACCGTATAAGAACCACCTCAATCTGCACTTTGTCTCTAACGTCGATGGCACTCATATGGCCGAGACGTTAAAAGCCCTTAACCCGGAAACCACCTTGTTCTTGGTGGCGTCAAAAACCTTTACCACCCAAGAAACCATGACCAACGCACACACAGCGCGTGACTGGTTTATGAACGCTGCGGGCGATGAGAGCCAGGTGGCGAAGCATTTTGCCGCGCTTTCAACCAATGCTGATGCGGTGGCGAACTTTGGTATTGATACTGCCAACATGTTTGAGTTTTGGGATTGGGTTGGCGGCCGCTACTCACTGTGGTCGGCGATTGGTCTTTCTATCTGCTTGGGCGTGGGTTACGACAATTTTGTTGCCTTGCTTGATGGCGCGCACCAAATGGATAACCACTTCAAAACCGCACCCATGGCACAAAACATGCCGGTGTTATTGGCGTTGATTGGCCTTTGGTACAACAACTTCCACGGGGCGGAATCAGAAGCGATTTTACCGTATGACCAATACATGCACCGTTTTGCTGCCTACTTCCAACAAGGCAATATGGAATCAAACGGTAAGTATGTCGACCGCAACGGTAATCCTGTTGACTACCAAACCGGCCCAATCATCTGGGGTGAACCAGGCACCAATGGTCAGCATGCTTTCTATCAACTGATTCACCAGGGCACCAAGCTGATCCCATGTGACTTTATCGCACCGGTACATAGCCACAACGCCATTGGCGATCATCACGCCAAATTGATGGCGAACTTCTTCGCCCAGACGGAAGCGCTGGCCTTTGGTAAGAGCCGTGAGCAAGTCGAAGCTGAGTTGACGCAAGCGGGCAAATCAGCCGAAGACGTGGCTGCGATTGCGCCATTTAAAGTGTTTGAAGGCAACCGACCAACCAACTCGATTTTGGTGGAGAAAATTACCCCTTATACACTCGGCGCGCTGATTGCCATGTACGAGCACAAGATCTTCACCCAGGGGGTAATTTGGAATATCTTCAGCTTTGATCAGTGGGGTGTTGAGCTGGGTAAACAGCTGGCGAGTAACATCCTGCCAGAGCTCGGAGATGCACAACAGGTTGAGAGCCACGATAGCTCGACCAATGGATTGATCAACGCGTTTAAGCAGTGGCGCCAAGCCTAAGCTGAGCTAACCGCGATTGAGAACGTCAAACGCCGCGATAACCATCGCGGCGTTTTTATATTTTGTGGCTGTCAGCGACGTTCGTCCGCTTAGTGATCGAAACAGATCTCAATAAAGGCAGTGCCGTGCGGGGATTTAAATGGCATGATGATCACTGGACCATCACTTTTGTGGTTGATGGTATGGCCTTTGCCGGATACGACCACAGGGGTCGCCATCTCAAATTCGAAGCCCTTTTCTGACAAAATACGCTTCGCGCCACCTGTCACCATATTGGTGATCTCACCGACCATATCCGTCACTTCTTCATCAATCGACTCGGACCGCTCTCCGAGCATACGCTGCATGATTTCAAGCGCCATATCTTCATCAAAGGTAACGGAAAAGGAGCCCTTAGTCTGTGGGCCGACCATACCAATTAACCCAGAAACGTCCCCTTTGGCGATCTCTGACTTTTTCAAGTGAGGCTTCTCTGGCTGGATTTCCAGCTGTGCCATCGTCTGTAGCACATTGATCAGTGAAGTAAGAAATGGGTTGACGAATTGTGCTTCCATAAAGAATGTCCGTCCTAATCAATTCAGTATTAGTGGGCTAGGCATTGTGCGCAGGTACCATGGGTTTCAATCACGTGATGTTGAACCTCAAACCCCATTGTTTGCGCCTTTTCACGCAACGCCTCAGAAAGCTCCTCAGTGTGACACTCTTCAACGGTGCCGCATTGATCACAGATGAGCAGTTGGGAGCAGTGCCCCTGGTGGCCAAGATGACAACAAGCGATATAGCTATTGGTTGACTCTACCTTATGCACAAACCCCTGCGCTAACAGAAAGTCTAGCGCACGATAAACCGTTGGCGGTTTGGCTTGTGGCTCTGTTTCACGCAGCTCGTCTAGCAGCTCATAGGCGGTGATCGCACGTGAATAGTTGGCGATAATCTCGTAAACGCGCGTCCGCTGCGGCGTTAATCGCACGCCGCGTTGCTCGCAAAGCTGCTGTGCGCGGTGCAGTAACCCAGTGGTGTTGGTCATAGCGCCTCAAAGTGCTAACAGTCAGTCAGTTATCTTATCATAGCTGTATAACATCGCACCCCACTTATCGTCATCCTATGCGCTTTGCCACATGTGTAAATAGGTAGTCCAATATCACTTGATCGCGATCAGTTACCCTACAGTAATGATAGAAGTAAAAATAAAAAACAATCAGTCGATTTTTGAATCGGCTAACTGTTTTGCGCTGTCATGTCAGTATGATGACAGCGTGCCACAGGCATTAAAAACATACCTTTACATCCATAATAGGAGTATGTACCGATGAAAAAACTGTTAGCCCTCGCCGCCCTGGCGTTCGCGTCTGTTTCAACGCAAGCGGCTGCCAATGAGTGTGAGTTAACTGTCACCACCGGCGATAAAATGGCCTACGACCAGTCATCGTTGTCCGTACCAGCAAGCTGTAGCGAAGTCACGCTAACGCTGGAGCATCAAGGCTCAATGCCTGTGACCTCTATGGGCCACAACTGGGTGCTGTCGGAAACGTCTAACTTGCAAGATATCGCCATGAAAGGTGCCGGTGCAGGGGCAGATAACGACTATCTGCCACAAGGCGACGATCGCATTTTGGCACACACTAAACTAATTGGCGGCGGCGAAAGCACCACCACCACCTTCTCAACTGAAGGATTGCAAGGCAAAGACTTAACTTATTTCTGCTCTTTCCCAGGCCACTGGACTGTGATGAAAGGCAAATTCACCATCGAATAAGTCTTGTTTGCGAGAGAGTACCTCGTCCGACTCTCTCGCTTGCCAAGGCCTCTTTGATTTGGCACTCTTGTTCTGGCATTTTCGATAAATTACCAAGTGTGAAGAAATTTCAATACTACAGTTATAATATTGCGATCAACGCAATCCCTAAGTCTTTATATTGTAAACTACTAAATAAAGACACTTATAGGCTTTATCATCAACACAAAGATTACATTGATGATCGGGTCGCATATTATAACCGTCTAGCTCACCCGTTTTCTTTTGTGCCCTCGCTCACCAAGCACCTAACAGGTAATCTGAAACGCGACTGTGGCTCAGCCTATTATCTCGACATGTTGCAAGTCATGCGGCGTTTTCCAGATGGGCTATTGATGCACTACATCGGTGGGGATGTTATCGATGTACCAGTTTGTCCCGCATTCGTGAAAAGCCGACCGATTCATGGCGACAATCAAAACGCTGTCCTGCTCAAGCTCAACGCGGTGCGTCACTTCCAATTTATTAATGATCCTGTGCCGTTTGGGGAAAAACGTGATAGCGCGGTATGGCGTGGGCGCTGCTTCAATGACAAGCGCCGCCAGCTTCTTCAGCGCTTTTACACGCATCCAACCATTGATGTTGGGGATACACGCGCAGCGAGTGATAATGACCAAGCTTACCGAAAAGCCCCGCTTACACCGCAAGCGCAGCTTCAGCATAAGTTTGTTCTCAGTGTGGAAGGGAAAGACGTTGCCACCAATTTAAAATGGATCATGTCCTCCAACTCGCTTTGCTTGTCACCCCCAATGGAATATGAAACCTGGTTTATGGAGGGCCAATTAATCCCCGGGGTTCACTATGCCGAGGTCAACGCTGATTTCTCCAACCTAGAGGCAGTCATCGACTATTACCTCACTCATCCGCATGAAGCACAAGCGATCATCAACAATGCTCATCAATGGGTGAATCAATTCCGCGACCGACAAAAAGAGGCGGTGATCAGCTACTTGGTGGCAGAGAAATACTTTCGGCTCTCGCAGCAGCTATAGGTTCACAGGGGCACATTTCGTTTAAGCCATCACAGCGGTGCCATACTATTAGCTTATGCTTTTCATCTGCCTGGTGGTCAGGCGGGATGGTTCTGCTTAAATCTTACCGATGCAATGTGTATAATCCGCGTCCGCCTGTCGAAAACGACTGTCGTTTAACGTAATTTGCAGAGATTCGAGACCATGACTACCTCCAGCAAAACTGCCGCCAGCCCTGATGTGACGCCAAAAACGGTGATGCAGCGTTTCTCTGTTGCGCCCATGCTCGATTGGACGGATCGTCACTGCCGTTATTTTCATCGCTTACTATCAGAACACACTTTGTTGTTTACCGAGATGGTGACCACGGGCGCGATCATTCATGGTAAAGCGGACTATCTTGCTTACAACGAGCAGGAGCATCCGGTGGCGTTGCAGCTGGGGGGATCGGATCCGGCGGATTTGGCAACGTGCGCCAAGCTGGCGGCCGAGCGTGGTTATGATGAAATTAACCTCAACGTTGGTTGCCCATCGGATCGGGTGCAAAACGGGCGATTTGGGGCGTGCTTAATGGCTGAACCTGAGCTGGTGGCGCAGTGCGTGGCCGCGATGCGTGAAGTGACTGATGTGCCTATTACGGTGAAAACTCGCATTGGTATTGATGAACAAGACAGCTATGAATTTTTGACTGACTTTGTGGGTATCGTCAGTGAAAAGAGTGGCTGCGATATGTTTATCGTGCATGCACGTAAGGCGTGGTTGAAAGGTCTGAGCCCTAAAGAAAATCGGGAGATCCCACCGCTGGATTACCCGCGTGTGTACCAGCTGAAAAAAGATTTTCCGCACCTGACGCTTGCCATCAATGGCGGCGTGAAAAGCCTTGAGGAGGCGGAGCAGCACCTTGCGCATCTTGATGGTGTGATGGTTGGCCGCCAAGCCTATCAAAGCCCGTTTATGTTGGCCGAGGTCGATCAGCGTTTATTTGGCAAGACAACCCCTCGCATTACACGTCGCCAAGCAGTCGAGGCGATGTTTCCATACATCGAACAGCAGCTTACTCAAGGGGCGCAACTCAACCATATTAGCCGCCATATGTTAGGTCTGTTCCAAAATATGCCAGGCGCGCGGCAATGGCGCCGTTATATCAGCGAGAATGCGCACAAGCCGGGTGCGGGGGTTGAGGTACTGACCACCGCAATGAGCCATATCCCTGAGCAATGGCTCGACGCCTGATCCGGTGAAAATCACCACTTGTTGGTGTCAATCTAACCGTATCTTCATTTATCCATGAAGGCGGCGTTGTAATCTATTGAATTAATGAGAAATTATCGAGTGACAAATTGGCCTGAAACCTGCAAAGTCTGTCTCGCTACCAAGACAAGGAGATCGTAATGATCGAAATACTCTTTCTGATTGGCTTTGCTGTTGTGTTATTCATGACAGGCGTGAGCATCATGGGCATGGTGTTGGCCATGCTGGCAGGCTTTGCCGTGATGATGCTGGCCGGGATGATAGGTACGCTGCTTAAGCTATTGCCATGGCTTTTGGTGATCGCATTGATCGTGTGGCTGGTTAAACGCCAACGTCGCAGCCGTAAACGTGAGCCTGAAGTGATTATCAATGAAAAGCGCTGGGCACGATTCCGTCGCCGCTAAGGCGGGCAAACTTTGCGCGTTGACACAGCAAACACACGCCGTTGCGGGTTTTTCTCTTCACCTCGGCATAAAGCTTGCTATTATTCTAAGCAACCGGCGACAAGGCATGGCTTTGCCGCCTCCGCGTGACGACACTTTTTAATCGACAATGTGGAGAGTCTCATGAAAACCACTTCAATGACGCTTGCCGCCGCAGCGTTTACCGCGCTACTGGCCATGCCGTCTCAAGCAGCAACCCTTGCCGGGGGAAAAGTCGGCGCCGATGCCTGGTTTATGGATGCTGATGTCAATAATGTAGAAGCCGATGATGCGAGCACTGCGGGCTCTTATTACGCGGCGATTGAGCACCCACTTCCGCTGATTCCCAATGCCAAGATCCGTCAAACCTCGGTGAGTGTTGATGGAACAGATACGGGAAAAGTCGATTTTGACCAAATCGATTTTGTTGCCTATTACGAGTTTCTCGATAACGATCTCGTGTCGGTAGATGCCGGCGTTAATTTACAGCGTTTCCAATCTGGTAAATTCAACGGGGAGAGCTTCGACGAATGGCAGCCAAACCTGTATGCCGATGCACGTGTAGGTCTAGTCGGCACGCCTTTATTTGTATTTGCCACCGTGAGCAAAGGCGAGTTTGATGGTACCAGCACCTTGGATGCCGAAGCGGGCTTGCAATATCAGTTAGGTTTAGTGGCCGCTGATTTGAACGTGCGAGGCGGGTATCGGATGATCGACCATGACTTCGACTACTTTGACAATAATGACGGAGAGCTTGATGTGACTGGCTTCTTTGTCGGTGCAGAGCTCGACTTTTAATCGCTTGAACGTCAAGACGACAAGTAAAAACCGCGCATAGGCGCGGTTTTTTTATACCTAATCATCCGCGTGTCCGCTTCTGTTTCCCATGTCTCACTGCGACTTTCGCCTAATACCCAGCCAATAAAATCTCTGCYACGCTTTTTGAGCAATAACGGCAAGGAGAGAGCAGTACGTGCTCCGCCATCTACTCAAACACGGAATAAGGAAAGAGTATGATCTACGCAAAACCAGGAACAGATGGGTCAGTGGTAAGTTTTAAGTCGCGTTATCAAAACTTTATTGGGGGTGAATGGGTGCCGCCGGTGAAAGGGCAGTATTTTGCCAATACCTCACCGTGTACCGGTGAAACCCTTGCTGAAGTGCCGCGCTCAAGTAGCGACGATGTGGATTTGGCATTAGATGCCGCGCATGGTGCTAAAGACGCATGGGGCAAAACCGCTGTCACTGATCGGGCCAATATCCTATTAAAAATAGCTGATCGGATTGAAGCAAATCTGGAAATGCTTGCGGTAGCGGAAACCTGGGAAAACGGTAAAGCGGTGCGTGAAACCTTGGCGGCGGATATTCCGCTCTGCGCCGATCACTTTCGTTATTTTGCTGGTTGTATTCGCGCCCAAGAAGGCACGGCGGCGGAGCTGGATGCAGGCACAGTGGCTTATCATATTTACGAGCCGCTAGGTGTTGTGGGGCAGATCATTCCGTGGAATTTTCCTTTGCTGATGGCGTCGTGGAAACTCGCGCCAGCATTGGCAGCGGGCAACTGCGTGGTACTCAAGCCGGCCGAGCAAACCCCGACGACTATCTTGCTATTGATGGAGTTGATTGGCGATCTGCTGCCTGCGGGTGTGGTGAACGTCGTCAATGGGTATGGCGCAGAGGCGGGACAAGCACTCGCCACATCGCCTCGGATTGCCAAACTGGCGTTTACAGGCTCCACGCCAGTGGGTCAGCACATTCTACGTTGCGCGGCGGAAAACCTCATTCCTTCAACCGTTGAGCTGGGCGGCAAATCGCCTAATATCTATTTTGAAGATGTAATGCAGCAAGAAGAGGCGTATATCAATAAAGCGGTTGAAGGTCTGTTGCTTGGCTTTTTCAACCAAGGCGAAGTGTGTACCTGTCCGTCGCGCGCGCTGATCCAGGAAAGCATCTACGACGATTTTATTGCACGGGTGATTGAGCGTGCAGAGACGATAAAACAAGGCAACCCGCTCGACACCGAGACCCAAGTGGGCGCGCAAGCGTCCGATGAGCAGTTTGATAAGATCATGAGCTATTTGAAGGTCGGACAAGAAGAAGGGGCGAAGGTCTTAATTGGCGGTAGCCACCAGGATTTGGGCGGCGGCTATTATGTGCAGCCGACCTTATTGGAAGGCCATAACAATATGCGGGTTTTCCAAGAAGAGATCTTTGGGCCGGTGATTGGGGTGACCACCTTTAAAGATGAGGCGGAAGCGTTGGCGATTGCCAACCACACCGAGTACGGGTTGGGCGCAGGGCTTTGGACCCGCGATATGAACCGCGCTTATCGTGTTGGACGTGCGATTGAAGCCGGTCGTGTCTGGACTAACTGCTATCACTTGTATCCTGCACACGCCGCCTTTGGCGGCTACAAAAAATCAGGGATTGGGCGAGAGACACACAAAATGATGCTGGGTCACTACCAACAAACGAAGAACTTACTCGTTAGCTACGACATTGATCCATTGGGCTTCTTTTAATAGAGAACCCCTCAAAGCAGGGGCGGTGATAACATCGCCTCTGCGCATCAAGCTTCCCGCATGGCAGCTTTGCTTATCTGAGACTAAACTCAATAAGTGATCCAATTGAGTGGGCAAAGCATCATGACAGCCGAACAGCTCCGTGCTTTATACCGTCAACAGCTTTTGATTGAAGCGGTCGTTGAGCCTTCGTTAGATAGCGAAGGGTGGGTGGTTGAGTGTCGCCACACCAGTGGCGGTTTAATGGCGCTTACCAATGCTGAAGGGATTGAACAATGCTTTACCGATATTGACCAAGCGACCTTGAACGCGCTTGAGATTGGTTTTCAGCAAGTACGTATTGCTGACTAACATTATTTTCCCGCTCAATGACACGCGATTACGTACCTACCTTACAAAACGTTATAAAACATTCGTATCTATTCTTTATTGTTATTAATTGGTGAGGGTACGCTAGCATTCACGCAATGTTAGCAAGGAATGTCGTCACCATGTTACTCAAGGATCTCTCCGGGTTAACCAGCCCGCTTAATGATCAGCAAATAGGCCAGTTGCAACAAGCCGTGGCGGAGTTGTCACCGCAGCAACTGGCCTGGATTAGTGGTTATTTTTGGGGGTTAAGCCAAACACCTGCTGGTGAAGCGGCGGCACCCAATGCTATGCCACAAGCCAGTTCTGCCCCTAACCAGACTCTGACCATTTTGTATGCGTCACAAACCGGCAACGCTAAAGGCGTAGCGGAGGCGCTGCATCAGGAAGCGGAAGCGGCTGGGATCCCAGCTAAATTGGTGGCGGCAGATAACTACAAAGGCAAGCAGCTGGGCAAAGAAACCCATCTTGTAATCGTCGCCTCGACCAATGGAGAAGGCGAGCCGCCGGACAACGCCATTGAGCTGCATGAATTTTTGCAATCCAAGAAAGCGCCCAAACTTGATCACCTGCATTATGCGGTGTTGAGCTTGGGGGATTCGAGCTATGAGTATTTTTGCCAGACAGGTAAAGACTTTGATGGCTTTTTGCAAAAGCTTGGCGCCAAGCCGATGGTCGCTCGTCTTGATTGCGATGTGGATTATGAAGCCACGGCCAGCGCTTGGCGAGAGCAAACCTTAGCCGAGGTGAAGCAACAATTTAAGGCCAGTGGTGATGCGCAGGTGGTGCCTCTTCATCAAACCACCGCGCAGGTAAAATACACTAAACAGTCGCCTTATACGGCTGAGCTACTTACTTGCCAGCGCATTACCGGGCGTGGATCTGATAAAGCGGTTTACCATATTGAACTCGATCTCGATGAATCCGGCATGGAATATCAGCCAGGCGATGCGTTGGGGGTGTGGTACCAAAATGATCCCGAATTGGCGGACAGCATCGTCGCCAAGGTGGGCCTGCGTGGCGATGAAAGCGTCGATATCGACGGTGATAGCCTCTCGCTGCGAGACGCGTTAATTGCCCACTATGAGATCACCGCTTCTAACCCGCAGCAGATCACAGCGTTGGCTGCGTTATCTGAGAGCGACACACTCACCGCATTGACCGAAGACAAAGCCGCCTTGCGCGAGTTTGCTAATCGCACCCAGTTGATCGATGTCTTGGCACTGGCGGACGTCAGCCTAAATGTCGAGCAATTTCAATCAATATTGCGCCGACTGACTCCGCGTTTGTACTCGATCGCCTCTAGCCAAGCGGAAGTGGAGGACGAAGTGCACCTTACCGTAGGGCTGGTGGAGTATCAGCATGAGAGTGGAGAGTCACGCCAAGGTGGCGCCTCGAGCTTTCTTGCCCACCGCGCTGAAGCGGCCGAGACGGTAAAAGTGTTTGTTGAGCACAACGATAACTTCAAACTGCCAACCAGCGATGACACCCCCATCATTATGATTGGCCCCGGTACCGGCATCGCGCCGTTTCGCGCCTTCTTGCAAGAGCGAGAGCAGCGCGAGGCGAAAGGCGATAACTGGTTATTCTTTGGCGATCGCACCTTCACCGACGATTTCCTCTATCAGGTTGAATGGCAGCAATACCTTAAATCTGGCTTGCTGACGCGGATGGATGTGGCCTTTAGCCGCGATCAGGCTGAGAAAGTGTATGTCCAGCATCGGTTGCTCGCGCGTGCTGAGGCGGTATGGCAATGGCTATCGAACGGCGCCTACATCTATGTGTGTGGTGATGCCAACCAAATGGCGAAAGATGTCCATGAAGCCTTAATTGAGATTGCCCAGACACAGGGTCAACAAAGCCGTGAGCAAGCGGAAACCTTTATTAATGAATTGCGCAAAGATAAGCGCTATCAAAGGGATGTGTACTAATGAGTGAACAGAAATTTGAGGGCGATACACTGGGCCCACTGGCCGATAATGAGCGGCTTAAAAAAGACAGTGATTATTTGCGTGGCACCATTGATCAAGACTTACAGGATCCTATCACGGGTGGTTTTACCGATGATAACTTCCAACTGATCCGTTTTCACGGCATGTATCAGCAAGACGATCGCGATATTCGCGCTGAGCGGCAAAAGCAAAAACTTGAGCCTTTGCACAATGTGATGTTGCGAGCGCGGATGCCGGGCGGGATCATTACGCCCCAGCAATGGCTAGCGATTGATAAGTTTGCGCGAGAGAGCTCGCTCTATGGCAGTATTCGCCTGACTACCCGACAAACCTTTCAGTTTCATGGTATCCTTAAGCCGAACATCAAGCTTATGCACCAGACCTTGAATGAATATGGCATTGACTCGATTGCCACCGCCGGCGATGTCAATCGCAACGTGTTGTGCACGTCTAACCCGGTGGAGTCAGAGCTCCATCAGCAAGCCTATGATTGGGCAAAGCGCATCAGCGAGCACTTGCTGCCCAAAACCCGCGCTTACGCAGAGATTTGGCTCGACGGTGAAAAAGTCGAAGGCAGCCAAGATAAAGAGCCTATTTTGGGTGAGCGTTATCTGCCACGTAAGTTCAAAACCACGGTGGTGATCCCGCCACAAAACGATGTGGATGTGCACGCCAATGATCTTAACTTTGTCGCGATTGCGGAAAACGGGCAGCTTGTCGGCTTTAACGTCCTCGTCGGTGGCGGGCTGGCGATGACCCATGGTGATACCAACACCTATCCGCGTCGTGCCGATGACTTTGGCTTTATTCCGCTAGAGCATACGTTGCAGATTGCTGAGGCCGTGGTCACCACCCAGCGTGATTGGGGAAACCGTTCCAACCGTAAGAATGCGAAGACTAAGTATACCCTTGATCGCGTTGGCGCAGATGTGTTCAAAGCGGAAGTGGAAAAGCGTGCTGGTGTGACCTTTGCACCAAGCCGGCCTTATACCTTTACCGGACGCGGCGATCGCTTAGGCTGGACCAAAGGCATTGACGGTAAATACCACCTTGCCCTGTTTATCGAAAATGGCCGTTTGCGTGATACGCCAGAAAAGCCGCTCAAAACCGGCATGGCAGAGATTGCCAAGGTACACCAAGGCGATTTCCGCATGACCGCCAACCAAAACCTGATCATTGCTGGGATCCCAGAAGCGCAAAAAGACGAGATTGAGGCGTTAGCGCGTCGTTATCGGTTAATTGACGATGAACACAGTGTTCAGCGTACAAACTCGATGGCGTGTGTGGCCTTCCCAACGTGTCCACTGGCGATGGCAGAAGCCGAACGCTTCTTGCCGGACTTTGTCACGGAAGTGGAGAAAATTCAGCAAAAGCATCAAGTGCAAGATGATCCGATTGTGCTGCGCGTAACCGGTTGTCCGAACGGTTGTGGTCGCGCGATGCTGGCTGAGGTCGGTTTGGTAGGTAAAGCGCCTGGGCGTTACAACCTGCACTTAGGTGGAAATTGGGAAGGCACCCGGATCCCCAAAATGTATAAAGAGAATATCACCGATCGCCAAATCCTCGAGGAGTTGGATCAGCTAATTGGTCGCTGGGCGACAGAGCGCGAACCGGGCGAGCACTTTGGTGATTTCTTGATCCGTGGCGAGGTGGTTGCCCCCGTGCATGTATCTAAGAGGGACTTTTATGCCTGAAACCATTCAACCCAACGCGACGTTAGCCTTAGCTGACATTGCCGCGATGAATAAAAGCCAGCGAGCGCTGGCATTGGCGGAGGTCAATGCCACCTTGGAGACACTTTCGGCACCTGAGCGTGTCGCCTGGGCGTTAGAGCACCTTGAGGGGCAATTTGTCCTTTCATCGAGCTTTGGGGTGCAAGCCGCGCTGATGCTGCATCTGGTTAGCCAAGTGAAATCGGATATTCCGGTGATTCTAACCGACACGGGCTACTTGTTTGCGGAGACCTACCGGTTTATTGATACCTTAACCACTCGGTTGGATTTAGACTTACGGGTATATCGTGCCGAACTCAGTCCCGCTTGGCAGGAGGCACGCTATGGCCAACTGTGGGAGCAAGGCGTGGACGGGATCACCCAATACAATCAAATCAACAAAGTTGAGCCGATGAAGCGTGCGCTGCGAGAGCTCAACGCTGGCACCTGGTTCTCGGGATTGCGCCGCGGGCAATCAGACTCTCGCGCTAATTTGCCGATACTCAGTATTCAGCATGGGGTGTTTAAGTTCTTGCCGGTGATTGATTGGTCGAATCAAGCGGTGGACGATTATCTGCGCGAGCACGACTTGCCGTATCACCCCTTGCGTGATCAAGGCTATGTGTCGGTGGGCGATGTGCATACTACCCAGCGCTTGGAGCCAGGGATGCGTGATGAACAAACGCGCTTTTTTGGTTTAAAACGCGAATGTGGATTGCATGAAGACGATCTGAACGATGGGGCTGGCATCTAGCTGGTTGAATCTTGTCTGCAACCATGCTTCTCTCAAACGCCACCGTGGGGTGGCGTTTTTTTGTTCAAGTGGGCGGAACTTGTCTATCTTTTTTATTGAGTGACTCGTCAGCCGTGAAGTGTTCTGTGATATAAACAGCGCGCAATGCCAGGAGGCACAAATAGAAGCGCCAAGCTTTTATTTCAACACGTCACGGATGCTCCATTTATGTGACCAACAGTGAAGCTTATGAACAAAAAATTCTCTTTAGTGGCGCTTGCCGTCGCCGGTGTTGTTGCCCTTGGGGCGCCCGCCGTTATCGATTACTCCTCACCTGCGCCGTCAACGCCAGATACGGGTAACCGTTATATGGGCCATGGCAACGGCTGGCTAGAAGTGAGCACCTCCACCTTTGGCGACAATATTCAGCGTGTTCAGCAGCAAGTCAGTGAAGGCACCAAGATCTGTGCGGTGATGAAAGCCGACGCTTACGGTAACGGCATTGCAGGGCTACTGCCGACTGTGATTGCTAGCGGGATTGATTGTATTGGCATTGCCAGCAACGAAGAGGCGCGTACTATTCGCGAGGGCGGCTTTACCGGAGAAATCATGCGTGTGCGCACCGCGACTTTGCAAGAGATGGAAAGTGGCTTAGCGCTTAATATTCAAGAACTGGTTGGTTCAGCGGAACAAGCTGAGCAAATGCGCCAACTTGCCGACAAACACGACGTGACCATTCCCGTTCATATGGCGTTTAATGCCGGTGGTATGGGACGTAATGGCATCGAGATGAATGAGGAGTCTGGTAAGCAAGTTGCTGTGGATATTGCCACTGACGCGCGTTTTGACGTGGTCGGTATCATGACGCATTTCCCTAACTACCAAGAAGACTATGTCCGCAGCAAGCTAGGGCAATTTAAAGCAAACAGCGAATGGTTGATTGAACAGGCTGGTTTGAAGCGTGAAGAGGTTTTGCTGCATGCGGCGAACTCGTTTGTCACCTTAAACGTGCCAGAAGGGCATTTTGACATGGTTCGCCCTGGCGGTGCGCTGTATGGTGATCAGCCCACAAACCGAGAGTTCCCACCCATCATGAGCTTTAAGACCAAGGTGGCCTCTGTTCATCATTTGCCTGCTGGTAGCACGGTCGGTTATGACAGCACCTATACTTTAGAGCGTGACTCTATATTGGCTAACCTACCGGTCGGCTATTCGGATGGTTTCCCACGTAAAATGGGTAATGATGCCGATGTGCTTATTCAGGGCCATCGGGTGCCTGTCGTTGGGGTTGCCTCTATGAACACCATTATGGTTGATATTACTGATATTGCTGATCAAGTGGCGCCCAATGACGAAGTGGTGCTCTTCGGTCAGCAAGGGGATAAAACCATTGGTGCGGTGGAGTATGAGACCAATGCGGATGTGATTTTCCCCGAAATCTATAGCTGGTGGGGAGCGGTGAACCCACGTGAGTACGTGCAATAATCTCAACCTAAGCCCGGCCCGAGCCGGGCTTTTTTATCCCTGAATCCATGTTGCGAAACCAGCGACGTGTTGTCGCAATCGTGGGGACGGGTAGGTTGGCGTTTTTAGCTATTGTGTGCTTAGTTTTTAAGGCGAGGTGTTGGTTTTTACTAACATTACATCATCACTGATTGACCGTGAAGGGTCTCAAGGATGCACCATGCGCCAAATCGTCATTATCATCGCCAGTCTGCTTTTGATTAGCTCTGTGTCGGCAGAGACGCTAAACGCACGGATCGAAGCGGGGAAACCTGTGCGGTTAGGGTTTGCGAATGAAAAGCCTTGGGCTTACTTGGACAGTGATGGCAAACCTACTGGGCTGATTAATGATTATACCATCGATATATTGAATCGCATGGGGATCAACCATATCGAGCCTGTTTTCACTGAATGGGGCGGATTAATTCCCGGTTTGCGCGCGAAGCGATTCGATATCATCACTGGCGGGATGTATATCCTTGGTAGTCGCTGTCAGAAAGTTGCATTCTCTGAACCCATCGGGCGCTTTCGCGACGCTTTTATTGTGCCGAAAGGTAACCCCAAAGATATTCATGATTATCCAGACGTTGTACGTGAAAGCGCGCGTTTGGTGACGGGGGTGGGATACAACATGACCACCTCGGCGCGTGATGCGGACTCAGCGAGTCTTTGATTATTCAAGTACCCGGGCCTGCTGAAATTCTTTCCGCCGTGAAAGAGGGGCGTGCTGAGGTAGGAGCGGTACCATATTTCACGGCGTTATACCTTGCTAAACAGGCACCCGATAGTATCTCTGTGAGTGATCCGGCGAGAGCGACGAGCCAAACAGGGCACTATATCGGTATTGGTTTTCGTAAAGAAGATAACGCGTTTGTGGAGTTATTTGATGAGGCGCAAGCCAAGTATATGGGGAGCCAACAGATGTTAGAGCGGGTAAAAAAATATGGTTACCGTGAAGCGCAATATCCAGATGGGATCGCTACATCACAACTGTGCCAACGCCAATAAAAAAGCGATGCCAGAGGCATCGCTTTGCAATAGAAACCGCACTATCCTTACAGGATATCTAGCAGCTCGACTTCAAATACCAGTGCCGCAAACGGTGGGATAGCGGCGCCAGCACCACGTTCACCGTAGGCGAGATCTTGTGGCACATACAACTTCCACTTAGAGCCAACTGGCATCATTTGCAGGGCTTCAACCCAACCTTTAATCACACCTGTTACAGGGAACTCAACCGGCTCGCCACGCGTAACAGAGCTGTCAAATACGCTGCCGTCAACCAATTGACCGTGGTAGTGGACACGTACCTGCTTATCGCTGGTTGGGATCTCACCGTCACCTTGTACCAGTACTTCGTACTGCAAACCTGACTCTGTCACGGTCACTTCTTCACGCTTGGCATTGTCTGCGAGAAAAGCGTCGCCCTCTGCAGCCTGTGCTTTTGCAGCCTCTTGACGAACTTCTTCCGCTTTTGTGTGAAGCTCACGCAGTGCGTTATTGATGTCGTCAATTTCAATTTCTGGCATTTCGCCAGCGAGTGCGGTGCTGATGCCTTTTGCAATCGCATCAACATGCAAGCCTTCCAGGCCGCTACCTGCAAGCTGTTGACCCATTTGTAGGCCAATACCATAGCTTGCTTTTTGCTCGACAGTTTCCAGTTGTACGTCAGACATAACGTCTCTCTTTTTTGCGTCAATAAAGTGTGAAAGGATAACAGGTGATGGTTTCGTGGGTAAACTTTTGTGCCAATAAGGCGTCCAAGATGAGGACAAAACAACAAAACATGCGCGGAGTGGCAATGAAGTTAACAGCAATGCGTTCGCACTGGAACAAACTGCGTGCTGGATGGCGAGAGAAACTGAACGCGAAGAGAGTAAATCGGCCCTACTTGAACCATGGCCTTCGTGGTTTAGCGTCGTTAAAGCAGGTTTGGCACCGTCTTCCTGTCTTGCATCGGCGTTTACTGATGGTGCTGATCCCCCTCGTATTGGTGTTGGCTGTGCTTCCCAGTCCCTCGTCCAAAGCTCCCTCGCCCCAAACTCGTCAACCCGTTGCCCTGAATACAGGGTCGAATGTATCGTCAGCGTCGCAAAATGATTCGTCAGTCGCCGTGTCAACCGCTCAGCCAACAGCGCAACAGACGGAAACCACAGAGGGTAGCCCATGGGTAAGCCATCAAATTGAACCCGGTGACACGCTGGCCAAAGTCTTTCGTCGCTACGATTTAGCGTTAACCGACTTGTATGCGATTGCCAATATTGAAGGTGAGGGAAAGCCGATTAGTCGCATCCAGCCAGGGCAGTGGATCCGCTTTAAACGTACACCGAGTGGTGCGTTAGACATCCTGCAAATCGAAACCGAAAAAGGGCAATCGGTACTCTATTTCCGTTTGTCTGATGGCGGTTTTGCTCGCCAGCGTTAGTCTTTTGATGTCAAGAATCCAACCGAAAGCACAGTAACAGGGTGCTTTCGGTACTCAGCCTCTCTTTATCTCAGCCTTGTTCTGTCTTTTTTCTACTCGATGTGTGATTAAAGTCGCTGCCGGACGATTTTTGATCTACTTTTTATAAATCGGTCAATAGGGCCGAATACGCTACACCATTGGGGCGGAAAAGGGATAAGTTGCTGTTCAGGGCAAGAATGTCTACTCAATCAGCCATCATTGTATGACAGACTTTTTGCAAAAATAATGAGTCTTTCATCACACTTTGGTTATTTTTTGTGCTAGCATTCGTGCCGCTGTGTAGGACAGACACGCAAGCCCGCCTCAACATGGATGTCTAGGCATTAACACGCTAATCACTATTTTGTTGAGGACTCGCTTTTCCATGTTGAAAAATCTATCTATTGGTAAAAAGTTTACGGCGGCTTTTTCCCTAATTGGTATCGCTGTGGTGATCTTTGGGTTTTACATTTTTACCCAAGTCAGCGGCATGCGCGATACTATGCTGAACTTTACTGACGACACCCTGCCTGCGGTACTTGAGGTCGAGCGACTCAATAAAGAAATCGTTCTTATTCGTCAAGATCAGTATGCGGTGCTTACCTTTAGTGATCCGGCAGAACAACGTGAAATCTTGGGCGAAATCGATGCCATGACGCGCGATTACAGCCGCGCGCTCGATGCGTATGAAGAAACTCTTTGGTACGACAGCGAGCGTGCTATTTTTACTCGTATCCAGAACAATTGGGACCAATACAATCAAGAGCTCAGTGCTTTTCCTGACCTTGTTGAAGACGGGCAACTGACCGCGGCACAACAAATTCTATCTAACTCGTTCGGCACCTTTGGTCAGTTGGAGAAATCGCTTGAAGAAATGTCTGAGCTGACTCAAGGCTTTATTACCTCAAACCGCACCTCCATGCTGAATCAAGTGTCGACGGTGAGCATGACAATTATCGGGGTACTGCTTGCAGTTATCGCCTTTATGATTGTGGTAGCGGTGGTCTTCACCCGCGCGATCATTAATCCGCTACGTATGGTGATGGAGCAATCGTCTGCGATTGCCAAGGGCGACCTGACTTACCAGTTAGATCGTAGCCAGATTGGCAATGATGAAATGGGTAAATTGGCCGATTCCAGTATCGCTATGCAAGACAGCTTGCGCACGCTGATTGAAGAAGTGATTGCCGCGGTAACCCAGCTAAGCAGTGCGGTGGAAGAAGTGAGTGCGGTGTCTAGCCAAACCTCCAGCGGCATGCAAAACCAGCAGCATGAAGTCTCACAAGTGGCGACCGCGATGGCACAAATGAAAGCCACTGTGGCGGATGTGGCGCAGAATACTGAAAGCTCCTCCACCGCGGCTAATGAGGCCAGCGAGCAATCTCGCATGGGCGCACAAGACATTGACGGCATGGTGGCCTCGATTCGTAAAGTCGCCGAGGACATGCGTCAAACCGGTGATACCGTTAATGAGTTGGATCAGCAGTCGAAACAAATCAACATGGTGGTGGATGTGATTCGTGATATCGCTGAGCAAACCAACTTGTTGGCCTTGAACGCGGCAATTGAGGCGGCGCGTGCGGGTGAGTCTGGTCGTGGCTTTGCGGTGGTCGCGGATGAAGTGCGCACCCTGGCGGGCCGGACGCAAGACTCGACCGGTGAAATCACCACCATCATTGAGAAACTGCAGCAGTTTGCAACTCAGGCTAGCAATGCTACCACCCAAAGTTGTGAGAGCATCGAGCAATGTGTGGAGCAGGGCGATCAGGCGCAGCAATTGGTGCGTGGGATTGAAACCTCAGTGGAAAATATTGCTGATATGGGTATGCAGATCGCCAGTGCTTGTGGTGAGCAAGATTCGGTAGCGGATGAGCTAAGCCGCAATATCGAGCGCATCAATGACTCAGCCCAAGAAGTGGCGGGTGGCGCCGATCAAACCGCGCAAGCCTGTAGCGAGTTGAGCCAATTGGCGCAATCACTGCAAAGCACCATGCAGCGTTTCCGCCTGACAAAATAATCGCGAAATGACCGCGCATGCTTTACTACCGTGAATCCCGCTCCTTGAGCGGGATTTTTTTGCTTAAACAGCAGACGTCTCACTGACCGCTAAACGCATATCGATATGGGGGATACCGTCTTCTAAGTAAACGTCGGAAAACGCGACAAAATCGTGTTTTTGGTAAAAGCGTTGTAGGTGTGCTTGAGCGCCTATTTCGATATTTTGCTCGGGCCAGTGTTGCTGGCATACTTGAACGGCTTGGCGGATCAGCTGATGACCCCATTGCCCACTGCGATGTGCGGGGGCAATGATCACCCGACCAATGCTGCTCCCTGGGTAGCTCGCCCCTGGGGCGAGAATACGGGCATAGGCGGCAAGCTCGCCGTTTAGCCAGCCCATTAAATGCACGGTATCTGGCGCGATATCGTGCGTATCCAGCTCTGGATAGGCGCAGGCTTGCTCGACCACAAACACATCGACACGCAATTTCATCAGTTTGAATAAGGTGCGGGTATCCAGCGCGTCAAAGGTTGCCTGTTGCCACTCCATGTCATTTCCTCTTGATTGAACATAAAAAATACCGCAGACAGGCTGCGGTATTCAAAGGCTATTTATCTTTCTGTGTTAATTACTGGCGAGGTTGGCCTAAATCAACATGATAAACGGCAAATCCGACCTCATCTTTCCCTTCTCGCGTCATCGACCAGCGGCCTTTTTGCTCGATAAACTGCGCTGCTTGCTCACTCGGGGAGGTTTCAAAGCTCACCACAGCATCTCCCTTAATCGGGGCAATTGACCAGTTATTGTCAGCGCTAACGGTGACCTCACCTTCCTCTTCACTCACGCGACTGATGTAGTTAGCGACCACGGTACGGTTTTCATCCGGCGCGGCAAAGGCAATATGATCGCTGCCGGTACCTGGGAACTTCGCCCCATACGCTCGGTAGTTATTGGTTGCCACCAAGAAGGTTTGCTCGGGGTCAACTGGCTCGCCTTGATAGGTGAGGTTAACTATGCGTGATGCGTCTGGGTTCACTTCATTACAATCGCCGTCGTAACGCGCGGGCTGGGTGACATCAATTTGGTATTCCACCCCATCAATTACATCAAAGTTATAGGTGCGGAAACCGTCCCAGTTGATCAGCGATTGCGGCTGCGCCGCGTTTGGATCGATTTGATTAAACTGGCCGGCGCTGCACTCCAGCCATTGGGTGAGTTCGGCGCCAGAGACTTTCAGCGCCACCAAAGTATTGGGGTACAAATACAAATCAGCGGCGTTGCGGAAGGTCAGTTGCCCAGCTTCCACTTCGGTAAAGTTGCTCGGGTCGTTTTTGCGTCCACCGGCCTTAAAGGGCGCAGCGGCAGAGACAACCGGGAGGTCAGCCAAGTCTGGATCGCCTTGGATCATGCGCTCGACATAGTCTTGCTGCGCAAGGTTAACAATCTGCACAGTCGGATCGTCTTGGAGCAATGCTAAATAAGAGTACATCACATCATTGGCTTTACCGATCGGTTGGTTCACAAAATCTTGTGTGGCTTTATGATCGGCCTCTACCGCGTCAAGCACCTCCTTATCGGCTTCAACCAGTGCCTTATTGTTGGCGCGATCAAAAATCGGCCGCGCATGCGCATTGCTATCAGTGACTTGCCACTGACCGTCCACTTGCTCCAAGGCAAGATCGATGACCCCAACATGGCTCCCCCAGCGGCCGGCCATCACACTGGCCACGCCATTGATGGTGCCTTTTTCAATATCGGCGCCGGGAATATTGGCAAAGTCCTCGCCAGGGAAAACAGCGTGTGAGTGACCAAAGGCAATCGCATCAATGCCGTCGACATTGGTGAGGTAATACACGGAATCTTCAGCCATCGCTTTATACGGCGCTTGGGAGATACCAGAGTGTGGAATAGCCACCACTACATCCGCGCCCTTGGCTTTCATCTCTGGCACAAGCTTTTCAGCGGTTTGTTTAATGTCTTTGGCAATCACTTTGCCTTCAAGGTTGGCTTTATCCCAGGTCATGATCTGCGGCGGAACAAACCCAATGTAGCCGACTTTGATGGTGTGGCTGTCACCGTCTTCGTCTTGCAGTTGGTATTCTTTAATTAAATAGGGGTCAAAGTAATGCTCGCCGGTCTCTGCATCAAACACGTTGGCGTTGATATACGGGAAGTTGGCATCGTTAATCGACTCTTTTAAGAACGCTAAGCCGTAGTTGAACTCATGGTTGCCGATGTTACCCACTTCATAATCGAGCAAGTTCATCGCTTTATATACCGGATGTACTTCACCGGGTTTAATGCCTTTGCTGGCCATGTAGTCGCCCATCGGGCTGCCTTGAATAAGGTCACCGTTATCCACTAATAGTGCGTTTTTGGCTTCATCACGCGCTTGCTTAACCACGGTGGCGGCGCGAACCAAACCGATTTTTTGCGAGGGCTTGTTTTTGTAGTAGTCGTAGTCCATCACGTTGGTGTGAATGTCGGTGGTTTCAATCACACGCAGGTTGATGGTGTCGGCAAAAGCACTGCCAGAGGCAGCAAATAAGCCGACTACCACAGCGGTGGCGACAGCAGAAGGCAGTAAACGCATAACAAAGTCTCCAGTGAAAAATGTGCGTTAGTTATCAGGCAGATGAATTATGCCGTTTCTCATACCTAAAAAGCTGTGCGATTGATCGGCTTATCAACCTTGGTTACCGCTTAACATAAGGATCTTGCACGCTTTGCGATCTCAGTCATCGTTAATCCTTTCTGTTACCGTGACCTTTACCTCATTAATCACTAAAAGGAATAAAAAATGAATTTATAGAATTTCAGGTAATAGATGTGGGGCGATATAGTGGCTGCATTGTCATCAAGGGAATGCGCGATCATGGATTATCTCCCCCTCTTTGCTCAGCTTAAACATCGTCCTTGCCTCGTGGTAGGTGGCGGCGAAGTCGCATGGCGCAAAACGCGCATGTTGCTCAAGGTGGGCGCGGCCGTCACTGTGGTTGCCCCTGACGTCGACCGTGAAATTGCGGAGGCGCAAGCGCAAGGGAAGCTGACGGTATTGCGTGAGGCGTTTCGTCCCGAACATCTGGACGGAAAGATGCTGGCGATTGCGGCGACTGACAATGCCCTTGTCAATGAGCTGGTCTCCACCGCCGCTGATAGCCGCAATATCTTGGTCAATGTCGTTGATGACACCCCTAAATGCAGCTTTATTGTCCCTTCTTTGGTTGATCGCTCCCCAATCATTATTGCCATTTCATCGGGCGGTAAAGCGCCGGTATTGGCGAGGATGCTGCGTGAAAAAATTGAAACCCTGGTACCGCAACATATCGGCAAGATGGCGGCAATGGCGGGCGCGTTTCGCGACAAACTGAAAGCGCGCATTCCGACCTTAACGGGTCGGCGCAAATTCTGGGAGGCCGCTTTTAGTGGGCGGTTTGCCGATTTAGTCGCGGCGGGCAAACACCAGCAAGCCGAGCAAGCGCTGGAGCAGCTTAGCGGACAAATCACCACCCAAGGCGAAGTGGCGTTGATTGGCGCCGGGCCCGGGGATCCTGGGTTATTGACCTTGCGCGCATTGCAATTGATGCAGCAAGCCGATGTGGTGCTTTACGACTACTTGGTGGCTGAGCCGATTATGGAGCTGTGCCGCCGAGATGCGGAGCTGATTTGTGTGGGCAAACGGGCGAGCTACCACAGTGTGAGCCAAGACGATATCAATCGTCTGTTGGTCGAGCATGCTCAAGCGGGAAAACGGGTGGTGCGCTTAAAAGGGGGCGATCCTTTCATGTTTGGCCGTGGTGGTGAGGAATTACAAACGCTTGCCAACGCCGGTGTCTCGTTTCAAGTGGTGCCCGGGATCACCGCGGCGGCAGGGGCGACGGCCTATGCCGGTATTCCGCTCACCCATCGCGATCATGCCCAGACCGCGCTGTTTATTACCGGCCATTTGAAAAAAGAACAAGACACCTTGGAGTGGGCGACGTTAGCACGCCCGCGTCAGACCTTGGTGATTTATATGGGCTTGATGAAATCGGTCCATATTCAAAACCAATTGATTGCCCATGGTCGATCGCCGGACACCCCTGTGGCGGTGATTGAAAACGGTACGCGTCCGGAACAGAAAGTTTTTACCGGTCAACTCAACAATTTACCGTCGCTGGCAGAGCAAGCCGCGTCGCCCGCGCTGATCGTGGTGGGTGAAGTGGCGGCACTTGCCGGTCAGCTGACATGGTTTGGCGATGGGCGCGCGGTAAGCGATGCCGACCCCACGCAAGCCCCCACCGCTGTGGTTAACTTCGCTTAAAGGATAGTTAGGATGGATGCAAAAACACTCACTCACCTCCAGCAGTTAGAAGCCGAGAGCATTCATATACTGCGGGAAGTCGCGGCGGAGTTTGATAACCCCGTGATGCTGTATTCGATTGGCAAAGACTCGTCAGTGATGCTGCATTTGGCGCGCAAAGCTTTTTACCCCGGAAAGATCCCGTTTCCACTATTGCATGTCGATACCGACTGGAAGTTTCGCGACATGATTGCCTTTCGCGATCGCACCGCTAAAGAGCTCGGGCTAGATCTGATTGTGCACAAAAACCCAGAAGGGATGGCACAGGGGATCAATCCTTTCGATCACGGCTCTGACAAACATACCGATATCATGAAAACCCAAGCGCTAAAGCAAGCGCTGGATCAGCATAAGTTTGATGCGGCATTTGGCGGCGCGCGTCGGGATGAAGAAAAATCACGCGCCAAAGAGCGTGTCTATTCGTTCCGCGATAAGAACCATCGCTGGGATCCGAAAAACCAACGGCCAGAGCTGTGGCGCAACTATAACGGTCAAGTGAACCCGGGCGAGAGTATCCGTGTGTTTCCGCTCTCTAACTGGACTGAGCTCGATATCTGGCAATACATCTATTTGGAAAATATCGACATTGTTCCGCTTTATTTAGCGGCTGAGCGCCCAGTGGTAGAGCGCGATGGCACCTTGTACATGGTGGATGATGCGCGGATGCCGATTGGACCCGACGAAACCGTGACCCATAAATCGGTGCGTTTTCGCACCCTCGGCTGTTACCCATTAACCGGGGCAGTAGAGTCGAAGGCTAATACCTTGCCAGAGATCATCGAAGAGATGTTGGTCGCCACCTCAAGTGAACGGCAAGGGCGGGCGATCGACCACGATCAGTCCGGATCCATGGAGCGCAAAAAGCGTCAGGGTTATTTCTAAGGAGCAGTCATGAATCCAGCAATTCAACAACAGGTGGCCGATCTGGGTATTGAGGGCTATCTGCAACAGCACCAACACAAAAGTTTATTGCGCTTTTTGACCTGTGGTTCGGTCGATGATGGTAAGTCGACCTTAATTGGCCGCTTGCTGCATGACTCGCAGCAGATCTATGAAGATCAGCTGGCTGCTGTCCATGCCGATAGCCAGCGTGTTGGCACCACAGGCGAGAAACCGGATCTGGCGCTACTGGTCGACGGTTTGCAGGCCGAGCGCGAGCAGGGGATCACCATTGATGTGGCGTATCGCTATTTCTCCACCTCCAAGCGCAAGTTTATCATCGCCGACACCCCCGGCCATGAGCAGTACACCCGTAATATGGCCACCGGTGCGTCGACCTGTGATGTGGCGGTGATCTTAATCGACGCGCGCCACGGCATCTTGGATCAGACTCGTCGCCACTCGTATATCGCTAACTTGCTGGGTATTCAGCATTTTGTGGTAGCGGTGAACAAGATGGACTTGGTGGAATATAGCCAAGCCCGGTTTGATGAAATCCAACAGCAATATCTGGCTTTTGCCGATCAGCTCAATCCCAGCCTGTCAGTGTCTATGGTGCCTTTGTCGGCACTGGAAGGCGACAACGTGGTCAATGCCAGTGACGCAATGGCGTGGTATCAAGGCGAGCCGTTGCTCAGCCAGCTAGAAGCCATCGATATTGAAAAATCGCGCGGGACGGGCGCGTTCCGTTTTCCGGTGCAGTATGTCAATCGACCGGATCTGAACTTCCGTGGCTATGCAGGCACTCTTGCCAGTGGCGAGTTGCATGTAGGCGATGAGGTTAAGGTACTCCCTTCTGGGCTTACCGCGAAGGTCGCGCGCATCGTTACCTTTGACGGTGATCGTGAATTTGCCTTTAGCGGTCAAGCGGTCACTATCACATTGGACAACGAAATTGATATCTCGCGTGGCGATCTCTTGGTGCGAGCGGATGATGACGTGGCGGTGGGTCAACGATTTGACGCCGACGTGGTGTGGATGACGCAAACCCCTCTGGCACCGGGGCGCGAATACGACATTAAGTTGGCCAGCAAGAAAACCTCGGCGCAGGTTGAGGCGCTGTCGTATGGGGTCGATGTTAATACGCTTAACACTCATGACGCAGACACCTTGCCGCTTAATGGCATAGGTCGTTGCACCTTGACCCTGAGCGAAGCGGTGCCGCTGGATACCTATCACGATAGTCCGAATACCGGTGGCTTTATCCTGATTGATCGTCTCACCAATGTGACGGTCGGCGCGGGCATGATCCGTCATGTGGCTGAGACGCAGCCGCAAACCACCTCGTCGTTCTCAGCGTTTGAACTTGAGTTAAACCAGTTGATCCGCAAGCACTTTCCGCATTGGCAAGCGCGGGATCTACGCCAACTGGGGTAAACGATGAGCTGGCAAGAAACCACGGTACTCACCTTGCTGGTGGCGATTGTCGCCGGCTTGGTGCTCACTCGAATAAAGCCAGTGCTCTTGTTTGCGGGGGCCGCGTTTGTGGCGTTCCAAACCGGGCTCACCTCGGTTGAAGCGCTGACGGCGAACTTTACCGCGCCATCACTGCTGACCTTGGTATTGCTGATTTTGGTTTCTTGTGCGCTAGAGAAAACCCATCTGACCAGCTGGGTTGCGCAGCAGGCGTCGCACGGCGCGCTCCCCTCCGTAATTGCGAAATTAGGCGTCTCAAGTGCGCTACTATCGGCGCTGGTCAATAACACTGCGGTGGTGGTGTCGATGATTGGCGCGATCAAGCGCAACCGGCGCCACGCACCCTCGCAGCTTTTGATCCCATTGTCATACAGCGCCATTCTCGGCGGCACCCTAACGCTGATTGGCACGTCCACCAATCTCATTGTGAACAGCTTTGTTGAGCGGGCGGGGTTACCCAGTTTAGGCTTTTTCACGCCAACGGCCATTGGGGCCGCCGCACTGGTAGCGGGGCTATTGGTGTTAATTCCGTTTAGCTATCGGTTGCCACGCCATGACGGTGAACAAGAGGAAAGCTTGCCGTATGTGCTCGAAGCACGGTTGGCCGCCGACTCACCTTTATGCGGTCGCAGTGTGGCAGACAATGGCTTGCGGGCACTACGCCGCTTGTACTTGGCTGAAATTCATCGTCAAGACGGCGTCATTGCGCCTGTGTGTCCGGATACGCCGTTATTGGCCGGTGACAAGTTACAGTTTGCCGGCGATGTGGAAAGTGTCGCGACCTTGCAAGAGATCCCAGGCTTGACCTTGTTCGGCCAGCATCACATTGATGGGCAAAACTTGATTGAGGTGGTGGTGAGCCACAGCGCCAGTATTTGTGGCAAAACCCTCAAGGCCGCCCGATTTCGAGAGACCTTTGATGCCGTGGTGGTCGCCATTCGCCGCGGCCACGAAAAACTCGACGGTGGGCTGGGTAATATTCCTTTGCATGCCGGCGATACGCTGGTGTTGGTGCCGGGAAAAACCTTTCGCCAAGACAGCCAAGCGTTACGGCGCGAATTCGTACTCTTTAATGGTTTGGAAGCCAGTACCCGTCTTTCCGAGCGTAAAAGCGTTGCGGTACTGGCGGGATTTGTCGCGGTGATTGGCGCGGCCTTGCTCACTCCAATGCCGCTGCTCAATGGCTTAGCCGCTTATTTAGTGGTGTTGCTGGTCACCGGCATTATCTCCTTGCACGACTTGCAACGCCGCTTTCCGGTTGAGGTGGTGGTGATTGTCGGCGCGGCACTGACATTGGCACAACTGATGTTGGCGTCAGGGTTGTCGGCACGCTTTAGTGATTGGTTTATGGCGACCTTTAGCGCAGGGGGCGCGATAGGAGCGCTGGTGGCCGTGTACTTGCTGACTTTGTTGCTGACCGAGCTTATCACCAACAATGCCGCGGCGGCGTTGGCTTTCCCGCTGGGCTATAGCTTGGCGCTAGGGTATGGGGTTGATCCTATGCCTTTTGTGATGGCAGTGCTGTTTGGCGCCAGTGCCAGTTTTATTTCCCCTTACGGGTATCAAACCAATTTATTGGTATACAGCGTGGGCAATTACCAGTTACGTGATTATTGGCGTCTGGGACTGCCATTATCTGTGGTGTATTCCGCAGTGGTGCTCACCTTGTTACCGGTTGTTTTTCCTTTAACGGCGGTCGCCCCTTAATGATGGCGTGGCCAACGAAATAGCGGAGACTTTCATGACTGACACTGTATCTGCGTCAACCGATCCTAATGTGATTTGGCATCAGCATCATGTTGACCAAGCCCAGCGCAGTGAACAAAAACAGCAGCAACCCGTGGTGCTTTGGTTTACCGGTTTGTCTGGCTCGGGCAAATCGACCATCGCTGGGGCGCTAGAGGCGGCCTTGGTGGCCGACGGGCACCATACCTATTTGCTGGATGGCGATAATATTCGCCATGGCTTATGTCGCGATCTGGGGTTTTCCGATCAAGACAGGCGCGAGAATATTCGTCGAATTGGTGAAGTGGCCAAGTTGATGACCGATGCGGGCCTGATTGTCTTGAGTGCCTTTATCTCTCCATTCTGTGCGGAGCGAGAGATGGTGCGCGAGCGTTTGCCAGAGGGTCAGTTTATTGAAGTCTTTGTCGATACGCCGCTGGCGGTGTGTGAGCAGCGCGACCCCAAAGGGCTGTACAAAAAGGCACGTGCCGGCGAGATCCCTGCGTTTACCGGCATATCGTCAGAGTATGAACCACCGCAAGCACCGGCTATCCATTTAAGCGGTGATCACAGCGTCGCCGAGCATGTGGCGACCTGTCTTCGCGTACTGCGTGAGCGCGGGGTGTTGCGTCCGTCAGATTAAGCGTGAGTGTTGACCGTATCACCCACATCGCTGTGCATCTCAAAGCCTTCGGCGAGTAATTCACAAATGGCGTGGTGGTAATCGGGATGCACGCGTTTACCGACCAGTTTTGCTAGCTCATGGCCGGTGGGACTAAAGCGGTAGTAATAAAGACGCATCCCTTTGTGGAGCGGGGTAAGCATGTATTGGGTGTCTTGCAGTTTAAACGGCATGGCTGGTTGCATTTCAATCACGCCGGATTCGAGCTCAGTGCGCAGGATCAGCCCCAAGTCCATCAACAGCATTAAGTCGGTGTAAGACAGTTGATAGTGACCCAGCGAGAGCTTATGGGGCGGCTCTGGGCGCAGCAGTTGCACTAAGCCTTGGCGGCGGCGAAAACCGGTCACCAGCTTTTTGGTGCTGTCTTGCCCAAAAGTGCTGGATAGAGCACACGCGCGCTGCAGTGCTTGCGCTTCACGTTGCGTCATGGTCTCGAGAATGGTCAGGGCTTTAATCGAGGTGCTGCCGGGGCGGAGCATTTCCTGTTTGAGAATTTTTGCCCACAGTTGCTGCATCGCATGGCCGTGAATATTGCGGGCTAAATCAAAAAAGCGAACCAGCCAGTCAGGGTCGGGTGTCTGCGCGGTCTCGCTATGGCAATGCTCATAGGTGAGTGCAATGATGGTTTCGAGGTTGGCTTGCTGCTTTTGCATCACATGACGTTGGCGGTTGGCACTACGATGGGCGAGATCTTCCTGTTCGACCTCCTGCAGGCGCGCATCGACGTGATACTCGCTGGCAATTGCTTTCAGGCGCCCTTTACTGCCACGTAGATCAGCGTCTTCTTTATAACTGTGACCCTGATGTTGCCGTTTGTCGGGATGGACGTCGACGACCACGGGTTTGTCTTGCTCTGCCATGCGATTCTCACACTGATTGTCAGCAAATTTAGTGCTGGTAAATATGTTAATTAAAGATTAAATTTGTTAACATTATGGGTGTTAACAATCAAGTGTAGGGATGCGTGTGCGTAAGCAAAAACTCAACCCCATCAATCTGCTTTTGATTGCCGTGTACATTGGCGCACTGGCGATCTTGTCTCATTATATTGCCTGACAACATCGGGTGCGCCGATCGGGCTCACTGATTGATAGGGACTTATCCGTCGTCGTAGTCAGTTAATTCGGTGCCTTGAAGCACATAGCCTACCTCTGCCAAGTCATGGCTGACATGTTCGGTTTTCAGCGTGCCTTCGACATAAACCACATCCCATAACTGTTGAATCGGCGCACCGCCAGCAAACTTTACATAAACAATCTGATTAGGTGGCGGTGGTGGAACATGGATACAGGCGCCAAGAAAGGGCACCAGCAGGAATTCCGTCACTACTTTATCGTCGCCTTCTAGAGGGATCACAAAGCCGGGGATTTTGACCTGGCTGTTATTGAGCTCCGGGCGAACTGAGCCGACGAGACTTTGTGGATTCTCACTGTCGTGGTTGATTTCCGGCATCCCGCGGCTATCAAATTGGGCGCGTTCGTGCTCGGGGACCAAATCAATCCAATCTAGCGTGAGTGGCTCACTGCTTGCCCACGCCAGTGAGCTTAACAGGCCACTGAGTAAAGCGATAAGGCCGAGCGTTATCCGTTTTTTCATCTGTTACACCTTAATTGTCATGCCATCGGCGAGCGCCTGTCGATAGGCTCGCCAGGCCGGGATCAAGCCCACGATAAAACCGGCGACTAACACACCTACCATCAGTGATAGCTCATAAGAAGACGGCCAGTCGAGTGGCAAGAACAAGCCAAACTCACTGAGGATATAGGGTTGTGCTAACGCCAGCCCGCCATAAAGCAGGAGCACACCAAAGACGATACCTGCGAGGGTGATCGCGACCGCCTCACTGACCAGAAGCAAAATAATATGCAAAGGACGCGCGCCCATCGCACGTAAGATTGCCATTTCTCGCCGACGTTCATTCAGGCTGGTGAGCAGGCTTGAAAGCATACCCAACAGCCCAGCCACGGCGACAAATCCGGAGATCACCAGCAGTGCTTGTTCGCCAACTCGCATCATACTCCAGAGTTCATGCAAGGCAATACCGGGCATGATCGCAGTGAGTGGCTCGCGTGGATAGGTATTAACCCAGCGCTGGACGGCAAAGGTTTTGATTTTGCTTTTCAAGCCCACCATCACGGCGGTCAGTTGCTCCGGTTGCAGCTCGCGTTGTTGCGCTTGCGCTTGGGTCAGGCCTTGGCCGAGTCGTGCGCCACTTTCCCAGCCGACATGAATCGCTTCGATGGCTTCAAGCGACACATGCACGCTGCGGTCGACGGGGGTGCCAGTGGGCGCCAAGATCCCGGTGACCGTAAAGGGTAAATTGTCATGCTGATTAAAGCCTTTGTCGGCCAGTCCATGGGCAATGATCAGACTATCGCCCATCTTGTACCCCAACTCTTTCGCCACTTGGGCGCCAATCACGGTATCAAATAAGCCGGAAAACGGGCCGCCTTGGCGAAAGGCCAGTGGTTGTTTTTGACCATATTGATAATGGGCAAAGTAATCATTGGTGGTTCCGACCACGCGAAAGCCGCGATGAGAATCGCCCAGTGAAATGGGAATGGTCCAATTCACATCCGGATGATCACCAAGGCGCTGGTAACTGTCCCAGCCGATATTGTTGGTGGCGTTACCAATTCGAAACACCGAGTAGAGCAGTAAATTGATGGGGCCGGAGCGGGCACCGACAATTAAATCGGTGTTGGAGATGGTATTGGCAAAGCTGGCTTTGGCTTGGGTGCGCACCTTCTCCACCCCGAGTAAGAGCACCACGGCGATGGTGACAGTCAGCAAAGAAAGCAGTGCGGTGGCGCGGCGATTCTTGAGGCTTTGCCCTGCCAATCCTAGTAGTGAAATCATTGGTTGGCCTCCTCGCGATGCATGGCGCGATTAAGCGCGGGAAGCGAGACATCGCGGTCAAACAAGGGCGCCAATTGGCTGTCATGGCTGACAAACAATAAGCTGCTGTTGGCTTCCCGGCAGCGGTCTTGAAGCAACTCAATAAAGGTATTGCGGGTGTCCGCATCGAGCGCAGAGGTGGGCTCGTCAGCGATAATTAACGCCGGTGCCCCAATTAATGCCCGTGCCGCGGCGACCCGCTGTTGTTGGCCAATACTCAGCGCAGTGACTGACTGATGGTAGCAGCTAGCCGGTAAGCCTAATCGATCAAGTAAGGTGCCAGCTTCTTGGTGCGGGGAGTGGCGAAGTGCTTGACGTCGCGCGTGAGAAAATCGCAACGGCACAGTGACATTATCAAGCACAGACAAGTACGGAAGCAGGTTAAACTGTTGAAAAATATAACCAATATGGTTGGCGCGGAACTGATCCCGTTGGCGATCATTCAGTGCGGTCAGCGCTTGGTGATTGACTGTCAGTGTTCCCGATTGTGGGGTATGAATGCCTGCAATCAGGCTCAGCAGGGTGGATTTACCACTGCCACTGGGGCCTTTTAAAAATACATGCTCGCCCTCATCAACCGCAAAGGTGTTGATATCTAAGATCGGTTGCGGCTGATCTGGCCACGTAAAACGCAGTTGTTCGATGGTTATCATGCCTGACAGGGGCGCTTAACGCGCCCCGCCTCCTTGTTCACTACCACTGGATGTGCGACTTGGCACGATTCAAGGTGTCTACCCAGACCTTATCATCAGTAAAGGCCTGAATTTTGATGGTTTCTGTGTTGGGGAACAGGCTAAACCAATCAGTTTTCAATTCGGTGAAGGCTTGCGGGTTTTGGCAAATGAATTGGTAGTTCGCTGATAAGGTATTGTGGTTACCGTGATCATGCTCATGATGGTCTTCATGGTGAGCATCATGCTCATCGTGGCCGTGGTGCTCGTCGTGGTCATGGTGTTCATCGTAGTCGCTAAAACTGCTGGTGACTTTGGCCTCGGCGAGCTGGCAATTTGCCGCTTCAGCTAGCTGGAAGCGTTTCCCGCCATCACGCAGCAGTGCATAAGCATCTTCGAGCGTTTGCTGATCCTTGGCATTTTTAGGATGGTGCTCAAACCCAACCACATCATGGCCGGGGGCGGTCAGTTCAATCAGCACGCGCTCACCGTCTTGGGCAAGACTTGCGGTGACTTCACCGTGCACATGGGCATCGAACGACTGATAGTTGGCTTCGTCAGCAAATGTGGCTGTGGACGCGGTTGCGATGGCCATGGCGATAACATTGGGTAAAAAACGCGTTTTCATTGGGTTCTCCTAGTGAATAAATGGGTTAACTGATTGCGGTATTTATCCAACTAGGTGGGTCGCGCGCCGAAAAGGCGATGGCGATGTGGTAAGCACGTGGTGGCTTTGAAAGGGTAATAATTGCGTTGACCACATAGGTGGGCGCAGGTGCTGTGACAGCATAAGCTAAGAGGGCGGGTGGCGCCAAGTGGCAGGCGCTGCAGTGCTCACTGTGATGCGTTGGCGTGAAGGTATCGAGGTGATGATGCCCCCACAGCCCAGCTTGGCTGAGCAGCAAAACAAACAGCAGATGGACGATCAATCGCCGAGACATACCAACTTCCGCGCCATTTAGGTAATGTGATAACATAACAATTATCATCATCAACGCCAAGTTTTGAATGGCAGCGCGGGCTGTCCCCGCGCGCGGTTGCTAGCTATTGGTTGACCAATTGGGTGACTAAGCTGACGACTTGATTCACTTCATCGGCACTTAATTTGCCTTCTTTGACAAAACGTACTGAGCCTTTGTCATCCAATACAGCAATTAACGAGCTTTCTTCTTTTAGGCGCCACGCTTCGGCGACACTGCCGTTTTCGTCGAGCACAATAGAGGACCAGCTAAACTCGCGTTTACTGTCTTCGGCTGATGATTTTACAAAGCCACCGGTGCCCCAAATCGCATCATCTTGGTTAATGATGGTGGTGGTTTGGTAGCGAGCGTCATCAAAGTCCGCGGCTGTGATGGCTTCCATTAACGGGGCGTTCATTTCTTTGGCACTGCTGCGTCCGGCGATGGCTTGGATCACGCGCACCTTGCCTGGCAATTGCTCTGTTTGCCAGTCTTGATAGACGATATCGTCGCCATTCAAGGTCAGCTCGCCATGCTCGGCGACCTTGGCTGAAGGTAAAGGTGCACCATTTTGGATCGTGTGCGCCATACTGGTGCCAGAGAATAACGCAAAGACGAGAGCAAGTAGGGTGGTTTTTTTCATTATTAATCATCCATGTTTGTGGTCACTATTTGGCATCAGGTGCCAAGTTATCTATGGTTACGCCAGACGGTGATTTGTGCCAAGTATCTAAGGTGAATCCGTGCGCAAGATCGGAATTTTATCCGGTGATCTTAAAAAGCGTTGGCTCGTCATCGATCAAACGAGGGAACTTTTGGTGTTGTGTCGCCTCTAACACTTTGTTGGTCACCTTGGCAAGGTGGCACTTTGCTTGCTTAGCTTTGTACGCGGAGAGGGTTATATAATCTTCTGCTCTCCATGGTGGTAGCTTATATTTGCTGTGAACAGTGAATGAATCGGGTTACCGTTTCGGTCTGTTAATCAGACTTTGTTGAGAAAAAAGAAAGGGATCCTTATGCTTCGCATCTTTCGTCAATATCGACCAACCCAGATTGCGCGGTATGTGAAACGATTTTTTAAGGGCCGACTCTATATCGAAGGTGTAGGCGCGTTTGAGTTTGATGGTGGCCGTTTACTGCCGCCGGGACACAGTGACAAACGAGCGTTATCGGTAATGACTGAGGTGAATAAAGAAATTAAAGCCATGGCGATTACCGCATAAACATCGCCACACTGAAAAACACGTCCAACCGGACGTGTTTTTTTGTGCCTCACCCTTCAGCCATGGTTGATGATGAATGGCTGAGCACCAATGGTTTACTGCGGGGGGAAACAAACACCTGTGCCACCTAAGCCACAGTAGCCTTGCGGATTTTTGTGCAGGTACTGCTGGTGGTCAGTTTCCGCGAAATAGTACGCGCCAGCGGGTGCGATCTCAGTGGTGACCGCATCTGGCTTACTCGCCTCTCTCAATGCCGCCTGATAGGTCGCTAGACTCGCCTCGACGCTGACTTGGTCGGCTGGATCGCAATAGTAAATTGCGGAACGATATTGCGGGCCGACGTCATTGCCTTGACGCATGCCTTGGGTCGGATCGTGGTTTTCCCAGAACACGGCAAGTAGGGTGTCTAAACTCACCACTGACGGGTCAAAAATCACGTTAACGACTTCGGCATGGCCGGTTTTTCCCGTACAGACGTCTTGATAACGCGGGTGTTGGGTGACGCCGCCACTGTATCCGACCGAGGTCATCACGACACCCGGCTGTTGCCACCATTTGCGTTCGGCCCCCCAAAAACAGCCCATGCCAAAAATAACCTGTTTTTGACCGGCCGCTGGTGTGGCCGTGATAGGCTGATTAAATACCGCGTGCGGTTCGGTTGGAATAATAGGATCGGTGCGATCGGCTATCGCATTCTCGGGTTGGGTAAAGGAAGATTGTATCGACATAGGCATCCTTTGACTGCTGTGATGGAAAAGCGCAACGCGTGCTGCTTTGCGCGTTAATGGTTGGCGTTCAGGCATGGCTCCCGCACCTTGTGATCAACATGGTACTGGCATCCATCCCCGCTCAACACGTAATATGGCAAGATATCATCAATTTAGCCGGGCGACACCCGGGTAATGGATCTCACTGTATGAATATACGGCTACTCCCGCTATTCGCGATCGCTATCAGCTTGATGGCTAGCGTTGCTCGTGCGGATGTCGACATTGATATTGAAGGGCTAGACGGCATTGCACAAGATAACGTCGAGACCTATCTCGCGGCGATTGCCCCAGAAGAGCGGGATGGCTCCTACCGGTTTATTGCTCGCGTCGAAAAAGACGTGCGCAAAGCGCTGCAAGCGGTGGGCTTTTATCAACCCAAGATCACCACAAGAATGGATGGAGACGCCACACTGGAGGTCAAGGTTGACCCAGGTAAACCCGTTCGCTTGGCGCAAGTGGATGTGGTGTTCACGGGTGAAGCGAACATGGATGACGACTTTCATGCCCTCAAGGCTGACGGACCGCAGCGGGGCGAGACTCTCAACCATGGAGCCTATGAATCCCTTAAAAGCCAAATCCAAAGCTTGGCGGTGAAAAAGGGATATTTTGATGGTCGCTTTACGCAAACGCGATTAGAGGTCGCGCCTGATCGTCAGCAAGCCTTTATTCGGCTTCAGTTTGCCAGTGGTAAGCGCTATCACTTTGGTGAGATTCGTTACCAAGGTGCGCAAATTCAGTTGCAGCGTCTCGACACTTTACGTGACTTTTCCCCGGGCGAGGCGTATCAGGTCTCGGCATTGGGCGAGTTTAACCAAGCTCTCGCGAATACCGGTTGGTTCTCCAGTGCCTTGGTGCAAGCGGACATGGAGCAAGCGGAAGATAATGAAGTGCCGATCAAGGTGACGCTCACCCCCGAAGCGCGTAACAAGTTTGAAACCGGGGTTGGGTATTCCACCGACATTGGTCCGCGGCTCAAGTTTAACTGGCGAAAGCCTTGGTATAACTCACGCGGCCACAGTCTCACCACATCACTGGCGATTTCTGAGCCCGAACAGACGCTAACCTCGACCTACAAGGTCCCCTTGGAGGATGTTTCCCGCGAGTATTATCAAGTGCAGTTAGGGTTACAAAATACCGATCAACGCGATACCTCCAGCCTCGAGGTGTCCACCTCTGTCTCTCGCCATTGGCTGTATGATACCGGCTGGCAACGCAGTGTCTCATTGCGCTGGCTATATGAAAACTACACCCAAGGGCAAGATGAAGACATCGTTAGCGTGGTGTTGCCTGGGATCAATTTCACTCGCACTCGCGCTCGCGGTGGGTTAATGCCGCATTGGGGAGACAAACAATCCATTACATTGGAAGCGGCCGATCCGATTTGGCTGTCCGACATCAGCTTGGTGCGCTTACAAGGGCGGAGTGCGTGGATTCGTAGTCTGAACAAAAACCATCGTGGCTTGCTACGCGTCGATGGTGGCGCTCTGATTTCTGAAGAGTTTAGTGAAGCGCCGCCATCGCTGCGTTTTTTCGCCGGGGGCGACAACAGCATTCGCGGCTATGCCTACGAAACTGTTTCTCCTGTTGATGACAGTGGTCAGCTAAGTGGCGCGCGCTATATGTTAACCGGTACGTTAGAGTATCAATATCGCCTCGGCGGCAACTGGTGGTGGGCGTTATTTACCGATGGCGGTGATGCGTGGACCAGTCATTTATCGTGGAAGCGAGCGGCCGGTACCGGTATTCGCTGGTCATCGCCGGTAGGCCCGATTCGTCTTGATGTTGCGCGTGGCTTTGATAATGACGATGATGATTTTCGTATACACCTTACGCTAGGGCCTGAGTTATGAGTCGTTGGTTAGTCAGGCTAACGTTTATTGCGTTAATCAGTACTTTTTCTTTGGTGGGGTTGGTAGCGGCCGCACTTTTTACACCTGTGGGCCTGCAGCTTGGGCTGTGGGGCGCGCAGAAAGCGCTACCTGCGCTATCAGTCGATGAGGCCGACGGCAGTCTACTCACCGGCTTTGTGCTACAAGGGGTGCGCTATGATGATGCGCAGCTGCAACTGAATGCCGAGCAGCTAAAGCTTGTTATCAAAGGTAAGTGCTTACTGACGCCTGCGCTTTGTATTAATCAATTGGCCGCCGAGGGGGTCACGCTCGATATTCATTTGCTCGCGAGAGAGGAGGATGCATCCTCGCAAGACGTATCCACGCCGGCAATCCAAGCGCCGTTGCCTATTCATATCAATGCCTTTGCCTTTAAGGATGTGGCGATTCAGGTTGCCGAGCAGTCGGTGAGTTGGCATCAACTGCAAGGGGGCGTGCATTTTGTTGGCGACACCTTAACCCTATCGCCGACCGATTGGCAGCAGCTGGTGGTGAGCCTGCCAAGCGATACTGAGCCTCAAGACGATACCGACCAAGCGGTCGGTAAACCGGATGGCGCGGTGGCAAGCCCGTCATGGCATTATCCGGGGCTGGAATTACCCACGGTGGCGTTGCCGCTGGCTATCGAGGTGGAGCAGCTTCGCCTGCAAGATACGCGGATTGAAGCGGGCACAGTACAAACCCTCTCAGCGTTATCTTTGGCGGGTAGCGTTCGAGGCAGTGCGGTGACTATTGATAGTTTCTCGGTGACCGCCCCCCAAGGCACGGCGAGCCTTGCAGGTGATATTACACTTAAAGGTGAGTACCCACTTACCTTGCAAGCCCAGTTGACCAATAACCTTGCTCCCCTTCAAGACCAAGCTTTATCGCTGTCAGCCTCAGGAAGCCTAGCCGCGCTTAAGCTAAGCGCGAATGCGCGCGGTCCAGTGACGGCGACACTGGAAGGAGAGGCAAACCTGCTGGCGGCAAACTTACCTTTTGCGGTGCAATTGGACAGCAAAGCCTTGGCGTGGCCGCTGACGGGGGACACGATCGCGGCATTGCGCGAGCTACACTTTCACGCCGATGGCGATCTATCTGACTATCAGCTTGGCTTACACACTGACGTTGATGGCCCTGACGTGCCAGCCACCCAGCTAGATCTTGCCGGAAGAGGCAGCCCGACGGCGCTGACTCTCTCGCAGCTTGAAGCTAATACGCTTGGAGGTAAGGTGGCCGGTCGTGCCAGCGTGGATTGGTCCAGCATACCTTTTTGGCAAGCTGAATTAGGCTTTGCCAACATCCAACCTCAGCAGCAATGGCCGGAGATCACAGGAGATCTAACCGGCGCAATCAGCCATCGTGGCCGCTTAACGGCCCAAGGCGGGTGGGAGGTATCTGTGCCTACGTTGGTGGTGCATGGGGAGTTGCAAAAACTGCCGCTAGCGGTCGCGGGCGCGCTTAACGCGCATGATCGTGATGGCGATGGTCAACCGAGCGTGTCGACACCGGGATTGACGCTGTCACACGGCCCCAACCAAGTGACGGCGCAAGGACAAGTGCGTGATGAGTGGCAAATGGGACTGTCGGTCGATATTGCCGATTTATCGCAATCCTTGCCGATGCTTACTGGTGTGATCCGCGGCGATGCGAAACTTAGCGGGCCGTTTGCGCAGCCAACCGCAAAGCTGGCGATTCATGCTAAGCAATTGCGTTGGCAAGATGTGCGCATTAATCAGCTAACGGTAGACGGTGATCTGACCGTAAAAGATCGCTTGAGTGGTGATTTGACTGTGTCGGTATTGGGCGGACGCTATCAAACCGCGCGCTTGGATAACCTCGATTTAACTGTGCGCGGTGATGAAGCGGCCCATCAGCTAGATTTGCGCTGGCAAGGGGCACCGGCGTCTGGCGCGTTACGCATTGAAGGCGCGTTAACGCGAGAGACAGGCTGGAAAGGGCGATTACTTGATACATCAGTGAACGTGGACGATCTTGGCGACATTGTGCAGCAAAGTGCGGCATCCATTGCGTTTAGTTTCGCTGATATGCAAACCGAAGTTGGCGAACATTGTTGGCAGTGGCAAGCAACGTCTTTGTGCTTATCGCAACCGGCAACAATCGGCGAGCAAGGTGATGTCGTCGCTAAAGTTGAAGGCTTTGAAGCGGCGCAAATCGCTGCCTTCTTACCGCCGGAATGGCAACTTAATACACGTGCCAATGCCGCGGTGCATGCACGCTGGCAGCCTGATGCCTCGCCGGATGTGCAAGCCTCGATTGATATCGCGGATGGCAATCTGCGCCAGCAGGCCGACACGCCACTGGTGATTGGCTGGCAGCATGCCAACCTCAATGCGCGTTGGCATCAAGATGCACTGCAAGGCGCGCTGGCACTCACCTTGTCTGAGGGCGGCACACTGGCATCAGCCTTTACCTTGAATGATCTGTTAGCGTCGACACGTACGATTGATGGGAATGTGCACGTGAATGCGGTGCAACTTGCCAAACTGGAACCCTTACTCGGCGGCGACAAACAAGCCGATGTTCATGGCGAAGTGAATGCTAACTTAAGCGTTAAAGGCCCGACTACATTGCCACAAGTCTTTGGTGAGCTGGATATCAGCGCATTACGTGTGAAAGGGCTATCATCGCCGGTTGATGTTAATGACGGACAGGTGACGGTCAATCTGGATGGTCAGCAAGGACAGTTAACCGGTCAGCTGATTACTCCCGATGGCACCTTGCGCCTCAAAGGCGAGGGTCGATGGCCGACCGTGAGAGATTGGTTATTTAATCTGAATGTCGCGGGCGATGCATTGCGGGTGAATGTGCCTCCGATGGTCCGTCTTGATGTCGCGCCTGACTTAACGGTTTCAGCAACCCCTGAACAAGTGGCGATTCGCGGCGATATTGAGGTGCCATGGGGACGGATTGAAGTGGAACATTTGCCGGAGTCGGCCGTTACTGTGTCGGATGATACGGTGATCCTCAATCAAAATTATGAGCCTGAAGACGCGGAACAAAAAGACGCGGTTCCCTTTAATTTGGTCACGGATGTGCGCTTAGTGCTTGGCGATGAAGTACGGCTGGCAGCGTTTGGCTTGAAGTCGCGTTTGGCAGGTGAACTTAATATTAAGAATAACCGCAAAGGCGCCTTGATTGTCGGCAACGTGAGCTTGCTGGAAGGGACCTATCGCTCATTTGGACAAGATTTGATTATCCGCAAAGGGGAGATCCTATTTAATGGCCCCGCGGATCAGCCGTATTTGCAAGTCGAAGCGATTCGTAATCCCGAGCGCACTGAGGGCGATGTGGTCGCGGGGATCCGACTCACAGGGCCTGCCGATGAGCCGGTAGCGACTGTATTTATGGACCCGGCCGGTTCACAGGCCAATGCCTTGTCATACTTGTTACGCGGCCGCGCGCTTGATGCTGGCGCCGGTGATGCCAATATGACCTCGATGCTGATTGGTTTGGGCTTGGCGCAAAGTGGCAAACTGGTGGGCGAAATTGGTCAGGCGTTTGGGGTCGAGGATCTCACTCTCGATACCTCAGGCGCTGGTGATGAGCAAAAAGTGGAAGTGTCCGGCTATATTCTGCCCGATCTAGAGGTGAAATACGGCGTGGGGATCTTCGATGCGATAGGGGTGTTTACGGTGCGCTATCGACTGATGCAAGACCTCTACCTTGAAGCGGTATCCGGTGTCGATCGGGCGGTGGATCTGCTCTATCAGTTTGAGATCAAATAGAGACAAAAAAGCCCGCGAGTTCACGCGGGCTGTGTTTCATTGAAGCGGCTGATTACTGTTTTGCGCGCTCAAATGAAGACAAGATTTCGTCTTTCGCCGCCTGGGCATCTTCCCAACCGTCAACTTTCACCCACTTGCCGGCTTCTAGCTCTTTATAGCGCTCGAAGAAGTGAGTGATTTGCGCTTTCAGCAGCTCAGGCAGGTCGTTCACGTCTTTCACGTGATCGTACTCTTTGGTTAGCTTGCTGTGCGGTACCGCGATCACTTTGGCATCTTCACCTGACTCATCGGTCATTTTCAGCACGCCAACAGGGCGGCAGCGGATCACTGAGCCAGGCACCAATGGGAATGGGGTTGGAACCAGCACGTCAACAGGGTCACCATCCAAAGACAAGGTGTGGTTCACATAACCATAGTTACATGGATAGAACATAGGCGTTGCCATGAAACGGTCAACGAAAACGGCGCCGCTGTCTTTATCAACTTCATATTTAATCGGATCGGCGTTGGCTGGGATCTCAATCACCACATAAATATCTTCAGGCAGCTCTTTGCCCGCAGGGACCTGGTTCAGGCTCATGGGATGTCCTTTTGTTTAATGAAAAAGTGTGTGCCAATTATAACCGCCAAGCGCGAAAATAACAGAGGCGACCGTATTGGCCGCCTCTTTATCTTGGAAGACTGTCGCTAGGCGTCTATTTTGCGCTTATTCGTCGTCATGATCCGGATAAGCGTCGAGGTATTCTTCGACTTTATCGACCATATTGCTTGAGCCAACAAAGAAAGGCACGCGTTGATGAAGTTCATTCGGAGCAATGTCCATGATGCGCTGGGTGCCATCGGTTGCTTTGCCGCCGGCTTGCTCAATAATAAAGGCCATCGGGTTGCACTCATACAGCAAGCGCAGTTTGCCATTGGGGTAGGCGAGCGTGCTGGGGTAAAGGTAAATACCGCCTTTAAGCAGGTTGCGGTGAAAGTCGGCGACCAAAGAGCCAATATAACGCGACGTGTAGGGGCGTTTTTCGTTAGGGACGTTTTCTTGACAATACTTGATGTATTTTTTGACGCCTTGTGGGAATTTGATGTAGTTCCCTTCGTTAATCGAATAGATGTTGCCGTCTCTAGGAATGATCATGTTTTCGTGAGACAGGCAAAATAGACCGAGGGACGGATCATACGTGAAACCGTGCACACCATCACCCGTGGTGTAAACCAACATGGTGGATGAGCCGTAGATGATATAGCCGGCGGCGACTTGGCGGTGACCGGGCTGGAGAAAATCTTCTTCGGTGGGCGGAGTCCCTACCGGTGATACGCGGTGATAGATAGAGAAAATGGTGCCAACAGACACATTAACATCAATGTTAGAGGAGCCATCAAGCGGGTCAATCAACACCACATATTTGGCATTACGGTTGAGCTGTTTATTAAAAATAACCGCGTCATCTTCTTCTTCACTGGCGACGCCACACACTTGGTCGCGCGCTTCCATCGCGGCTTTAAATTTTTCGTTGGCATAGACGTCGAGTTTTTGCTGCTCTTCACCTTGCGCGTTTTCCGTGCCAATCGCGCCAGCAATGTCGACCAAGCCGGCTTTGTTGATTTCACGGTTAACAATCTTGGCGGCCAGACGAATCGAGGCGAGAAGAGAAGATAAATCACCGCTGGCGTGCGGAAACGCGTGTTGCTTCTCAACAATGTACTCGCCGAGGGTCTTAATGTCGGGCATTCTCAATCCTTAATGATGATGAACTGTCTTTCTTGTGCAATCGGATACATGGGCAGTGGGCTGCCTCTTGAAATCGCCGCTATTCTAGCCTTCGTGACTTTTTAATCGTACTGAAGAAATGAATCAGGCCAGGGAAGTGTGATCGCGACATAAAAACCATGTCAGATGCGCGCAAGCGATAAGACCCAAGCGTTAATCCGAGGCATAATAACCGCCTGCGCCAAACGGTAGGGCAATCAACAATACAGTGAAGGCTATGCATATTCATATTTTAGGCATCTGCGGGACTTTTATGGGTGGCGCAGCCATGCTGGCAAAACAACTGGGGCACAGGGTGACGGGCTCTGACAGCCATGTTTATCCCCCGATGAGCACGCTACTTGAGTCTCAGGGAATCGATATTATTGAAGGCTATGATCCCGCTCAGCTTTCTCCCGCCCCAGACTTGGTGGTGATTGGCAATGCCATGAGCCGTGGTAACCCTTGTGTCGAGGCGGTCCTCAATCAAGGCTTGCCGTATACGTCAGGCCCGCAATGGCTGCATGATTTTCTCCTGCAAGACCGCTGGGTACTCGCGGTCTCCGGCACCCATGGAAAGACCACCACCGCGAGTATGCTGGCGTGGATTTTAGAAGACTGTGGCTACGCCCCCGGCTTTTTGATTGGCGGAGTGGCGAGTAACTTTAACGCGTCGGCGCGATTAGGTGATAGCCCGTTTTTTGTGGTGGAGGCGGATGAGTATGACAGTGCGTTTTTCGATAAGCGCTCTAAGTTTATTCATTACCAACCGAAAACCTTAGTCATCAACAATCTCGAGTTCGATCACGCCGATATTTTTGATGATCTGGCGGCGATTAAGAAACAATTCCACCATGTGGTACGCACTGTGCCGGGGATTGGGCAAATCATTGCGCCCTCGGACGATGCCAATGTCGCAGAGACGCTTGCCATGGGATGCTGGAGCGAATGCGTCTATGCGGGGCCGGATGGTCAGTGGCAGAGCGTGAAAAAAGACCCGGCTGGTAGCCAATTTGACGTGTACTTTGCCGGTGAGCTCGTGGCGACGGTGAGCTGGGACTTGGTTGGCGATCACAATGTGCGTAACGCGTTGATGGCCATCGCGGCAGCGCGTCATGTGGGGGTGACACCTGATTTGGCCTGCCAGTCGCTCGAAAAATTTATCAATACCAAGCGTCGGCTTGAGTGGCGCGGCGAGCAAGCCGGTGTCACTGTGTATGACGATTTTGCCCACCACCCGACGGCGATTCGACTGACCCTTGAGGGCTTGCGCGCGAAAGTGGGCAGTGGCCGTATTTTGGCGGTGCTCGAGCCACGCTCCAATACCATGAAGCAAGGTGTGCATAAAGACACCTTGGCAGCGTCATTAGCGCGTGCTGACGCGGTGTTCTTATATCAACCGCAAGGGCTAGATTGGTCGCTTGAAGCGGTGGTGGACAGCTGCGCGCAGCCTGCCCATATCCATGCCGATATTGATGCGTTGGTGACGGCCTTATGTGAGCAAGCGCAAGCAGGCGATACCGTGTTGGTGATGAGTAATGGCGGCTTTGGTGGCATTCACGACAAGCTGCTAACTGCACTGGCGAGTAAGGAGACGGTTTATGGCGGATAAACGCATCACACTGGCGTGGACAGGTGCATCCGGTGCGCCCTACGGGCTACGTTTGCTCGAGTGCTTGCTTGGACAAGATTATCAGGTCTTTTTACTGATCTCGTCGGCCGCCCGTGTGGTGTTGGCGACCGAGCATGGTCTGAAGCTACCCGCCGGGCCGGACGCGGCGAAAAAGGTGTTAGTGGAACATTTACAGTGCCACACCGATAAGTTGGTGGTATGTGGCAAAGAGGATTGGTTTTCGCCGGTTGCTTCAGGGTCCGCGGCGCCGAAGCAAATGGTGGTGTGCCCCTGCTCGGCAGGCTCGCTATCGTCCATTGCACATGGGTTGTCCGATAACCTTATCGAGCGTGCGGCGGATGTGGTGCTTAAAGAGCGCGGACAGTTGCTCTTGGTGGTGCGCGAGACACCGTTTTCGACCTTGCACTTAGAGAATATGCACAAGCTGTCACAGATGGGGGTAACGATTATGCCCGCCGCGCCCGGTTTTTATCATCAGCCTCAGTCAATTGACGACCTCGTAGACTTTATGGTGGCGCGCATTTTGGACCACTTGGGGGCAGAACAAACCTTGGTGCCGCGCTGGGGCTATGATCAACGCGAGCGGTGAACAATGTTCAGGCACGCATCGGCGTGCCTGAACCCTATGGTTAAGGTTTTAGCACCATCACATGGACACTCGCCCCTTCGAGCACTTTGGCGGCGACCGAGCCCAGCATCATTTTATTGACACGTGAACGCTTATGGCTTGGCATCACAATCAGATCGCAGCCGATGCGCTCGGCGGTTTTAATGATCCCCTTGTAAGGCTTCCCTTCTTCAACCGATACTTGGCGGGCCACGCCTTTGGGGACATATTTATCCGCAAATCCTTGTAAGTTGCGTTTCATATCGCGTTTCATTTTATTGGCGGCTTCTTCAGGGAAGTAAGAGGCGACCATCGAATTGTGAATGCCGGGCAATACTGTGAGCAGGTGGATTTTGGCACCTGACTGGCTGGCGAGCCAAACGGCGTGATCCACCGCAGTATCTGCAAAGCTTTCGTCGTTCAAATCAACGGGAACCAAGATATGTTTATACATAGCGATATCCTTTGCTCTTATAAAAGAAAGGGGCACGTGTTAAACACGTCCCCCTGTTATTAGGCTTGGCGAATACGACGGCGCTGATTCCACCCCAACAATGCCAATAGCAAGAGGGTGGGGACAAACACCCACTCTTTCCATGGGCGGACATTATCGATAGTCACTGTTTTGATTTGCCAATCAAAATCAATACCTGCTTTGTCAGCGTCACTGCCAAATTGGATCATGTCTACCAACAACTTGTCATCTTCCTCGCGAAGCATTAAGCCCGTGTCGTTAATGCGGGCTTCGCCGCTCTCAAGGCTATGATCCACGGGCAATACCACGTGTTTGGAGACTTGCTCACCAAAGAAGTTTTCCCCTTCCACTTCAAGCTGCAACGGTTTTCCTTCTGGTAGCTGCTCTGCCACACGGGTGATCTCTGTGCCTGGGAAGCTGGTGGTCGGCGGGTACACCTCGTCCCACCAAAACCCTGGACGGAAAAGGGAGAAGGTAATCAATAACAATAAGGCGGTTTCCCACCATTTGTTTTTGGTCATCCACCAACCTTGTGTTGCGGCAGAGAATGCCAGCATCGCGATGGTCGCCGACACAATGGTTAAAATCAGATGGAAGGGGCCATCGAGATCGAGCAACAACAACTGGGTGTTGAAGATAAACATAAACGGCAAGATCGCAGTACGGATGTCGTAGGTAAAACCTTGTACACCTGTTCGTATCGGATCCGACTTAGCAATGGCCGCCGCCGCAAAGGCAGCCAGCCCCACAGGGGGCGTGTCATCGGCCAGAATACCGAAGTAGAACACAAATAAGTGCACCGCGATCAGTGGAATAATCAGCCCCTGCTGTGCGCCTAAGGTGACAATCACCGGCGCCATCAGGGTAGAGACCACGATATAGTTGGCGGTGGTCGGTAGCCCCATCCCCAACAATAAGCTGATCACCGCAGTAAACAGCAACATCAGGAATATGTTGCCGCCGGAGATAAACTCGACGAAGTCTGTCATCACCAACCCGATGCCAGTGAGGGTGACCGTACCCACCACGATCCCGGCCGCTGCGGTGGCGACACCGATACCGATCATGTTGCGTGCACCGGTGACAAAGGCTTCTGCTAAATCCGTCACCCCGTCGCGAATTTCTTCTTTAAAGTTAGTGCGTTGGTTGAAGTAGGCAATGAGTGGGCGCTGGGTGAGAATGATAAAAATCATAAACACCGTTGCCCAAAACGCAGAGAGGCCTGGCGAGAAGCGCTCGACGGTCAAACACCATACCAGCACGCCGATGGGCAGCAGGTAGTACAAGCCAGAACGCACGGTGGGGCCGGGCTCGGGGACCTCGGATAAATCGGCCGCTGCGGGGTCTTCCGCTGCTTGCGATTTATACTGGGCGGAGTAACGCACCAACAATACATAGGCAATCAGTGTGAGGGTACCGATGACCACGGTTGCCATGGCACCAAATACGTCTTTGGTCCAGCCGATACCGTAGTAGACCGCAGCGCTGAGTACTAACAAGCCAACAAACACCGTCATGAACGAGAACAGTTTTTGCAGTACCGTGCTGGTATGACGGCGCGGTAAGCCTTCCATGCCGGCTTTACAGGCTTCTAGGTGCACGATGTAAATCAGCGCAATATAAGAGATCAGTGCTGGAAGTAGCGCGGCTTTAATCACCTCGACGTAGGAAATCCCCACGTATTCCACCATCAAGAATGCCGCGGCACCCATAATCGGTGGGGTGAGCTGGCCATTGGTTGAGGCGGCAACTTCGACCGCCCCTGCTTTATGGCTTGGAAAGCCTACACGCTTCATCAACGGAATGGTAAAGGTCCCGGTGGTGACGACGTTGGCAATCGACGAGCCTGAGACAAGGCCAGATAAACCAGAGGCCACCACTGCCGCTTTGGCGGGGCCGCCACGCATATGGCCCAACAGTGAGAAGGCCACTTTAATGAAGTAGCCGCCGGCACCGGCGCGGTCGAGCAAGGCACCAAACAGGACAAACAGGAATACAAACGAGGTAGAGACGCCCAGTGCCACCCCGAAGACGCCTTCAGTAGTCAGCCACAAGTGTGACATGGCTTTGTTCAAGCTCGCGCCTTTGTGAGCGATGACGTCCGGCATGTAAGGGCCGGCAAAGGTATAGAGTAAGAACACACCTGCCACCACCATTAGCGGTGGGCCAAGGGCTCGGCGTGTTGCCTCGAGCATCAGAACCATACCAATGGCGGCAACGGTGATATCAAACGAGGTATAAGCGCCGGCACGGTCTGCGAGCTGATTATAAAAAAGGAAGAGATAACCGGCGGCTAAACTGCCCGCTAGGGCAAATACCCAATCGAGTAATGGCACTCGATCACGTGGTGAGGTCTTTCGCGCGGGGTAGGCGGTGTAGGCCAAAAACATCGCGAACGCTAAATGGAGCGAGCGTGCTTCTGTGTTATTGAGAACGCCAAAGTCGAGCGCGAAAGGTAGCGGCGACGCATACCAAAGCTGAAAAAGGGACCAGCAAAGTGGTACCAGCCAAAGAATACGTCCTGATAGTCCATCCGGTGAGCGAGCGCCTGTATCTGCTTGCGCCACCATGTCTTGCACATCAGGAGACGATTGATGTGTCTTCGTCATGCAGTTTGTCCTTATTATCATATGCACCGCTGATGCGGCTACAGTGTCCCGAGAAATGCATACCCGGCTGCGTCACTGTGAAAAGCGATCAGCCAGTCGGCAGCCCACTGTTACGCTCGCAGTATAATTGACGATTAACAAAAGCGTGAACAGTGTGTGGCAGCTAAAAGCTGATAGTAACAGAGGGGTATCAAAAAATTAAAACGATGTTATCGCTTTTGTGCAAGCGTGAGCGGCTTAATGGTGAGGCAATGCAGGCAGCGGCGTCGCGCTGCCTGATAGGATAATCAATAATGATACTCAAACAGATCGCACACGGCCTCAAATAAGGCTTCTGTGCTCGTCCCTCGAGTGGGGGTGATGAAGATGGTGTCGTCTCCGGCGACCGCGCCTAGAATGCCTTCGGCCTTGCCCAATGAGTCAAGAAGCCGTGCGATAAGCTGCGCGGCCCCTGGTCCGGTATGGATGACCACCACGGCTTCGTTATAGTCGATCTCCATCACCAGCTCACGCAAGGCACTACCGGTGGTGGGAACACCGAGCTCGATCGGCAAGCAATAGACCATTTCCATTTTGGCGTTGCGTGTTCGCACCGCGCCGAATTTGGTCAACATGCGTGATACTTTCGACTGGTTAATGCCCTCAAATCCTTGAGCACGTAGGGCTTCGACAATCTCACCCTGAGAACTGAACTTTTCTTCTTTGAGGATCGCTTTAAACGCTCGAACCAATTGGTCTTGTTTTTCTGAGTTACGCATGACGGCAGACTCGCAATGACAAACGAGTGGCTATTTTGCATATACATGCAGCGAGGGGCAATCACCGAGGGTGTAAAATGGCGACAATATCACTGTTGCAAATAAGAGACGCAAAACCAAATAAATGCGACGCGTAAGGGATAACGAAAAAATGAGAGCTTAGGCTGATCATCACCGCCTGAGGCTTGAGTGGGGGTAGGGGCAGGCATATGATGAAGCAACAGTTCGCACCATTGATGGGCGATTTGTGCCCGAACAGAAGCCGGACCGGATCCGGACTATAAGAAATATCGAAAGGAGAACGACATGAAAGTTGCTGTGATTGGCGCCGCGGGAGGCATTGGCCAGGCTCTAGCCCTACTGCTAAAAAACAACTTACCAGCCGGTTCCGACTTGGCTTTGTACGATATCGCACCTGTCACCCCAGGGGTGGCGGTTGACCTGAGTCACATCCCCACGCCGGTCACCATTAAAGGCTACAGCGGCGAAGACCCAACGCCAGCGCTGGAAGGGGCTGACGTGGTACTGATCTCTGCGGGTGTTGCCCGTAAGCCGGGTATGGATCGCTCTGATTTGTTCAATGTGAACGCAGGCATTGTTAAATCCTTGGCGGAAAAAATTGCTGATGTGTGTCCAAAAGCGTGTGTGGGTATCATTACGAACCCGGTCAATACCACGGTGGCGATTGCCGCTGACGTGCTGAAAGCAAAAGGCGTGTATGACAAAAACAAACTGTTTGGTGTCACGACACTGGATGTGATCCGCTCTGAAGCCTTTATTGGTGAACTGAAAGGGATAGACCCACGTGACGTGTCGATCCCTGTGATCGGTGGCCACTCGGGTGTGACGATTCTGCCGCTACTGTCGCAAGTAAAAGGCGTGACATTCAGCCAAGAAGAAGTAGAAGCCTTGACGCCACGCATTCAAAACGCCGGCACCGAAGTGGTAGAAGCTAAAGCCGGTGGTGGTTCCGCAACCTTGTCAATGGGTCAGGCTGCATGTCGATTTGGCCTATCGCTGGTGCGTGCCTTGCAAGGTGAATCAAACGTGGTGGAATGTGCTTACGTGGAAGGCGACGGTCAGCATGCCCGCTTCTTCGCTCAACCGGTACGTCTGGGCAAAAACGGTGTGGAAGAAATCTTGAGCATCGGTGAGCTGAGCGCGTTTGAGCAACAAGCGATGGACAAGATGCTAGAAACGCTGCGTAAAGATATCAAAATGGGTGAAGAGTTCGCGGCCAAATAGCAGGCATTCGACTCTCACGAGGAAAGCGGCGCAACAGCGCCGCTTTTTAGTTTGGCGGAAGTGCTTCTGCTTCGATTGATTTAGGTGTTGCGGTCAACCGCTAAATGCGCTAATGCCACTAAGGCTTGTTTATAAGGGGTCTCTGGCAGTATATCGAGCGCACGGATGGCTTTTTCCGATTCCTGCTCGGCACGTTTTCGCGTATAGGCCAGTGAGCCGCAAGCGTCCATACAGGCCAAAATTGCCTCGAGTTTATCGCGGCCATTGCCTTTTTCAATGGCGGTACGAATCATCGCTGATTCTGCTTCTGAGCCGTGTTGCATCGCGTGCAACAACGGTAACGTCGGTTTACCTTCTGCCAGATCATCACCCGTTTGCTTACCCATTTCATCGTCAGCACTGGTGTAGTCAATCACATCATCAATTAACTGGAACGCCGTCCCGAGATAACGACCATAGTCTTGGAGGGCTTTCTCCATGTCTGCGTCTGCTTCGTTGAGAATCGCGCCAATCTGGGTGGCAGATTCAAACAAGCGCGCGGTTTTGGAGTAGATAACCTGCATGTAACTGGTCTCAGTGGTGTCAGGGTCGTTACAGTTCATAAGCTGTAATACTTCCCCTTCGGCAATCACATTGGTGGCCTCACTCATTAAATCCAGAATGCGTAACGAGCGCAGGCTGGTCATCATTTGAAAAGAGCGGGTGTAAATGTAATCACCGACCAAGACACTGGCCGCATTACCAAACAAGGCATTGGCGGTTGCATTACCACGGCGCAAGTCCGATTCATCGACCACGTCATCATGGAGCAAGGTAGCGGTGTGAATGAACTCAATAAACGCGGCAGCTGTGGTGTGTTTGTCACCGTCATAGCCGAGGGCTCGAGCGGCTAATACTGCCAGCATCGGGCGCAGTCGCTTGCCACCGCTGTTAACGATGTAAAAGCCGAGCTGATTGATTAGCGCGACATCAGAGTTTAACTGGGCGAGGATCTTTTGGTCGACCTGCGCCATGTCATCACTAATTAAGGCTTGGATTGATTTGAAATCCATGAATATATCCGGGCGTTGTCCTAGTTACTTGCCTGCCGAGCTAACGAAATCAATCACAACTTACTCGCAGCAAGAGGCGAAATATTGCACGTTAATACGTTCAGAATGGCGTGAAACCTTCGTCAGTATCGGCACCAGAGCGGGTATTTAGCTTGGCATAGTACACCAGATGACAGGCGACGAGATAGCGCTCGCACAGGGAAAATGTGCGGGAATTAATGCTGAGCACCTTTTCACCAATTTTCTTGCTTTCCCCTCTTGCCTCAAATCAAATTCTGCCGTAGAATTCGCGCCCTATTGATGGATTATATGCGCACCCCTTGTTGCTCAATAATGCAGCAGGCCGTGCGGAAATGCGGAGTAAAACATGTACGCAGTTTTCCAAAGTGGTGGTAAGCAACACCGAGTAAGCGAAGGCCAGACTATTCGCTTGGAAAAGCTAGACGTTGAAACTGGCGCAAGTGTAGAACTTGACAAAGTATTGCTAGTGGCAAACGGCGAAGACGTTAAAGTTGGCGCGCCTTTTGTTAGCGGTGCAAAAGTGACAGCAGAAGTTGTTACTCACGGTCGCGGCGATAAAGTGAATATCGTTAAGTTCCGTCGTCGTAAACATTCTCGCAAGCACATGGGCCACCGTCAGTGGTTCACTGAAGTCAAAATCACTGGCATCAGCGCTTAAGAGTAGGAGAGAGAAGAGATGGCACACAAAAAAGCTGGCGGTTCTACTAAAAACGGCCGCGATTCAGAAAGTAAACGCCTAGGTGTTAAACGCTTCGGTGGTGAGTCTGTACTAGCAGGTAACATCATCGTTCGTCAACGTGGTACTAAATTCCACGCAGGCACTAACGTAGGTTGCGGTAAAGACCACACTCTATTCGCTCTGTCTGATGGCAAAGTGAAATTTGAGACCAAAGGTCGTCATAACCGTAAATTCGTTACTATCGAAGCTGAATAAGCTTCAACGCCAAGCGAATTTCTGAAGCCCTGCCTTTTGGCGGGGCTTTTTATTGTGTCTGGTGATCACTGGTCAGTGAGCGTTTGATAGAGCAGCGCAGAAAGTCGGTCAAAGCAGAAAAATGATCCTAAGATCGATAAGATCGCCATTCACTAATCTGGGATATGGCTAGTTGCAATAAACGTACGTTTTAGCAATTGGTGCGGAGAAGTTAGCATGAAGTTTGTAGATGAAGCGATTATTCGCGTCGATGCCGGGGACGGAGGCAATGGTACTGTCAGCTTCCGGCGGGAAAAATATGTCCCTAAAGGGGGCCCAGATGGCGGTGATGGCGGTGATGGTGGTGATGTCTATCTGCTCGCCGATGAAAACCTTAATACCCTGATCGATTATCAGTTTGAGCGCTTTCACTCTGCAGCGCGTGGTGAAAACGGTCGCGGCGGTAACTGTACCGGTAAACGCGGTGAAGACTTGGTACTGAATGTGCCTGTTGGTACCCGGGCTGTTGATGAAGACACGGGCGAGGTGATTGCCGACTTAACCCAGCATGGCATGAAAGTGATGGTGGCCAAAGGTGGGTTTCATGGCCTTGGCAATACGCGTTTCAAATCATCTGTCAACCGCGCCCCACGTCAAAAAACCATGGGAACCAAAGGCGAAGTTCGTCAGCTGCGTTTGGAGCTGTTGTTGTTGGCCGATGTGGGGATGTTAGGTTTGCCGAATGCGGGCAAATCGACCTTTATTCGTGCGGTGTCGGCGGCAAAACCGAAAGTGGCTGATTATCCCTTTACCACGTTAGTGCCTAGCCTTGGGGTGGTCCGTGTAGCCGCTGACAAGAGCTTTGTGGTGGCCGATATTCCTGGTCTGATTGAAGGTGCGGCTGATGGCGCGGGACTGGGTATTCGCTTCTTGAAACACCTGGAGCGCTGTCGTGTGTTGTTGCACATGATTGACTTGCTGCCCGTTGATGGTACCGATCCGGTCGATAACGCGTTCACCATTATTGATGAGCTGAACCAGTACAGCGAAAAGCTGGCGGATAAACCGCGCTGGTTGGTATTTAACAAAGTGGATCTGATGCCAGAAGACGAGGCTCAGGCGCAAATTGATCGTGTGCTAGAAGCTCTGGCGTGGGATGACAAATACTACGCGATATCCGCGATTAACAAAGCGAATGTCCAACCGCTTATTTACGATCTGATGGCATCGATCGAGGCGCTACCTGCGCCGAAACCTGAGGTTGAGCCGGAAGATGAGACGGTAGCGTTCAAGTGGGATGATCACCACGAACAACAGCTCAATCAAAGCGATGACGACGATGATTGGGATGATTGGAACGAAGACGACTACGACGTCGAGATCATCTACAAGCCTTAATCCTAAAAAGCCGTTACGCCTGTAGCGGCTTTTTTTATGTCCGATTTGGCGATAATCTGATCGCAACTTTATTTGCATCAAAGACCGTGACGGGTCGGTAATGAATACTGCGAGCAGATAAGGGCAATGTAAGAGGGATTTTTAAGGTGGGAAAGCGGTTAACCGAGCCAGAGCAACGTGCTATATCGCGTTTAGTGATTGAAGTGGGGCAGCGACTGTTACAGCATGGTGCGGAAAGTAAGCTCGTCAGCGATGTGAGTATTCGCTTAGGGCGAGCGCTAGGACTTGATAGCGTTGAGTTGGCGTTATCAGCGAGCTCCTTGGTGGTCACCACGCTCAGTCAAGGTCATTGTATTACCACCGCCAGACGTTGCCCCGATCGCGGGATCAACATGAAAGTGGTGACCGATATCCAACGCACGGTCATTTTGGCCGAGAAAGGGATCCTCGATGCCTTAGCAGTGCGCAAGCGCTTAAGTCGTATCGAACCCTTTCGCTATCCGCCTTGGCTGGTGGTGGGGATGATAGGCTTGTCGTGTGCGGCTTTCAGTCGATTAGCGGGCGGCGATGCTGTGGTGTTTGCACTGACGTTTATGGCGTCTGCCACTGGCATGCGAGTGCGCCAGTTAATTGCCCATCGTCACTTCAATCCGCTTCTCACCTTCGCCGTCACTGCGCTGGTCACAACCTTGATATCCAGTGTGGGCACCATTATGGATTGGGGCAACGAACCTTTCCTCATCATGGCATCATCAGTCTTAATGCTCGTACCCGGCTATCCGTTGATAAACGCGGTATCAGACATGGTTAAAGGCTTTGTCGATATGGGGATCGCACGCTGGACGATGGCATCCTTACTCACCTTGGCGACAGCGCTGGGGATTGTCGGCGCAATGAATTTGGTGGGAGCATGGGGGTGGTTATGAGTTTATTGCTCGCCTTACTAGAAGACATGTTCTTTGCCATGATCCCCGCGGTGGGATTTGCATTGGTGTTCAATGTGCCGGTTAAAGCGCTTAAGTATTGTGCTTATGGTGGCGCGGTTGGCCATGGCTTACGCTTTTTATTGATGGAGTCTGGTGTCGCCATTGAGTGGGCCACGCTGGCAGGCGCGACCACAATTGGCTTTTTAGGTGTTTACTGGTCACAACGCTTTTTGGCGCATCCCAAGGTGTTTACCGTGGCAGCAATTATCCCGATGATCCCAGGCGTTTACGCGTTTAAAGCGATGATTGCACTGGTAACCATCAACAATCAAGGCTATAGCCCGGCGCTTTGGGCGAGCCTGATTGAAAACCTAACTACCGCGGGTTTCATTCTCTCGGCCCTGGCCATTGGCCTTGCGATGCCGGGGTTATTGTTTTATCGTCGCCGTCCAGTGATTTAAGAAAAAGGGCACCTGTAATGCGCGTCAGTTTAGTGGCTGCAATGGCACACGACCGAGTGATTGGTAAGAATAACCAAATGCCATGGCATTTGCCGGCGGATTTAGCGTGGTTTAAGCGCACTACCTTAGGGCATCCTGTGGTCATGGGGCGTAAAACCTTTGAGTCAATTGGTCGCCCACTGCCCAAGCGACCGAATATTGTGATCAGTCGCGATCCTGACTTTCAGCCAGAGGGTGTCACAGTGGTGAGCTCGCCAGAGCAAGCGCTTGAAACCGTGGCCGAATATGAGGAGGTCATGGTGATTGGTGGCGGTACGATTTATCAAACATTTTTGCCCCGCGCTGACCGTTTGTATCTTACCTTTATTGATCTTGATGTCGACGGCGATACCCGCTTCCCGCAATGGGGGGAAGGGTGGAAGAAAACAGAGGTAGGCTCACACCCTGCGGATGACAAAAACGCCCACCCTGTTACCTTTACTGTTTGGGATCGCGCTTAGGTGATGTTTTTTCTGCTGGGAGGGTAAAGCAGGCTTTGTCTTCCCAACGCAGTAGCGTGAGGCTACCGCCCCAGACACACCCGGTATCTAACCCATAAAGCTTGGGTTGGATGGTGCCATTTAATGCCGCCCAATGGCCAAAAACTACCGCCTGATCAAGTGGTTGGCGTTCAGGTACTTCAAACCAGGGTAATAAGCCGCTGTCAGCCGCTTGGCTGGGCGGCAGCTTGCATTGCATGTCCAGGCGACCATCAGGGAAACAAAAACGCATGCGGGTAAAGCTATTGATGATATAGCGATAACGGTCAAGGCCGCTCAGTGGTGGATCCCATTGATCGGGGCTGTCTGCATACATGTTTTCCAGTAACCAGCGCTGCTCGTCACTGCGCAGTATCGCTTCGACCTCATTGGCACAGGCGACGGCAGTCTTTTTGTCCCACTGTGGGCTGATGCCCGCATGGGTCAGCAAAAAGCCACCGTCTGGCGCGGCGACATCCATCAGAAGTGGCTGCTGAGACAGCCAGCTAAGCAACGACTTTTTATCTGGCGCATCGAGAATAGGTTGGGTGTTGTCTTTGGCTTTAACAGGCTTAATACCGTGAGCCACCGCCAGCAAATGCAAATCGTGGTTACCCAAGACGACGCGCGCTGCGTCCCCGAGTTGATAAAAGAAACGTAACACGCCGAGGGAATCGGGGCCGCGTGCGACCAAATCCCCTACTGAGTATAAGATGTCTTTATCTGGGGAAAAATCGACCTGAGTGAGAAGCGCACGTAATGTGCGCTCACAACCATGGATATCCCCGACAAGATAGGTCGCCATATGCCTCCCTGTTGGGATTAGTGGAGAATGTTTGGCAGCGCGAGACGAAACGGTGCAATATCGACCTTAAACGACTGATCGTCTTGATCTTGCATGGTATAAAAGCCTTGCATCACACCCACAGGCGTCTCAATGATGGTGCCACTGGTGTAGGTATACTTTTCTCCCGCGGCAATCTTGGGTTGTTCACCGACTACCCCCTCGCCCTCGATTTCTAGCTCTTTGCCGTTGGCATCCGTGATTAACCATTTTCTTCGCATCAGCTGTGCGGGGGTGTCGCCGCGGTTTTTAATGGTGACCGTGTATGAGAAGACAAAGCGCTCATTGTCAGGCTCAGATTGGTCTTCCACATATTGTGTCGCGACGTGAATCTCGAATTGCGATTGTTCAGTGGCTTGCAAATCAAGGCTCCTGTTTATGATGAGTGATTGGCATCCAACCAGTTGGCCAAGCTGGAGAACTGCGCCAAGGTCATGTGTTCAGGACGTAAGCTGGGGTCGATACCAAGCTCAGTCAATGTATCGACACTAACCAATGACTTAAAACAGTTACGTATGGTTTTACGGCGTTGATTAAAACCTTCACGACACACACGCTCTAACCATGACAAATTGGTGACCGGATGTGGCAAGGTTTTGTGTGGCACTAAGCGCACAACCGCGGAGTCCACTTTCGGTGCAGGTTTAAAGGCAGTCGGTGGCACTTCCAATACCGGGATCACCTGGCAGTAGTATTGTGCCATGACCGTAAGACGCCCATATGCTTTGGTGCCAGGACCGGCTGCTAGGCGGTTCACTACTTCTTTTTGCAACATAAAGTGCATATCTTGCACTTGGTCGGCAAAAGAGAATAAATGGAACATTAGCGGCGTAGAGACGTTATATGGCAGATTGCCAAAAATCCGCAGTGGGCCTTGCTTGGCAAGCTCGGCAAAATCAAAGGCCATCGCATCGGCTTCATGCACCGTGAGTTTACGGCCCATGAAAGGGTGACTGCGCAAGCGCGCGGCAAGATCTCGGTCAAGTTCAACCACGTTTAGGTGGTCGACTTGCTCGGTGACTGGCTCAGTGAGCGCGCCGAGACCTGGGCCAATCTCGACCAAGTTCTCGCCGGATTGGGGATTAATGGCTGACACAATACCGTCAATGACATAAGGGTCATTGAGGAAGTTCTGCCCGAAACGTTTTCTGGCACGGTGGCCTTGATGGACTTTATCGCTCATGCTTGCTATCTACTAATTCAATGGCGTGGGAGATGGCCGTCCGCAGGCTTCCTGTATCCGCCGTACCGGTACCCGCTAAATCCAGTGCGGTACCATGATCTACTGATGTTCTGACAAAAGGCAAACCCAGGGTAATATTCACTGAGCGCCCAAATCCTTTGAATTTTAACACAGGTAGGCCCTGGTCGTGATACATCGCCAGTACAGCATCGGCATCTTGCAGATACTTTTCTTGGAAAAGCGTATCAGCGGGCAGGGGACCGACCAAATCCATCCCTTGTTGGCGTAGATCATCCAGCGCCGGCTCAATGGTGTCGATTTCTTCTGTTCCTAAACAGCCCCCTTCACCAGCATGCGGATTCAGGCCGCACACATAAATACGAGGGTGTGCAATCGCAAACTTCTCGCGTAAGTCTTGATGCAAAATGCCGATCACATCGTGCAAGCGCTCACGGGTGATGGCCTTGGAGACATAGGCCAATGGAATGTGGGTGGTGACCAAGGCGACGCGTAACCCTTCAGTGGCGAGCATCATCACCACTTGATTGACATTGGCGTGCTGGGCAAAAAACTCAGTATGGCCGCTAAAAGATACCCCAGCACGGTTGATGATGCCTTTATGCACTGGACCTGTGACAATCGCGGCAAACTCACCGCTCATGTTTCCTTCCGCGGCGCGGGTCAGGGTATCAAGCACATAGCGGCCGTTGGCTTCATCTAATTGACCAGGGGTCACCGCTGCGCCAATCGGCGTATCTGCGACGATAAGTTCGCCCGCCTTGTGTGCTTGCGGTTCAGTGCAGGGATCGTAGTCGCGTAAGCTGATGGCCAACCCTAACTGATTGGCGCGCTCGGCCAGCATTTGCTTATTGGCGACGGCGACAAGCTGATGTGGCCAGGCATGAAGTGCCATGGCCAAGACAAGATCAGGCCCGATGCCCGCAGGCTCTCCGGGCGTAATCGCGATACGCTCAGCTGTCATCGGTGAGCACCTCGACGTAAGCCCCTGCGCGTAGCTCTTGCAGCCAGGCTTGCGCCTCTTCGTTGAATTTTCTATTGAACAGCATGCGGTAAGCGCGATTTTTCACCGCTGCATCGGTTTTATCGACCTCGCGGCGATCAGTAACTTCGACGATATGCCAGCCGTGTACGGTTTTAAACGGCTCGCTGACTTGCCCTTCTGGCAGGGCATCGACTTTGGCCTTGAAGGCGGGTACATAAGCATCAGTGGTTGACCACCCTAGGTCGCCACCATTGACCGCAGAGCCTGGGTCGTCGCTGTATTGTTTAGCAAGATCGGCAAAGCGTTGCTCACCGCGCTGGATTTGGCTGACCATTTTGTTAAGCTCTTTTTGCGCGCCTTTATCACTGAGTACAATCGATGGCTTGATCAGGATGTGACGTGCTTTCACTTCGGTGACGGCGACGGTTTCTAGTCCTTGAACATCATCAATTTTGAGTATGTGAAAACCCACGCCGCTTCTAAATGGACCAATGATCGCCCCTTTACCTTGGTTGGTGATCTGGTCGGCGAAAATGGTCGGCATTTCCTCTAGTCGCAACCAGCCCCAATCACCACCGTCGAGCGCTTTAGGGCCTTTGGAGTACTCCATTGCCAGCTCGGCAATATTACCGTCATGGCGTAGGGTATCGACCAGGCGGTGAGCTTGCTTTTTCACGCTTTCACGCTCAGCTTTGCTGGCATCGTCGTCCAATTTGAGCTGAATGTGTGAAAGCTTGTACTTCACCTTTTGCATCTTTTGCTCATTTAACTGGCTGGCCAGCGTCTCAACTTCTTGCGGTAAAATGCTAATACGGCGACGTACTTGTGCATTGCGTGCCTCAGAAATGGTGAGTTCACGACGCACTTGTTCACGGTATTGCGCCCACGCGACACCTTGCTTGGCCATTTTTTCGCGCAGGGCTTGCACACTGACAGATTGCTCCTTAGCAATGTTTTCAATGGCTTGTTGCAGCTGGCTATCGTCTATCTGGATCCCTAAGCGTTTAGCCTCTTGCAGTTGTAGCTCTTCGATAATCAGCCGCTCACGCATCTGCTCTTCAAGTACATCTTGCGGTGGCAACTCGCGGTCGGCGGCATTAAGGGTAACAGTGCGACGCATCGCCGCCATATCACTTTTTAATACCACGCCGTCATTGACCACTGCGATCACGCGATCGAGTGCTTTCGGCGCCGCTTGTGTTAAAGGGGTCAGCAACACTAAAACGCCAGTGATGAGGGCGTGACTCCATTTGTTCATGCTTTGTCCACTTTTTTTCATAGGTTCAACAGTCCAGACCACAATATGGCGGGTTAGTTCTTCAGCGCAAACGGATTACGATAACCCAAGGCGTTACCTGAGTCCGTACTGAAGTTAAAGCCACTGTCAGCGCCCAGCCCCAATAGGCTAAACGAGAGGGTGACGTTGTTGTCGTATTCTGGGTCTGTATTAATATCAGAGCGCGAAAGTAAGTACTCGTTATAGCTCAAGCCAACCACCCAACAATCAGAGCGATAGGTCAGGCTAAACTGGTTTTCTAGCATCACATCTTGAGTTAGATCGCGCCAGTATTGGCCTTTAAAACTCAGGCCACCCCACAGCGGAAAGCCCGTGACCACACCGGCTTGGGACAGGCCGTCATCGGTGAGTGCACTGATATCGCGGTTCGGCAAGGTAGACTCAATGTATTCTTGGGCTACGTAGCGATAACTGGTTTGCGCGTAGAATTGTTGGTGGCGATACTCGGCAATAGCATTACCAAACTGCATTTCGCTGAGGTTGCTGTCATATTGCATGGATGCCCGTAAAAACAGGTAGTCATCAATATTGGCTTCCCCTTCGAGCGCCCAAGACGAATAGTCAAAGGTGTCTGCGTCTTGGTTGGAGGGTTGATCAAAGTAATAAATCTGCCCGAACGAGAGATTGAGTCGCTCTTTGTAGCCACCGTCGTAAAAACGGGTGGTCGCCCCGTAGGTCAGCTGGTTAGCCGGGTTAATATAATCAATGCTGCTAAACTGATTGCTGCGGAATAACCCATAGTAGTCGGTTTGTAAGCGTGCGGTATCGTAACCGCCGCCACTGAAGTTAACCGGGTTATAAATATCCCCTTGCTCCACATCTTTGATGTACAAATATTGCACTTGAGGCTCGATGGTTTGGCTAAAGTGCCCCCCCATTGCCCAAAAGTTACGTTCTAGCACAAGCCCTGAATGCAAGCGCACAGTTGGGATTTTACGCTCCACCGATTTACTCAAGGTCGCCGTGGACTCAGCGTCCGGCGTAGCATCATCAAAACGTTGGTCGTAGTGAGTGTAGAGCATGCTGGCTTCCGCGGTGGCATTAAACCATGGACGCGTAAAGGGCATGGTCAAGGTCGGAGCGAGATGTGTGCGCGTCGCTTCGGGTTTATCTGGGTCGTCATTGGCAAACACACTAAACTGTGCGGGGACGCTCACATCTAACCAGGGCATGACTTGCGGCGCGTAGTAGTTAAAGTCTACTTGCGGCATCAAACGATACACGCTGGTGTTTTCTGTGAGTGGTTGGAAGTCCCGCACGCGCACAGTGCTGTTCCAATCTAAGCCGCGGTAGCTGATTTCACCGGTTTGTAGCAGAGTATTGTCTTCTCGTTTACCCACGTCCGAGTCAATATCTTGGAAATAACTGATATCACTGACTTTGCTGTAATCAGCTTGGTAGCGCCAGTGGCCCTGTACGCCGCTGTGTGTCCAGTTAAAGCCCCAGCGTGCATCGAGCTCTGGGTTACGCTGATCATCAGGCAGATATTCGGAGTACAGCGAGCCTGAGCCGAGTGGGGTAAGGTAACGAATATTGGTATTGAGTTGAACGCCGCGCTCAGACATATATTTGGGCGTGATCGTGGCATCCAGTTGCGGATGGATATTCCAATAAAATGGCGTTTCCATCTCGATACCATCACGGTCGCTCCAAGAGACTGATGGGTATAGAAAACCAGTCAAACGACCATCTTCAACCGGCACCCGCAGGTAAGGCAGGTAGAAAATCGGCACATTCATCACCTCAAACCGAGGGTGATAAAGATCAGCAAATAGGCTGCTATCTTCTTTTTCTATCTTAGAGGCAGAAAAACGCCAGCTTTTATCTTCGTCCGGACAGGTGGTATAGGTGCCATCTTCCAGCTCATAAAAGGTGGTACCGTTTTTAAATACTCGCTTGGCTTCACCACGCCCTGGGGTACACAGCATTTTATACTGTGCATTGTTGAGCGTGGTGTCTTCATTTTCCAAGTTGGCTTGCAGATAGTCGGACGTGACCATCATCTGGCCGTCATTAAACACCACGTCCCCTTGTGCGGTGACGATCCGTTCTGGATCGCGCAAGGTCGCGGTATCTGCCGTCATTTTACGATGACCTTGGGTCACCTCGACATTGCCGTTGTAGATTGCTTTTTCATTGGTTTGCGCTTCAGCGCGGTCTGCCACCACGCGAATAGGCGCATTGTTCACATCTTGGGTTTGCTCACTCGCTGGAATACAGCGCGCCTCGCTATCAGGACAAGGTTCGTCGGATGATTCCGCATTAGCAAAAACAAGGGCTGGGCCATAAAGCGCCAGGCTAATCATGGTGGCTAAAAAGCTACGTGCAGTCGGTGACATTGAAGAAGACATTCCTGTTTTATCTGATAGCGTGGTGTACACGAAGGCAACGCATCAGTATGCTTTGGCTGCAAAATGCGATTATCATAAATCAATTTACGCCCGGCATCACCTGTAAATGTTCAGGGTGTGAAACTAGCAATGAGACCATGGCATGCGACTAAATGGCAAGGTAATTGGTGCAATTCTCGGCACATTGTTGGGAGGCCCAATCGGTTTTCTTCTTGGCCTTTTCTTAGGCCATCAGTTTGATAAAGCGAAACCGCGCGCGCGTTTCGGCGGTTTTGGTGCCCAGGGCCCGCAAGCGCAACGTGTTTTTTTCCACGGTACTTTTGCGGTGATGGGACATATCGCCAAAGCCAAAGGGCAGGTGACGCAGCAGGAAATTCAATTGGCAAGCTTGCTCATGGATCGTATGCAGATTCATGGTGAAGCCAGACAATTAGCTCAGCAGGCGTTCCGAGAAGGCAAAGACAGCGACTTTCCGCTTGATGAAACCCTCAGTAGTATTCGCACCTTAAGTCAGGGGCGCCGCGATCTGTTGAGCTTTTTTTTGGAAGTGCAAGTGCAAGCCGCTTTTGCTGATGGCGACTTACACCCGAAAGAGCGAGAATTGCTTTACATTATTGCCGAAGGGCTTGGTTTTTCTGCCCAGCAACTCGAGCAGCGCCTGCGGATGCAAGAAGCCTCGTTTCGCTTTAGCCAAGGCTATCAAGGCGGCTGGCAGCATCAAGCCGATGGCCCGGGGGCACCACCACGGCAAAGCGAGATTGATGACGCCTATGATGTGCTGGGGGTCGATGCCAATGCGTCCTCTCAAGAAGTGAAAAAAGCGTATCGCAAGCTGATGAATGAGCACCACCCCGACAAACTGATGGCAAAAGGCTTACCGCCAGAAATGATGGAGCTTGCCAAAGAAAAGGCGCAAGAAATTCAAAAAGCCTACGACGTGGTGAAAAAAGCCCGCGATATGTAGCGGGCTTGTGCGCTAGTCAATCAGTGTGTGTTGTGGCGCGCCGCTCAAAAAGCCATCAATGTTATCCATCAGCTGCTTGGCGAGACGGTTGACCGCTTCATCTGCGCCCCATGCGACATGGGGCGTTACCAATAGATTAGGCAGTGATGCGGCGATCAGTGGGTGAGTATTAGGTGCCGGCTCTTCACTCAGCACATCGAGCCCGGCACCACCAATTTGTCCGGTTTCCAGTGCTTGTAGCAGAGCTTTCTCGTTGACTAGGCCACCACGTCCGGTGTTGATCAATATGGCATGCTCCGGCATCAACGCCAGCGTGTCTTGGTCGATAAGATGACGGGTGTTATCGGTGAGTGGGCAATGTAATGAGAGCACATCGGCTTGGCGTAGCACGTGTTCAAAAGGCAGATAACCAGGCCGGCATGCCTGTGCCCCACGGTGCTCGGCAAAAACTACCTTCATTCCTACTGCGCGCGCAAGTTGTGCGACGGCCTCCCCCAATGCGCCTTTTCCAATGATCCCCAATGTGCTGCCGGCCACACTGCCAATAGGGTGGGTGAAAAAGCAGAACTGTCCTTGCTTTTGCCATTCACCGTTTTGCACGTCCTGATGGTATCCGAGCAGTTGTCGCTTAAGGGCAAAAGTCATGGCGATGACATGCTCAGGCACTGACTGAGTCGCGTAACCTTGTACGTTACACACTTGCACCCCACGGGCTTGGCAGGCGGCTAAGTCGACATTGTTCACCCCAGTCGCGGCCACCGCAATCAGTTTGAGGTTAGGACAGGCGGCAAGCACCGTCTCATCGATCACTACTTTATTAGTGATAGCGATATCGGCTTTTTGTAAACGAGCGATGACATCCTTGTGGGCAGTTTTACCGTACGCCTGCCAGTGATGTGGAGAGCGGGGCGTGGGCAGAACAATATGCGCCGGAATGGTATCGCGGTCGAGAAAGACAATGTGAGTGGGGTCGTGCTGAGCCATGTTGATCTCCGTGTCTCAATCCATGGCTCTAGGGTGCGAGATATCGCGATATTGTGCAATGGTTTCAGCTAGCTGGCTTATGCGCCCGTCGCTGTGGTCGTAAGCGGTGCGGCCAGCTGATAGTCACTCACTAAGCGTTTATCGGGCATCGTGGGGTAAAAATTGCAGGGTGCCTGAAAATGCATGGTCTCTCCGGTCGCTGGATGCAACAGGCTGAGCTCGGCGGCATGCAGATGAAGCCGTGGCGCATGAGCGAGGGCGTCTGGGCACGCATAAAATTCATCACCGACAATGCTGTGCCCCAAAGACTGCATGTGGACACGAAGCTGGTGAGAGCGCCCAGTCAGTGGGTACAAGGCCATCAAACTGGTCTGGGAAAAGGTGTGCAAGCAGCGATAGTGCGTTTGTGAGGGTTTACCATGCTCAAAACACACTTTTTGGCGAGGGCGGTTGGGCCAGTCGCAAATTAACGGTAAGTCGATAATGCCATCATGTTTTTCTGGTTGCCCCCACACTTCCGCATAATACAACTTGGTGGGGATGCGGTCGCGAAACTGCGCTTTGAGGTTACGCTCTGCTTCTTTGTGGGCGGCAAAAGCCATCACGCCTGAGGTGGACATGTCTAAGCGGTGAGCCAACTCGGCGGAGGGAAACTCGGCTTTTACGCGCGACCATGCGCTGTCGTAATGCTCAGGGTTGCGACCAGGATTGGCCAGTAAGCCACTCGGTTTATTGATCACCACCAGATCCACATCTTGATAGAGGATATCTAACCAAGGGTCTGTCGGTGGATGGTATTCAGTCATTGCCATAGGGTTTATCGGGGCCATCAGGCCCCGTCTCACGTTGGTTTATTGGTGGCTAACTACAACAAGGCGAAGCGCGTCGAGTTCAATTTGTGCATGTTGAATATGGTGCGACAAGGTGCTGATCTGCTCGCGTAATGCGTCTAGCTCATCATCACGAATATTCGGATTGACCGTTTTCAGTGCCTCCAAGCGCGCTAATGCCTGCTGGAGCTCCGCCACCATCTCTTGGTGCGCACTGGCTTGAATGTCTGCCAAAGCTTTTTCTGCCAGTGGCTCGCTTTTCTCAATCAGATTGTGGATCTGGCTTTGTACAGAGTTAACCATTTTACTGCCAAGGTGGCGGTTAACGGGGCTCAGCTGGCGATGAAAGCTTTCAAACTCGACATTGGCCGACAGGTCATTGCCGTTGGCATCAAGCAGCAATCGCACGGGTGTTTGCGGCAAAAAGCGGTGGATACCACTCGATTTTGGCGCCTGGGCGTCAATGGTGTAGATAAGCTCTACAAACAGGGTGCCCACTGGCAGTGACTTGTTTTTGAGCAGTGACACCGCGGTGGTGCCGATGTTTTCGCTCAGCAGCAAATCAATGCCGCCTCGAACAATCGGATGCTCCCAAGACACAAACTGAACATCTTCGCGACTCAATGCGGTATCGCGGTCAAAGGTGATGGTGCAGCCATCGGCAGGCAGTCCTGGGTAGCTGGGTACCATCATGTGTTCAGACGGTTTAACCACTAAGGCATTCTCGCCCTTGTCATCTTGGTTAACACCGATGGTATCAAACAGCCCCAAGGTGAAGGTGACCAAGTTAGTGTCGCCATCCTGATCGGCAATGGTACTTGCCAGTTGGTTAGCGGCCTCCCCACCGTGGGAGTGCATTTCGAGTAGCTTATCCCGGCCTTCTTCCATGTCTGCTTTTAAGCGCTGATTCATCACGGCACTGTCACTGATCAGCGCCGACAGCGCCTCATCCTGTTGATTGGCCGCGAGCAGCGTTAACAAGGTTTCGCCATATTGTTCAAATACCGCACGGCCGGTTGGGCAGGTATCTTCAAACGCATCGAGGCCTTCGTGATACCAGCGCGCCAAAATCGTCTGAGCCGTGCCTTCAAGATAGGGGACATGAATGGCAATATCTTGCGTCTGACCAATGCGGTCAAGACGGCCAATACGCTGCTCAAGTAAGTCGGGGTTCATCGGTAAGTCGAACATCACTAACTGATGGGCGAATTGGAAGTTGCGCCCTTCCGATCCAATTTCTGAGCAAATCAAGACCTGCGCGCCCCCTTCCTCTTGGGCGAAGTAAGCAGCGGCTTTGTCACGCTCTACAATCGACATCCCTTCATGGAATACAGTCCCGCGAATACCTTCGCGCTCACGCAGCGCTTGCTCCAGGGTCAGTGCGGTTTGCGCACGCGAGCAAATAATTAGCACCTTCTCGCTGCGGTGGGCTTTTAAGTAATCCAGTAGCCAATCAATACGTGGGTCAAAGCCCCACCAGCTCGCGCTGTCCCCTTCAAACTGTTGATAGATATCTTCTGGGTATAGGTTTTGCACGGCCTTTTGTTCGCTTGAGCCGGTGCTGCCCATCATGCCAGCGACCCGCATAGCGGTTTGGTATTGGCTCGGCAGAGCGAGCGGGTGCATATGGAGGTGACGGCGGGGGAAGCCGCTAATGGCCGCTCGGGTGTTACGGAACAATACGCGTCCAGTGCCGTGGCGGTCCATCAGATCATCAATCAGTTGTTGGCGTGCTTGAGCTTTTTCTTCTGCGTCGTCACTGTGCACTTGGACTAAGCGCGCTGACAGCTCCTTGTGCTGCAATAGCTGACGTATCCCAGCTTGTGCCGCGTCGGTCAGTGGCGTATCGCTCAGCAACGCTTCCACCGCCTCAGCCACAGGCGCGTATTGTTGAGCTTCTTCAACAAAGGCATCGTAATCATAGAAGCGATCGGGGTCGAGCAGGCGCAAGCGGGCAAAATGGCTTTGCTGGCCCAATTGCTCTGGTGTTGCGGTGAGCAGCAATACCCCAGGGGTGTGCTCAGCGATGCTCTCAATAATTTGATATTCGCGGCTTGGCGCATCCGGCGCCCACGTCAGGTGGTGGGCTTCGTCGACCACCAATAGATCCCAGTGGGTATCGCACACTTGTTCGACCCGGCGGCGGTTTTTGCGCAGAAACTCGAGTGAGCACAACACCAACTGTTGGGTATCAAATGGGTTGGGGGAGTCGGCAAAGGCTTCCACACAGCGCTCTTCATCGAAAATCGAGAAATGCAGATTAAAGCGGCGCATCATCTCCACCAGCCACTGATGCTGTAAGGTTTCGGGCACCACTATCAGCACACGCTCCGCACGACCCGCCAGCACTTGCTGGTGGATGATCATGCCTGCCTCAATGGTTTTTCCCAACCCCACTTCATCGGCGAGCAGTACGCGCGGTGCATGGCGGCGACCGACTTCGTGGGCAATGTAAAGCTGATGGGGGATCAGGCCGGCACGCATGCCGGTTAAACCGCGTAATGGGCTGCGCAGTTGCTGATGCTGATTGGTCAGCGCACGATAACGCAGGGCAAAACGGTCCATACGATCGAGCTGGCCAGCAAACAGTTTGTCTTGCGGCTTGTTAAAGCGAATCTGGTGGCTGAGCAAGATCTCACGCAGTGCAACCTCATCTTCCCCTGTGTCGGTACGCTGGCCGTAATAGGTTAATACCCCGTCGTTTTCCTCAACGCGAGAGACGTTCATGGTCCAGCCTTCGTGGCTTTCCACCTCATCGCCGGGATTGAACATCACCCGAGTCACGGGCGCATCGTGGCTGGCGTACAGCCGTGTTTCATCACTAGCAGGAAACATTAGGGTCACGGTACGGCCATCAACGGACACCACAGTGCCGAGTCCAAGATCATGTTCCGTATCACTGATCCAACGTTGTCCAAGCGCAAATGACATAGGGGAAAACCTCTGAATTAACTCGATTGTCGAAAGACGCGACGCTATTCAATACAGCGTCGTTTAAATACTCTGCTATTCAGTGTGGCACTGAAAAAATTGGCCGCCAATAGTACTCGAACTTGTGAGGAGGGTCACGATGAAACTCAACGAATCTCATCAAAGGTCACGCTGACATACAAACGTCATTAATGGACGGCAAAGATAAAAGCGTGAGCTGGCGCGGTAAAACAAGTTGGGCGCATCCCAACGGCCAGGTCTACGCTTATTTTAAGCGCTGTCACCGAGACAGTGAACTGCCGACACAGGAGGTGCCTATGGGCGACGCCGACCGGAAGCTGTTTGTACTCGATACTAATATTCTCCTCCACGAGCCTTTCTCGATTTACTCTTTCCAAGAACACGATGTCGTGATCCCCATGACTGTCCTCGAAGAACTTGACCGAATTAAAGATAGCAAGCGCGATGTCTCACGTGATGCGCGTGTGGCGATCCGTGCCTTGGAAGATATTTTTAAAGAGGCCACGCCTGACGAAATTGGCGAGGGCATTGCCGTTGGTAAAGGCGATGCGACGGGCACCGTATCGATTCTCGCTGATTTTGAGATCAAAGAAACTGTCCATGCCTTTGCTGATAAAGCGGGTGATAATCGAATACTCAATGCGGTGTTATATCTGCAAACCAAACGCTCGCCACGTAAAGTGGTGTTGGTAACCAAAGACATCAATATGCGCCTGCGCGCCAAAGGGGCGGGGGTGATGTATGTAGAAGATTATCGTACTGACCAGCTGATTGATGATGTGCGTTTGCTGACCAAGGGGTTCCACCAATTTGCAGGTAGCTTTTGGGACAAAGTAGGGGAGTGCAATAGTCAAGCCTATGGCACAGAGACCCTACATACGTTGCCCTCTGAGCTTCTCGATACGCCGTTTGTGAACCAATACCTGTTGGACGAAAGCGACGATTTTGCCGCGCGAGTGCAAGCCATTGATGGCGATAAAGCGGTGATTAAAGATCTGAGCCGAGAGCGATTGATGCATCGCGCCGCGTGGGATGTGAAACCGAAAAATATTTACCAAGGCATGGCGATGGATGCGTTGCTCGATCCGAGTATTGACTTGGCGATCCTCACCGGTCCCGCAGGCTGTGGTAAAACCATTTTGGCGATGGCTGCAGCCCTTGAGCAGGTGGTGGAGAAAGGGATGTATGACAAGATTATCGTGACCCGCAATACCCCAGATATTGGCGAGTCGATCGGCTTTTTGCCGGGCACTGAAGAGGAAAAAATGTTGCCTTGGCTGGGGGCTGTCACTGATACCCTGGAAGCGTTGCATATGCATGATGAGTGCACCGATGGTTCGATGCGGTACATCATGGAGAAAGCCAACCTGCAGTTTAAATCGATTAACTTTATGCGTGGCCGCTCGATTCAAAACGCGTTTGTCATTTTGGATGAGTGCCAAAACCTGACTGCCTCTCAGCTTAAAACCATTATCACCCGGTGTGGAGAGGGTACCAAGTTAGTGTGCTCGGGTAACTTAGCGCAAATCGATTCCTCGTATTTGACCCCAGTGACATCTGGGCTGACCTATATTGTTGAGCGGTTTAAAAACTTTGAAGGCAGTGCGTGTGTGTACCTCAATGGCGTGGTGCGCAGTCGCTTAGCGGAGTTTGCCGAAGAGAATTTGTAGTGGATATCAGGTGGCGGTCATCAGGCCGTCACCTTTATCCATGAGCTAAAACAATTCAACATCGTCCTCGGCGACAAAGGTTTTTATCACCCCAGATTGCAGTAAGTCATCATAAAAAGCGACCTGATTACGGCCGTTTTGTTTGGCGTGATAGAGCGCCTGGTCGGCATTGCCTAAGATGGTGCTGGTGCTCAGTTGCCCTCGCTCAATCTGCGTTGCCCCCATGGAAATCGTCACGGTTTGGGCGGCACCAAAATCGCGCGCGTTGACATTAGCAATAAAGGTATTGGCTTTTTGCTCTGCCATGGCGCGAGTACACGGCTGAAACAGCACCACAAATTCATCGCCGCCATACCGGAACAAGGTGTCTTGTGAAGAAAAAGTCTGGCGCATCAGCGAGGCAAGTAACAAGATGACCTCGTCACCGAAAACATGGCCAAAGTTATCATTAATTTGCTTAAAGTGATCAACATCGAAGATACACACCCAAGGAACAAGGGCGCTGCCATTTTCGCTGGCAGGGGAAGGCTCACTTCGCGCTAAGCGATCACAAATAAGATCCAGCTTTTTAGAGAGGACTTTGCGATTAAATAAGCTGGTGAAACTATCACGCTCACTGGCCATGATAATCTGCTGATAGTTTTCATAGATACGCGTTAGTCCAGCGACGAGTGCGCGTTGGTCCTTGCTAAGGCTTTTGGCGCGACCGCATAAAACCCCGCTGACACCTTCTTCTTTCTCATAATAAATGGGAACGGCAATCAATACATGATCATTGGCGTAGTGTTGAGTGACCGCTTGTGTCGCCAGGCACTCATCAAGCAGGGCATCAATTTGATGAATGTTTTCTTGCTGAAAGGCACTATTGTCGTTGGTGCCGAGTACGGTAAAGGCAGGCTGCATGTCACAGCAGTAATCGAGCAGCACAACCTCGCTTATTGGGGTAAGCTCGGTAATTGAGGTCAGCAAGCTTTTGGTGATCGCGTCGACTTCTGTTTTAGCGGTGAAATCGACAATGGAATCGAGGATTTTTATGCTGCTGGCGGCCACTGGGCGCCTCCTTGGAATCTTCCGTGTTTTCCTTAGTATAGAAGTCAATCCAAGTGGCGCCACCCATCACTCTTCGTCCGTCTTGCCCATATAACCTTGCATTATCGCGGGCGGGGTCTCGAGGGTTTCGACAGGACAATGCAGGCGGACTTGCCCGTTATCCAAATAAAGAAACTCAGAGGCGATGGCTTGGGCGTCTTCGGGATGGTGAGTCACCATCACCACCGTTGTGCCTTGCTCTTGGGCGGTACGCTTGACCAGCGCCAGCATGTCCTTTTTTAGCGCAGGATCGAGTGCCGAAAAGGGCTCATCGAGCAACAATAAGGGTTGGTTGCGTGCGATGCTTCTACCCAACGCGATGCGCTGGCGTTGGCCGCCCGATAGTTGCCCAGGTAGACGTGACAGATAGTCTGTTAAACCGACGGCGTGGGCCGCACGGTGGATGCTGTCACGCTGGGAGGCGGTTAGCTTCAGTGATGGTGATAAACCTATCGCCATATTGTCGAATACCGACAAATGGGTAAAGACGTTGTGCTCTTGAAACAAGATAGACAAGGGGCGTTGGTGCGCTGGGGTTGTTGTCACTGGCTTGCCATTAATAGCAATCTCGCCACTATCTGGGGCAATCAATCCGGCAATCAAGGATAATAAGGTGCTCTTACCCGCGCCGCTGGGGCCGAGCACAGCCACAATCTCCCCCGGCGCTATTTTGGCATCAAAGGTCATCCAATCTTGCTGGTAACGATAGTGGACACTAGAAAGCGTCAGCATGCTTGTCTCCATTGAATAAGGCGCGTAAGCAGGGCATAACACCCCAAACTTGTGAGCAGTAACAGCATCGCCGCGGCAGCGCCGGCTTCCATTTGGTAACTGCCCATTAAGCGGAATAAATACAGGGGCAGAGTTTGAAAGTTTTGGCTGCCAAATAGGGCAATCGCACTGAGATCACCCATCGATAACACAAAACTCACCGCGACACCGCGCGCAATAGGTGCACGCAAACAGTCCCACTCAATCAGACGTAAACGGGTGATGCCCCTTACGCCTAAGGTGGCGCACAGATTATGGTAAGACTGGGCAACTTGAAACGCGGGAGCACTTAATACTTTGATGAGATAAGGCAGGGCCATCAGGGCGTTCACGGCCATCACCAGCCACAGCGCCAAGCTAAATACGTCGCTAAACTGGCGAAACAGCAAAAAAAGTCCGGTACTGAGGACAATACTCGGTACCACCAAAATAATCGCCCCGAGGGTTTCTATCCCATCCGCCTGTTTTTTGCGCCCATGCAACCGCCAGTGGCGGCTAGCGAGGATCACTGCGGCTGCGAGCACAAAGGCAAAGCTGGTTGCCCCAAAGGCAATGGCCAGTGAGTGCACTGTTGCCTGCCACAGTGCGCTATCGCTGAGCACAGCTAATGCGCTGGGATTCAGCCCCCGAGCAATCACCACACCCAGTGGCGGTAAAACCAGTAGCAAAACGAGGCCAATCCATAGACTGTCCCAACATTTGGCAGCACGGCTATCCAAAGAGGCGGGAAGAGGCAGTACTTCACTGGGCGTACTCGGCAGCGGGCGCGTTAACGTTTGCACGGTAAATGCGATGGCGCCACACAACAGCATTTGCCACAGCGCAAGGACAGCACCCGTTTGTAAATCGAAATCAAAATGAATGGCTTGGTAAATGGCCAACTCTATTGTGGTAGCTTTCGGTCCGCCACCCAGTGCCATCACGGTGGCGAAGCTGGTAAAGCACAACATAAACACTAGCCCGATGATATGGGGCAAGCTTTGGCGTAAATACGGCCATTCTAGGTGCTTAAAACGTTGCCAGCCCTTAAGTCCTAACTGGGTGGCGAGACGACGCTGATCAGCGGGGATCCCCTCTAAAGCTTGCACCATGAGTTGGGCAGAAAAAGGCAGATTAAAAAACACATGAGCGAGCAAAATGCCGCTTAAGCCATAAATAGAAAACGGCATAGCCACATCAAAATGCGCAAAGGCTTGCGCAATCCAGCCGCTGCGGCCATAGATGGCAACCAAGCCAAATACACCCACCAATACCGGTAGTACTAAGGTCATGGCGAATAGCTTAAGTAGCCATGCCTTGGCTGGAAACTGTCGGCGAGACAGTGCGTGGGCGACGGGTATCGCAAGCCCAACGCTGAGCACCACAGATAAAGTGGCCTGCTTAAAGCTAAAGTAGGTGACATGGCGCAGATAGGTATCTTGCCACAACGCGGTGAGCGCTAGGTCGTGGCTGTGAGAGAACAGCGCCCATAGCGCGCTGCCAATCAAAGCCACAACCAGGCTGGCCGCCATACTGCCCGGCCAGGTTCGAGAGGGGTTGAGCATGAAGGTTATTCAACCAACGCCGTTTGCCAATCACGTACCCATTGTTGGCGATTGCCCATCACTTCATCAGGTTGATATAGCAAGCTTTCTTCCGGCTTATCTAAGGTATAAAAAGCGTCAGGTAAGTTGACATCAGTAACCGGGTACATCCACTGAGTGGTTGGGATCTCAGACTGAGCCGCATCACTGAGCATAAATTGTAAAAACGCGTCTGCACGTTCCGGTTGATCGGTATAGGCTGATTTAGCGGCCACTTCGATTTGCATGTAGTGGCCTTCTTCAAACATGGCGGCGGCAAAGCGGTCGTCATCATCGGCAACCAGGTGATAGGCTGGCGAGGTGGTGTAAGAAAGCACCATGTCGGCTTCTTTGTTAAGGAACATGTTGTACGCTTCGGTCCAACCTTTGGTCACAGTGATGGTGTTGTCAGCCAATTCGCGCCATGCTTGTTGATTGTTGTCGCCATACACTTTTTGGATCCAAAGCATTAAGCCTTGGCCCACTGTTGATACGCGCGGATCTTGGTAAATCACACTGATGTCGTCACGTTCTTCAATCAAGGCTTTGAGGCTTTTGGGCGGATCGAGTAAACGCGTGGTGTCATACACAAAGGCAAAGTAGCCGTAATCGTAGGGGATAAAGTAGTTGTTATCCCAACCACCAGGCACTTGCAGGCGCTCAGTATTGACCGAGTGCTCGGCGACAATGCCGCTACGCTCGGCTTCTTTCATTAAATTGGTATCCATACCCAGCACGATATCGGCTTTGGTGGTTTCCCCTTCAATGCGCAGGCGATTGAGCAAGGCGGCGCCATCATCGAGAGAGACGAATTCAAGTTGGCAATCGCATTGCTGTTCAAACTTCGCCTTAATTTTAGGCCCAGCCCCCCATTCAGCAATAAAGGAGTCATAGGTGTACACGGTCAGTGGGTCCGCGGCACGGGCACCCAGTGATAATAGCGATAAAGCAACCAGAGTGAGAACAGAGGTAAAAACTTTCACAGCACGCTCCTAAGTTGGGCGTGGGTGTTGAGGCAAGTTGATGACAACATCAAGTCTCAATCCCTACGCCAGTGTTAGCTGGATCAGGTTCGATGGGTCTAGCGCGGTGCGCAATCTCAGCCGTGAGGCTCCCCAATGAGTACGAGGCCATTGTACTGATTGGCTTAGGGTTAACCAAGCCTTTTAGTTGCCGAGTTGGTTAAGGTCCCAGTTGTAGTCGTATTCCAATGTTACCTCTTGTGGCAATGGAATATCGCGATACTGGTTTATGTGAGCGATCACGCCTTGCTTATCGCCACCAAAGTCAGCCTCAAACCACTTATAGATAGAAGAAAGCCGCCACTGATCGCCTTGCTGACTCACGCCTTTGTCACTGTTAATAAAGGTGTAGGCGGCTTGCTCGAGCTGCGCCTCAAGCGCGTTTGCTTGGAAGGCCTTGGGTTGCAGGTTTGGGCAGCCTAAACTGGCACAATTGACTGCATAGTGGGTACGCGGGTCTTGCCATAGCGGGCGCAGAATACGGTGCTCAATATCATTCAAGGTAAGCGGCTCTCCTGCCACCGTGACCACTTCATCATCCCAAGGGCCAAAGCTAAATAACCCACCGAGTTTGGTGATCGAACGGACTGGATAGGCCTCCAAAATCAGCGTCACCGTGACCGCATTGTAAAGGTTAACCCAATACGCGTATTGTTCGTTTTTGGTCAGCGTGCGAGGGTCGCGCGCGGTGAGCATGCGGATATAATGATCGAGAGCCTTCTTGTCAGCCTCGGTGACCGCCGCATAGTTAAATAAGGTGTGCTGCCCCTGAGGTTGCAAATACTTATCCAGTAATACTTGCCAGCTGTGATGAGTGAAGGTCGCCTGGCTGTCAGGGTTATGCGCATCCCACATTGCCCAATACTCTGCTTTGGGGGCCGCTTGGCTAACCAGCGGAAAAACCAAGCAGAATAGAAGTATCAAACGTTTTTGCATTGCCCGTCCTTATTTTCAGCAAGCCTTCTTCTCAGACTAGACCAAGCGAATGCGTTGTTGGTTTCATGGTGAATGGAAAAAAGTGGGGTGTGACCAATAAGCGCGGAGAAGATCGCGCTTATTGGTGGCGTGGGCTAAAGCAGGGACTTATGACAAAAAGTCTGGGATGCGCTGCTCAAAGCGCGAGATGTCAGCGTCGTGCTGCAGCGTGAGGCCAATGCTATCTAACCCTTCCAACAAGCAATGACGGCGAAAATCATCCATCTGAAAACTAAAGCAGTGTTCACCGGCACGGATGGTTTGGGCGGGCAAATCCAGGGTTACCGTTGCGCCTTCAGTTTCGGCCACATACGCAAATAAAGCATCGATTTGGCCTTCTTCAAGGGTCACCGGCACCATTTGGTTATTGATGCAGTTGCCATAGAAAATATCGGCAAAACTGGGGGCGATAATCACTTTAAAACCGTAATCATCCAGCGCCCAAGGGGCATGTTCGCGGGATGAGCCACAGCCAAAGTTTTCGCGGGTGAGTAACACGCTCGCCCCTTGGTAGCGCGCTTGATTGAGCACAAACTCGGGGTTCGGCTGTTTACCCGCATCGTCTAAAAAGCGCCAATCGTGAAACAGGTGCTGACCAAAGCCAGTACGGGTGACTTTTTGCAAAAACTGTTTAGGGATGATCGCGTCGGTATCGACGTTAGCCGCATCCAATGGGGCAACAATGCCGGTGTGAGTGTGTATGCCTGACATAAGGCCTCCTTATAATTGGTTAACGTCGACAAAATGACCGGCGATAGCAGCGGCGGCGGCCATCGCAGGGCTGACCAAGTGGGTGCGACCTTCACGGCCTTGGCGGCCTTCAAAGTTACGGTTGCTGGTGGACGCACAGCGCTCTTTGGGGCCTAAGCGGTCGTTGTTCATTGCCAAACACATCGAGCAGCCGGGCAAACGCCACTCAAAGCCAGCGTCACGGAAAATCACATCCAGCCCTTCTTGCTCCGCTTGGGCGCGCACCTGCTCGGAGCCAGGCACCACCATGGCATGTACACCCTCTGCCACACGCCGCCCTTTAGCGACCGCGGCGGCTGCGCGCATGTCTTCAATCCGTGAGTTGGTGCAAGAGCCAATAAAGACCTTATCAATGCTGATCTGGTTGATGGCTTGCCCAGGTGTCAGTCCCATGTATTTTAACGCGCGCTCAGCCGAGTGGCGCTCAATCGGGTCGTTCATTGTCTCAGGGGCGGGCACGGTATCATGCACACTGACCACTTGGCCGGGGTTGGTGCCCCAGGTCACCTGATGATGGATTTGACTGCCATCGAGAGTGACCACGCGATCAAAGTGCGCATCGGCATCTGAGTGCAAGGTTTGCCAATATGCAACGGCTTGCTGCCATTGCTCGCCTTTCGGGGCAAATTTCTTGTCTTTTAAGTAGGCAAAGGTGGTGTCATCCGGCGCGATCAGGCCAGCTTTTGCGCCTAACTCGATGGCCATGTTGCAGACCGTCATTCGCCCTTCCATCGACAAGGCAGTGATGGCGTCCCCGCAAAACTCCACCACATGCCCGGTGCCGCCGGCATGACCGACCTTGCCAATAATCGCTAGGACGATATCTTTGGCGGTGATCCCGGGGGCGGTTTTGCCCGTGACTTCAATTTTCATCGTGCGGGCGCGGGATTGCTTGAGTGTTTGGGTGGCGAGTACGTGTTCGACTTCTGAGGTGCCAATACCAAAGGCCAGGGAGCCAAAGGCGCCGTGGGTTGCGGTGTGCGAATCACCACAGACGATGGTGGTGCCGGGCAGGGTGATGCCAAGCTCGGGACCCATTACATGCACAATGCCTTGGTAAGGATGATTTAAGTCGTACAGGGTGACACCGAACTCTTCGCAGTTTTTGGCCAAGGTTTCCATTTGGATGCGCGCCATTTCCCCGGACGCGTTGATGTCTTTGGTTTCGGTGGAGACATTGTGATCCATAGTGGCGAAGGTTTTGCTCACTTGGCGCACCGGACGCCCTTTTTCCCGCAGGCCATCAAAGGCTTGTGGTGAGGTTACTTCGTGCACTAAATGACGGTCGATATACAGCAGCGGCGCTTCGCCGGGCTGCTCGGTGACCACATGGGCTTGATAGATTTTTTCATACAAGGTCTTAGCGCCTTGCTGGGTGTTTGCGTTCGACATAGCTCGTATCCTTACGGGTAATTATTCTGCGCCTTGGCGGATATAGGCGGCGATACGATCGCCCATTTGTTCAGTACTCAAAGCAGGGCGGTTGCCTGCCAGGTCGGCGGTTAGCTCACCGGCCGCCAGCGCTTGGCTGACTGCATGCTCAATCGCGCAGGCTGCGTCCTCTTCGCCTAACGAGTAGCGCAACATTAGCGCGGCGGAGAGAATTTGTGCCACCGGGTTGGCGATATTTTTACCCGCGATGTCGGGGGCAGAGCCGCCGGCGGGTTCATACAAACCAAATTTACTCGCGTTCAAGCTCGCGGATGGCAGCATGCCCATTGAGCCGGTGATCATGGCGCACTCATCGGAGATGATGTCGCCGAAAATATTCGAGCACAGCATCACATCAAATTGCGACGGATCTTTAATCAGCTGCATGGTGGCGTTGTCGATATACATATGGCTTAAACGGACATCCGGATAGTCCTTTGCCACCTCTTCTACCACCTCACGCCACAGCATCGAGCTTTGCAGCACATTGGCTTTATCGATTGAACACACCTGCTTGTTTCGAAGCTGAGCGGACTGGAAGGCAATGCGGGCGATGCGCTCAATCTCATAGCGATGATAGACTTCCGTATCAAACGCTTTTTCCTCGCGGCCTTCGCCTTCACGCCCTTTGGGCTCACCAAAGTAAATTCCGCCGGTCAGCTCTCGCACCACCACAATATTAAAGCCTTGGTCGGCAATGTCGGCGCGCAGTGGGCAAAAGCCTTCGAGTCCGGTGTGGATTTGTGCCGGACGCAAATTACAAAACAGGCCAAAGTGCTTGCGTAGCGGCAGCAAGGCCCCGCGCTCCGGTTGCTCGGTTGGCGGTAAATGCTCCCACTTAGGGCCACCCACTGAACCAAATAAAATCGCATCCGCTTTTTCACAACCAGCCAAGGTGTGTGCGGGCAGTGGCGAGCCATGGGCATCAATCGCGGCACCCCCCACAGGATAATGCTGACGCTCCAAGGTGAGAGAGAATCGCTCGCTAACCGCATCAAGCACCTTCTCGGCTTGCGTCATCACTTCGGGGCCGATACCGTCACCGGGTAAAATAGCAATCTGATGTGCGCTGGCCATGGTTATACTGTCTCCTGTTTTAAGTGGGATTGTTCCTTAATCTGGGCGATTTTGTCGGCGCGATAAATGGCATTGATCACGTGCAATAGCGCCTCACCTGAGGCTTCGATGATGTCGGTCGACACCCCAGTGCCGTGATATTTACGGCCCTTGTAGTTGGCAATGATGTCGGCTTGGCCGAGACCATCTTCTCCTTCCCCTTTGGCGGTCAGGTCGAATTTATCCAGTTCAATGTCGTAGCCAGTAATGCGGTAGATGCACTGATACAAGGCATCGACGGGGCCGTTACCAATCGCCGCCTCGCGTTTCTCTTCGTCGCCACATTGCAACTTGATGCTGGTGGTCGCCATTAGGCTGCCCGATTGCACGCCCAAATAGTTGAGCTTGTAGAAGTCGTCCTCTTCTTTGAGGTTGTTGAAGAACATCAAGGCTTCTAAATCGTAATCGAATACCTGGCCTTTACGATCCGCCAGTTGCAAGAAAGATTGATACAAGGTGTCTAAATCGTAGTCTTGTTGGTCGTAGCCAAGGTTATCCATGTGGCTTTTCACCGCGGCACGGCCGGAACGGCTGGTCAGATTAAGCGCTTTTTTGCCCAAACCAATCGACTCTGGGGTCATGATTTCGTAGGTGTTTTTGTTTTTCAGCATGCCATCTTGGTGGATCCCGGAGGAGTGGCTAAAGGCATTGGCACCGACCACCGCTTTATTGGGCTGAATAGGCATGTTGCAAAGCTGACTAACCAGCTTGCTGGTGCGGGCAATTTCGGTGTGGTTTAACCCTGTCTCCACGCCTAACAAGTCAGCGCGCGTTTTCAAGATCATCGCAATTTCTTCCAGCGCGCAGTTACCGGCACGCTCACCGATGCCATTAATCGTGCCTTCCACTTGGCGAGCGCCGGCTTGCACCGCGGCAATAGAGTTGGCGACTGACATCCCCAAGTCATCATGACAATGGACAGAGATCACCGCTTTATCGATATTCGGCACGCGGTTAAACAAGGTCGCAATGATATTGCCGAATTCACTCGGGACCGTGTAACCCACCGTATCTGGGATATTGACGGTGGTCGCACCGGCATCAATCGCCGCTTCGACCATACGGCACAAGTTATCTATCGGGGTGCGCCCGGCATCTTCGCAGGAAAACTCCACATCATCGGTGTATTGGCGTGCATGCTTGACGGCGCGTACACCCATCTCGACCACGTCATCATAGCGGCGGCGAAGCTTGTCTTTTACATGAATGGTCGAGGTGGATAAAAAGGTGTGGATACGAAAGGCATCAGCGGCTTTGAGGGATTCGGCGGCCACATCGATATCTTTGGGCACGGCGCGAGACAAGGCACAGACGCGAGCATGTTGCATGTGCTCGGCGATGGTGCGCACCGATTCGAAATCGCCCGGTGATGACACCGGAAACCCTGCTTCAATAATGTCTATTTTCAAGCGGTCCAAGGCTTGGGCGATCTGCAATTTCTCTTTGACGGTTAAACTTGCTGACAGCGCCTGCTCGCCGTCGCGTAAGGTGGTATCAAACAGAATGACTTGACTGTTCTCGCTCATGGGTGACTCCCTGTTGTGTTTGCTGGCCGCTTTAGTGGCGCTTTAATTGGCGCTTGATGTTATTTTGGCGACGTTAGATACAAAAAAACCCGCGTCTGGCGCGGGTTTTAGAGATTTGGCATTCACTGTTTTCTGCCCAAAACCTACCCGCGCGACTGGGTCACGATAAGGAGGAGGATGAGGCGTAGGTGAAACAGTGTCATGCTGATGTCCGTCAGTAAATATTCTGTTACCAGAAATAACAGAGCGATGGGGAAAGCGTCAATCTGAAAAAAACAAAACCCGTTTTCTGCGCAATATAAAGGTAAAAAACTGGTTAATTAAACTGGTTTTAAAACTAAAAATTAGATTTTCGTGCTGTGCTCTGGCGCGGCTTTGTCCAGTCTTCATTATTTTTACATGCCCCAACGTACCTGACCTCAAGCGGCGACGGGGCGAAGTAAATTCATCGAGATGACCCAATAACGTCACCGACCTGTCATACCCGCTGGCTAGAGTTTAACCATCAGCTCGCCGCATTGGGAGGCAGGATGAGAAGCTTTACCGCGATTCAACGCTTCGACCACACGGTGTCGACACTGTGTTTATCTCACCGCTTTAGCGCTGACACAGCGAAAATAGCCCGTGCTGTTTCCCGTTCAGGTGACGGACCTCTCTATCTGGTGATTGGCTTGACTGCATGGTGGCTTCATGAGGCGGTCGGGCTCTGGTTTTTGCTTACAGGACTGACGGCTTTTGCCATCGAACTTCCGATCTATTGGGTACTTAAGCGTAGCTTTCGGCGCGCACGTCCCTCGCAGTTGCCGGCCTTTATCACGCCTTCCGATCTTTACAGTATGCCATCAGGCCACACCGCCGCCGCTTTTCTCATGGCCTCATTGCTAAGCACCTTTTTTCCTTCGTTAACCCTTTTGGTGTTCATCTGGGCCAGCCTAATCGGTATTTCGCGCGTGTTACTGGGCGTGCACTTTGTGAGCGATATCGTGGTTGGCGCTGGGTTAGGGCTGCTGTGCGCGACGTTGGCACACAGTATCACTTTCGATCTTTACGGAATAACAGGTATTTAATGAAGCTTTTATACGGTGTTCAGGGAACCGGTAACGGGCATATATCGCGAGCCCGCGCCATGGCTCGTGCCTTGGCAGGATATGATGTCGAGGTCGATTTTGTTTTTTCTGGGCGGCCAGCCGAGCGTTATTTTGATATGTCGCCATTTGGTGACTATCGCACGTTTACCGGCATGAGCTTTGTCAGCCGTGATGGCAAAATTGATATGCTCGCCACCGCGCGACACAATCGTTTTACACAGCTACGACGCGATATTCGCCAGCTTGATGTATCAGGCTACGATAAGGTTATCTCTGATTTTGAACCCATCAGTGCGTGGGCGGCGCGCCGGCAAGGGGTGCCATCGGTGGCCATCAGCCACCAAGCGGCGTTTTCTCACGCGGTGCCTAAACATGGGGAAACGCTGATCAACCGCATTATCATGCGTTATTTTGCGCCAACCGACTATGCCATTGGCTTGCATTGGTATCACTTTAACCAACCGATTTTACCCCCGATTATTGATAGCACTCCGGTGGATAAAACGGTGGCATCGCCCGATTCGGAGAGGGCAGTGCTGGTGTATCTCCCCTTTGAATCTTTATCTGCAGTCAGTGAGCTGCTGTTACGCTTTAGCCAACCTTTTATCTGCTTTCACCCCGAGGTTAACGCCCCCTACCAACGTGAAAACCTTACGCTCATGCCCTTAGGCAAAGAAAGCTTTCACACGGCGCTGCATCAGTGCCAGGGCGTGATCGCCAATGGGGGATTTGAGCTTCCATCGGAGGCATTAAGTTTAGGGAAAAAGCTCCTTTTAAAACCATTGTCTGGTCAGTTTGAGCAGTTAAGTAATGTCGCAACACTTTCTCAGCTTGGGCTAGCACACAGTATGGATAGCTTGAATGCGAGCGCGGTACGTGAATGGTTGCAGGCACCGGCGGTGGGCGCGATTGGGTACCCAGATGTTGCCCAAGCATTAGCGGAATGGTTGGTAAAAGGAGAGTTAAGTCAGACACGTAGCCTGTTTCACCATCTATGGGCTCAGGTGGATTATCCAGAAACGGTTGAGGAGTCGATTTTGGACTTTAATCGCTCATCAATGCGCATGGATCTACACCCACTTAGGTTGCAACGCTTGATTCGATAGCGCCCTGTGCGGCGCACGCGTCGAGCAGTCGCTTCCACAAGGCTGAATCACGTTTTTACACTTTCGCTAGAGCATTCACTCAATTTCTCTTGAGTTTGGCAGTGCGCTCGGTAAACTCGCTGTCATTATTGAGCGTACATGTGTTCGCCAAAACGGCGGACCAAGAGAGATTCCGTGAACACCCAAAACCATATCGTCACGCGCATTCGCGATCAGATTGCCGCCCAAAATGAACGCGAAGCAATCCGCTTCCAACAAGACGGGCAATGGATAAGTATTAGTTGGCGCCAGCTAGGCGAACGCATCGATCAGCTGTCACGCTGCTTACTCAACGCTGACTGTCAGGTGCAGCAAACCGTCGCCATTTTTGCGCCGAACAGCGAAAAATGGGCAATGTTGGACTATGCCGCGTTGCAAATTCGCGCCGTACCTGTGCCGATTTACGCAACTAGCACCGCCCAGCAAGCCGCACACATTATCAATGATGCAGACGTGCAGTGGATTTTTGCCGGTGACGAACAACTGGAGAGCGCGGTTACTGCCCTTGAACACTGCCCCAACGTCAAAGGGGTGGTTGCCCTAAGTCAAGAGACGGCGGTTCCCGTACATCCCAAGGTGTGGGATTGGGCCAGCTGGCTATTGCAAGACGATCGCAGCTATCAAGCTGAGTTAGATGCGCGCATTGATGCACGATGCATGGACGATTTAACCACCTTGATTTACACCTCCGGCACCACGGGCGATCCGAAAGGGGTGATGCTGGATTATGCCAACATCGCGGCGCAGTTGGAGGTGCACGATCAAGTCTTGGCATTAAGCCCCGATGATGTGTCCTTGGCCTTTTTGCCGCTTTCTCATGTGTTTGAGCGCGCATGGAGTTATTACGTCCTTCATCGTGGGGCGGTCAATTGCTATCTCTCCAACCCGCTTCAGGTGCGTGATGCATTGGCCGAGGTCAAACCGACGGTAATGTGTGCGGTACCGCGTTTTTATGAAAAAATCCATGGCGCTATCCACGACAAACTCAGTCGGGCCACCGGTGTTAAACCACATTTATTCCGATGGGCACTGCGCCAAGGTGAGCGTCATGCTGCGCAATTACGCACCGGCCAGTCTCCGTCTTGGTTTCAGCAATGGCAAGTAGCGTTGGCCGACAAGCTGGTACTGAGTAAGTTGCGTGCGCTATTGGGTGGCAAGATGCGCTTGATGCCATGCGGTGGGGCGCGTCTTGACCCTGACATCGGCGCGTTTTTCCACGCGATAGGCATTAACGTCAAGCTCGGTTATGGCATGACCGAAACCACCGCCACGGTTTCTTGCTGGAATGATACCCGTTTTGATCCCCAATCGATTGGCCATCCGATGCCAGGGGCAGAGGTGCGAATTGGGACGGACGATGAAATTCAAGTCCGTGGGCCGATGGTCATGCGGGGTTACTTTAATCAGCCTGATGCGACTGCCACCACCTTTACCGAGGATGGCTTTTTGAAAACCGGTGATGCTGGGTATCTTGATGCCAAGGGCAACGTATTTATCACTGACCGAATCAAAGAGTTGATGAAAACCTCAGGCGGTAAGTACATCGCACCACAGCGGGTGGAAGGCGCTTTGGTGCGCGATCATTTTATCGATCAGATAGCGGTGGTGGCCGAGGCGCGTCATTTTGTATCGGCCTTGATTGTGCCTTGCTTCGACGCCTTAGAAGAGTGGGCGCGGGCGGCCAATATCGAATATCAAAATCGCAAAGAGCTGCTAAAACACGCCGATGTGGTAGCCTTGTTTGAAAAGCGTTTGCAGAGCTTGCAACACGAGTTAGCCAAATTTGAGCAAGTGAAACGCTTTACCTTGTTGCCACAGGGCTTTTGCATGCACAGCGGCGAGCTCACGCCGACCATGAAACTGCGCCGCAAAGTGATCCTTTCACGTTACCAACACCACATTGACACCATGTATCAACGTTAGTCCTGGTGCATCAAAGCGGGGGAAGGTTTCTCATGGCTGAGAATCTTCCTTTGTTTTCGTTATTTGTATGCCTTTTCCCCCTTTTTCCTCCCCACGCCTAAATAGCAAATCTGGCAAAGTGTCGACTTTATAGTGGATGTTTCCAATTTCCTCCCCCGTGGTCAGCGTAAACCAGCAACATTAACTCAACATTTAGATTAAAAATGTAAATACTGATTAGCTAATAGACAGTTTTGCAAATAAAACGTTACATTGATTGCAGCTTCATCCGAAGCAGGCCAAGTGACAATCTAACGCCGCCTTACCGCCAGTATTTGGTTCAGATGTCCGCGTGGTGAGTGACCATCAGTACATCCAAGAGTAAGGGGCAGGATTAGGCTAAAAGTAAGTCCTAACTATGCAAACAGGGAGGCGTAGAGTGGAAATGTTATCCGGTGCCGAAATGATCGTGCGCTCCATGATCGATCAAGGCGTAAAACATATTTTTGGCTATCCAGGCGGGTCGGTACTGGATATTTACGACGCATTACACGAAAAAAGTGATATCGACCATGTGTTGGTGCGCCACGAACAAGCCGCGGTACACATGGCCGATGGTTACGCGCGTGCCACGGGGGAAGTGGGCGTGGTTCTGGTCACGTCAGGGCCAGGGGCAACCAATGCCATTACCGGCATTGCCACCGCGTATATGGACTCGATCCCCATGGTGGTGTTTTCTGGCCAAGTCATGAGCGGCCTGATTGGCAATGATGCCTTCCAAGAGTGCGATATGGTGGGGATCTCCCGCCCGGTGGTCAAACACAGCTTTTTAGTCCAGCGCGCCGAAGATATTCCCAATATTGTAAAAAAAGCTTTTTATCTTGCCGCAACGGGACGTCCCGGCCCTGTGGTGGTGGACATTCCAAAAGACATGCTGAATCCGGCGCAAAAGCACCCATATCAGTACCCTGATAGTGTGCGTATGCGCTCTTATAATCCGACCACGTCAGGGCACAAAGGCCAGATCAAACGTGGCTTAAAAGCGCTACTGGCAGCGAAAAAGCCGGTGCTATACGTCGGTGGTGGGGCCATCATGGCCGACTGCGGCGAGCAAATTCGCCAGTTGTCAGAAAGTCTAAACATCCCCGTCGTCAGCACCTTGATGGGCCTAGGCGCATTTCCCGGCACCCATGATCACGCGCTAGGGATGCTGGGCATGCATGGCACCTACGAAGCGAACATGGCGATGCACCAAGCCGATTTGATTTTTGGTATTGGTGTCCGGTTTGACGATCGTACCACCAACAATCTAGAAAAATACTGCCCCGATGCCACCATCATGCACATTGATGTGGATCCTTCCAGCATCTCTAAAACCGTGGCGGCGGATATTCCCATCGTTGGCTCGGCGGATGCGGTATTAAATAGCATGCTCAAATTGCTGGTGGAGCAAGGTGGCAATAACGACAGCGATGCGCTCAGCACCTGGTGGCACAATATTCAGATTTGGCGAGAGCGCCAGTGTTTGCAGTATGTCGCCGATCCTGAACGGATTAAACCGCAGCAAGTGATTGAAACCTTGTATCGTCTCACCCATGGCGAGGCGTATGTGACCTCAGACGTTGGCCAGCATCAAATGTTTGCCGCACTCTATTATCCGTTTGATAAACCACGTCGTTGGATTAACTCCGGCGGCTTGGGCACCATGGGCTTTGGGCTACCCGCCGCCATGGGGGTGAAGTTCGCACTGCCGGACGCGCAGGTGGTGTGTGTTACCGGTGATGGCAGTATTCAAATGAATATTCAGGAGCTGTCGACGGCACTGCAATATGATATCCCGGTGGTGATCGTTAACCTTAACAACCGTTTCCTCGGGATGGTCAAACAATGGCAGGACATGATTTATCAAGGCCGCCATTCGCACTCTTATATGGACTCGGTGCCGGACTTTGCTGCGATCACAGAGGCTTATGGTCATGTGGGGATGTGCATCAATCATCCTTCCGAGCTGGAAGCGGGCTTAGAAAAGGCGCTGGCGATGAAAGATCGCTTGGTGTTTGTCGATATCAATGTCGATGAAACCGAGCACGTGTATCCGATGCAGGTACGCGGTGGAGCGATGAATGAGATGTGGTTGAGCAAAACGGAGAGAACCTAATGCGCAGTATTGTATCGGTTTTAATGGAAAACGAACCAGGTGCCTTGTCGCGCGTGGTGGGCTTATTCTCTCAGCGTGGCTACAACATTGAATCACTCACGGTGTCACCGACCGATGACGCGACCTTATCGCGCTTGAACATCACCACCTCGGTGGTGAGCGACGCGGATCGCGAGCAAATCGAAAAGCATCTGCACAAGCTGATTGATGTGCTGAAAGTGAGCAATGTGACTGAAAGCGATCATATTGAGCGCGAGCTGGCGTTGGTGAAAGTGAAGGCCAGCGGCTTTGCTCGCGCGGAAGTAAAACGCACCGCCGACATTTTTCGCGGGCAGATAGTAGATGTCACGAACTCGCTCTACACCGTGCAGTTGACCGGTGACAGTGACAAACTGGATGCCTTTATTCGCGCGGTGGGTGAAATTACCGAGATCATTGAGGTGGCGCGCAGCGGTGTGGTTGGCATCGCACGCGGCGAGCGAGCGTTGCGCCAGTGATCATAGCACTTGGTCGTGGTAAGAAAAATGGCACGCCTTGGCGTGCCATTTTTGATCAACAACATGATGCACCACGAAAGCAAGGCAGCCATGATCGTGTTAGCTTGCTGCGAGTCATGCGAAAAGGTTCTTGATCATGCAGAGGGGGAAGATGGGCAGAGCGTCAAAGGCATCATGATCACTAAAGCGTTAAAGGCATCACCCAGTAACTTTGAGGAAGACGACAATGCGGACGGATTCATTTAACGAAGGCTACGCCCATGCAGCACAAAAACACCGCTACACCAACCCTTACCCTGCAAACACAGATAAGCATGAGGAGTTTGCCCGCGGCTACTTCCAATACATAAAGCTGTATGGCGATGCAGGGATCCCGAAACATAACCACAGTATGCGCCGCTTGGGTGGAAGACATCAAAGCATTGAAGACTACAAGTCTGGACCCACATCCTCACCAAGCAATCACTACGCAAAGAGGAGGGGATAACTAGCCTCATAAAATTTTTCCCATTTTTTTAAATTTATCCCCTAAATGCCCTTGCATTCTAAAAAGTGGGTTTAGCCTAGTGATGTTTAACGCATAAGGCGCGGCTTTAACGCCCTTCTCGCGAAGCTGGATGTTTGTATTTGATAGGTTAATCAAAAACATACAGTTGTAATCACTTAATATACAGCGTATAGGGGGTAAGGAGGCTAAATATCTGATATTAAAACGCAAACGGTAGTGTGGTTGGATTGTGCGTTATCGCAAGACACATGCAACACGGATACCTACAAAACCGCAATTGCAGCCTATCTCTATCGATTGATAGCAAAAGACAACGAGGACCAACGCACCACCTGGTGCGATGGCGATGGTTCGTAGCTTTCTGACTAAGCATTTTTGCGAAGTGTATCGGTATATTTATGGCGATCTAGACGATAGAATTGAGTAGCAACGAGGATCCGTAGCGTAAGTCTTCGGTACTACTCTCAATTTACGCACAAAGTACAAATATTTGATAAGACAGTTAATATACTTGAGAAGATTTCATACGATAAGGTACTATAATGTTAATGTTGCTCTATAATTTGAGGTTTGGATGGTGGAATACCGCCCTTTCTCCTGCGGCACCGAAAGCTAAAACAAGAGCAAATGAAGAAAACCTAGCCATAGTATGTGAGCATATAAAAAGATTACTTTTCACATACTCCATTGACTTTTTAGCCCTATGTGAAGTTTCAGACTATGACATGGCTAATATTGAGAAAAAATTCCCAGAAGAAAATATTAAGTGGCTATCTCTTGCTGATGCAGTGGGGAGAAGCCGGTTTGATATTGGGGTGGCCTATAACCATTCAAGGGTCAGTATTGAACATAAAGATAGATTAATTGAAAAACAGCAAGGGAATTACATAAAAGCTGCTCAGCATGTAAAGTTAACCAACCTAGATGACGGTGAAGAAGTAAACATTTTCCTGTGCCACTGGCCAAGTAGGCTACTTGATGAAAATAGAGAAAAGAGAAGAGAAGCAGCAAAAATTGTTTCTCACAGTGCAAAAAAACTCATGGAAAATGGTGAGCATGTCATTGTTATGGGGGATTTCAATAGTAATCCATATCATGATGAAATGAACGTCACATTAAAAGCCACAAGATGCCATGAGACTGTCAAAAAGTACCATGATGAATTGTTTTACAATCCTTTTTGGAGAAGTATGATACCAAAGAGAACGTATCACTATACAAATTCTGAGGAGCCGTTTAGATCCGGAACCATTAAAGGCAAACCCAACAATGATTCAATGTGGAATTCCTTCGACCAAATAATTGTATCTGGTAGCTTTCTCCAGAACAAAGACTGGCATCTTCATGAGAATCAAACTAGGCCAATAGAGTATCAAGAATTACTAAATCACTTTGACGATAAAAATTGTTTTATTGACCACCTCCCCGTAGTCTGTGAAATACAAAGGGCATGAAACTATGAGCGACTTTAAAGCACTCTTTGAAAAGGGCAAAGAATCTAGTAAAGAACTAGAAAAAAATGAACTAGAAATACAAAGTTACATTAGAAAGTTCATAAATGACGCTGGCGATTTTTTTGAGACAAACATTGATTATGAAGAAGAGAAAGAAGAAACCTTTGATGAAGAAAAAAACGCAACTTACTTATCGACACACGAGTATGCTTTAAAAGCATTAGCCTCACACCAGTCACTCATAAACCAATCATCAACACAACTGGCAAAACTGGCACAACAAAGGATGGCTAAAGACATAATGAAAGCAAAAAATACAGGTGAAAAAATTGACAGTTACTATGCTTTCATAGCAAAAAACAATAATAACAAAAGAAAAGTAAAGTTGTTTTCAATAAAACGATCAAAATCGTTTTTCCCTTTAATTGTAAAGGTTGGAAACTCAAAATACACGGTTAACTCGACTGAGGGGTTCTTTGAGGTACTTGAGGATATTGCATCAAGCCCCAAAACATATGAGAGTTTCCAAGAAATAATATAAAATCTCAAAACAACGACAACTGATTATGCAAGTCTTTGCGGCGCTCTGGCGTGAGTGATTTGATTAGCGCGCTGGCGAGTTCATCGGTGGTTTTCGCGCTTGGGGAAAGTGGGCTGTGGTAGTGGGAGAACGCCACGAACTGGTGGCCGCATTCAGCGTTCGTGCACTGGCAGTACAAATCAGCACAGTTTTGCGAGAGTCGATTGGTTTTGGTGATCCGCGCACGGGAGCCGCAGCCACAAAAAATGCGCTTCTGTTTCACAAAAGCGCCCTGCTCTAACTCTAATTTGCTATGCTGCAGCGTGTGTTTATAGCCTACCGCTTGCACAAAGCTGTGACTGCAATTCGGGTCGCTGCATACACAGTGCAAATCACTTTTATCAAATCTTTGTTCATGTTTTGGTGTGTGTTACCGCACCGAATTGGAAACAAACTCTTATAGTATCCTTCATCACTTAAATCTATACTTTTCTTTGAACACCCTTTTTGTTTTTTAGTTGGTAATGTGTATTGATAAAATGGCACGCCAAGGCGTGCCATTTTTGTGCCGATTAAGTGGGATTAATCAAATACACCAAGGCTTCATAGGGTGCCAGTTGCATTTCTGGCATCAAGGGCTTGGCTTCTGGGTAATTATGGCTCACCAAGTCTGCGTTCGGGGCAGGGGCGACAGGCAAGGCCGCTGTGACCGGTTCGCCATAAAAGTTACACACTACCACCAGTTGGCTGTCTCCATTGTCGCGACGATACGCGAGCAGCTGTGGGTGGTCAGGCAGCAAGTCCTGATAATCCCCTTCACGGATCACGGGTAAGGTTTTACGCAGGGAAATCAGCTGTTTGTAGTGATAGAACACCGAGTCTTTATCCGCCAGTGCGGTGTCGACATTGACGTTAACATAGTTGGGCGCTGGCTTTAGCCACGGTGTGCCTGTGGTAAAACCGGCGTTTGCTGAACTGTCCCACTGCATGGGGGTACGCGAGTTGTCGCGTGAGCGCGCAGCAAGAATGGCCAACACTTCTCCTTCAGGCATGCCTTGTTCGCAAAGCAGGCGGTGCATGTTACGGCTTTCGACGTCTTGATAGTCATCAATACGCTGGTAGCCCGGGTTGGTCATGCCAATTTCCTCACCTTGATACACGTAAGGCGTGCCTTGCTGCATATGAATCGCGGTGGCGAGCATTTTAGCGGACGCGACCCGATGGTGGCGATCATCACCAAAGCGGCTGACAACACGCGGTTGGTCGTGGTTACACCAAAACAGTGCGCCCCAACCTTGATTATGTAGGCCGTGCTGCCAAGTACGGAAAAGCTGTTTTAGGGCCAAGAAATCAAACGGCGCCAGTCGCCACTTCTCGCCGCCCGGATAGTCGACTTTTAAGTGGTGAAAGTTAAACACCATGGAGAGCTCTTTGCCATCTGGCGCGGAATACTGCTGACAGTGCTCCAAGGTGGTCGAAGACATCTCGCCCACAGTGACGCTGCCGTAACGCTGGAAAATGTCGCGGCTGATCTCTTGCAAGTATTCGTGAACGCGCGGACCGTCGGTATAAAAACGGCGACCATCGCCTTGATGATCATCAGGGAACGACTGATCTTTGGAGATCAAATTGATCACATCGAGGCGAAAGCCATCCACGCCTTTCTCAGCCCAAAAGGCCATTACGTCTTTGACGGCTGCCCGCACCTCAGGATTTTCCCAGTTAAGATCGGCCTGTTCGGTGGCAAATAGGTGGAGGTAATACTGGCCGGTCGGTTCATGCCATTGCCACGCGCTACCACCAAATTTTGATTGCCAGTTGTTAGGAACGCCGCCGTTAACCGGATCTTTCCAGATGTAGTAATCGCGATAGGGGCTGTCTTTGCTGGCAAGCGCTGATTGAAACCAAGGGTGCTCGGTTGAGGTGTGGTTAATCACAATATCCATGATGATGCGGATATCGCGCTTGTGCGCCTCGGCGAGCAAGGTGTCGAAGTCGTCCATGGTGCCTAGGCTAGGGTCAATCGCGTAATAGTCAGCAATGTCGTAGCCATTATCGACTTGTGGTGATACATAAATGGGGGTTAGCCATAACGCGTCGATGCCCAAGGCCGAAAAGTAGTCCAGCTTTTCGATAATGCCTGGCAGATCACCTGTCCCTGTTTGTGTGGTATCACGGAAGCTCTTTGGGTAAATCTGATAAATGGTGGCCGTTTTCCACCAGGGATGTGCGTGCATAATGTCTCTCTTAACGCTAAAAAAGCGGGGAGCGTACTCCCCGCGGACGGAATGGAATTAGACGACCGCTAATTTGCCTTTGCTGGCGTGGCGGCGATACATAAAGGCGGTGAGTGCGATTGGTACTAAGATGGCGATTAACATCGCGACCGCGTAAACACCCCAGAATTGTGGTTGGATAGATAAGATGCCCGGTAGGCCACCTACACCAATGCCGTTGGCCATCACACCGGAAAGGCCACACACAATGGCGGCCAGCGCCGAGCCAACCATCGCGCACAGCATTGGGAATTTGTAACGTAGGTTGATCCCGTACATGGCCGGCTCTGTTACGCCAAGGTAGGCGGAGATTGCAGCTGGCACAGAGATTTCACGTTCGTTTTCTTTCTTGCTGACCCAAATAATGCCAACCACCGCCGAGGCTTGTGCAATGTTAGACAGGGCAATCAGTGGCCAAATAGGCGTGCCACCCATTTCCTGCATCAGCTGCAAGTCCACCGCGTTGGTGGTATGGTGCACACCGGTAATCACCAAAGGTGCATAGAGGAAGCCAAACAGCGCTGCGCCAATAAAGGCGAAATCACCGGTCATCGCCGTGCGAGCCAAGAAGGCAACGCCGTTGCCGATTTCACGCCCAAAGGGACCGATAAGAGTGTGCGCCAAGACGACTGAGGTAAGCAACGCGACAAACGGCACCACCACCAAGTAGAGGTAATCCGGAATAATGCGTTTTAACTGGGTTTCAATAAATGCCAACGCCATACCGGCGAACATCGCTGGGATCACCTGTGCTTGATAGCCGACTTTTTCAATTGAGAACCAGCCAAAGTCCCACACTTCAGGCATTTCTTTACCAATCAGGTAAGCGTTCATCAACTGTGGCGACACTAGGGTAATACCTAGCACGATACCCAAAATGGGTGTGCCGCCCATTTTTCTCACCGTCGCCCAACATACACCGACAGGCAGGAAGTGGAAGATGGCTTCGCCAAGCAGCCATAAAAAGCCGTGAGCGGTGGCCCAAAACTCACTGATTTCGGTCAGGGTTTTGCCATCGAACATGCGGATATCGCCGATCACATTACGGAAGCCGAGGATCAGACCACCGGTGATAATCGCGGGTAAAAGGGGAACAAAAATTTCCGCGAGGTGTGAGATGGCACGCTCAGTCAGGCTCATATTTTGGCGCGCAGCTTGTTTGGCCTCGTCTTTTGACTGGCCTTCCACCCCGGTTTGTTCCTCTAGTAGTGCATACACTTGGTCGACATTGGTGCCGATCACCACCTGAAATTGACCGGCGCTGGTAAAGCAACCCTTGACCATGGGGAGCGCTTCAATCGCGGCCACATCCGCTTTTTCTGGATCATTTAGTACGAAACGTAAACGCGTGAGGCAGTGGCTAACGGTTGCGATGTTATCTTTGCCGCCAATATGAGTGACCAATTGGTCAATGGCTTTTTTATCTATCTGGCTCATAAGCAATCCTGTATTGCTGTAGGGTATTCATTGGTAACGTTCCCACTTATTATGGATCCTACTATCGAATTTATCAGTGGAATCGTTCCCATTGTTTGAAAACCATCACATAGAAATTTGTAACTGCCTGATTATTGGTATGAGTTGCTGCTTAGGGAGTAACTAGGTGGCAAGGTTGTGTCCAGTGGCTTACCTCAGGGGCGTCGTCATTCAGCTGTTTGAGCAACAAGTCAGCGGCATTTTGTCCTGCTTGGTGGTAGCCTAGCTCTACACTCACGGCGCGCGGGAACATAAAACGGAGCATGTCATGGTTGCCAATGCCGCCAATGGCAATGTCTTCACGGTGTAGCGTTTGTAGTCGCTTGGCAACACCCAACGCCAGGGTGTCTGATGCACAAACAATGGCATCAGTATGTGGCTGAATAAGCGCATCCGTGGCGTCATAGGCGGCATGTAAGCTCATCTCACAGCGATGTAACTGTGGCGAGAGTTGGTGGGTTTGGCAAAAACGCTGATAGGCACCAGAGCGGGCGAGGCCTGTGGTTTCATCGCGTTCATCAATCCCCAAAAATGCAATATGACGGCACCCTTGATGATAAAAGTGATCCATCACTTGTGTGACCGCGCCTTGGTTGTCATAGCTGACGCTAATGTATTGATCACTGTCAACGGCAAGCACGACACAGTTAGGGGCGAAGGGTGCGAGTGCGCTAAGATCACAGCCAGAAAAACCAAAAAAGATAATCCCATCCACATTGCGGCGTTTCAGCACATCCAGGTGCGCTTGTGCTTTTTGTTGTGAGAACTGGCTTTCCATAATGGCGGCGTCATAGCCTCTGGCATACAAGGTATTGAGCAGACCCGTCAACGCAGTGTTTTCAGAGTTGGAACTGAGCTTGGCCACGATCACGCCCACTACACCACTGCGCTGGGCGCGCATTGCACGTGCGGATTTGGAGGGCATAAAGCCATGTTGATCGATCACGGCTTGTACTTTCTCGCGCGTACTATCTTTGACCCGTGGATCATCGTTTAACACACGAGATACGGTCGATTTTCCCACCCCGGCTAAGCGGGCGATATCCAAAATGGTCAATGCTTTTGTCATCTTGCTCTCTGCAGTCACACTAAATCAGCAGCTTAGTCGCCGCCTGTTGGGGGGTGATAATAACAGGCGTGATTGGCGCTTGCGATTTATTGATTAATTTGTAAACTATTGCCTGATTTTTGAACAGACTTCCCGCTTTAGACTGAAATGATGATGAGTCACCCTTTACTACAAACAATCAATAAGTGCCTAGTACGCGTTACCACCCTGACCTTGGCGGTGATGGCCGTCAAGTTTAGTGCCATCTATTTGGTACCGTTAGCGGTATTGATAAAAACCCACTTCAAAGAAATTGTCCACTGGTAAGGGCGTTGAGCCTTTGCGAGATCAAGGTATTGATCTCCTGCCAATAGTGTTGATAAGCGCGGCTGTGAGCTTGCGGTCGCGCAGAGACAAGCCCGCGCAATACTGGCATTAAGCGCTGCCAACTGGCTGCAAACTCAAAGCCGACATCCGGATGCGTAAGATAGCGTAGATGCTGAGCGACAAGCGGTTGTACGGCTTCCTGCAAATAAGGATTGACCCCAGCAAAGAGTGTGTGATGAAGCTGTTTATGCCAATGTGCCATCGCAGCGACGTCACGGTAGTCTTTGGTAGGTAGGTGCTGGATGCTGTGCAGCAGGCCAAGTATTGTGAGCGAGGTGTGTTCATCCATCCTCGGGGGCAGCCTATCCAGCAATGCGCCAATCACGCCTTGTATGCCGGCTGTGACCGATGCCCAATCAGTTTGACTCAATGGGATTAACTGGTACCCGAGGTGGGGTTGGTAGCTGATGCGTCTTTCCATGGCGAGTAAATGTAAGCCATCACGCGCTGTTGCTGTGGTTAAATCAAGTTGCGTGCATAAGTTGGCGACGGTGAGTGAATAATTGCCGTGCGCATTGGTTGTCAGTGTGAGCTGCCGGGTGAGTATTGCGCCCCAAATCTGCGCCATGGCTTCTTGTGCTTTGGTTGGTCTCATTGCGCTTCCTGCCGTGCTTTCTTTTATCATGCCACTGAACGGGTGATAAAAAAACGCCCCGAACGAGTCGGGGCGTAGGCGTTACTATGGGTGCTTAAATTACAGCACGTGCACGGAGGCGGTGTTGGTGGTGCCAGAAGGCACGAGCGCACCTGAAACCATGACCACAATATCGCCCTTGTTTGCCAAGCCTGATTCTAGCGCGATAGTTTTACCGCGACGGTAGAACTCATCGGTGCTGTCGATGCTTTCGATCATCACAGGGGTTACACCTTTAGTCAGACACAGGTGAGCGGCAGTTTTCGGATTAGTGGTTACGGCAACAATGTTCGCGGTTGGGAAGTACTTACGCACTGAGCGTGCTGATTTACCCGCTTCTGTGGCTACCACAATCAAAGGCGCGCTGAGCTTTTGAGAGGTATCGACCGCGCCTTTACACACTGCTTCGGTGATACGTAGGCGATCGCTATCGAGACGAGAGCCTAGAGCTGGAGACATTTGACGGTCTGTGCGCTCACAGATTTGTGCCATGATGCTCACTGCTTCTAATGGGTATTTCCCTTTCGCCGATTCACCAGACAACATCACCGCATCGGTGCCGTCCATGATGGCGTTGGCCACGTCACCGGCTTCTGCGCGAGTTGGACGTGGGTTTTTGATCATCGAATCCAGCATTTGTGTTGCTGTGATAACCATTTTGCGTGCACGGTTACATTTCTCGATCATCATCTTCTGCGCGAAGATCACTTCTTCAACTGGGATTTCTACCCCTAGGTCACCACGGGCAACCATGATGCCGTCAGAGGCCTCCAAGATAGCGTCAAAGTTATCGACACCTTCTTGGTTCTCAATTTTAGAGATGATCTTGATGTCGCTACCGCCGTTTTGCGCCAATAGCTCGCGGATTTCTTCCACGTCTTCTTTTTTACGAATAAACGAGGCGGCAACAAAGTCAACGCCTTGCTCGCAACCAAATTTCAGATCTGATTTATCTTTTTCAGCCAGCGCCGGCAGGCTTACTGAAACGCCTGGCAGGTTAACGCCTTTGTTTTCACCAAGCTCACCGTTGTTCAGTACTTTACATACGACGTCAGTTTCAGTCGTTTCTAGTACTTCCATCTCAAGCAGACCATCATCAACCAGTACCGTATCACCGGCTTTCAAGTCTTGCGGCAGACCGGCGTAGGTGACGGCAACGCGCTCTTTATTGCCCACGACAGACGTATCTGTGGTGAAGGTAAAGGTTTGACCTGCTTCCAGTAGTACGTCGTCGCCACCTTCTAGTTTTACCGTACGGATCTCAGGACCCTTAGTATCAAGCAAGATAGCGGCTTGTTTGCCGGTTTGCTTCATCACATTACGCAAGTTGGCAATACGTGTGCCGTGCTCTTGGTAATCACCGTGTGAGAAGTTAAGACGCATGACATTCATGCCAGCTTCAACAAGCTGAGTAAGCATCTCTTCAGATTCGGTTTTTGGGCCAATCGTACATACGATTTTGGTCTTTTTCATCGACACATTTCTCCGGTCAAAAATTGAAACATAAGCCTGATGCTTTCTCACAACACACCGAAAAGTGTAATTTTACCACGCACTTTTACTACTTAAGTGGCTGGGAAAGCGAATTTTTTGCATTTTGCAATGACGTTACCGCAGCTAGGGTGGCTGTGGTGACGTCACTGTTTATCGATCGTGAGTATAGATTGTCTGCAGTGATCTGTGTTGATCACGGGCAATAAAGGCTTCATTGACAACAAAACACTCAATAGTGCGCGTGTCTCATGCATTCTCCCTTCTTTTGGGGGGCGTAAATTTACCACAGCTGATGATTTAAATCATTACAACCAAGTGACAGCACAGGTATGAAGCAAGATATTTTTATCATGATTACGCTTTCTGTTGATGATCAGGCTTTACCATACGACGTATTCCTTTTTGCTGCTTTTATCGGCCATCAGTGGCTATTTGCGCACTTTATGATGTGATCTGTCTTCCAATTTGAACTGGATCATGCTTTTTTATTAAGTCTTTTGCGTTCCCTTAGAATTTATCTACCATCAAGACTCTTTGAATGGACTGTCTAACAATGTTTGCGCGCACTTTTCGACTTTTGGCAGGGATGCTGCTCCTGGCCTGCACGTATATGAGTACGTTTGCATGGGCTGACGACGCCTATCTGTCAGAAGAAAAAGACATTTTAGTCGCCACCCATTCTTCTGTCTGGAAGCCTTACAGCTACTTGTCTGATAATGGCCAACCCAAAGGCTTGTTGGTCGACTTCTGGCAAGCCTACGCTCAATATAATCATGAGCCCGTACAATTTGTGTTACTCGACTGGGCCGACACGCTCGCTTATATGAAAGAAGGCGGTAACCGTGTGCATGCCGGACTGTTAAAATCCGCCGAGCGCGAGACCTATCTCGATTTTGTTGCGCCTATTTTTAATATTGATGGTTCGTTATATATCCGCAATGACGCGCGCGGAACGAAAACAGACACGCTTGTTGGCGGTAAGACAGTTGGTGTCGTCGCAGGCAGTTATGAGTCAAACTACCTATCTAAGCATTACCCGGACGTAGCACAACAGACTTACGCCAATAATGAGCGGTTATTTGATGCCGCTTTCAGTGGTGAGGTGGATGCACTGGTGGCGGATAGTCAGGTCGCCAACTTTTATATGCTCACGTTTGATAAGCCATTGACGTTTGTGGCAGAGCAAATCCTCTACACACGCCCGATTTATGCGGCGGTGCCTAAAGGCAACCAAGCCTTGCTCGACCAGGTTCGTGACGGCATGAATAACATACCGGCGGAAGAGCTGTTACGCATCAAGCAAAAGTGGGTCAATACCGAGCGCGTCGAGGCTTATCCAGCTTGGCTTATTCCTAGCATTGTACTGGTGATGCTGTTAGGCGCGGTGACCTATATCTTTATTCTGAAACGCATGGTGTATAAACGCACGGTCTCATTACGCCGAGCGAATGCACGCTTGCGAGAGTTTGCTAATACCGATCCTTTGACGCAGTTATTAAATCGCCGTGGGCTCGAAACCTACTTTACCCGCTTAAAACCCAAGCTGAGCCGCCAGCAGGAAGTAGGATTAATTTTGATTGACCTTGACCATTTCAAGCAGGTCAACGATACCTATGGACATATGCAAGGCGATAAGGTGCTGGTACATCTGGCGAGCTATTTAAAGCGATGTGTTAAAAAAGGGGCCGCGGCGCGTTTAGGCGGAGAAGAGTTTTGCATCTTATGCCCAACCCAAGATTTAGATGCCTTAATTGAAATTGCCAACCACATTCGCTGCGATATTGCGGAGACGGTGTTTGAATTTGGCGGCGCCGATATTCGTGTCACCGTGAGTATCGGCGCGATTGTTTCTAGCGATGTGGTGGAGGAGATGAAGCAGCTAGAGCTAGATGCGTTGATCCATGCCGCTGATCTTCTCATGTATCGCGCGAAAGACCGTGGACGTAACCAAGTGATGCTCGCTTCTTCGCAATCCGTCAATACCCCCATCGCCGAAATATAATACCGTTTGCTGTCGGGTAAAGCGGGGCAGTATTGTGCTCTAATGAGAGTTGCCCTGCGTATTCTTTAGCCGCAATGATTGATGATGGCACGCCATCCGCCCAGAGGTGTGCTGCAGTGATTCACCTTTCTTTCCTATAATGCACCATCTTCTCTTTTCTGCTTTTTTCGTTTTCTTTCCTTGCAGCTGTGCCTTCATTAAATATACTGTACATATATACAGGTATTTTGATGATGAAAACACTCGACCAATTAGCCCAGCAACACGGCCTATGGCGCGCTAGTCAGCGGCCGTTAATGGCGGAATTACCCGATAAAAAAGCGACCGGTTACAGCGCCTTTGATCAGCGTCTAGGCGGGCTCCCGTCTCCAGGTGTGACAGATATCATCAGTGACTATGGTGTCGGTGAGTTGCGGCTGGTGTTACCGGCGTTGTATCACGCCAGCGGTCAGCAGGTAGCGTGGATCCGTCCACCGGTTGGACTCAACGCAGCGATGCTACATCAGCAAGGCTATTTAACCGACAACTCCTTGTTGGTGTCTCCCAAAAGCGATCAGGATGCGCTGTGGGCCGCCGAGCAAGCGGCGCGCAGTGGCGCGTGTCAGGCGGTCGTGTTATGGCCATCTTCGCTCACGGTGGGACAAGTAAAACGCCTAAAACTGGCGGCCGAACATGGCCAATGTGCGGTGGTACTGTTACGCCGCCAGCAGACGTATTCATTGACCTTGCCGGTCGATTTAAGCGTTGCGCTGGCCCCTTCTGCATGTGGTGTGACGGTCACGGTGCGCTATTGTCGCGGCCAATGGCCTCCGGCCCCGTTTACTCTCGATTGGCGCACGCAATGGCCCGCGTTGGTGACCTGGCCGAGCAATTCAGAGAATTTACTTGCCTTTCCCTCACGGCAACAGCGGGAGCAAGCGTGATGTCATTGTGGCTGTATCTGCACTGCCCAAACTTGCTGTTAGATAGCCTTTATGCACCGTCGTCGGTGCAAGCGGTGGGGCTGGTTTGCGAGCAAGAAGGCCGTTTAGTGCAGCTCTCTGTGGCGGCTAACACGCACGGTCTGAATACCGGTATGGGATTAGGGGCTGCAGCGCTTATTTGTCATCAGCTCGCGGTCTACCCTTATTGCGCGGTGAAAGAGCAGTCCGCGCTTGAGCAGCTCGCCACACAGCTTTATCCGCTGGTCGCGGAAATCAGCCTTAATCCCCCTAAAGGTTTATGGCTACACGTTTCACCGATGTTGGCGCTATATCAAGGGTTTACTCCGCTATGGCAGGCGGTGACTCAAACGCTGGTGGAAAGTGGTATCCGTTATCAGGCTGGGGTGGGCCAAACGCCGCGTGCCGCCGAGCTTATGGCGTATGGACACGTGGGCAAGATCAGTACCGACCCCGAGCATTTGCAGGCAGCATTGCAGCAATTGCCGTTGGCTGCAGCCCCTTTACCGGAGACGGTGAAAACTCAGTTTACGCGTCTGGGCCTCTCTCAGTTAGGTGATCTTATCGCCTTGCCCACCGCTTCGCTGACGCGACGTTTTCCGCGCACTGTGGTGGATTACCTTGCTGAAGTGCGTGGCGCCCAGTCGACGCCACTGCGTTATTTTCAGCCACCGCTGCAATTTTTTCAGCAGCGGGTCTTGTTGTTTGAGCTTAGTGAGCAAGCCCACTTATTGCCCATTATCGAGAATCTCGTCTCGGCACTGTGCCGTTTTCTTGAGCAGCGTAGTGCCTGTACGCCTGCGCTGACGTTGGATTTTAGCTTGCGTGATGGATGTGAAGAAACCCTGCCGGTAATGGCCGCGCATGGCGAGAAAGACGTCGAGCGCTGGATGGCGTTGGTGCGTTTACGGCTGGCGTCATGGCAAGTGAGCCAGCCGGTGACCGAGGTCAGTGTGACGGCTTCGCAAATCGATTGCTACCAGCCCGGACAAACCGATCTTTTTAGCGCCCAGCAAGGTGAGCAAAATCGTGATGAGTTGGTCGCGACACTGGCTGCCCGACTCGGGGAGGAGGCGGTTATGCGGTTAGCGTATGTAGATCATCACCGTCCCGAGACGGCCAGCCAACATGTCCCCCATCACCATAGTGCGACACCGACGGCCTTGGCACCCACGCGCCCACGCCCAAGTTTATTGCTGCCGCAACCCACACCACTGGTGGGTAAGATCACCTTACGTGAAGGGCCGGAGCGGATTGTCACGGGTTGGTGGGAAGGTGCGCCTATCCAGCGTGATTACTTTATTGCCCAAAACGCCCAGCAACAATGGTTGTGGGTGTTTCGCACGCCGGAGCAAACTTGGTTTTTACACGGTTGGTTTAGTTAGACGGTGAAGCGATGAGTACGTATGCCGAGCTGGTATGTTGCAGCAACTTTTCCTTTCTTGAGGGCGCCTCACACCCGGAAGAGCTGGTGGCGCAAGCGGCAACATTGGGCTATCAAGCGCTCGCGATCACCGATGAATGCTCGGTCGTAGGGGTGGTGCGTGCGTATCAAGCTCAGCGTGATTATCCGCAGCTTTCGCTGATCATTGGCAGTCGCTTTCGCCTGCAGGCGTTAGATGTTGTTTTACTGTGTCCCACCCAAGCGGCTTACCAAGAGCTGTGTCGGATTATCACCAATGCGCGGCGGCGCAGTCACAAAGGCGATTACCAGCTGAGCGAGTGGGATCTGATGTCGGTGCGTCATGGCATAGTGCTATGGCTACCCAGTGGCGCGGAGAGCGATCATCATTGGGCGACGTGGCTGCTGCGTTATCATGCTGAGCGCTTGTATCTGGCTGTGCGGCGCGATCTAGCGGATAACGACCATCCGTATCTGGCGCACTGTCGCATGCTGGCAAGCCAGTATGAGCTTCGTGTGACAGCGTGTGGTGATGTGCTGATGCATCACCCTGAGCGGCTGGCGTTACATCATACCTTAACGGCGATTCGGAATCGTCAGCCGGTGGCGGCGTTGGGGCGGACATTATTGCCCAATGCAGAGCGCGCCTTACGCCCGTTGCCTAAATTACACGCTTTGTTTCCCCCTGAGTGGCTGGCGGAAAGTGCCAAGATTGCCGCCCAGTGTCAGTTTTCCTTGGCGAGCCTTAAATACAGCTACCCCAAAGAAGTGGTGCCGACTGGCGAGTCTGCGATGGCGTATCTGCGTGAGGCGGTCAAGCAGGGCGCACAGCAGCGCTTCCCACAAGGGGTTCCCCGTGACGTGGGAGCCATCATTGAAAAAGAGCTCGCGCTTATCGAGGCGTTGGATTACCCGTATTACTTTTTGACCATTTACGATCTGGTGCGCTTTGCTCAATCGCGTGGGATCTTATATCAAGGGCGCGGCTCGGCGGCGAACTCGGTGGTGTGTTATTGCTTAGGGATCACCGCGGTGGATCCGTGCAAAGTCGATGTGCTGTTTGAGCGCTTTATTAGCAAAGAGCGCGACGAGCCGCCGGATATTGATGTCGACTTTGAGCACCAGCGCCGTGAAGAAGTGATCCAGTATTTGTATCAAAAATATGGCCGTGAGCGGACCGCCTTAGCGGCAACTGTGATCCGTTATCGGCTTAAAAGTGCATTGCGCGATGTGGGCAAAGCGTTGGCGATCCCCGCTAGCCAGATCGATTTTTTTATTCAAAACCTCAATCGACGCGATAAAACCCAGCCTTGGACGCAGCAACTTCAGCAGTTGGGCCTGGATCCTAAAAGCGCGAAAAGCCAACAATGGCTGTCGCTGACCCAGACATTGATCGGCTTTCCACGCCACCTTTCTCAGCATGTTGGTGGCTTTGTGATTGCAGATGGGCCTTTGTATGAGTTGGTGCCGGTGGAAAATGCGGCGATGGCAGAGCGGACGGTGATCCAGTGGGATAAAGACGATCTGGAAACACTGCATCTGATGAAAGTCGACGTACTTGCACTGGGCATGCTCACCGCGATTCGCCGCACCTTTGATTTGATTGCCCAAACCGGTGGCCCTCGCTTGAGTTTGGCGGCGATCACCCAACAAGGCGACGATCCGGCGGTGTTTGCACGCATTCAGCACGCCGATACCGTGGGAGTGTTTCAAATTGAGTCGCGAGCACAAATGAGTATGCTGCCGCGGCTCAAACCGGCTTGTTATTATGATTTGGTGATTCAAATTGCCATTGTCCGCCCCGGTCCGATTCAAGGTGACATGGTGCATCCGTATCTAAAGCGACGCGACGGGGAAGAAGCGGTGAGCTACCCGTCCAAAGCGGTTGAGCAAGTGCTGGCGCGCACGCTCGGGGTGCCCATTTTTCAAGAGCAAGTGATCAAATTGGCGATGGTAGCGGCTGGCTTTTCCGGTGGGGAAGCGGATCAGCTGCGCCGCGCGATGGCGGCCTGGAAGAAAAAAGGCGGGCTGGCGCCGTTTCGCGACAAATTGATCGCAGGGATGACTGCGCGAGGTTATCGCGCTGACTTTGCCGAGCAGCTTTACCGGCAAATCTGTGGGTTTGGTGATTATGGCTTTCCAGAGAGCCACTCGGCTTCGTTTGCGGTTTTGGCCTATGTATCAGCGTGGTTAAAGCATTATTACCCCGCCGCGTTTTACACTGGCTTGCTTAATAGCCAGCCGATGGGGTTTTACTCACCGTCACAATTGATGCAAGACGCCACGCGCCATCAGGTGCCTGTGTTGCCGGTTTGTGTGCAACACTCGGGAGCGGATCATTGCTTAGAAAAGGTCGGCGATCGGTGGGGCGTGCGACTGGGGTTGCGGTTAGTCAAAGGATTAAGCGTGGCGGCAATAGACCGGTTGCTGGCCCATCGTCCAGAGGCAGGGTTTGCGTCTTTGTCGTCACTGCAAGAAATTAACCTTGACCGCGATGCTTATCAAGCCTTAGCCAGCAGTGGCGCATTGGCGGCGCTGGCTGGTAACCGCTATCAGGCGCGCTGGGCGCTGATGGATCAGCAGCGGCAACTGCCACTACTGGCCGCCAGTGACGATGAGGTGGCGTTGCCTCATTCGCCTTCCCAGTGGCAGAACGTGATTGAAGATTACGCGGCCTTGGGGCTGTCGCTCACCGATCATCCCATTCGTTTGATGGCGCAAGCCGGCACGCTGGGCCGTTTTACTCGTGGTGTTGAGTTATCACAGTGTGCATCGCAAAGCTGGGTCGCGGTAGCGGGGGTGGTGACGGGCAAGCAATCCCCGGGTACGGCCAGTGGTGTAACCTTTGTCACCTTGGAAGACGATACGGGCAATATCAATGTGGTGGTTTGGGCGGGGACGGCACGGGCGCAATCCCGTGCTTTTATGCAAGCCAAGGTGTTGAAAGTGCATGGCATTGTCGAGCGACAGGGCGAGGTGGTGCACGTGATTGCCGGTAAGTTGATTGACCTGACCCCGACGCTCACCACCTTGTCGGTGGCCGCGCGTGAATTCCGTTAACGCGAGGGACTCACCGCTTCTGGGCGTGGTGGCGCCGGACACGCGGCCACCGCTTGAATACGCTGGCGATGCAGCTCATCACGAATCGCCGCGCCTTTGAAGCCCGCGTCGACAATCGGCTTAACTTCTACCTGTTGCGCGCAAGCAAAGCGCTCGCGTAAGGCATCGGCTTGTGGGTAGTGATAGTTTTCACGCCCCTTGCGGCCACGCACATCAGCTAAACACGCCAAGGCCAATTGCTCGACCCGTTCGGGTTTGCGCCACGCATCAATCTGATTAAACAGCGCTACCCAATGCTCAGGGCTGAGTTGATCGCACTTATGAATTTTGGAATGATGCGCACTGACCACCAAGGCCAAATCCCGATAAGCGTTGGGGATACGTAGTCGCTCGCACAGATCTTTAATCACGGGCAGCCCGCGATTGCCGTGTCCGCGATGGCCGGGCAAAATAGAGGCTGGGGTGAGGGCCTTACCGAGATCATGGACTTGTGCGGCAAAGCGGATGCTTTTGTCATCGGTCAATGAGGCGGCATAACGGCTGACCATTTCCGTGTGGATGCCGGTGTCGATTTCAGGGTGCCAGTTGGCTGGATTCGGCACACCGTACAGGGCGTCGATTTCTGGAAGCACTACCGCTAGGGCACCGCAATCGCGCAGCACAGCAAGAAACACATCGGGACAATCACAGCCAAGCGCTTTCTCCCATTCTCGCCAAACCCGCTCAGGGGTGAGGTGGGCGAGTTCGCCCTTGGCGACCATCATTTTCATCAGTGCGAGGGTGTCATCGGCAAGGGTAAAGCCGAGCGGCGCAAAACGGGCGGCAAACCGTGCCACTCTAAGTACCCGCAATGGGTCTTCGCTAAAGGCGGGTGAGACATGGCGCAGAATGCGGTTGTGCAAATCTTGCTGACCGCCATACGGGTCAATCAAGCTGCCCTCTTCGTCTTGGGCGATGGCGTTGATGGTGAGATCGCGGCGCTGAAGATCCGCTTCCAGTGAGATATCTGGCGAGAAGTCGCAAATAAACCCGGTGTAGCCTTGGCCTGATTTACGCTCGGTACGGGCGAGGGCGTGCTCTTCGTGTGTGGTCGGGTGTAAGAATACCGGGAAGTCTTGGCCGACTTGCTGGTAACCGGCCGCTTGCATTTGCTCGACGGTCGCGCCCACGACCACCCAATCTTTATCTGTGACCGGCAAGCCTAATAGCTCATCACGTACTGCTCCGCCGACAAGATAATGTTTCACACGAGACTCCTTGTTTGGATTAACCTTGGAATCCGGCATGGCGACCATGCTGATTCCGATTTATTTCCCAAGTATACATATTGAAATGCAGCACGGATATTTTGTGCCTGAAAACTGGCGTGGCGGTTGCAATAAAAAAGGCTGCCAATGCAGCCTTTCATTCACGATTATGCCCAGCCGTCGCGGCGACGCTTTTTGCGTGGGATAAGGTGAGGGAGAATCAGGCCAAACAGCAAGCCCCCGCCAGCTACCATGCCACCGTAGGTAAACCAACGCATCAAAAGATCATCTTTTTGTGTGTCAATTTTAGCACGTAGTGCACGGATTTCGCTTTGTGCATCAATCAGTTTTTTGTTGAGTTCGCTACTGTGTGCTTCTAGCTTCTCAATCTGCGCGTTGCGTTGTTTAAGCGACTCAGCCAAGCCTTTTTGTTGTGCTTTGGCATCATCTTTTGCACTGGCGAGCGCAGATTTCACCTTTTTCAGCTCGGCTTCCAAGGCGGGCACACGCTCTTTTAAGCCAGGTTGCGTGGTCACGTAGTCACTTTTTACCCAGCCTTTACGGCCACGGCTATCAACCACTTGGGTGTAGCCCTCGTCGCGGTTACGTTTTAGCACAGTGACTTTATCACCCGCATCGACACTGCCAATAATGCGATATTGCGTACCCGGGCCAGCGTGCATATAAGTGAACAAATCATCAGAAATATAGTTTTCTGCCATCGCTCGAGGCGCGGCAACGAGAACGAACAGCAATACGAGAGCAGAATACAGGTGTTTCACGTCTGGGGTCCTTTGCATAATTTCAGTGTGGGACACATCGGCTTTGCTGGGCATAGTGCCATAGGCGTAAAAGAAAGGGGAGCCATGCCCCCCTTTTTTTGACTGTGATTTGACATCACCGGCGCTTGTTACGCAAATAGCGAGGTCATCACTTGGTAAAAGATCACAGCCAACAAGGCGCCAGCGGGCAAGGTAATCAGCCACGAGGCGACAATATTGCGCACCACACCCAAATTGAGTGCGGCAATGCCGCGGGCAAAGCCAACGCCTAAGACGCCGCCGACTAAGGTTTGGGTGGTCGAAATAGGGAGACCTGTGCCTGAGGCGAGCACAACCGTACTTGCAGTCGCCAGTTGCGCGGCAAAACCACGGCTAGGGGTAAGCTCAGTAATCCCCGAGCCCACGGTCGCCATGACTCTGTGCCCCATGGTGGCAAGGCCGAGTACAATCCCTGCGCCGCCCATCGGTAAAATCCACCAGGCGATTTGTGCTTTTTCGGCGACGGTACCGAGATTTTGCACGGTCGCGACGATAGCGGACAGTGGGCCTATCGCATTGGCCACATCATTGGAGCCGTGTGCAAAGGCCATTGCACAGGCGGTGACCACCATTAATAGGCTAAATATCCGCTCAACTCCCTGAAAACCTTGGTTTTCCTCGCCGCGATACTTTCTAGAAATGTAATAAACACCAAAAAACATCACCATGGCAGAGAGCACGATGGAGGCGCTTACCGACTCTAGGGTTGTCAGGTGCAAACCAACGTGTTTGAGGCCTTTTTTGATGGTGACCATCGCGATAATAAACGCGGTGAGAAACATATAAAGCGGTACAAAGCGTTTGGCGTTGAGAACGGGGCGGTCGGTATCAAAAATCAGTCGTTGTGCACTTAAAAATATAAAGTAAGCGAACAAACCAGAGATAAAAGGGGTGATAATCCAACTGCCAACGATGCCTTGCACCGTATGCCAGTCGACCGCATCAGCGCCAACCGATAGGCAGGCAAAGCCAATAATCGCACCAATAATGGAATGGGTGGTGGAGACGGGCCAACCCATGAATGAGGCAAGTAATAGCCAAGAGCCTGCCGCCAGTAGCGCGGACATCATGCCAAAAACTAATTCTAACGGTTGGTCAGCATAAAAACTGGTGTCAATCACACCTTTGCGAATGGTGTCTGTGACCTCACCTCCGGCTAAATACGCACCGGCGAATTCAAAGATCATTGCTACAATGATGGCTTGCTTGACGGTGAGTGCTTTTGAGCCCACTGAGGTGCCCATCGCGTTCGCGACGTCGTTGGCACCAATACCAATCGCCATCAAAAAACCAAAAGCCGCGGCGACCATGATCAATATGGTCCCGTGATTCATCAGGATTTCCATTGTAATACCTTGTTGTTACATCACTCGGTTAGGAACGGGAAAGCATGACCTCTAAGCGCGCACCCACACGTTGCGCCTGGTCAGCAATTTCACCGACCCACTCGAGGATTTTGTACAAGAACATGACGTCAACAGGGTTGTACTCCTGCTCAACGGCCATTAATGCTTGGCGCAGTTGGATTTGCATAGAGTCGGTATCGTCTTCAATCACATCCAACTGATGAATCATTTCGGCGACTAAGGTGACTTCGCGTCCTTTAAAGCCAGTCTCAAGTAGCTCTTCAAGCTCGTTGATCACGCGGCGTGCTTGCGCGGCAGCATCTAAGCATCGCTGCACATAGGCGATAAAGGCATCATTCATTGAGGGGGGCATACGAAGCTGACGGCCAATCACGCGGCCGGCAATATCTTTGGCTAAGTTTGCCAGCTTGTCTTGCTGGGTGAGGAGCTCGAGCATGTCCGTGCGATCGACGGGCATAAAGAGGCCTCGTGGTAACTTAAGCCGGATATTGCGCTTTAGGGTATCAGCATCCTTTTCAATATCTGAGATTTGCTGACGGAGTTGGTTTGCTTTGTCCCAGTCCTGTTGCTCGCAAGCATGAAAGAAGGGGATCAATAACTCACAACAATCGTTTACACGATTTACGTGACGCTGCAGTGGTTTAATAGGGCTTTTTGCAAATAGCCCAACAATTGTATTGACTGGCATAGCCGTAATCTACCTGGTTGCCTCGAGCCCAGAGGGCAAAAAGAGAGGCGAAAAGTTCAACGATGGTATATCGGAGCGGCGATGGTAGCGCAGAACATAGGCTAAAGAAATAGCTTTTGTGATCTCTGCCTCAGTGCGCGTGATCAAGCCTGGTAGTGATAGCGCTTGCCGACAGGATCAATTGTTCATATCCTTGTCAGGCAATTGGCTATAGGTAACCGTATGGACACTGAGATAGAGCTCAAATTTTTTGTCTCTTCTGACTTTTCTCATCGCCTTCGCGATAAAATTGTCAGTGTAAAACAGCTACAGCAAAGCCAGCGTGAGCTGGGAAACATCTACTTCGATACGCCAGATTTTACCCTACGCAACCATGATATCGGTTTGCGGGTACGTCGTTTTGATGGCGTTTACATTCAAACCCTCAAAACCGCGGGTCGGGTCGTCGCTGGGCTACATCAGCGCCCAGAGTACAATGCCGAGCTTAACGGACCTGAACCTGATCTTTCTTTGATCCCAGTCGACGCATGGCCCGATGACCTTGATGTTGATGCATTGAGTCAGGCTCTTCAGCCGTTGTTTTCCACCGACTTTGTGCGCCAGCAATGGCTGTTGGCGACCGATGATGGCAGTCAGATTGAATTGGCGAGCGATCAGGGTGAAGTGTCCACCGAAGCCGGTGACAAAGATGTGATTTCTGAGGTGGAGCTGGAGCTGATTTCCGGGCAAACCGACGCCTTGTTTTCGTTAGCGCGCAGCCTGGCGGATGATGGCGGATTGCGCCTTGGTAACCTGAGTAAGGCGGCGCGTGGCTACCGCCTGGCAACCGACTATCAGGGCGATCCGGTTAAAGCCTTATCCATCGTTAAACTCGGTGCGGATGATAGCCAAGAAAAAGCCCTGATTCGAATCCTCGAGCATGCGTTGAATCACTGGCATTATCACGAGCAGATTTACATTGAGCGCGAGTCTCTCGAGGCATTGCAAGAAATTCGTTATGCCGTTTTGTTGATCCGACAGGCGTTTGTGTTATTCGGCGGGGTAGTGCCGCGCCGAGCAAGCAGTTTACTCCGCCAAGAACTTCAGTGGTTTGAAGGTGAGTTAGCATGGCTTGATGATGCGCGGATCAATGCTCGGTTGTGTGAAGACAAAGGCCAATATCTGCGCAAACTAAACGCGCGAAAAACCTTGGTGAAAAACTTGAAGGCCGAACAAGCGAGGTTGCCTGAACGTGAGGACATTGTCGCGCTGCTGCATACATCGCGCTATTGCAACTTGCTGCTCGATTTAAGCCGCTGGATCCTCTCCAAAGGTTGGCAGCCGTTTCTCGATGACAAAGCGGCAGATAAGCTCGCCCAACCGATTCAACGTTTGGCCGATAAAGCACTGCCAGAGTCTTGGCACGAATTGCTTGATGCATTTGATGAAACTAAGCCACTGACGCGGCATGATTACTTTGACCAGTACCCTCGCTTGCAACGCAATTTGTTGCTAGGCACCTGCTTGGCCTCTTTGTATGACAAAAGTCGGCGTAAAGCCTTTCGCTTGCCTTGGCTCGATATGTTGCAAGGTATTGAAGAGTTGCGCTTGCTCGAACCAGTACGTGAGCGAGTGGTTGAGATTGACGATGAAGAGGATAAAAAACAGGCAGAGAAATGGTTGGCACGTAAAGAAGAGTCACTGTTTCATGCGATGACGCAAAGCCGTCAAACGGGATTGCGTCTTACTCCTTATTGGCAAGACTAAGCGAACGAGAGTGATAAAAAGCAACCTGGTGGTTGCTTTTTTTATGTGTGCATTTATGCGGTTACCTTGCTTGAGTATCCAGTCGCAATGTCTGAGGCGATTCGATAAAACCGTCTCTAGGATCAATATATTTGGCGCTTTTTTACGTTATAAAAAGGCAAGGTGCGTGATGATAATTTGATTAACTTATCATTATGGGCATTGTTTATGGGCAAATTTCACAAATACGGTAAACAAGGATTCAGTGAGAGTGAGGTTTGCCGATATAAAGTTACTCAGTATTCATTATCGCCCGTTTCGCAGTCAGTTGCTTAATAACGGACATGGAGCTTTCAGGATTATGGCTAAACATACCTTCTATGCGTGGGAAAAACCCGTTACCAATCTGCGCTTGATCCCAAAACTCGTGATTCTCATGGTCTTTAGTACCATTATTCTGGTCGGTAAGCAGATGTGGGATGCGAACACGTTTCGCCAGTCCGTGATTGATTTTACTCTGAATCAGACCCAAGAGCTTGCACAATCCAGTGCGGCCATGACCGGCACCCTCATCGATCAGCCTGATGGGGAGCGCTTGATGCGAGAGGCGGTGGATACCATGAACGCCGAATTCAGCGAAGGGGCTTATTTATATTTGGTCAATGGCACCACTCGCCAGGTCTGGTCTCACCCTTCAATGCGCCAGTTTGACGCGTTACGCGTACCGGATGACAGCACCGGAACCGATGTCGCTGACTTATTTCTCAACCAATCAGGCGCGTTTAGCTATACCGTTTATGACGGTGGCCGTCATGGCTATGCCGTGCCCGTAGGCGGCAGTGATTGGTGGCTGGTGGCATCACAACCGACGTCGGAGGCGCAGGCATATTACCAAGATTATATGATTCAGGTAGCCTGGCAAACCGCGCTGATGATTGTCTCTTTTATGGTTATTTTGCTGGGCGGCTCCAATATTATGCTGCGCCAAATTAATTATCTCACCGACAGAATTCGGGCTCTCGCCAACCGTGACCTCAGTGAGCCGATTGAAATGAATAGCCGAGACGAGTTCGGTGATTTAGCTCGTGAGCTGGAAAGATCGCGTCAGCAATTGGTGGATGTGATTAACGCCCAGCGCCAAGCGTCGGATGATCTTTCTTCTCTGGCTGAGATTATGACGATCAGCATGTCGGAAACCAAAGAGTCATCGCAAGAACAGTTCTCTGAGATGGATCAGCTCGCCTCGGCGATGAGTGAGATGAGTGCAACCGTGCAAACCGTCGCTGAGCATACGCGAGAGGCGGCTAAAGCGACGGAAACCTCTAGCCAACAGGCGAACAGTGGCCAAGAGCACGTGAGCAGTACCATCCAAACCATCAATGAGCTGTCCAACGACATCAGCGAGTCATCCCAGGTCGTGGGGCAGGTCGATGCCCAGGTGGAGAAAATCGGTACCGTCGTGGTCACCATTCAGGGAATTTCAGAGCAAACCAATCTACTGGCACTCAATGCGGCGATTGAAGCCGCGCGAGCGGGCGATACGGGGCGTGGCTTTGCGGTGGTGGCTGATGAAGTACGCAAGCTGGCGCAACACACCCAAGAAGCCACGGTAGAAATTCAAGACATGATCACCCAGTTGCAGCAAAGTGCGCAAAAAGCGGTGGGGTTGATGGATCGCAGTGTTTCCGAGGCCAACACTGGTGTCGAGTCAGTGAGCCAGGCTGGCGGAGAGCTTGAGCAAATCGTCACGCAAATCCAATCGCTCAATGACATGAACTTCCAAATTGCCTCCTCGGCTGAGCAGCAAGCGTCAGTGGCCGGTGAGATGAACCAAAACCTCACCAATGTTAAAGATTTGGTTCAAGCCTCGGTAACGGTAGCGTCTGAGCTGCATGAAACGGCAGAGATGGTTGAACAAAGTGCGCAATCTCTCAAAGATAAAATTGAGGCCTTTAAGGTCTAAGTTTGAGGTTTTACGGCGTAACCAACAACGGCTCGCTGCATCGGTGGGCCGTTTTTGTTAGTGTCGAAGCAGGACGACAGCAAAAGGACTGCCCATGGTACTCTCTGACTCGCTTGCCGCTTGTTTGCACCAGCACTGGACACGATTAAACGAATTTGCCCCTAATGCTTTGCCGCAGTGGCAGGGGGCTGCGCGAGAGCAACTCGAGCAGGCCTTGGTCTGTAGTGAGTTTATCGCCAAAGCATTAGTCCAAACTCCTGGGCTACTCGATTGGCTGTATCAGCATCATCAGCAAACCTCGCGTGAGCAAACATACCAAACTGAGCTGAGTCAGGCGCTGGAATCGGTGTCCGATGAGGGCGAGTTTCACCGCCAACTCCGTCGGCATCGCCAGCGTGAGCTCGTATGGATAGCGTGGCAAGAAATCCACGACCGGTGGCCGGTTGAGCAAGGTTTACAGCACCTGTCAGCCCTTGCGGAAGCGCAAATCTTATCTGCCTATCAATGGCTTTATCATCGCGGCTGCCAAGACTGGGGCACACCTATGAGCCCGGAGGGGGAGCCGCAACCTATGCTGATTTTGGGCATGGGCAAACTTGGTGGCGGCGAGCTCAATTTTTCCTCCGACATTGATTTAATTTTCACGTACCCGGAGTCTGGAGAGACGCAGGGGGCAAGAAAAAGTATCGCCAACGCGCAATTCTTTACCCGGCTAGGGCAGCGCCTGATCAAAGCGCTCGACCAACCCACGGTGGACGGTTTTTGTTATCGGGTTGATATGCGTCTTCGTCCCTTTGGCGATAGCGGTCCTTTGGTAATGAGCTTCTCGGCATTGGAGGATTACTACCAAGAGCAAGGGCGTGATTGGGAGCGCTATGCGATGGTGAAAGCGCGCGTGATGGGTAAAGAGCAATATGAGTGCTATCAGACCCTTCGCCAAATGTTACGCCCGTTTGTGTTTCGTCGCTATATTGACTTTAGTGCCATTCAAGCGCTGCGGCGGATGAAGCAGCTTATCCAACGTGAAGTACGCCGGCGTGGGTTGACAGACAATATTAAACTCGGTGCAGGAGGCATTCGGGAAATTGAATTTATTGCTCAGTCGTTTCAGCTTATTCGCGGCGGCCGTGAGCCCAGCTTGCGCCAGCGTGGCTTACTCGACACTTTAGATGCGATTGCGGAACTGGAATTATTGCCTACCGCTGAGGTAAGCCAATTAAAGGCCGCGTATTGCTATTTGCGCCGGGTCGAAAACCTCCTGCAAGCCATTGATGACAACCAAACGCAGACCTTGCCCGATAACGACCTGGATCGTGAGCGGCTTTGTCACGCTATGGGAGTCAACGACTGGGCGCGCTTACAGGCCGATATCACCCAGCATATGCAAGCGGTTAATCAGGTTTTTTCTGGCTTGATTGGCGAAGATGAGCAAGAAACAGACACGGATGTCGACACTGAGTATCATGATCTATGGGCGATGGCGCGAGATGTAGAAAACGCCCACTTGATCTTAGCGGGTATAGATCTACCGGACACCAATATTGCTGAGCAGTTATTGGCGTTTAAACAAGAGCTCGCCAAGCGCACTGTGGGGCCGCGAGGACGTGAGGTGCTCAACCGTCTGATGCCGGTGATGTTAAGCAAGCTACTGACGTTACCGCAACCACAGCAGGTGTTGCCACATATCACCCACCTGTTACTCAATATCTCGACACGGACTACCTACTTAGAGCTGTTGGATGAGCACCCCGGGGCGATCGATCAGCTGTTGCGGCTTTGTACGGCGAGCCCGATGGTAGCAGAGAAGTTAGCACGTTATCCTTTGCTACTGGATGAGCTGCTCGATTTAACCCATTTGTACCAACCTTTAGCGCCCGATGCCTATCGCAGCGAATTACGCGATTATCTTGCCCGTATCCCGGTTGAGGATATGGAGCAACAAATGGAAGCGGTGCGTCAATTTAAGCAAGTTCAGTTATTAAAAATTGCCGCGGCGGATATCGCCGGTGTGCTGCCCGTGATGCGCGTCAGTGATCATTTGACTTACTTGGCCGAAGCGATTGTGGAGGCGGTGGTCAATCAGGCCTGGCACCAAATGGTGGAAAAATATGGCCAACCGACACACTTAGGCGAGCGCGAGGGGCGTGGTTTTGCGGTGATTGGCTACGGCAAGTTAGGCGGATGGGAGCTGGGTTATAACTCCGATCTCGACGTGGTTTTTCTGCATGACTGCCCCGCGGATATCGAGACTGACGGTCGCAAAGTGATTGATGGTCGGCAGTTTTATCTGCGTCTGGCCCAGCGAATCGTCCACCTTTTCTCTACGCGTACACCTTCTGGGGTACTCTATGAAATAGACACACGCCTTCGCCCTTCTGGCACCTCTGGAATGCTAGTCAGTACACTGGAGGCTTACGCGGATTACCAACAAAACGAAGCCTGGACATGGGAGCATCAGGCGCTGGTGCGTGCGCGCATGATATACGGTGACCCTCAGCTTGAGTCCGCGTTTACCGAGGTGCGTCATCATATTCTTGCTGCCCCACGAGAAAGGGAGACTTTGAGAGAGCAAGTCAGTGGCATGCGTGAAAAAATGCGTCAGCATAAAGCGACAGGACAAAAAGATACCTTCTCCATCAAGGAAGACGCTGGTGGGATCACTGATATCGAGTTCTTGGCGCAATACTTAGTGCTCGGCAACAGTGCCAGTCAACCGGCGCTTACCCGTTACAGCGACAATGCGCGCATTTTTGAGCAAGCCGGAGAGCTGGGAGTGATGCCACTGGCGCAGGCGGCGGGGTTAAAGTCGGCCTATACGCGGATGCGCAATGCGCTTCATCGCAGCCATTTGGCGGGTGAGAGTGGTAAGGTGGAGGCTGATGCCTTTATCGATGAGCGTGAAATCGTGCAGCAAGCCTGGCAACAGTGGTTTGATGGGCAAGCAGACTAGCAGCGTAAGGCGCAATAATGAGGCCGCGATTGGCGGCCTATATGGGGCTAGATTCCCTCATATAAGGAAGGTTCACCCTCTGGGCGGGTTTTAAAACGGCGATGCAACCACATATATTGCTCAGGGGCGCGCAGGATCAAACGCTCAACCGCTTGGTTAGTGACCACGGCTGCGGCATGCGCCTCTTTAGGGAAATCCGTTATCGGTGGGTCGATTTTAACGCGGTATTGGCCTAGCCGCCGTTCTCTCACTACAGAAAAAGGTACCACGGTGGCGTGACCGGCATGAGTCAGCAAACTGGTGCCTGTGGTGGTGCAAGCTTGTTTGACCGCAAACAGCGGAGCAAAGGTTGAGCGGCGGCGACCATAGTCGTGATCGGGCGCATACCACATTCGATGGCCTTCTTTGAGGTAGTGGATCATCGATTTGACGTCTTTGCGATCAACCCCAATATTACGCTTCATTCGGCCACGGAATTGAAACCAGTCATACACAGGGTTGGTGTTGGGGCGGTATACACCCACGCCAGGCGTTTGTTCGCTTAAGCCGCGCGCGCCAATCTCTAAGTTCAGTGAGTGCACAGCAATCAACAGCACGCCTTTGCCTTGTTGTTCAAGCTCAAGCAGGGTGTCTAGTCCCTCAATGGTGACATGCTTGTTGATTCGCCATTTGGGCCAAAACCACGCCATACCAGTCTCGAACAAGGCAAGGCCAGCGTTGGCAAAATTTTCTTTCACCATCGCAGCGCGGTTAGCGGGCGTCATCTCTGGAAAGCACAGCGCTAGGTTACGATCGGCAATTTTAACGCGGCGTTTCATTAGTGTATGCATCAAGTGACCTAAACCGCGGCCTAAATAGAATTGGACGCGATAAGGCAGCCAGCTAGCCAGATACATTAACCCGACGCCGAGCCAGGTATGAAGATAGCGAGGGTGAAGAAACCCAATGCGAAAAGTGGGGGCTGAAAAATCGCTCATAGCGTTAATGACTCATGAAAACCAAACCAGAAAGAGCCGTACGGCCCGCGCCATTGTAGAGTAAATTCTTGGCGCTGTCCTGCGCGAGTGTGCGCAGTGAGTGTTGAGATTGTGCGCAGCACACGCCTGAGAGCGCCCCATTTAGCCTATGGCTATGCTACTATCGCTCGGTAACGACAGTATTCGGAGATCCAGATGAAACTCAGCCTTCCTGACTACAGCCAAGCCAATGTTCTGGTCGTCGGTGATGTGATGCTCGATCGCTACTGGTATGGGCCGACCGGACGTATTTCCCCGGAAGCGCCCGTGCCTGTAGTGAAAATCAATCAAACGGAAGAACGCCCAGGTGGCGCCGCGAACGTGGCGATGAATATCGCAGCCTTGGGTGGACAGACTCAGCTGATTGGCCTGACGGGCAAGGATGAGCAAGCTGACGCGCTCACGCAAACCCTCGACTCGTTAAATGTTAGCTGTGATTTTGTGGCGTTAGACTCGCATCCCACCATTACTAAGCTTCGAGTCATGAGCCGTAACCAGCAGTTGATTCGTCTGGATTTTGAAGAGGGATTTGCGGGGGTGGATGTGGCACCCATGCTGGCCAAAGTCGAAGCGGCATTGCCCAAGACGCAGGCGATGATCTTATCGGACTATGCCAAGGGCGCGCTGGCCGAGGTACAAACATTGATTCAGGCCGCCAAACAAGCGGATGTCACCACCTTGGTTGACCCTAAAGGCACAGACTTTGAGCGATATCGAGGGGCGAGCTTACTGACGCCGAACATGGCGGAGTTTGAAGCGGTGGCAGGCTCAGTGACGGACGATCAAAGCTTGGAAGAAAAAGGTTTAGCGCTGATCAAGCAATACGAGCTTGGTGCGCTGCTGGTCACCCGTAGTGAACATGGAATGACATTGCTACGCCCGGATGCCGCGCCGCTGAACTTACCAACGCTGGCCAAAGAAGTGTATGACGTCACAGGGGCTGGGGATACGGTGATATCGGTACTGGCGGCATCCTTGGCCGCGGGCAAACCGATCGAGCAAGCCTGTGCGCTGGCTAATGCCGCTGCCGGTGTGGTGGTGGGCAAGTTGGGTACTTCAACCCTCTCTACTATCGAGCTGACCGAAGCGGTACACGGCTCGCACGAGTCTGGTTTTGGCGTCACCACCGAAGCGCAGCTAATTGATGCGGTGCACGTCGCCCAAGGGCGAGGAGAGAAAGTGGTGATGACCAATGGCTGCTTTGATATTTTGCATGCAGGCCATGTGGCGTACCTCAATGAGGCCGCCAAGCTAGGCGATCGCCTGATTGTTGCCGTTAACACCGACGCATCGGTACAAGCTTTGAAAGGGCCTGGCCGTCCTGTCAATCCAACTGATCGACGGATGGCGGTGCTAGCAGGACTGGGCGCAGTCGATTGGGTGGTTCCTTTTGGCGAAGAAACGCCTGCGCGCCTGATTGGCGAAGTCTTGCCCGACTTGCTCGTTAAAGGCGGTGATTATCAGGTCAACGAGATTGCTGGTGCCGAGGCGGTGCTTGCCAACGGGGGAGAGGTCAAAGTGCTTAATTTTGAAGATGGCTGCTCTACCACCGAAATCATTGAGTCGATTCGGCGTGGTCAATAGCGCCTTGCCCTTTCAACTGACAATAAAAAAGGTGCCTGTTGGCACCTTTTTGCATATTAGAGCCTCAAGCGTGAATCACTCTTGTTTCACCAGCCCTTGGTTAATATCGAGCAAGTCCTGCTCAGACAAGGTGCCCATGGCTTGGTGTAAACGTAAACGGCTTAGAATATAGTCGTAGCGCGCATTGGAGAGGTTGCGATTGGCATCGTAAAGGCGACGCGTAGCATCCAAAACATCGACAATGGTACGAGTACCCACTTCAAAACCTGCTTCAGTGGCTTCTAGCGCTGAGCGTGCAGAGACCACGGTTTGCTCATAAGCACGTAGTGCGCCAATCGAGGCATTGATATCGTTATAGAAAGCGCGCACATCTTTCACTGTGCTGCGGTATTTGGCTTCCAGGCTTTGTGATGCAGCCACATACTCATGCTGCGCCTTTTCCACATTGGCCGAGGTGCTGCCGCCGGTGAAGAGCGGTAGGCTAAAGTTGAGCGCAGCCGTCCCCTCGTTGGAATCAGTAGAGCCTGGCGTGTGTTGGTTATCAACATCCGTCATCCCGTATTGCGCGCTGAAGGTCAGCGTGGGGAGGTGACCGGTTTTGGCCAGCCTAATCTGCTCTTTGGCGGTATCGCGAGCAATGCGGTTGGCGAGCAGCTCGAGGTTTTTCTCTTCGGCGACGTTGACCAGTGCTGCCGGTTGCTGCTGCGGGTTACTGGCACTAAAGCGCTCAGTGTCGAGTACGCGTAAGTCTCTTGGGGCTTGGCCGGTGATCTCACGCAAGCCTTCATAGCTGTTGGTGAGCGCGTTTTCAGCCAAAATCTCATCGGCGAGAACCGCGTCATACTGCGCTTGAGCGTCGTGTACATCGGTAATCGCAGAAAGACCCACTTCAAAACGTTGCTTGGTTTGCTCAAGCTGACGGCCCACCGCTGCTTTTTCTGCCTGAATAAACTCAAGCTTGTCCATGGCGCGGAGCACGTCAAAATAGGCTTGTGCCACGCGCAGCATTAATCCTTGCTGCTGGGCAGCATAGGTCGCATCTAGCTGGCGCGCCTGCATTTCACTGATATCCAGGTTGACCCAGCTATCACGTTTGAAAAGCTGTTGGCTTAAGCTGATATCGGCGCTGGTGATATCATTATCGTTGCTGTCTTTAGTGTCATTACGTTGGATCGTGTAACTGGCGTTAAGTGCAATTTGTGGTAGCAAGGTGCCACGAGTTGCATCCACAGCAGAAAACGCTGCGTCGCGCTCGGCGGCCGCTTGATTGAGAGTGGGATCGCTTTGCTTCGCTTGTTGATAAATTTGGGCGAGATCATCGGCAAGGGCTGCACTGCTTACGCTGCCGAGAGCCAAGCTTAACGCCAAAGGGAGCAATTTTTTCATAGATGGAATCCCTGAATCTGTGCGATTGGATAAATAGACGTCCACTAGCTTACCGCAATTATGCTTGCGTGAAACTGACAATTTGTTAGGACATTGAGTGTAAACTATCCAATTTGCAAATGGGACTGAAAAATAGTTGTAACTTTTATCAAAAAAGTTAAGTTTATGGTTTGCTAGAAAGACGCGCGTTGCCGCTCGGCACAGGCCAGCGGGTCTAGGCGTGACTCAGCACTTCAATTCGTCAGCTCGTGTCATCGAGGATAAGGAGCCCGCATGTCAGACTATCCGCCCGGACAATTCGATCGCGACGATATTGTGATCGAGGATATTTCTTCGCTTTATCAAGGTTTCTTTTCCATTCAGCGCTATCAGTTTCGTCATCGCTTGTTTGAAGGCGGCTGGAGTGGCGCCGTGGTGCGGGAGTTGTTTGAACGTGGCCATGCGGTGGCTGTTTTGCCCTATGATCCCGTACGTGATGAAGTAGTAATGCTTGAGCAAATCCGCGTGGGGGCGATGGCAGCAGGCGCGACACCATGGCAACTAGAAATTGTGGCTGGGATGATAGACAAAGGCCAATCCCCCGAGCAGGTAGCCCACCGTGAGGCGCGAGAAGAAGCTGGACTATTACTGCATCAAATGGAGCGTGTTACCCGTTACTTATCCAGCTCTGGTGGCTGCTCTGAACAGTTGGATGTGTTTGTCGCGATTGTTGATGCCTCGGAAGCGGAAGGCGTGCACGGCCTCGACAGTGAAAATGAAGATATTTTGGTGCATCGATTATCTCGCCAACACGCCTATCAAAAGGTGGTTGATGGCGAGATTGAAAACGCCGCCTCAATCATTGCGTTGCAATGGTTGGAACTCAATGCCAGTCGGTTACGTCAAAGCTATAATGAACAAAACAGTGAATAGACAGTAGGTGTGTGTGAAAACAGAATATCGTGTCGACTTACCAGCGATGATGCGCTTGTATGAAACCAACTATGCCAAACTTGTCCGTTTGATGCCTAAACGCGACGAGGTGGGACAGGTGTGTCGATATGATATTCAAGGCCAGGAATATGCCTTGGTCGTGCGTGAGTCAACCCGCTATACCACTCTGCTTGATATTGCGCAGTTGAGCCAAGGTGAAGCGCCAGATTACTTACGTGCTAACCTGACAGTGCGCTTGTATCACGATGCACGGGTCGCGGAAGTGTGTACCACGCAGCAGATTTCACGCTTAAAACCACGTTATGATTACCCGAATCCGCGCATGCATCAGCGCGACGAAAAACATCAGGTTAATGCATTTTTATCGGATTGGCTTGGCCACTGCCTGCTTCGTGGCGTGGTGGCATCTGATCCCATGTATAAATCACCGTTAAACTAAACCAGCAAAGGTATTTTCAACGTTGCAGTCTTGCCAGATAGATAACGCCGACGGCGATTGTATTCGTCTTTTGCAAATCACCGACACACACCTGTTCGCGAGTGAGCAGGGTAGCTTGCTGGGTGTGAATACGCTGCAAAGCTATCATGCAGTGTTGGATGCCATCAGTGCCACCGACCCGACTTTCGATGCCATTATTGCAACGGGGGATCTGTCCCAAGATCACTCCGCCTTGTCATATCGCCGTTTTGTCGACGGTATCGCTCGATGGGAGCAACCTTGCTTTTGGCTGCCGGGCAATCATGACTATCAGCCAGAAATGAGTGCGGTATTACAGTCAAATACCCTTCGCTCTTGCTCGCAAGTCCTATTGGGGGAGCATTGGCAAATGGTGCTGCTCGACAGTCAGGTGGCTGGTGTACCGCACGGCGAATTATCACAAGCGCAACTGAACCTTTTGGATACCCACTTAAGCGCGCATCCTGAGCGCCATGCGTTGGTGTTACTGCACCACCACCCGTTGGATGCAGGAAGTACGTGGTTAGATCAGCACAAACTGGCTAACCGAGAGGCATTCTGGCAAGTGATGTCGCGTCACCCGCAAGCGAAAATTGTGGTGTGTGGGCATATCCATCAGGCATTGGATGTGCGTTATCAAGGTGCCCGTGTGATAGCGGCGCCTTCCACCTGTATCCAGTTTATGCCGGACTCACACGACTTTGCCCTCGATAACCAGAATCCAGGTTGGCGCTGGCTTGAGCTGTATGCCGACGGGCGCGTAGAAACGCAAGTGGCGCGTGTAACCGGTYAGCATTTTCGGCCCGACTTCGATTCCAGCGGGTATTAATCATGCCATCAGCGTTGCTTTATCTTCATGGCTTTAACAGCTCGCCACAATCGCTAAAAGCGAGACAAATGCAAGCCTATTGCGCCCAGCATCGTCCTGATATTGAGGTGTTGGTGCCACAACTGCCCAGTCACCCTGAGCCCACCGTCCAGTTACTGGATGAACTGATCATGCGCTTTAGCGACACCCATCAGTTGGGCTTGGTGGGAAGTTCGTTAGGGGGCTTTTTGGCCACCTGGCTGAGTGAACGTTATCAACTACCCGCTGTATTGGTTAACCCCGCGGTTCGCCCTTACGAACTCTTGCAAGACTATGTTGGGGAACAGGTTAATCCTTACACCCAGGAACGCTACACCCTCGAGGCCGCCGATATCGACGCCTTGCGTGAGATTGATGTGCCGATATTATCTCATCCTGAGCGATTTTGGTTATTGCAGCAAGAAGGCGATGAAGTGCTGGACTACCGCCAAGCGGTGGAAAAGTTCCGAGCTAGTCAACAGACCGTCGAGCCGGGCGGCGACCACAGCTTTGTCGGCTTTGAGCGTTACTGCGCGGATATTCTTCAGTTTCTCGAACTCTAGTTTTCCACCCGCTAAACGCATAAATACCAGGGCATACTTGCTCAAGCTCATGCTATTCTGGCTTCAACGTCATACCAGACGGATAGCAGTTCACAGAAACTTGTGGCAATCTGGCCCCGCGCTTGACAAGCGGATCCCCCTTGCTGACCATGTCATCACATTTATTAAGCCAATCGATTATGACAGAACAAAACTATAACGCAGGATCGATAGAAGTCCTTAATGGGCTCGAGCCCGTGCGCCGACGCCCCGGTATGTACACAGATACCAGCCGCCCCAATCACCTCGGGCAGGAAGTGATCGATAACAGTGTCGATGAAGCCCTTGCCGGCCATGCCAGCAAAATCGACGTGATCCTCCACGCTGATCAATCACTGGAAGTGATTGACGATGGCCGTGGTATGCCAGTTGATATTCACCCTGAAGAGGGTGTCTCTGGTGTTGAACTAATTTTATGCAAACTGCACGCAGGTGGTAAATTTTCCAACAAAAGCTACCAGTTCAGCGGCGGTTTACACGGGGTGGGGATCTCCGTGGTCAACGCATTGTCTCACCGGGTTGAAATTACCGTAAAGCGCGATGGTCAAGTCTACGACATTGCCTTTGAAAATGGCGATAAGGTTCAAGACTTAACCGTGACCGGTACCTGTGGTCGCCGTAACCGAGGTACGCGCGTTCACTTTTGGCCTGATGGCCAATTTTTTGATTCTGACAAGTTTTCGCTCTCTCGCCTTAAAACCATTTTAAAAGCCAAGGCAGTGCTGTGCCCGGGACTGACGGTCAATCTCACCGATAAAAACACCAATGAGACTTCGTCTTGGTGTTACCAAGATGGGTTGAAAGACTACTTGGCTGACAGTGTTAAAGGCTATGAAGTCCTGCCGGAAACACCTTTTATCGGTGAGTTCAGTGGCCAGACCGAAGCGGCGGATTGGGCCGTCATTTGGTTGCCAGAAGGGGGCGAGCTAACCACAGAAAGCTATGTCAACCTGATCCCAACGGCACAAGGTGGCACGCATGTGAATGGCTTGCGCCAAGGGATGCTAGAAGCGATGCGCGAATTCTGTGAATTCCGTAACCTTCTTCCTCGCGGGGTCAAGCTGACCGCCGATGATATTTGGGAGCGCTGTGCGTACGTGCTGTCGGTCAAGATTCAAGATCCACAGTTTGCGGGGCAAACCAAAGAACGCTTGTCCTCTCGCCAATGTGCGGCGTTTGTGTCTGGGGTGGTCAAAGATGCCTTTAGTTTGTGGCTTAATGAGCGCCCACATCTTGCTGAGCGTTTGGCGGAAGTGTGTATTGCCAGTGCCCATCGCCGCATGCGTGCCGCGAAAAAGGTGGTGCGTAAGAAAGTGGCATCCGGCCCAGCGCTACCTGGAAAACTCACAGATTGTGCGATGCAAGACTCGAGTCGCACCGAGCTCTTTTTGGTCGAGGGGGACTCGGCAGGTGGCTCAGCTAAACAGGCACGAGATCGTGAATTTCAAGCGGTAATGCCGCTTAGAGGCAAGATCCTCAATACATGGGAAGTCTCTGCCGATCAAGTGCTTGCCTCCCAAGAAGTGCATGATATTTCAGTGGCGCTGGGTATTGACCCTGATTCTGGAGACTTGGGCAACCTTCGCTACGATAAAATCTGTATCCTTGCCGATGCGGACTCCGATGGCTTACATATTGCGACCTTGCTATGTGCACTCTTTATGCAACACTTTAGAGCCTTGGTTCAGGTTGGGCATGTGTATGTGGCGATGCCGCCGCTTTACCGCATTGATTGTGGCAAGGAGGTCTTTTATGCCTTGGATGAAGATGAAAAAGCAGGGATCCTTGAGCGTTTGAGTAATAAACGCGGCAAAATCAATGTGCAACGCTTCAAAGGTTTGGGGGAAATGAACCCGTTACAGCTGCGTGAAACGACCATGGATCCCAATACCCGTCGCCTGGTTCAGCTCACTATTGATGATGATGAGCAGACGCAGCAACTGATGGACATGCTGCTGGGTAAAAAACGGGCAGAGGACCGCCGTCATTGGCTGCAGCAAAAAGGCGATATGGCCGAGCTTATCGATATCTAAATCACTATAACGGGATCTTATTCGCATGACAGAGGTGACTTATGATGGGGTAGAGCAGCTTGCTCTGCGCCAGTTCACTGAGGACGCATACCTCAATTACTCGATGTACGTCATCATGGATCGCGCACTGCCGTTTATCGGCGATGGCTTAAAGCCAGTGCAGCGCCGGATCATTTACGCGATGTCAGAGCTGGGGCTATCCGCCACGGCAAAATATAAAAAATCGGCGCGTACTGTTGGGGATGTACTGGGTAAGTACCACCCTCATGGGGACTCGGCATGTTACGAGGCCATGGTATTGATGGCTCAGCCGTTTTCCTATCGTTATCCGCTGGTGGATGGTCAGGGCAACTGGGGCGCGCCTGACGATCCCAAATCGTTTGCAGCGATGCGTTACACCGAATCACGCTTATCACGTTTTTCTGAAGTGTTGCTACAAGAGTTGGGACTAGGGACCGTCGATTGGGGGCCAAATTTTGATGGCACCATGAAAGAGCCGAAAACCCTGCCAGCACGCTTACCGCATATTCTCCTCAATGGGATCACTGGTATTGCGGTGGGGATGGCAACGGATATTCCGCCACATAATGCGCGTGAGCTTGCCAATGCCTTGGCCGCAATGATCGACAAGCCGAGCTTAGACTTAGACGGTGTACTGGAGCATGTGCAGGGACCTGATTACCCCACCGAAGCGGAAGTGATCACGCCGAAGTCAGATTTGAAAAAGCTCTATGCGAGCGGCCGTGGCTCTATCAAAATGCGCGCGCTGTGGCATAAAGAAAGCAATGAAATTGTGATTACTGCGCTGCCTCACCAAGTGTCGGGCGCTAAGCTGCTAGAGCAAATCGCCAATCAAATGCGGGCGAAAAAGCTGCCGATGGTGGACGATTTACGTGATGAGTCGGATCATGAAAATCCCACCCGGATTGTGATTGTGCCGCGCTCTAACCGTGTCGATTGTGATCAACTGATGGATCACTTGTTTGCCTCGACCGATCTAGAGAAGAATTACCGCGTTAACCTTAATATGATTGGCCTTGATGGACGCCCACAAGTTAAGGGGTTACATGGGATTTTATCTGAGTGGTTAACGTTCCGCCGCCAGACGGTGAGACGCCGCCTTGAGCACCGGTTGGAAAAAGTCCTCGCTCGCCTGCATATTCTAGAGGGCTTACTCACCGCGTACCTGAACATTGACGAGGTGATTGAAATCATCCGCAGTGAGGATGAACCCAAAGCCGAGCTGATTGCACGCTTTGGTTTGAGCGAGAAACAGGCTGAAGCGATCCTTGAGATCAAACTACGTCAGTTAGCCAAGCTCGAAGAAATCAAGATCCGTGGTGAGCAAGATGAGTTGAGCAAAGAGCGCGATAAGCTAGAGAAACTGCTCGGCTCAGATCGTCGCTTGAACACCTTAATCAAAAAAGAAATCCTCGCGGATGCGGAAAAATACGGGGACGACCGCCGTTCACCGCTTGTTGAGCGAGCGGAGGCCAAAGCGTTAACCGAGCGTGACTTGGTGCCCAGCGAACCCATCACTGTGGTGCTCTCAGATAAAGGGTGGATCCGCCATGCCAAAGGGCATGATGTGGATGCTACTGGCCTTAACTACAAAGCAGGCGACAAGTTCCTCGACGCGGCGCCGGGTAAAAGTAACCAACCCGCGGTTTTCCTGGGGTCTGATGGTCGCAGCTATGCAATAGAGTCGCACACCTTGCCATCCGCGCGCAGCCAAGGTGAGCCGATTACCGGGCGAATTAATATCACCCCAGGCTCGTCGATTCGTCATGTATTAATGGCTGATGAGGGGCAGCTTACCTTGGTGGCCTCGGACGCCGGTTATGGTTTTGTCTGCAAGCAAGCGGATATGCTCTCCAAAAACCGCAGCGGTAAGGCCTTGCTGACGGTGCCTGATCAGGCGGAAGTGATGCCACCGCGCCAGGTGGGTGACTTGGAAAGCGATTTGATTGTCGCGATTTCCAATGAAGGCCGCATGTTGGTATTCCCGGTGCATGAATTGCCGCAACTAAGTAAAGGAAAAGGTAATAAGATCATCAATATTCCCGGCGCACGCGCCAAGTCGCGCGAGGAAGTGTTAAGCCAGCTCTACGTTGTACCGGCCGATGTGGGCGTGACCCTGCATGCAGGTAAACGTAAGCTGACCTTAAAACCGGATGATCTGGCTCACTATCGCGGTGAACGAGGTCGGCGCGGGAGTATGCTACCACGTGGACTACAACGCGTGGATCAAATCGAAATTCTGACGGAAAGCTAAATCACCACCGCCCCTGTTCGCAGGGGCGGAGTAGGTGCATTTTTGCCCTGAATCCGTATACTGTCTCGCCTTTCACGCCTGCTCTTTGGAGAGAGAAATGATTTTTGTCGTGCGACTGCTGGCTTTATTGATTGTCGCTATTTTGCTGTTTATTTTTGGTGGTTTGTATTGCTTGTTAAGCCCTCGCAATCCTCGTAATTGCTACCATATCAGTAAGTGGTTTGGACGCCTCTCTGGTTTATTCGGGATTAGCCTTGAACTGCGCTTCGCTGAAGGGGCACCTCGTGAGCCTGGTGCTAGCGTGTGTATCGCTAACCACCAAAGTAATTGGGATATGGTGACCTTATCGAATGCGTTGATGCCTGGCGCGGTCACCGTGGGGAAAAAAAGCCTGCTATGGATCCCCATTTTTGGTCAGCTTTATTGGCTCACGGGCAATGTATTGATTGATCGTGCCAATCGCAGTAAAGCCATGGGAACCATTGCGCAGGTGACAGAAAAGATCCGAGAGAAGCAGCTGTGCGTATGGTTATTCCCAGAAGGGACACGCTCACGTGGACGTGGTTTGTTACCTTTCAAAACCGGGGCGTTTCATGCTGCTATCGGCGCAGGCGTACCCTTAATCCCTGTGGTTTGTAGCTCGACGCATCATCTAAAAGCGAATCGCTGGAACAACGGCCATGTGATTGTTGAAGTGATGGCGCCGATTTCACCCGAGGGCTACGATAAAGATAATGTCCGTGACTTGGCTAAGCATTGCCATCAGGTAATGAAAAGCAAGCTCGAGCAGCTTGATGCAGAAGTCGCGGAACGCAACCAAGGCGTTCGCTAATTGAGGATAGGCTTATGACTTCAACCCAGCGCCACCATGTGGTTTTGGTCTCACCGAGCGGTGAACCTCAAGGGATCGCTGAAAAGTTGGAGGCTCATCAGCAAGGATGGCGGCACATGGCCTTCTCAGTAATGTTGTTTCGTTGCAATGAGCAGGGTGAGCGTGAGTACTTGCTACAGCGTCGCGCGTTCGATAAGTATCATAGTGGTGGATTATGGACCAATACGTGCTGCTCGCATCCCAAACAAGACGAGCCGGTTGCGGCGGCGGCAAAAAGGCGCCTGTATGAAGAGTTAGGAATAGCGCGCCCACTTGATTTTACCATGGGACCTTGGTTTGAATACCGTGCCGAGTTGGATAACGGGTTGATAGAGCATGAATTGGATCAAGTCATCGCCTGTGAAGTCAACCATGTCGAGATGATCCCTAATCCAGATGAGGTAGCAGACTGCCGCTGGTGGTCTGAAGATGAAGTCAAGCAGGCGATGGTGGACGCCCCCGAGCGCTTCACCGCTTGGTTTGCTGACGTTTTATCACGTATCGATGTGATGGTGCGCTGTTGATAAGCGTGCGCTATGCCATCAAGACATAAAAAAGCGGCGCCTGGAGGCGCCGCTTTTGCATTAGCTTTTCGTTGCCGTCGCTTACCAATTAGGCTTGGCGCACCGCAATCGCTTCAATTTCGATATCAACGTCTTTGGGCAGGCGTGCGACCTCAACGCATGAGCGAGCAGGGTAGCTTTCCACACCGTGTTCATCAAAGAACGCACCATACACTTTGTTGACATCCGCAAAGTCTTCCATGTTTTTGACAAACACGGTGAGTTTAACGATGTCATTCACTTTAAGCCCAGCAGCTTCTACCACCGCTTTGACGTTGTCGAGAGACTGACGTGTTTGTGCGGTGATTTCAGGAGAGATCTGGCCAGTCACTGGGTTAACAGGAATTTGGCCTGAGGTCAGCACCATGTTGCCAAGGTCAACGCCTTGCGAATACGGACCGATAGCTTCTGGCGCCTGCTCGGTTTGCAGTACTTGGGTCATTGTCTGTTCCTTTGTTATAAAAAAGCGACACCTATAGTCTGCAACGGTTAGCTTGCCACGTAAAGCCGTTTACTCAGGGGCAAGGCGGTCTCGAACCACTTGTTCGCAGGCGGCAAGCTCATTGAGCTGGCGTGGTGCGACCAGGACAGTATCGTTCCCGCCTACCGTTCCTAAAATTAAAGGATGTCGGTGTAAGTCTAATAAGCGAGCGATCAACTGTGCGCCGCCTGGGTGGGTTTTCACTACCACCATGGCTTGGCTACAGGTGATGTCATCGATTTGAGAGCCGACAGAAGACACCGCGTACACAGGCTCCATGTCTCCGCTGAGCGCGTAGACCTTTTGCCCATGCGCATTGGGTACTTTGGCGACCCCGAGCTTGGATAATAGGCGTGAAACGGTCGACTGGCTGACATCAAGATAGCCGAGTTCAACCAATTGCTGGCGAACTGCATCTTGGGTGGTAAAGCTTTGCGTTTGCAGCAGGTGTCGACACGCAGAGAGGATATCGTCCTCCGGTGTGGTCGTTTCTACCGATAGAATTGCATCATTAACCACGGGCAACCCCTTATAATAAACGGCATTTCACGTCATTATCAGCGCATAAAGCTAATAATGCGTGATTCAATCGCATATGCTATCAGTTGCTTTTAAATGAAACTTTGATGGGTGTCACTGGGTGGTATCAATATTAAGAAGTAGGGCGCCACTCGGCGCCCTCGCTCCGGTGGCGTTAATCGCCAAGGGTGGCGACCATCACCGCTTTGATGGTGTGGAGGCGGTTTTCTGCTTCATCAAACACAATTGAGCAGTCCGACTCAAACACATCTTCTGTGACTTCTAGGCCTTTTAACCCATACTTTTCTTCGATTTCTGCACCCACTGTGGTCTCGTTATTGTGGAAGGCAGGGAGACAGTGCATGAATTTCACGTGCGGGTTGCCAGTGGCTTTCACGACATCCATATTGACTTGATAGGGCTTCATGAGCGCAACGCGTTCATCCCACGCTTCTTTGGATTCCCCCATCGAGACCCAGACATCGGTGTACAAGAAGTCACAATCTTTCACACCTTCTTGTACGTCTTCTGTCAGGGTAATGCGTGCGCCGGTTTTTTCAGCGATAGCGCGGCATTGTGCGACGAGATCTTCTTCCGGCCAGAATGCTTTGGGAGCCACTAAGCGGATGTCCATCCCCATTTTAGCGGCACCCACCATCAGAGAGTTGCCCATGTTGTTGCGGGCATCACCGAGGTATGCAAAGCGCATTTCGTGCAACTGCTTGCCACGTCCGTGCTCGAGCATGGTCATTAAGTCAGCCAAAATTTGGGTGGGGTGGAACTCAGTGGTTAAGCCATTCCAGACAGGTACCCCTGCGAACTCACCCAGCTCTTCGACAATATCCTGGCCGAAGCCACGGTACTCAATGCCGTCATACATCCGGCCCAATACGCGAGCGGTGTCCTTCATCGACTCCTTATGGCCAATTTGTGACCCAGTTGGGCCGATGTAGCTGACCTGGCCGCCTTGATCAAAGACGGCGGTTTCAAAGGCACAGCGGGTGCGTGTTGACGCTTTTTCAAAGATAAGAGCGATGTTTTTGCCTTTTAGGCGGGGGGTTTCATAGCCATTGTATTTGGCTTTTTTCAACTCGATGGCCATATCGATAAAGTGTTGGATCTCACGAGGAGTGAAGTCCAGTAATTTTAGGAAGTTACGGTTGCGTAGATTAAAAGCCATAGTGGGTAATCCTCTTTGTTATTGGTTTCAGGCCTGTGCAGGGCTAGGCTGGCCGTGAGAAATATTGTTGTTATTGACTGAGTGTGGACGGATCCGTGTGCCAGCTTGGCCTGCTAAGATAGCAAGGCCATCTTCGAGGGCACCAATACCTACTAGCTTGCCGCCTTGGCGAATAAACTCGCAGGAGGCATCGATTTTTGGCCCCATAGAGCCAGCATCGAAGGTATATTGGCTGAGATCATCGGGCGTTGTGTCGGCAAGTGCGCGTTGATTGGGCTCTCCATAATCTAGGTAAACCGCTTCGGCATCGGTCAAAATAAGCAGCGCGTCGGCATTGAGTTGACGGGCGAGAAAGGCCGCTGACATATCTTTATCAATCACAGCCTCGATGCCTTTTAGCTGGGTGCCTTCTTGGATCACAGGGATACCGCCCCCTCCAGTACAAATCACTAAGTGTCCTTGGTCGATGAGGCTCGCGATAGCGTCGTCTTCGACAATCCCTGTAGGTTGTGGGCTGGGCACAACACGGCGATAATATTGGCCGTCCGGCTTAATATCCCAGCCATACTTTTCGGCCAGCTGGGCGGCCTCTTGTTGGTCATATACCGGGCCTATTGGCTTGGTGGGATTTGCAAATGCAGGATCGTTAGGATCGACCGTCATCTGGGTCAGCATGCAAGACACGTGTTGCTCTGGCGCTAAGTTATGCAACTCTTGCATCAGCATATAGCCAATCATGCCTTGGGTTTCTGAACCGAGGACGTCCAAAGGATAAGGTGTCACGGATTTGTATTCGAGCCCCTGCAGGGCCAGTAAGCCAACTTGAGGGCCATTACCGTGGACGAGCACCACGTTGTATTGTTCGCCGATAGCGGCAATGGTTTTGGCCGCTTTGGCGATATTGGCACGTTGAATGTCGGCTTCTAAGGGTTCGCCTCGACGGAGTAGGGCGTTGCCTCCGAGTGCCACGACGACAGTGGGTTTTTTCATAGTTTTACTCTCTACAGTCGGTGGGGGCTGAGCCAGGCGCTCAGCCCATACGAGGATTAAATACCATCACGATGAATCGGGCAGCTCATGCAGCGTGCGCCACCGCGGCCGCGACCTAGCTCATCACCCGGAATGGACAAAACAGTGATCCCGGCTTTGTCGTATTTCTCGTTGGTATAGGTGTTACGCTCGTAGCCGACCACCACACCTGGGCGCACGGTCAAGACGTTGTTGGCGTCATTCCACTGTTCACGTTCCGCTTCAAAGCTATCGCCGCCCGTGGTGATAAGGTTCAGTGGGCCAACATCGAGGGCCTTTTCGATGGCGGTGAGGAAGTAATCTTCTTCGCGCACATTGAGATGGCCGCTGCGGTCGCCGGTCAGGCTCCAACATTTGATGTCTTTGCGAATCACTTCGGGGTACACCGAGAAGGTATCTTCCCGCATATGGGTCATCACGGTATCGAGGTGCATGCAGGAACGATGTTTTGGCAGCTCCATGGCAATCACTTGCTTGGCTTGTCCATGTTTGAACAGGCTGGACGCGAGGTTTTCCACCCCTTGTGGCGTGGTGCGTTCAGACATGCCAATCAATACAACACCTTTACCTAAAACAGTGACGTCACCGCCTTCAATCGTGGCATTGTCATAGTCGATGTTTTGCGCACCGAAGTAGGTAATAAAGTCGCCGTTCGCAAAGCGAGGGTGCCATTTGTAGATCGCGCGCAAGTGGTTGGTTTCACGCTTACGTGCCGGTTTGGCCATTGGGTTTATTGACACACCACCATATAGCCAGCACGAGGTATCGCGTGTGAATAAGTGGTTAGGCAAGGGGTCAATGATAAAGTCCGATGGGGCATGCATCGCTTGCAACATCGAGGTCGTGGTAATCGGTAGCTCGGAGTACGCCAGCCCACCTAAGAACATTGATGCGAGCTCGTGGTGAGGGAGATCATTGAGGTAGCAGCGAATATCGTTCGCAAATGACGGGCCAAAGGTATAGTCCGAGATCTTTAGGTTCATCAGCCAGGCTTTGGCTTCGGGAACATCCAGGGTCTCGGCAAGCAGGTTTTGCAGCAATAGCACCTCAACGCCCTGATCACGTAGGGTTTGAGCGAATTTGTCATGCTCTTCACCCGCACGTTCAACTGACAGAACATCGTCGAAAAGCAAGTCATGACAGTTTGAAGGGGTCAGGTGGGTTAAAGCACGCTCGGGGCGGTGCAACATCACGGTGCGTAATTGACCAATTTCAGAGCCGACATAGAAGTTGTTCATCTTTCTTTCTCCGTATATCTCTGCTTGGCTTTTTATCGGAAGGGAAATAAAAAGTGCAGGTTTATTATTGGGTACAGATTTATTCTAACGTGGTGCGTTGATTGAACTTGAAGTTAGATCACATTGAATTAAAACATTGCCTTTTTCTCTTTTTACCCTGTGTTAATGGTATTTATGAATGTGTTTATGATGGAGATTTAATAGTTAGTCACTTTTATTGAGTGCTTAACACGATTATTTTGTTAAAGCTGGGCATTTAGCGGTGCTGTTCTTATTTTTATTCCTTTTTATTTTTGAATGTTTTTCGCCTTATGCGGATTAAATGAATGGTTATCTTTGTTGTTCTTAGTTTTTAACAAATGCTGGGCGGTTTTTGTTTCTATTTGTGATGACGATCGGTATTAAATCGCTTTGTGTTAACAATGTAATAGAGGTGTGAATGGAGTAGAGAAGTGTGCAGTTATAGCAGGGGACGTGTGAGAAATAAAAAAGCGCACTGCTGATAGCAATGCGCTCTACGCTCAGTGATGACTGGTATTACAACATGACGCCAAGGCTAAGCATGGCCATGATCATAATAGTCAAAATGCCAAGCAAGGGCGCGACCCATTTTATCCATTTCGCATAAGGCACGCGGGCAATGGCCAAGCCACCCATCACTACGCCGGAGGTAGGTGTAACGAGATTGACGAGCCCTGAAGCCGATTGATAGGCCGTTACCACCAATTCACGCCCAACGTTCGCAAAGTCCGCCAACGGCGCCATAATTGGCATAGTGAGCACTGCCAAGCCAGATGAAGAAGGCACCAAGAATGACAGTAACACTTCCAGCCAATACATTACGTTAATAAAGACGAAAGAAGATAAACCGCTGACTAAGCTCTCGGCACTATTAAGGATGGTGTCGGTAATCATGCCTTTATCCATAATCACCACGATCCCGCGGGCAATGCCGATGATTAGCGCCACACCGAGTAGGTCTCTTGCCCCATCAATAAAGCTGGTGGTGATTTCCTCTTCGCTCATGCGTGCAATCAGGCCAATGATGATAGCGGCACCGAGGAAAACGGCTGAGATCTCTGCCATCCACCAATCAAGAGATGAAACACCATAGATCATCACTGCAAAGGCGCCGGCAAAGATAGCCAGTATCACTTTGCGTGTGGCTGTAAAGTCAAGGCTTTGGTTGTCGTCGTGCTCACCCAGGAAGTGCTTTTTATTGCTTTCATACTGGTCATAAACAATAGATTGGCTCTGATCGGCTTGTACTTTGCGCGCATAGCGCATGACATAAGCGACGCAGATAAACCAACCGATCACGAGGATGGCAAGGCGCAGCAGAATACCATCAGTGAAAGGGATCCCGGCTGCGTTAGCCGCTATTACCGTCGCAAAGGGGTTAATCGTTGAGCCTAGGGTACCTATTCCAGCGCCAAGCAGTACCGTGGCTGCTGCGACCACAGGGTCAAAGCGCGCAGCCATCATCACAGGCACAAGTAGCGTATAAAAAGGCAAGGACTCTTCCGCCATGCCATAAATGGTGCCCCCGGCGGCAAATAAACCCATCAAAATGGGGATCATCCACTCTTCGCGTCCCTCTAGGCGCTTGGTGACGCGTTCAATTCCCGCATCGATGGCACCGGTTTTGGTGACCAGTCCTAAAAAGCCACCAATGATCAGAATAAACAGTGAGACATCGATGGCTGCGGCTTCATACGTTTGATGATTATAAAAACCGTCGATGGGGGCCAGCAGGACATCGACGATGCCTTGAGGATTACTGTCAACCTGTTCGTAAGTTCCTGAGATGGGAACGTCTCTACCGAGCTCTTCATTATACTCTCGTTCATACTGACCGGCGGGCACCACCCAGCTAAGGGCGGCGACGACAGCGATAAGAATGAATAGAATGGTATAGGCGGACGGGAACTTTAAGTTCGAGAACCAGCCTTTTTTTTCGGGAACACTGTGAGTACTCATACTTTCTCCTCATACCTCTTATTAGCATCTAAAGTGCGCTACACGTGTTGAGGTAACTCCGTTAATTTCACGTTATTTATTATTTTTATGCCGTGGTACATGGCTTTGCACTCATTGTAAAAGTGGTTCCCTTTTTACTTCTTAGTGATATCTCACAAAAGACGAGGTGGCTAATAGATGAACAAATAGACTTTTTTAATAAAAATGAATGCAGTGCTGTTATTTATGCGTAGCTATCATTTTCTCTTTTTTTTCTGCTTGGATTTTTATTGATTAAATGACGTTGAATTCACTTCTTTTACGGTACTGAAGATTGAATCAATCATGAGTTTATGTGCAAGCTTTGACTATTTAGTCAATCAGTCACTTTACGTATGATGAATAAAACCGAGAAAATACCAGATAGATGAATAGGTAGAAATCAACCCATTTATTGTCTTATGTCAATTTATAACGGTGAGCTGGTCGGTAGGAGAGGGCACGCAGCAGGTGCCCAGTCTAGAGGGAGGATTAGTCTTTTTTGTTCTTAACCGGCTTGGGAAGCACAATCATGTCACATTCGGCGAAGTGGTCTTGAAAGGCACGGTTATTGATATCAAAGATGACAACCAGATTGCCGAGACCAAAGCAGGCAGTGGCCAAACGAATAATGGCTTGGGTGGGACGAATGTTGCTGCCATCGGTATTTTGTAATCTAAGCCGCCACGCGCGCATGCCCAGTGTTTGTCCGGCTTTACACCAAAAGTAGCCATAAAAACCACCGATGACACAAGCCAGATACGCGGTATAAAGTGGATTGACTATCGGGTGATGGGTTAAGAAGTCACTAATGTCTTGGTAAGGCGCAACCGACATGCCGAGCACTTGCGCCAGAGCGAGTATGGCCATCATTCCCCCTCCGGCGAGCATCAGCAAAGCTGCCACGACGAGAAGATCGTAAAGCCAAGCGGCTAAACGCCGAAAAAACCCTGCGGTTGGGCAAGCGATAGAAGAAGTTTGCATTTGATTGTTCACATCCCAGTACTCAATTCGCAGCTAGCCTAGCATAGACTGGCTGACAGTGAGTAAGCTTCTACCTCGGTTTTGCGATGTCTTTTGGGGACAAATTCAGCATCAATGTGGCTGAATGACTTGAATTGGTTAAAAATAGTGCGAACGAGCGGATTTTTATTTTTATTACTTGCACTCCAAAGGCCGGTACGTATAATTGCCCCCACTTGCCGAGATGGCGGAATTGGTAGACGCAGCGGATTCAAAATCCGCCGCCTTAACGGGTGTGAGGGTTCAAGTCCCTCTCTCGGCACCAAATCCCAAAAAAGCCCCAGTCGAAAGACTGGGGCTTTTTTCGTTGTGAGTAAGGATTAGCGCTGATCAGGTCACACTCCACTACATTCCACCCCGCCAATTGCTACGTGCCAAGGTATGATCGCCGTCTAGGCAACAACAGGGAGTAGCAGTGTGCAAATGCGTTATCGAGACATTGCCAGCTGGATAGAAGCACAAATTCAGCAGCGTGTTTGGCAAGTCGGTGATCGGATCCCTTCGGTGAGGGAGATGAGCCGACTCCAACACGTTAGCCCAATGACGGTAATGAGAGCTTATGAGCAGCTAGAGGCCGATGGCTGGGTTGAGGCACGTCCGCGCTCTGGCTTTTTTGTGCGGCCTCATTATAACAAGCTCGCAGTTGACGCATTGGCGCGGCCACAAGCGCAATCTCAATGGCTTGACACCCATCAAGATGTGTTTGATGTGATCAGTGCTAGCCATAAAGGTGCGTATTATCCATTTGGCTCCGCTTTTCCTGATCCTCTGCTATTTCCTATGCAAGCCCTGGGTCGTGCGATGGCACGCGTGCTACGCCAGTCCTCTCATCCTGACCACTTTACCATTTTACCGCCGGGCGATAGTGGTTTGCGTCGACTGATAGCTCAGCGTTACCTCCGTCAGGGAATTAGAGTCGGTATTGATGAAATCATTATCACTAACGGGGCGATAGAGGCATTGAGTCTGTCTTTAGCGGCAGTGACCGAGCCAGGCGATAAGGTAATTATTGAAGCCCCCGCCTTCTACGGGGTGCTGCAGACACTCGAACGTTTACAGCTTGAAGCGGTTCCCGTTACGGTTGAACCTGAAACAGGGGTTGATATCCAAGCACTGGAACATGCGCTTGCGTCTCACTCGATCAGTGCGTGTTGGTTGATGAGCAACTTCCACAATCCCACCGGGGCATCGATACCCGCCCAACGTAGGCCTGATGTGGTCAACTTATTGGCAACGTATCAAGTGCCGTTAATAGAAGATGACGTCTATGGGGAGCTTTTCTTCGCCGAAATCAGGCCGATGCCACTGAAAGCGTATGATACACAGGGCGGCGTACTACACTGTGGCTCGTTTTCGAAACAGCTGGCACCAGGGTTCCGTGTTGGTTGGATAGCGGCAGGGTGTTATGCGATGCAAATAGAGAAGCGTCAGTCTGTCTCGAGTTTGGCTGTTGGCGCGCCCAACCAATTGGCGATTGCTGACTATTTAAAGCAAGGTGGTTATGATTCGCATCTGCGGCGATTGCGCGAAACCTTGTTTGCCCGTCAAGCGTTGATTCGAGCAGAACTTAAGGCACTACTACCGGCCTCTACACGGATTAGTCAGCCTAAAGGTGGTTACTTTTTATGGGTTGAGCTCGATAAGCGCATCGATACGCTCGCACTGTTTCACGTTTTGAGGCCATATGGTGTCACTATCGCACCGGGTGCGTTGTTTGCCAGTGATGGACGTTTCAATCATTGTTTTCGACTTAATGTGTCGGTTGTGGGTAGGCAAAAAACAGGGGCGCTAGATAATCGTCCAAGCTTGGAGGGGCTCAAACAGATTGCGACTTCGCTCTCAGCTTTATCTGTGCACTCAACTGTCACAACTGAATATTGAGCTATCTGTGCTAATCCCCACCCTCTCCCTCTCGATAAACTCAGTACGCACACAATATATAGGGGGAAAGGATGAAATCAGAACTCAGTATGATGGTCGTTGCTATAATTTGCGCGGCTTTATTGATCCTTGGCCATGTCATCATCATAGAAACACTCGCCTATTATACGTGGGCACAATGGACAGCCGGTGCGATCCCTTTTGTTCTTCTGCTTATGGCGTGGGGCTCAGTGCGCTACTGCCGAGCTAAAGAGCGCGCGGAAGAAAAACGGCAATCACACTCGCACTAACGATTGAGAACACGAGTGTGCATAAGAACCAGCCACCTTATGCGCTCTCCACCAAGAAAAGCGCCTTTTGTCTACTTTTGCTTGTTTTGTGAGCAAATAGGTAGCGAGGCGCATTTTTTTATATTTTGGGGTTGCGGTAAAAACTGAGATCTCTATACTGCGCTTCCTGTTGACGGGGCAGCGAGACGCAAGTCACGAAATGCCGACCACGAAGTCAAACTTAAATTGAAGAGTTTGATCATGGCTCAGATTGAACGCTGGCGGCAGGCCTAACACATGCAAGTCGAGCGGAAACGGCAGCATTGAAGCTTCGGTGGATTTGCTGGACGTCGAGCGGCGGACGGGTGAGTAACGGCTGGGAACCTGCCCTGACGAGGGGGATAACCGTTGGAAACGACGGCTAATACCGCATAATGTCTWCGGACCAAAGGTGGCCTCTACATGTAAGCTATCGCGTTGGGATGGGCCCAGTTAGGATTAGCTAGTTGGTAAGGTAATGGCTTACCAAGGCGACGATCCTTAGCTGGTTTGAGAGGATGATCAGCCACACTGGGACTGAGACACGGCCCAGACTCCTACGGGAGGCAGCAGTGGGGAATATTGCACAATGGGGGAGACCCTGATGCAGCCATGCCGCGTGTGTGAAGAAGGCCTTCGGGTTGTAAAGCACTTTCAGCAGTGAGGAAGGTGGTGTACTTAATACGTGCATTGCTTGACGTTAGCTGCAGAAGAAGCACCGGCTAACTCCGTGCCAGCAGCCGCGGTAATACGGAGGGTGCGAGCGTTAATCGGAATTACTGGGCGTAAAGCGCATGCAGGCGGTTTGTTAAGTCAGATGTGAAAGCCCGGGGCTCAACCTCGGAACCGCATTTGAAACTGGCAGGCTAGAGTCTTGTAGAGGGGGGTAGAATTTCAGGTGTAGCGGTGAAATGCGTAGAGATCTGAAGGAATACCAGTGGCGAAGGCGGCCCCCTGGACAAAGACTGACGCTCAGATGCGAAAGCGTGGGTAGCAAACAGGATTAGATACCCTGGTAGTCCACGCCGTAAACGCTGTCTACTTGGAGGTTGAGGTTTAAGACTTTGGCTTTCGGCGCTAACGCATTAAGTAGACCGCCTGGGGAGTACGGCCGCAAGGTTAAAACTCAAATGAATTGACGGGGGCCCGCACAAGCGGTGGAGCATGTGGTTTAATTCGATGCAACGCGAAGAACCTTACCTACTCTTGACATCCAGG
>NZ_MUFC01000006.1 GCF_001995985.1 Salinivibrio sharmensis | reverse complement strand
ATAATGATTTTGATGAAAAAAATCATAACTATGTAGCACGTGTTTTCTCAATTAAAGAAAATAAAGAAGTGACATGCTTCGATAAACCTGTTCAGGACTCATGCAAAACGGATTATTTTATATCTCTCAATTATCAACGTTTAATGACACTGAGACCCGATTATGGTTACCGCAATCTACCAACGTTAAATGATGATGAGCTAAATGAATGCGAGAAAGACGGGTTATGGCGTGTCGATTTCGAAACAGGTAAGTCAGAGCTGCTTATTTCAATCGCGGATGCACGTAACGTGAAGCCACGAGATGAGTTCGATGCTGCGGTACATAAGTTCAATCATGTAATGATTTCTCCTGATGGAAATCGGTTAATATTTATGCACCGTTACTTGATCGGTAAAAGGCGTTTTGATCGCTTGCTTTTAGCTGATGCAAAGACGGGAGCTATGAAATTATTAAGTGATTTCGGTATGGTGAGTCATTGTTTTTGGGCTGATGATAATACTGTACTAGGATATATGCGTGGTCCAGAAGAGAAAGATGGCTATTGGCTATTAGACGTTGATACTGGAGAGTTTACGCCTTTTGCTCATGAGGTTTTATCGAAATATGGTGATGGTCACCCTCATGTCGTTGGAGATTGGTTTATCACAGACACTTACCCAGACAAAGCAAGAATGCAACACCTTCTACAATGTAACTGGAAAACCGGTGAAGTTAAGCACGTTGGCGAATTTTTTCACTGTTTTCAATTTTCAGGAGAAACCCGCTGTGATTTGCACCCAAGATTAACACCAGACGGCAAAGCGGTTTATTTTGATTCAGTATTTACGGGTGAGCGTAAGTTGTATCGCATGGAGTTACCATAGTGAATTTCTCGGTATTAATGTCTGTCTACAAAGCAGAAAAACCTGACTTTCTTCAGCAGGCTATAGAGAGTATTTACCATAATCAAACGCTCAAGCCATCACAGGTTGTGATTGTAAAAGATGGTCCTTTACCAGAACAGATTGAAGCAGTATTAGCTCGTTATCAATCCGAACTTCAAGAAATATTAACGATTTTTTCGCTGCCAAAGAATGTTGGATTAGGCGCTGCACTTAATGCAGGTTTAGCACATTGTCGATATGAACTGATTGCTCGTATGGATACAGACGATATCGCGATGCCGGAACGCTTTGCAAAACAAGTCAAGTTTATGCAGGAAAACCTCAATGTCATCGCTTGTAGTGGCGTTATTGAGGAATGGGATTCAGGACTTACGGAACAGTTAGGTTGCCGAAAACTACCTTTAGAACATAATGATATTATAAGGTTTGCTAAGTCTCGTAGTCCGCTGAATCATCCTGCTGCTATGTTTAGAAAAGTTGCCGTAGTTGAACTTGGAGGATATCCGCCTTTACGAAAAGCACAAGATTACGCGTTATGGAGCTTGCTAATCGTCAACGGCTCTCAGTTGGCAAACTTACCCAATGTTCTACTAAAAATGCGAACAGGTGATGAAATGATGGGAAGGCGGGGGCTAGATTATTTCAAACATGAATACCAGTTACTTCAGTTTCAAAAGAATATAGGCTTTTTTTCCTATTCGGAATATATTAAGAACGTAGTAACAAAAGGGTTGCTTAGGGTATCCCCCTTATTTATAAAGCGAGCAGCTTATAATTTTCTACGTTAGTAGTAGCTTTGGCCATTAATTTAAGATTTTTTCTATGGGATCGTAATGTATATTTTAGTCACCGGCGTAGCCGGCTTTATTGGTAGTGCCGTAGCACAAAAGCTTCTAGCGCAGGGACATCGGGTGGTTGGCGTAGATAACCTTAATGATTATTACGATGTATCACTTAAGCAGGCAAGGTTGAATAGTATTCCCCAAGCCAGTTTTAGGTTTTTTTCGCTCGATATTGCCGATCGTACCGCGGTTGCACAGCTATTTGAGCAAGAAAAGTTTGACCGTGTTATTCACCTTGCTGCGCAAGCGGGGGTTCGTTATTCGCTCGAAAACCCACATGCCTATGCTGATTCTAATCTTGTTGGGCATTTAAACATTCTCGAAGGGTGTCGGCATCATCAGGTTGAGCACCTGGTCTATGCCTCGTCAAGCTCGGTATATGGCTTGAATGCTAAGGTGCCGTTTGAGACAAGCCACTCGGTAGATCATCCCGTATCGCTGTATGCCGCGACCAAAAAATCCAATGAGTTGATGGCGCACAGTTATTCGCACCTTTACGATATTCCCACCACAGGTTTACGCTTTTTTACCGTATATGGCCCTTGGGGCCGACCGGATATGGCGCCTTTTATCTTTACTAAAAAGATTCTCGATGGAGAAACCATTGATATTAACAACCATGGTGATATGTGGCGCGACTTCACCTATATCGATGATATCGTCGAGGGCGTGGTACGGATTGCGGATGTGGTGCCCTCGCGAGATGATGACTGGACGGTAGAGAGCGGCTCGCCGGCGTCAAGCTCGGCCCCTTATGCGGTTTATAACATTGGGCACGGTAGCCCGATCAACCTTATGGACTTTATCCAAGCGATCGAATCGGAGCTTGGAATTGAAGCAAAGAAAAACTTCCGCGGCATGCAGCCGGGTGATGTGTACCAAACCTATGCTGATACCCAAGACTTGTTCGCCGCGACAGGCTACCAACCCAAGGTAGGCGTGAAAGAAGGCGTCGCGCAGTTTGTGGCGTGGTATAAAGACTTCTACCAAATATAAAAGCTTGAATACGGACAAGGGCGGCTTTTTACTGGCATTGAGGTTCTTGCTTTTTCTGTACTCTGTATTCAGTAATTTGTATTCGTGAATGGGAATACGGAGCGCTTCGCTTACGGAGTACGGGGAAGAGCAGGCTCGTACTCGCATCTACGCTTTTGCTCTCTCTGTATTCTGTATTCCGTCATCGGTATTCGGGATCTTGAATACAGAGCGCTTCGCTTACAGAATACCGAAAAGAGCAGCTGGTGCTCGCATTGAGGCTCTACGCTCTTTCCGTATTCCGTTATCTTTTCCTAGGATCCAGGACCCTAGGATCTTTCTAGCCTCTAGCCCTATCTACCCATCCCGAATAACACAGTCTTCACTGTCAGCGCCAGGATTTTAAGTTCCATTTTCCAATTCTGGTGTTTGATGTAATACACATCATATTTATGCTTCCATATTGCGTCTTCTACTGAGGCGCCATAAGGATATTTTACCTGGGCAAGGCCAGTGACGCCGGGTTTTACCGCATGGCGGAACCGGTAGTAGGGGATCGACTTTTCTAACTCTGCAATAAATACTTCGCGTTCAGGGCGCGGGCCCACCAGTGACATCTCGCCTTTAAACACATTAATCAACTGCGGTAGCTCGTCGATGCGCGTTTTACGGATAAAATTGCCCACTTTGGTGACGCGTGCGTCGTTTTTGGTCGCCCACTGTGCGCCGTGTTTTTCGGCATCGTTACGCATGGAGCGAAACTTAATTACCTCAAATTCGCGGTTATATTGCCCCGTGCGGGTTTGTTTAAAAAACACTGGGCCGGGCGATTCCAGTTTGATAAGCAGCGCCGTCAGTAAACCAATAGGCAAAGCGAACAAACCAATACAGGCTGCAAAGAAAAGATCAATCGCGCGTTTTTCGCGGCTGTTTTTGCGCACAGAGAGGATAGAAAAGGCTTTTTGGTGCAAAAAATAGCCGCTGTGGAGCAGTTCAGTTTCTGTGTAGCCTAAAGTGCGATCAAAATAGCTCACTAACGGCTCCACCCAGGCGCCAAGCTCGGTGGCGCCAATAAGAAACTGCTGCTGCTCACCGGATAGAAACGAGCTTTTAAAGTGACATAAGGTTTTACCATTAAAGTCACGGATATCGTAGCAGTTGATACAGGCATTGATTTCGGGGTGGCGAGCTAACAATTCACTGAGTTTGGCGACATCGTCATCGGGGCAAAATACAAACAGCGAGCAGTGGCTGTAGTCACGCTGTGCGTGTTGCCATTGGTAAGCTGCCGTAGCGGTTGGCGCTTCGTTTAGATGCGATGTATCCATCTCGCGGGTTTGAATCTCGTTTTGTAAGGTATCTGTCATAATTATTAACTTACTAGCCAATCATTCAAGTTAGTCATTCAAATTTTTGCGCGTAAACCAAGGAGCACGACCATCGGTAACTTCATAAAGCGAGTATTTGCGGTTAAGTTTTTGCCCGCCATCGCGCTGCAGTGGCTGCCACTCTAGTCCGCCACGTGAGGTGGTCGGTTTAACCGAGAGCAAATCAAACGGGATTGAGACATAAAAGCCCTTGGTAAAGCTGCCTTCGCCAAATTCTTCTGCCGATAAATCGGTTTTGCTGGCGTACGCGCCCACGGTGATCCCGCTATCAAACTGCTTGGCGATATCCACTGTCACGCCGACATCTTCTGTTAAATAGCGACCGGCGCTAATTTTGGCCAAGGTGTCGTCAAACAAACCGAGCGGGTTTTGCCAGTAAAGGGTAGCGTGGCCAGTAGTGGTGCCGGTTTGTACCCGGAATCCTCGGTTGCCATTTTCTGCAGGTTGATATTCGTTTTTAAATAGCCCAAACGCTGAGCCGGGCTCGCGTTGCTTGACGTAGTTGGCATCAAGCCCAATCGCGAACTGGCTATCCATAGGGCGGTAAAGCACTTCGCCGCCGACACCGGCAAACATGGTCTCTAAGTAGCCGCCATAGGTTTGGGTGTACCAGTTATCACCCCAGTGATCTAAGTAGGTCAGTTGCACATTGGTGACTCGCACGGTGTCTTCTAAGTACTGTCGATTGAGCGTACGAACACGCTTAAGATCGGTGCCATCGGGCGGCACTGTGTACTTAAATTTGTCGTAGGTATCGGCAATGTTGACATACACGCTAGACGAGGCAATAAGGTGATCGCCTAATCGGGCGGCGGCGTTGCCAGTCACACCTAGTGAGTACATGTAAAAATCTTCTGAGCCGCCAAACGATTGCACAAACACAGGGGCGAGACCGGCATCAACATTATCCCGCTGGTTAGCTTTTTCGGTGCCCGATGTGGGTTGCGGCTGCTGGCGTGTACGTGCATCGTCAGGGTTTGCGCCCACATAGCTGTTGGTGGCGACCGCGGCATAGGTGTTGGCATCAATCACGGTTTCAGTGATGGGCTGACGTTCAGCTTGGCCAATAATCCGGTATTGTTTGGCATTAATGCCGGTATTAGCAATCAGGGTGGCCGCACGCGTTTGTGCGGTATCTTGGTTTCGGTATTTGCTTTGCTCCCCCGCGACGGTGACGGTATCACCATCAAAATGTACTTGGTTATCTTGATAGCCAGCCACACTAGCGAGTTGGTGGCTCAAGGCTTGCCATTGGTCGTCGCTTAAATCCGCTTGCGTGGGCGCGGGATAATAGCTGGGGGCTTTATCGTCGAGCCAAAAGGGGCTGGCTTGATTAAAGTTGGTATTAAAGCTTAACCCTGCGGCGACGACTGCACCACGTTCATAGGCTAACCGTGCCGCCCCCCAGTGACCTAAGCGGTATACCGCGCCCACATTCCAAGGGCTGTTGACCTCCATCGGAATGCCGGTTCTGGTGCTAATAAAATCGGCTTTGTAATCGTTACCGTCGTATTCAAGCTTTAGGCTCAGCGGCGCGTAAGGGGTTTGGTATTCCACCCCGCCAAATAGAGCTGCACAGCCGGTAAACATGCGGTTGACGTCGACACTGCCGCCTTTGCCAGAGTAGGTGGTGTCACGGCCACAATCCACCGATTGGTTTTTATCACCGGTAAGATTGGCGCGATTACCCATATAACCCCAGCCAACGCCGAGTGAAAAATCAAACGGGCCGGCGCGTTTGGAGCCGACTAGGTATTCGCCATCAAATAACCCGGTGCCACCGATATCGCGCACACCAACCGCGAGTTCCGGTAGCCAATAGCTTTCTTGCCACAGGCGTAATTTGGCATCAATGCTTTTGTCGGTGTATTTTGTATCGCCGCTAAAGTCCGGGTCGTTACTATAGAGTAAGTCGTGCACCTGGGTATAGCGGACCGTGGTTTCTAACCAAGGGAATAATTGGAGCGAGGTATTAAAATGGACATAATCTTCGTTATAGGTGCTGCCTAGGGTAAATTCCCCGTCGGGAGCCGTGCGCGCGGTGGGCATTTGCATCAGGCCCACGCCACCAAAATCGGTTTGTGAGTGGATAAGCTCGGGATAATCGAAGCTGTCGGCTGACACGGCATGACTAACGGCTAATGCCACCGCAGACAGTAAAAGGCGTCCGGATGCAGAAGAAAAAGACATCATTATGGGATTAACCTGTTTTGTAAATATGTCAGAACATGCTGGTTAGGCGCGATCGCTTGGCCTTTAATCGTTTTGCTGGGCAAGGGGATATAAATTACCGAGCCTGGCAGAATATCGCGATGCTGGTGATTCCAATAAGCAATTGGATATTGGGCGCGCTCACCGGTGGCGCTGATCACCCACACGTGAGAGATGCCTAAGGTGTCTGCCCTGGCTTGCTGGATGTAATCACTGGCGGCGTGTCGCTCGTCCCAAGAGTAGTCACCGGGTTTATCCACCGCGCCGAGCACTGTTACGTTTGTTGGCCGTTTTGGCAGTTGCACGTGCCAATTCCCTTTTAACGCCGGATTGGTATTGAGAGTGATGCGGGTGATGTCGGGGTCTATCGTGCCGGGTATACGCTCGCCAACCGCCATTTTTTTGAGTGCTTGATACAGCGTTTGCCACTGTTTTTTTACTGTGCCGGTATTAACGGCGATTTGATGACGAACCGGTCGCAAATCGGCAATTTGCTTGGCTTTTTCACTGCCGCGTTGGTAGAGCCCGGCGGCGGGCCAATAGACATCATCAAGTGAGCGTTGTTGGGCTTGAGTGATGGTTAGTACCGCTTCAGCCAGGCGCGGTGGCTGCGTGAACGACAGCGCAATATCTTGATTGGCAGTGAGCAGATTAGCCTTGGCTGGGAGAGCGATTAGCAAGACGGCAGCACATAATCCGCGTTTAATCACCTGATAATCAATCATCTGCGCCTCCTTGATATGGCTTTAAATGCGTCAGTGTTACCGCCGGTAGCCCCGGTGCGAGATGTTGATAGGATTTGATGATTTTGCCCGTGTCGTTAGCGATCCAATAGTCATTAGTATATTGAGTATCGAGTGCCGGGAGGGTGACGTCTTCGGTATAGTGCGTTGTTGCCACGGGTATGCCATTCACGGAAATCTTTTGTGGCTTACCGCGCTTAAAGGTGGAATCGGCTCGGTAGCCACTATGGTTGCCTGGTTGCCAGTCAATGGTGCGTGACCATGTGTGCGGCATGGAAAGGGTATTCAGGCCAACACTTAATGGATCGGGAGTGTCAGTGTGCGTCGCTGTTAGGTTACCATCGGCTAAGTTCACCGTTTTTACCAACCGACCGTTACGCGTCACCAGCATTTCATTCTCGCCGGATAACCATTTTAAATTTGGGCTCGGATGTTCGCTAGGCTCAACAAAGGCCAGGACCATAAAACCTCGTGGCCCGTTATCGAGTTGTGCATAGAGGCTGGCATAGGGCAGTGCGTTGATCTCGTCCCAGCTTTTTTGCGCATCGGGAAAGCCTTGATAAGCGAACTTGAACGAGTCACTGAGATCTTGTATGCGCTGCGTGCACCCAGTTATTGTGAGCACGATAAAAATAGCTATAGTGGAAAAGAAGGGCTTATTCATAGGTTATTGGTTGACGGGCTACATTGATTAAAAAGTAGCTACAAAGCCGGCTTTGTAGCTACTTGAATGGCTATTGCCTTTAGTTATTTGCGTTAGCGCTAGCAGAGGTTGACGTGTTGTTATCGTCATTGTTAGCAGCAGCAACCGCCACGCCAATGGCCGCAGCAGCAGCGACACCAGCAGCAACTGCACCAGCGCCAATACCACCGGCTGCAGCGCCAGCAGCACCTGCTCCAGCAGCGCCCGCACCGGCTCCAGCCCCTGCACCAGCAGCGCCCGCGCTAGCACTTGTACCGGCACCCGCTCCAGCACCAGCGCCACCACCACTTGCGCCAGCTCCCGGCGCGGCTTCTGTTGCGGCCATTGTGCTTGCTGCGAACAGCATAGCAATCAGACCCGTTGCAATTTTTTTCATTCGTCTCTCCATGATTTTTGCATTAATACAAAAACGTCTGCAAACGCAGACACCTGTAAACTCTAATGGCTATATGGCGAGAAGTAAAATAAATACCGCACTCATCACAGATCTTTCATCTTAAATGTGCGGGAAAGCGTAAAAAGGGCCTAGGGCCTAGGGCCTAGATCCTAGGACCCTAGGCCCTAGGGAAAGAGCCGCCTCGTGCTTGCATCGGCGCTCTTGCTTTTTCTGTACTCTGTATTTAAAAGCTCGAGTACGGAATACGGAATACGGAATACGGACTCGAGTACGGAATACGGAATACGGAATACGGAGAAGAGCGGTCTTGTGCTCGCATTGGGGCTCTTGCTTTTTCTGTACTCTGTATTCAGTAATCTGTATTCGTGAATGGGAATACCGAGCGCTGCGCTTACGGAGTACGAGAGAGAGACGAGACGCTTCGCTTCTAGAGGCTAGAAACTAGATAGAGCCGCCTCGTGCTTGCATCGGCGCTCTTGCTTTTTCTGTACTCTGTATTCCGTCATCGGTATTCGTGAATGGGAATACGGAGCGCTTCGCTTACGGAGTACGGGGAAGAGTAGCCTCGTGCTTGCATTGGGGTTTTTGCTTTTTCTGTACTCTGTATTCCGTATTCTGTATTCCGTATTCGGGAAGTTCAGGTTGTGTTTTTTGTACTTTACCTAAACACTCGATCAGTGTTGAACACTTTCATAATGAGTGAGGATGTCGATTATGCTACTCTTCTCGAGCTTACCTGCAGTAGTGCAAGGAAAATTCATTACTGTGCGTTATCTGGTTGTTTCTAAAACAAACTGTTAATCGTTTATGGCGCCAGCAAACGAAGGATGTGACCTGAGTCGTGTTTTTGAAAGAGTGAATGAATGCGTCCGAATAGAAAAACAGGGCAAGATGTACAGGTTTTTGTCATTAGCTTACGCGAGTCTACAGAACGCCGAGCCCGAATAAAAAAACAGTTGGATCAAAAAGGGCTGGACTTTCAGTTTTTTGATGCAATTGATTCGTATTCCCACGCTTCTCTTTTAGAAGAGCGCGAAAACATTCAAAAAACCCAAAGGGTGAAAGGCTATCGGTTGCAAAATACTGAGTTAGCCTGTTTTGCAAGTCATCGTTGCCTATGGGAAAAGTGCGTTGAAAATCAACGCTCTATGATAATCCTTGAGGATAACGTCGATCTGAAAGACTTTTCCGTTGAAAGCTTATTAAAAATATATGAGCAGAGTCGTGAGTTCTTTTATATCAAACTATCCGCGACAAACAAGAAGTCATTCATTAAAATTAAAAAATTGGATGGAAACTATTTCTTAGGGCAATATACTGGTAATACCTGTGGTACGACTGCTTATATTATTAGCCCGGCTGCGGCTAAAGCGTTTCTAGGTGATTCTGAACAGTTTCTTGAGCCAGTTGATGATTATATGGAAAAAACTTGGAAGCATGGCGTCAAAACATATAGTGTTTCCCCATGCCTCTTTGAACGAGCAAAAATCAGCTCAACTATTGGAACATTTTCTAGTAGAAAGAGAAAGCTAAATATCACGTTAGCTAAGCGACTATATATTGAAGCTTACAGACTGGTTGAAGGCTGTCTTAGGTTTTTCTTTTTTATGGATTGGAAGAAAATAATAAAATATAAAATTCAGCGCCACTGGTTTTAAGGAATAGTTTGGCATGAAGAGGAATATTGCATGGAGCGTCCAGCTGTCCCAAAACAATCGGGCAGTTGTTGTTTTTATGATTGCTTGTTGCGTAGGTTATGCGTTATTTAAAACATCTTATCGATGGGTTGGTGATATATTTCAAACGCTTGTTATTTTAGGAACGCTTGTCTCAATTTATATCAATAGGAGAAAAGCTACAAAAGAACCGCTCGTATGGTTGATGGTGTTGGCTGTCATCACCCCTTTTTTTAGTTGGTTTAACGCCCTGTTTGAACATCCAAGTATAGTAAGTTCAACTCCCGACTTAGGTGCTATTTTTAACTTCTATTTTTTTCTTTTCGTTGCCTATTGGATAAGGCATGACAAAGTGTATATTAATAGCTTTATGATTGCATTTTGCCTCGGTGTGTTATTAACCATGTACTCTTATGCGCCGGATATGGTGAATGAGATTACTCGCGGACTCAATGGTCAACGTGTTGATTTTTCGTATGTCAATGCAAATCATCCAGCAGCGCTCCTGGGAGCAGCGGTCATCGTTGCAATTAGCTTTTGGGTGAAACAACGAAATAGCTCTGCATTTTTCGGAGCTACCCGAACGTCTATTAATATCATGCTTATTCTTTTTACCACTATTTCTTTGATGATGCTCGTTTTCACACAGTCTCGGCAGTCATGGCTTGCACTGGTGATTAGTCTGGGGTTGATGGCATGGGCGTATGTGTATCGGCGGTATGCGTTTAGTCCTGCAATAACATTGTTCATCATGGTAGTTTTGACCGGTTTTTCAGCCATCATTATTGCCCAAATTCCTATTATTAACGATCGAATAATGGATGAAAAAGACGTGGTATTGGCTTTGTTGTCATTGGACTTAGACAATATTCCTTTCTCAAGTATCGGTATTCGTGTTCACTTATGGTCCGAATCATTCGCATGGATTAAAGAGAACCCACTGTTGGGTCTCGGCCAAAATGGCAGAGCCTTGGTCATCTCATCTTCTGAAGTGATGCCAGCGTTTGTAAAAAAGGACTTTACCCACTTACATAATGGTTATATCGACACCCTAGTGAACTATGGGATAGTAGGATTAATGATTTTTATGGTTAGTATTTACAGCTTATTAAAAAGAGGTATGAGTCAAAGTCAAACAATGCGGTGCGCGTCTCTGACTGTAGGCTTTGTTAGTTTCTTCATGGTCATTAATCTTTTTGAGTCCTTTTTAACCTTTAAATCTGGTGAGTTCATTTTTAATTCAGTGGCTGCAATGATTCTATCCATGATTTACAATGATAAAAAAGAAGTGGGGCTTTAAATGTTTACTAAAATACATGCTGTTTGGCTAGGGAATAAGATGTCACCACTCGCGCTTGCTTGCGTGGATGATTGGCGAAAACAAGGTTACGATGTAAAGGTTTGGACGGAAAAAGATACAGAAATACTCACATGGATAAATAACTGTCAGTTTGCAAAAGAATGCTTCTCGCGTGGGTTGTACGCGTTTGTGAGTGACTATTTGAGACTCAAAGTATTAGCCAAGCATGGCGGGTTATATTTAGATACCGATGTGACGATTAGACGTAATCCGTTTGATTTATTTAGTGGTTATGAGTTTGGAGTGGGCTATGAAGATAATGAGAATATCGGCACCGCGGTGATATTTGCACTACCTCATTCGACTGTACTCAAAGATGCCATTACCTTTTACGAAAATGAAGTTCTGACATCCCCTCTCTTTATGGGTCCGAAGATCATGACAGAAATCGTGTCTCGGCATCAATATAAATCAGGCTTTGAGCATAGAGTGAAACTGTTTGATAAAGAGTGCTTCTATTTTTATGATGGTGATGGAGTGTTACCTGATTTCTCATCAAAATCTTATTTAGTCCATTGGTTTCAACATAGCTGGAAAAACCCAAAGAAAGAAGTCTACCTAAAAACGAAGCATCTAGGCTTTTGGGGTAAACTTTATGTGCACCAGAAGTACTTGTTTCGATTTAAATCAAAAAAATAAGCAAAATGAGAAGACGAGACAAGACGCTTCTAGAGGCTAGAAACTCGATAGAGCAGATCGTGCTTGCATTGGGCTCTTGCTCTTTCTGTACTCTGTATTCCGTCATCGGTATTCGGGATCTTGAATACAGAGCGCTTCGCTTACAGAATACGGGAAAGAGACGCTTCGCTTCTAGAGACTAGAAACTAGATAGAGCAGATCTTGCTTGCATCGGGGCTCTGCTCTTTCTGTACTTTGTATTTAAAAACTTGAATACGGAATACGGAGAAGAGCGGTCTTGTGCTCGCATCGGCGCTTTTGCTCTTTCTGTACTCTGTATTCAGTAATCTGTATTCGGGATCTTGAATACAGAGCGCTTCGCTTATACAGAATACGGAGAAGAGCAAGGCCAGGCACGATACGCTTTTTCCGTATTCCGTATTCAGTTCCCTAAGCTCTTTCTAGCCTCTAGCCTCTAGTCTCTAGCTTCTGCCCTCAACGCTATGCTCGCGAATATCACCACCCCAAGTGAGAAAAACAAAATGCCGGAGTGGTGGTTAAGGTAATGTTGCGTCAGCATATAGCCAGCAATCAGGATAAGATGGCTGCGCAGCATTATGGTGGCAAAATGTTTGTCTGGCGTGTCGCCTGTGTTAGTTTTTCTGGTTGCTAACCAAGGCGCTGCGATTAACACAATCAAGGTTAATCCGCCAATCAATCCTTTGACTTGTAGTTCTTCTAACAACTGGTTGTGGGCACGACTAAAGTCCATCACGATAGGATCAACCTGGCCTTTTTCAACCAATACCTCTCTAGCGGATGTAAATTGGCTATAGCCAGTTCCTGTGATGGGGTTATCAGCAAATAAATATAAGGCCGTTTTCCATAGCTCGACTCGCACACCTGAAGAGCTGGTCACGCTGGGCGTGCGTTGTGTGTCCGTATCGGCCATTTCAGTGCGTTGAATTTGTTGGTAGTCATCCAATTCAGCAAAAACTAAACCAGCTCTATCTAGTGCAGGGATAACGGCAGTGACCACAATCAGAACAACGCTGGTGGCGATGGCCAGATAGTCTCGCGAGCTAAAGTGTTTTCGGTAGTAAATCACTGCCCACAAAGCGACAAAAGGAGTAATCACCCAAGAGCCACGCCCGCCACTGAGCAGTGTGGCGATAAATCCTAGGGTGATGCCTAAAAAGGCGATGGTCTTTAAGGTCGGTAATGTTCGCTGACAGCTATAGATATAGGCGAAAATGCTAAACACACTCAGGCTTGCGGCCATGCCCGCAACTTGGATCGGCATAAAGCCGCCAGTCGAAAGCGCACGAATATCGAGCATATAATGCTGATACAGTGCAATAACTCCTACCAAAGCGGCACCAATCGCGCAGCCGTAAAAAACGGATTTAAGCTCAGGCGGATACTTCAAGAGCAATGCAAAAATCATGATGGCGAGCAAAACACGACTGGGCATATCCAGTTGCGTATAATGCTCTCCCGGTAGGGCAAAGGCGAGTGTGACCACAAAGTAGAGCACCAATGAGCCACTAATCAGTATAGCGGGGCGTGTTTTTAGCGCCTGCCACGTACTCGGCAACATTATCAGAGCGGTGACCGCCAATAAAATCGCGCCATATTTGTACGAGTCGGGCGTGATAAGCAAGGTGGTGAAGTAAATCAAACACAATAAGCTGGTGAGCCGTTGGCGAGAAGTAAGCAGCAAGATCCTTTCCTCTGTCTTCTATTTTTTTATGAATGGCATGTTGCAGAAATGCGGTTGCATCATACAGGAATAGCCCAAAGCGAGGAAGCGCCTAAGGTCTCAACTCTCATGGGAGTGGCGTTCAATCATCTGTATTTGAGATTTTGAATACGGAGCGACAAATTTGCATTTATTATCATTGCGAATAGAATAGCCGTCTAGAAGTTAAAGCTTCTTAAATCGTTGATGGTATGAGTTATTACGTGCTGTTACTTCCCTTAATTACCAATGAGAGTGTCACATGGCTAAGCACCTGTTTACCTCAGAGTCCGTCTCTGAAGGCCATCCTGATAAAATCGCCGATCAGATTTCTGATGCGGTCTTGGATGCCATTCTTGAGCAAGATCCCAAAGCGCGCGTTGCCTGCGAAACCTACGTGAAGACCGGAATGGTCATGGTAGGCGGGGAAGTGACGACCTCAGCCTGGGTTGATATTGAAGAGCTCACTCGCCAAACGGTACGCGATATTGGTTACGTCCATTCCGATATGGGTTTTGATGCCAATTCTTGTGCAGTATTGAACACCATTGGCAAACAATCGCCTGATATAAACCAAGGCGTTGACCGCGCTGATCCCAAAGATCAAGGTGCCGGCGATCAAGGGATTATGTTTGGTTTTGCCACCAATGAAACCAATGTACTGATGCCAGCCCCTATTACTTACTCACACCGTTTGGTTGAGCGCCAAGCGCAAGTGCGTAAAGATGGCACCTTAGATTGGCTACGTCCTGATGCAAAAAGCCAGGTCTCTTTCGCCTACGACAACGGCAAGATTGCGGGCATTGACGCCGTGGTGCTGTCAACACAACATTGCGACAGCATTTCAACCGACGATCTCCGCGAAGCGGTCATGGAAGAAATTATCAAACCGGTTCTGCCTGCAGAATGGCTCACTAAAGAGACTAAATTCTTTATTAATCCAACGGGTCGCTTTGTGATTGGTGGCCCGATGGGAGACTGTGGTTTAACCGGCCGTAAAATTATCGTGGATACCTACGGTGGCGCAGCTCGTCACGGTGGCGGGGCATTCTCAGGCAAAGATCCATCAAAAGTGGATCGTTCTGCCGCCTACGCCGCACGTTATGTAGCGAAAAACATCGTCGCAGCTGGCCTTGCTGACCGCTGTGAGATTCAATTGTCGTACGCCATTGGTGTGGCCGAGCCAACGTCTATCATGGTCGAAACTTTTGGCACTGAAAAAGTGGCGCCAGAGGTGATTATTAAAGCCGTTCGTGAGCACTTCGATCTACGTCCGTATGGCCTACAAGAAATGCTCGACTTGCTGCAACCTATTTATAAGCAAACTGCGGCGTATGGCCATTTTGGTCGCGAAATTTTCCCATGGGAGAAAACCGACAAAGCAGACCTATTGCGTGAATTTGCCAAGCTGGGGAAAGCTTAAAACGGCTCTAGGTAAGTAAGAGACTAGGCTCTAGAAACTTAGGCTTTGCCTACCGGGGCAGGCACTTTTGAGCCTATACTCGACTTGATAAAAAGGGTGTCGTACAATCCCTTCTTTTTCAGATGGCTAGCAAGGTTCCGAATACTATGGTCCCACAATAAATGGCAGTTTCAGGTACGCATGACACTGTTTTAAAGTTTGTAAAAGATACGTTTCCTGAGCCAGCAAGCACAAAAATCCTTGATATTGGAGCGGGACAGGGGTCTCTTTCCTTAAAATTGAAACAAGCTGGGTATCAAGTGTGCGCGTGTGATATTGATGCTAACAATTTTAAGGTTGCTGATATTGAGTGCCTAGAAGTTGATGCTAATGGCGACTTGCCTTATGAAGCTGGTACATTCGATTTAGTGTTATCTATCGAAGTTATCGAACATATTGAGAATCATAGCGGCTTTTTCACAAACGTGAACCGAGTTCTGAAACCTAACGGAAAGTACGTTTTTTCTACACCAAACATTCTGTCTCTTAAATATAGACTAAGTTTTTTATTAACTGGCTATGGTTATTCATTCGGTCCTTTAGAGCCTTTTGTTCGCTCACCTGCCGAACAACATATATCCCCGTTTTCTTTGGATAGGTATACCTGGATGCTTTCTATGTGTGGTTTTGAGATTGCCACTTTCAGAACAGATAAACTGCAGTCATCATCAAAAATTTGGTACTTCTTAGCACCATTAATTCGTTCATTAGCTAAAAAGCGCTTCGGGAACTCTCCAACGGTGCAAAGACAGAATAGTAAAACAGCATTGTTGGGCAGAAAGCTATTTATAATGGCGAGTAAACGGGGTAAATAAAGCGTTCAGGGTTTTGAGTACGGGAAAGAGACGAGACGCTTCGCTTCTAGAAACTAGAGCCTAAACAGAATAGATCGTGCTTGCGTTGGGGCTCTTGCTCTTTCTGTGCTCTGTATTCCGTCATCGGTATTCGTGAATGGGAATACAGAGCGCTTCGCTTACGGAATACGGGGAAGAGCGAAAAGCGGAAAGCAGGTCCTAGGACCTAGGATCCTAGGCCCTAGGAACTTTATCGACAGACCCAGGCACGATACGCTTTTTCCGTATTCCGTATTCCGTATTCCGTATTCCGTATTCCGTATTCTGTCCCCTAGAACCTAGGATCTTTCTAGTCTCTAGTCTCTAGTCTCTAGTCTCTAGTCTCTAATCCCAATACCCATTCGGGTTCTTCGACTGCCAGCGCCAGGTGTCTTTTACCATGGTTTGCAGATCGCGTGTGGCGGTCCAGCCTAATGTCGCTTTTGCATAAGCCGGATCAGCGTAGCATTCGGCGATGTCGCCGGCGCGGCGGGGTTTAATCTCGTAAGGGATCGAGCGCTTCGCCGCGGCTTCAAAGGCATGCACCATCTCTAGCACACTGTTGCCTTGGCCGGTGCCGAGGTTAAAGATATGAGTGCCAGGTTGATGAGCCATTTTATCCAGCGCGGCTAAATGCCCATCGGCCAGATCCACCACGTGAATATAATCACGTACGCCGGTGCCGTCGGGAGTGGGGTAATCATTACCAAACACGCCTAACTTTTCTCGTCGGCCCACCGCCACTTGTGCCACAAAAGGCAGCAAGTTATTGGGTGTGCCTTGTGGATCTTCACCCAGTAAGCCAGATTCATGTGCACCGACCGGGTTAAAGTAACGCAGCAAAGTAATGCTCCAATCTGGATTGGCATGGTGAAAATCCTGCAGGCATTCTTCCACCATCAACTTGCTTCGGCCATAGGGGTTAGTCGCCGAGGTGGGGAAGTCTTCTTTGATTGGCACCGATGCGGGATCACCATAAACGGTGGCAGATGAGCTGAAAATGAGCGATTTGACGTTAGCCGCTTGCATTTCACGCACCAGGTTTAGAGTGCCGGAGACATTGTTGTCGTAGTATTTCAGTGGCTTTTCAACCGACTCACCCACGGCTTTTAATCCGGCAAAGTGGATCACACTGTCAATGCTGTATTCAGCAAATACCTTCTTTAAGAACGCACTGTCGCGAATATCACCTTGCATAAAAGCCGGTCGCGCGCCAGTGACTTGCTCAATGCGATCGAGCACCATTTCTTTGCTATTACATAGGTTATCGATAACGACCGGCGTATGGCCTTGTTTGATCAGTTGAATGCAAGTGTGGCTGCCAATATACCCTGTGCCACCGGTGACGAGTACCTTCATGGTCGAACTGCCTAGTTTGTTATCAAGGTTGGTAAATAAGAACGACAGAATACTGAATGCGGGGGGATATGGGAAGAGCCGGGAAAGATAACCCGGGTGCTCGTATCGGCGCTCTTGCTTTTCTGTACTCTGTATTCCGTCATCTGTATTCGTGAATGGGAATACGGAGCGCTTCGCTTACAGAATACGGGGAAGAGCGAAAAGCAGTGCCTGTCACGATCAGCACCAATTTTAACACTGGCGCCAACTTTGGCTTTGATGTCCGATGGCGCCGTGCAACGGGCGCGCGGCCGGCTTGGGTATTCATGATTTACATTGTGCTGGCGCTTATGCCGACCTATGCCAATGGTGCCATTGGTGCTTGTGTCTCAAGACGCGAGTCGATAAGAAGCAGTAATTGATTCGGCGCAGTCGGGTGGTATGATATTGTCATACCCGTGATATCTTAGGATGGCCAGATATGAGCATGCATCGGAAAACCATTACGCTGACTGAACAACAAGACTGTTGGGTGAAAAGCCAGATTGAAAGCGGTCAGTTTGGCAATGACAGTGAGTATATCCGTTACCTCATCCGTCGAGATCAGCAGGCTCAAGAACGTATTGCCGTGCTGAGGAAGGCTCTCGCTGAGGGTGAGTCAAGCGGGAAACCTAAGGCACTCGATGTATCGGCTATCAAGGCAACTGGCCGTCAACGGATGAAGGCGGCTGATTAGTGCTTAAGCTGAGCGTCACGCCGAAGGCCGAATCCGATCTCATTGGAATTTGGGTATATACCTGCGAAAAATGGGGTGCTGATCAGGCAGATAAATATCTAGATCAGCTTGAGACCGGCATGAAACAGCTGATTAATCATCCATCACTCGGCGCGAACTACGCCTATGTTTTTTCTGGGTGTCGAAGATTGCAGGTCGAGCATCACGCTGTTTTCTATCAAGTATTTGAGTCGGAGGTACTCGTTGTTCGTGTGCTGCACGAGGACATGGACGCACCTGAAAGACTTCTGGATTAGCTAGTTAGTAATTTATCGGGACTTTTGGTGGTGCTATTGGCGGAGGTGACATAAGCCCCAGCACCATGTCAACAATAATGCACCATGTCACCGGGCGCCTGTCACGATCAGTGCCAATTTTAATCATCAATGTCGGAGGCGCGCCCGTTATATCGAGGAGCGAGGCTTACATCGTGCTGGCGCTTGTCCGACCTACGCTTGGTTTTTATTTCGGTGGTGCCATGGCGTAGGCGGAGTTATCGAGGACAGGCACTTTTGGTTAGTCTAGTTATGGCTAATCCATTAACATACAGCAGAGTAGTTCTCAGTATTTAAAGGAGACAACCCATGGCTGAGCGTGACACAGAAAAGACCATTCCCGAGCGTGACCAGCGGCGGTTTGCGGTGTCGGCTAACCGAGGCAAAGCGAGTCATCGTGTTCGCTACGTCGAGTTGGGCGGTTCCTCGGTGGATAATGAAGAGTGCACGTTTTGCCAAGCGGTGCCGGGTTTGAGTGAGCAACCGGAGAAGGAAGAGAGCCGAGAGGCTTCGCTTCTAGAGTCAAGAGACTAGATAGAGCAGATCGCGCTCGCATCGGGGACTTGCTTTTTCTGTACTCGGTATTCCGTCATCGGTATTCGGGATCTTGAATACGGAGTGCTGCGCATACAGAATACGGGAAAGAGCAGACTGTGCTCGCATCTGCGCTTTTGCTTTTTCTGTACTCGGTATTCCGTCATCAGTATTCGGTAGCTTGAATACGGAGCGCTTCGCTTACAGAATACTGAGAAGAGCAGGAAGCAGTGCCTAGGACCTAGGACCTAGGAACTTTATCTAAAGGGCCAGGCACGATACGCTTTTTCCGTATTCCGTATTCCGTATTCCGTATTCCGTATTCCGTATTCCGTATTCCGTCCCTCGGACCCTAGGATCTTTCTAGTCTCTCCCCCTAATGTGATCTTCCCCTCTCTTTATTAATGATTCCAATATCAATAGTCGATCCCTCTCACATCTGTGATGTTTACAGATGGTGAAATTTTTCTTTCATCTGCATTATTAATCCATATCGAAACGTTTCGATAGCGTTTCCTCAGAGAAAACGTTGATCACAAGAAAACGTGCCAGCGCACAGTGAGTGCTGATTAAGTCCATCGTGAGTGAGAAGGTGATGAATGAATAAGCATGGTTTGCTCCATCCAGAGCTTGCACAGCTCGTAACCCAAATCGGACACACTGATGAATTGACGGTGTGTGATGCGGGGTTACCGATCCCCAACTCGGTGTCGCGAATCGATTTGGCGCTAACCCAAGGGGTGCCAAGCTTTATGCAGACGGTCGAGGCGGTGTTAGCTCACACCTGTATTGAATCGGTGGTGATTGCAGAAGAGCTTGCAGCGGTCAGCCCCGCGCTACACCAAGCCTTGCTTGCGCGATTGGAGCAAGAGAGTGCAGCGCGTCAGCATCCGATCACTGTGACCACGATCAGCCACGAGGCGTTTAAAGCACGCACGGTGCATAGCAAAGCGGTGGTGCGCACCGGAGAGTGCACGCCTTATGCCAATGTGATTTTTCAAGCCGGTGTCACCTTTTAGGTGGGCCTAAGCGAGTAACCACAATGACGCAACCTATCTTACAACTCCGCCAAGTCGTAAAAACCTTTCCCGGGGTGCGCGCCCTCGATGAGGCGAGCTTAAATGTGTATCCCGGCGAGGTAATGGCGCTACTCGGTGAAAATGGCGCGGGAAAGTCCACTTTGATGAAGGTACTCACCGGGATTTATCACGCCGACAGTGGTGACGTGAACTATCAAGGTGAGCCGGTCTCGTTTAAAGGTCCGCGTGATTCGCAGCAAGCGGGGATCAGTATTATTCACCAAGAGCTCAATTTGATCCCAGAGCTGACCATTGCCGAAAACATCTTTTTGGGTCGCGAGTTTACTAACCGGTTTGGCAAGATTGACTGGACCAAGATGGCTGAAGAAGCCGATAAGCTGTTGGCGCGTTTAAATGTGAAAGCAAGCGGCACCACGCCACTTGGCAGCCTGAGCTTGGGTGAGCAGCAAATGGTGGAAATTGCCAAAGCGCTGTCGTTTGAGTCGCAGGTGATAATTATGGATGAGCCGACCGATGCTTTGACCGACACCGAAACCGCCTCTCTGTTTGCGGTGATCAACGAGCTGCGAGCGCAAGGCTGCGGCATTGTTTATATCTCTCACCGACTAAAAGAAATTTTTGAGATTTGCGATCGGATCACCGTGTTACGTGATGGCAAGTTTATTGGTGAGTGTCCCGTGAGTGATACCGATGAAGACGGCCTGATTGAAATGATGGTGGGCCGCAAACTCGCCGAACAATACCCGCGAAGCGATGTCACCCCTGATGGGATAAGCCTTGAGGTGGAAAATGTCAGCGGCCACGGGGTGGAAGCGGTGAGTTTTCAGCTACACCGTAGTGAAATTCTGGGTGTATCGGGCCTGATGGGCGCCGGGCGCACGGAGTTAATGAAAATTATCTATGGCGCCATGCCGCGTGAAGCCGGCGTTATTCGGCTTGATGGCAAGGTGATTAACCCCGTAAGTCCACAAGATGCGCTGGCCAACGGCATTGCTTACATCTCTGAAGACCGCAAAGGTGAGGGCTTGGTGCTGGGTTTATCGGTGAAAGACAACATGTCGCTCAGTGCACTCGATAAGCTCACCCATTGGGGCAAAATACAGCCGCGCGATGAAGTGATGGCAGTGGATGATTTTATCCGTCTTTTTAACATCAAAACCCCCACCCGCGAGCAAATCATTGGCAACTTATCGGGCGGGAATCAGCAGAAAGTGGCGATCGCTAAAGGGCTGATGACCAAACCAAAAGTGCTGATCTTGGATGAGCCGACTCGGGGTGTCGATGTCGGTGCCAAAAAAGAGATTTATCAGCTAATTAACCAATTTAAAGCCGAGGGCATGAGCATCATCTTGGTGTCGTCAGAAATGCCCGAAGTGCTTGGCATGAGCGACCGCATCCTAGTGATGCATGAAGGCCGCGTATGCGGTGAGTTTGATGCCAAAGACGCTAACCAAGAAACTCTGCTTGCCTGTGCGGTAGGCAAAGATGCCAATGAGGATGCAGCATGAGCGAGAATGCAATGAATAAGTCCCAGCCGTCAGAAGATGGACGCAAACCCCTATTCAGCAAAGCGTGGTTGATTGAGCAGAAATCGCTCATCGCCCTGTTGGTGCTGATCGTGGTGATGTCATTTTTAAACAGCAACTTTTTCATGGTCGACAACCTGCTTAACATCCTGCGTCAAACCTCGGTAAACGCCATTATTGCCGTGGGGATGACATTGGTGATTTTAACCGCGGGTATCGACTTGAGTGTTGGCTCGGTGTTGGCGCTGTGTGGCGCGTTTGCCGCAAGTTTGATTGCGGTTGAGGTGCCCGTGTTAGTGGCGGTACCTACCGCCTTGTTTGCAGGCGCGGCGATTGGTGCCATGACAGGCGTCGTAGTGGCCAAAGGCAAGGTACAGGCGTTTATTGCTACCTTGGTAGCTATGACTCTCTATCGCGGTGTCACCATGGTGTATACCGATGGTCGTCCCATCTCAACGGGCTTTACTGATACCGCCGATGCGTTTGCCTGGTTTGGTACCGGCTACCTGTTGGGCATTCCTGTCCCCGTGTGGTTGATGGCTATCGTGTTTATCGGCGCTTGGTATCTGCTCAATCACACCCGTTTTGGCCGTTATATTTACGCACTCGGTGGCAATGAATCGGCGGCGCGGTTATCGGGCATTAATGTCGACCGAATCAAGGTGGGCGTGTATAGCCTGTGTGGCATGCTCGCGGCGCTGGCAGGGATCATCGTCACCTCGCGCCTGTCCTCCGGACAACCGACTGCCGGTACTGGCTATGAGCTTGATGCGATTGCCGCGGTGGTGCTGGGCGGCACCAGCTTGATGGGCGGTAAAGGCAAGATCATGGGCACATTGATTGGTGCGCTGATTATCGGATTTTTGAACAACGCCCTCAACTTGCTGGACGTGTCGTCTTACTACCAAATGATTGCCAAAGCGGTGGTGATTCTGCTCGCCGTGCTGGTGGATAACAAAAACAAATAGCTTTTTGAGACAGCGCTTTTTGAGACAGCGCTTTTTGCAGAGCTTGTTGGGACAGGCACTTTAAGTTGGCAGGACAGACACTTTTATTTCTGTTGAATTAGCAATTAAAAACAATACCCTACAAACACAAAAGGACTGAACGCATGAAAAAACTGACTACCTTGATCACCACTGCGCTACTGTCGTCAACGCTGAGCATTAGTGCGCAAGCGGAAGATAGAATGGCAATCGTGGTTTCAACCTTAAACAACCCATTTTTTGTCACCATGAAAGAGGGCGCGGAGCAGAAAGCGCAAGATCTTGGTTATGAGCTCTTGGTGCTTGATTCGCAAAACGACGCCAGTAAAGAGTTGTCGAATGTGGAGGATTTAACCATCCGTGGCGTTAAAGCCATTTTGATCAATCCGACTGACTCCGACGCGGTCTCGAACGCCATTCGTATTGCAAATCGCGCGGACATCCCGGTTATCACCCTAGACCGTGGCGCGAGCCGTGGGGAAGTGGTGAGTCATATTGCTTCTGATAACGCCCAAGGGAGTAAAATGGCGGCGGAATACATCATCGGCAAAGTCGGTGAGCGTGCCAAAGTGATCCAACTTGAGGGTATTGCCGGCACGTCAGCCGCACGCGAGCGTGGTGAAGGCTTTATGGATGCCATTGAAGGTACCGACGTTGAGCTACTCGCCAGTCAGCCGGCGGATTTTGACCGCACCAAAGGCCTGAATGTGATGGAAAACCTGCTTGCCGCACACCCAGATGTGGAAGCGGTATTCGCCCAGAACGATGAAATGGCGTTTGGCGCATTGCGCGCGGTGCAGGCATCAGGCAAAGATGTCACCATTGTCGGTTTTGATGGCACCAAAGATGGTATTGCAGCCGTTGAACGTGGTCATCTGGCAGCAACCATTGCCCAGCAACCGGGTATGATTGGCGAGCTGGGTGTCGAAACCGCGGATAAAGTGCTGAAAGGCGAGTCGGTAGACAGCTACATCCCTGTGCCGCTAAAAGTGATTAGCCAAGAAACGATCGCTGAATAAGCCGTCAGGGAAACGTATAGTGAGCACCATCGGGTTCGCACTGGGTGGTGCTTTTTTGATTTAAAAACGGTAAGGAATAGTAATGAGCCGATTGGTTGTTCTTGGCAGCGTCAATGCTGATCATGTTTTACGTGTCCCTCACTTTCCGCGTCCGGGCGAGACATTACACGGCCACGATTATGCCGTAATTGCCGGTGGGAAAGGGGCCAATCAAGCGGTCGCGGCGGTGCGTTGCGGTGCCGATGTCGCGTTTATCGCCAGCGTGGGTGATGACGCATATGGACAAAATATTCGTCAATCTTACGCGCAAGAAGGGATGAATGTGAGTGCGGTGAAGGTGCAGGCGAATACACCGACTGGGATTGCGATGATCCAAGTCACTGATCAGGGCGAGAACAGTATTGCGCTCTCGGCAGAAGCCAATGCGGCTTTGACCGCAGAGGCTATTACCGCCGATCTTGCCAAGATAGCCGACGCTGACTATTTGCTGATGCAGTTAGAAACGCCGATGTGTGGCATCGAAAAGGCGGCGTTTCATGCCAAAGCGGCAAAGACTCACGTGGTGCTTAATCCCGCCCCAGCCGCACCACTGAGCGACGCGCTTCTTGCCGCGGTCGATATTATCACCCCAAATGAAACGGAAGCCCAAAGTCTGACCGGTATCGCAGTGACAGACACAACCAGTGCCCAAGCGGCTTCGGACGTGCTTCACGAAAAAGGGGTAGGAATTGTACTGATTACTCTCGGTAAGCAAGGCGTGTGGCTGAGTAAACAAGGCGAACAAGCGGGCCAGCTTATTCCTGGGTTCCGTGTCGATGCTGTCGATACCACTGCCGCTGGCGATACCTTTAATGGGGCATTGGTGACAGGACTGATAGAGGGACAGACACTTTATCAGGCGATTCGCTTTGCGCATGCCGCAGCGGCATTATCCGTGACCCAGCGTGGCGCACAAACCTCGATTCCTTCTCGTGCAAATGTTGAGGCATTTTTGGCCCACCAAGATGCTTAATCCTTATTTCACCTTAGTCAGTGGAGCGCGATAAATGGCGACCATGAAAGATATTGCCAAACGGGCGGGCGTGTCGACATCGACGGTCAGTCATGTCATTAACAACACCCGTTATGTGAGTGAGGCCATCGCTGAGAAGGTAAACCAAGCCGCGAAAGAGCTTAACTATTACGCTCCGTCGGCACTGGCGCGCAGCTTAAAAGTGAATCGCACTAAAACCTTTGGCATGCTGGTGACCACTTCCACCAACCCGTTTTTTGGCGAAGTAGTAAAAGGCGTCGAGCGTAGCTGTTACCACAATGGCTACAGTTTGATTTTATGCAACACGGAAGGTGACGCTGAGCGTATGCGTGCTTCAATTGATACGCTGTTGCAAAAGCGGGTCGATGGCTTGATTCTAATGTGCTCGACGTTGGAAGGTGAGCGGATTGAAGGCTTTGATCGTTATCCGGATATTCCCGTGGTGGTGATGGATTGGGGACCGATTGATTTTGCCTGCGATAAAATTCAAGACAATTCTTATCAAGGCGGCTATCTAGCGACCCAGCACTTGATTGACTGTGGCCACCGCCAGATTGGTTGTATCAGTGGTCCTTTGCTTAAACAACAAGCACAGCGCCGTTTTCAAGGCTTTAAAGATGCGCTGCGCGATGCTGGACTTACTGAGAACGCCGACTGGATGGTAGAAGCGGATTTTGAGTGTGAGGGCGGCTATCAAGGCATGCAAGCGATCGCCGCGAGCGGCTCCTTGCCGAGCGCGATTTTTGCAGGTAATGACATGATGGCGATGGGTGCGATCAATGCTGCCAATGAACTCGGCATTCGGGTACCCGAGGAGCTTTCTATCATGGGATACGATGACATTCACCTGGCAAAATTTGTCTCTCCCTCGCTGACCACTATTCACCAGCCCAAGTATCGTCTCGGTCAAGCAGCTGTCGAAACACTACTCCACAAACTGGATGACCCTCAAAGTGACAGCCAAACCGTGCAGCTTGAGCCAACGTTAGTGGTGCGCGAGAGTGTGAAGCGGGTATAGCTATTGGGCGAGCTATAACTATCGGACCTATCGGGGACAGGCACTTTAAGCTCTTTAAGCTAACGGAACTAACGGGACAGACACCTTTATAATGAACACTCGGGGGACAGTCACTTATATGATTACCCTAGCGGCGCAGGAGTGAAGCCGTTATGATACCTGTCCTCAATGGCCAACCAGTAAATCGCCTCGTTATGTTTTCAATTGTCGACCAAAACCAACACTTTGTAGTGATCAATAAGCACCACGGTGTTAGCGTGCAAAAAGAAGCCGATCACGCGGCACTTCTACCGGCGGTGGCGGCACACATTGGGGTTGAGAAAGTCTACCTTGTGCATCGGTTAGACAAGATGACATCGGGCTTGCTGCTGCTGGCAACCTCTTCTCATGCGGCGTCTGTCCTCTCAGGGTTGTTTGCTTCGCGCGAGATAGAAAAATTCTATTTGGCATTAAGTGCGAAAAAGCCGCGTAAGAAGCAGGGGCTGATCGTTGGGGATATGACGAAGGGACGGCGAGGTAGCTGGAAATTGTTAGCCAGCAAAGATAACCCGGCGAGAACGCGTTTTACCTCTATTGCTGGTGGTGAGGGGCGGCGACTTTTTCTCTGTCGGCCCTACACAGGCAAAACCCATCAAATTCGTGTGGCGATGAAAAGCATCGGCTCTCCACTCATCGGTGATGATTACTATGGTGGTGAGCCTGCCGATCGTGGCTACTTACACGCTTATGGGCTGCAATTTACCTGTCGTTTTTCCGACGAGCAGCCTGAAACACGCTACAACTATGTGCTGCCACCGAGCCAAGGCGAGTTGTGGCCAACCTTACCGGTAGAGTGGGAGCAGCCTTGGCATTTAATTAGCTAGCACACCCGGGGGCATCGATAGCGTTTTTGAGGATTTGTCGGCCGCGGGTGTCGCGAACCAAAATGGTATAGCTGATGCCACTGTCTAACATATTGCGGATATCGTTATCCTCGCAATAACGACGCTTTAAGCCGGAAAAGAGCTGCCCCGGTGCTTTTTTGGCATTCTTCTCCAGAAGCGTCAGCTCGATGATGGCATCTTGCGCACGAGCGCGAACCAGTGAGTAGCCTTCAATATCCATCGGCAGTAACTGTGCAATCATGTCTGCACGTTGGGTTGCGGCTTCTGCGGCTTGATCATGCTGGGTGCTGCTACATGCACTCAGTATTAGCCCAAGGCCTGTCACCATCAATACTTTTACTAATCGCATTGGACAGGATCCTGAGGAAGCACTTTTTTGAAAGGTTTAACGGTCACGTCTGCATAGACGCCAGCGGCAACATAAGGGTCTTTGTCGGCCCAGGCTTGGGCGGCTGATAATGACTCAAACCAAGCGATAACGGTTGATCCTGTAAACCCAGCTTCACCCAACTCGTCACTATCAACGGCAGGGTTTGGTCCGGCAATCATCAAGCGGTTTTCTTTTTCCAGTTGGTGTAAGCGCTCAAGGTGTGCGTCGCGCGCTTGCTTGCGTAGCGGTAGGCTGTTATCAACGTCTTGAGAGTAGATGAGGTACCACATCGTTATTGTCCTTGATAGATGTTTATAGCCACTAGGATACAGAGTCCAGATTTCTGAGTACAGTGTATTAGTGAGTGTATTGGTGGACAGGCACTTTAGTCGCTTATTGGGACAGACGCTCTAGCATCTAAAGTGTCTGTCCCGCGATTTACTTAGTCGAAAATAGGTGGTACTTCTTCTTTTAATCTCTGATTCACTTCGTTTTTATCAAAGTACTTTGCGTCCCAGTTCTGCATGTTAAAGAGGTCCAGGATCTCTCGCTCCCCGTCGCTGAGTAGTGCGCGTCTTGAGAGTTTTAGTAGGTCTTTGTATCTGTCTATACCGCCGCAGTCTTCTGGCGGGCATGTGCCATTACCTGCCGTGACTTTAGGCTGCGTGTAATTGCGGGTATTCAGTTTCTCAAGGGTGATGGTGTGGCGCCAGTCATCGCCAAAATCATACACATATGCGATGGTGTCTCCGGGGTCTTGCAGTACTGCCCCAATGGGTAAATACGCCGCTTGGGTATCGGATTCATCGTCAAGGTCAATATGACCCAAGGGTGTGATGAACATAGCAAGGTGTTGGTGCTCCCAACCCATAATAGCCTGAATGTAATCGTGTAGCGCGATAAAAGGTAAGGCGTTTGAAATGGTAAAACGGCGCCATATTTTGGGACGGCTATTATCGAGCTCAATGTGCAGTACGATGCCTTGGGGGCGTTCTATTTCCTGCGGGCCGTGCGCCATCGGATGATACTCCGCTTGCTGTTGTATACTCAGCTCTGTGAGCTGGTCGAAAAGCGGAAAGGTTTTTCTCATGCGATCAGGTGCTTGCAACGCATACGCTGCGGCAAATATAAATAGGTTGCTCGGTGAGAATGGTGTGCTTTCTTGTTTGCTGTAATGCGTGATCAGCCCACTCAACGCGAGTGCTTTGATATAGGGTTCAGGGTGTTCGAGATAATAGCGGTTCCGGACTTTGCGTATGGTCTCCAGGGCTGGGTCGATCGATTCAGCGATCGTCCATGTCTCTACCAATGGTATATTGACTAACAGTTTGCTGGATAGGTGTCCTCGTGCTATCACATCCGGATGTTCACCTGGGAAATTGCACGTGGAGGCAAGGTTATCTAATGAGAACGGTTGCGGCTCGGTCCATTGTGACGGGAAAAGCGCAAGCATATGTAGCGTGTCAGGCTCGAAGGCCTCATGCTGTTCGTCTAGGGCCCAACAAAGTATGTGTCGCAAGATACCGGGGTCGCATTGAATAGCTTCAACAGTGCTGTCCATTTCTGCGGTCATTTTTTTATATTGCACGGTGTCGACGGGATTGGCATCAAAGTAGCTATCCACTAAACCAAAACCTAAGCGAAAGACGCCCCCGAAAACATGCGCATGTTTAGTTGTTGGGTTGATGAGGAGCCCATTAAATAGTATGGCGTGGTTGCCGTCTGGATAGGACAGACAAAGCTCAGTCACCTGATGTTGTTCGGTTTGTTTGCCGTATTGCATGGCTGATTTTTGCCACGCTGGTAGGTGATTTTTTACGCTATCGTGACCAAAGCGCTGGATCAGGGTTAGGTATTGACGCTGACCAAGGGACTCCCATCTTTTTGCTGGAAGGCTACTGAGTACACTCGCTGCGGTGTTGGCGATCTTAGGATCGGCATTGAGGCTTAAAAGCAAAAGCGCATCAATTGACCAAGGTTGATGGCTTATCATCGTGAGCAGCCCTTGAACTTCCTGTTCGGTGAAAAAGATAAGCTCACCGCCCACAAACTGACAAAAAGCAAGCCCAGTGTCTACGCCGAATTTATTGAGATCCGCGATGAGATGCTCGGTAACCTTTTCAGGGTCTTGTGCCAATTGTTCTTGTTGCTTAGTGATCGGCTGCTGACTGCGCTCACGCACTTTCATAATGATCGCATCGTCGACATGCAGTTTAAGGTGTTTCATGCATCTGATGATTTCTCTGGTAAGCACCAAGTTAATTTGAGTATCGTCTAGCTCAAGTGCGTTAGTGAGTATTTCATTCGCGATATTGATGATTTCAGAGACGTCATTACTACGTGAATAAATACGTAGGTCATTGGCCATTTGTGAAAAGTAATCGACAAAAAGCACTTCTTGGCGTTCGTCGAATGTCTTTGATAGTGATAGACCAATCGGTAGAGCGGCAATAAACGACTCAGGTGAACCGTTTATTAGCTGGTGTTGTTCTCGGCTGATGTCGGCAATGGACATGTTGTGCTGGATAGCCTCAAGGAGCGCTTGCGCAGAAGGTGGCAGTTCCATATTCTTGGCCTAGGTTGAGATTAATTAATTGGTTAAGCGTACAAAAAATCACTCTGAAACACGACTGCCTTTTGTTGGGACAGACACTGCACGTATGATATGTCTGGTATCGATCGAACCGAGCCATCTGGGACAATTATCAGTATTGCGAATGTGCCTGTCCCAACAAGCTCTAAAATCAAACCTGAATGTCTCTTTACCTTCCTGTTACTGGAAGGCTTATTCTTCTGGAAAAACGGTCAGGAGATAATATGGGATGTTGTAATCAACCCCCGGAAGGTGGAGCAAAAGGGCTAAAGCCGCTCTTAAAAGCGGTGGGTGTGTTGTTTGTATTGATAATGGTGCTGGCTTATTGGATTGGATGAGGTATTAGCGAGTTTATTTCGTGTTTACGTTATTGGGATGCATTCAACGACAAGCCTTACTCACTTGGGATCATGACGCCGGTCATGCGCTTTAGGCCAAGTGTTGGCAATATCGCTTGGATACTCGACAGTGAACCCACGACGTTTCCGCCTTCTAAATGAGAGCATGTAGTCAACCAGGTTTCACGCGAGATGTTCAGTTGTGTGAGTAGATGTGGTCTCGGGAGTGAATTGGCGTTCTGACCCTGATCGCACGTCCATTCTACCAGAGCTAAATAATCCATAAGGCGAAAAGGGATACCGTCGGGCATCGACTTTCTCGGGTTCCCGGCGAAGGGTAATAAGCCGGCTGGCGTCGCTTTATTTTGCTTGAGTGATTCAACGCGCTTTTTAATCGATGTGTAATTGGCATGCGCAGGCTGTTTGGTGATACCTGCTCGCACTGGGTTCAAATCGACATAGGCCATGGCCGCAGCGAGTGCTTTTTCATCTAATAAGGCTTGGCTTTTAAAGCGTCCCTCCCAAAAATGCCCTGAGCATTGATCCTCTCGGTTCGCTTGCGTCGAAATATATTGATTAAGCAGCTTCATAAACCAGCTGACAGACATCAAACGTTCGCGCCAGCTCTCAATGATGCGAAGACACGCTTTTCGCTCTGAGTGAGAGAGCGGTTCACCCTGATAAAAACGTTGGATAAGTGCAGGCGCTTGATGAAAGGCTAGCCAGCGTTCAACAATCTCGATGTTGGTTAAAGACTGAGCTGCTTTTTGGTTGATATGTAAAACAACGTGATAGTGATTGCTCATAATGGCATAAGCACAAATATCGATACAGAACGCTTTGGCTAATGCGAGTAAACGCGTTTCTATCCATGCGCGACGATGCTCATAGCTTTTTTGCGACTGAGCATCATAGCCGCACAAATACGAGCGGCGTACACAACGTGAGACGCAATGATAATAGGGTGTGGCGGCCAAATTTATTTGCGATGCGCGAGCTTTGGTCATCGTCTCTCTCCCTTGGCTCCGGATAGAGGTAAAGCGTACTGTATAAATAAACAGCGTTCATTGTTTCTGAATTGGATTTTCGTGACAGCGCAAGAAATGGTGTAACTACGAGAGTTGTTATTTGCTAAATGTGTCTGTCCTAGGAGTAATTTGTCCTAGGAGTAATTCTCGCGAGTACTGAGTAGGGCGTCGTGGCACAACAAGGCATAGCAAGGACAGTCACTACAAGGTGACTGTCCTGTTAGGTTTACTGTTAGGTTTATAAAGTGTCTGTCCTAGCAGGAAATTAACAGTGCCTGTCCCCATAAGAAGAAGCTAGGCAGGGGCGCCGCTGTGAAAACGGAATTGGCTGTCGGGCGCTTGGATCAACTCGGCTTCGCGCTCGCCGATGGTTTGGATGCGGTCGCGAATGTCCTCGCCGGCGATGGTTTCTGCAAGCGTGAGGTAATCTTGATAATGGCGTGCTTCCGAGCGCAGTAGCGAGATGTAGAACTTTTGCAGTTCATCATCAAGGTGTGGGGCGACTTTGGCAAAGCGCTCGCAGGAGCGTGCTTCAATGCAGGCGCCAATAATCAGTTTATCGACCAAAGTTGCCGGTTCGTGAGTACGTGCCGCGCGCATTAATCCTTTGGCGTAGCGACCTGCTTCTAATGGTTGATAAGGAATGCCGCGTGCGTCCATGATTTCAATCACTTGCTCAAAGTGATGAAACTCTTCTTTGATTAACCGGACCATTTTATCAATCAAGGCTTGGCCGTGGGCAAACCCCGCTTTAGGGGTTAAAGGCGCACTGAGACCGTTTTTGCGCGCGTGGAAGATCCCATCGCGAGCGCCGCGGTAGACAAAGTCTTCATAGGGTTTGGCCCATGCTAGCAGTTGCTCGCCACTCGCTGCGTCAACCGCATATTTACGGATCAACCACATCGCGGTTTGGCTGGCTTTTAATTCGCAGTTTGCGTGATCGCGCAAAAGAATCGATTGATTGTCAGGCTGAATGGCTGCGTCAATCCAACTGTCGGGGGTTTGACAGTGCAGAAAACCATGAATAGGGGTGAGTAGGGTATTAATTTCTTGGCGTAGCATGCCGGAAACACTCTCAGACTGACAACAATGGCTGGGCATTATAAACAGATGGGATGCGAGCGCAAAGAGCTGGCAGCGCAGGAGGCGCTGCCAGGTGGGCGAATTCGGCCTACTTGTTCGATGCCCAAGGGGAACGGTATTGAATACCGAACTTGTCTAAACGCGGTAACTGCGCTTTGAGTCTGGCCAGATAATCGAGCCAGTCACGGCGCTCACTGTGGCTCCAAGCCGCTTCTGCAATGGCGGTAAGTCTTGGAAATACCATGTAATCGAGCCTGTCCTGATTGGTGATCAGTTCACTCCAGAGTGCACATTGCACACCTAGCATATGCTCACGGGCGGGGTCGTCACTGGCAAGACTTGCCAGCGGCTCATATTGGTAGGCTTTTTCTAATGGCGTGACGCCCGCCCAGTCGAGGCCAGGCTCGGTGGCAGCATAATCTTGCACCATATCGAGATAGGTCGCCTGACCGGGGGTCAAAATCACATCAAACCCATGCTGCGCACAATGCAGTGCAGCGTCTTCGCTTTGCCATGAATAGATCACGGTATTTTTGCTCACTTTATCGCCGTGCTGCACTTCTTCCCAGCCAACCATACGTTTGCCCAAGGCACGTAGCTTTTGCTCCGCATAGGTCAGTATCTGTCCCTGTAGCGAAGCGGTCGTTTCTCCGTTCATGCGTCTGTCCCGATAAATTGGGCTATCCGTCCATACCCCGTCAGGGACTTCATCGGCACCAATATGAACCCATGAGGCGGGGAAAAGCTCGGCGACTTCACTTAATACCGTATCTAAAAATCGATACGTGCCATCGAGGGCTGGCGATAATACGTTATCGGTGTAGTGTTGTACGCTACGGTAAGTAGAGCGGTCGTCGGCATCGTGTAGCCAATCAGGCAGTGCTTTGATGGCTGCGCGACAGTGACCGGGAATATCAATTTCTGGAATGACGGTAATACCGCGGGCTGCGGCGTATTCAATCACGTCACGTACGTCTTCTTGGCGATAATAACCTTCGTGACGTTCTGCAATATGACTGAATTGCGGGGCAAGGCGGGTATTGGGGCCGCGTTGACCCCCATAGCGCGTCAATTCAGGCAGGGCTTTAATCTCCAGTCGCCAGCCTTCATCGTCGGTTAAATGCCAGTGAAAGGTATTGAACTTAAAATAAGCTAACTGGTTAATCAGTCGCTTTACCGTGTCCACCGAATGAAAATGGCGCGCGCAATCGAGCATCATCCCTCGGTAAGCAAAGCGTGGTGCATCGCTGATTTTTATTGCCGGTATTCGAAGCTGTGTGTTTTGCTCTTGGCAAAGTTGTAACAGCGATGCGCAGCCGTGAATAAACCCGCGCTCAGCACAGGCTTGGATGACCACGCCTTGGTCGGTGACGGTGAGCTGATAGGCCTCATCACGGTGTGCGATATCTCGAAGTGCCGAGTCGGGTAAAGGCCGTAAGATAATGGCATGATCTCCAGTGACCGCATCTTGGTGGCGCGGGTCCAGTGCAATATCAGCTTGCGGATACATGCGAACCCATTCGTTACTTAACCACTGCGCGGCGGGAAGGGCCTGTGAATCCACCGCGATTAACGGTGTTGTGGGTGAAAGCGTAAAGTATCCTGGCTGGTGGCGCACCGATTTGGGCACCGGAATAATGGCGTGCTCGGCGGGATGAACATCTGGAATCGTTGATCGTGTGGTATGAGTGTGTGCCAAGTTAATGGGAGTGAGCATCACTGAATATTGCTCGCCATTGGCATAGAGCAGTGCATCTTTAAAGCCCACACAAAGAAACCGCAATGGCGGCGTGTGGGCATCAAACTCGATGTATAAGCTTTGATTGGCATCGAGAGTTTGATGTGCCGGTGTAATGACGCAATAGCTGCCAACTTGCTCAATACTGCCTTGTGACAGGGTATTGGGGTTGATGAAGCGATCAAACAGTACCGCAATGGACAGCGCTTCCAACGAACGGTCGGTGATGTTATGCAAGGTTAACCCCATTCGGCTGCGCGGCGGGGTGTCATTGGGATACTCGTTGATCACACTAAGATCGAGGCGGTAAGTCATCACGCGTTCTCCTTGTTCGAGTGGCCGTTGCCAATCAGTGTTTGCGCACTGATGGCGAGCATAAACCAGCTTGCATGTGGCAACCACTGCTCGCCCCATCGCCAGTTTTGCGCCATATCATCGCAATATGGCGCGGGGTTGAATGCAATCTGTGTTTCATCCCTCATCCCTGAGGTAATGCCATTGCAGATCCCCCCTTTGGCATTAAAAAAGCCCAAGTGCGGTAGGTAATCTGGGTTGTTGTGGCCATGTCCATCGAGCATACAGATATCAAATGGGTTTAAACCGAGGATCCAATTAAGCGCCCGTTGGCTAAAGGTGTGGAGGGCCGCATTCAGCGCATCGTCTTGAATATGGCGCATGGCATGACACGCAAAGGTTGCCAGTGACCCCAAGCGTGCATTCTCGCCTTGCCACCAATAGTCGGTTTCATTGTGGTGAGGAATAAAATGACGCACCTGTTTGACGCCATCGACGGGTTTGACGTACTGACGCGGATACGCGAATGGATTATCAGCGGTTTGTGTTAGGTTGAGCTCAAACTGGCAGGCGCGTTCCAATGCTGTTTGCGCGATAGCCTGATGGCTGGGGTCGGTTTCTACATCGAGGTAGCGAACTAATGCCAACCCGGGCAGACCCGCATCAGCGGCATGGTAAAACGGGCGACTCCCATCAGCATTTGCCGACCAATAATACTGACAGGTTTCATCACTGCACTGCCGTACGACCAGCTTTTGCATCCAGCCTCGTGCCTCGCTCAAGAAGGGACAGTCACCGTTCGCACTAATGTGTCTGTCCCCAGAACCTAAAGGTGCTTGTCCCATTAAATAAGCGTGACTGTTCCCGGTAGATTGCTCCTCGGTAGATTGTCGAGTGGCGTGATGTAACTCGCATGCGGCGAGAAGGGCGCAGGTTTCGTCAATAATGTTTGGCTCACCGTCATCAAGGTAATAACGGTTATGTTCAACCAAATGCCAGTAGCCGCGAATGGCGGCGTCTAAATAGCGTGTTTGTTGGTCTGGCTCGGCGTAAAGCGGTGCTCGGCTTGCGGCGGCAAGGGCAGCAATCGCCATGCCGCCGCCTTGACGAAAACCGGCTTGGTAAGCCTCACTCATCACCCCATCTTGCGTCGCGTAAGCGCAAAGGGTGCGGCGCTCTGGGTCTTTCGACCATTGATCAAACACCGTCATATAAAAAAAACCACTGGGGTGTTGCATACGGAGAAGAAAATCGGCGCCGTGTTTCGCTTCATCGGCTAATCGCATACGCATAAACGCGGGCAGCGTGTCCGAGCTAAACTGGCTGGCAAGATCGGCCAGCCCCCAAGCCAATAGCGGGATTTGTTGCGGATTAAAGTAATTGGCATAGGAAAGGTGGCTTAGGTATTTGCTCACATCGCCAGAGGCATCGTACCAACCGCCGGACACATCCACGCGTTCATCAGAGCCAAATACCTTGGCGCGCTGATCCGCGTGTTCATAGATACCGCTACACCGCTGCGATTTAAAGTAATGGAGCAGGTCGGAAAACGTGGTGTGAAACAGACAATTATCCCTGATCTCAAACGGATGGGAATATACCGGTGTGTCTGTTAACAGCATGAGTTGATAGCGTCCGCGATGTGCAAAGGCAGAAAAATCGAGGGTATAAGCCGTGCCTATCTGCCAGTTGTTTAACTGTGTGCCTTGCTGTAATGCAAACTGCGCGACCACGTTATCGAGTGACACTGTGTCTGTCCCACGAACACCACGAACAAAAGTGTCTGTCCCGAGAGCAAGAGTGCCTGTCCCGGTAAGGTTCTCGCTTTTTTCTGCATCTTTTGCGGCATCGTTAAAGTGCCTGTCCCCAGAAGAGGAGGCAGTTTTATCGGCAGTATTAAATGTGCCTGTCCCCCTAAGAGGAGGCAGGGAAATCAGTGCCACGGGCGTGCCGGTGAGGCGGTCGCTGTCACTGACGATCACCGCGTATTTGTCACCGTGTAACGAGTAGCCAATGTGATTGGTCAGCACTTGCATGATGGTATCCTTATTGGTCGCTATTGCTCGTACAAATAGCAGCGCACATAGTGGTTGTCGGCGAGCTTGGTCACGCCGGGTAACTGCTCAGTGCATTTGGCTGTCGCATGCGGGCAGCGGCCAGCAAAAGGGCAGCCGACCGAATCCGGTGTCCATAGGGGGATCTCACCCTTGTTGCCCTTTAGTTTTTCGTGAATAGACTTGCTCGGGTCGGGCACGGCCGAGACCAACAACTGGGTATAAGGGTGTTGGGGATGATGAATAATCTCTTCGGTGTCTCCCCATTCGACCATATGGCCGACGTACATCACTGCCAAGTCTTCGGCAATGTAGCGCGCGGTGGCGATGTCATGGGTGATGTAGAGCAGCGACATTTGCTTCTCCACTTTCATCTCTTCCATGAGGTTAAGCACACCGGCACGAATCGACACATCCAGCATCGAGGTCGGCTCGTCGGCAAGTACCACTTCCGCACCCACGGCGATGTTACGCGCTAGGTTTATCCTCTGACGTTGACCGCCCGACAGCTGATGGGGGAATTTCTCCGCCGTTTCTTTGGCCGGAGTCAGGCCCACTTGCTCGAGCAGCTCGAACACCCGCTCTTTCAACTGAGCTTTATCGCGCTTGGCGACTTTTTTGTGAATCAACAACGGGCGCGCAATATGATGAAACACATTATGCGTGGGGTTGAGCGAGCCAAAAGGGTCTTGCCAGACCATTTGCAGGCCTTCGCGATAGCGCATCAGCTCATCACGTTTTTTAATGGTGGTAATATCGCGGCCCCGATATTCAATGCAGCCGTCGGTCGGGGCGTACATTTTTGCGATCATTTTCGCGGTGGTGGATTTGCCCGAGCCCGACTCACCTACCACGGCAAGTCCACGGCCTTTGTACATTTTGAACGAGACGTCATTGATCGCTCGCATCATGGGTTGTTTAAGGGCATGACTGTTAATGGGAAAATCTTTCACCACGTTTTTCCCTTCAACCAGCAGTTCTCCAAAACCTGTACTCATCACTGACTTCCTCACATTGGCGCGTTATTAGAGTTTTTGTTGGGCGATGGGCTCGCCGTATAGATGGCAGTTGGAATACCGGCCCGGTTCGATTTGGCGCAGCGCCGTTTGCGTGGTTCGACACCGCTCATGCACCTGAGCACAGCGCGCTTGAAAGCGGCAACCGGTCGGGATTTCGAGCAAGTTGAGCGGGTTGCCTGGGATCCCCGTGAGCTGGCGCTTAGGTCCGGTGAGTGAGGGGAATGAGCTGCCCAGTCCTTCGGTATAAGGGTGGTAGGGGTTGTTGAGCACCTGTTTGGACGGCGCGACCTCAATCAGCTCACCGGAATACATGATCCCAATCCGATCGGAAAACTCGACCATGAGCGATAAATCATGGGTGATAAACAGAATCGAAAAGCCAAACTCTTCTTTTAACGCGTAGATTTTTTGCAAGATCTCACGCTGCACCACCACATCTAATGCCGTGGTGGGCTCATCCATGATGATCATTTTCGGGTTGAGGGCCAGTGCAATGGCAATTACCAAGCGTTGACGCATCCCGCCCGAAAACTGATGCGGATAATCGGTCAGACGGCTGGGATGAATATCGACAATTTCTAGCAAGCCTTGAGCCCGCTTCACCGCTTGTTTGCGGGTCAAGTTGGTGTGGCGCATCAGCACATCGCAAAACTGTTCTTCGAGCGTCAGCACTGGATTAAGGGCGTTCATGGCGCTTTGAAACACCATCGACATCTCGCGCCAGCGAAAGTCGCGCATCCGAGCGTCGCTGTACTCGAGAATATTCTCGCCGTTAAAGATGACTTCGCCGCCGGTGATAAAGGCAGGTGGCTTATGCAGGCGCATCAGCGAAAAGGCAACGGTGGATTTACCGCACCCCGATTCGCCAGCCAGGCCGAATACTTCACCGGGGGCAATGTCAAAACTGACGTGATCGCAGGCTCGGACATCACCGGCATCGGTAATGTAGTCCACGCACAGGTCACGGATTGAGATAAGTGGGGTGCGACTCATGATTTATCTCCACTGATCAGCATGTGTTCGGCAACGGGATTCTCGTCGCGGGCTTTCTTTTCTTGTTGGCTGAGTTTTTTCCAGCGCTTCATCCCTTTTTGCGCACGTAATTGCGGGTTGGCAATTTCATCCACCGCGAAGTTGAGTAACGCAAGCCCCGTCACCAGTAAGGTCAGCGCAATACAAGGCGCGATCAGCTCCCACCAAGCGCCGATCAGCATGGATGATGAGGTTTGTACGTTGTAGAGCATGATCCCCCAGCTGATGGTGTTGGGGTCACCAAGGCCCAAGAAAGAGATAATCGACTCCATGGCAATGGCATACATCACCGAGCCAATAAAGCTAGCGCCAACAATGGGCACGAGATTAGGCAAGATCTCGACAAAGGTGATACGAAAGCGCGACTCACCCAGCACTTCGGCGGCTTTCACGAACTCTTTTTCGCGCAGGGCAAGGGTTTGTGAGCGAACCACCCGTGCGCCCCAAGCCCAAGAAGTACAGCCAATAATGATGGCGATCGTCAGCGGTCCGGCTTCGCCGATAAACGCGGCGAGCACGAACAAGAGTGGGTATTGCGGAATGACCAACATAATGTTCATTGCGGCGGTGAGTACATCGTCAACCCAACCGCCTAAATAGCCGGCGGTAATGCCAATTAAGGTTGCGAGGACACACACGGTGATACCGGCCCCAAAACCTACCGCCAACGAAACACGGGCGCCATGTACCAACTGCGACCAGACATCACGGCCCATACGGGTGGTGCCAAGGACATGGTCGGCCTTTTTCGACATCAGTAGGGTGCGACGATCATCCGCTAAGTGTGTGGCGACCCAGCCGTCTGGGTTGGCTTGCGCCGCTTTGACGATAAAGCTGGGATATTCATGCGGATTGCCGGTGCGTTTGTCTGGCGCATGCTGGGTCAACAACGGCGCGAAGACCGCCATCAATATAAATAGGCCAACAATGATGGAACCGGCGCGGGCAATTTTATTGCGCACGATAAGCGTGAGGAGATCTTTCATATTATTTGCCTCCTTTGCGCAGGCGTGGGTCAAGGACCACGTACAGCATGTCAGCAATTAAGTTAAACGAGAGCATAAACAAGGTCATAATGAGTAGCTGGCCTTGTAGGACTTGATAGTCGCGCGCGTTGATCGCATTCAAAAGCACTGAGCCAAGACCGGGATAGTTAAAAATAATTTCCACAATCAGTTGGCCCCCGATGGCAATACCCAGCGACATCGATAGCGCGGTGACACTGGGTAAGAGCGCGTTCCGCGCCGCATAGTTAAACACCACGCGGTTTTCGCTTAACCCTTTGCCGCGGGCCATGGTGATGTAGTCTTCTGCCAGCAGGTTAATCATGTTGTTACGCATGTTGACCAAAAAGCCGCCTACTTGAATGATGGAGGCACAAAAAAGCGGGAGTACGGCGTGATAGGCCACATCTTTAATAAAGGTCCAGCTGGTCCAGTCTGGGGTGACGCCCGGCGTGTAGGCGTATCCGGTTGGAAACCACTTCAACCCAATGGCGAAAATAAACAGCGCCAGCATCGCGATAACCACTTGAGGCACCGCTTGGATAATCAGCATGCCTGGGGTGATCACAGCATCGTATTTCCCGCCGCGCTTCCAAGCGGCAAAAATGCCCAAAATCGAACCTAGCGAGAACGACAGCAGCACCGCACTGCCGGCGAGAAACAGCGACCAGCCAAAGGCTTTGCCGAGGAGCTCGTTAACCGACAACGGATAAAATTGGATCGAGGTGCCTAAATCCCAGCTCAGCACGTTTTTCATGTAGGTGAAATACTGCATATAGAGGGGGCCATCGACAAAGCCCAGCAGTTGTTTCATTGCCTCAATCCGCTCTGGAGTGACTTGCACCGAGGCATTGGCAAACATCATGGTGACCGGATCACCGGGCATGGCACGAGGAATAATAAAATTGAGTGTTGCTGCCACTAAAAGGGCAATCATGTAAAAAGTTAGCCGTCGGAAAAAATAACCCATAACCCACACCTTACACAGCGAAGTGGTGATGTTCTTGGTGTGAACATCGTGGAAAAGCGGGCGCGCAAGGCGCCCGATACTGGTTACTGAACGGGCTTAAGGTCCAGCACATGGAGAAGACGTTCAGGAATGCCGGCCCAGATAGAGGGGCGGCCTTTCGGATTGTCTTCGTTCCACCAACCGGTGAAGCGGGTTGTGTTGTATTGATACATTTGTGCGCCAGAGAGTACCGGAATGGTGACCTGATCCTTGGCGATAATCGCTTGGATTTGGTGGGCAATTTCCAGCTGCTCAGCTTTATCGGCGGTTTTGTAGAAGCTGTCTAACAGCTTGTCGAGCTCGGCATTTTGGTAGTAATGCATTGCGAACCGCGGCATGCCATCCCCTTCCTGTAAGTTGGAGTTATACGCGCTATTCCAATAGGTATAAGGGTCCGCACCATGGAAGTAGTTGGTGTAAGCGACGTCGTAGTCAGCTTCGAGCATCGCTTGGCGGTATACCGAGAAATCTGGGGTACGTGCCTTGGCTTTGATGCCGGCCTCGGCAAGTTGCTCAACCGCAAGCTGAACGGTGTTGTTGAAGTCGGTCCAGCCATTAGGAGATTGGATTTCGAGCTCAAACGATTTGCCTGATGGGGTTTCCACAAAGCCATCACCGTCTTGATCTTTAAAGCCGGCTTTCGCAAGCAGTGCTTTGGCGCCGTCTAGATCGTACGTATTGTATTGGCGATATTTCTCATGCACCGCTTCGTCGGACCAAGACTCAAAGGCATAACCTAAGCCAGACGCGAAGTCGTTTACCGTACCACCGCCATAAAACGCGATATCAATAATGGTTTGACGGTCTAGCGCCATCGAAAATGCGCGACGGAAGTCGACATTGGTCAGCGCTTCACGCTTGGCCGGATCAGGGTCATTAAAATTGACCATAAAGGCTTGGGTGCCAGCGGCAGGGTACCAATAGTGATGATTTGGATTGGCCGCGGCATAAGTGCGGTCAATGTCAGGAATAAACGAGGAAGTCCAGTCCATCTCGCCGTTGATCACTTTGCTTAAAAACTGGTCGTTATTGGCAATTTGCGGTACGCGCAGACAGTCAACATCGAGGTTGTCGTTGTCCCAATAATGCGGGTTACGACATTGAATGTAGAGCTGAGAGGTGAAGGTATCGATAGTGGTGAAGGGACCCGATCCTACCGGGTTTTTATTGGTGTAAGACGCTGGCTCTTCAACATTTTTCCAGACGTGCTCAGGCACCACAGGTACTTTCGCAATTTCGTAGGGTACATTGGAGTTTGCCTCAGTGAGTTCAAAGCGGACGGTGTAATCGTCTACCTTCTTCACATCATCAACCCATTGGTTAATGCCAGATTGATCCAGTTCAGGGTGGTTTTTGACCAAATCAAACGAATACACCACATCATCAGCGGTATAGGCTTCACCGTCTGACCATTTCACCCCTTTGCGTAGGGTAAAGGTGACACTTTTCAGGTCATCGGCCATTTCATAGCCGCTTGCGAGACGAAAGACAGGTTGGTTGCCTTTCATTTCGTTAAATACCACTAATGGCTCATAGATAAAGTCAGTCGTGGTGTGCAGATACGTGGCGCCGAGGAAAGGGTTAAAGTTACGGACAAAAGTATTGAATTCTTTCGGGTGGATAGTGAGCTCACTGCGCTCGGCGGCACTGACGCCAGCACTTGCGCTCAGCGCACCGATAATTGCAGAGGCAAGTAGGGTCTTGCTGGCAACTCTAATGTTACTCGAAAACATAGCCATTCCTTACTGTTGCTTTCAGTTCACGTGATGGATAGTGATGAGCTCGTTGCGAACAACCTTTACGAACTCAAGCTTCCTGTGTCGCTGACCCTTACGTTGTGATTATGGATGGGGTGCCCCAAGGGATACTTGTTGTTCCAGGCCAGCAAACACCTTCACTAAGCCCAAGTTAAGTGAAGGCTGCAATGTGAATAATCGTTAAAACCGTAAAAAAGCGCGACGCTGACGTTACTTTCGTTAAAAAAAACAGCTAAAAAGGTTATCCGCTTCAGGATACAATCACGATTCTCTCCTGATAATGACCTTGGATGGAATTATAATGATATAAAAATCATGAAGTTATAGTTATTTTTCCTTTGGGTGATGTATGTCACACACCCAAACGCTCTTATTTTTTAACGAGAAAAATCAGTGTTTATTTTGTTGTGACAAGTCGCGCATTTCTGAATTATATCCGATATAAAAGGGGTTTTTGCCAAGAAGCATTGCGATTGAAATGAGGTTGGTTCGCAAAGATTATTAATGAGCGATTTTCGCTCGTCAGTCAGAGGACAGGCACATTAGTGTCAGTAGACGCACGTCTGAGATCCGGCAATAAACCACCAATGGGACAGTCACCGGGATTTGCTCCGAGGTTTGCTCACTTATTTCGATGCGCCTGTCCTGATAGGGGGCTAAAAGTGTCTGTCCCAATTGTGCTCCAATTGTGATTGTGAGGACAGGCACTTTATGACCACTTTATGACCAAGGTGCCTGTCCTAGTAAGGGTAAAAGTGCCTGTCCCAGAAGGGGAAAATATACCTGTCCCCGGAAGGGGAGGCACTTTATTGCGTTGGTGTGTGTTGTTAGTCGTCTAACAGTAGTTGGCGCAGTTGTTGGTAGTAAGATTCTAGCTGGGTGCGGGTGGAGCTGCGTTTATCACAATGATCGAGAATAAAGCGAATGGAGCTCAGCACTGTGCGCCATCTCGGTGTTTTGGGTAAGGTTTCCAGCAATAAGTACTTATCCAGTGTGCGGGTTTGTAAGCTACTACGATCAAGGTAGACGCGCCAGAGACCACTTTGCTCGGCAAAATCGAATTTGCTTTTGCCTGTGGCTTCTTCCCAGTAATCTAAGCTGGCTACCATGGCATCAACAATGAGCTGTCTACGTGTGTTGGTTTTATCTTGCTGTTGGTGTTGCGCTTTTTCAGCAAGGGCTTCAAATTCCCCGCCCATCGCTTTAAGCGTTTCAAGTTGGCGTGAGTCTCCGCCTAATGCGTAGCCAGATAAGGCTTCGATGGCGCTTTCTAGGCTCTGTATACGAGACTGAGACACGGGTGCGTCTGTGTTGATGACATACAGGCTGTCAATGTCAGACTCGGCTGGAAAACGCAGCAGCATACCGTCAACGTCCTGTGGTTGTCCTTCAATATAAATGGTCAGTGGGCCTTGATAGCGCTCCATATGATTGGCCTGCTCGGGCGCTTTCACTAAGGCTTGACCGTGCATCCGTTTTACCTCGTCCTGTTCACGCCCGAACAAGGATGCTGCCGCTTGGTTAACAAAGCGAACCTGACCATCTCTTCGCATACCTAACATGGCTTCAGGGGCGAGAGAGAGTTGTGAAATCAACCAAGACTGGGTTTCGAGCAGGCTGGCTTGCTGCCGCGCACTTTGTTCAAGCGCCTGCTCGAGGCGTTGGTTTTCTTGGCGGCGTTGTTCCGCTTGGCTAGCGGCAAGGTGTGTGGCTATCCGAGCAGCGAGCTCTCGTTTATCAAAGGGTTTACATAAGTAATCATTCGCGCCGATTTCAAACCCATAGATGCGATCATCAGGCTGATTTAAGGCGGTTAGCATGATAATCGGAAGTGCGGCGTGGTTAAATTGTTCTCTGAGCTGCTCACAGACCTCGAAACCACTCATACCGGGCATAAGCACGTCGAGCAAAACGAGATCCGGCTTCGTGGTGGCGATGTGCTCAATGGCTGTGCGTCCATCGCTTGCTGTACTGACCTGATAGCCTTCAATATTGAGAAAGCTGGCGAGTACTTGTTGGTTGGTGGGTTCATCATCAACCACTAAAATATGTAAGCCATTGTGATTATGCTGGCTTTGCGAAACAACGTCCGAAGAGAAGTGAGCGAGGGTCTCTCGCGTGTCATCTTGATAAACGTGCTGGGTAGAGAAGGCGGTAAGCTCGGTGCTTAACACCGGAGGCTCATCGACACGCGGAAGGGTGAAGCTAAAGGTGGTGCCCACTTGCGGCTGACTACTGACGTAAAGCTGGCCGCCCATCAACTCGACAAGTTGACGACTGATTGATAGACCAAGACCTGCACCGTGTTGATAATGATAGTGGCTACTTACTGCTTGTGCGAGAGGCTCAAAAACGGTGCTTAACTGTTCCGCTGGGATCCCTTTACCCGTATCAACCACTTGGATGCGAACACGATCGTCCAAGGTGTCGGCGCTAATAACAATCTTACCCGCATCGGTGAACTTAATCGCATTTCCCAGCAAATTGTACATAACTTGCTCAAGCCGTTGGGAATCCGCGTGTACCCAGATTGGCGTGTCGCTGAGCTGATTAATGATGTCTAGCGGCTTATCTTTTTTAAGGTGCTTGGCGAGTGACAGCACAAGCTGTGTGATGGCGTTGAGATTGACAGGACCTTGCTCCAAATCCAATTGCCCATAGCGCATTTTATGGTAGTCCAAGAGATCATCAACCAGCTTGGCCAAGCGCTGGCCGCTGTTGACGATAATCGATAGTTGATACTGATGATCGCGACTAATCGGACCGTTCGCACCGTCAATCAGTGCTTCGGCAATCCCTATCATGCCGTGTAAGGGGGTACGAAGTTCGTGAGAGGTGGTTGCCAGGAATTCATCTTTCAGTTTGTTGGCGACATGCAGCTCTTCATTCTGAGCACGTATGGTGGTGATGTTAGCTTCTAAGGCCTGGTTTTGCTGGCGTATTAAGGCCAGTTTTTCGCGAATGGCATGGCGCATGCGGGCAAAGCTCACCGCCAAACGCCCGATTTCATCACGACGACGCGTGTGGTGGATTTGGGTATCCAGGTCACCTGCACTGACTTTTTCGGCCGCCCACGTAAGTTGAAGCAGTGGGCGAGTAATAAAGTTGGACATATAGTGCGAGGCAATGACCACCGCGAGAATCGCAAGTAACATGGCAACGATAAAAAGCTGTTGCAGCTGGTGGATACGTGCGTAGGCCACTTGCGTGGGGACTTCAGCCACGAGTCCCCATTTCAGTCCATGGGTGCGAATAGGGGTGTAGGCGGCGAGCATGGTTTGGCCTGATTGGGTTTGATAGCGGGTGACTCCCGTTTCTCCGGCTAATGCTTTTTCTATGGCAGGCGTGTTATTAACAAGCTGACTGTTGTTGGTTGAATGCGCTCGAGTCTTGCCGTCATCGCCGACGAGGTGTGTTTCAATCGCATTGGTTTCTCTGGGGGCCATTAGCCTGGTAAGGGCATGGCTAGGAAGCCGGAAGAGCGCGTAGCTATGCAGGTACCCTTGCTGAATAATGGGGGCGCCCAGCCATGCAACTCGGGTGTCGGTCTCTTCCGCAGAAAAATCAGAGATAATCACCTTGGGCGTCGGATCTAACTTCCCTTTTGTTTGTTGCGTTTGCTGTTGTAGGGTCGCGAACGTTTGCCCCAATCGTGCATCACGGTGAGGGCCTGAGAGTAAGTTTGTGCCAAAGTTGCCCAGTTTTTTCACCGAATAGGTGACGTTGCCTTGCTTATCGACCAAGAGTAGGTCGTCAAAATCTGCGCGGGCGAGCAAAGCTTGATAAGCGCGGTGATAGCGTTTGTGCAGCAGCCGATAACGCTCGGTGGCAGAATAATTGGGATCGTCCTTGCGCACAGGTGTTTTCACCCTCTCACCGGACCCAAGGTAGTAGCGGCGTTGCGCGTAATCACGTGCGGCGTCGATGTTTGGTCGTAGTCGCTGAAAGGCGTTGACCAAACCATAAAAATGGCCACCGCTGGCGTAGGCGAGCTCTGAGGCAACAAATCCAAGCACCTCCGCTTCTTTCGCATCAAAGTAATCATTGATTTGCTGTTGTTTACTGTCGCGCACCGATAAAAGGTGTGCTGTGCTTTGTTCTTGGAGATCTTGGCTATGGGCATTAAGAAAAAACAAGGCGACTAAGATCAGAGGGAGGAGGCTCAATAGAAGAAAGGCCAGCATCAAGGTGTGATGGAGGCGTTTAAATGGATAAGCAGTAAACAAGGTTTTCATAAGCAACAGCGTCTTCCCTACAGCAACTTTCCAATGTCGTGGCCGTATTTTGGCACCTGATGAGCCTGTGTCTCTGGCGAAGCTGGGTGTGCGCGACGACACGACAATCATCTTATGCCATGACTTTACTGAGTTTTTTCGCTTTGACAAGGAAGTCGCTATGGAAGCGTGTGGATCGGCGCACTTTTCCGTGTATCGCTGCAAGTTTACGTATGTTTTATCCACGTTATTTCATTGAAGAAAGGTTAAAAAAAGGCCTCGACAGATGCCGAGGCCTTTAGTATTCCGAAAGTAACGGAATTAGTACTGAGGTTTGGTTGCCGGTGCGTAGGCAGACGCACGTGCCTCAGCGCTACCCGCCGCTTTCGCTTCTGGGTTAGGCACTTTAAAGGCGGCGATTGCCACCGGGCTGTGATCAACCGATTCGTTCGGTGCCGGTGCTTTCATCATCGGTGATGTGGCTCGGCGGTATTGAATCGTTGCCGTTGGGGCATTGATTTCCGCTTCGCGCTCAATCACTTTTTCAGTCACCAAATCGACCTCTGAGTCTTGCGCAGGGGTTGTCACTGGCGCGTCTGGCGTCGCGACCTTTGGCATCGCACCGACCTCCGGTGTTGCTTGGCTTTGTGCCGGTTGCGGTGCAGGCTCAGGGGTGCTTATCGAAGCCATCGGTTGGGTCGATACTGAATCCGTCCCCTCCGACTTAGCTTGCATGATAATGACTTTACCCATGGCCATTTCTGGACGGGCAACACCACTGATAATAGCCTTACTGTTTTGGCGTTTGTCTTGGCGGCGGCGATCTTGCTTCACTTTTACGGGTTGCTCTGCCGACCATACCTTGCCCATCGCCATTTCGGGAGACGCCATGCCGGTGGTGAGTGGCATAGGGCTTTTCACCATTGGACGACGGCGACGACGCTGTCCACTGGCGCGAAGGTGGCGTGGTGAGCGGCGATTACGACGCTTGTCCTGCTGACCTTCTTTCTTCGCGTTATCAGGCTGCTGTTTAGCCTGTTGTGCGACTTCCGCCCCGACTTGCTGCAAGTCTGTACCTTGGTCAGGTGTTACCTCGGTGGCAACTTGGGTATCCGCATTATCTTTGTTGATACGCACGCTGCGATTAAGCTTACGACGTTGGCGGCGTTGTTTAACCTGTTCGGTTTTCTCCGCTTTTTGGTCGTGCTGCTTGTTGCCTTTATCCGCATTGTCAGACTGTGGCTTCGTTGCCTTGGCCTCATCTTGTTGCGCGGCAGGCTTTTTCGCTTTGTCGCTGCGGTTATCGTTACGGGTTTTTTTCCCTTTGCGATTCTTATCACGACGCTCTTCTTGCGGCTTATTCTGGCGGCGTTGTTTGTTGTTACGTCCACGTTCGCCGTTGTTGCCATCACTTTGCTCATCGCGATTTTGTGGTTTGTTATTGCCACGTGACTTATTGCGCTGGCTGTGTGTTGGCTTCTGGCGTTGCCCTGTTTGAGCTGGCTCAGGTTGAGCGGCTGGCTGTGACGACGTGGTTGTTGCATCATCAGCTGGCGCGGCAAACAAGCGAGAGAAGAACTGACCCACTTTGGTGAACAGACCAGGCTGGGCCGACGCTGCTGGCTCATTGGCTGGTGCGGCCGTTTTAGTTGCACTTGGTGCCGGCGAGCTTGGCGCTGCAAATCCTTGTAAAACAGGTTCTTCACGCTTTTTCGCTGGACGCGCTTGTTGTGGCTCTTCGCGTGCTTCTACTTCTCTGAGCGCATCAATCTGGCTTGGCAGCTGATAAGACAGGTTCGCCATTTCTTCACCGCCGCGGACGCGAACCACATCAAAGTGTGGTGTCTGCATGTCGGCATTGGGGACCACGACCACTTTGACATTGTGGTATTTCTCAATGTGCTGGACCGATCGGCGTTTTTCGTTAAGCAGGTAAGAGGCGACGGGGACAGGGACGATACCCAGTACTTGCGCCGTGTTCTCTTTCATTGCCTCTTCTTCCATCAAACGAAGAATGGACAATGCTAGCGATTCGTTATCACGAATTACACCGGTGCCTTTACAGCGCGGGCAAATGTGATGGCTTGCTTCTGCCAGTGATGGACTGAGGCGTTGGCGTGACATTTCCAGCAAACCAAAGCGCGAAATACGGCCGATTTGCACGCGTGCACGATCCATACGGACAGAGTCGCGTAGTTTGTTTTCCACTTCACGTTGGTGGCGTACGGGGGTCATATCGATGAAATCGATAACGACCAATCCACCCAGATCACGCAAACGTAATTGGCGGGCAATTTCTTCTGCCGCTTCAACGTTTGTTTGGCGTGCTGTCTCTTCGATATCGCTGCCTTTAGTGGCACGAGCAGAGTTGATATCGATAGAGGTGAGGGCTTCGGTGGGGTCGATCACGATCGAACCACCAGACGGCAAGCGAACCTCGCGTTGGAACGCAGATTCAATCTGGCTTTCTATCTGGTAATGGCTAAATAGCGGCACTTCGCCTTCATAGAACTTGATGCGGCTGACAAAGTCAGGGCGAACCAGTTTGATGTGCTCTTGCGCGCGTTGAAAGACCTTCTCACTATCAATCAAGATCTCACCGATATCACGGCGCAAGTAGTCGCGGATTGCTCGTGCAATCACGTTACTTTCTTGATGGATCAGGAAAGGTGCAGGGTTGGCGTCTGCCGCTTCTTTCACTGCTTGCCAGTGGTTTAGCAGAACTTTCAAGTCCCATTCAAGCTCTTCGGCAGATTTGCCCACACCGGCGGTGCGCACAATTAAGCCCATCCCTTGCGGCAGTTCGAGGCCAGACATGGCTTCTTTGAGCTGGCTGCGCTCTTCCCCCTCGATGCGACGAGAAATCCCGCCTGCTCGTGGGTTGTTTGGCATTAATACCAAGTAGCTACCCGCTAACGACACAAACGTAGTCAGAGCAGCCCCTTTATTGCCGCGCTCTTCTTTGTCTACTTGGACAATGACTTCCTGGCCTTCTTTTACCACATCTTTGATGTTAGGGCGGCCTTGATAGGTGTAACCGGAAGGGAAGTATTCGCGGGCTATTTCTTTAAGAGGGAGAAAACCGTGTCGTTCTGCCCCGTAATCAACAAATGCCGCTTCCAGGCTTGGTTCGATACGGGTAATGCGTCCTTTGTAGATATTCGCTTTTTTTGATTCATGGCCGGGACTCTCGATATCGAGATCGTACAGCCGTTGACCGTCGACCAATGCGACGCGCAACTCTTCCTTCTGAGTTGCGTTAATCAACATTCTTTTCATCTGATTTTTCTCATTTATTTATCGTTGTTATTAGCGGTTGATGACGAGAGCAGTCGTCAATGCTGCCTGACCCCAAGTCTGATATGGTGCAGCCTCCCGGCTGGAGAAAATCAGGGGTGCGCTCGGGCAAGTTTTAATCGGCCAGCTACAACGGTTTTTATGGCTCACCGGATTACGCAGTTGGCGTCCGCCGTTTTTACCGATGGCGGAGAGCTCTGACACTGACTAATGGTCTCGTGTCAACACACTAAACGGGTGCTTTTGGTTTACGTCTTACGCCAATTGCCGCGTAACGCCTTAAAAGCATTCGGAATTATGGTTCTTTTACGGATATAACCGTATACAGCTATCACTTGATTGACTCATCGCAGACCAGGCCTTTTGTCGAAAAGTGCATGTTCCACTGATGAAATCGCTGTCACAGGCGATAAGCTGTGTTTCAGATAAGCGTTTGCTTTTCTGATTAACGCCGCAACTATAGCAGGGAGACTAAAGTCCAGCAATCGGCTTTATTCGCTTATGTTGTGTTGGTAGTAAAACCGCGCAGATGTGGTGTTTTTTTGCACGATAATGCCTTGTGTCGTTCGCGGTTACAGGGGGGAACACAACCCGCTGCTGTGCTAAGCGAGGGGTGACTTGCCGTAGCAGGTGCATGTCGCTGTGCTTAGCGGTAGAATGAAGGTTATGACAGAACAAAAAACTCAAGTGCGATTCATCGACATCGATGACGACATCGCCGGCCAACGCATCGACAATTTTCTGCGAAATCAGCTGAAAAATGTCCCAAAAAGTATGATTTATCGCGTGCTTCGTAAAGGAGAAGTGCGAGTTAATAAAAAACGCATAAAACCCGAGTATAAGCTGCAAGCTGGCGATGTGGTGAGGGTGCCTCCCATCCGGCTTCCCGAGCGTGATGAGAAAGCCGCCCCCAGTACCAAACTAGACAAAGTGGCTGCGCTTGAGTATTGCATTCTTTATGAGGATGACCACCTACTTGTGCTCAATAAGCCTTCAGGTACCGCGGTGCACGGGGGGAGTGGGCTACAATTTGGCGCGATAGAGGCAATGCGCGCACTGCGTCCTAAAGCGCGCTTTTTGGAGCTGGTGCACCGGATTGATAGAGACACCTCAGGGCTCTTATTGATTGCTAAAAAACGGTCTGCCTTGCGCCATCTGCAAGCGCAATTTCGCGAAAAATCGGTACGCAAAGACTATTATGCCTTGGTCATGGGTCACTGGTCCGCTAAGCAGCGTAAGGTGACAGCGCCTTTGTTGAAAAACGAGGTGAACAGCATTGTCCGCGTTAACCCCGAGGGAAAGCCATCGGAAACCCGTTTTAAAGTGCTTGAGACGTTTGCGGAAGCCACACTCGTGCAAGCGAGCCCGGTAACAGGTCGGACACACCAAATTCGAGTCCATGCGCAATATGTAGGGCATCCTTTGGCGTGGGATGACCGCTATGGCGATCCCCGTTTTGATGCTTACACCAAGGCTGTGGGGCTAGATCGATTATTTTTACATGCCGCCACGATTCGTTTTGTGCACCCAGGGAATGATGAAACCATGACGCTTAACGCGCCCATGGAGCCCAAACTTGAGCGGGTACTTGACGGGTTACGGGCAAAAAACGCATCACGCAGAGGCTAAATACATGACTGTCGAATTATCGCTTACATCTGCTTGGCAAGCTGGCGAAAGTCCGGCCAGCCAACCGTCGCACTCAGCGCTAGCCCCATACTCATTGTTGATCTTTGACTGGGATGGCACTGTGATGGATTCGATTGGACGAATTGTCTCTAGCCTCGATGCGGCGGCTCGATTAACAGGGCAATTACCCATTTTACCTCCTGAGCGTTTGCAAACCATGATTGGCCTGAGCTTAGAAAAAGGTTATCAGCTGCTTTACCCTGATGCAGATCCAGCGTGGTATGGCGATTGGATTCACCACTACCGCCAACAGTTTGTGCACGATAATCCAACGCCCTGTCAGCTTTTTCCTGGGGTGAAAGACACCCTTCTGTCTCTAAAGGCGCAGGGGTTTGAATTGGCGGTGGCAACGGGGAAATCACGCGCTGGGCTTGATAGAGCGATGATGGAGACGGGGACCCAAGATTTATTCGCTGCTACGCGTTGTGCGGATGAAACGGCTTCTAAGCCTGATCCGAAAATGCTTGAAGAAGTGTTAGTGCAAACAGGCATCTCACGTGATAAGGCGCTGATGATTGGTGATACTGGACATGATATGCAACTGGCCATCAATGCGGGTATGGCAAGGCTCGCGGTCACTTGGGGCGTAGAAGAGTCTGCCAGCCTGTCGACGTTTGAGCCCGTTGCCGTATTAAACAGTCTAAACGAGCTGGTGAGCTAATTTGCCGCTTACGTGCTTGGTAAGGTTGCAACTACGTGTGCGCTGACCATGAGTTGGCGCATTAAATGACCGAGACCCCCTCCTTTTCTAACATTTCACGTAAGCGTATAAGTGGGAGGCCTACAAGGGTATTAGGATCACGTCCGTGCATGGCATTGAAAAGGGCAATACCCAAGCCTTCACATTTGAAGCTGCCGGCACAATCTAGCGGCAGTTCTTTGTCGATGTAGCGGACAATTTCCTGCTCGGTAAGCTCACGAAAGTCGACATGGAACGGCTCAACGTCAGATTGATGCTCCCCGGTGTCGCTGTTTATCAACGCGATTCCGGTATAAAACGTGACTTGCTTGCCGCTCGCGCGTTTTAGCTGCTCAATCGCGACTTCTCGCTCATGTGGTTTGCCTAACACCTCCTCGTCAATCACACACACTTGGTCTGAACCGATAATGAGAGCATTATCGAATAGCGGCATCCCCGCCATGGCTTTTTCGAGTGCCAAGCGTTCAACCATGTCAGTGGCACGCTCGTTGTCATGCCGACTTTCGTCAATTGCCGGTGCGAATGCAGTAAACGGGAGCGCAAACTTTTTAAAGATGGCTTGACGATACGGTGAGCTTGAAGCCAGCACAATTTTGGGAGGTTGCGTTGTGTGCATTATCGTTCCTTATATTGCGCGCAGTTGAAGGTGACTAAACAATCTACGTGGTCGATGATTGTTTATTTTCAACTCCCAGTCTAACCTGAAAAAATAGCGGGCGCGACTTTGAGTCGGGCAAAACGGTGGGAGTGTGCCTGGCTGGCTTATTGACTGCGGTGAAAGGGTTGGTTTTCACGGTTGCCGGTCCGAGTCGGCGAGGCGCCAGAGGCATCCAGATAACCGATGGGTTGTGTGCTTTTGTTCCTATGACCCTTTCGCGCCTGACACAGGTAACATTTTCTTTGACTCCAGCGCATTTGGAGGCTAATATTCGCGCCCTATGCAGAAGGTAAAGCTACCGCTGACGGTTGATCCGTTCCGTTGTGCACAAAAGCAACTTGACTATGATGGTATCGTAGACAAGCAGCGTTTAGTGCGTCTCGGTGAGGCAACCCAAAGCATCGATAGTGATGCGGAAGTGATGCTTTCGTTCGACATTGACGCCCAAGGGCTCAAAACGGTCACAGGTCGTGCCACCGTTTCGGTCAGTCTTGAGTGTCAACGTTGTTGGGAACCATTTTCACATCGCTGTGAAACTGAATTCGTTTATAGCCCGGTTTTCAATGATGACCAGGTTGGCAATTTACCGGATGCTTATGAGCCGGCATTAGTCGACGAAAACGGTGAGATTGATCTGATTCAATTAGTCGAAGACGAGTTGATTGTGGCCTTGCCACAAGTCGCCATGCACGAAGACACCGACTGTAAAGTTAGTGCAGAGAACATGGTGTATGGGGAAATCCCACTTGCTGATGAGCGTCCAAATCCGTTTGCCGTACTAAAAAACTTAAAGCAAAGTAACGAGGAGTAGGGTCAATGGCCGTACAAAAGAACCGTAAAACCCGTTCTAAACGTGGTATGCGTCGTTCACACGATGCACTGGGTACTCAAGCTGTATCTGTAGACAAAACTAGCGGTGAGACTCACCTGCGTCACAACATGACTGCAGACGGTTTCTACCGTGGCCGCAAGGTTATCAACAAGTAAGGTTGACCCTTGACTAGGTTAACCATTGCACTCGATGCGATGGGTGGGGATTTCGGTCCCCAAGTTACAGTGCCTGCCTCCGTGCAGGCATTGTCACGTTTTGCGGACCTAAAAGTGATCCTAGTGGGCGACGAGCCTCACATTAAGGCGTCACTGAACCAGCTCAATGCCCAGCATCATTCCCGATTGTCTATCGTCCATGCCCCGGACGTGATCCCTAATGATATGCGTCCGTCCACAGCGCTGCGCCGCAGTCATAATACGTCTATGCGTGTCGCATTGGAAAAGGTGGCCAGTGGTGAAGCGGATGCCTGTGTAAGCGCGGGGAATACGGGGGCGTTAATGGCGCTGTCCAAATATTTGCTTAAGCTGCTGCCCGGCATTGATCGTCCTGCCCTTGTCACCGCCTTGCCCGGTGCCCAATACCAACGTAAATGGTTGCTCGATTTAGGCGCCAACGTCGCCTGTGACGCCGACACCTTATTCCAATTCGCAGTGATGGGCGCGGTGTTAGCGGAGGCTGAGTTAGGCCATACCCCGCGTATCGGTTTGTTAAATATCGGTGAAGAGGCGATAAAAGGGAACGATCTGGTGCGCCGCTGTGCTGATCTTTTGCAGCAAAGCGACTCTGTGCGTTACACCGGTTACGTCGAGGGCGATCAAATCTACACAGGTGAGACCGATGTGATTGTCTGTGATGGCTTTGTTGGCAATGTTGCATTAAAAACCAGCGAGGGGGTCGCACGCTTGATCATCGACAAGGTGAAAGCCCACCTCCACCCGCACCCTATTAAGCGTTGGATCGCGAAATGGCTATTTTCTGATCTATTAAATCAACTCCAACAGCTGAAACCCGACCAGTACAACGGCGCAAGTTTGCTAGGATTGCGCGGCATCGTTGTAAAAAGCCACGGACGCGCTGATATCGCCGCTTACGAAAACGCTATTTTTGAGGCGGTGCACGAGGTCGAACGGCAAATCCCAACTAAGATAAGTGACCGTTTAGAGGCAGTTCTTCTCGAGAGGCATTAGTAGTCTTCATGTATAGTAAGATTTTGGGCACAGGCAGCTATTTGCCTGAACAGGTTCGCACCAATGCTGACCTTGAACAGATGGTAGACACCAGTGATGAGTGGATTGTGACCCGTACGGGGATCAAAGAACGTCGCATTGCTGCACCCACAGATACCGTTGCCTCGATGGCTTATCAGGCCGCCGTACAGGCGATAGATATGGCTGCCATCGATAAACATGACATCGACCTGATTATTGTCGCCACCACCAGTGGTGAGCGTGCTTTTCCCGCAGCTGCCTGTGATGTTCAAGCCATGCTGGGGATTAAAGGCTGCCCCGCTTTTGATATTGCGGCGGCGTGCTCTGGCTTTGTGTATGCACTCAGTGTCGCGGATCAATACGTTAAAAATGGCCTCGCCAAAAATGCGCTGGTGGTAGGCGCAGATCGCCTGTCACACACCTGTGATCCTGATGATCGCTCCACCATTATTCTGTTTGGTGATGGTGCAGGTGCAGTGGTGCTCTCTGCTGATGAAAATGATGGTATTTTGTCCACACACCTGAAAGCTGATGGCAAATTTGGCGAGCTATTGAAACTTAAGTATCCAGAGCGTGGTCAATCGTTAGAGGCCGATGAAGCGTGGCTTTATATGGCGGGGAATGAAGTCTTCAAAGTGGCGGTAACACAACTGGCCAATATTGTGACAGAAACGCTTCAGGCTAACCAAATTGAAAAGTCAGATATAGATTGGTTGGTACCACACCAAGCCAATTATCGAATTATTAAAGCGACCGCGAAGAAACTCGCGATGTCGATGGATCAAGTTGTATTGACGCTTGACCGCCATGGCAACACGTCTGCTGCATCGGTACCAACTGCCCTTGATGAGGCGGTACGTGATGGGCGAATCCAACGAGGCCAGACACTCTTGCTTGAGGCGTTTGGCGGCGGATTCGCATGGGGTTCAGCGTTGGTCAGATTTTAAATAAATAGGAAAACAGCTATGTCTTCAACAGCTAGTTCTTCAACAGCGACGTCTCCAACTGCAATCGTATTTCCTGGCCAAGGATCACAAGCTGTGGGGATGCTCGGGGAGTTCGCCGAACAGTATGGCGTTGTGCAGCAGACGTTTTCAGAAGCCTCAGAAGTGCTTGGCTATGACCTTTGGGCATTGGTCCAGCAAGGCCCTGAAGCGGACTTAAATGAAACCCATCGTACCCAACCTGCGTTATTAGCCGCGTCTGTTGCTATTTGGCGAGTATGGGAAGCCCAAGGTGGCGCTGCGCCAGCCATGCTTGCCGGTCACAGCTTGGGTGAATACTCGGCCTTGGTGTGTGCTGGCGTGTTGGATTTCAAAGCAGCGATCAAGCTGGTTGAATTGCGCGGCCAACTGATGCAAGAAGCGGTACCAACGGGGATTGGCGCGATGTCAGCGATTATTGGCCTCGACAATGAAGCAATTGCCACAGCATGTGAGCAAGCGGCGCAAGGGCAGGTGGTCTCACCGGTTAACTTTAACTCGCCAGGCCAAGTGGTGATTGCGGGTAATAAAGAAGCGGTTGAGCGTGCTAACGCCTTGTGTAAAGACGCGGGCGCAAAACGTGCATTGCCGCTGCCGGTGTCAGTGCCTTCTCACTGTGCGCTGATGAAGCCTGCAGCAGAAAAACTGGCGCAAGCGTTGGAGTCGGTAACGTTTAATACGCCACGTATACCTGTGGTCAACAATGCTGATGTAGCAACGCCGATAGAGCCGGATCAAATTAAAGAAGCCCTGGTGCGTCAATTACATAGCCCGGTACGCTGGACCGAAACGGTCGAGTATATGGCGGCTGAAGGCGTGGAACAGCTGTTGGAGTTTGGCCCTGGTAAAGTACTGACAGGCTTGACCAAACGCATCAACAAGGCGTTGAGCAGCGCGGCGGTTAATGATAGCGCCAGCCTTGCCGCCGCGAAGGCGTAAACCGTATTACTAGACACTTTGTGACTGCCGGCGTATGTCGGCAGAATCAACTAAAAGGGTAACCGAATGAAACTAGACGGAAAAGTAGCGCTGGTGACAGGCGCAAGCCGTGGGATTGGCCGAGCAACGGCAGAGCTTTTGGCGGAGCGTGGTGCCACTGTGATTGGTACAGCGACTAGCGAAAAAGGCGCTGCAGCCATTAGCGACTACCTCGGTGAAAACGGTAAAGGCTTAGCACTCAATGTGACCTCGCCAGAGTCAGTCGCAGAGGTGCTTGATACGATCAAAAAAGAATTTGGTGACGTTGATATTCTGGTTAACAACGCCGGTATCACTCGTGATAACCTATTGATGCGTATGAAAGACGATGAGTGGCAGGACATTATGGACACCAACTTAACGTCAATCTTCCGTTTATCAAAGGCTGTATTGCGTGCGATGATGAAAAAACGCTGTGGCCGAATCATTAACATTGGTTCTGTGGTCGGTGTAATGGGTAATGCGGGACAGGCGAATTATGCGGCGGCAAAAGCCGGTGTGATTGGCTTTACCAAATCCATGGCACGTGAAGTGGCTGCGCGTGGCATCACAGTGAATACAGTTGCCCCTGGTTTTATCGAAACCGATATGACTAAGGCGCTGAATGATGAACAGCGCGCTGCGACCCTGGCACAAGTGCCAGCAGGGCGTTTGGGTGATCCAAAAGAGATTGCTGCAACGGTGGCGTTTTTAGCCTCTGACGATGCCGCTTACATGACGGGTGAGACCTTGCACGTCAATGGCGGTATGTACATGATTTGATCGAGACCGTTGCAATCTCGAATGACACACGTCAAACTCCGATTGATTTGTCCCCAAATCGTGGTTTGACCAGCCGTGGAGGTCTTGCAACTTCCACATTAATGAATAAACTACAGCACATATCGCATCTGCGAATCTTGTAAGGACTAGTATTAATATGAGCAACATCGAAGAACGCGTAAAGAAAATCATCGTTGAGCAACTAGGTGTCGACGAAGCAGAAGTGAAAAACGAAGCTTCATTCGTAGACGACTTGGGCGCGGACTCTCTGGATACCGTTGAGCTGGTAATGGCTCTTGAAGAGGAATTCGATACAGAGATTCCAGATGAAGAAGCAGAGAAGATTACCACTGTACAGGCAGCTATCGACTACGTTGTCGGCGCTTCAGCGTAATCTCAGAATCCTACCAGGCGGTCTCCTCGACCGCCTGTGTTCTTTTTAAGCTATTCTAATTTCCAAACTTATATTCTCCGGAGAATATCATCGTGTCTAAGCGTCGTGTTGTTGTGACTGGCATGGGTATGTTGTCACCCGTCGGTAACTCAGTTGAGTCTTCATGGAAAGCTCTGCTAGCCGGGCAAAGCGGTATCTCAGCGATTGAGCATTTTGATGCCACTAACTTTGCTACTCAATTTGCGGGCATGGTTAAGGACTTCAATTGTGAAGACTACATGTCGAAAAAAGATGCACGAAAAATGGACTTGTTCATCCAATATGGCATTGCTGCCAGTGTGCAAGCCATTAAAGACTCCGGGCTGCAAGTTGATGACAACAATGCACACCGTATTGGTGTCGCGATAGGTTCAGGCATTGGTGGTCTTGGTTTGATTGAACAAAATCATCGTGCGTATATGGAAAAGGGTCCACGTAAGATCAGCCCCTTCTTTGTTCCATCAACCATCGTTAATATGATTGCAGGGCACGTGTCGATTAACTACGGCATGCGTGGTCCAAACATCTCTATTTCAACCGCATGCACCACAGGCCTTCATAATATTGGTCATGCTGCCCGTATGATTGCATACGGTGACGCAGACGCCATGGTTGCCGGTGGCGCAGAGAAAGCCTCCACCGAGCTTGGTATTGGTGGTTTTGCCGCAGCCAAAGCGCTCTCAACTCGCAATGACGATCCAAAGGCAGCCTCTCGCCCATGGGACAAAGACCGTGATGGTTTTGTGCTGGGTGATGGCGCAGGCGTGATGGTGCTTGAAGAGTACGAGCATGCGAAAGCGCGTGGCGCAACCATATACTGTGAATTAGCCGGCTTTGGTATGAGTGGCGATGCTTATCATATGACATCGCCGAGTGAAGATGGCTCAGGCGCGGCATTGGCGATGGAAGCGGCAATTCGTGATGCGGGTATTAACCCTGCACAAATTGGCTACGTTAACGCGCATGGTACATCTACCCCAGCGGGTGATGTCGCGGAGAGCAAGGCGATTCGTCGTGCTATGGGAGACGCAGCCGATAGCGTGTTGGTCTCTTCAACCAAATCAATGACCGGTCACTTGCTTGGCGCGGCAGGCTCTGCCGAGTCAATTATCACTGCCATGTCGCTGATTGACCAAACCGTACCACCAACGATCAACCTTGATAATGTCGATGAAGGGTGCGATTTAGATTACGTACCGCACGAAGCGCGTGACGTAAAAATGGAGTACGCCTTGTGTAACTCCTTTGGTTTTGGTGGCACCAACGGCTCTTTGATCTTCAAAAAGCTGTAATGCGCATAGGCGTTTATACAGCCTAAAAAGAGTTTGCTATAGTAACGGCCCGACGATTCGGGCCGTTTTTTATTGTTGGTAAGGTTTTTATTGTCTGTAAGAGTAGTGACTGTCGAGGTTGATAGATGTATTGGGTAAACGGACACCCTTGTCGCGAACTAGCGGTCGCTGACCGCGGACTCCAATTTGGTGATGGTTGCTTTACCACTGGCCATGTGTATCAGGGGCTATTACTTGATCGTGATGCACATATACTGCGTTTACAAAGCACTTGTGAGCGACTAGCCATTCACGGGGTCGATTGGTCGGTACTCGCGACAATGCTCGATCAAGCGTGTCAGCATTCGCATGATGAACAGGTGTTGAAGGTGATTATCACCCGAGGGCAGGGGGGCCGCGGTTACAGTCCCAAAGGCTGCTCGTTGCCAACCGTGATTGTTAGCCTACATCCGTATCCACATCATTATCATCACTGGCAACAGCATGGTGTGACATTGGCGACGACGCAAATACAGCTTGGCGCGTCACCTTTTGCGGGGCTTAAACATCTCAACCGGTTAGAACAGGTGCGTCTAAAGCTGGCACTGGAAGACGCGGAGGCCGATGATTTCGTGGTTGCGGACATGTTTGGCAACCTGGTTGAGACCACGGCGTCCAATCTTTTCTGGTGCCAAGACCATGTCATTTATACACCTGATTTGGCATACGCCGGTGTGGCGGGACTGATGCGAGAAAAAGTGATGGCCGTGATTGAAGGCTTCACAGACTACCAATGTAAAACGGTCGCGATCGATGAGACAGCGCTGTGGCGTGCCGATGAAGTGTTTATTTGCAATGCTTTGATGAAGGTGGTGCCAGTGACATCCATCAATGAAACAAGTTATAAAACGCATACGCTGACAAGGCGATTACAACAGAGGTTAAACGCGTGCTAAAAAAGCGATTTTTGGGGCTGATGAGCGTATTGATGGCAATAGTCTTGGCCTCAGTCGCTGGGGTGCTTTGGCAAACGAAGGCGTTTATTTCCACGCCGTTATCCTTGCAGACGCCTCAGCTATTCACTGTACCTAGCGGTGCACATTACCATAAGGTCATTGCAAAATTTGAAGACAACGGTTGGATGGTATCAAGCATCTGGTCGAAGTTTGCGCCACGGGTTTATCCAGAGCTGACTCGGGTACAAGCGGGCACCTTTCAGATTCAACCGGGACAAACATTAGCCGAGGCGTTCGCGACTCTGCGTTCAGGTCAGCAATATCAAGATGAAATCACCTTTGTCGAAGGGAGTACGTTTGCCCAGTGGCGCAAGCAGCTTGCCTCCGCGCCGCATCTCGACAAAACATTGGATGGCATGAGTGAACAGGCAATTGCTGATGCGATTGGGCTCACACACGATAAATTGGAAGGGCTACTGCTCCCTGAAACCTACGCCTATGATGTGGGTGATACTGATATAGCATTGTTAAAACGCGCCGCACGTGCAATGGAGTCGGCCTTGGAGCAGGCTTGGCAGCAACGTATCGAGGACTTACCGATAGAGACCCCTTATCAGCTATTAATTCTGGCTTCCATCATTGAAAAAGAGACCGCGTTGGCGAGTGAACGCGAAAAGGTGGCGTCGGTATTTGTGAATCGGTTGCGACGTGGTATGCGTTTACAAACCGATCCCACCGTGATTTATGGCATGGGGGACAACTATGATGGCAATATTCGTAAGCGTGACTTGCGCACTCCGACCCCCTATAACACCTATGTGATTAATGGCTTGCCTCCGACGCCGATCGCAATGCCAGGTAAAGCGGCCATCTTAGCCGCTGCGCAGCCAGCAAAAACGGATTACTACTATTTTGTCGCCACGGGTAAAGGCGGCCACCAATTTTCTACCACCTTGGCCGAACATAATCGAGCCGTGCGTGATTATCTAAAAGTGTTGAAGAATCAATGAAGAACCATTTCATCGTTGTAGAAGGCCTTGAAGGCGCGGGCAAAAGTACGGCCATCAATCAGATCAAACAGGTGTTACGCGACGCTGGTATCCAGGATGTGATCACAACGCGAGAGCCCGGCGGTACGCCGCTTGCTGAACAGTTGCGTACACTTGTCAAACAAGGTCACCCGGATGAACCGCTCACGGATAAAGCCGAGCTTCTCATGCTTTATGCCGCTCGAGTACAGCTTGTCGAAAATGTGATTAAACCCGCCCTGGCGAAGGGTCAATGGGTGGTGGGTGACCGCCATGATATGTCATCACAGGCTTACCAGGGGGGGGGACGTGGTATGGACACGTCGCTGATGCAGAGCCTAAAAGAAACGGTCTTGGGGGAGTTTGCGCCCTCACTGACATTGTATATGGACATCGATCCGGAAGTAGGCCTGGCACGTGCGCGGGGTAGAGGTGAGTTGGATAGGATTGAGACCATGCAACTTGATTTTTTTGAGCGCACGCGAGCGCGCTATCTAGCATTGGCAAACGACGATCCCAGTGTGGTGGTGATTGATGCGGGCCAGTCGCTAGACAACGTGACTGCTCAGATTAAGACGGCACTAGATAATTGGCTTAAGCAGCAGACAGGCGTATGAGTGACAAGATAACAGTGGCATACCCCACGCCTTGCGTTTATCCCTGGTTTGAAGGCGTTTGGGCGCATTGGCAGCAGCTATTGATGCGTGCAAGGTTCCCGCATGCGCTCTTGTTGGCCGCGCTCCCGGGCAGCGGCCGTCGCGCGTTGGTAAGCCAGCTTGCCAAGGTGCGGCTATGCAGCGATCAAAGCGATAGCGCTTGTGGCCATTGTCATCATTGCCAACTTTTCGCAGCGGGTAACCACCCTGATATTCACTGGTTAGCCCCTGAGAAACCCGGCAAGCAGATTGGTATTGATGCAGTGCGCAAAGTGCAACGACAAGCGCTGGAAACGTCACAATTGGGCGGGGCGCGCTTTATTGTCATAGAGTGTGTCGAGCGTTTAGGGGAAGCCGCGGCCAATGCGTTGCTTAAATCGTTAGAAGAGCCACCTTCAGGGTGTTACTTCGTGTTATTGACAGACTCGTTGGATAGCCTACTCGCGACCATTATCAGTCGCTGTAGCGTGTGGAAAGCCCCACAGGCGGAGGCTGAAACGGCCAAGGCATGGATCGAGCAAGCATTGCAGCGCTCGGTTCCAGACCATGCGGTAGGCTTATATCGGGGCGCCCCCTTGGCTGCTCGTGACTTTGTGGCATCGGGCGGGTTAGATCATCACCATATTGTGGTTGAAAGTTTTTCTACCTATGTGCGTGAGAGAACGGGCTTATTTGACACTATTGAGGTCTTGGTCGCACACTATCCCGCTTCATTGAACTGGCTCAGTCACTTTCTGCTTGATGTACTCAAATGGCGTCAAGGTGTGGAGCAGAGCATTGTGCATCGGCATCATCACCAACGGGTTGCGGAAGTGGCCAATGCACTGACCACCCAGCAGGTTCATTCATTATTACGCGCGCTGCATCAATTACAGCGTCAGTTACAAATTCATACAGGGCTAAATACCGAACTGGTAGTTAGCCAGTGGTTATTATCGATTGGAGAATAACGTGTTAATAGACTCTCATTGCCATCTCGACAAACTGGATTACGATTCGCTGCACCAGAATGTTGCCGATGTTTTAGATAAAGCGCAGGCAAGGGGCGTCGACTATTTTCTCTCTGTGGGCGTGACGCTAGATAGTTTTCCGGCGATGCTAGAGATGATCCGACCTTACCCGCATGTTTTTGCCTCATGTGGCGTGCACCCTTTGGATATTGAAAATGGTTTCGATTATGACCGACTGAAAGCCTTAGCCACTGATGAGCGTGTCGTCGCGGTGGGAGAGACAGGGCTGGATTACCACTATCAGCCAGAACTTGCTGAGCAGCAGCAAGCGATCTTCCGTCAGCATGTCCGCCTCGCGGTTGAGCTCAACAAACCCTTGATTATCCATACTCGCGCAGCACGTGAAGACACGCTTGCGATTCTGCGTGAGGAAGGCGCTGAGCGCGTCGGGGGGGTGCTACACTGCTTTACAGAAAGCTATGAGATGGCACAAGCAGCGATTGAGCTCGGTTTCTACATATCCATCTCTGGAATAGTGACGTTCAACAAAGCCACAGAGCTGAAAGATGTGGTGCGCCGCATACCGCTTGAGCGTCTGCTGGTTGAAACAGACTCGCCTTACTTGGCACCTGTTCCACATCGTGGCAAGCAAAACCAGCCAGCTTATGTGAAAGAAGTTGCTGAGTACGTCGCGATGTTAAAGGGTGAATCGATGGAAACGGTCTGTGACATCACCAGCCGTAACTTTTTTACGCTTTTTTCTGGTGCAAACCCGCAATAATTCGAGTCGCCCGATAACCTTGTCGGGCGTTTTTCTTGCTTAGCACGTCGCGCTCTTCCCACCGCAAGAAAATACCGTTTTTTGATTTCATTGGCGTTGATATGGTGCTATCTCGCCTGGTTAATTCGGCGTCAGTTTTTGGTTGTATTTGCAACAAAATAACCGAATTATATTGCTAGCCCCTTAAAGTTGATCTCGCGCAATTTTACATCTACCTTCCTGAAATAATTAGAAATTATCAACTGAAAGCCATTGCATTACGTGCTGTATTAATTCGTTACGTAAAATAACGTTAGGGATGAAGGGGTTGCTATTTTTTTGTTCGTGTCGTTTTCCCTACGGGGTGGATTTTTTATCGTTTAAAATTAGTGCCTTATGTTATTTTTTGCTGTTTTTTTCGCCAATTCTAATTGTGATCTATATTTACTTTTTAATCAGTAAAATCGTCACTGATAGGCAAGGTGATGATTCGCCCCTTATAGTTTGGGTGAGTTCAATAATCACAAATCGTTTGTGCTCTCGGCGCCTGTTGTATCGATTGGCCTCATGCGGGGGAATCGGAAGGTCAGTCCGACGAGACACATTGTTAAACGTCCTTGTCAGGAGCAAGAACTATGTCAAAAAACCTCTTTGCTAACCTGCAAAAAGTCGGTAAAGCGCTGATGCTTCCAGTATCTGTGCTTCCGGTCGCAGGTATACTTTTGGGTGTTGGTGCTGCCAACTTTAGCTGGATGCCAGATATTGTTTCGCACATGATGGAACAAGCTGGTGGGTCTGTATTTGGTCAAATGGCCTTGCTGTTCGCCGTCGGTGTGGCACTAGGTTTCACCAACAATGATGGTGTCTCGGGTCTGTCTGCGATTGTCGGTTACGGCATCATGGTGGCGACACTGGATGTCATGGCACCGGTAATGGGTGCTGATGTCATCAAAACAGGGGTACTGGGTGGTATTCTTGCTGGTGGTGTCGCGGCGTGGACGTTTAACCGCTTCTACACAATTCAACTGCCTGACTACCTTGGGTTCTTTGCCGGTAAACGGTCGGTGCCAATCATTACAGGTTTCATCTCTATCGCGCTTGGTGTGATCCTTTCTGTTATCTGGCCACCAATCGGTAGTGGTATCGCATCTTTCTCTCACTGGGCCGCGACACAAGATCCTGTGACCGCGTTTGGTATTTACGGTGTGGTAGAGCGTGCGCTTATTCCATTCGGTCTACACCACATCTGGAACGTGCCTTTCTTCTATGAAGCGGGTAGCTGTGTGAACAACGCAGGCGAGCAAGTAAACGGCATCATGACCTGTTTCTTGACCGCAAACGATGCAACGCGTGAAGCGGGTAACGGCTTTGGTCAGCTAGCAGGCGGCTACTTGTTCAAAATGTTTGGTCTCCCTGCGGCGGCGTTTGCTATCGCACACTCTGCCAAACCAGAAAACCGTGCCAAAATCATGGGTATCATGGCATCTGGTGCACTGACCTCATTCTTGACAGGTATCACTGAACCTATCGAGTTCTCGTTCCTGTTCATTGCGCCAGTACTGTATGGTATCCACGCCATCATGGCGGGTGCAGCGTATGTGCTGACTAACGCTCTGGGCGTTGTTCACGGCCATACCTTCTCGAACGGTTTCATCGACTTCATCGTGCAAATGCCACGTGCTGAGAATGTGACCACACTTGTACTGCTAGGCCTTGGTTATGGTGTGCTTTACTACATCGTATTCCGAGTGGTCATTCGTGCCCTAGACCTGAAAACACCAGGCCGTGAAGACGAAGCAGTTGCTGATGTATCAACTGCAACAGGCTCTGAGCTTGCCGGTGATTTGGTAGCGGCATTCGGTGGTAAGGACAACATCACTGGTCTTGATGCGTGTATCACTCGTCTACGTGTCTCTGTGGCTGACACTGAAATTGTTGACCAAGACAAGCTCAAGCAGCTAGGTGCAGCGGGTGTGGTTGTGGTATCCGGTGGCGTACAGGCTATCTTTGGTACCAAGTCAGACAACCTGCGTACTGAAATGGATAACTGGATGCGTAGCCAATAGTTGCATGCGCTAAGCCAGTAAACGTGAAAAGGGGTAGCATCTTGCTACCCCTTTTTATTTAGCCGGCGTCAAGCGAGAGAAAGAACAACATCAAAACAGGGACCAATAAACTGAGAATAAAGCCGCTAACTATGGCAATAGGCACACAGCGAATACCCCCAGTGCTTTGAATGATTGGCAAGGTGAAATCCATTGCGGTGGCACCGCCGTAACCAATTGCGGTGAGTGGGTAGCGCCGAATTAATACTGGAATAATCATAATCGCCACAAGCTCGCGCGCAAGCTCGAGAATAAATGATGCGCCGCCGTAGACCGGCCCCAGCCCGTCACCCATCAAGATCCCAGCCAACGAGTACCAACCAAATCCAGAGGCCATCGCTAAACCATGATGATAGGGGATCCCCAGCCACCAGGCCGCCAGTAGCCCGCCAGGTAAAGACGTTGCCACTACCAGCGCAGCAATCATCAGTCCACTCTTATTAAGAATAATTTGCTTGAGCGTCATGCCACTGTTGCGTAGCTGAATGCCAATCAGAAAGAGTAAAAGTAATAAAATACCCTCACTGGCCGTATCGACCCAAGAAAGATCTTGATTGAGTAATAGCCCGACGATTAAGCCAACGGCCACAGCGGCAATCAGCTTACCGGACTCTGACATCATGGCACTGAGGGTCAGTTTATGTTGGTGGCCATGGGTCTCGGTGGGGAAGAGTTTATCGAGAACAGGCAGGGCAAGCAGATTGGCTGCGCCAATACAAATAAAGAAAGTGGCAGCGAAATATAAAATGGTGGAAATATGTTGCCCGAGGTTATCTAAGCCGGCAAGGCTTAAGCCCATTAGCACTAAAATGACCATCACTAGCCGCATCGTCAGGGTATTGACTGCGTTGAGGTAGCGCGCCTGCTTAATGGAAATTAAATAGCCGATAATAAGCGGCGAGAAGATGAGTAGCATCCCTGAAAACATCTGATTTTGCTCGGTGTTAAGAAAGTAGAGCTTGAGGTTATCAACCGGTTAATAGGTGGGTCAATAAAATCAGACAAGGGTGGTTAAAGGGAAGACCACCCTGGCTTGGGTCAGATACTGCTTGCGTCCATGACTTGGTTTAGCTGACGAGAGAACTCTTTTTCATCGAGGTTGGATAGCTCATATAAAGCTTCTGCGCCAGGCGCAGTGATTTCCACTTCATGATCCTCTATCGCGTCATCTTGATTGCGAAACATTAACAAGTGGTTCGCCATTCTCGCGATATCTAAATAGGTGATATCGGGACGCGGCTTGGTGTAGAGCTTGTTATTGATAGCGACTTCGATAAAGTCACTGTCAAAATGCCACTGTTTAAGCACAAGACGGCTACAGTCACCCGCCAATGAGAAGAAGACGCGCTCTGCAATGTCAAATTTTAGATAGTGGCCCTGATTAATGAAGCGCTGAAACTCGCCAATCACGCTGTATAAACCAATATCCGCGAGCAACCCCACAATCAGTGCTTTTTCGGGTTCCACTGAAAGCGGCTCATCACAGTAATTTCTGACTTTTTGCGTCACCAGTGCCATCGCAGCGGCGAGTTCACGGGACTTTTGTGCACTTTGTTTCAATAGCGCATTGCAGGCTTTGGAAAACGTGGCATCACTCTTGAGCTGATAGACAGCGGCGGCGGTGATGATCCCTAAAACGCGATCAACGCCAAGCCGAGAGACGGCAGTTTGAACATCTTTGCATTGACCTGTGGCGCGGGGAGCAAACAAAGCGGAGTTTGCAGCTTTAAGCACGGCCCCACATAAGCTTGGATCTTCCAACAATAGGTTGGCAATATCTCGCATGGTGGTATCCGACCGCTTGCTCGCGCGTTGTATTGACAGAACAGCATCCGGTAAAGGGGGTAGGGAGAGACGATTGACACGGATGGTTTCGACGGCACGTTTGTAAAACTCGGTTTCTAGGGAGCGTAAGTACTTATCACGATCCGGTGAGACCCAAAAAAACGAAAGATGATCCATAAGTCCTGATAGTATTTGTCAGCAGACTGCATAGTAATGCGGTGAAGAATAAAAGAGAACCGCCTTTCTCTGAATCAGTGAGCCTGCTGGCGTCTTTGATGATAATTCACACAGTCACTCGTCTGTCGCTTAGTCATCGTCAATAAGTGGATACCGCAATAGTTTATCAATAAACTCGGCCACCAATAAGGCAGTAGGCTGGGAGAGTAGAAGCTGTTTTTGTTTCACTTCGATGGGGAGTAACTCCAACCAGCGCAGGCAAACCCAGCCAATGTCATCGTACCGTGTTAACTGGAAGTGTTCGTGGCGAGTCGGATTCGATCGATAATACTGCTGCAGCTTCTCACTCAGATAGAGGTAGTGTTCAGGAACGGCATGCCGTTGCCATTTTGGCAACGGCGTATAACGCGCCATATTGATGTCACCTTCACCCGCGTCAATCGCATTCACTTTGACACTTTCAATCCCTTGTAACGTCAACGCGATTTCATGCGCACCATGACGATTAAAGTCTGCAATCTCGCAAAGCGTAACGATAGGAGAAATTGCGTGCGGGCGCTGCTGGCCTTCATCCTCACTTTTCATCGCGACCAAAAGACGAGGTGGTTCACCTGCCTGTTGGAGCATGTGTAAGTAACATGACTCAGACAGCACATAGCTATGCAATCCCCCAGGCAATAAATGACTTGCTTCTATTAACAGCGGGTGTTTCGACATGCCAGCTCCCTGACTATTAGCTTACCACTATCAATTTAGCGTACTCGCCGCCATGCGTTAAGCATAGATGCTTAGAAGACTTTATTTAACCACAAAAAGATGTTTGTAATAAATGTGACAAAAAACGCACTAAACGGAGGGGCTATTTGGCGATAAGTGATCAGATGCATAGTATTCGGCTGCCATTTGATGCAACCTCTTTTTGCTAAATAATCATGCACGCTGACTAAGTTATCAGTCGTTCTTGTGGGTCAATTTACGGCTCGATATGAACATCTATTCGCTGAAGGAGAGTTTCGATGGCGAAGCAATTTGAAGCCCAATTAATGCGTTTTCTAGATAGTTATGGAAAGATGGAGCAACGCTCTATGTTTGGTGGTATTGGTTTTTTCTCTCAAGAGGCAATGTTTGCATTGCTTACCGGAAAGCATGTTTATTTACGAGGGGGAGGTCTGCTCACCGACAAGTTAATCGCCAAAGGCTGCAACAAATTTGTTCATGTAAAGAAGAACACCTCAGCGGTGGTTAACTATTATGATGTGACTGCACTCTATTTAGGCCATGATCCTGATTTGCCTTCGATGGTTGAACAGTCGTTACAGCGTGCGCTCAAAGATAAAGCGCAGAAAACATCGACATCTCGTCTTCGGCTGCGAGATTTACCCAACTTACGTCTAACCATTGAGAGAATGCTGAAAAAGTCGGGTGTGAAAGACGTGTCAACTTTTTACAGCATGGCACCGCAAGAATTGTTTCGTCGAGTGCAAATGACACACGGCAAAGATATCGATATTAACCTACTGTGGAAGTTCGCTGGTGCACAGCAGGGGCGCCATTGGGAACTAATTGAAAAAGACGAACGTGAACGGCTGCTCGCTGACGTCTAGGTGAATCGATAAAGAGTTGGTCGGTGCCAGCTTGGATTAATCGGGCTGGCATTTTTGTCAATGCTGCATGAGTCGCCACGCTAATCGGCCTTTAAAGGACTAACTTAGCGCCGAGAGAGTAGTGAAATGTCACGTTTGGATAAATAATCGTCGCTTAGACGCTAAAATGATAATTTTTGCGTGACAGGTGGAAAAACTTATGTAGAATTCAAACCACTTAGCCGAGAGGTGAAGCGCGAGGGCGCGTTGGCAGAGTGGCTATGCAGCGGATTGCAAATCCGTGGACCTCGGTTCGACTCCGGGACGCGCCTCCATGAACTCTGGCTAAAATAATACGGACGCGGGATGGAGCAGTTTGGTAGCTCGTCGGGCTCATAACCCGAAGGTCGGTGGTTCAAATCCGCCTCCCGCAACCAATTTTAGGTTGCTGAAGAAGCGCTTAACGATTGATAATAAGTCAATACGACCTTCGGTCGGTGCCGTTGCACGGTGCGAATTGCATTCCGCGTTAAATCAGCTCCTCGCAACCAATTTTACACAGCGTCATGCAACGCTTAATTGCATAAGCGACATTAGCTCAGCTGGTAGAGCGCGACCTTGCCAAGGTCGAGGTCACGAGTTCGAACCTCGTATGTCGCTCCAAACATAAAACAGTGGCGTAAGCGGCTGAAAAAGATTGTGTGCCCTGGTGGTGGAATTGGTAGACACAAGGGATTTAAAATCCCTCGGCGTTCGCGCTGTGCCGGTTCAAGTCCGGCCCGGGGCACCATTAATAAGCAAAACGGCGACCTAAATGGTCGCCGTTTTTGTATGCCTTTTCCGTGTTTAGTGCGCACGGTGTGCTTCACAATTTTGAAGAAAGTAGACAGGTGTCTGCGTTGAATTAACGTTATTTTTTGACTAGAATTTAATCAGTGGTAATAAAAATGACTGTGAAAAGGCGATTGATGCAGAAAAAAACAAAAAAGGTGACGACGGCGATGATTACGCGGGCGGTAGCAAGCTCGACCGCGATCGAGACGCAAGCATCAACCGAAGAAGTGGAGGCAAGGCTTAAAGCGAGCAGGCAGAAATATCAAAACTTAGCGCTCGCTGATTGAGAGAGATGAAAATGTGAGGGGTAAAATGTCGTTAATCAGCCGCTCCATGTGCTGATAGTCATGCCCGACACCAGCTTGAATTGCCGCAATGTAAAAGTCTTTGTTTTCTTCCCAAAGTCGATAGTCCAACAATCCTAATCCCGCCTGTTGGCAAAGCACATCAATAAGTAAGCGCGATATTCGTCCATTTCCTTCTCGAAATGGGTGAATAAGAATGAACTCAACGTGACTTTGTGCAAGGTAACGAATGAGCGTCGCGCGCGGCATCTCGGATACCCCAGCGTACTGGTTGAGAAAAACGCTTTCAAAATGCTGCAAACAGGGCCCTATCTGCTTGGGGGAAGTAAAACGAAACCCACCTTTACTCAGCTCAACATTCCTCACTTGACCTGCCCATAGATAAACGTTGCCCAGCCATTGTCGATGCCAGCTGGCGAGGGTGCTAACCCTTACTTGGCGTGGGAAATGGCCGCCGGTGAACACACGTTCGTAAAGCTTCGCAAGTAAGACAGCTTCAATGTCTTCCATTTTGGTGGGATCAGTTACCCCCATGTGGTTTTTGAGGACGCGTTCGTTAGAGCCCGGTTGGTATTGTGCCTCACTGGATTGTGTTTGATAGCGGCTCATGGCTTGCACCCTCCCATCGCTCTCTTTTTATCATAGAACACTGTGCTCAAGGAGGTACAGTGAGATGCATCGACATTAGGGGGAGGTGAGAGAAAGCGGTGGGTAATAAAAAGGCAGCCTAAAAGCTGCCTAGTAAAATGGCGATGGTTATGAGGCTAGATGATACTAAAGCATTGTATTTCATTCTGGTGAGCCAAACGGTAGTGGATATCTTGCGGGTTCTTACGCCCCGTTTGTCGAATAACCACCCCGCGTTTGACCCAGATTGCCATCATCGCCTCAATACCGTCTGGGCTTATCCCATACTGGTTGGCGAGGTCTGTGCGACTAATGACACCCGCCTGACTGACACTGGCTTTGAGCTTTTGCAGGATCATAATAGGTCTCCTTAAACCAATGGGGATGCTTGCCGACATAGCGCATGAGTGCTACCACGACAATCAGTAAGGCACAAAGGCCAGTGATGTAGAGTGTGGCTGGCGTGGTGGCGACACTCAACTGACTGAATTGGTAGCATAACGTGGCACCGCTTACCGCCAGCAGCATTGACCAGCTCGCCACAAACAGGGCAAATCGGCGACCAAATTCACGTGTGTAGGCGCCCAGAGCGGCAACACATGGGGTATAAAGCAGGATAACAATAAGATAAGCCATCACGCTGGCGGTGCCAGTGAATTGACGATGCAGATTATCAAACGTTGTCATACTGACTTCTTGCGCTTGTGCGGCGGCCTCGGTGTTTTTAATCTCACCGACGTCAATAGCCAAAGGGTCGGTATAATCAATACCAAATAAGTTTTCAGGAATGCTCTGAACCGCTTCGACCAGCGCTTCTCCGAGTGTGGTCTCTTCTTCCGCTTCTTCGCTTGGCGCATAAAGGTTATTCAAGGTGCCGACGACGGCCTCTTTGGCAAATAGCCCGGTCACCAACCCGACGGTAGCCGGCCAATTATCCTCTTCAATACCGATCGGTGATAGGGCCGGCGTGATCACTTGTGCTGTTTTCGAAAGGACGGAGGACTCGCTGTCTTCGTGTCCGAACGACCCATCTGTGCCTAACGAGTTGAAGAAGGTCAGAATGGTTACCACGATAACAATGGTTTTACCTGCACCCAGGACAAACCGACGCAGTTTTTGCCAGGTATTGCTCATCACATGGCGCACACGCGGCAGCTCGTAGTCAGGGAGTGTCATCAGTAGGCTTTCACTGTGTCCGGGATAAAGGGTGTGACGCAGTATCAGGCCGGTGATTATCGCAGCGATAATGCCAAGCAAGTAGAGGCCGAAAACAAGGTTTTGTCCGTTTTGTGGGAAAAACGCTGCGGCAAAGAGGGCGTATACAGGCAGGCGAGCGCCACAGGACATAAACGTTGCCATCGCGGCCGCGGTTTTGCGCTCGTGAACCTGTTCTAATGTGCGCGTTGCCATTACGGCGGGGACGGTGCAGCCAAAGCCGAGGATTAAGGGCACAAAGGCTTTGCCCGGTAAGCCGATTTTTTGCATTAAACCATCTAATAGAAAGGCGGCACGTGCCATGTAGCCTGTGCTTTCTAATACCGTCAAAAACAGGTACAAGCCAGCAATAACAGGAATAAAGGTCGCAACGGTTTGAATGCCTCCTCCGAGGCCATCGGCGAGAATAGTGACAATCGCCGCCGGCAGCACGCCGTCAAGAAGCTGGTGGGTGCCATCGACCAGTATCGCGCCGGCGGCAATATCGAAAAAGTCGATAAAGGCGCCGCCAATGTTGATGGCAAACACAAACATCGCATAGAGCACGGCGAGCAAAATGGGCAATGATAAGAAGGGGTTGAGAATGACTTTGTCTAGCTTCTCGGTATTATTGCGACTGAGATGACGAAGCTCGCGGCGAGCCTGGTGAACCATGTCACGAATCGCACTGTAGCGTGTATCGGCAATGACGATGTCAGTGTCTAAGTCTGAAAGGGCTTGGTTTGCCATCGTAAACTGCTGCTGGTCAGCCTCGGTGCTACCATCAGGCAAGCGTCCGCGCTCTAAGCATTCGAGCAAATGCGCACGTTGATTCACGTGTGCCGCGGCGGAATGAAGAAAACGGGCGCCAAGCTGGTTTTGAATCCAGTTTTCTAATGGCGCACCGTAGTTCAGGTACATTGCCTCACAAACGGGTAAATGGGTGGTCAGGTGGGCGAGCTGGTGGCACAGGGTGTCCACGGTCGCCGGTTGACATGCGGTGACAGTCAATACGGGACAGCCCAGCATCGTTTGTAATTTGGCGGTGTCGAGTTGTTGACCATTACGATCAAGCAAATCCATTTTATTGATCACCACCACCATAGGGACACCGCGTTCACGCAGTTGAAGGGTGAGGTATAGACCGCGCTCTAGGCAATTGGCATCTAAGACATTAATAATAAAATCATTCTCACCGCTATCGATGGCGTAAGTGGCAATTTGCTCATCAATACTGGCGTCAAAGCCTGCGTTTAGCGCATAAAGGCCAGGTAAATCTGTGATTTGACAGTCGTTATGCGCAAGAGAAAGCGTGCCGACTTTTTTGTCGACAGTGACGCCAGCCCAATTACCGACTTTCTGTTGTGAACCGGTGAGTGCATTAAATAAGGTGGTTTTCCCGCAGTTTGGGTTGCCTGCAAGTACAATGCGGCGTGAGCTCATCAGAGTACCTCCACGTCGATCAATTTGGCGACGTCACGACGCACGATCAGTTGCTCGCTATCGAGACGAATTTGAAGTGGATCACCCAGTGGGGCGCGCCTGACAAGCTCAACGCCGGTGCCTGGAATCACACCCATGACCGCGAGACGATGACGAACAGACGCGGGCACATGATGGACACTGGTAATACGCGCGGATTGGCCGCGACCAAGTGTGGACAGTTTCATAGTGCAAGATCCAAATAAGAATGGTTTTCATTGCATATTACGCTTAAAAACGGCTCTGTTTTTTGCGTAGGATCAAGTTAAATCACGAGTGGAGAGTGTGAGTTGCATTGCAACAAAGTAACGGGTTGATATGGCGCATAATGTGTGAGTGCTGTGAAGCAATCGGAATAAAAAAGCGGCCGATTGGCCGCATTCAGTATTGAGTTAGGCTGATGGGCTTCGGTTATTGTTGGGACTTGTGTGCCGCTCGCTGGTGATTCAGTTTCTCGACCGCGATGGCGAGCAGTCCAGACTTATTATCACTGTCAGGGCCAAAGCCTGCGGCCTGTCCCGCTAATAAAGCAAGGGCGTCACTGACATGTGAAACGGCATAGACGTGAAACTCACCTTTTTCGACCGCCAGCACCACGTCTTTACGTAACATCAGGTTTTGAATATTGGCTTCTGGGATGATCACCCCTTGAGTGCTGTTCGGGCCTTTGAGCGTACACACATCAAAAAAGCCTTCGATTTTTTCATTGACCCCGCCAATAGGCTGCGCTTCACCAAACTGGTTCATCGAGCCCGTAATGGCAATATCTTGACGAAGGGGCGCCTCGGTAATGGCGGAGAAAATCGCGCAAAACTCCGCCATTGAGGCGCTGTCGCCATCGACCCCGCCATAGGATTGCTCAAACGTAAGATGGGTTCTAAGTGGGATGGTGTCCGTTTTACCCAATAAACTTGCCAGGTACGCTGACAAGATCATCACCCCTTTCGAGTGGATTCGGCCACCCAGTTTCACACTTCGTTCAATATCTAGCACTTCCCCTTCACCAAACGCGGTCGTGGCGGTAATGCGGTTAGGTAAGCCAAAGCTATAATCCGAGGTGCTCAGCACTGATAGACCGTTGATTTGTCCGAGTGCTTTTCCTTGCGTATTGATGAGAGTCACGCCGTTTTCCACATTTTGCATCATGCTGTCACGCAGGCGGCTGACACGCATATTGCGGCTAGCGAGAGCTTTTTCAACATGCAGTGCGCCGATGCTATTGGCATTGGCTTGACTGGCCCAATAATTAGACTCACGCAATAGGTTAGCGATATCGGCGGAGTGCAATGATAAGCGGTTTTGATCCTCGGCTTGTCGTGCACTGTGTTCAATAATACGCGCAATGGCACTGCGGCTACAGTGGAGCAAATGGCTGTCATGAATAATGCTTGAGATGAACTTGGCGTACTGCTGCTCGGTGCTGTCTGTGCGCGCCATGTCGTCTTCAAAATCAGCGGTGACTCGGAATAGTTCACTGAACTCTGCGTCGTAGCGTTGTAACAATTGATAGGTTTGATAGTCGCCAAACAAAATGATTTTTACATCAAGAGGAATGGGCGCTGGGTCAAGAGAGACGGTGCCACTTAGGGTGACTTCACGCTCCAATGCGCTCACACTTAACTGACGACTACTGAGTGCACGCTTGATGCCATCCCACACATAAGGCTTTTCCAATACTTTGATTGCATCCATTAGCAACACGCCGCCATTGGCACGATGCAAACTGCCTGAGCGGATCAGTGAAAAGTCGGTAAACACCGTGCCTTTAAACGTGGCATTTTCAACATAACCAAACAGATTATGGTAACTCGGGCTGTCCTCCACCACGATCGGCGCTTTCGTGTCATCTTGGCTGACCAATACGTTTACTTGGTAACGACGAGGGAGCTTCTTGTCTAACGCAGCATAGGCCAGTGCGGCTTGTTCCTCGCTGTCTTCAAGAAAAATATCAAGATGCTCAAGCATGTCAGCTTGCATGGCATCCAAAAATGCTAAAATATCAGGCAGATCGGCAAAATGCTTCTTGAGTGGTGCCATTTGGGTGGCGATGACATCTTGGGCGATATCCTCATCCAAGGCTTTTTGTTTTTCCGCGTACTCAGACTCCCATTCGCCAAGTTGGCGAACAATACCGCGCAGTTCCGTCTCCAACTTATCGATGACTTTGCCAAAGGCCATCTGCTCGTCTTGCGAGAGGGCATCAAAGGTTTCTTCGGTATGAGGTTCCTCACCGTTTAGTGCCACAAATTGGTAATCACCTTGAGGGGTGATGGTCAAACTCACATTGTTTTTTTCTGCTGTTTCACTCAACCCCTGAAGGACGCTTTGTTGGCGTTCAGTGAGCTGATTTTTTAGTGTTTCAGCGCGCTGGTAATACATTTCGTTGTCAAATGCCATGGGCAGGGCATTCGCCAATTTGCCCATCAGTTGTTCAATGTGCTTTTTTAATTCGTTGCCTTTACCAGAGGGAAGCTTTAACACTTGTGGTGAGCGTGCCTCTTGAAAATTAGCGACGTAGCACCAGTCATAAACAGGGGATTCACTATGCCAGTGTTGGTTGAGGTAGCGCATCATCATGGTACGTTTACCCAGTCCATTCTGGCCGATGGCATAGATGTTATAACCCTTTTCTTTAATGGACATGGCGAACTCAACCGCATGACGAGCCCGGTCTTGACCGACAATTTCATCCAGTGGCGCAAGGTGTTTGGTGGAGGTAACGTCACTGTGTTTTAAGCTCGACTCACGGTACAAGCGATCGCTGGTTAACTGAGTGATAGCCATAACTGTTCCCATATTGGCATCTTAACGGTGATTATTGTCATTGTAGCGGCTGTAAGTGACTGTTTTAGTGAACTTGGTGGAGAAAGCAGAGGTGCGGTCACAGTTTTGATCTGTCTGGTTATTTAATGAACAAAACGGGCCGAGAGGCCCGTTTTGTTCAAAGTGCTAGAGGGTTAGGTAGAGTGCCTACAACGATGTTTTGATAGCGGCTATCAGCGTATCGATATCTGCGCGGCAGATATCTTTGTGCGTGACTAAACGGGCTGGGTTACCTGTAAGGGATACACGAATGTCTTTTTCCATTAGGCGCATTTGTAAGCGCGTGCGATTAATGGCTTCAGCAACATCGACATAAACAATATTCGTTTGCACGGGATAGTGGCTGGTGGAGAAACCCTCTAAAGTCTCGAGTTGACTGGCGAGATAATGCGCGTTGGCGTGATCTTCCGCCAAACGGTCGACATTTTCTGTCAATGCTTTATGCCCAGCTACCGCAAGAATACCCGCTTGACGCATCCCGCCCCCCAGCATTTTACGAATGCGCCTTGCTTTTTTAATTAGGGTGTTAGAGCCTAGTAATAGCGAACCGACGGGGGCGCCAAGCCCTTTGGACAAGCAAATAGTCATGGAGTCAAAGTGACAACTGATGGCCTTAATATCGACCTCTAAGGCAACAGCCGCGTTGTAAACTCTAGCGCCATCAAGGTGTAGCTGCAGTTGATGTTGGTCGCAAAATGTCCGCGCTTTGGCTAAATAAGACAAAGGTAACACTTTGCCACCTATGGTATTTTCCAAGCTAAGCAGCTTAGTACGGGCAAAATGAAAATCATCGGGCTTGGCCGCTGCTGCGATTTTATCGAAAGACAAGGTCCCATCTGGCTCATTCTCAATAGGTTGTGGCTGAATCGAGCCCAACACGGCAGCACCGCCTGCTTCGTATTTGTAATTGTGCGCTTGCTGACCACACAAATACTCATCACCGCGCTCGCAATGCGCCATCAGGGCCAATAAATTGGCTTGGGTACCTGAGGCGGTAAAGAGTGCGGCTTCAAAACCATGTCGTTCAGCCGCCCATGTTTCCAGCGCGTTAATGCTCGGGTCGTCGCCATATACATCATCGCCCACAGGGGCGTTAGCCATGGCGTCTCGCATGGAAGCATCGGGCTGGGTTACGGTGTCAGAGCGAAAGTCAATCATGGGGTAACGTCCTTGTCGTCAGTTATTTAAGTGGGTGATGCGTGTTTACATCTGAGCATAGCAAAAACCCAATGACTAAAAATAGTGACAAGTGTGGGTTATTGACTTGGAGAATAAAAAAGGCCTCCTATGAGGCCTTGGTGCAGATTGTTATCACAGACGCGCGATTAGCTTTTCAACATCTGCCAGTACTTTTGATAGATTTTCACCGCTTCACCGACATCATTGGTGAATTCACCTTTGTTAACCGCTTCATCGGATGGGAAGATGGTGCTGTTCTCTTTTAGCTCGGCCTCTAAGTACTCAGCCGCATTGGTGTTCGGGGCTGGATAGCCAAATTCTTCCACCAATTTCGCCTGATTCTCAGGACGATACATAAAATCGATAAACTGGTGTGCCAAGGTCTTGTGTTCGGCGTTTTTTGGGATGATAAAGTTATCCATCCATAAGATCGCCCCTTCTTGTGGGTAGACGAACTCAATGCCTTCGATTTCTTGTTGCGCCATGTAAGCATTGCCGTTCCATTGTTGGCCAATGCTCACTTCACCGGTGACAAACGGCACATGCGGTGCATCAGAGTTGTACACGACCACGTTATCACGTAACTCACGGAGGTATTCATAGGCTTGTTTAATTTCCGCCTCTTCGGTGCTGTTAATGCTGTGACCTTGCGCTTTCAACGCCATGCCAAACACATCACGCACATCATTCAAGAGCATGACTTGGCCGTTGAAGTCGTCGCGCCATAAGTCAGCCCACTTGGCCACTTTACTGCCATCGACATAATCACTGTTGTAACTAATGCCAGTCACACCAAACACATACGGCAGTGAATAGTCATTGTTTTTGTCAAAAGGCTGACCCAGTAGACCTGGGCGCAATTGATTAAAATGGCTAATTTGGCTCTTATCAATTCTGGCGAGCATCTCTTCATTGACCATTCGCTCAATGAAATAGGTTGAGGCAAATGCCAGATCGTAGCCTTCGCTATTTAGGAGTTTGAGCTTGGCATACATGGCTTCATTACTCTCAAAGGTCGAGTAATTCACGTCGACTTGATACTCCTCTTCGAACGCTTCAATCACGTCCATTGGCATGTATTCTGCCCAGTTGTAGAGGTTGAGTACCTTATCTTCTGCATGAACGCCGCTTGCAAAGACGGCTGAAAGCACAAGTGTTGTGGCGGTGATTCCGTGAGAAATTTTTGTCATTGTCATGATCCTTCAATGGCTTGCTGGCCGAGTACACGTCGAGCGCATCATATTGTACTTGACCTTAGTGTCAACGAGTTTTTTTTACCAACCTTGATAGGGTGCAATACCTTGCTAACGTTAGCATAACCAGTGCCATTTCCCCCAAATGGGTAGGGTAAAGTGACGAGAATAATGGCTTGCCAGAGAGGGAGGACAGTGCCAATATTTGCCGCCTCTGAGCGTGTGATGGCGCGAAACGAGACTGCTTTTTTATACCCTTTCTTTTTTGATACTAAGAGTAACCATTGAGAGCATGGTCAAAACTGTTCGACCTGATAATTACTTCAACGCGGCGACAAATTACTATGTTGCAACCCAAAACCAAACGCTGTCATTTCCTACACTGGCAGGCACACAAGAGGCAGATGTTTGTATCATTGGTGCGGGTTTAACTGGCCTGAACGCCGCCATTGAATTGCGACAACGTGGCTACAGTGTCACCGTTTTAGACGCACAAACAGTGGCGTGGGGAGGCTCCGGACGTAATGGCGGCCAATGCCTCGTGGGCTATTGCCTTGGGCTGAGAGAAGTTGACGAAACCTATGGGCAAGCTTGGGGCAAACAGTTGTGGGACTTGTCGGTGGAAGCGGTCGATATCGTTCGCGAGCGTATCCAGCATCACCAGATTGACTGTGATTTTCAACCGGGCTATATCGAGCTTGCTTTAAATTCCGCGCAGCAAAAGGAGCTGCAAAGCTGGCATGCATTAAAGCAAGGGCGTTATCAATACCCTGATGCCCAGTGGTGGGACAAAGCGCAAGTGGCGGAGGTCGCTAATACTGATCGATACCTCGGAGGATTATATGACCCTAACAGTGCGCATATTCATACCCTGAACTACACGCTGGGACTTGCCCGCGCGGCTAAGCAAATGGGGGTTAGAATCTATGAGCACACACCTGCCACACGTTTGGTTAAAGGGCAACCTCATGCGGTGCTCACGCCTCAGGGTCGAGTGAATACGCCCCGAGTTTTGCTTGCCTGTAACGCCTATCTAGAGGGGTTACACCGCCAAGCGCAAGCCAAGGTTCTGCCCGTTGCCTCATTTATTGCGGTTACCGAGCCGCTCGGTGAGCATATGCCAATTACCAATCGTATGGCGATGTCCGATCTCAACAACTGTTTAGACTATTTCCGCCCTACGGTCGATGGACGCTTATTGTTTGGTGGCGTCAATCATCCCTTTAATCACGAGTATAAGGATTCGACCCAGCGGCTCCACCGGCGGATGACTAAGGTTTTCCCTCAACTGAGCCAGGTAAAGATGGACTATCATTGGGGCGGGATGTTTGCCGTGACCCGTAGTTATATGCCGCACATTGCGCATTTAGGCAATGATATTTATACCGCACATGGTTATACGGGACATGGCGTTGGGTTAACCAATATTGCGGGACGGGTGGTTGCAGAGGCCATCGATGGTCAAGCCAGCCGTTTTGATGTGTTTGCTCGTCTAAAGCATGGCTGGATACCCACGCCAAAAATGCTCCGTAGCCCAGCGCTGGCGCTCGCGATTTGGAAAGCAAAACTCGAGGATTTGCTTGGTTGATATTTTGAGAGGTAATGACACTATCGATTAGTTGTGCTTATGGTCACGATAAATAACACATGTTGTCCTACCGGTTAAACACAGTAAGGTAACGTCTCCATTTTGAGGCGGAGACAAGTGTTTGAGCAACCTGGCTATCATCGATGATATTGCGACGCATGGACTCAGTGTGTGTGACGGGTTTTTGTCAGCGCAAGAGGTGCATGACTTGCACTCATGCCTACCGGCCCAATGGTCGCAAGCCACCATTGGGCGAGAACAAAAGCAACATACCAACAGGCAAATTCGTCGTGATAAAATTCACTGGCTAGAGCGAGGAAGTCAACCGGCGGTGGATGCGCTACTCACTAAAATGGCGGATCTGCAACAAGCATTGAATCGGCATCTATTTTTAGGGTTATTTGAGTATGAAGCCCATTTTGCTAAGTATAACCCGGGTGATTTTTACGCCAAACACTACGATGCCTTTGAAGGACGCTCAAACCGCAAGGTAACCACCGTGTTGTACCTTAACGATGATTGGTCTGAACAAGACGGGGGCGAAATCGTCATTTACAACCCTGACGGTAGCCATCGGCAAACCCTATGGCCGAAAGCGGGACGATTGGTGACGTTTTTATCCGAAGCGTTCCCCCATGAGGTACTTCCGGCAAAAAGACAACGTTTTAGTATTGCAGGCTGGTATCGACTCAATGGTATGAGCGGTCAGCGAGTTGATCCAATCCGCTAACGACAGCCATACTCACTGTCTAACATTATTGAACGAGGCAGTGTTATATGGCTCGCTCTCCCGAGCAGCAAAGTTTCTTTACTGATGCGGCATTTGATAGCCAGCCGATCACTGACATGCCTGATGCTCAGGTGGATTGGTGGCCTGAGTGGTTATCAGTGGGGTGTGCAGATTCATTGTTCGCCACCTTATTGACTCAAACCCCCTGGCAACAATTGCCGATTTCGTTGTTTGGCCGCACCGTGATGCAGCCACGTTTATTGGCATGGTATGGCGATCATCCTTACACCTACAGCGGACTCACGCTTCAGCCGCTGCCTTGGACGCATCCCTTGCGCCAACTCAAAGGCTGGGTAGAGGCGCAGTGTCAGACTTCCTTTAACACCGTCCTGTTAAATCGCTATCGCAGCGGCAGCGATTACATGGGGTGGCACAGAGATGATGAGCCCGAGCTGGGGCAGCAACCTACGATTGCTTCTGTCAGCTTGGGCGCGAGCCGTCGTTTTCTTTTTCGTCATCCTAAACGGCAAGAAAAGCGTGAGGTTTTATTGAATCACGGATCGTTACTGGTGATGAGAGGCACGACCCAAACACATTGGCAACATAGCCTACCCAAGACGAAAAAGCCGGTAGGTGAACGTATTAACCTCACGTTTCGCTTCCTTCATCCTTCAAATAACTAACGCATTTTGCAGGGTCTGAATGGTGCTAGCACTGCATCATCATGTCAGCAAACAATATGAGCGGCACTCGAACCCATCAGCGTTCAGAAGCAGCGACGTATACGGTCGCCGCCTTTTCGGGAGTTATTCAACAATTAAACTGACGTCTTGGTAATCACGATAACCACGAAGCAAGACTGAAAACTCGCCTGGTGATGCGCCATCAAACCGGCAGATTTCGTTATTTCCGCCTTGATAGGGGCGACAGTCCCAATTATCAGAACTGACCTGGCCACCTTGTTTGACATAAAGGTCCACATCGCCTGTGCCGCCGTAGGTGCGGATGACGACATCACTGGTGGTCTCTAACGGGTAGCGATAGGTGCGCTCGCTGCCACGATCCCCTGAGATATTGTTGATAGGCTGCCCAAGCTTGAGGCGATTACCTGGGTTAGGCTGCGAGTCTGCGTTGGCTAGCTCTACCGTATAAGCCAGGCCGAGTTTAGTGAATTTGGTTGCATGACGTCCTTCGCTATCGCTGTTGGCGAGCGTGTCTCGAGGGGTGTGAATATTGGGGTTGTAGTCATTGAATTTTGCTTCAAATGGCATGGCTGCGGGATAGCCAGCTTGATGCCAAGACGCGTGGTCAGAGCACGCATATCCGCATGTATCAAAGCCATAGCTAAGCGCAGGCAAATAGGTATCGAGTAATTGAGTGAGATACTGGGTGAGCCCGCTATCGGTATAATCGGTAATAAAGACAATATCTTCTGCTGAGCCTTGGTAGTTGGTCATATCAAGCTGCAATACGCCACGTACATCTTTGCCTTGTTGTTTAAATTGGTTAGCAATAGCTTGCGAGCCACGGAGTCCAACTTCTTCGGCGGCATAAGCGACAAAGGCGATACTGCGTTTGGGTTGGAAGTCATTCTGCGATAAAACACGGATGATCTCTGTCACTGCCGCAATCCCGGAGGCATCGTCATCGGCGCCAGGCGCGATACTTTGCTCGTCTGTCCGTGCGCCAATGGTGGAATCGAGATGCCCACCAATCACAACCCACTCATCAGGGTTTTCTGTGCCTTCGATAGTCATCATAACCGACGCTTGGTTATAACCACTGTGCGACACTTGCGAGATCGTCACATTGTTTAACCCCTGAGCGAGTGATTGCCAGCGTGTCTTTATCCAATCGGAGGCTTGTGCGCCCGATGTGGTGGTGTAGAAGCGGTTTGGGAAGTCGGTCAGGCGATCGATGGTATTCACGATTAAACTTGATTGAATTTGTTCTAGCCAAGGGGTCACGAGCGCCTGCTGCTTGATAGTTGGTGGCGTAAAGCTTGCGCGGGACACCGGCATGTTGCTGGCTGCCATGGCACTTTGTGCTGAGGTGTGCACGATGTAGCCACCACAGCGGTGGTGATTTTCATGCATTTCATGGGAAAGTTCAGCCAGTTGAGATTCACTGACTTCACCTATCCATGCTTTACCATTACTGGCAACAGCGTGTGACAACATCGGTATGGCGCCAGCGTGACGCGCCGTTTGTTGCGCATCAGCGCCAACGGAAATCCAGACTTTATCGTCGTCTTGGCCCGCGTGGGCAAAGCTGGTGGCCAGCACCAACGCGAGCGTTGTTATTTTGTACTTCATGTTTCCTCCTTGATTTGAATAGCGTCGCATTACTCCTTGCAACCCATTCACTGTAGAGGAAAAAGACACGATGTTTAAAAATTAAGACATGCACATTACGGACACAAAACTTGTCACAAAAATGTTAATAGTGGTAGGGCGATGATAAAAAAGGGTGGGTGAAGAATAAAAAGGCAAAGCATGCTGAAAAGATCCGCAAACTGGGTGGTTTTTGATGTTTTCGTTTGCAAAACAGGCAGGTGACACTTTTTTTAAATAATAAGTGTTGACTCGATCACGTTAATCCGTAGAATGCCTCCCCGTACTCAAGAGGCAGCAGCGTTAAGGCGCGTTGGCAGAGTGGCTATGCAGCGGATTGCAAATCCGTGGACCTCGGTTCGACTCCGGGACGCGCCTCCATGTTTCTCTTAGTGCAGTAAAATTCGGACGCGGGATGGAGCAGTTTGGTAGCTCGTCGGGCTCATAACCCGAAGGTCGGTGGTTCAAATCCGCCTCCCGCAACCAATTTTAGGTTGCTGAAGAAGCATTTAACAATTGATGATAAGTCAATGCGACCTTCGGTCGGTGCCGTTGCACGGCGCGAATTGCATTCCGCGTTAAATCAGCTCCTCGCAACCAATTTTACACAGCGTTATGCAACGCTTAATTGCATAAGGCGACATTAGCTCAGCTGGTAGAGCGCGACCTTGCCAAGGTCGAGGTCACGAGTTCGAACCTCGTATGTCGCTCCAAGTTTTGCCCACATCAAGCAGYATTGATGTTACGGACGCGGGATGGAGCAGTTTGGTAGCTCGTCGGGCTCATAACCCGAAGGTCGGTGGTTCAAATCCGCCTCCCGCAACCAATTTTAGGTTGCTGAAGAAGCATTTAAMAATTGATGATAAGTCAATACGACCTTCGGTCGGTGCCGTTGCACGGCGCGAATTGCATTCCGCGTTAAATCAGCTCCTCGCAACCAATTTTACACAGCGTCATGCAACGCTTAATTGCATAAAGCGACATTAGCTCAGCTGGTAGAGCGCGACCTTGCCAAGGTCGAGGTCACGAGTTCGAACCTCGTATGTCGCTCCAATCTTCATGCTTTTCCCTCACCGCATTTATCCAATATGACGTGTTTCTTCAGGAACCGTGTAGCTCCTCGTGTCAGTTGTTGCGTCCAGAAGCATTGTTTCTAGCGTGACGGTTTCATCAATCTGAGAGAAGTGGGCAAGGCCGACTGAGTAAATAAATGGATAGCGTTCTAAGGATAATCGGCGGCAAAGCCTGAGATAGAAACGATCCAGTTGTGCTTCGACCGCATCGACATCCTGTTGGATCAATAATACCGCAAACTCACAACCTTCTAGACGCCCAATCCAGCCTAAGTCACCGAACACATCCGTTAGACAGCCAGCAAACTCTTTCAGGACTTTATCGCCCGCATGCTTGCCATAGCGCTGGTTGACGCCTTGTAACTGGCGAACATCAAAGTGTAATAACGTATGTTGGTCTTCAATGACAACGTCGTCTGTTAGATAACTGTTTACTTCTCGGTAAAAGCCACGTCGATTGAATACCTCTGTGAGCGGATCAATGACATTTTGTTGCGTCATTATCAACTCATGTTCGACGATACGCGCGAGGTCTGACAGTGCGCGCTGACAGGCATCCGTAAGCTCGCGAGGATGATGATCGATGACACAAAGCGTTCCAAGCAGGTGTTCGCTATCCAGACTGAAGGGAAAGCCTGCATAAAAACGGATATAGGGAGGGCCGGTTACCAACGGGGTATCAGCAAAGCGACTGTCACTGTGCGTATCCTCAACAATTAATGGTTCTAACTGCTGAATAGCATGACCACAAATCGATTCGCTGCGGCTTGTTTGGTTGACGGCTAAACCACGCTTGGCTTTAAACCACTGCCTCTGTTCATCGACCAAGCTAATCGCGACAACGGGGCAGTCACTGACGTATGCCGCGACTCTGACAATCCGCTCAAATCTGTCTTCGTGCCCAGTGTCCAATATACCTAGATCGTGTAATGCGTGTAGTCTTTGCTGCTCATTGTGAGTGGGGCGCGCCGGTTCCATGCCTTTTCCTCCTTGTCGCTACTCCTATTGTAGCTAACCACACATAGACCAGGGGCAATAATTGTGAGTGGCGGTGAATATCGTGATAAACGCGAGCGCTTTGTGCAAAAAGTCATTAAAATTCATATAGATAGGAGGTTTCTGGTTGTCGGCGATTTTAACCGGGCGAAAGGGTGAGAAACTCAGTTTGTAAAAAACTTGTTTCAATGATATTTTCCATCGCTTATTCAGTATTCACACTGTTGGAAGAGGCGGTGACGCACCCGGATTGATCGCGTGCGTAACAGCGACTCTATACTCTTAGTACTTGTTGTTTTTAGAAGGTTTGCTTATGGCGTTTTTAGCGAGCTGTGATACCCAATATCCGCTGACTCATCCGCATGCGGCGTCTGCTGTGGTGATGGTGCCCCCGCTTCATTTTAAGTTTAATGCGCAAACGAGTGAGGATAATGGTTTTCAGCATGCGCCGTCACTGCCGGATGAAGAAGTGAAAACGCGCGCGATGGCCGAATTCAATAACATGGTGATGATCCTCCGCCGCCACAGTATCGATGTGGTGGTCATGGAGTACCCAGAATCTGATCCTGCGACGCCTGATGCGGTGTTTCCCAATAACTGGTTTAGTACTTTACCGAGCGGTGAGTTGTACCTCTATCCTATGGCCTGCCCAAACCGCCAGCTAGAGGTGAAACCCGAGCGCTTAATGGCTGCATTGGACCGTGCAGGCTATGCCGTCAATCACGTACACAAAGTGAAGTGTCATGACAAAGACGATGCGTTTCTTGAAAGTACCGGCGCGATGGTTATCGACCATCTCAACCAGCGTGTTTACGCGGCGCTTTCACACCGTTGCGACAGTATTTTGCTCACTGAGTGGGCGGCAAAGGTGGGCATGCGACAAGTCGTGAGTTTCAACACGGAGATGAGCGATGGCCATCCCGTTTATCATACCAATGTGATGATGGCAGTGGGTGAAGAGTTTGCCGTTGTCTGCGATGAGGTGATCGAAGCTGGGCAGCGCGATCTCGTGTGTAACACACTGAGCCAAGATAAAACCTTGGTATCCATTAGTGAATCACAAATGAACCAGCTTTGTGGCAATATTCTACAATTGCGCAATCGCCACGGTGAATCGCTCATCGTCATGTCACTGTCTGCTTACAGTGCTTTTACCGAAGAGCAAAAACGCACGCTGCGCCAATTTGGTAAATTGGTACCTATCGATGTCAACACGATTGAAACCGTGGGTGGGGGAAGCGTGCGTTGTATGATGGGAGAAGTCTTTTTGCCTCGTCACCAAGCCGCGATGTCGGGTTAAAAGCTTTAGTTAAAACGTCGGTTTGATGGGCAAAACGGCGACGAATAGTCGCCGTTTTACGTTGCTATTCAGGCTATGAGTGAGCGCGTGTTTTGGCCTTGAGTGGCATTTTGTCAAACGAGACCCCCTTCCATCCGGTGACCATAAAGTTACGAATGTTTTTGTGATCCGTCCCCGAAGGATTGCTCAGCACGTCTTCGCGATAATATCCCCCAAAGCAGGCGAGTGTCTGCGCCTCCGTGAGCTCATGAAGCTGGCAGAATGCGAGTACTTTGCAAGAGCCTGTGTTCTGGCCTGCTTTATTGGCGAGATCACCGTTAGTGAATCGAGTAGGGGCGTAGTCGTAATGTGCATCTATCACCGCCATTGTCTCGTCAAACATTACCATATCGGGTGTTTGCGTTACCTTGGCGAGAAAGCTGTCTAAGGTCATGTCGGTTCCTGAGTTAATAACATGCGAGCTCTCGTCGAGAGTATATGCACGTTGTACCAACTTGTTTAACCAATGTGAAGCCAAGCGAGGCGAGTAATGGATAAATATCCATCACTTAAACCAAAATTTTTGTTGCAGTACTTTACATTAACTCGGGCCAACATTAGTATACCCACCTGTTCGGAGGGATGGCTGAGCGGTTGAAAGCACCGGTCTTGAAAACCGGCAAGGGTTAATAGCCCTTCCAGGGTTCGAATCCCTGTCCCTCCGCCACATATTGAAAAGCCGCTGAGAAATCAGCGGCTTTTTTTGTATCTCCATTTCCGCTTATATCCCTTATGTGCGCAAATTAACAGCTCGGTGATGCTTTTCCTTACAGGTTGGGCAAAAACACCTAATATGTTAGTAAACTGTACCGTGCGATAAAGGCTCCGTGACCGAACTGATCTCCCACCCCGAATGGCTACTGCTTGTGCTGGCTCCCGTGTTTTTCTTATGCATGTTGGGAGAGTACTGGGTGGCGCTGCGCCGAGGAAAACTGGGCGACAATGCCCGTTATAACGTGCCGGAAGTGCTCTGTAACTTTACCTTGGCGGGGCTGCATCAAGCCGCAGATTTACTGACAGGGTTGCTGATTGCCAAGGTGTATTTGTGGTGGTTTGGCTGGCGGCTGTTCGACATTGAGATGTCGGTGAGCCTGTTTTTATTACTGATGGTTGCGCAGGATTTTTGTTATTACTGGTTTCACCGTGCTAGCCATCGTGTGCGCTGGATGTGGGCGGCGCACGTGGTGCATCATAGCTCAGAGCGCATGAACTTTAGCACCGCGTTTCGCCAAAGCTTAATGTACCCGCTGGCAGGGATGTGGCTGTTTTGGCTGCCCCTGGTGGTGATTGGGTTTCCGCCGCAATGGGTGGTGTTTGTTGTATTGCTGAATTTAGGGTTACAGTTTTTTGTTCACACTCAATGGATAAAGACACTGGGGCCTGTGGAGTGGATTTTTAACACTCCGTCTCATCATCGCGTTCATCATGGCGTAAATCCTCAGTACATCGACAAAAACTACGGGGGCATTTTGATCATTTGGGACAAGTTATTTGGCACCTTCGAGCCGGAATCTGAGCCGGTGCGCTATGGGATCCCTAAGCCAGTGAACAGTTTCAACCCTCTGGTGGTGACCTTTGCAGAATGGCAACAAATGTGGCGAGACGCCACGCAGCCCGATCTGAGCGTTCGGCAACGATGGCAGTGCTTGTTTGCACCGCCAGAACAAGCACAAGATCACACGACACACGAGCAAGTATCACGTAAGACATAGCGGTTTGCTTCCTTGCTGCAAGCGAACATATTTTGAGGATATAGCTCATTATTACTAGATGCGAACAACACCACCTGCAGTATTCCTGTTTATATGGCGGCGAGTAAGCGTAACGTTTAAGATCTGAGCCGAGTTGATTCTTGTCTGGCTAAGCGCTTTTGCACTCTTTTATCACGGAGTTAGTATTGTTGCGTAGAATCCCGATTTGAATAGCGATTGCTATGCCACCGACGGCTGCGGCGGCATAGACAAGCTCAGTCACCGAAAGGCCGTGGCCGAGCCACAGCCCACCCAAAAGGGTACCCACCGCACCACCTAGGTAGTTTGATGAACTATTGAGCGCAACAACTGCGGCACTTTGCTCCGGTTGGAGGCTAATCAGTGTGTGTTGCTGTGGCGCGAGCGACGACCAACCGGCCGCACCCCATAAAAAGAATGGCACAAAGGCAATGATTGAGGGCAACGCCAAGCTACTCGGTATGCTCAAGATGGCCACGGACATGAGCGTTAGTATCCCGAGCAAGATGGCTCGTGGGAGTTTTACCCAGTCAATTAAATGGCCGATGGTGAAGCTGCCCACCATGCCGCCTAGGCCCCAAACCCATAGATAGGGCGTGAGGTTGGTTTGTTGTGTGATGCCCGTAATCACAGGCGCGAGATAAGAATAGAGCCCCAAGCTGGCGACAGCCGTCAAGAAGGTGACAGTGATGGTGGCAGACACGGACCGGCTGGCGAGTAACGCGACGCGTGCTTCTAGCGATGGCGGCGGGGCGACACAGATCTGAGGAACAGCCAGCACCACGCCAATAAGCCCAATGATCGCGATACCGATCACGACAGCGAAAACGCCTTACCATCCAAGCCAAGTCGCCAGAGCGAGACCGGCGGGAACCCCGACAACAGTGCCTGTACTCATACCACCTAATAAAAGCCCCAGTGCGCGACCTTTCTTCTCTGCTGGCACCAAAGAGGCGGCACTTGCCGCGGCCAAAGGCGAGAAAATGCCTGCCCCTATGCCGGCTAGCGCGCGGCTTGCCAGTAACATGGTTAAGTGCGTGCTGAAAATGGTGACAAGGTTAGCGGCGATAAACATCAACATCGATAACACGAGTGCCTTTTTGGTCGGAAAGCCTGCCAACAATGTCGCCAAGATTGGCGCAGAAAGGGCGTAGCACAAGGTAAAAGCCGTCACCATTTGTGCGGTTTGCGCGTCTGTGATCTGAAAACTGGTCGAAATTTCCGGAATAATGCCTGCCACGACATAGGCATCCATCCCGAATGCAAACATCGCAATGGGTAAAAATAAAATGTTTTTCATGGGCATCCTAGCGCGTGAGTCTGAGAAAAGTCGCGAATATGTCGCCAATTGACGTGTAATAACAATGGGGAAATGGCCCCTTGTAAAGGGTGCAACCTCATGGTGCCTAGAAAAGTAACAAAATGTTACATTGGGCGAAAACACTCGACAGCAAATATAGGCAGAGGAACAGGCAAGTATTTTTTACGGGGCAAACAGTTAACTATGATAAGAGCGCTATGAGTCGGCTGCCATATTAACGGCTGGTCGAGTTGACACGTAGAACTGATATTTGACCAGCCATTGCTTGTCACGCCTCGTTGTCATTGCTAATGAAAGAAGAATAGGCACCCACTGAGTGGATGCCTATTTGGATAAGGGGTCGAGATAGTGTCTTTGTCTTAGCTTAAACGGTCTGTCCGCGTAAGTTTAGCCAACTGTCGTCTGTGAGCGTGTTGTTAGAATTTATAGTTAACGTCGAGGTAAAACACACTTGGGTTCTTGAAGGAAATACCTTCCGCATACTTTTGTTTCGTTAAGCCGTATTTATGGCCGCCTTCCAAAGCGATACCGGAGTTAAAACGATATCCAAGTCCGAGATTGACGTCGCTCGCTAGGCCAGAGTCTCTGAGGTTGTAGTTGTCAGTCCCCAGAGCATCTTTGTCCTTAATTTCTAGCTTGCTGCGTTGATAGCCTAGCGTACCACCCGCAATGCCGTACAAATTGTCAGTGAACTCGTGGATATAGTCTAAGCCCATACCGAATTGATAATCAGTATTTTCCAACGACAGCTCTTCATCTCCTGCTTTCACGGTCGATTTACTCGACGCGCCCGACTGCCAGTAGCCGTAAGCGCGCACTGAGTCAGTGATATACTTACCGCCGTACAGCTTGACGGTTCCTCGGTCCTCGAGATCACTTTTGAAATCGCTGCTATCTAAGCCACTCACATCAGCGCTACCAGCCCCAAATTCCATCCCCATATAAGAAGAGGCATAAACTGTTGGTGCGAGAATCAGTAAAGCTAAAGGTGCTAATTTTTTCATTGTAAAGAACCTATTATTTGTCGTAGGTGTTTTTTAAGAACGTATGACTTATAGTCATTGCTTTTGGGAACGTTCGCTTAAAGGGTGAACGTTTGAGTGGTACTTTACGGCTGAAGAGCGCGGTAATGTATCTGCAGAGTGTCATGATTTGTCGTATAACTGTCGTGGTATCTACATCTGTAGAAGCACTGAGTTTTTAATGGTTTATGCCAAAGCGTTTGGTTTGCTTATTTTTCTAGGTCAAGGTTAATGGAAGAGAAACTGCACTTAGTGGTTGTTGAAGATGACCCCAAAATGCGAGAAATGCTGACAGAGTATTTTGATGCACAAGACTATCGCGTAACAGCACTTGCTGAAGGTACAGGGGCGGCTGACTATATTATTTCCGCGCAGCCTGACTTGGTTTTACTCGATCTAATGCTACCCGGTGATGATGGGCTGACAATCTGCAGACAAATCCGTGATGGATTTAGAGGCAGAATTGTGATGCTAACGGCTAGTGATGATGATTTCGATCATGTGGCAGCACTAGAAGTTGGCGCGGACGATTTTATTAGTAAACCGATTAAACCTCGGGTACTGATGGCGCGTGTAAGAGTGCAACTGCGCCAGCTTAGAGACGACACTGCGGCCTCCTCGTCTAAACCCAGTGTTCTTAATTATGGTGTGTTGGCACTCAATGAGGCGAGACGCTATTGTTCGCTAGACGATGAGCCCATCGCGTTGACAGACAGTGAATTTGCATTGCTTTGGCACCTGGCAAGTCAGCCTGACGAGGTGCATACAAGAGATACGTTAACGCGTGCATTACGTGGTATTGAGTATGACGGTGTTGATCGAACGGTAGATAATAAAATTGTGACCTTGAGAAAAAAACTGGGTGATACGTCCTCCAATCCCAAAAAAATTATCACAGTGCGCGGAAAAGGTTACTTATTTGTGCCTGATGCATGGTAAATGCATAACAGAAATATGTATGAGTGGTGAGCAATGCGTCGGATATATTTAGAGTTCTTCTTTGGGCTGATCGTCATTTTTATGGTGAGCTCATTGACCTACGAATACCTCGTGTATGAACTGACGGAAAACTATGAGGCGACCTTGGCGAAGCGACAGGCTGAAAGTGTCGTTGATATGTTAGCGTTGATTGAGTCACAGGCCGGAACACAAAAGGCTTTAGGCGCGCTAAAAGGCTATGCCGATAACGTCGAATATTCATTATCCGTACACCAGCTTGGCACGATTCCGTCCCATTTGAATGGGGCATTTTCCCACCAACTCGATCCTTCCGCGGTGTTTGACGATAAAAACGAAACCCTATGGTTCCGCCTCGCCGATAAGGAGCAAATCTACAGCTTACGAACCGCGGCGGATTCCGAGCTACACGGGGCAATTGAGTTTAATGAAGATCTGCTGTTTGTTTTTCTCTTTTTTGGTTTCGCCCTCTACAGTTTTTTCATGGTGCGGTTTCTCAGCCGACGAGTACGGTCACTCGAGCAAGCGGCTCTCCAATTTGCCAACGGCAATTTAGAAGCGCGGGCGTCAACAAAGAGTCAGTATACCGTGGGTAGTTTAAACGCGACCTTTAATCATATGGCAGACAGAATTGCTAGTTTGGTCAGTAGTCGTCGAGCGCTAACCAATGCGGTTGCGCACGAATTGCGCTCGCCTTTATTTCGGATCCAGTGGCAAGCTGAATTGTTGAGTGAGAGCCAACTGGGCCCCAAGCAGCAACAGAGAATCGTCAGCATCGTTGAAGATACAGATGAAATGGTAGGATTGATTGACGAGCTTCTTTATTTGGCACGTGTCGATCACCCCAATACACCTTTTAACCCGGAGACATTGAATACTGCGATGTGGCTACACGAGGAATGGCCGCGTTGGCAAACGCTGAGCACTCAGTCCGTGAGTTTGGATGCGCCGCAAGACTTGCCCAGTGTTGAGGCGGATCCACACCTGCTAAAACGGGTGCTCACCAACTTAATTGGTAATGCTCAGAAATATGCGACCAGTCAAATAGCCGTGCGTGTGTATTGTGAGGACACTCAGCTGGTGATTGCGGTCCACGATGATGGTGAGGGCGTTGACCCATCACACTGGCCGTTTATCTTTGATGCCTTTTACAGTGCGGATCGTTCCCGCGATAAAAAGCGTTCCGGCTATGGCTTGGGGCTTGCGATCGTCAAACAAATTGTCACTCGCCACGGCGGCCATGTTGAGATTGACCATAGTGATATAGGGGGCGCATGTTTTCGGGTCATCTTACCCATGAAAACATGATGTCACCCGGCCAGCGCTAAGTTGAAAGGGCGGCATTCGTCGCCATCAGGTATTTCGCGTATAGTACTGCCCACATCGACAACTTTAGGGACACTATGAAACATCGTACCTTCGTCTTTATTGGCATGGCTATTTTTGCTGTGACCGTTACTATTTTGATTTCTCGCCAGCAACCCAAAGCTCCCCTTGTTCCTGACTTCCAATCTTTTTCCGCGGGTGCTGAGCGCAAGCAAGCGTTTTTTGATTACTTCACTCCTGTGGTTAATGCCATTAACAGCCAAGTACTGGCGGATCGCACTGCATTAATGGCATGGCACGCGCGTACAAGTGAGTTAAGTAGCCGAGAAATAAAACGCGTCCAAGCACTTGCCGAACAGTATGAGCTGGCAGACTTTGATGTCGGCCACGACGCGGATTGGATGGCACTGATCCAACGGGTGGATATCATTCCGCCGTCGTTGGTGTTAGCGCAGGCAGCCAATGAGAGTGCGTGGGGCACGTCGCGATTTGCGCGTGAAGGGAATAATTACTTCGGACAGTGGTGCTTTAGTAAAGGCTGTGGACTGGTGCCTAATCAACGCGCGGAAGGGAAAGTGCACGAAGTCGCAGCCTTTGATAACCCGCAAGCCTCGGTACAAAGCTACATCAACAACTTGAATACCCATGCCGCGTATCAAGGGCTACGCGAGATCCGCGCCAACCTGCGTGAGCAGAATAAACCGCTGTCTGGCACAGCACTTGCCAATGGATTAGTACGCTATTCAGAGCGAGGCCAAGCCTATGTGGACGAGTTACAAGCGATGATCCGCCACAACCAACTGGATAGGCTCGACCAGCCATCCTCCTCATCCAATAACGACTAGGAAAGCCAATGATTACCCGTTTGCCTCGGTGGGTTGAAGCCGGGGCGTTTGTGTTAGCACTGATCGCCGGTACCATCAATGCGATCGGTTTGTTGGGCTTTGAACATCAAGCCGTGTCGCATGTTTCAGGCACCGCAACGCAATTTGGCTCGGGGTTGTTTGCAGGCCAATGGACACAAGTCATCCAGCTGGGTGGCTTATTGTTGGCTTTTTTTCTCGGTGCCGCGATTTCCGGATGCTTATTGCATGGCAGTGCGCTTAAATTGGGCCGCCATTATGACTCGGCACTGTTTGTTGAAGCTGGGCTGATTATGGTGGCGTTTTATTTTCTGTCTCGCGGGTTTGCCATTGGTCAGTTAGCCGCCTCGGCAGCGTGCGGCTTGCAGAACGCGATGGCGACCACCTACAGCGGCGCGATTGTGCGCTCAACTCACTTAACTGGCATCTTTACCGATTTAGGATTAATGCTAGGGGGGAAGCTACGCGGCAATCCAGTGGATAAGCGCAAACTGATGCTCTTTTTACTGATCACGTCTGGCTTTATTGTCGGCGGGGTAGTGGGCGCAGCGCTCTTTGCGCACTTCCATTTTGCTGCCCTGCTGTTTCCCGCAGGGTTATGTTTTGTGGTGGCTCTGTGTTATCGCGGGTATATGACACGCCAGCGTTTAGTGACCCGCACCAGCAACAAGTAATTATACAACCTATTAACAATGCGCGTTTTCGCGCATTTTCTAATATGTTTGTTGTGCATCGCATCGATTCTGATCATTTCACCCACGCTTCACGGTGATTGTCGAGCCAGCTCCTTGTGGCCGCGGTTTCCCGTGTCACCATTCGCGCGTCTTTTGGCGGCTAAAAGTTTGTCTTAAATCAAACAAGTGTGAGTTTTCGTTTCGAATTCGCGCATTATGTGATGATCTCGCCGTCTTTGTGACACGGAAAATGCCACACTCCCGTTACGATACAGTAACAAGGAGGCCCCATGCCAAATAGCCAGTATATTGAAACGGATGTGGTCATCATCGGTGGGGGTGCAACCGGCACCGGCATTATGCGAGATTGCGCACTGCGTGGCATCTCATGCATTTTGCTCGAACGTGACGATATCGCGGCTGGGACATCGGGGCGCAACCATGGCTTGCTGCATTCTGGGGCTCGTTACGCGGTCACAGATACCGAATCGGCCCGTGAATGCATTCAAGAAAACACCATCCTTAAATCCGTTGCTCGCCACTGCGTGGAAGATACCAGCGGACTTTTTATCACCTTGCCGGAAGATGATTTGGCGTACCAAGACACCTTTATTGCCAGTTGCGATAAAGCCGGTATTCCGACCCGAAAACTGACACCACGTGAAGCGTTAGCGTTCGAACCCAACGCGAATCCAGCGATGAATGGCGCGGTACAGGTACCAGATGGCATTATCGATCCGTTTCGCTTGTGTGCCGCGAATGTGTTGGACGGCAAAGAACACGGCGCCAAGGTGTTTAACCATACCCGAGTGATGGGATTAATTCGTCAAGGGGCGACGGTGCAAGGCGTCCAGTGTTTGCATACCCTCACCGGCGAGCGTTTTGCCATTATGGCCAAGCAAGTGATCAATGCTGCAGGGATTTGGGGGCAGACAATCTGCGAGTATGCCGATTTGAATATCAAAATGTTCCCCGCCAAGGGCTCATTGCTGATCCTCGACTATCGGATTAACAACCGGGTGATCAACCGCTGTCGGAAACCGGCAGACGCTGACATCTTGGTGCCCGGTGACACCATTTCCTTAATCGGCACCACCTCTGAGCACATCGAGTACGATCAGATTGATAAACTCGCGGTGACGCCACAAGAGGTGGATGTGCTGATGCGCGAAGGGGCTAAGCTCGCCCCCATCATGGCCAATACACGCGTGTTGCGCGCCTACGCGGGCGTACGGCCGTTGGTTTCGGTAGATGATGATGGCAGTGGCCGTAATATCAGTCGTGGCATAGTGTTACTCGACCACCAAGCACGCGACGGGCTGGAAGGTTTGATCACTATCACTGGTGGTAAGCTCATGACCTATCGTTTGATGGCCGAGCAAGCCACAGACTTGGTGGCTGAAAAACTGGGTAACCGCAACCGTTGCCAAACTGCGACCCGTCCGCTACCGGGCTCTGAGCCTTCTAAAGGGATCCGTAAAGCCAGCGCCAGCTTGGTGAAACCTGTCTATCAATCCGCCTATTACCGTCATGGTGAGCGCGTTAGCCATTTTTTAGATGAAAGTGACGATAGCCAAGCGGTAATTTGCGAATGCGAAATGGTGACCAAGGGCGAGGTGAACTATGCCATTCAATCGCTGGATGTGAAAAATCTTACCGATCTGCGTCGGCGCACCCGTTTGGGTATGGGGCCTTGTCAGGGTGAGCTGTGCAGCTATCGTGCCGCCAGCTTATTCAGTGAACTGGCTGGAATTGATGGCCAAGCCAGTGCAGGGCTGTTGGTGGACTTTCTTGAAGAGCGCTGGAAAGGCGTGAAACCCATTTTTTGGGGGGACGCGCTACGCGAAGCCGAATTTAGTTATTGGATTTATCAAGGATTATTTGGCGCCGGTGAGGTGCCAACGCCGCCGAAGACACCACATAGTAGCGCTGAGATAAAGCGTGCTACATCGACATCAGCGGCTGATCAGGAGGTATCACAATGATCCACTACGATATCGCAGTGATTGGTGGCGGCATTGCCGGGTTTACTGCCGCATTGCGGTCACTGGAAGCGGGCAAGAAAACCGTGATGATTAGCGCCGGACAAAGCGCGCTGCATTTTTCGTCAGGCTCGATTGATGTATTGGGCCATTTCCCCAATGGTGAACCGGTCAGTCAGCCTTTTGAAGCGATTCCGAAACTGGTGCGCCAACATCCTGAGCATCCTTATGCCAAAGTCAGTGTAGATGAGATCACCCAGTCACTCGCTTGGTTCCAACACCAACTGAGTGCGCAAAAGGTGTGTCTGTATCATCAAGAAGATAATGCCAACCACGGCCGTATTACGCCTCTGGGCACCGTGCGTCTGACGTGGCTGTCGCAAGGGCATGTTTATCAGCATCGCGGCCCGCGACGTTTCTCTGGTTTGTGTTTTGTCGCCATTGAAGGCTATCGCGATGCACAGCCGACCTTAGCGAAAGATACCATTACCGCCCAGCGTGATTTTGCATCCTGCCCAAGTCGCACCATTACTTTGTCGATTCCGGGTGCCGAGCGATTACGCCGCAACCGCAACGAGCTGCGCTCGGTGGATCTTTCCCGTTTGTTGGCGGAACCTGAGGCCTTTGACAGCCTGTGCGAGCAGTTAATTGCGCAATCTGGCCCAGATGAGCTGGTGATTTTACCCGCCATTATTGCCGATGTGGCAGGTGAGCGAGGTATGGATGCGCTGAAACAGCGCACCGATCGCTGTTTTCACGAAGTGCCGACCATGCCGCCCTCGCTGCTGGGGATCCGTATTGAGCGTGCGTTACAGCGGGCCTTTGCTAGCGCGGGTGGGATATTGCTGCGTGGCGATCAAGTGACCGGCGGTGAGTTTGACGACAATGGTCGCCTTACCGCCCTGCATACGCGTCAGCTCGAAGATATTCCCTTAACTGCAGAGGCGGTGATCCTGGCCACGGGCAGCTACTTTAGCCGCGGTCTCAATGCCGACCGCACTCAGGTGAGCGAACCGACGTTGGGGTTAGATATGGTGCAAAGCCCTGATCGGAGTGAGTGGCGCAACGACGACTTTTTCAGTCAGCAAAGCCACCCCTTTATGGCGTTTGGCATTAACACCGACAACCAACTGCGGCCCACCGCACGCGGCAAACGTTGCCAAAACCTGTTTGTGTGTGGCGCGGTACTCAGTGGTTACGACCCCGTCTATGAAGGCTGTGGCGGTGGCGTTGCGATCGCAACCGGCTACGCCGCCGCGCAACGTGCGCTCGCTGTGATGGCGAATGCTAAGGAGGCGTCCCATGCTAACTGAATGGCTGAAACAGCGTGACTATAGCGACCATGCGCCGCAACCCACCAGCTTTGACCAATGCATTAAATGCACGGTCTGTACTGTGTATTGTCCGGTATCAAAAGCGAACCCTGCGTATCCTGGCTCTAAAGAGTGTGGCCCGGATGGTGAGCGCCTGCGGATCAAAAACCCTGAGTATTATGATGACCTGCTCAAGTTATGCACCAACTGCAAACGCTGTGAGACCGCCTGTCCCTCCGGGGTGAAAATTGGCGATATCATTGCGGTAGCGCGCGGCAAACACGGCAAGAAAAACATCAATCCTAAGCTGATGCGTGATTACGTGCTGAGCCATACCGACTTGTTTGGCACGCTTGCTAATCCAGTCGCGCCACTGGTAAACGTGATGACCGATCTGAAACCAGTGAAAGCGGTGATGCATGCCACGATTGGGGTGGATAAACATAAATCCTTACCCAAGTACTCTTTTGGCACCTTTCGGCGTTGGATGAAAAGCCAAGCGGCGGCACAAGCGGATTATCCCAAACAAGTCAGTTACTTCCACGGCTGCTATGTGAATTTTAACAATCCGCAGCTTGGTAAAGACTTGGTGAAAGTGATGAATGCGATGGGGTACGGCTTGCAATTGCTCGAAAAACATAAGTGCTGTGGCGTGCCTTTAATTGCCAATGGCTTTTACGATAAAGCGCGCCGCAACGCGACCGCCAATACCGCGATGATTGCCGACGCGGTTGCCGAAGAGCGCCCTGTGATCGCTACCTCATCATCGTGTGCGCTGACGTTAAAAGAAGAGTATCCCCACGTACTGGGAGTGGATAACGCCCACGTGGTAGGGCAAATCAGCTTTGTGACTCGCTTTTTACTCAAAGCGGCCATGAATGGCGAGATGCCCAAGCTCAACCCAATGAATAAGCGGGTGGTTTATCATACCCCTTGTCACTTGGAGCGCAGTGGTAATGCGATGTTTACCATTGAGCTATTGCGTATGATCCCGGGATTAGAGGTGATTGTGCTCGATAGCGAGTGTTGTGGCTTGGCAGGTACCTATGGGTTTAAAACTGAGAACTATCAAACCTCGATTGCCATTGGCAGTGGCTTGTTTGCTCAGATTGAAGCGGCGCAGGCGGACTTTGCGATCACCGACTGTGAAACCTGTAAATGGCAAATTGAAGAAAACACGTCGCTGGAAGCCTTGCATCCGGTGAGTGTGCTGGCGATGGCCGTTGGAACCCCCTCAGTGTCTTGACGTTCGCCGCAAAGAAAAAGCGCCACCGCATCGGGTGGCGCTTTTTAGTCCGAGAGTGTGCTCTAGCTACTCGCTTTGGATGGTGTCGAGGCGGTAGATTTGCCCACCGACTCTGCCAGTAAAGACTTCATCACACTGATGGTCATTAAGATCACCAACACACTGATGGGTAGGGCGGTAACCATGTTCGCGGTTTGTAGAGCTCGTAACCCACCGGCGACCAACAATACCGCGGCGACTGCACCGATCATGGTGCCCCAGAATACCCGAAAGCGCTTGGGCGGGTTGTCATTGCCCATCGACAAAATCGTGGTCAGCACGAGGGTGCTTGAGTCTGACGAGGTGATAAACCAGCTAAACAGCAAGAAGATCATCATGGCGTTGAGAATCCAACCCCAGACCCCGCCACCAGTAATCCCGTCAGCGGTAGCAAACAGCGCCGCAGGTAAGTCCCAACCATTGACCAAATCAATAATCCCAGCGGTGCCAATCCCGGCATCAGCGACAAGCTCTTGATGCAACGCGTTGCCGCCAAAAATCGCCAGCCAAGCAAAAATCATCAGTGTTGGCGCACACAGCACGCAAACCACAAACTCGCGCAAAGTGCGGCCGCGAGAGATACGGGCGATAAACAAGCCAATGAAGGGTGCCCAGCCAATCCACCATCCCCAATAGAAAATGGTCCAGGCGTTTTGCCACGCAGAGGGGCCTTGCGCCTCTGGGAACCAGAGTCCCATCGGGATAAATTCGACCAAATAGTCGCTCAGTGAGGCACCAAAGATCTGCACTAACCAAGCCGTAGGCCCGCCGAATAAAAAGTAGGCGATCACCAATGCCGATACAATGATATTCCACTCAGAAATGATTCGGATCCCTTTGCCGACCCCGGAGAGAGACGACAAGATGGACGCCACAGAAATCAGAGCAATGAGGATAACTTGCGTCATCACGCCTGGGTCGACGCCAAAGAGGCGATCCAGCCCCACGGCAATCTGGCTGACACCGAGCCCCAGCGAGGTGGCGACGCCGAACACGCAGCCAAGCACTCCCAAGATATCGATAATATGGCCGATTGGGCCGTAAATACGATCGCCAATCAGAGGGTGCACCGTGGAACGTAGCGCGAGAGGCAGTTTTTTCCGAAATGAGAAATAAGCGAGCGCAAGACCCACAATCACATACACTGCCCAGCCGTGAAAGCCCCAATGGAAGTAGGTGACACGCAAGGCATCGGCGGCGCGATCAAAGCCCATGGTGGTGGCACCGGCCATATCCGCATACGGGTTGTTGGGGTAGCCGAACGCACCACTTGTATCAAAGTAGAGCGTGGGTTCGGCTACCCCAAAAAACAGTATGCCAACGCCGACACCCGCGGAAAACAACATGGATAACCACGAGAAGGTACTGAATTCGGGGCGGTCATCGTCATCACCTAACCGAATGTTTCCTAAACGCGTGACGGCAATCGTCAAGCTAGCGACGAGTAATAGCACCAGAACCAGCATGTAATACCAACCAAAGGTCGACTCTACCCAGCCCCGTGCCGCGGCAAATACACGACCGGCTAAATCAGTATTAAATCCGGTAAAAAACACGAAGACACAAACCAGGAGCGTGGCGGCGATCATCATATTTTTATGAACACCTTTAAACAGGCCGGTTTGTGTGACGCAATCAGCAAACGGATGCTGCAATGCACGCGCATTGCTCGCATCCGACGTACTTCGTGTTGACATGAATCGTTCCTCTTTAAATAACAAAACGCGCAACAATTTACGCAACGCGAACATTCTTTGCAAAAAAAGAGTCATCAATCACATTATTGTGGGTCGAAGTGCTGATAAAAGCAGCGAAGTGTGTCTATATAACGGCCAGTGGGGGATTGTCTTCGTACACTGAGAACGGATAAGAATTGGAATAGATTGTCTAGGAGTCAAGTGATGAAACCACAATCCGCTTCACGCGATACCATGCTGCAACTGGGCTACCTTGGCTTGCTTCCTTTTATTGGCGGTGTACTTGTCACTTGGGCCGATCTGACCCTATTTGGTCTCAGTGGTGAGCAGCTTTTTTTAAGTTACAGCGCGGTGATTTTAAGCTTTTTGTCCGGCGTTTTATGGGGTAATGGTATCGATCATTTTTATCATAAACTCAGCCGCAATGCGTTACTGCTGAGCAACCTGTTTGCACTCTTGGCTTGGGGGGCGCTTATTCAAGGCGCGACCCAATACCTGATCGCGACTGGGCTGCTTGCGACCGGTTATTTAGCGGTATGGCTGGCGGAAAAATGGATCCGAAAAAGCGAGAGTGAAGACACGTCCTCTGCCTATCAAACCATGCGTGGCCGCTTGACGATAGCTGTTGTGGCTTGTCATGGATTGCTGCTCATTGTGGTGTGAGCAGCAAAAAGGCCACCAAGAAAAACCCTACCGAGAATGAACCTATTGCAGCAATAGGCCGTACCCGTTACCTCGTGCGCAAAAAAACAAGTAACTTTACAGTGGAATTAGGGGCAGAGGGGTAACCAATGACGATTATACAGTATTTACGCGTGGTGTTTATTGCACTAGGCATTGCGGTTACGGCGAGTGGGGCGTATCTGTTCAGCGAGATAAACACCGTCAAGGCACAGTTTAATGATGTGGTAGAGCGCAATGTTCGCCTGTTGAGTACTGTGTCTGATCTTCGCTATTTTACCGTTACCTATCGCCGCTTCGCACTCGATTACGGTTTAACCGATGTCAAACAAGAGCATCGCGATATTCTGGTGAAAATTGAGCGCAACGATCAAGAGGTGGGTGAAGCGCTCGACAAAATGAAGACATTGACGGTCAGTGATAGCAACACAGAGGCGGTAGACACCATCGAGACACGCCTCAACAATTACCGCGACATGCAAAACGATTACATTTCGCTGATCGATAATGGCCGACTTGATGATGCGCGCCGTAAAATGTTGGGCCCCATGTTGGCGCCCTTTGACCAGATAGTCGCGAACCTTGCCACGTTGCAAGAGACGTTGGAAGACCAGGCCAATGCGATAAAAGCGCGAGAGTCGGAAAAAATCGAGCGTCTCATTTACATTGGTATGGCCGTGATTGTTGCTCTGGTTGTGCTGATGGCGGGTGTGGCGTTATTGCTACAACAGCGCATACGTGGGCCGCTGGCGCAGCTAGTTAGTCAGATGCAGCGTGTGGAAAGCGGTGATCTTACCCAACGTTTGGATCTCGACACGTTTAACCGCGACGAGCTGGGACAAGCAGCCAATACCTTTGCGCAAATGCAAGAAAGCATTACCGAGCTGATAGGGTCTTTAGTAAAAGGCACTAAGCGATTACAAACAGTCAGTGATGAGCTATCGACCCAGGTCAGTCATACCGTAAACAGTGTTGAGCAACAACGTGGCGAGCTGTCACAGCTTGCCAGTGCGATGACGCAAATGGAGTCGACCTTTGGGGAGGTGGCGAGCAACACGGTTACTGCGGCGGAGCATACTGATAAATCGCGTGAATACGCTGAGCAAGGCCGACAAACGTTTGAACAATCTTATCAGCAAAGCGTCGCGGCTAAAGACCAAGTTAACGAAGCATCACAAGTGATTGAAGCGTTAACTGAAGACAGTGAAAATATTGGTAAAGTGTCGGAAGTGATTAGTACCATCGCCGAGCAAACCAACTTGCTCGCGCTCAACGCGGCCATTGAAGCGGCCCGTGCGGGCGAGGCGGGTCGAGGCTTTGCCGTCGTGGCTGATGAGGTACGTGGGTTGGCAACTAAAACCCAATCATCGACCGATGAGATCAACCAGATCATTGAAGGTCTGCAAACCAAAGCACGTCAAGCCTACAAAGTGATGAGCGATAGCCAAATCTTGACGCAAAAAGGGCTGGATGATGCTAAGCGTGCGGCAGAAGCGATTGATACCATTAATGATGCCACGCAGCAGGTATCAGAAATGACCGGTGCGATTGCTACCGCCACTGAAGAGCAAACCACGGCAGCGGCCGACTTGAACCAAAATGTGTCGGCCATTCACCGAGCGGCAGAATCACTTGCTGAGACGGCAGAGCAAACCCGCCAAGCCTATGAGCGCTTGGAAAAAGAAAACGCCAGCATCAAAGAGCAAGCGGAAGCCTTTAGGCTATAGCCGTCTCACCGGCATCACCCACCAACAGAAAGTGCGCTAAATGGCGCACTTTTTCATTCCTGCAGTAAAGTGCACCAATTAAACAAATATCTCAACGAAACAAATACAAAGATAAAAAATAATTGATGCTTTGATTGACTGCCCGGAGCACGGCAACCAAGCCGGCATCACTGTTTTCGGTCACGTCCCAAGGTACAAACTTTCCGTAACGGGGCAAGGGTAATCCAGATTGTACGGCGGCGGGGTTAACGGCGACCAAGTAGTCAACATACTCTAACGTCAACGCGGACAGAGGAACGGGGGCAATCCCCGCGGTTGAGATCTGAAACTGGATAAGTGCCTTTGACGCTTGCTCTGTTGGCATGGTGGCTGTGGTATAGGCGCAGTGAATATCAAAAAAACTGTCTGCTTTGTTTTTCATTACCGCGGCAGCCATCAAAGAGGCACCGTGCTTACCATCGCATAAAAACAAAACGACCGGCTTACCCAGTGCGGTTTCACCATCTACTGGTTTCTCTTCGGTACACGCGCCTAACGAGAGCTTGTCTTTGGCATCTATCATTGCCTTTACTCATCAAAAAAGGTGGGGGACGGGGCGTTCGATGGCGCATCTAGCCAACGCGCATCAGCCCTGGATGAGTCTATCCTAGCCCGCCATACACACAGCGCCAGCGTGGTAAAAACAACTTTTGAATCTGTTACCAATGCGTGGCGCTGTCATCAAACCTTCATGATTGCATAAAGGAACTGTCACTTTGTGCTCTTAATGTGTCTCCCCGTTAACCGAGTTCTTCGTTATGTGTAGATAAAATGATTTGCACAGCACTAACTTAAATAATCGACTTGGAGGTTGATGTGAAACTTAAAGCTCTCTTTGCAGCGACTACAGTATCAATGGCCGTGCTGGCCTCAGGTAGCGCAACGGCCGCAAACCGTGATTACATTAGCATCGTTGGCTCTTCTACCGTTTACCCTTTTGCTACTGTAGTTGCTGAGCGCTTCGGTCGCACGTCGCAATACTCAGTACCAAAAATCGAATCTACCGGTTCAGGCGGCGGCCTTAAGCTGTTCTGTGCAGGTGTGGGTGAAAACACCCCAGATATCACTAACGCATCACGTAAAATCAAAAGCTCGGAAATTGACCGTTGTAAGTCAAACGGCGTTGACGACATTGTTGAAATCAAAATCGGTTATGACGGCATCGCGCTGGCAAACTCGAAAATGTCTCAGCAATATGACCTGAGCTTAAAAGAGATCTACACCGCGCTCGCTAAAACCGTGCCAGACGGCAACGGCAACTTTATCGACAACCCAAATGACACGTGGAAAGACGTGAACCCATCACTGCCTAACACCAAAATTGAGGTGCTAGGTCCACCACCAACATCAGGGACACGTGACGCCTTTGTTGAGCTAGCCATGGAAGCAGGCTGTGCCGAGTACCCAGAAGTCGCTGCACTTGAAGACAGCAACGAAGACAAGTTCAAAGCGATTTGTCACGGCATGCGTGAAGATGGCGCTTTCATCGAAGCGGGTGAGAACGACAACCTTATCGTGCAAAAGCTTGAAGCAAACCCAGACGCACTTGGCATCTTCGGTTACAGCTTCCTAGAGCAAAACGCTGACAAGGTACAAGGCTCAAAAATCGCGGGTGTTGAACCAACGTTTGACGCGATTGGCAGCGGTGACTACCCCGTATCACGTTCACTGTACTTCTACGTGAAAAAAGCACACGAAGACGTGATTCCAGGTCTTAAAGACTACGTGACCGCATTCACTGCTGAAGATGCTATCGGCAACATGGGTTACCTGGCTGACCGCGGCCTTATCCCACTCGACAACAGTGAATGGAAACAAGTACGCAGCGCCGCAGTTGACCTAAAACCAAACCTGTAAGCGCAGTGTGAACACGGAAAGGTGGCACACATGAGGTGCCACCTTTGTGCGTGTTCAGGAGGAACAATGACAACACCCATGCTGATGACCGTAATTGCTGTAATTGCAATTTCAGGCTTTTTTATTGCTCGAGCACGCTCAATCAAGCTCGCCGACACGGCTGGCGGATTGAGTAAGCTTCATTCTCGTCCTAATTATTACGGCTCTTATGTTGCGATTCTCGCGGCTATTCCGGCACTGGTTCTCTTATTGTTGTGGCAAGCGGTAGAACCCAACTTGATCCACAGTTTGGTGATGGCACAAATATCTGATTCGTATGCTACGCAGTTCGGCAACGCGGACTTGCTATACAGTCAGATTGGAAACGTCGCTCGTGGCATCACCCAAACTGACGATGCTGTCTTGTTGGCAGCGGCTGACCACTATCAAATGCTGAACCAACTGGGAACGACATTGCGTTTCACCGCAATGACATCGCTCGCGTTAGCGGGTTTGGCCTTTGGCTGGCGCTCTCTGCGATTACGTCTTCGCGCTCGAAATCGCGTTGAAAATGTGATGCAGGCGTTTTTGCTGCTTTGCTCAACACTCGCGATTTTAACCACACTGGGCATTGTGCTCTCGGTGCTGTTTGAGGCGTTGCGCTTTTTCCAAATGATTCCGGTCACTGAGTTCATCTTTGGTACTGAGTGGTCGCCGCAAATTGCATTGCGCGCTGATCAACAAGCGGCCAGTGGCTCATTTGGTGCGATTCCGCTATTTACCGGCACCTTGATGATCTCGTTTATCGCCATGTGTATCGCAGCGCCAGTCGGGCTGATGAGTGCGATCTATTTGGCCGAATATGCATCGCCGCGTGTGCGTGGTGTCGTCAAACCGATTTTGGAAATCCTGGCGGGGATTCCAACCGTGGTTTATGGCTTCTTTGCCGCATTGGTGGCCGCACCGTTTATCCGTGATGTGGCACAGGCGATCGGCTTTAGCAGTGCGTCGTCAGAGAGTGCATTGGCTGCTGGTGCGGTGATGGGGATCATGATTATTCCTTTCGTCTCCTCCTTGTCAGACGATGTGATCACCGCCGTACCGCAATCGCTGCGTGATGGCTCGTACGGACTGGGTGCCACGCCGTCAGAAACGGTTCGCAAGGTTGTTTTACCGGCTGCGTTACCCGGCATTGTGGGCGGCTTATTGCTGGCTGTCTCACGTGCAATTGGCGAAACCATGATTGTCGTAATGGCGGCGGGTCTGTCGGCCAACCTAACGGCTAATCCCCTTGACTCAGTGACCACAGTGACGGTGCAGATTGTCACGCTTCTTGTGGGTGACCAAGAATTTGATAGCCCGAAAACCTTGGCTGCGTTTGCTTTGGGTCTGACATTATTTGTCGTGACACTGGCACTAAACGTGATTGCGCTGAACATCGTGAAGAAATACCGGGAACAATATGACTGATAAAATCGAACAACTGGCGCAAGAAAAGCGCGCAAGGGTAAGGGCCAGCTTAGCAAAGCGCCGCGGGAAAGAAGGACGTTTCCGTTTTTACGGTATCGGCTCTATTTTCCTTGCGTTTACCTTCTTGGTTTTATTGCTCGGCTCGATCGTCTCGCAAGGCTACACCGCTTTCTACACCACGGAAATTCGCTTGACCGTTGATTTAAGTGAAGAAAACCTAGGTATTGAAGGCAAGCCCTTAAATGATGAGACCCTTAAATACCTGGGCTATCGCTCAGTATTGGCAGATGCCATTTTTGATGCCATGCCGGAGGTGACATCGCGTGGTGACAAACGTGAGCTGTTCCGTTTTCTGTCTAACGGCGCCGAGTACGACTTGCGCGACCGTGTGGCGGCCAACCCTGACTTAGTGGGTCAAGAGGTTGAAATTTGGGCACTCGCGGGCGACAACGTCAACCAATTTAATAAAGGCAATATTGATGGCAGCTTGCCGGAGTCTTATCGTCAGTTTAAAGACAAACACATTGGTTGGTTCAACCAGCTAAAAGAGGACGATCGTGTTCGTACCGTGTTTAACTCGCGCTTTTTCACCAATGGTGACAGCCGTGATGCTGAGCTTGCTGGGATCTGGGGCGCGACTGTAGGCTCTTTTTACACGCTGCTGGTGACATTGGCGTTAAGCTTCCCCATTGGGGTGGCGGCCGCGATTTACTTGGAAGAGTTCGCGCCACGTAATCGCATCACTGAGATTATTGAAATCAACATCAATAACCTAGCAGCGGTACCGTCGATCGTGTTTGGTTTGCTGGGTCTGGCGGTGTTCCTCAACTTTGCCGACCTACCGCGCTCAGCGCCGGTTGTGGGCGGCTTGGTACTGACACTGATGACATTGCCAACTATCATTATCTCGAGCCGTGCCTCTATCAAAGCGGTGCCACCTTCGGTACGTGACGCCGCCTTGGGTGTCGGCGCATCGAAAATGCAAATGGTGATTCATCATGTGTTGCCATTAGCTATGCCTGGCATGCTGACCGGCACTATTATCGGCATGGCGCAAGCGCTGGGTGAAACCGCGCCGCTACTGATGATTGGTATGGTGGCCTTTATTGTGGATATCCCCTCAGGGCCACTGGATGCTGCCACTGCGTTACCTGTTCAAATTTATTTATGGGCAGAGAATCCTGAAAAGGGCTTTGTCGAAAACACCTCTGGCGCAATCATGGTATTGCTGGCATTCCTTGCTCTGATGAATGCCTGTGCCGTGATTCTGCGTAAGCGTCTTGAACGACGCTGGTAAGTCGGGAGAAACAACCATGACGACGACAACAATGAACAACCTAGCCATGACTGAAGAAGTAGCAGAAACTACGCCGCAAAACACGGCGGCACCGACTGAAACGTGTGGTGTGCCTTTTGTAGAAAACCCACGCATGACTGCCCGTAATGTCTTTGTCAATTACGAGAACGGCTCAAAATCAGCGATCACCGATGTCAGCCTAGATATTGGTGAAAAAGAAGTCTTGGCGATGATTGGCCCGTCAGGCTGTGGTAAATCCACCTTCTTGCGCTGTCTCAACCGCATGAATGACACCATTCCTGGCTGCCAAGTGTCGGGCGATATTATTTTGGATGGCGAAGATATCTATCATCGTGACACCGAAATTGTTGAGCTGCGCTCGCAAGTGGGCATGGTATTCCAGCGTCCTAACCCGTTCCCGAAATCGGTTTACGATAACGTGGCATATGGCCCGCGTATTCACGGCCTAGTTGACGGCAAAGACGAGCTGGATGCGTTGGTTGAGCAATCACTCACGCGTGCAGGGCTTTGGAACGAAGTGAAAGATCGCCTCGATCAGCCTGCAACAGGTCTATCAGGCGGTCAGCAGCAGCGTCTATGTATCGCACGTACCATTGCGGTCGCGCCAGAAGTGATCTTGATGGATGAGCCTTGTTCGGCGCTAGACCCCATTGCCACCGGGATCATTGAAGAGCTGATTGCCGATCTGAAGAAAAACTTCAGCATCGTGATCGTTACGCACTCGATGCAGCAAGCCGCACGTGTGTCTGACCGCACCGCCTACTTCCACCTGGGCAACTTGGTAGAAGTAAACAGCACACAAAAAGTCTTTAATGACCCTGAGCACAAACTGACCTCTGATTACATTAACGGTCGCTTTGGTTAAGCCGATTTGGCGCTGACCCAGCGCCATTGGGTATAGAGCAGGGGCGTTTGCTGATTATTTCAGCGTTTAGCGATAAAAGTGCAAAAAGTCACTTTACATCAGCCACCTCTGCTCATACTATACGACCCGTTCCGGAGAGATGGCTGAGTGGTTGAAAGCACCGGTCTTGAAAACCGGCAAGGGTTAATAGCCCTTCTAGGGTTCAAATCCCTATCTCTCCGCCACACAAAGAAAAGCCGCTGCTCAGTCAGCGGCTTTTTTGCATCTACTCCCCGCAAACATCCAAACCCTGACCTCACCAACATTTTAGGCGATTCTGTCTAAACAGCTATTCTTCGCCATGGTACGCTTACCCTTTATATTTCTGCCTCTTACATGGCCTTTTGGATGCCGCTAACCAACGGCGGTAGCGTGAAATGCAACAAAACGCCCTTATAGATGCACGCTTTCTCATGACCGATTCACACTTTCCCTGGGCGAATAATCAAAAAACACGAATAATCAATCAGTTAAAAGTGCAAGCGCGGGGATAATGTGAACACCTCAACCGGGATAGGCGGCATGCACACTATCACCGAAGAGGGCTTGATGAGATATATGGAAAAACCGCATGTTTATCATGAGTTTATGGATAGAACAGGGGTGTAACGATTTCGACAAATCGAGCACGCACACTAATATAATGTTAGCAGAAAAAAACGTGTCTCAAACTTTAGAATGACAACAAATAGTCTACCTGAGTTTATCATTTATGTTTTAATGAGTTAACTTAACTAAAGGATGAGAGGATCGTAATGGAAGATAGACGATTTTTTAGAGGTTCCGACGCCCGAGAATATCTGAAAAGTGTGCTTGCTAATAGTACCTCTACTGAACTAGCCAATTCAATGACGGAATTTCTTAACTATTTAATAGAGAACAAAATTGTTTGCGGTTTTGAGTTGAACGATCACAAAATCATACCGTATTTACGTGGTACACCAAGTAGCCCCAGTTATAAAGAATCTCTTGGCTTTGCATTCGTTACTGAAGGAGAGTTTTTTCCCACAAAAACAAATAAGCACTTTTGTGTTTTTAAACACAATCGAATAGACCTCTTAGCCGATTCTAACGGAAATTTTAAAAATATTAAGGCAAGCGATATAGCTTCTTTAAGCATTGAGCAGTTTTTAGGTCAGTTTATGTTTGCAGCAAATATGCGTGCAAGAATGTTCAATGTATAAATTCAGCTAACAAAGCAATTCACGAGACAAGCGCGTGATTGCGGGCGTTAGGCCAGTAGATACCCCTTATCTGCTGCTCCTAACGTCAAAAATGAAATGAGGGAAAAAAGGAGAAGAAATGAAGAATATACTTATATCAGTACTGGCATTCATGATTATGTCTAGTACGGCAATTGCTCAAGGGGCACGGAATGACCTATATATAAAGGTCGGTGTTGGGGTGGCGTCTGGAATAGACAATGATGGCACTATTGGTGATTTAGCCGATCCGCCAGATCAAGTGGATTTTGACTTTGGTGAATCAACTGCCTACCAGCTAGGTGTTGGATACTTGGTAAATGATTGGTTTACTTCGGAACTTTCTTTACAACACAATTCAGGTTTTGATTTAGAGGGACCATATACCGATAATGGCACACCTGACGCAGGGACTAATGGAAAAGTTGATTTGGAAACAACATCAATTATGCTTGTAGGCCAAGTAGACATGGCGTCCGTTCTGAAGAAGAGTTGGAAAACTAGGCCTTATGTAGGCTTAGGAATAGGTTATGCGAAAAACAAAGTTGGAAAGTTTACTTTCTCCCCTCCAATAGAACAAAGTAATATAGCGGTAAATACTGAAAGTGACTTCGCATGGAAAGCAATGTTTGGCGCCATCTATCCAATCAATGAGCAATTCATCTTCGATGCTTCATATTCGTATGTCGATTATGGGGAAGCAAAATCCAGTCGATCTGCCAATGATGGTACATTAACGCTGAATTCACCGCTTACCTTTGATGTGAAAGCTCATGAGCTTCTACTTTCTGTAAGGTATCTTTTCTAAGCCGGCAGAGAAGGCCTAACAATGCCATAAACTCGGACGCCAAAAAGCTGCGCCGCTCGTTTCTCGCTATACAACTTTTCGGCTCCGGTTATGCGTGTCGTTTACTGCTTTCAATTAGTTTAAGAGCGGAGATAAATGAATAAGCAACATTTGTACGAGCTCTATGAGAAAACGTACTTTCACGAAATGGAAGTGCGGGAAAAGTTAGTAGGTAGGCCTGAATTCAGATAATAAGTGCAACACTCATGGTTAAACTGGCGAGAGGAAGTCAACTGCTGATAGTGGTACGCTTCTCATCGCTAAAATCAAAACGTGATTACCATGAGTTACCAGCAGTTGACCGAAGGACAACGATACCAGATTTCTGTCCTTTTGGCCCGTGGCTGTTCACAAACAGTCATTGCCGAAACCCTTTGTAAGTCAAAATCAACAATCTCGAGAGAGCTAAGTAGGAACCGATTACCGGACGGCCGTTACGAGCCCGCTCAAGCTCAGCAGCNGGTGTAATGTATACCTCAGGGCTGCGTAGTTTGTTGCGGGCTGAAGTCAATAGCCTAGGAAGCCCTGAATTCAGATAATAAGTGCAACACTCATGGTTAAACTGGCGAGAGGAAGTCAACTGCTGATAGTGGTACGCTTCTCATCGCCAAAATCAAAACGTGATTACCATGAGTTACCAGCAGTTGACCGAAGGACAACGATACCAGATTTCTGTCCTTTTGGCCCGTGGCTGTTCACAAACAGTCATTGCCGAAACCCTTTGTAAGTCAAAATCAACAATCTCGAGAGAGCTAAGTAGGAACCGATTACCGGACGGCCGTTACGAGCCCGCTCAAGCTCAGCAGCTAACGACAAGTCGACGTATACATGCCGGCAAAAGGCGCATACCTTCGATGACAATCGACTTTGTYAAACTCTGCCTGAACGTTGATTGGAGCCCAGAGCAGATTAGCCATGTGAGCACGCGGTTGGGCATGCCTGTCAGCCATGAATGGATTTATCAATATGTGGCAACGGATAAAGCGGCTGGCGGCAAACTGTATAAGTCATTGCGCCAAGGGCACAAACGCTATCGTAAGGGCAAAACAAGCAAGCGCTGTGTGATACCAGACCCCGTCTCTATCGATGAGCGGCCAGCCATTGTTGATACCCGTGAGCGTTTTGGTGACTGGGAAATCGATACTGTTTTGGGCAAACACGGCACAGGTGCGCTTGTCACCATTGCTGAACGAACCAGTCGTTTTTACTTGGTAAAAAAGGTGAGCAGCAAAAGCGCTGATGCTGTCCGTGATGCCACCATTGAGCTACTTCGACCGTACGCCGCGCATGTGCACACAATCACCGCGGATAATGGTTCAGGATTTGTCGGACACAAGGCAATAGCAGAGGCATTAGAGACAGAGATTTACTTTGCTCACCCTTATTCATCCTGGGAGCGAGGTTTAAACGAAAACAGTAACGGGCTGCTCAGGCAGTATATTCCCAAGGGCACTGACCTGCGTGAACTCACTGAAGAAGAGGTGATGCAAGCTGTGGCCCGCTTGAATGCTCGACCAAGAAAATGTCTTGGTTTTAGGCAGCCTAGCGTTATCTTTAACAAGTTATGCCAGGCTGCAGACGAGAGTGTTGCACTTCGCGGTTGAATCCGCGGGGTTCAGATTAATTTCGCACTGATAGCTACGGGCTTTGCAGTACTAAGCTACATGATCAGAATGTTAGATTTTGAGCAGAATTATCCCGTTATTGGCATTTTCATACTTTCCGTATTAACTTGTTTGTTGCTAGCTATTTTTTGTGTACGACATCTGGTCAAAGCCTTTTGGGGAAATGAATACGAAGGCATGCCAATAGCGAGCGAAATTGACAATTACAGAACTAAACTATTAGAGCATGCTGAGAGTATTAGAACTTACAACACCCAATATCCAGAGGCAGCACAGTCAGAAGTCGACGTAGACAAGTAGGTGTCTGATTTTGTTCACAATAAGTTTCGGGATTGCTCTTCTCACAATACAAAAGTAAATGACATTCGCTCTGAGCATGTACATAAATCTTTCGGTTGGCTTTTGTATTCAAGCATACCTTTCATAATAGCATCTTCATTATTTTTTTGTTGGTAACCTAGACGTATCTTCTCCGAGAAAAGAAACTCCAATAATTAATCAGACTTTAAATCAGAAACTAACTGCTATTGCTATTTCATTAGAACGATTAAACCAATCAAAAGGAGTGACTATGTCCAATAAAACACCGCCGCCTCCACCACCTAAAGCGTCAACTCCTCCGGGCACAAGGTCCTTGAAAGATGAGGCTCCAAAGCCTAAAAAGGCAGGCAGCTAGCAAATAAGAATAAGTGTCGCACAGCCGACACTTTATTTGGGTGTTGAACAAGCCCGTTGCTTTATTAGACAAGCAGCTGTTTTCCAGTGCTAAGCAGCGGCCGCAGCTGAGCTAATCATTATAAATGGAGGAGTAATGATCGAAGAGATAGAGGGTTGGATACATCAGGTGAATTTCTCACATAGAGAAGTGCGTCGGTCTTGCTCTGTCCTTGAAGAACATTTCAATGGTTTCTACTCGCCTGGATTTCTGAAGACAGCATTCTTCGTTGTTACCGACGAACTCCCAAAGCCTGATTTTCCAGGACTTCGGGTTGCTGGTCTAGGAGACTTTATCGACATGGACATGGACGGTATTACCTATAACGATACTTATTACGTCAAGAAAAAAATTGCACACGATCTCCCGCTTCACTTCCATGAGTTGGTTCATGTGCTGCAATGGCGTGAACTCGCGCCTCAAGGCTTCATAGAGCGCTACATTCGAGAGATTCAAGATTTTGGGTATGACAATGCTCCGCTAGAAAAGATGGCCTAGCCTTAGATGGGCACTACCAAAGCAAGGGACGGTATCTTAGTGTTGAGCAGTTTGTCCGAGCAAATTTATGACAGTTCGCGTCACTTGGACGTACCACTTTTAAAGTGTTTCGGTGTGCTCCGTATTAGTTTGCTACAAAGAATCGGGAAGTATTAAGGAATATATGGAAGTAGAAATAAGACCAGCCAAGGAAAACGAACTGGAATTCCTCCATTCTTTGATTGTTTCAAATGATGAATGGACAAAGTTTAATGGCCCTTACTTTCCTTACACACATCCATCACTAGAACAATTTGAGAAATCTTCATTTCAAAGATTACTAAATGGTTCAGACTTACAGTTAGTCACTGTGGATGATGTGCCTGTTGGGACAGTAAATTGTTACTGGGAGTGTGAAGAAACTCGCTGGCTTGAAGCTGGTATCATCATTTACGATTCTGCATATTGGGGGAAGGGTATCGCAGCACGAGCCATTCCTCTCTGGGTTTCGTACTTATTTAATACTAAAGAAATTGAGCGTGTTGGTATGACAACCTGGTCGGGTAACCCTCGCATGATGTCGGTAGCAATGAAATTAGGTTTCCAGCAAGAAGCTAGATTGCGAAAAGTTCGTTACTACGAGGGCAAGTACTACGATTCAGTTAAATATGGGATGCTGCGTTCGGAGTGGTTAGCACGCAACAGGCAAGGTGTTTAAGAGAAATTTTCAGCGCTTGGCATTTTCAGTTTTAATCAGCTTTGGTACTTACGCACAATGGATTAGCTAAGGGATAAGCGTTGTTCACACCTTAATTTGGCTCACTTTATTGGAATATTTAACGTTATGGATGATACTTCAGCAACTTGGCGTCAGTACTACGAAAAATCATTGTTACGCCCCCACAATTCACGCACTGAACTCGCCATTGAGTTGGATCAGTCTGGACTGAAAACCGCTGTTGATTGCGGTTGTGGAACCGGAAGTGAGATAGCGTATTTAGAGCAGCAAGGCTATCAGGTGTATGGCTTTGATATTAATCCAGAATCTATTGCGATATGTTCAGAAAGGTTTAGTTCAAAGCCGCTAGTTAAACTTTCAGAGTGCTCCTTTGAGTCTTTCAATTATCCTTCTACTGGCATAGTGATAGCAAACTCAAGTTTGTTCTTTGCTGATCCGGTAGAGTTTAAAAATACATGGAAAAAAATTGCTTCTTCTATCGGGGCTGGTGGTGTTTTTGTAGGTGATTTTATGGGGCCTAGAGATACTTGGGCAACGAATTTTCGGTTACCGACGGCACCGTTGAGTAAAGAACAAGTTGAGATCTTATTTGAAGAGTTTGAAATAGTCAGTTTCAAAGAGCGTGATGAACCTGGCGCGACAATGGTCGGAACCCCTAAGCATTGGCATATTTTTTCAGTGGTTGCTGTAAAAGCGATGGTATGAGAATTTTAGAAACACTTAGGGGTAATTAACCTAGAAGTTGAAACAGATAAGACAAGTATCCATGTTGGTAGTGGAAAACTATTTATAAAAGAGCACAATGAACACAATAAATATCCAGTATTATAAACACCCTTATGCCGAATTTATCCTTGGTTCGTATCAAGGTAAGCTTTGCTTGTGTGACTTCCGATATCGCAAGATGAGAAGTGCTGTTGATGAGCGCATTAAACGGATTCTTTACGCTGATTTTGTAGAAAAGAGCGATGATGTGTTAGCTGCTACTCGTGCTCAACTCGAGGAATATTTTTTGGGTGAGCGAAAAACTTTTGACCTTCCTTTACTTTTGGCGGGTACCGATTTTCAACGGTCGGTATGGAGTGCATTAAGCAACATTCAATATGGTGACAGGGTGACGTATCAAGAGTTGGCAGTATCGATTGGTAATGACGCCGCAGTACGTGCGGTTGGCAATGCCAACGGGGCCAATGCGTTGGCGATTATTATTCCTTGCCATAGGGTTATCGGCACCCAAGGGGAGCTTATTGGCTATGGTGGCGGTCTGTCACTGAAAAAGCGCCTTTTAGAATTAGAGCAGAATTTATTCATTTAAGGATAGGGTAGGGTCGCATGAGAGGGGAGCTGAGAGCGAAAATCCTAGCGGTATGTGATCAAAAAATCAAAGCGAAAGGTGAGAATGTCGGTGTGTCATTTTATGCGTTCTTCAAAAACAAAAATGACGATCCAGAGCAGTTGATGGAAGCCGCAACCTGGTGGATACAGACCCATCAATTAGATCATTTTGTTAAGGCAAGAACCATCAAGGAGATGGTCAAAAATAATTTATGACGACTGCAAAAACATGGCCTATTTTGCCGACAAGGTGTAATTCAGGTTCACCAAGATGACAATGGATAGCGGGGCACGGGCCCAGATAGTCAGATTGGCTTGGGCACACGGATGTTAGAAATCCCGCCACGGTTGAGGTAGCATTGCCGACTTTTTCTGCGGTGAGAGGGATTTATGTATATCGGCTTTGACTATGGTACAGCCAATTGTTCGGTGGCGAAGATTGAGAACGGTCAGCCGACGCTGTTACGTCTAGAAGGGGACAGCACGTTTATTCCTTCCTCCCTTGCCGCACCTACGCGCGAATCTGTGTCTGAGTATCTGTTTCGTCACCGTGGCATCAAGCCGCTAGATACGATTGGCGAGCAGATGTTGCGCCGCGCCATCCATGTAAACCGAGAGGAAAGCATTGAACTTGAGGCGGAGGACATGGCGTTTGGTCAAGCGGCGCTCGACCGCTATCTCGATGATCCGCGCGATATGTACTACGTGAAATCGCCTAAATCTTTCCTTGGTGCGTCAGGTTTACGTGATGCCCAACTGCGCTTTTTTGAAGACCTCGTATGCACAATGATGGACAACATCAAAACGCAAGCCGAACACCAAGCCCAACAGAGTATTCATGATGCGGTGATCGGTCGGCCGATCAATTTTCAAGGCCGTGGAGGCGAGATGGCAAACCGCCAAGCTGAAGGTATTTTACTCAATGCGGCTAAGCGGGCGGGCTTTAAACAGATTGAATTTCAGTTTGAACCGGTTGCTGCCGGTCTGGACTATGAAGCGACGCTGAGCGAAGACCAAATCGTTCTGGTGGTCGATATCGGTGGGGGGACCACAGACTGTTCGTTGATTGAGATGGGGCCATCATGGCGCGGTAGTAGCGATCGCAGTGCAAGTTTGTTAGCGCACAAAGGCCAGCGTATTGGCGGCAATGATCTAGATATTGCGTTGGCATTCAAACAAATGATGTTCCCGTTTGGGATGGGCAGCAAAATGGAATCTGGCATTGAGATGCCGATTACGCAGTTTTCCAACCCTATCGCGATTAACAACGTACAAGCGCAAAACGATTTCTATGCGTTTGAAAATTTGGCGGTGCTCAAAGGGCTGCATAAGCAAGCGCAAGAGCCACATAAACTGGCCCGTTTGCTTGAGGTGTATCACGAGTCACTGGGTTACAACATTGTCCGTCGTGCGGAAGAAGCAAAGATTGCGTTGTCGGATCAAGCCGCATACCGAGCGGGTATTCAACTGTTCTCAGAGCGCGTGGACGTTGATGTATCGCGCGATAACATGATTGATGCGATTGAAGCGCCCAAACGTAAGATGATCGCCTTAGTTCACGATGTGGTCGCTCAGGCCGGTGTAAAGCCTGACGTGATTTTTATGACAGGTGGCTCGGCACGCTCGCCTTTTTTACGTGAGGCTGTACAAGCAGAGTTGCCGAACATTCCTGTAGTGAGTGGTGACTACTTTGGCTCAGTCACCGCAGGCTTAGCGCGTTGGGCGGAAGTTTGTTTTAAGTAAGCCCAACAGTCGTTGCGCTCCGCGCAGCCCTTTGTTGTGTTATTTGATAAAGCAGACATTGTCCCCACGCGAGTGACGGATGAGCCAGCCCCTAAGCATGAGAACTTTCCTGTTTACACCAGCGGGGATGAAGGGCTGATTTGGGAGCTGTTTGATTGCATTAAATGGTTGAGCCGTGGGCAACACGAATTAGCTAAAACCTACCTAAAAAGGCTTGCTGGGGCGCTATAATCGAGAGGGGTGAGCGGCTATCAATCGCCGGTGGCGATGGTATTGCTTATGATATTTCGCTTTGTCTTTGTTCAACACGCTCAGCGTTTTGTTGAGTAGCCAGCCAGGCTAAAAATTGCGCTTCCGGCATCGGCTTGGCGTAATAAAAGCCTTGGGCAATATCGACGCCAAGCTTTTTCAAATACCCAGCCTGTTCAACAGTCTCGATCCCTTCAGCAACCGTCTGCAGCTTAAAGGTTTTTGCTAGCCAGAGAATGCTTTCAGTGATGGCAACGTCGTTTTCACTGGTTAAGATGCTGTTGATGAATGAGCGATCGATCTTGAGCGTCGAGATCGGCAACGTGTGCAAGTAACTGAGTGAGGAATAACCTGTGCCAAAATCGTCAACCGCGATGCTGATCCCGCGCTTACGGAGGTGGCTAAGCTTTTCAAGGTTTTGCGACCTTGAGTGAAAAAAGACTCCCTCGGTTATCTCCAGTTCCAAGTTAGGCGGGGGAATGTGATTTCTTTTCAGAACCTCATCAATAAAGCTAACAAAATCATCCTCTTCTACATCGCATGCCGTGACGTTGACCGCCACGCGCTCAATAGAGAGCGCCAGCTCTTTCCAGCGTGCCATGGTTTCACACGCTTCCATGATCACCCACCGATCGATTTGTGTAATGAGCCCCGTCTTCTCTGCTATGGGAATAAAGTCCCCTGGTGAGACGAGGTTACCATCAGGCAATCGCCACCGAACTAACGCCTCAACACTTTTTACCTCTCCAGAGGCGAAATCTATTTGCGGTTGATACCAAAGTTCAAATTGCTCTTTGCCAATAGCTTGTCGCAGCAGTGTTTCGGTTCGAATATAGCGTAGGGCATCCTTTTGTAGCCCTTTAGAATAGAAATTTGGGACACTCGTCTGTGTTGGATCAATGGCGTTAATGGCCGCATCCAATACTTGGCGTGTATTGACCGCATCGTCTGGGTAACGACTGACACCAATAGCAGTGTCTAAATGGATCAGATCATGCTCGATGTGAACTGGCTCACTCATGGCATTAACCAGCTGTTGGCAAACGGACAACGTATGCGTCAAGTTATTGTGGCTAGGGTCTGTCACTAGGCACCAAGTGTCTGTGGTCAGGCGGAAAAGTTTATCGTGTTCGGTAAGGGTGTTAAGCGCTCGTTGCGAGCATATCACTGCGGATTGCTCGAGACCTGAGTGCCCGAAAGACTTAAAAACCTGCTCTAGATTAATTGAAAAAACAATCACATAAACCGTTTTATTTAACACAGACGCCGCGAGAATGGTGTCGGTGACATGTTCAAGGCATCGCTGCTCGTTGGCGAGGCCAGTGACTCTGTCATGAGTGGCGAGATAATAGAGTTTATCGCGCTGATCGACGGCTAAAAAACGCGCCCTTAGTAGCATGACGACCCGTTCCATAAACTCTACCTTGTCAACGGGCATGGTGATGAATTCTTCAATCAGTGCTAGATAGGGGCGAAGGTTATGTCTGAGATCACGCTTGGGAAGCATCAGCATCACAGGTAGCAGTGTGGGCTCGCATCGGATCTTTTTGTGTTGCAATGCATCTTTACATTGTTCGAGAGAGGGGATATCGATGATCGCAAGATCAAACTCGATATTGTCTATGTCACTTGGATTTTCATAAATTTGGAAGTCGCTGCTCAGTTGTTCGCGCAGTAGCGCCAAGTTGTTGGGGTTATGGATAGCCAATAAAACGTTGGCACCCTGAATACGCTGGAACCCATCATCTTTGCGTTCTGCTTTTTGTTCGGGGTTTACCATTATTGGTAAGTTTCTAACCGTACTGGTCATCGTTACTCCTCACCCGTGAAACCAGCAACAAGCTGCATTAATGCTTTTTTGGCAACAGGCTTTTGTATGATGCTGACCGCACCATATTGAGTGGCTTGGGTTGAACTTGTCAGCATTTCCTGTGGTGAGAGAACAATAAACGCGGTGTTCATCTGCTGTAGCTTTTCGCATAAGCGCCACACATTGCTACCAAAGCCGCTGGTATCGACTAGGGCTAGCTTTTTACCGCCAATCGCCGCTGCCGCCTCCATGTCGGCTTCGTTAACTAAAGGACGACAATGGTAACCCGCCTCTTCAAGAGAAGCGGCCAACACTTTTCGGTTGCCCGGTGATTTCACGCACAAAAAAACAGTTAATGATGCTGTGCTTTTATTGGTCACCTTACATACCTCTTGGTCAAATAGTCACTGCTTGCACTTTATCGGGGCCGATCAGGTACTGATGAGGCTTACGATCAAAATCACTCAACCGTTTCTTCATCACCGAAATTTGCGAGTGCGTGGTATCGTCCGCATAGTAAGACAGCGAGATAATGGTGTCCGACAAGTAGCTGATCCCTTTCTCAGAAATACTGTCTTCGCCATAAAGTGCAAATGTCTCATTCACCAGAATCACCGAGACATTGATTCTCGATAAGCCTTTTGCGAGGGCATGCAAACGTTTTTGAATCGATTCCTCACGCAAAGTCATTTTGAATCCCGCCGTGCTGTCAAGCACCACCAAGCGAGTGTTATTTTGAACAACATCCTTGTACACCTTGGCGGCAAACTCATCGGCTAAATATTGCAAAGGCTCGATTTGTTCGATAGTTAAACGTTCTGCCTCTGCTTGGTGTTGCAGGGCGATATTGAGTTGTCGTGCCCGGTGGAGGTATGAGGAGATCTCCTCTTCGAACAGGTAGATGTTGACATGACCCAAGCTATGGCTGAGTTGTTCCGCAATGCAACTGCTCAAGGTGGATTTACCAATGCCTGAGGGGCCGGTGATCATGGTGACAGTTCCCATCTCTAGCCCACCGCCAAGCAGGTTATCGATAGACGCAATGCCCGTCGAGATAGGTTCAAACCTCCCTGGTACCAGCTCTTCGTTGGGTGGAAGTGGCCGCGGGAACACCTCAACCCCGTGAGCGCCATTGCGCATCTGATGGCAGCCTTTTAGGAAATCAGATCCGCGAAACTTCTCAACGCAGATTTCTTGTCCCATCGGGGTTTGGCTTAGCGAGATAACGCCATCTGATAAGAATCTTAAATCGTCATCAGGTGAGGAATCACTGTGTTCGGACGTGAACAACACAGTGGCGCCTCGCTCGGTTAAATAGTTGATGAACGACAGAACCTCTTTGCGGTATTGAAAAACATCCGCAGTAAGAAAGCGTAGGTGCGTAAAGGAGTCGACAAAAACACGTGTGGGCTTAAGTGTCTCAATGGTGTCGACGATGGCTTTAGTGACCGGCTCGTGCTCAACATCGGTGGAGGCGAATATGTCGTAGGACTCGTGCTCTTTAAAAAAGCTGTCGTCTGGGGCCAAGCTGAGGAAGGTAATGTTTGAGACATCAACGCCAATTGTTGTTGCATTGGTTTTGAGCTGGTCCTCGGCCTCTTGAAAGCCAATAAATAGACTCTCGCCTTCTTGTGACGCCGCAGAAAGGAACTGTAAGCCTGTTGTCGTTTTACCTAAACCTGGTCCACCTCTCACCAATACCGCTGTTGAAGGGAGGACGCCACCGTTAAGGATTTGATCTAGCCCAGGAATACCTGAGGAGACTCTCTCTTTCATGTCGCTTCCCCTATTATGGCTATTTTTATTAGACCTAGCTCACCCAGAAAAACCCCCATAGAGACGTTTTTAGGCATTACCGTCTAGAAAAGGTAGTAGAGGAAAACACAACTGTCATGGCGGGTGTAAGAAAAAGCAGCATTTACGCCTTGAAACGCTAGAATGCAGTACGCTGTGCGTTCGCACTCGCGCTAAAAGGTGTTGCTTGCATTACACCATTTACGATGACGAAGCCTGTTTAGGCTGCCTGACACCTTGTGCATGTTGAAAGGAGAACTGCTTGGATCATTCTACATTTAATCGATACTGCAGCGCGTTTACGGCCGCGACACATGTGGTGCAGTGGGGCAACTCAGACGTCTGGAAAGTGGGAGGGAAAGTCTTCGCCATTGGCACCAGCAGTAAAAGCGGTCAACCAGCGTTTACCTTTAAAACCTCGCCAATAAATTATGCCTTTTTGTGCGATCTTGAAGGTTACGTACCGGCGCCGTATTTTGCTAACCGGGGTATGAAATGGATTCAACAAACTCACACCACCGGTGAGCTTGATGAAGACTTAAAGTACTATGTGGCGCAATCGTATCAACTTGTTTGTCAAGGCTTGAGTAAAGCGAAACGAGCCGAGCTCGGCGTCGAAGAGAACAGTCTTTGATAAAGGCGATGGACAAGCCATTCAGGGTTGGCAAACGCTCGCAATAATAGGAACCCACCTACGTGAAAACTTCCGTATTTTGATTAAAAATCAGTAATCAAGGTGGGCGTATTGGCGCGAAATAGCTTTGTCAGGACAGATTTATATCGCCAACCCAGAGCCAGTAACCGTTTTGCCAGGCTTGGGTTCTGGATGGTCGCAACCTCAACGCCACGATAGTGATGCGGATGCGCTTGAATATAGTCGATAAACGCCGTCAGCACCCCTTGGCCGCGAACGCTGGGGGCAAATTGTAGCGAAACAATCGATAATCGCGGACTACCGATCGTACAGTGAACCAGACAATAGCCGAGCGGGTGCTTGATAGCGGTAGAGAGCTCTGGAAAAGCGCGTGTCTGGTGACGTTGGGCTAATTGGTCATACCCGTGGCATAGGTGGTCAAGCAATTGCCGAGCGTTATCATCCATCGAAGTGTCTCTGAAGAGGTCGAAACGTAGCCACCATATTAGGGATTTTATTATTTCGAAAAACAGAAAACCGTGAGCCACGTATTTACCCCTTTTGGGTACAATAATTGCGCAAAAGCCGCGATTTCTACGCCAGACAACCAGCTAGTTTTTAAAACTGTGCGCGAGCTCATGCCGCACCATTGGTCGTTAGTGAATAACGAGTTTTTATAAATTTATCAATCATGTACATTATGTGCTGATTTTTTAACACGGACGTTTAACGATTACGACAATCAACAAGATTATTTCTGCGGTGGCGATGTATAAAGGATTGCACCGCAATATTTACTACGTTGCACTGGCCCGCATGATCCTCGGGATGGGCAACTTTATTATTCCTTTCCTCGTGTTGTTGTTTACCGATAAGCTCGGCTACTCCGCGTCGCTGGCGGGGACATTGGCGATGAGTATTACTGGCTTGTACCTGCTGGGGAGTTTTATTGGTGGCAAGCTTTCTGATTGGGTAGGTCATAAAAACACTATGGTGGCGGGGGAATGTGTCGGCGCTATCTTGCTGCTGATGTGTGGATTTGCACCTGATGCCCCAGTGATGGTGCCGGCGTTATTATTCGCCGCGTACTTTTTTATCGGTGTAGCGCTGCCGGCCAGTAATGCATTGGTGGCCGATTTATCTCACGCAGGCAATCGTGATGCAGTGATGTCACTTAGCTACCTTGCCTATAACTTGGGTTCAGCGATTGGTCCCATCTTAGCGGGCTATTTGTTTTGGCGGCACACTGAGTGGATTTTCTTTGGTAACGGCCTTGCCGTCTTGGTGGGTATTCTTGTGGTTGCCTTTTTGGTCAATGTGACCGAGCAAGCCGTTCCCGAGTCTGACTCTGACCTTGAACGCGCGGTAGAGGGCAGTGTCTGGTCGGTGCTTAAATCACGTCCTTATCTCATTGTGTTCACTTTACTTTGCGGCATGCTTTGGTTTGCATTGAACCAAATGACGATGGCCAGCCCGCTTTATTTGAGTCATTTATTTGGCCAAGAAGGGCCCGTGCGTTTTGGTCAATTGATGACGTATGCGTGCGTGTTGGTGGTGATCATCACGCCGCTATTGCTTCGCGCGACATCTGGACATACTGAGACGATGGCGTTGGCCTATGCAGGACTCTTATTTGTGCTGGGGTATGGTCTTGTGATGTTGGCACCTACGATTCCCGTTCACTTTTTAGCGTGGTTTTTTCTTTCCGCTGGCGAGGTGTTATTGCTCACCAAAGAAGGCGTGTATCTTGCCAACAACTCACCGGCGAGTCATCGCGGTCGTATTCAAGGGGTATTGATCACACTGCGTAGCTTATTGCTGATGCCAAGCTTTGTATTGATCGGCTATGTCATCGACACGTTCGGTTATTCGGTGACTTGGTCGCTTGTTATCGCTATGGCTATGTGTGCCAGCATCGGTATGTTTTTATTGTCGATGCGTAAGAAAACGCGCCTCGCAGCGACGTCGTCATAAAATTGATGGCTTTGTGACCAAAGTGGAGTCATCACCCATGCGGTTAAGGTAGGTTAAAAGGTATACCATCAATACACCTGTGTGGAGGTGAATATGGCCTACCTAACCTTAACCCCAGAAACCTTGGATGATGCGCACATCTGCTGTGCGTTCTCGGATAAAAAGTGCCAAGCCAGCTATCAGGCGAAAAAGCAGTGGCTAAAGCAGGAGCATCAGCATGGATACCGTTTTCGCCGTCTAGATGAACGCGCCAAAGTCTTTATCGAATATGGCCCAGCAGAGACAGCTTGGCAGCCCATACAAGCGGATGGTTATCTGGCATTGGGTTGCTTTTGGGTCTCTGGGAAATACAAAGGGCATGGACACGGCAAGCAACTGTTAGCTGACGCCATTGAAGCGGCTAAACAGCAAGATAAGCAAGGCCTAGTCGCCGTGGTCGGTAAAAAGAAATACCACTTTATGAGCGATACAAAATGGTTAAAAGGCCAAGGCTTCAACGTGGCGGATGAGGCCCCTAATGGCTTTGTGCTGTTGTATTATCCGTTGAATGACGCGGCTGAAATACCGCAGTTTCGGGCATCGGTTCATACCGCCAAGGTATCAACCGAAGGATGTGTGGTGTATTACTCCCATCGTTGTCCTTATGCGGAATACCATGTGCTGAACTCGCTACAAAAAAGCTGCGCGCAGCGTGGTATCCCGCTTGAAGTACATCATTTAGAGACATTGAGCCAAGCACAAGCATGCCCTTCACCGGCCACCATTTTTAGTTTGTATTATCAGGGGGAGTTTATTACCACCGATATCAGTGCCTGTATGGAGAGCCGCTTTGATAAGTTTATTCCTCATCACCCTTAACCCAACACTTACATGGATGTAAGGACAAACGATGAATATTGGTATTTATGTGTATGAGCACGCAGAGGTGCTCGATTTTGCCGGCCCTTTTGAAGTATTTAGCACCGCAAAACGTTTGGGTGCGGAAAGTTGGCAGGTTGGACTGATTGCTGAACAAGACTCACCTTTGCTCGCGCGCGGCGGCTTGCGTGTCGTGCCGGATTATCATCTCGCCAACCACCCAACACTGGATGTGCTGCTGGTTGTCGGCGGCGTTCACCATGAACAAGTCACGAGCCCCTCGGTGATCGATTGGGTGAAGCAACAAGATGCGATCACTCAATGTACGGCTTCTGTCTGTACGGGGGCGTTCATACTGGCAGAGGCCGGACTACTCGATGGTCGAAAGGTGATCACACATTGGGAAGATATAGACGACCTCAGCCGTGCTTATCCGCCATTAAGCTTGGTGTCAGGTAAGCGCTGGGTGAGGGATGGAAAATATCTTACCTCCGCGGGCATATCTGCGGGCATTGATATGAGTTTGCAGCTGGTGGCTGATCTGCACAGCGAGGATTTAGCCCAGCGCGTGGCCAAGCAAATGGATTACCACTGGCAGCGAAACGCGTAATATGCTGTGAGGTTAGGTCGTTAAGCGCGATATCAATCAATGTATGCGCTGATAAAATAGGAATTAAACATGTTTCCAGCCGCATGGCGCTCTAAGCGTTTGTGTTTTAGTGCGTTTGAGTACAGTGATGCAAAGCGCGTTAAAGCGCTGTTTGAGCAAAATCAGCATCTGCAATATCAAGATCCCACGTTTAAGCCTTGGTCGTTATCCACCTATCAATCATTGATTGCCGACAGTGCGGAGAAAAAGGCGCCTGATGTAGAGGACGCCTTTTATCTTCGTCGCATCCAGACCCATGACGGCAAAGATATCGGCTATCTACAAATCTCGCTCAATGCGCCCGACGCACAGAGTGTTTGGCTCCCCATGCTCACGATTTCTCCAAGATATCAAAAGCATGGCTATGGCAGCGAAGCGGTTGCGAGCGTGATTGAAACCGTGCAAGCTTATGGAGACTATCGACACATGGGTGTGAATGTTTACGCCGAAAACATTCACGCGTTTCGATTCTGGTATCAGCAGGGGTTCTGTCGTATTACCCATTTTGAACCCGAGCAAGACGAGGGGCGTGATTATCACTGTGTGGTGCTCTATCGAGACCTTATGTCGTGAACAGCGCATGTCTTTTAAGGCATCGACAAGATCACGTCGCTTGAGCCATGTTATGGAAGGAATTAGGTAAACGAATGATGAAAAATAAATCAGTCAATCGAGTGCGATTTAAGCGAGCCGCGATGGGGGTCGCGCTTGCACTAGGCGTGATGAGCTTGGTGCCTGACCAGGTATACGCTGCTGACACCACACACGCTGAGGTGCAGCGCGAATCAGGCCTGTATCTACAAGATTTTGATCGATCGGTTCGCCCGCAAGATAACTTGTTTCGTCACGTCAATGGCGCTTGGTACGACCAAACCCAAATCCCCAGTGATATGTCCAGCTATGGTGCGTTCCGTATTTTAGCGGAAGAGAATGAAAAGCGTCTGAAAGGCATCATTGATGAGTTGGTGGCGCGTGATGATCTCAAGCCAGGCTCCAATGAGCAAAAGCTGCGTGATTTTTATCTTAGCTATATGAACCAAGATAAAATTGATGCCTTGGGGGTCACGCCAATCAAACCTGAGCTTGATCGTATTGCGGCGATTTCCTCGAAGCCTGCGTTGATTTATGCGATGGCCGATTTGCGACAAGTTGGCGTTGGGATCCCGTTTAGTTTTTATGCGTGGGCCGATGCGAAAAACCCTGACTATAACGCTCTGTATCTGAGCCAAAGCGGGTTGGGCTTGCCGGATAGAGACTATTATTTCCGAGACACCGAGGACGCTGAGCGTATCCGCACCGCGTATAAAAGCTATCTCGAAGACATGCTGCGCTTAGCGGGCTACGATCAGGCCACACAACGCACGGATCGGATTTATCAGCTGGAAAAAACACTGGCAGAACACCATTGGACACGTGCTAAACGCCGTGACGCGCAAGCCACCTATAACAAAATGCCCATTGAGGCGCTCAACCAGTTAATGGGCGGGTTTGATTATGCACGCTTTGCCAAACGCGCGGGTATCGACAAAGCCGATGAGGTTGTGGTGCGCATGCCGTCTTATTTTGAGGCGCTAGGGCAGGTGTTTGAGCAAACTAGCCTGCAAGCGTGGCAAGATTATCTAACCATTCGCACGCTCAATGCGTTTGCACCGCGCCTAAATCATGAGTTGGTTGAACGTCAATTCGCGTTCTACTCCAAAACCCTTAACGGCATTCCTGAGCAGCGTGATCGCTGGAAGCGCGGCGTGCAAGCCACCGAAGGAGTATTGGGTGAAGCGCTTGGCCAAGAATATGTCGCCCGCTACTTCCCTCCGCAAGCCAAAGCGCGTATGGAAAGCATGATTGATAACCTGCGTGCCGCGTTTAAAGACTCGATTGAATCATTAGCGTGGATGAGCGATGAAACCAAAGCGAAAGCATTGGATAAGCTGAGTAAATTCACGCCTAAGATCGGCTATCCAGAGCAATGGGAAGATTACAGCGCGCTGACCATCAACGCCGATGACTTGATTGGCAACAGCAAACGTGCCGCTCGCTGGGGCTATCAAGATATGTTGTCGCGGATTGGTGCGCCCGTTGATCGCAAAGAGTGGGGTATGACCCCGCAAACGGTCAACGCCTATTACAGCCCAACTGCCAATGAGATTGTGTTCCCCGCCGGGATCTTACAACCACCGTTTTTTGATATGAATGCGGATGATGCCGTGAACTATGGCGGTATCGGCGCGGTGATTGGTCATGAAATGGGGCACGGTTTTGATGATCAAGGTTCGCGTTATGATGGCGATGGCAACCTATCTAATTGGTGGACTGATGAGGACCGGGCGCGCTTTGATGCGCGCACCCAAAAGCTGGCCGAGCAATTTAGCCAGTTTGAGCCGTTGCCGGGCTTGTTCATTGACGGCAAGGTGTCTTTGGGTGAGAACATTGGTGATTTAGTCGGCTTGACCACCGCCTTCCGCGCCTATCAAAAATCGTTGCACGGAGAACCGTCTCCAGTGATGGACGGGTATACCGGCGAGCAGCGATTCTTCCTCAGCTGGGGGCAGATTTGGAAAATGAAGATGCGTGAAGATGCCCTGCGTGAGCGCGTGTCGCTGGGCCCACATGCGCCACCGAAATACCGAGTACTCGGTGCACCGCGCAATGTCCCTGCGTTCTATGAAGCCTTTGATATTAAAGAAGGTGATGGCATGTATTTACCCGAAGATCAGCGGGTGAATATCTGGTAATCTCGGATGCCGCCACAAGGGCGGCACTTTTTGCGATAGATGTTGGTACTGTCCATCGCGCGAACCGATGCAAGGAGGCTCCAAGTGCTAAGCACGCCAAGGACGAGACTGGTTTTACTTCCCCCAGAAAAAGCCGACATGATGGCGCAGTTTTATCAACGAAATCGTGCTCACCTTTCCCCATGGGAGCCCATACGTCCTGCCGCATTTTATCGCGAAGACTATTGGCATCGCGCGCTGCAAGAAGCGAAAGACTTGTTTCAACAACAGCAAGCCTTCAAGTTTGTGATTTTGCATCATGAACGAGACGATGTGATAGGGGTGTGCAATTTTACCAACGTGATCCACGGCGTCTTTCAAGCGTGCCTGTTAGGTTATGCCGCTGACAAACGTTATGAAGGGCAGGGTTATATGCACGAAGCCATCCAAGCAGGTATCCGTTTTGTGTTTGAGCAGGTTGGATTGCACCGCGTAATGGCCAATTATATGCCCGACAATACCCGCAGTGAGCGGCTACTTACCAAGCTGGGGTTTGAGCGCGAAGGCTATGCTCGCCGTTACCTCAAAATCAATGGCCGCTGGCAAGATCATGTGCTCACCGCCAAACTCAACCCTTTGGTTGAATAAAGGGCAACGTGATACACGAACGTGAACTGGCTTCAAAAGTTTTTCTGACGAGTAATAACGTTTTGAACCGAAACCATTTTTCTCAGAGAATATTCAGGCTTTTTCTAAAAGATGACGGGCAACTGTCATCTGCACAGATATACCATCCAAGGTGAGGACAATAGATGAGTAAGTTTACCGAATATAAGGTTGTACACATTGTAGAGGGGGGCTGCGGCACCTTACTACTCGGCTCGAGCGGCTTGCCGTTGCAGCGCTTGGAGGCAGAGCTAAACCAGTACGCCCAAGACGGTTGGCAGGTTGTTTTTCAAGTTATTGAAAAAAAACGTTATATGCTATTTTGGCAACGTGAAGCGGTGATTGTGACTTTAGGCCGGTAATGCTCAAGTATTTGTCGCTTACGTTGATCCATCGTTACCAAGCTAAAGGTGGATCAAAGAAACTGTTCAATATTGAGTGTAATTTCGAGCCTACGTGCTCGGAGTACACTCGCCAAGCCATCGAAAAGTACGGAGCCATTCGAGGCTGGCAACTTGGTTTGGCACGTATTCGCCGCTGTAATAACCCCAATGCGCGAGAGAAAATTCACGACGAGGTGCCGTAATGCGTTTTACCCAACCTATAGAAGCGCTAGAAGCACAAGAGACCGAGCTCAAGCAGCAGGTAAATGGTTTAACTCAAAGCCAGAAAAAACGCTTTTTTGCCGAGCAATCAAGACAGCTTAAAGATCCCGATACTTATGCGGCGCTAAATTGGGGGTTCTTAGGGGGGATACATCATCTTTACTTGCGAAAGTATGGGTTGTTTGTCGTAGAATGTGTGCTGTTGGTTATCGCCATTATCGGCTTAGTACTGAATCAGCCTTATTTTGGTTTGATTTTGGCGGGTTTAGTGCTATTTGAATTACCACAGCTGTTTTTTGCCCAGAAGATTGCCAGGCAGTACAACTACCATGTATCACGCGAAATATTCGAACACATCCGCCGCGGTGGTTAATCCATGAAGCGCCGTCGGATCCGTAAACGTCACCAGCACCAGTTCTTTTTATGTCAGAAAACCTATCGGCGTGCCTTGATTGACTTGATTGAGGCTGATCCGGTAAGAATGCGTGCACTTCGCTGTGTTCAAGCTTTAAACCTCCCTCAGTGTTATATTGCTGCCGGATTTATCCGCAATCTGGTTTGGGATGCGTTGCACAAATATTCCCCGAGTGCGCTCAATGATATCGATGTTGTCTTCTACGATCCTGAAGATACCACTAAAGAGCGCGAACAATATTTAGAGCAGCTACTGCAAAAGACCATGCCAGAAATGACTTGGCAGGTGCGTAATCAGGCGCGAATGCACGAGAAACATCAAGATCCTCCTTACGCAAGTACATTGGATGCGATGCGCTTTTGGCCAGAGAAAGAAACCGCGATTGCTGTCCGCCTTGATATGAACCAACGCTGCGAAGTTATCGCTGCCTTTGGGGTTCAGTCTTTGTTTGAATTGAAGCTTAGCCATAACCCCGCACGTCCATGGCATGTGTTTCAGCAGCGCCTTGATGACAAGCAATGGCTTAAACATTGGCCTAAACTCACTGTCACCACTCAGTGTTCTGTGGCGGCAAAGCCGATCCATCACGAGTAATCGTTAATAGGGTGCGCATGGGCACAGACAGTCCATGCCACCCGAGGCATACTCGTTGCTGTGTTGAACAGTCTGGATAGCTAAGCCGATGAAATACCGCATGGACGCGAGCCCAAGTGACGATGATATTACCGCCATTCGCCAACAGCTGCAGCAAAGCAATGCCCCGTTTTTAGCTGGCCTTCCTGAAGGCTCTCTTGCCGGCTATGCCTACAACGATAATGATGAGCGTATCGGTGGCGTGGTGGCCAACACTTGGGGGCAATGGTTATTGATTAAATACCTTTGGGTCGATGATGCATTTCGTCACCGCCATGTGGGGAGTCATTTATTGAGTAACTTGGAAGAGTACGCCAAGGATATGGGCTGTAAAATGGCGTTCGTTGATACGTTAAGCTTTCAAGCCAAACCCTTCTACGAAAAGCATGGCTACCAATGCCAGATGACATTAGATGATTACCCTTTGGAACATGCTTTGTACTTTATGACGAAAGCGCTCAACTAACGCATGCACTGACCCTTTACACATCAGGCTCGGGATAGTCGGGCGCTATTGTGTCGCCATACACACGGCATGGCGCGGTCTCTCACTGCTGTGCGCAACTATCTGTTTTTTACTGATTTTGCAGTGAGGGTGATTCCAAAATTATTATCCGACTTAACCGATACACACTTTTTTACGAGAGAGATCAATATACTGGGGTCAAGTGCGAATAGACTCGCGAGTTTTCACTGACAATAGAAAGACCTATGAAAACGTTACTCTCTCTTGCCACCTTGTCGTTAGGAATGCTTGTTGCCTCTACATCATTAGCGGCCTCCGAAGTGAACGATGTGATAACTAAACAGCGTGACGCGCTTGAGCGCGCCACACAAGGTAAAGGGTTTGGCCCCCAATCACCGCGTGATATTGATGCCATCCACGGCACCAACCCTCAGCGATTTAATTACGCACCGCCAGCGCAGGCGATGAATCTTTGTAATATCCACTTCCATAAAAACGCTGAGCACAAAGGCGGGGAGTTTACGCGTTTCGCAGGGGCGGGGGACGGTCACGGCTATCACAGTGGCTACCTGTATTCAGGCGCTTTATCGGACAGTGAACGTGCGTCTTACGACCAGCCCGTATGTACAAGCCAGCATCAATCTGTCCGCGTCGGGGACACCCTGGAGCTCCATTACGTCTACAGTTCGGCCTCTGTGGCGCCGGGACCAACACTGGGTGCGTGCCTGAGTGAGGCGACCCATAATCCGCAGTTACGTGTTGAAGCGCAGGTATTGGTGGTGGTGAATGATCCTAACGCGCGTGATTTCTCTCAGCTTGCTAAAGTTGGTCAACGTAAAGGGCGTTACCAAGCGATCAACCTACCAGAAGATAGCGGTAATCCCGTCACTTACTTGGGGTCAACCACGGGCCCTGGCTATAACCAAAAAGGCTCTCCTTTCCAAGTTACATGGCGTGTCCGTCCACACGTCAAGAAAGTTGATATTGCTAGTGTGCAGCGTTGGTGTCATGCCAATGTATTTGATGAACGCCATGCTCATGGTGTAAGGAACCGAGTGACTAATCCTGCACTGCTGTCAGGCCGATAATCAGGAGGCGCCATGATACCCACCCCCAACTCGCCACATACTTTGCGCCGCATGCGTCCTGCGGACACCGATGCGGTACTTGATATCTGGTTGAATGCATCATTAAAAGCGCATGACTTTATTGATGACGATTTTTGGTATCAGCAGCGTGAGGCGATGCGATCAGCCTATTTGCCGATGGCAGAAGTGTGGGTGGTAGAGAGAGATGGAGCCATCGAGGGATTCTACGCTATGCATGGTCAAACATTGGCAGCGATCTTTGTTGCGCCGCATAAGCAGGGGCAAGGCGTGGGTAGCCAGTTGTTGATGCATGCTAAGCAACAAAAAACCGTCATTGATTTGACCGTTTACCAGAAGAACAAGGCCAGCTACGCCTTTTATCTACGTCATGGATTTGTGGTCGACCGCGAGCAAACCGATCCTCATACGGGTGAGCGAGAGTGGCGAATGGTTTACCAAAGTTAGTTGCCGTTTATATCATGTAAAAATCCCGCTTCGGTGAAAACTAAGCGGGATTTTTTGTTTTCATGAATAATATCAGCATTATATTGATCTTATCGATGATGTTTAATGGTCGTACCAAAAGAAGACTAGCGAGATAATATTTGACTTTATAATGCAAGAGTTGCTAGTTTGGTACTACCAAAAGCGAAGGGGTAACCATGACGACATCCACCAGTAGCCTTTTTCATCCGGTTCAAATGGGCCGAGCGAGTGAAGATGTGGCATTGCAAATCGAATCGGCGATTCTGTCCGAGGCGCTAAAACCTGGCGATAAACTGCCCAGTGAGCGAGAGCTTCAACAACAGTTTGGTACTGGCCGTGGTGTGGTGCGAGAAGCCATTCAATCACTCAAGCAAAAAGGCTTGATTGAAATCCGTAAAGGCCAAAAAGGTGGGGCGGTCGTGCGTCAGGTTGATGTACATAACATCAGTGAATCACTGGCACTGTTTTTAAAGCAGAGCCATGTACAAGCGGACAAGGTCGCGGAGTTTCGTGAAACGGTTGACCAAAGCCTAGTGCTGCTCGCCATTAGTCGGGGTACTGATTCGCAAAAGCAACAGCTCAGTGAAAGCGTCACTGAGCTTGCGGCACTTGCCGCGGAAGAGGCACCGGATTTGGATCGCTTAGGAGAGCTGGATCGGGCACTGAACCTGCTGATTGCTGCGATGTCCGGCAACCCGATTTTTGAATGGGTGATGCACGCTATCCAGCAAGGGTTTAGTTCGCACGATTATGCCCTTTATCAAGCGGCGGAGTATCGTCGCCAAACGGTGGAAAACTGGCAACAGACCGTTAACTACATTATCGCTGCGGAGCCGTTTAAGGCGCAAGCGACGATTAGCCACCACTATCGGTTGCTACAACAATGCATTGATGAACAAACATCAAGCTAATTATAAAAAACTTCAAAAAGGAAACCTCTACACAATCATACCCATTACCTGTGTTGCGACTGTTCCGGGCTGACGCCCTGCACACGGGAAGGACAAAATTTGGAGGTTTTATGGGACAGCAACAAAATTACGACTATATCATTGTCGGCGCGGGCTCAGCAGGCTGTGTTCTGGCGAACCGTTTAAGTGCTAACCCAGATAACAAGGTATTACTACTCGAAGCAGGACGGCCAGACTACCGGCTGGACTTTCGGATCCACATGCCCGCGGCGTTAACCTATTTGCTCACGGACAGCACCTATAACTGGTTGTACGAATCTGAACCCGAGCCGAATATGCATAACCGCCGTATCGCACAGCCGCGCGGGAAAGTGCTTGGGGGAAGCAGTAGCATCAACGGCATGATTTATATTCGCGGCAATGCGATGGATTATGAAAAGTGGGCCAATGAGCATGGATTAAAAGAGTGGGACTATGCCCACTGTCTGCCGTACTTCCGTAAGTGTGAAACACGCTTGCAGGGTCAAAACGATTACCATGGCAATAATGGCCCCTTGGCTATAACCACAGCAAATTGTGATAACCCTTTATTCAGTGCCTTTTTTGATGCGACCCAGCAAGCGGGTTATCCGTTGACAGACGATGTGAACGGCTACCAGCAAGAAGGGTTTGGCATTTTTGACCAAAACATTTATCGAGGCCGTCGCCACAGCGCGGCCCGGGCTTACTTACACCCCGTGATGAACCGTCAAAATCTCACGGTGATCACCGGTGCGACAACAGACAAAGTGCTGTTCGAAAACAAAACCGCGATCGGGGTGGAATACCGCAAATGGGGACGGAAGAAAACCACGTATGGCGCCGAGATTATCAGTTGTGGTGGCGCGATTAACTCGCCCAAACTACTGCAACTATCTGGCGTGGGTGACGAAACCATGTTGAAAAATTTGGGGATCAAACCTGTTCACCACCTGCCAGGTGTGGGTGAGAACTTGCAAGATCACCTTGAACTCTACGTGCAGTATGAATGTAAAGAGCCGGTCAGTATGTATCCCGCGCTTAAGTTTCATAATCAACCGAAAATTGGTTTTGATTGGCTGTTCCGTCGTAAAGGCGCCGCCGCCACCAACCATTTTGAAGCAGGTGGTTTTGTGCGTGGTAATTATGAGGTGGAATATCCGAACTTGCAGTTCCACTTTTTACCGCTGGCTATTCGTTATGATGGCTCGGCACCGAACAAAGGGCATGGGTTCCAATTGCATGTCGGACCAATGAATACTGATGTGCGTGGTCACGTGAAAATTCGCAGCACCAACCCAGATGAGAAGCCAGAGATTTTCTTCAACTATCTTTCTACGCCGCAAGAGCGTAAAGAGTGGGTTGAGGCGATTCGGGTATCGCGAGAGATTATTGCTCAGCCGGCCTTTGATCACCTGCGGGGTAAAGAACTCTCGCCAGGGAGCGCGGCGCAAACGGACCAGGAAATCCTCGACTTTGTGGCTCGTGAAGGTGAAAGCGCCTACCACCCAAGCTGTACCTGTAAAATGGGCTTGGCGAGTGATGAGATGTCTGTGGTGGATGAATCCCTCAAGGTCCATGGTGTCAACAATTTACGCGTGGTGGATGCCTCTGTGTTCCCTGCGATCACTAATGGCAACTTGTACGCCCCGACCATTATGGTAGCGGAAAAAGCGGCGGACATGATGATGGGGCACACTCTTTCACCGGCGAAAGATGCGGAATACTATCGCTACCTGCCTGACCATACGCCGGCATCGGAAAAAGATGCGGCGCTTGTCTAACCCTCCTAATATGCGTCAACAACAAGAGCCAGCTTCGTGCTGGCTCCTTATTTTTTTTGCCTGTCCAACTCGTGTTTAGCCGCGCTATAGCTGGCGACGCAATAAGGCACTAAATAGTTGAGTAGTGCGTGATCCATACGCAAGTTTGCCTCGCCCCATATAGCCTCGCCCTGATTAATAACATTGAGCACAGTGCCGACCACCAATGCAATTTTCAGTGCATTAATGACCACGCTGGGTTGGACTAAAGTACCAAAGAGCCGTTTCATTTAACGACTACCTTCAGCACGTTCAAGCAGCGCCTGCGTGGGGATGGTGGAAATCGTCTCTTGGATAACGCGCTTAATCAAGCTAGTGTCAGGTTTGCGTCGTTGTTTCGAGGCTGGGATCTGAACGCCTGTGGGCTCCAAGTGATACGCATTTTTAGTCTTGACCAGTTTTGCTTGTTGTAGGCATAAGGGACAGTGAAGCAGTTGTCCTGGTGCATCATCACGATAGCGGGTGATCGTCGGGCCGCATGTCGGACAGTGATGCAAGGGGATCCCTTCATCGGTATGAGCAATGATGGCGTCAAATTCGCCCGCTTTGGCTAAGCTGACAAACCGTTGCCCGAGTGACACGTCAAACTGGCTACCAAGGTTTTCTTCAACAATATTGATGGCTTTTTGTTTGGGCATCGCTTGTCGGTAGGGCCGGTGACTGGTCATGGCATCAAAGGCATCACAAATCGCGATCAGCTTGGCTTCTGGGGGGATCGCTTCGTCAGATAATTTGTTGGGGTAACCTTGTCCATCGACACGTTCGTGATGCAAGCCGACCGCATTTCGCACGATTGGCCCTAATGGGTGGCCTTCCAAGATATACAGCCCCTCATTGGGATGACTTTGAATGATGGCAAATTCATCGTCGGTCAGTTTGTCTGTTTTCTTTAAGATGGCATCAGGCACACTGACTTTGCCGAGATCATGCAAAAAGCCACCTAGGGTCGCGATGGCGCGCTCCTCTTTCGACCACTGCTCTGCTTGTGCAACCGCTGAGGCGAACTGAGAAACTCGCCAAAGATGGCCGCCTGTGTAGGGGTCTTTTGCCTCAACGGTCCACGCCAATGTTAATAGGCTTTGGAATAAGCGCTGCGTTTGAACACTATCTACATCGGAACGAAACCACTTGGTTAACCATTGCATTGTTTTGTCCTTTGTTGTGTGCCTTTATGAGTAGACAGGGACTACTTGGTAGAACTTTCAGCTTTTGATGTCTCTGTGTCTGTCAAAAACTTAGGCAGGCTGAGCACCACGGTAACGCCTTGATTGATATTGGAATCGAAATGCAACTTCCCTCGTAATTTTTGATGCACCAAGTTGAAAACGAGATTGAGCCCGAGCCCTGAACCGCCTTTGCCGCGTGAACTGGTATAGAAGGGCTCGAAGATACGCTGGTGCAGTTCGGGGGCAACCCCAACGCCATTATCGTTATAGCAAATTTCCACGGTATCGCCTTTATCGGCGATACGAATGTGAATGTCTGGTTCGGGAATATCTTCAAAGGCATGGCGGACACTGTTCATCACCAAGTTGGAGATAACTTGGGTAAGCACACCGGGCAGACTACTCATGACAAGCTGAGGGTCGCCTTCGACGACAGGCACGACGGGTACTTTCTTGGTTTCGGGGCGCAAACTTCCCATCAATGCTTCAAGTGTTTGCACGGGACGGAATTGACTTCGGCTTTCGGACACTTGGTCGACTGCTGTTTGTTTGAAATCACGAATTAATCGTGCGGCACGATTGAGGTTGTTCTCTAGCATGTGCGTACCATCCGTGACCTGCTTCATCACGGTGGTGTACTGGTCACTGGTCAAGGTTTTTTGCTCGAATGCGTGGTTAAGTGTTGAAACCGCTTCTTTGATCACTGAGTTGGCGGTTACCGCGATACCTAGGGGCGTGTTCACCTCGTGGGCAACGCCAGCGACTAAGCTACCCAACGCGGCGAGTTTTTCGGACTCCACCAGTTGAGTTTGCGTGGCTTTGAGGTTTTCCATACTTTGAGCAAGATCGTGAGTTCGCGCTTCAACGGTCGCTTCTAAACTTTTGTTCAGTTGCTCAAGTTCCAACTGGGTCGTCTTCAGCTCGGTGATATCAATCGCGGTGCCGCGAAAGCCCGTGAAGCCGTATTCGGTGAAATGTGCTATTCCTTGGAAGACAAAATAGTAGGTGTGTTTTCCTAAGGTGATTTTTTCTTCACACATAGTGAAATCATCACATGCATCTAGGTTGTATAGAAGCGAAGTACAGTGGCTCAGTGCGGGCACTGACTTAACCTTGGGGGTGTTTTCGATGGGAATGGCGAGTGCAGATTGCATCGCCTCAGAGCAAAATGTGAGGCGTTGTGTCGCATTAGTTTCCCATAGCCAATCAGAGGCTGCGCGGGTAAAGTCGGTGAGCCTTTCTTGTTCTAGGGCAATGTTTTGATAAAGATTGGTCATCCGTAGGGTGATTTTATTGGTTTCATCTGCCAGCCAATCGAGTTCATCGCTTTTTTCCATAATCAACTTACGATGTTTCAACCGCAAAGGCTCGTGGATAGGATCGATAGGGTCAAAATGAGATAAGTGTTTGGCGATAGCAAACACACGCTGGCTGACGCTTTGATGGAACACCCAGAGAATAAGGGCGCACACAATGAGGGTTTTAATCCCATTCAGCAGGAGGGTAACAACAAACTGTTGCAGTAATAAATCATAGATTTTCTGCGCGTCTGACTCTATTCGCAAGGTGCCGAGGTTAATACGGCGATTAGTGTCAGGGTGGAAATAGCTGAGCTCGGTTTGGCTGACTACGTTATTTTTTATCAGTGGCTCGCCAGCATCCAGTACCACGCCATCAAACTCTATCGAGAGGTAATCTATATAAGGAAGATTCACCAATCCATCCAGCCGGTTTTGTGCGCTAACAAGGTCGAACACCCATAAAGAGGAGGCTATCAAATCAGCATGAACGTTTTGAATTTCAGCATGGCGCCGGTCAACATTGTTAAAGGCTTCCTCGTAATCCCATGATAGCTGCAGCAGCGTGGTTAATATGGTAAAGAAACCACTGAGCAAAACCATCAGCAGAATGATTCGGCGGCCAACAATACTAAAAAGCGGGTGCTTGAGACCTTGTTCAAACCTTTCTAGCTTTTCCATTCTATGCGTATTACCTTACTCTTTACTTTCACTCGCGTAGCGGGCTATTTGGCTTGATAAGCTTAGGGGGATTAGAAACATAAACTTCACGCCTTGCCCGGGCGATGATTCAAATTGTAGCTCGCCGCCTAGCTTTTGTTTGACGAGGTTAAAGACCAAATTGAGGCCAAGCCCTGAGCCTCCTCGTCCGCGTTTGCTGGTGTAGAACGGTTCAAAAATTCTATGGTGAAGGGATTGCTCGACACCGCAGCCATTGTCTTGGTAGCAGAGGTAGAGGTGGTCTCCTTGTCTTTCAAATTCGATCGTGATTTTCGGGTTGTCGGTCTCGTCAAAGGCATGGTTGATACTATTCATCACGAGGTTAGAGACGACTTGGGTGATGACGCCGGGTAAGCTATACATGATTATGTCAGGCTCTCCACTGACCTCGGGGGTGACCGGGATTTTACGGGTTTCTGGGTGCAAGCTGGCAACGAGTGCGTCTATTGTTTGTTTGACGTCAAATTCGGTGAGCGCTTCTGATACTTGGTCAACGGCAGTCTGTTTAAAGTCACGAATAAGATGGGTCGCACGCTTGAGGTTGTCTTCCAGCATGATTACGCTGTCGTTCACTTGTTTAATCAATGAAGCAAACTGCGTGCTGGTTAACGTTTGTTCCTCAAACGCTTGGTTGAGCGTATGCGTGATATCTTTAATCACGGATGAAGCGGTGACGGCGATGCCTAAAGGTGTGTTGACCTCATGCGCAACACCTGCCACTAGACTCCCCAGTGCCGCGAGCTTTTCCGACTCGACCAGTTGTTCTTGTGCTGCTTTTAAGTGCTCCATACTCTCTTGGAGTTCACGGGTTCGCTCATCAACGGTTTCTTCCAAGTTATGGTTCAATGTTTCCAGTTCAAACTGAGCCGTTTTCAGCGCGGTGATATCAATGCCCGTGCCTCTGAACCCGCGAAACCCATCAATACCGTGATGGGCAAGCGCCTGAAAGACAAAATAACGGCTTTCACCCTCAACGGGCATGATCTCCTCACACATGGAAAAGTCCTGTTGCCGGTGAAGGTTTGCCATAAATTGATGACAGCCGACGGCAGAAAGCAACTTATCAAGGTGCGGATATTGGTTGGGATTAAGGTCAAATGCCAACCGCATCGGCTCGGAGCAAAAGGTCAACTTTAGGTCAGCGTCGGTTTCCCATAACCAATCTGACGAGACATGGGTAAAGTCAGACAAGCGCTCACGCTCCAGCATAATATTGCGATAGAGCGTGGACATATTCTGGGTGATTTTATTGGTTTCGGCTGCTAGCCAGTCGAGCTCGTCTTCTTTTTCCATGATGTAGCGTTTGCGGGGCAAGATCAGCTTTTCTTCGTTGGGATCAAGCGGATTGTACCGACGTAAAAATTGCGCCACTTTAAACACGCGTTGGCTGACGGTATGGTGAAACACCAATAAAATGAGGTAGCACACAATGATTGTTTTTATTGCGTTCAATAGCAATGTGATAAAAAAGCGTTGTACCAAATCATTATAGATAGCGTTCGTGTTGGACTCGACGTAAATCGTGCCGATACCCTGCGTTTGCCTAGTATCGGGGTCGTCATACTGAAGTGGATATTCATTGACCATTTTACTCACGTTTAGAGGCGACCCCGCTTCAAAGAGGTAGTTCTCTGACCGCACGGCTAAATAATCAACATGCGGCAAATTGATCAACCCATCAATGCGCTCTTGAACACTGGTTAAGTCATAAATCCAAAGCGAGCTGGCGAGTAAGTCGGCATGAATGTGCTCAATTTCATAGTGTCGGCTGTCCACCAGGTCGAAAGCTTCATCGTAATCCCAATAGGTTTGTAGCAAGGTGGTGAAAATGGTGAAAAAGCCACTGAGCAAAATCATGATCAGCAAAATCCGTCTTCCTACTAAGCTGAAGAACGGATTACGAATACTGTCATCAAATGTGTGGCTTCGGCTCATACGTTTTAAGCGCGTAAGTCAGGACGATAGTTGTAAGTGTAGAAGAAAAAATGCTCCTTACCCTGATGAGTGGCCTCCAGACTCGCCTACACTCTATAAAGACGTGATTTTCTGAGGAGAGCGTCATGTATCCGAAATTTTTTGTTTGGCCGCTGTACTTTTATTCCTGAGCTTGCCAGCACGTGCACTGGATGTGTTGTTGATTCAAAGCTACCACGCGGGTTTTGAATGGGATCGCAACTATATCGCGGGATTGGAGGCCACGCTCGGAGGCGGATACAATCTTACTCGCTTTGAAATGGATACCAAGCGGCTACCGGAGCACGTTTTTGATAGGCAAGCCGATAAAGCCTTCTCGTTCTACAGAGCACAACGTCCCGACATCGTTGTTTTGGGCGATGATAATGCACTTAAGTATATGCTCCCACGCTTGCATAATGAGCCGATTTCGATTGTTTTTTTAGGAGTAAATGCGAACCCTCGCCGTCTATTAGCCGAGTACAGTGGCCAAGCAAAAGTCACCGGTGTACTCGAGTTGCCGCTTTTTATTCGCAATATGCGTGAAATTAGCATGCTAATGGGGAAAAGAAACATCAGAGTGAAGGTGATGTTTGATTCTGGCGTTACATCTCAAATCGCAGCGGATTATATACTGCGTCAATATGAGCAAATTCGTTTGAGTCTTGGAATAGAAATCGACATTATTCATGCATCCACCTTTGATGGTTGGCAACGGGAGATTCAGTCAGCGTTTGAAGAAAAATTTGATGCGATCATCGTAGGTCTCTATCAAGCCTTAGTAGATAAAGAAGGTAACAATGTTGCGGCTCACCAGGTGTTGTCTTGGACTAACCAACATGCGGTTTTACCCTTGTTTGGCTTTTGGGACTTTGCGGTGGGCAAAGGGAAGACGGCTGGTGGTGTGGTTTTGTTTGGTTATGCACAGGGCCAACATGCCCCTCAATTGGTTGAGAAAATTGCCCAAGGCGAAGACGCGAGTACGATTCCAATTCAAATAGGGCGACAAGGGCGCGCAATTTATAGCACGTATGAGATGTCACGATGGTCGCTCACACCGTCATCGCGATGGCAAGCCATTGATTAGATGAATACAACGCTCTAAAAAGATAAGTGAAGTGCCCCCTTAGGGGCTTTATGATTTAGTCTGGATAGGCAGCACGGATAGCAATAAAGTCGTCCCAATGTTCGAGAAGCAAATCGACCAGTTTGGGTTCAAAATGCTTGCCGCGTTGAGCAATGAGCTCGTTGCGAATGTCGTCATCAGTCCACGCTTCCTTGTACGAGCGCTTCGATCCTAGGGCGTCGAATACATCAGCCAGTGCTGATATTCGTCCACTGATCGGGATGGCCTCGCCGGCGAGCTGATTGGGGTAACCTGTCCCGTCCCATTTTTCGTGATGGGTGGCTGCAATCTCTTTGGCTTCGATGATAAGGCGGCGTTTGGAGTGGCTGAGGATTTCTACCCCGTACTCCACATGCTTTTTCATCGTTTCCCATTCGTCCGCATCGAGTTTGCCCGGTTTGTGTAAAATCGCGTCTGGGATGGCGACCTTGCCCACATCGTGGAGAGGGGAGCCATGTTTGAGCATCATGGTCTTATGCTCGTCCAAACCGTAGAGCTGCCCTAATTTCTCACAGAACAAAGAGACGCGTTGCACATGCGCACCGGTTTCTTTACTCCTCGCTTCCACCGCATTGGCCAAGTTGTAAACCAGCTCTTTGGAAGTCTCACGCAAATCGACCATCAAGCTTAAGTTCTCAAACGTCAGCCCAATGTTCTGCATGTAGATTTTTAGCAGGTGCTGATCCAGCTCTGAAAGGGTTTTGTCATGGTTGACATACAGCAAAAACTCAACGTCTTCGTCATCGCGGTGGAACAGGACAAAACCGTCGTCGAATTGAATGCTTTTCTGTGCTTCAAGCGCTTGCTTGCAACGGTCTGAAACATTGCTAGGGAGTTTATCAAAGGCGCATTCGGTGTAGCAGTTTACATATTCCCCCGTCGCAGCCAGGGTGAGTGCGCGGGATTCTTCTGCTCCCGGGCGAGGCTGCACCACACAATAAAACGCGGAGTCGTGGATATAGAGAAGGGATGTGAGCTGCTCGAGCACCGCGGTAGCGTAGTGTTGAAGATTGGTGGTATTTTGCACATTGGCTGACGCTTCAATCACGCGCCGCAGCCCCTCCTTTTGCTCCTCAATCATGCAAAGGTCGCGATACGAGCGCAACATTGAGTAAAGTAGGGTTTTGAGCTTTTGGGTGGTGAGCTCCGTTTTCTCTTTGTAGTCGTCAATATCATATTCGCGGATCACCCGGTCTTCCGGTGCTTGTCCGGCTTGTCCGGTGCGCAATACTAGGCGGATCAGGTGGTTATTCATTTCATCTCGAATATGCCGTACCAAATCCAAACCTGCGTGCTCGGTTTCCATTACCACATCAACGAGTGCCAACGCGATATCTGATTCTTTCTCCAACACTTCCCGTGCTTCCTGCCCAGATAGGGCAGACAATATCTCTAAAGGGCGTCCTTGAAACGCGAATCCCGTTAGCGCGAGCCGTGTTACCTCATGCATCAGATCATCGTCATCAATCAGCAGTATCCGCCATGGCGCTGCATCAGATGCTGAATTGATCTCATTAGACTTGGGAGATGCGCCGTCACGTTGATCTGCAAACAAGTCCATTCACTTCGCCCCTATTCGCGTTTATCTCAGTTAGTTAAAGCGTAGCTTAGAGCGTTGAAAGTTGCGAGGTGTGGATAGCGTATTGATGCGTCTGTCACTCACGTTAGTTTCAATGCTGCTTATATTTTGCTGATCTGGCGCAGCACGTGGTCAGCTGATACTGCTAGTCTTAAGGGCGTGGCGTGGCACCAAGGTGCTTCCCGTAAAGGCTTGTTGCATAAAAATGGTTGCTTTATAGCCACTTTACAACAGCTTGAGTAATTCTCTTACACAATTGTTGTGATATACCTATCAGTTGTATCGTGCTTATTTTGCGGGTTGCAAACAACGCTGGTTTACTAAAAACCATTATTAAAACACTGTGACAGACAAACAAGGCAGTTATGTTTAAAAAACTCTCCCTCAAACACAAGTTGGCGCTGTCGGCGAGTGTGGCCATCATCATTGGTGGTTTGCTCGTTGAAGCGTTGTCGTTTCGCGCATCACTCTCCCGGCTGGATACTGAAGTGGCACAGAGGCTGGAAAGTACCACTGCATCATACAATCAATATGTGTCTGATTGGGTCGCTTCAAAAGAGCGTGCGATGACCTCACTGACCAGTGAGGCCGATGAGAGCAATATGGTCACTCACCTCAAGCAAGTGCGTGATGCGGGAGGCTTTGATAATGTTTTTCTTGCCTACCCAGATGGCAGTCAAGATAACGCGAATGGTGTTGTGCTACCGCCGGGCAATGACGATCCGCGCAAATGGGGTTGGTATATCAACGCCAAAGCCGATCCTTCAAGTGTGTTTATGGATAATCCTACGGTTGCTGCGGCAACCGGCGCCAATGTGGTGTCGTTAGGTAAAGCGCTACAGTTTAACGGTGATACCTTGGTGCTTGGGGCGGATGTTGAAATTGGCGACATCATTGAAGGCCTTGAGAAGGTGATCTTGCCTGGTAATGGTTATATGTTTATCGCCAATCGCGAAGGCAATATTTTTACTCACGCCAATACCGACCTGCTCAATGAGCCAATTAGCCAACTAGGGTTGTCTTTCAACACGGTTAAATCGGCGATGAATTCCGGTGAAAGTGTGATGGCCGACGTGGGTGGGGCAGAAAGTGTGGTGTATGCCAAACCCATTAAAGACACAGGTTTGATGACAGTCACAGTGATTAACTACGACTCCTTAGTCGCGCCACTGTTCGATGCGGTGTGGGGGCAAATTGCAGTAACAATTGCAGTGGTGATTGCTTGTACGCTGCTATTTAATCTACTAGTGAATATTCTATTTAGACCGCTGACCAATGTCTCAAATGCCCTCGAGCAAATTGCTCATGGTAGTGGCGATCTAACTCAACGTATTGACGTTGAAAGCGAAGATGAAGTGGGGCAACTGGCGAAAAACTTCAACACCTTTGTGGGGAGTATGCATCAGTTGATTAGCCACATTCGCGAGCAAGCAGAGCAGCTGACATCACAATCGGACAGCAGTACGGAACGTGCGCGCTGCAACGTGGATGATATTAACCAGCAGCAGCAAGAAGTGACCATGGTAGCAACCGCCGTCACCGAGTTAGCGTCTGCGACACAAGAGATCGCCTCGCATGCTGAACACACCGCGAATACAGCACAAGAATCGACAGCCAGCACTGATAACGGGCGTGCAGTGGTCGAAAATACCAAAACATCGATTACCCGTTTGTCGGACGAGCTGAAACAGGCCAGCACTATCGTTGCCGAGCTAGATAAGCACTCACAAGAAATTTCGACGGTACTATCGACGATTCAAGGGATTGCTGAGCAAACCAACTTACTCGCACTCAACGCGGCCATTGAGGCAGCGCGAGCAGGCGAGCAAGGCCGAGGCTTTGCTGTCGTTGCTGATGAGGTACGTATTTTGTCGCAGCGTACCCATGCCTCGACAGAAGAAATTAAATCCACGATTGAGACGTTACAAACCACGACGGCAAGCGCGGTATCGACGATGGAGAGTAGCTCCGCGTTAGCAGGTGATTCTGTGTCTGATGTGGATAAAGCCACTGCCGCGTTGAGTGAAATTGATGCAGCGGTTAATCAAATCAGTGATATGGCAACTCAGATCGCGACAGCGGCAGAAGAGCAAACCCATGTGACGAGTGAGATCACACAAAACATCACATCTATCAAAGATGTTTCAGAGCACTTGGTGAGCAGTGCCAACGACACCTCGCAAGAGGCGGATAACCTGCGTGACCAAGCAACGCAGCTGAGCGATAAAGTGTCGACGTACAAGCTTTGATACACTGTCGACCAAGACGCTAAATGAATCAGCCGCTACCTACGCATTATGCGAGGTAGCGGTTTTTTTTGAAAAAATGTGAGAGAGATGGAACTTTTGCTGTCGTGCTCAGTCTTAAGGGATACTGAAGCAACAGAAAAAGGTTTTATGTTAACCCTACTGCGACACTTTCGTACCCCTTTTATCCTCTTCCTACTGGGCACTGGCTGCCTGCTCGCCTTCAATCTTGCGACACCACACGTTGCTGCCAACGGTAGTTTACAAGAGCCTTTCGCATTCATTCCGTTAGCTTGGTTGTTTCTTGGTTTAAGTGCCATCACTTTCGTTGTGAATATGGTGAGAACCATGCTGGGCATCAAGCGGCAGCACCTTGATTGTTAATACCAAGGTCCAGAGGAGGCATGATGATACAGCGTAATGGCCCTGAACTGGATATTGATATTGGTAATAAGCATTTAGTGATCCAGCGTCGCTATGAAGCGTTAGGGGCATTTAATGATTTGCTAATTGCGATTTGGTTTTTGATCGGTAGCTTCTTTTTTCTCAACGATGCGTTAATGGAAAGCGGGACTTGGCTGTTTATAGTCGGGAGTGCCCAACTATTGTTGAAGCCAAGCATTAAACTAATAGGCTTGGTTCATGTCTCTCGCGTGCAACAGCAAGCGCAGTAAACCACATAACAGATTGCTATTAAATAAATTAGCAAATTGCAACGCATTGCCGAGACTGTAAGCGGTTATTTTAAAAGCAGCTTTACGGGTACCCCCCCTTGAGCTGCTTTTTATTATGCAAATTGCAATCACGAAAAAAGCGCTGGCCTACGACTTTATTCATTATATCGCACTAGATAAATACCTAGCCCTCCAATGCGTTGATTTATTGGATATAATTAGCTATCCATCTCATATTTCCCTCCGTGGTAGAAACTTGGCACTTATCTTGATTCTGTCTGTATTACTGGGCGTGTGTCAGTCAAAATCACAGGAGGATAAGCAATGCCTAAGGTATCGATTCGAGCGGTGACGATTGGAAGTTATGTCATCATGGTGGGGTTGTCAGCGTCGCTAATAATACACTTGCCTTGGTTAAATGAGTACGTGGTGCTCGGGTTAAACGTATTGGTTGCTGGCTCGGCGGCGCTTTTTATTGACCGACGTTTTAAAGCTGGGTTGGCCAAAGTGAATCACTTCGCTAAATCGTTGGCGGGGGGAGATTTAACGGCGGCGATTGATACGCAAGATGGCGATGAGTTTGCGGAGGTGGCAACCTCGCTTAACCATGCGGTTGAAAAGCTGCGCCGCACGGTACGCAATATTGAGAAAGCCGCCGATACCTTGGACAACTTTACCGATGCCTCGGAAAAACGTGCCAAAAAAGGCGCCGCGATTAATGATGCGCAGAGCGAGAAAATAGACAGTATTGCCACCGCCATCGAAGAGATGACCACCACGGTGGGTTCGCTCTCTGAAGATGTGCAAGCCATCTCGGAAGAAGCGGGTAAAATTGACTCGAGCTCACGACAGTCTCAGCAAGAGCTGGGCGATATGATGACAGAGCTCGATGAGCTAGTGTCAGCGATTAAAGTGTCAGCCGAGATGTTTGACAAAGTCGAGCACAGTGCGGGCCAAATTGAACATTTTCTTTCGGTGATTACCGATGTAGCCGAGCAAACCAATCTGCTGGCTTTAAATGCAGCCATTGAAGCGGCACGAGCAGGCGAGCAAGGACGAGGCTTTGCCGTGGTTGCCGATGAGGTGCGCCAATTGGCCAGTCGCACCCAAGCGTCAGCAAGTGAAATCAATGATATGACTAAAGAGTTGTTCCGTAGTCTTAAGCAGTCGTCTGAGTTGTCGAATCGCACCGAGAAGCTGGCGCAAAGCGCTTCGTCTCAGGCCTCTGATACGTCACAGTCGATAGAAGGGGTGCTCGATAACTTTTCCACTATCAGTGATCGCATCAATTCCTTGGCCAGTGCGATTGAGCAGCAAAGAACAGTCTCGACCGATGTCGCCGCAAACATCAACCGTTTGACCGAGTCTGGCGCGGAAGCAGCGGAAATATCGGAAGAAAACAAACAAGATATGGTGAAAATTAGCGACCTGTCAGAGTCTTTAAACCAGGATCTTGATGAATTGCAGTTGCGCAGTAAAAAGCCTGTCCTAGAGGCGGAAAAACAGCACGCGTCGTGATGAGAGCGGATGACTGAGACAACAACCAAGTCAACTAAAGAGGCAGGGTGATGACCCTGCCTCTTGCTATAGTGTGGCAGTGCACTGGCTGGCTTATCGTCGCCATTTATCTCAGGATCCAAAGCTGAAGGGTAACGAAAAAACCAATCGATAGCCCGACCACTAATAAGGTGGATAAGCGCGTACAGGCTAAGCCGATCGCGACTAAAGCACTGACTAAATAAGGGTTGGTCGCAGAAATAGCCAGCTGATCCTCAGGAAAAAGACAATCGGTACCCATAGCGCGGTCAGAACCGCCGGTGCAGAGTAGGTTAGGAGTCGTTGCAACCGCGGACCTATGCGCACAGGGATACTCCGTGCTAGTAGCAGATAGCGCACCGAGAAGGTGATCAGCGCCATGGCGACGATGATTAACCAGTAACTCATGTTGCTGCCCTCCGTGTCGGTAGCGACTCAGCCATTAGCCCCGCGACCATACCTACGCCGGTTGCAAAGATTAACGCATTGGGGAGGTGGTAATAGGTGAATAGCAGCATACTGACACCGCTCGCCAAGGCACAAAGTAGCACGGGGCGAGTTTTTATACTGGGCACGGTCAGGGCGATAAAGGTGGCTGCAATGGCAAAGTCGAGCCCGATGGCTTCCAAGGCTTTCAGTTGAGAACCGGCGAGGATCCCTGCCAAGGTGGCAAGGTTCCAACCGATATAAAACGCGGCGCCCGTATACAGGGCGTAGTGTTTAGAAAATCTTCCTTGCTTGCTGGTGTGTGCGGTTGAAAGCGCATACATTTCATCGGTCAGTAAAAAGCCGAGGCCGAGACGCCATTTAAGTGGCAAGGGAGTAATGTATTGACGAAAGTGGGCACCATAGAGAAGGTGCCGTGCGCTAATCACCAGTGTAGAACCGAGTACCGCCGGTAAACCCGCCGCATTGCCCACCATCATGGTGCCAGACAATTGCACCGCCCCTGCAAAAACCAGTAAGGACATGGCTTGTGTTTGCAGCGCACTGAATCCCATTTGCAGCCCTAATGAACCGCAGAGTATCCCCCAGGGCAGGACGGCGAGGCACAGCGGACTAACATCGCCCAATGCGCGCCATAGTGATGCCTCAGGCGCATGCACCCCTTGTGCAGCCTTATGCATAGATCACCTTTTTGTTGTATTTGCTTGGTTATAAATTGTTTTTATCGGTAAGGTGCTAAAAGGTCAGGTAACGTACTGATTAACAAACTTACAAGATGTTTGTATCACATCACCGCCATGCCGCAAAGAGATGGGATTATCAACAGCCAGTGTGGCTCGCTAAGACACAGAAAGGAAACACGATGAAAGCACCGTATCACCTGAGGGGATCAACATCGCCAAGCGTGCATTTTCTCTATGTTTGGTTAGTGTCAACGGCAATAGCCAGTGCCGCTGTGGTTGGTGCATGGCAGGTGGGATGGGTCACATTGACGACGTTTGGGGATGGTGCATTCTACGTCGGGGGGCTCGTTTGGTCGGCGGCGGGGCTTGTGACGTACAGTCGTCACAAAAGCCGCTATTGGTACCGTGATTCACTGACACGGCGGGCGCTCACGGCTCAACAGCACGCGATGGTGCTCGATTCATCGTCACAGCCCGATGACAAGCTCGGACTGTGGCTGTTTTTAAGTGGGCTTCCCGCCATGATACTCAGCGGTATATTGACGCTGTTGGCTTAACCCACCCAGTGATAATGGTGGTTCGGCTTTTTGGCGACCAATCCCTGTTGTTGTAAGTGGGTAAATAGGGTATCGACGGCCTCTTGGCTGAGTGCATACTCCGCCATCACGGCTTTCTTGCTACAACGTAACGTTTTGGCGGCTAACGCGGCTTTGATATCGGCATAAGGCGAATCTACATCCTCGTTAGGAACCTCTGAAGGCGTTGTGGATTCCGTGTTTATCTCATTAACACGAGAAGACGCCTTGGTGTTCACAGGCGTAGGGGGTGTGGCATGTGGGTGACGATACCAATGGCGGAAACGCTGCTCTTCACCAATCACGCCGACAAAGAAAGCGGCGAATACATCGAGCAACACAGAGAGAAAAATCACCAGCCAAGATTGGGCCTGATCGGCACTGACGCCCAAGGTGTTCGCAAGATTGCTAATCAACCCCAAGATGGATCCCTGTGCCACCGCGGGTAAGCTATCGCGCTCTAACGCGAGCTGCTGTTGCTCTTTGCGTAATTGGTTGTTTTCTTTTTGTAGTCGTGCCACGCCAGTCGCAATTCTATCCAATTCGATATAACGCTCAGCGGCTTGATTGTTCAATGTGATTTGTTGCTCGATGGCGTTGATTTGCCGGTTATAAGCGTCAATCTGCGCTTGGGCTTGGCGCTGCTCACTTTGCGCGGCATTGGTGGCACTATTGATGCCGCCAATACTGCCGCCAATCGAGATTAAGGCCAAAATGAGATAAAAAGCCAAGGCTGACAGGGCGCCCACATAGTTGCCGTGCGCCCGGCGCTCACCAAATTCGTACCATGCATAAAACTTACCCGCTTCAAAAATCACTGCCAGTGCCCCGAACAACCACTGCATCAGCGGGTTATCGTCAAGGGATAAAAAAAGCAGCAGGGAAAAAATGGTAGAAGCCACAATGGCGGCGCCGGTAAAGCTGTACACACTTAACATGGCGAATCGCCCTTTGGGGAAGCGTAACGCCATCTTGGTTGGCGCTGACATGACTGGGTTCATATTGTTGTTATTGTCTGTGATATTGAGAGGGCGCAAAGCCTAGCGCATCTCAGCCCGTTTGTGTGTCAGTAAGCGGTGAAAACATGAATAAGCGATTGATTCATCGCCAACATGGATTAAAAGGCATCACAAAACCGACGCAAGCAGATCGGGTTTCATTTCTTCTTCCGTGCAGGCATGTCATAGTCAATTTTCATGGAATGATATCCCCCATGCGTTAAATAAGCCCTTGAAGGGCGTGTTGATATGTGACGCTTCAAGGTGAAATGACAGGGGGTAATGGAGGCGTATGCTAGCGCGATCGTATGTGACATTAATTAAGCACCAATGGCCGTTAATTGCCTTTGGCTTTTTATCGATCTTTTTTGGCAACATCGGTCAATCGTTTTTCATCAGTTGGTATGGCAGCAGTATTAAAGATGCGCTGTTGTTGAGTGATGCGACCTACGGCGGGATTTATGCCATTGCGACTATGACCAGTAGCGTGTTGGTGATTAGCTTTGGTGGTGTGGTGGATCGGGTGCGGATCGACAAATTACTGCTCTTTTTTACCATGTTACTGATGATCGCGTGTGCGTTGATGTATGCCGTTGATAGTGTGGTAGGGCTGCTGCTAGTTTTCTTCTTACTGCGCTTTTGTGGACAAGGTTTTTTACCTCACATCGCGCAAGCCACTGTGATTAAGCGTGCGCAGCAGGATAAAGGTAAAGCCATTAGCTTGGTCGGCAGTGGTGTTGCCATTGGCGAGGTGGTTTTACCCTCAATCGTCATTGGCTTAATCGCGTTTTTGGGCTGGCGAGAAAGCTGGTTATTCATTGGTGCCACCCTGTTAGTGGTGTTTTTACCACTGGTGTTATGGCTAGTCAGAAAAGCAGACCTTAAGCGGACCCGTATTGACGCAGACAATCAAAACCACGCCAGCGATGCGAGTCGGCGTCAAGTTGTTCGCGACTGGCGGTTTTGGATGATCATACCGATAGCTTTGGTGACGCCGTTTCTGGTGACCGGCGTCTTTATCCAACAGGACTTTATCCTGGAAGCGAAACGGTGGACGCCGGGCGTATTAGCGGGCAGTTTCGTATTTTACGGCGCCGTGCATTGGCTAAGCTCAGTGATATCAGGCAGCTTGATTGATAAATATCGTTCGCGAAATGTACTTATCTTAATCCCCATTCCACTGCTACTTGGGCTAATGGTGATAGCTAACATTGATCATACCCTTGCGGCACCGCTTTTTATGTGCCTTTTCGGTTTAGCGATTGGTGCAACCAATCCTGTGATTAATACCTTATGGGCGGAAATGTACGGGGTCTCGCATATTGGTGCCATTCGGTCTTTGGTGACTGGCATGATGATCCTCTCCACCGCATTGGCACCTTGGGTGTTCGGTATCGTGATCGATATTGGCTGGACGCTTAACCAACTGATTTATGCACTCATTGGGTTGATTCTTTCCTTTACCGTGCTGCTGGTGCCCGTGTATCCACGTATATAAGGCGTAGCGCTATGCCTAATGTGCAAAAGCCAATTTTGCCTGATGCAAAAACAAACGAAAAAAGGGTTGGCGAAAAGAATGAAATAAATCTGTGCTAAAAATATCACAATTACAAATTAAGCATCTGATTTATAAGAATTAAGTCGTTATTGGACAAAAAAAGGGGAGTTGACGCTTGGTCAATAAGTGACTAGGATCACGCGTTTTGATTTTCAGGTGAAATCAGGCCTGAAATGAGCGCGACACCTTTTTTAACCCAATTTTGTAGAGACGTTCATGATAGATAGAATTCAGCGTGATTGGTTCTCCAATGTACGTGGCGATATTCTTGCGGGTATCGTTGTAGCATTGGCCTTGATCCCAGAAGCGATTGCCTTCTCGATTATTGCCGGTGTGGATCCGAAAGTCGGGCTTTACGCCTCCTTCAGTATCGCTGTGATCATTGCCTTTGTGGGTGGCCGTCCAGGCATGATTTCCGCCGCAACGGGTGCGATGGCGTTGTTGATGGTGACCTTGGTGAAAGAGCATGGGCTTGAGTACCTATTGGCGGCGACTGTGCTAACCGGGATACTGCAAATAGCGGCCGGTTATTTAAAACTCGGTAACCTGATGCGTTTTGTTTCTCGCTCAGTGGTAACTGGGTTTGTCAACGCGCTCGCGATCCTGATCTTTATGGCGCAGTTGCCAGAGCTCATTGGTCCGGAAATCATCCGCGACAACGAAATAATGTGGCATGTGTATCCGATGACGGCGGCGGGGCTCGCGATTATCTATCTTTTCCCTTACGTACCGCGCATTGGCAAAGTGCTTCCCTCTCCATTGATGTGCATTCTTATCCTAACCGGTATTGCGATGGCGTATAACCTCGACTTGCGTACCGTCGGTGATATGGGTGAACTGCCTGATACCTTGCCAGTATTCTTATGGCCGGATGTGCCGTTAAACGTTGATACCTTGGCGATTATCTTCCCTTATTCTGCGGCCCTTGCCGTGGTGGGTTTGCTCGAGTCAATGATGACAGCCACTATCGTCGATGATCTGACCGACACGGACAGTGAGAAAAACCGTGAGTGTAAAGGTCAAGGTATTGCCAACATCGCCACCGGTTTCTTAGGCGGTATGGCCGGTTGTGCGATGATTGGTCAGTCGGTCATTAACATAAAATCCGGTGGACGTGGACGCCTCTCTACCTTGTTCGCCGGCGTGCTATTGCTGATTATGGTGGTGTTCCTCAGTGATTGGATCAGCCAAATCCCGATGGCCGCACTGGTGGCGGTAATGATCATGGTGTCTATCGGTACCTTCTCTTGGGAATCAGTGGTTAACCTGAAATCACACCCACTATCGACTAATATCGTGATGGTCTCGACCGTGGTGGTAGTGGTCTTCACCCACAACCTTGCGATCGGGGTTCTGGTTGGGGTGTTACTCGCGGCCTTGTTCTTTGCCAATAAGATTGGTCGCTTTATGGTGGTGAAAAGCGAGCCAGAGGACAATGGCGACGCACGTACCTATCGTGTTGTTGGCCAGGTCTTTTTTGCCTCGTCAGATCAATTTTTATCATCGTTTGACTTCAAAGAAGCGTTGGAGCGTGTCACCATCGATCTCTCTGCAGCGCACTTTTGGGATATTACCTCCGTGTCTGTCCTTGATAAGGTGGTTATTAAATTCCGTCGTGAGGGTACCGAGGTGAATATCGTCGGCATGAATGATGCGACGGCGACCATCGTCGATAAATTCGGTGTGCACGATAAGCCAGAAGAAGTAGAAAAAATGATGGGTGGCCACTAAGGAGACCGACCATGGAACAAATTACCGCGTGCGTAGATGGCCCGCATTATTCAAAGCAAGTTGCAGATTTGAGCGTTTGGGCTGCCAAGCGCTTGTCTGTCCCTTTGACACTTTTGCATGTGCTGGATAAATCCTCACACCAAGCGGAGCCTGAGCTATCAGGTAACCTAGGTGTGGGTAGCCGTGAACAACTATTACAAGAGCTGGTGGAGCTGGATGAGCAGCGCGCTAAGCTAGCCATGAAGCACGGCAAAGCCTTGCTGTCTGAGCTGGAAGAAGACGCGAAAGCCAAAGGGCTGGAAGACGTGCGCAAATTGCAGCGTCATGGCAACTTGGTGGAAACCCTGCTTGATATCGAGCCACAGACGCGAGTGTTAGTCTTGGGTAAATCCGGTGAGTTGCACCAAAACGATACCAAGGCAATCGGCTCACAGCTTGAAAGCGTGGTGCGCTCGATTAAAGCGCATACCTTGGTGGCTAACGGCGAGTTTTCAACACCTGAAAGCTACTTATTAGCGTTCGATGGCAGCGATATCAGCGAAAAGCTCGTGGAAAAAGCATTGAGCACCCCGCTGTTGGCAGGAATGACCTGTCACTTGGTGATGGTAGAAGACTCGCAAGAAAAGCTGGCAGCGTTTAAACGCGCGGCAGAGCGCTTGAAAACGGCGGGTGTCGATGTGGTTGAGGCTCAGCTAACCGGTGACGTTCACCGTGCGATTTTAGATTACCAAGCGGCTAATCAAGTTGGATTGATCGTGATGGGCGCCTATGGGCACTCAAAACTGCGTCAGTTCTTTGTGGGGAGCAATACCACTAAGTTGTTGGTTGAATCGACCGTGCCTATGCTATTGATTCGTTAGTTGTGCATGAGTGCATACATACATAAAAACCCGCAGCGATGCGGGTTTTTTTGATCTGACTGTCACCGTCTGGCGGCAATGCGCTATTGCTTGATGGCAATGCACTACCGAGTGGACTTATCAGTATTTAAAACGCGTGGTAAACATAAACTGATCGCCGTACCACTCGTTAACACGGTAGGCTGCCCCGAGTGAGAATAGCTCAGTGGCATGGAATCGCCCGTAGGCAGATCCAAAGGTATCTTCTTCGTCATCAACGGTAAGTAGGCCGATTTCGCCGCCAACTTCAACTTGCGGTCCCAACCACTGGCGTATGCCTAGGTTAACTTCCAAGCCGACATCGCTATCGAAGTTTTCTTTGTTGACGCCACGCGCGAGTAGCTCACCGGTTAAGTCTGCCCAGTTGTTAATCGGCGCATGAAAGCCAATCCCAGCAGCCGTGTCCCAATCGGAATCAAATTCGGTGTCCGCTTCTACGCGTACGTGCGCGTTGGGATGGATAGACATGCTAAATCCTGCACCATAGGTAAGCGGGCTGACACCGATACGCCCTTCCAGATAATCATAACTGAAGTTACTCATGGTGGTGAGGTTGGCGTCTTCTTCATTGGCCACGGCGCTGAAAGAAGCCAAGGCGACAATCGCGCTGGCTAAAAGAGATTTACGCATTATCAATTCCACTTGTTATTGGTGTTCAAATCATTCTATAAGACGATTGCGCGCAGAAACAAGCACATCCGCCCGTGAGTCAGGCTTTTTTACCGATTTTTGACTTATCGGTGTGTATGAACTGGTTTGGCGACTACTCTGCGCCCATATCCCATTTGTTGCGGTTGATGGCTTCTACAATCCTAGGGGTGTCCAGTACGCTGGTCCACGGAAATAAATTAGTTTCGTGGGCGATGACATAGCTGGTGAGCTGATCGGTGACCACACTGACCAAGGTCTCTTTTTGCCAAGGCTTGGCGAGGTAATAGTGTAAGCTGGCGTGATTAACTGCAGAGACCGTATCTTCCAACCCTGCTTGGCCGGTGAGTAACACTTTGCGCGTCGATGCTGTCTCTGGCTGATTGGCTAACTCAATCAAAAATTCCACCCCGAGCTCGCCGGGCATAATATGATCACACAGAATCAAGGCCAGCTTGGTACCCTCAGTGGCCATCTCCGCAATCACGTCTCGTGCTTCTGCGACTGACTCTGCCGCTTCTACCTCGAAGTGATCGGTAAAGCCTTGCAAGTCATCGATCACGCTATCGAGTACATCACGCTCATCATCGACACATAGGATTAAATACTGGCTCATGGTTGTGGCTCCTTACTGGCAGAGGCGGGGAGTTTAATCGGTAACGTCACTGTCATTGTGGTACCGACAGCTGGCTGCGAGTGTACCTGAATATCACCCCCATGCTCATGGATAATGGTTTGGCACATGGTCAGGCCAATACCTAGACCAAAATGGCCTTCGCGTTTGGTGGTGTAATTTAACGCAAACATTTTTTCTTGCTGCTCAGGCGTCATACCGATGCCGGTATCACTGACGGACACCTCGATAGTGCCAGAGGCTTGGTCATTGCGTGTTTTTACTGTCACGGTCAGTGTGCCAGGGTCGGGCATTGCATCAAGGGCATTGGCAATCAAGTTAGTCCATACCTGCGCTAAGGCCGAGGGCTGAGCAATAATATCGGGCACCCAGTCGTAGCGCTTTTCCAATTGATGAGGCTTGAGTCGATGCTCAAATAAGGTAAGGGTATCGTCAATGTTTTCAATAATCCGGGTGCGCTGACGCTGTTCACTGTCTTGACGGGCATAGGTGCGTAAGCTTTTGACTAGATCGGCAATACGCGCCGCACACACATGATTAGAGCGCAATAACCGCCCACAGCGGGCGTATTGCTTCCAGTTAGTGAGTTCGCGATTAAACCCCTCACCCAGATGCTGTTGCCATTCTTTGATGTTTTCAGGCTGATACAATCCGATGTTGACTAAATCGCGCGCGATACGTTTATCCCCGGTGACGTCGCTTAAGGTGCGGGTATAGGTTCGAGCCGTGGCCGTTGATAAGGGGGTACTCTCGCGGTTTGTCTGTAAAAGCGACAGGGCTTGTTCGCGGCTGGCTGAGGTCAACGGCGTTTTTGCCACTTCCTCTAGGGCGTCTGCAAGTGCGTCACTGTTGCGTAAAATCGCTGACACTGGGTTATTGAGTTCGTGAGCGACGCCCGCCACGAGTTGCCCCAGTAGTGCCATCTTTTCTTTTTCTAATAACTGGCGGTTAGCTTCGTCCAGTGAGGCGAGCGTTTGCTGCAGCTGGATTTCGGTATCGATACTGCGCTTTAAGCGTTGATTAAAGTGCAGCAACAGGTATTGAATAAACAAGGGCAACAGCTCTGAACGGCTGGTCATTATTTTACTGAATAAAGCATGATCGATTTTGATCACCTGCGTCCGAGTGAGAGTGCGACCGGTAGAGAAAGAAACGTCTCCCGTCACGAACGACATACTGCCAATCAAGCTGCCGGAAGAAAGGGTAGAGACATGATGTTCTTGCCCTTCGTCATCCGTTTTATACAGGCCAACGTCGCCATCTGTGATAAACCACAAAAATGCATTGTCTTGATTTTCTTTGGTAAGAACATGGTTGGCACTGTAGGTGCGGCATGCGCGGCTTTCATCATTGCCTTCAAAAAACGCATATAACCCGGCAATCACGCGATCGGCGATTGCCGCTTTGTCGGTCTCACCCGGTGCTAACAATTGCGCTTGAAATTGGCTTATCTCGCGCTCAACTTGGGCATCTAATAAGGTACGGTGATCTAACACTTCAGCGTAGCGCAGTAAATCATGTTGGCAATAGCGTAATACGTAAGTGGTGAGTTCTTTTTCGGCGACACGCTGCATCTCGTCGGCTCGCCAGGGCTTGTGCATACAATAATTGAGCCGGCCTTCATTCACCGCCTGTAAAATAATATCGTATTGCGGTGCTTCACTGAGCAAGACCGTGCGCGTCCCTTGGCTTGCAGAGTAGTTGTCGACATTGACCAATAAATCGATACCATGATTATCGCCAGCAACGTTATGGCAAATAAGCAATGCCACCTGTTGCTCGTTGGCCTCAAAGTCGTCGAGCATGGCATAGGCGTCGTCTGGGGTCTCTGCGCTGCAAAGATCAAATACATCACGAAACGGCGCGAGGTCGTGAGACAACTGCTCTACCACGAAAGGGTCTTGGTCAATGCACAATATAACGTAGGGGTTCATACACTCTGTCGGTCTACCGCAAATATGCTTTGATTGTATGCATTTATCCGCGGCAATGATGCGAAATGGTCGACATTCATGAATAAATACACCGTATTCTGCATGGCGGTACTGTGATACACGTCCTTGCCTCATTAGTGAGAAAGTCCCTTGTTATTATTTTTTGTCTATTGACCTGTGCGGTAGCTTCCATAACAGTTTGCCTGGACAGTATAACGCGTTATCTTCACCACCCAATTTTAGTTACACTATGGCTTTTCGCGTGCTTGAGGCAAAGAAAACATGTTTTTAGGAAAGTATGGCGCAATTGCTGGGGGACTTGCGATTGTGGCGTGTTGGCCGTTTGCGACTGGGCAAATCGCACAGTCGATGTATGAGCGAGAAGTCGATCAGCGTTCAACACCAGAATTCACGCTTGAGCAGCAGGCGTATGAACGCGGCTATCTGAGCTCACAGGCGGTCACGCGTGTTGAGTTTCAGGGTGAGAGCAAAGCGATGCTTGCGCAGTCGGGTTTACCCGTTAGTTACGAAATCGCCTCAGAGATCTCTCACGGCGTATTTGGCGTGTCATCAAGCAACACATTGGTGATGACGCCTGAGCTCCAAGCGATTACGCAAAAAGCGTGGCCCGGTAACCCAACCCCAATTCGTTTAAAGCTGGATACCTTGATGACAGGGGCATCCGACTATCATCTTACTGTCGCGCCTTTTTCACTATCAGAGGCGAGCAGTAACCTGACCGCGAGTGAGCTAAGCCTACAAGGCGAGATCGACCGCAAAGGACATGTGAACGCCACCTTTTCTTTACCCGCGCTGGCCTTCAACGACGATAGTGGGCAGCAACTGAAAGTGGATAGCGTGTCGGGGTCAGGAAGCGGCTATTTGCAAGATGGCCTGTGGATTGGTGAACAGTCTTTATCGCTCGAGCAAGCGCACTTCAGTGATGTGAGCGGTCAATCGTTAAAGCTGGGTGACGTCAAGCTTGAGATAGGGAACAAGTTGGTTGCGTCTGAGTCAACGTCAACCCGCGAGCTAAATAACACCAACCAACTGACGGTGGGGACGATTGCGTTACCAAACAACACGCAGTGGCGTAACTTGGTAGTGGCACTCGATGCCAATCATCTTGATTACAGTGCCATGTCCCAAATCGCGTTACTCTCGTCGCAGTGGCAAGAAGGTGGCGCCCCTGTCAGTATGGCGGCCTTTGATCAAGCTTTGGTGCAATTGTTGCAATCGGGGTTATCGATTGATTTGTCGCCCGCGAGCATAACGTTGCCGGAGGGGGATATCAGTGTCGACATGCACGTTGATGTGAAAGACAGTGAGCCAACTGGCGTGTTCAATCTTCAACAATTGATCAATCAGGTGAGCGGTGATCTCGATGTTTCGGTACCCAATGGGGTGCTGACACAGTCACCGTGGCAAGCAAAAATACAAGATCTGACCAAAGCGGGCTTTGTCACACAAACAAATGAAAACACCGTGCTGACTGCCAAAATCGAGGGAAACCAAATCATCACCTCTGATGGCACTGCCATACCACTGGTGCAATTTGTGATGTTTATGCTGATGTAAATACCTCACGGGCACGGGGATGATTGAAACGTCCGTGCCCTTATTCCTTTAAAAACGATAAAAACGATAAAAGCGATCGATGATGCAGTCTTTGCCTGAACTTAAGGCCAAAAAATATAAAACGGTGAGAGAAGAGACCGTCATAGGATTACGTGCTGTGGCATTTATGAAACATGGCACCACGACTCACGTACAAATAAAGACTCCAGTGGGACAAACGTACCGTTGTGAATGTACCTTTATCGGCTTTGATGGTGAAAAACGCTTATTCTTTTCGCTACCGACCGAGAATCTTAATCAAGTTAATCAGTTTTTTATTGAAGGTTATCGCTTGGCGGTTGATGCAGTATCTGATGAGGGCGAGGGGGCTAAAGTACGGTTCGCCTCTAAGATCTCAACTGTGCTCAAAACGCCAATTAATTTGGTAATGGTCGAATTACCGCAACAAGCCAAACTGATACAACAGCGCAAAGATAATCGTTATGAGTTAAACGTCAAAGGGGAAATTCCGCTCGATCATCGCCGTTTGCCCGTCAATCTTACCGATATTTCTGCAGGTGGTTGTGGGTTTAGTTTTGATGCCATTGCCCCTGTGTTTGAAAAACACCACCAAATGGCGATTCAAATCCAAGCACCAAACAGTGACGAGTGTTTTATCTTGAGTGGGCAAATCGAGAACCGCCAACAAAAATGGGGCATGCAGCGTTATGGCGTCTCATTTGACCGCAGCGGTCTCAAACATTGTGAGGCGTTGATTAAACGGCTGGTTTACGATGGCTCTCATTACATTTTTAATCCACATGTCGAAGAAAAAGAGTGACAACGTCACGTTAAGAGTGCGATGGCTGTCGAGAGATTGAGAGGCGGTGATAGACATGTCCCAGTGAGTCTGGGGCGGCCTACATCATTCGTTCGACGTGACATACGCCACTTTCGCTGGGATCTCATGCTGTTGAAAAAACTGAAGCCAGCGTGTTTGGTGGGGCTGCAGTGTATCGCCTGGCCCCTTTACTTCTACCCATTGGTAGGATGCGCCTCGGCACATAAACAAGTCTGGATGGCCGCGGCGGTTATGGCGACGGTCGAACAGAATACGTTGAAAACAGGCGCGAAGCTGTGTGTCTGTGAGCATGACTAACGCAGCCTCAAGCAGCGGCCACTCTATCACTGACCAATTTACCCACTCGTTCGTGATGCCGTGCTTTTGCTGATAATGTTGCGCCACCCAATCGCGTGCTCGGTCAATCTCGGCGAGGCGTTGGTCAATCTGTGCCTGCCGTTTACTAACAAAGTCGTCGCTATAGAGATCGCGCGGCCCACGTTGAAACGGATTAAGAAAGGCACCACGAACTGGCAAAAACAATATATCCCAAAAAAACAGCCCAAACAGTGCGTTAAGCAAGCTGTTTTCGCTGAACCATACCTCCCAGCCTTGCTGACGATAATAGTCAGCGACCTCGTGTTCTACCCGCTGCTCAAGCGCTAACGTTAATGATTCGGTAGGCAACGGTGGCTGTGTGGCAAGTGTTGCGGGTGCCGACTGGCCAAGGGCACGAATCGGCTTTTGTTTTGCTAGGCGATACGCTACGTCACGCTCTTCTTCATCGTGTGGGGCTTGGAGCATGGTTGCGATGATCGTTGCAGCCGCTTTAATGTCACCTTGCTTTATCAAGATGCGTGCGCGTCGTTCTTGGCTGGGTGGCTGAGTGGTGGTTTGATACAGCGACAATGCGGTCGATAAATCATCCTGGCGCTCAAATTCGCGGGCAATGCGATTAACCAAGCGCTGACGCTTGCGCTCGAGCGGTGCCCAGTCAAAAGGGGCTGGCAAACAGGGTGCTAACGCCAATACCTCTTTAGGTTGCTTGTTTTTGCGCGCTTGCCACACGATCTCGTTTAATGCGGATAAGTGCAGCCAGTCGTTTATTTGGGACCGATGCTCAAATAAGCGATCGGCTTGCCGAATGGGATAGGGCTCAAAGTGTTGGATACCCAGCTCGGCCACTACGAACTGGCTCAAATCCTGGCGCGAATTGCCAAAATACAGCAGGTTTAATACCGGTAAGATGTCTGGCTGGTGGCAGACCACCAATGTATAAGGGCTGTCGAGCCTGTTGCCGTAGAGATCCTCTATCGCCTGCTGCCACTGGCTTTTAGGCGCACTTTTGGCGAGTCCTGTATCAGGAAAAGCCGCCATAAGTTGTGCTTTGGTGAGTAATTTAAATACCACCTCTGACGGGGCAGTATGGGTGAGGCTAATCAACTGATGTTCAGCCAAGGTGGCGAGCAGCGGCGGTGTTTCACCCAGCTCATCGTAGTGCAACGAATCGGCCAAAAACCAGTCGTGACGGCGCATCAATAAACGCACCAGCAGACACTGTGCTTTGAAGCTAAGCTGTTGAAAGGTCGTCAGCCAATGGCGTTCGTTGTTTGTGAGCAGATCCCAGTCACGTTCGCAGACTAAATCCATCAAGTTTTGAAAGTTATGATGGTAATAATAGGGACTAATAGGGTCTGGCTGCGTCATTCTTTTCCTTATCTTTCATCAGGACACAAGCATTCAGGAGCTGCCGCATGAAACGGATTATCGCTTTACTATTGTCAGTCTTTAGCGGATTTGTGTCGAGCGATGCCTTGGCTAACAGTGAGACTACGTTCTCGGCCGAGCAAGGGATCGCTGGGGTCGCGTGCATTATCTCGGATCCTGCAGGCCGTCTTTTATTAGTTAAAGACACAGTAACCGGGCGGTATGGTTTGCCGGGCGGACGGGTTAACTTGGCCGAATCACCGAGCAGAGCGCTAGCCCGCGAAGTGTTTGAGGAAACGGCAATCCGTGTGACGGTCGGTGATGTGTATCATCAGGATGCGCGCGGTGTGTTGTTTGCCTGTCAAAGTCAGGCGCCATTGCCTGTGGTTTCTACCGCTGAGGGTATGGGCCTTTTGCCCGCTTGGCGTGCGCCCCATTTTGCCTCTGAAATTGAGCAAGCACGACTGGTACCGAAGGCCCATGCGCAAGATTATCGCTATCGGTTTAATGATCGTCGCGACCTCTTATGGTCGCTAGCGGCGAGAACGCCAAGCAGTGATGTTAGTGCGATGGCAGATTTTAGCGCCTTAGCGCCTGTGTTTTATGTCAGTCAATATGGATTAGTATCAGGCATACAAAACACCGTACAACAACTGGGTGAGGCGGGGAAAACAACAGTAAGCGCCGTGTTCAAACTGGTCAATACGTTAGGAGAAACCGCCTTTTATATTGCACTGCTGCCGCTATTTTTGGTCTTTCGTGGCCATAAATCCGCATTATCACTTCTCTTTTTGTTAATAAGCGCGGCGGCAGTGTCGACGACGCTAAAAAGTGGCTTTGCCATGCCAAGGCCGTTTTATTTATGGCCTGACTTACAAATAGGGCAGGCAAGCGGTTTTACCGTACCCAGTGGACATACATTGCTTGCAGCGGCAGTGATGACTGCTTGGTATCTAAAACGTCGCGTCACCCACCCACCCGCGTTTGGCGCGCTTGCGGTGGCGTTGTTGGTGATCGTGCTTATGGGGCTGAACCGCATGTACCTTGGGGTGCATTTTGCCAGTGATGTGGTCATTGGCGCTTTGGTCGGTGCCAGTGTTGCTTGGGCGACCGTTAAGCTGGATGCCGTGACGGTGGGCAACGACAGACCCATGTTGATCACAGGCCGGATCTGGTTTTTAGCGTGCCTTATCATGGCGCTGTTGGCGCTGGCGCTTAAATTACCCAACTTGGTTTATCTGTCAGCGTTAGCTGCTGGTGTGTATACCGGTCAAGTTTGGCATAAGCTCTTTCCTAGTCATAAGCCGGCCAGCCAGCTCAATGGCAAACTGTTAACGCTGGCGTGGATTTTTTTCGGTATCGCCGCCATTGTGGGGGCTGCCTGGGGAGTGGCACAGCTGACAGGCTTAAGCTGGATTGTGCTGATTGTCGTTTCAATGGCAGCGTGGAGTTTGGGCCCTTGGGCACTGATTGCCAGCCCAGAACTCGCTAAATGGTCGAGTATGCGGCTAGGTTGGCGCGCGTGGTGATAAGGATTTACCCGGTGATCGCTTTGGCTGTGCCAAGAGTTAAGGTAAAGTGACAGCACAACAAAAATTGCACCAGGCATGGTGAGACTGCGCACAGGAACAGCAATGATACCGGCAATACACCCAGAGGCGGGCTTGTCGTCCGCCGTCGTTGATTTTATTACCGCTTTGCAAGAAGCTGGTTTCCAAGGCGATATTGAATCGACCTATGCGAGCCGCCTTGCAGTAGCCACCGATAACAGTGTTTATCAAGCCCTACCGCAGGCCGTTCTCTTTCCCGCATCGGTTGGTGACCTTCAGCTTATTGGTCAGACCGTCCAAGCCCCGACGTTTAGTGATATTAAGTTTTCTCCCCGCGGCGGTGGTACCGGCACCAACGGTCAGTCGTTGACCAAACATGTGGTGGTGGATGTGTCTCGTCACATGAATCAGGTGCTGGAAGTGAACCCTGAGCAAGGTTGGGTGCGTGTTCAAGCAGGCGTTATCAAAGACCAACTCAATGATGTATTGCGCCCGTATGGGTACTTTTTCTCACCTGACTTATCGACCAGTAATCGCGCCACCATTGGTGGGATGATCAATACCGATGCCTCGGGTCAAGGCTCGCTACGCTACGGTAAGACCTCCGATCATGTCCTGGGTTTAAAAGCTGTACTCGTGGATGGTAGCGTTCTCGATACACAGCCTCTCAACGCGGATCAGCTTCAGCAAGCAATGTCGCGCGATGATCTCAGTGGCCGTGCGCTGCAAACGGTGTCCTCAGTTTGTCGTGAGCACCGAGATTTGATTACCGAGACCTTTCCGCCGCTTAACCGCTTTTTAACCGGGTATGACCTAAAGCATGTTTACGATGACGCATTGACTGCATTTGATATTGGTCGCGTGCTGTGTGGCGCTGAAGGCTCCTTAGCGTTTATTGCCGAAGCCAAGCTCAATATCACCCCGATCCCGACCGTGCGGACTTTGGTAAATATTAAATACGACAGTTTTGATTCGGCACTGCGTAGCGCGCCGACGATGGTCGAGGCGAACGCGCTGTCAGTTGAAACCATTGACGCCAAGGTGCTTGATCTCGCAAGAAACGACATCGTTTGGCATACGGTGAGTGATCTGTTGCAAGAGGTGCCCGGCAAAACCATGCACGGCATTAATATGGTGGAGTTTGCCGGGAACGATGCTGGTGAGATTGAACAACAGATTTCGGCATTGTGTCAGCAACTGGATAGCCTGATAGCACAAAAGCAAAAAGGGGTGATTGGTTATCAGATTTGTCGGGATCTCGCGTCAATCAACAAAATTTACGCGATGCGTAAAAAGGCGGTCGGACTGCTAGGTGCCACAAAAGGTAAAGCTAAACCCGTCGCCTTTGCCGAAGATACCTGTGTGCCGCCGGAACACCTTGCTGACTTTATCAGTGAATTTCGGGCATTACTTGACAGCCACCATTTGCACTATGGCATGTTTGGTCATGTCGATGCAGGGGTGCTGCATGTGCGTCCAGCCCTAGATTTGTGTGACCCTGACCAAGAACGGGTGATGAAAACCCTCTCTGACCAGGTGGTCGCCTTGGTCGCCAAGTATGGCGGCTTAATGTGGGGTGAGCATGGCAAAGGGTATCGCTCGGAGTACGGCCCCGAGTTTTTTGGTGAGACCTTGTTTGCGCAGCTTCGCCATATCAAGGCGGCGTTTGATCCGCAAAATCGGATGAATCCAGGAAAAATCTGCACACCGATTAACAGCCAGGATTCACTGGTGAAGGTTGATGACACCAAGCGTGGCTTTTATGACCGTCAAATCCCTGTAGAAGTGCGTGACAGCTTTAAGGGGGCAATGGAGTGCAATGGCAACGGGCTGTGCTTTAACTATGATACGGCCTCACCCATGTGTCCCTCAATGAAAGTCAGTTATGACCGCCGTCATTCGCCAAAAGGCCGCGCTGGAATTGTGCGAGAGTGGTTGCGTTTACTGTCCGAGCAAGGTGTCGATCCGTTGACCGTTGAGCAGGCATTGATGACTCAGTCGCCTTCAGTACGTGAAGTGATGGCCAAATTCGGACGCTATTTTACCCGCCGCAGAGAAGCAGATGATTTTAGCCATGAAGTCATGGAAGCGATGAGCGGTTGCTTGGCGTGTAAGGCTTGTGCTAGTCAGTGTCCGATCAAAGTGGATGTGCCGAGTTTCCGCTCGCGCTTTATGCAGCTCTATTACAGCCGCTATCCGCGCCCGGTGAAAGACCACTTAGTGGCTAACATTGAAACCTTGCTACCGCTGATGGCCAAAGCACCAAAATGGGTGAATGCGGCGACCCAGCCTCAATGGGCCCAAGGGCTTACTGCGAAGCTTATTGGCTATACAGACACACCGGCGTTGTCGGTGCCGACGCTGGCTCAGTCTCTGGCGGGCGATCACGCGCTTAAGTTTGATTTAGCCTGGTTACAGGCGTTATCTGCGCAAGAGCGTGAAAACTATGTGTTGATCGTGCAAGACCCGTTTACCAGCTTTTATGAAGCGCCTCTGATTCAAGATTTGATCAAATTGGCGCGGCAATTGGGTAAGGTGCCCATGTTGGTACCGTTCAAACCTAATGGGAAAGCGCAGCACGTAAAAGGGTTTCTTCGCCGCTTCGCCCAAACAGCTCGTAACACCGCCGGCTTTTTGAATCAGCTGGCAACGTTAAATATTCCCATGGTTGGCGTCGATCCAGCGCTGGTGCTGTGTTACCGCGATGAGTATCAAGAAGCGCTCGGTAAGCATCGGGGAGGTTTCAATGTGTTGCTGAGCCACGAGTGGCTAGCCAGTGTTCTGCCTAATATGCCGGTCGTGACGAGCCGTGACGCTGACCCCTGGTATCTGTTCGGCCATTGCACCGAGAAAACACAGTTACCTCATGCTGAGCAACAATGGGTTGCGTTGTTTGCGCATTTTGGGGCAGAGCTTAAACCGATTTCTGTGGGTTGCTGTGGTATGGCGGGCACTTATGGCCATGAAGCAGATAAGCGCGAAACGTCAGCCGCGATTTATGATTTAAGTTGGTCGCCACAGTTGGCAAACCTACCTAGCGAGAGAGTGCTCGCAACCGGTTACTCGTGCCGTAGCCAAGTGAAGCGGTTTAGTGAGACGCGGTTGCAACACCCACTGCAGGTCTTGTTACGGCTTGCATGTACACGAATTGATCGTGCGCGCGTCGATAACGTATAACGTTATAGCTTGCATCTGGGTGGGTTTCGCATACAGTAAAATAGAGAGCTGAAAGCTAAGGTAAAACAAATGCTTAAAACGGTTGTTATCATCTTGCTGGTTTTACTCGGGATTACGGCGGCGCAGTACCTTGATGAAGGCACGCAAAAGAAAATTGCTTGGGTGATCGGGGCTATCGCCGGTGTGCTGGCGCTGGCAGTGATTGGTGTAGAGCTTTTTCGTTAGTGCTAGCCTTTTACTCACGCATCATTAGCCGGATAGTGTGACGCCGATGATGCTAAAAACACGCAACGTTCGGAATGAAACGCTCGTAGTGAAACGCTCGTAGTGAAACGCCCGTAACGGGGTTCGCTGCGAGCGTTCTTTTTCTAAGCCTCTTAAAACGGCGCCTCTTACAACGGACGGTTATGTCCGTTTACCACGCTGCTTATTACCTGCGCCTTTGTGGTTATTGGGGCGACGTATATCGGGCTGCTTGGGGTGCTTAGTGGCAAAGCGTTGGGTGCCATGACGGCCTGAGCGGCGCTGCCGACCTGGTTTTTCGGGGGCATTTTCTCTCGGGATCAGGCATTTTGGTCCGTTACCAATCAAATGCTGTTTACCCATACGTACCAAAGCTTCTCTGATCAGTGGCCAGTTGGCGGGATCGTGGTACCGCAGTAGCGCCTTGTGTAAGCGTCGCTGGCGCTCGCCTTTTGCCACTGTCAGTGCTTCGCGCTTTTTGTAACGTACTCGCTTTAGCGGGTTGGTTTCCGAGTGGTACATGGCAGTCGCATTACACATGGGTGATGGGTAAAAGTTTTGCACTTGGTCGCACTCAAACTCATTCTCTTTTAACCAGCAGGCAAGCTGCACCATATCTTCATCCGTACACCCTGGATGCGCGGCAATGAAGTAGGGGATCAAATACTGTTTTTTGCCCGCTTCTTTGCTGTATTTTTCGAACAGCGCCTTAAAGCGATCATACGCGCCCATGCCGGGCTTCATCATTAAGTCCAGCGTGTTCTTCTCGGTATGCTCAGGGGCGATTTTCAAATAACCACCGACATGGTGAGTAACCAACTCTTTGACATATTCCGGTGACTCAATCGCCAGGTCATACCGCACGCCCGAGGCAATCAAGACTTTTTTAATGCCCTCCACCTGACGCGCTTTGCGGTAGAGATCGATGGTATGGCGGTGATCGGTATTGAGCTTGTCGCAAATCTTTGGAAATACACACGAGGGGCGACGACAATTCCGCTCCGCCTTAGGATCTGCGCAGCCAAGCCGATACATATTGGCCGTCGGGCCGCCCAAGTCTGAAATCGTGCCGGTAAATCCTGGCACTTTATCGCGGATATCATTGAGCTCTTCAATGATCGACGCTTGTGAGCGGTTTTGAATGATCCGTCCTTCGTGCTCGGTAATCGAACAAAATGAACAGCCGCCAAAACAGCCACGCATAATGTTCACTGAGGTTTTTATCATGTCGTAGGCGGGGATCTTGGCGTTACCGTACTTTGGGTGAGGCACACGCGCATAGGGCAGCCCAAACACATAGTCCATTTCTTCGGTGGTGAGGGGCACCGGCGGTGGGTTAATCCAAAGGAGTTGATCGCCATGTTGCTGCACCAAGGCGCGCGCAGAATAGGGATTCGCTTCTAAGTGCATCACTCGGCTAGCATGCGCGTACAAAATGCGATCGTTCTTGAGTTTTTCGAACGAGGGCAGGCGAACAAAGGTGTTTTTGGCATCGTGTCGAGACGGACGGATAGTAATGGGCTTCGCCGCGTCTGGCTCTGCTTTTTTGTTCGTCTCGCACTGCGTCTCTGTGGCGTAGGGGTTGGGCATGGTCATGCTCTTTCCCGGTTTATCAATGCGGGTAGAGTCAACCTCTGCCATGCCTTCTGGTGGTGTTTTCATCATCACTGCGGTGCCGGCAATGCGGGTCATATCGGCGACTGTGTCACCGCGAGATAGACGATGTGCCACTTCTATTAAAGCGCGCTCGGCGTTGCCAAATAGCAATATGTCTGCTTTCGCATCACATAACACAGAGCGACGGACCTTGTCTGACCAATAGTCATAGTGTGCTAAACGGCGCAAGCTGGCTTCGATGCCGCCCAGCACAATCGGGGTCTGCTTATAGGCTTCGCGGCAGCGCTGAGAATAGACCAAAACGGCACGGTCGGGACGTTTGCCACCCTCATTATTAGGCGTGTAGGCATCATCATGGCGCAGCTTTCGGTCTGCGGTGTAACGGTTGATCATCGAGTCCATGTTGCCGGCAGTCACACCAAAAAACAGGTTTGGTTCACCCAACGCCATAAAGTCATCTTTATTGTGCCAGTTTGGCTGCGAAATGATGCCGACACGAAAGCCTTGCGCTTCTAATGTACGACCGATCACTGCCATACCAAAACTGGGGTGATCAACGTAGGCGTCGCCAGTAACAATGATAATGTCGCAGCTATCCCAACCCAGAATGTCCATCTCTTCTCGGCTGGTGGGTAGAAAAGGCGCGGGGCCAAAACAAGCGGCCCAGTATGGGGTGTAATCGTATATAGCAGTCGGTGTCACGTTATGGTCTCTTGGTCAACCCATTGCAATGAGGATGTGCGCTTCATTGATACGCATATCGTACGCCAGGGCGGGCGATAAATTAGCCAGCGATTTTAGCGATAATCCTGCATCGAGTATAGGGATAAATCCGGAGGAGGTGGCTCAGGATGTCAAAGAAGGCTTGGCAGACGGATTGTGTTGTTGCACATAATCAATAAAGGCGCGATCGGCGAGGGATAAGTAACCATGTTTACGCCAGGCAATCGCAATATCGAGCTTGATCGGCTGTGTGAACGGTATCCCGACAATGCCACTTTCGTGTTCAGTGACCATATCGAGCAGTGCACTGATGGCAAAGCCGTGACGGACAATGTTCAAAATCATCGCCAGTAAGTTGGTTTCTAATGAGAGTTTGGGGATGATGGCATGTTCATCGCAGACCTGATCCAAATAGTCACGATGAAAATAGCCCGGACGGAACATGATCAACTCATGAGCGAAAAAGGTGTGGTAATTGAGCGTGTGATGTGTGGCGAGCGTATGATCGGTCGCGACGACGGCAACCATCTGTGAGGAAATCAAATGCGTGGTTTCTAACGAATCGGGCACCTCTCTATCGTTAATCACGGCGAGATCTAGCTCACCGTCGAGTAGCATTTGCCGCAGGGAGTGAGTGCCAGCCTCTACTACTGTGAGTTTTAGCGTGGGATAGCGACGGCGGAACCCCATCAGCAACTCAGGAAAAAAATACGATCCGAGCATACCCGGTACACCGATACGTACCTCGCCTTTTTGCAATCCTTTAAGCTCATCCATTGCTGTGGCTGCATCTTGCATTTGCTGTACGACGCGATAGGCATGCTGCAGTAATACTTGCCCTTCTTGCGTAAGCTGAATGTGCTTTTCATTGCGAATAAAAATCGGCATACCCAATTGATTCTCAAGCTTTTTGATCGCAATACTGAGCGCAGGCTGCGCGATATGCAGACGCTGGGCGGCGAGCGTGAAGCTTTTAGTCTCAGCGACAGCAATCACCTGGCGGAGCTGTTTGACGTCCATAGCTATAAATAAAAGATATGAAGAGGATATATTTAATATATTTTATTAATTATAAAGCGGTTGTTAGCATGATCACATCTTAATGACACGGTAGGCTTTCATGATTGAGCTTGGCTCACCACGTTATCGACTGACGGCGTTTGCACTGGCGTTCGGCTCGTTTCTGATTTTCTGCAACCTTTACTTGTTTCAACCTATGCTGCCGGTTTTTGCCGCGGCCGATGGGATCAGTGAAACACGGGCGAACTGGCTACTTGCGGCCACCACTTTAGGCCTTTCTTTTTCACTGGTGCCTTGGGCCGTGCTCTCGGAGCGAATCGGTAGGCGTCCAGTGATGCTGGTGAGCCTTTGGATGCTTCCCGTGATAGGCCTTATGATCGCCAGCACCTCTTCTTTTTGGATCATCGTCGGTTTACGGGCTTTAGTCGGTATTGCGCTGGGTGGGTTTGCCGCGGTGGCAGTGGCGTATATGGCAGAAGAATTCTCACCGGAGGCGCTGGCGATTGCCGTGGGCAGCTATATCAGTGCTAACTCACTGGGCGGGATCTCGGGCCGCGTACTCGGTGGAATGATGACAGATTGGTGGGGATGGCATGGCGCGGTGATGGCGATGGCCGTGTTTTCCTTGCTGGGAGTCACCATTGTGAGCAAACTATTGCCGCGTCAGCGTTATTTTTTGCCTGGTAATACCTCCTTACTGACCCATTCTCGCGGGGTACTCACGCACCTTCGCACTCCTAAATTGTGGTTGGCGATGCTGATTGGTGGGGTGAACTTTGCGTTATTCGTGAATTTGTTTTCGGTAATGGCGTTCCGTTTGGTGGCTGCACCTTACCAATTGCCAGTCAGTTTGGTGTCTTCGGTGTTTGTTTGTTACCTCGCCGGCACGGTGACATCACGATTGAGCGGGCGCTGGGTACTGCACTTTGGCGCGATCAAAGGCATGGCTTTTGGAACAGGGGTGGCCATGCTAGGCGTGGTTGTGACCTTGAGCAGTCAGGTGCTTTGGATGGTGGTGGGGTTATTAATTGTCAGTGGTGGCGCGTTCTTTACTCACTCACTCGCTTATGGATGGGTAAGTCGTCAAGCCGCGCAGGGTAAAGCGACAGCGACGGCTTTGTATTTAGTGCATTATTATGTTGGCGGCAGTCTCGGTGGGTTTTATCTTATCGCAGCTTGGCAACACTATGCATGGCCTGGCGTGGTGATTGCGGCCCTAGCGCTTATCACTATTTTATTGGGACTGGTATTTGGCCTTTCTCGTGTCATGCGCCGACGTCGCGAAAGCCAGCGCCAAACGTCTGTTGTGGCATCCTAAGCGTTAACTCGGCGCGGAGAAAAAGGCACCGCCCAACGCCCACCCAAGAGAGCGTCTCGCGATGACTGTACTTTCTCCTGCCTGTCTCTGCTTGTCCCTTTGCGACCGAATGCTTCGCTAAAGCGATGTTTCGGTAGGCATGTCGATATTGTCACGGCTGACAGAGTTTCTGGCGTCAAACCCCGTCTGTTTGCCTGGCTGGTAACTACGTATGCAATTTCGCCCTTCGGCTTTTGCTTGGTAGAGAGCACTGTCGGCGCGCTCTATCAAGGATGAAAGCGTATCGCCTGGTTGTAGCGTGGAGAGGCCTATCGACGCGGTGACTTTCAACGGAGTACGGCTTTCATCAATATAGACATCCATCTCTCTAATTTCACCTAGCAAACGTTCGGCGATTTGCGCGGTGATTTCGCCATTACATTTAGGGAGAAAGACAATAAACTCCTCGCCACCAAAGCGACCGAAAATATCGGCCTTTCTCAAACGCTCTTGTACGGTGCGAGTAAATGATTGCAAGACCACATCGCCTGCGTAGTGCCCCCACTTGTCATTAATTCGCTTGAACTTATCCAAATCGAGCAGCAAGACGGAGAATGGCGAGTGCCTCTCTTCGCTAACGGCCAGAGCGCGCATGGCCAGCTGTAATAGCATTCGGCGGTTATAGATACCGGTTAATGGGTCCAGCGTCGCCTGCCGGTAAAGGCGCAAAATCATGTGGAGTTGAGAAAGCTGTGACCATACCACCATGAACGCAATGACGGTTTGTAGCCAATACGAAGCAATATTATCTGGACTGGTCATGGTGCCACTGAATGAATCAACCCATAAGTGGCAAATCAGGGTAATCGACATCAAGAGTATGCTTTCCCGCATTGTGAGCGGGAAGATGGTCAGCATGACAATCTGAATAATGGGCAGCAAGGTGTAGCTGTAAGAGAATGCCGCGTTGTCGGTGGGAAAGCCTAAAGTGTGGCTGGCGGACAAATAAAAGGCGTTGGTAGCAAGCACCATGGCGACCAAGCCAAGTTTCGCTGATTTGAGATTATTAGCGCGATTGACCGCATAACCAATGGTAATAAGCATACCCGCCAACAAAAGGCGTTGTAGCGAGAGCTGCGCAGCGGCCGTTTTGTCGGCGAGGAACAAAAAATCAGCGGGTGACCATGCAATGGTCAGGGCGGCCCATACATAACACAACACGCACAAGCGGCTGCGCAGATAAGTGCTGCGTGTATTATTAAAGCTGCTTGCGTGCTTTTTAGCACTCCACAGCTCAAGGAATGATATTTGCAGCTTGTAGATAATATGGCCTAAAGTTTCACTCATCATTGCACCCATTGTTGTTCCCGCCTGTGCAAAGGTTCCAGTTGCGTCCGCTGCTTTGGTATTATCATGCGGCGCGGTCATGTTATTTTTTCTGTCATAAAGGTTGGTATAAGCGTGCAAACATGCCAGTTTGTTGTTTGTTTTGACTGCGTTTCTTGCACTCAATGTGATCTAGCCAACTTTTTAATGCAATGAAACGAATAATTGACCATTTTCTATTGAGATACGTAAGGTGCTTTTCACTATGTATACGTTACTTGCTCCTGCGGTTGCCTCGGCAATTCTAGGGGCACAGCTGGTGCTCTCACTGGCGCTATTGAAAGGAGAAATATGCCCAGGCCAGCGGGGCCGCTTCCATCGTGCTTTCTGGGTGCCTGTTTTTGCGTGGTTGATCTTAGTTCCATTTACGTTGTTCGCCAGTTTACCCTTTTTGTTGTTAGGGATTTTTGCGTTTCGATCAAAAACAGGCAAAACACGTCGTTCAGGTCCTATTCCTTTGCTTCATGTCGCAAATTTATTGGGGTTTGTTGCATGGATTGTCATACTTGCGCCGCTCGGTGGCGAGATGATGGTTGTAGGAAGCTTGCAGCTTATTATTCTCGGGGCAAGCCTTGGCCACGCCCTGTTAGTGCGCGCTCGCTCGCGACTGCAAGCTTTCGACCGTTTGCTCCCTTTGGCCAGTGTACTGGCGTTTATGGCAATGATGGTGATGGCCGCGCTGTTGTCTGCACTCAGCCCATCGACAACGAGTGACATCAACGCCATTATGGCGGGTGCAGGCCTAGGTTTGCTTGGGGTGGCCGCACAGATTTGGCACCTGCTTAAGCAAACATCGCCTGTGTTTTGGCGCGTGAGTGTGGGCTTTGGATTTATGCTGTTGGCCAATATCAGTTTGACACGGCTGGTCATTGCTTAATTGGGCAGTTTTTCGTCTAGGATCTATACTCAGAGTACGTGAGTTCAGTGCAAGGAGAGGGTATGGATATCCACAATATCAGCCGATTAGATGGTGCTATCTTCTATGGCATTGTGAATGAAAGACTGCGTCTAGAGTGTGATAGTTTGGAAGCACTGATGGCGCATTTAGACCTCGACCACGATCAGTTGCAAAGTAAGTTTGATGATATTGGTTGTGAGTACGACCCACTCACCAACCAATTAAAGCTTAAATAACGTCTAACCTGCGACTCACTGCACCCACAGTGAGTCGCATTGCTTGCCACCTTTTGACAGACCCGCGACACGTCCTGCCATTTTGTTAAAAATTTGATCGTTTATTAGTCTGCCCACTACGCTTATAAAGGGAGAGAGTCAGTGAATCTTCTGTTTTATCACGTGGATTATTCTTTATAAGGACGACCCTGATGCCGCGAAGAGCATGGAGCGTAATTGTATTAACCGCACTGATCGGTGTGGGATTTGCAGCCTTAACCGCCCATTTATTGTATCAAAAAGAGCAAGAGGCGATTCGTAAAGAGCTGCATAAAGACGTGAATAATGCCGCAATGGCGTTAGCTAGAGAGGTTAATCTTGGCCTTGAACTGCTCTATGCGGTCAAGAATCATTTTGACGCGGGTCACCGATTGGACGCGCGTAATTTTCAGCCACTGACATCCGGTGTACTGAAACGCCACCCAAGCTTTAAGTCGATAGAGTGGGTGGATATCGTGATGCACCATCAGCGTCGACATTATGTTCAGGGAATGGAAGAAAGGGGTGACCCGTCGTCAGGATTTAACATTGTCGAACTCAGCCCAAACAATCAGCTGATCCCTGCTAAGCGGCGTGACATGTATTTTCCGCTGAGATTCACCTCTGGCGAGAACCGTGAAGCGTCTGTTATTGGTTACGATCTTGGCTCGACGCCAGTCACCCGTCAGGCATTGAAAACCAGCTTTAATACCGGTGTGCCTGTCGCCACCCCTGCTACCACTATTGAGCGCGCCTATGGCAATGTACGCGGCTTTTTGTTGATTATGCCTATTTTGTTAGATCCAGAGCAGCTGGGTGGAGAAGACACGCGAGATTTACGCGGGTTTCTGGTGGCGGTGATTGATGTGAATACCTTGGTCAATTTGGCGATAGACACCGTCATTAATGATGGGATTAATTATACCCTGATTGATGCGACCGACCCGAGTCATCGCCAAGTACTTCATACGCAGCGGGTGGAATTGGCACAAATGAAAGACTCACTGGCGCAACAGCCCGCCAAGCCTATTTTCTTCGCGGGTCGCGAGTGGGAACTGATTGGCTATCCGACCGTCAGCTACATGCAGGCACGGCAAAGCTGGGTGCCGTTGTGGACGTTTCTCATTGGCAGTGGCATATTTTTGGTGATTTGCTACCTGCTTTATCGCCTGCAGTCTCGCGCCTACAGTGTTCAGGTACAAGTTGATCAAAAAACACACGCATTGAAAGAAGCCAATAGTCGACTGGAGTCGATGACCAAGTGTGATGGGTTGACGGGATTACATAACCGCACTCAGTTTGAACAGGAGCTCGAACGTGAGATACAGCGTGCACTTCGTGATGAAGTGCCTTTGAGCCTGATGGTGGTAGAGATCCAGCACCTGTCTAATTACAACAACCAGTATGGACGTATTGCCGGTGATCAGTTGATTCGACAAATTGCACAGGTACTGGATGAGATGCTTAAGCGGCCCGGTGATCTGGTATGTCGGTTTACCGGTAGCCAGTTTGTTGCCATCTTGCCGCGCACAGAAGGCGCAGAGCGATTGGCTGATGAGTGCGTAAAAGCAGTGAAACGATTAAAGGTGGCATTTGAAGGCGAGCCGGAAGATCGGGTCAGGGTGTTTGTTGGCGGGGTAACGGTCAGCGATCAAAAAGAAATGACTGCCTCGCGATTACATGCTTATGGTGAAATTGGCTTGACCCGTGCTAAAGCGGACAATGATACTGGGTGGCACTGGATGGAAATCAGCGCGCCAGTGCAAGACAATAAAAGCATTGACCCTTAAAAAACCAGAGCGGTACAGATGCACCGCCCTAATGTGTTTCTAAGGTTTAAACGCTGACGCGAGGTTAGTACTTTTCACCTTTATTGAAGCGGGAATCAACCACAGGGCTTTTGAGCAGGGGATCTTCCTCAGTGTTTTTCGTGTTAGCCGCGGTGAATAATAACGTATGCGCCTCATTACTGAGCATAAGATGATTATCACGTATTGTTGCATCACTCCATTGGCTTAGGACCTGACTCATGGTCTGTTCGAGTTCCATCGCATTGGACGAACACGCCATCTTTGTACTGGCCATTGGCGCCACTTTAAAGCGATTACTATTCAGTTCAGCGTTACCAAAATAACGGTTACAGCCACTAAAGCCGCTGACACCCATATCCTTATTAATGGTAAGCGTTGGGGTTCCTTCCGCACTGATAGCCTGTTGATCGACCATGGTCAGTTGCCATTGCTGGGCAACGCCAGAGGTTGTCACGCTGCCATCGTCACCGCCGGCATACTGACCGTTACTACAAGCGGTCACCCCGGCAGTGAGCATGACTGCCATCAACACGTGTTTTTTCATAATGACTCCTTAGTCACTAACAGTGGGTTTCAATTCAAGCGTAGCCAAGTTAGTAACAAGTATGCCAATAAAAATGTGAGTTTATGTCAAGCCAATGTCTTTTATGTTGGGCGATAAAAAAAGCCCCCGGTAGAGGGGGGCAAGATATACCATCGCGTGTCTTATTATTATTGAAATCTTGTCTTGGTGGTGTTTATTGCACCAGCGCAACTCACTGAGCGGGCATGGCTGACGCCACGGTTGGTTAGTCGCAGGAAATCAATTGATGAGACTACCAAATAAAAATGACAGTTTAGTTTCACTCAGAAGACGAGATAACGAAGGATGACATCTTGGCGACAGCGTAGGTCGCACGTGACGACATCATTTCTGAGCGAAGATGTTCATTTTCCTTGACAACTTTGCCATTGAAGCTGTCCACTAAGGTATCAGGCCGTAAAACCACAGCATTCGCGAGGTGTATTTTTTGGATATTAACGTTATGCTTCTATTTAGTGACAGCACTGATCCGACACTGGCTACAGTGTGTAAGTAGAAGAACGGCTAGGGCAGACCCAAAAAGGAATCCATCATGGCATTGAGCGATGCTGCAAAGAAAGTTCAGGAAGCGTTGGTTGCTCGCGGTATTGAAACCCCAATGACGGCGACATCTGCGATGTCTTCTGAAGAACGAAAAGAAAAAATTGAGTTTCACATGCGTGAAATCCTGCAGTTGATCGATTTAGACCTTACCGATGATAGCTTGGCTGAGACACCAGCGCGAATTGCTAAGATGTATGTCGATGAGATTTTCTCAGGCTTGGATTACTCGCAGTTTCCCAAAGTCACCATGATTGAGAACAAAATGGGGTGCGATGAGATGGTGCGCGTCAAAGACATCTCAGTGACCAGCACCTGCGAGCATCACCTTGTTACCATTGATGGTCGGGCAACCGTCGCCTACCTTCCTAACCATAAAGTGCTTGGTCTGTCCAAGATAAACCGGATTGTGCGTTTCTTCTCGCAACGCCCGCAAGTGCAAGAGCGACTGACCCGTCAGGTACTTGTGGCATTGCAAACGCTGCTGGAAACCGAGGATGTGGCGGTGCGTATCGAAGCGACGCATTATTGCGTGAAATCTCGCGGTGTCATGGATGCCAACAGTGAGACGACCACCACCGCACTGGGTGGCTTGTTTAAGAAGAATGCCGCAACACGGGCTGAGTTTTTGCACGGCATTCAATAACGCCCCATGCTCAGACGGCAGATGTTCAAAAAGCCCCACTCTGGAAACAGATTGGGGCTTTTTTAGTACAGCTAACGTGGAGACGCTGGCCGTTTACTCGAATTGCCGAGCAATATCGTGGAACTGACGCACTTTATCTCGTAGCTGGCTACTTGCCTCGGAAACGTCGTTAACCTCGTTGAGGTTTTGCTGAGAAGCCGATTCGATATCATGGATCTCTTGGCTAATGGCTGTGAAGCTCTCTAATTGCGCTTGGGCAGAGTGATGCGTTTCATTCGTACGGCCCACCACATCTGCGATGGCATTTCTGACCGAGTGTAGGCTCGCAATGCTGTGATCGGTGGTATCAACACACGCTTGCGTTTGTTCGTGGCTTTCGTGAATTTGGGTTTGCCAATGCGAAATGGTGTCGTGCATTTCTTGAATCGATGACTGAATTTGCTCTGTGGCCGTTTGCGTCCGACTGGAAAGCGCCCGCACTTCATCGGCAACAACCGCAAAGCCTCGGCCCTGTTCTCCGGCGCGTGCCGCTTCAATCGCCGCATTCAGCGCCAGCAAATTCGTCTGCTCGGCAATCCTACTGATCTCACTCATTGACTCGGTCACACGCTCGGCGGTGGCAGACAGCTGTTGCGTCGCGGTGAGCGAATTTTCCGATTGTTGAGAGAGCGTTTTTAGCTGCTCGCCCGTTTGTTGTAACAAGGCCTCGGTTTCTTTGCTTTGCTGCTGGACTGATTGCAGTCGCTCAACACTTTGCTGGGCGTTATCAGATACCGTGTTCGCCGATTCAGAGGCGTGATCAATGTTACCGGCAATCGAGGAAATCTGATGGCTTTGTTTATTGATGGCATCGGACACGCGTGTTGATAATGCGCTCAACTCATCTGAAAATTGATTCAGTGACAGTGAAGCATCGAGCATGCGCCCAAGAATGGTGCGAATGCGGGCGTTGAGCATTTTCACTTTATAATCAACCACAGAGCTAAGCCCGGTCCCCGAGTAGATATAACGGCTGATACTGTCGTAATTGTCCTGTATGCCACGCGCGAGAGTAGGCAAGGTGAACAGCTCATCACGAAAGAGGGTACCGAGCACTAAAGGCATCGCAATGGCACCTGCAATATCCCAGCCCGATATGGCGCTATCGAAAATAAGCGACACAGGGGCGGCGACCAATCCCAACCCCATGAATGTGTACTTCAACGCCGCAGGAATATCGGCAACCGATAACTGCTTCATCGATTTACCATTTTTCTCTGCCCGGCACAGAGCTTGGTAAGCTTGTGCGGCGCGATGTTTGACGGCCGGATCAGGCTTCACCCTGACGGACTGATAGCCAGTGACTTGGCCGTGCTCATAAATGGGAGTGACATAGGCGTCTACCCAATAGTAATCGCCGTTTTTACAACGGTTTTTAACTATGCCGCGCCAAGGTTGGTTGGCTTTTAAGGCGCGCCACATATCTGCAAATGCCGCTTTGGGCATATCGGCGTGACGAATAATATTGTGAGGCGCACCTGTGAGTTCTTCTTCATCGTAGCCAGCGATGCGAATAAACTCAGGATTACAGTAGGTAATCACCCCGCGCTTATCAGTGGTCGAGACGAGGCGCTCATCGTCACCAAATACAACTTCATTATTGCTCATAGTCTTTATCTTTTTTGGTCACAGTTGATAAAAGCCTTGTTGGTTTTAGTGTAGTGGCTTCAGGCTTTCTATTAATAATTATGTTAATAAATTGTTTCTATCTGGGCGTGGCCCATAAAAAAAGGGCCTTGCGGCCCTTTTGTTTCAGTTTTAAGACAGCGGTGCTTAGTCTAAAACCTTTGCGATGGCAGTGCAAAGTGGCACCATGTTGGTGTGCGTCATGCCTGCCACATTTAGACGGCCTGAGCCAACGATATACACGCCATGATCGGCTTTTAGTGCATTGACTTGGTCTTTATTGAGCCCAGAGAACGAGAACATGCCGTTTTGCTGCTCGATAAAGCTAAAGTCACGCGACACACCTTGCGCTTTCAATGTTTTGACAAACTCGGTGCGCATGGTTTTGATGCGATCGCGCATGTCTGCTAGCTCTTGCAACCACTGCGCCTTGAGCGTCGCGTCGTTCAAGATGGTGGTGACGACGGCGGCACCGTGAGCGGGTGGGTTAGAGTAAATAACGCGGGCAATGGTTTTCACCTGACTAAAGGCCTTGGTTGCCTCTTCTTGGTTACGGCCAACCAGAGTAAATGCGCCTACTCGTTCGTTGTACAAGCCAAAGTTTTTCGAAAATGAGCTCGCGATAAGCAGCTCAGGACATACCTTGGTAAAAATACGTAAACCGGCGGCATCCTCTTCGACGCCAGTGGCAAAGCCTTGATAAGCAAAGTCGAACATCGGCAGCAGGCCTTTACGCTGACAAAGTTCAGCGAGGGTTTGCCACTCGTTTTCGGTAGGGTCGATGCCTGTTGGGTTATGGCAGCAACCGTGGAGCAGAACGACATCACCCGCGTTCGCCTGCTCGAGATCAGCGACCATTGCCTCGAAATCTTTGTCATTTTTAGCTGCGTCATAATAGCTGTACTCGGCCAAAGGAAGGCCAGCGGCAGTAAATACGCCCTTATGATTTGCCCAGGTTGGGTTGCTGATCCAAACCGTGACATCGCCAAGATGACGTTTAATAAACTCGCCAGCCAAGCGAAGCGCACCGGTTCCACCTGGTGAGTGTGCGGTTTGCGCGCGTTTGTCGGTGATCACGTCGGCTTGCTCACCGAACAGCAGTTGTTGCACCGCGAGGCCATATTCGGCTGTGCCAGGAATGCTTAAATAGGATTTGGTGCTTTCTCTGTCGAGAAGTAATGCTTCGGCTTTTTTGACGGAAGGGAGTACCGGCGTTTCACCGTGCTCGTTTTTGTAGACGCCCACCCCGAGATTGATTTTGTCTTCACGTGGGTCAGCTTTATATTCTTCAGTCAGTCCTAGAATAGGATCAGCGGGAGCGGCAGAGATTTTCTCAAACATTAGTGTCGTCCATGGTTATGATGAATGAAAGTCAAACTGGCTTTTTTATAACACTTGTCGAGAAGAATAGAAACCGGAGGACAAGCGGACCAGTCATGTGTTTTGTATCGGTTTATGCTGTAAAAGCGCGATTTACGCAGTAAAAATACAAGAAAAAGGCTGCAATGAGCAGCCTTTTGATCAGTGAGTCTAATTAGAAGTTGGCGTTGCGTGGTGAGCGAGGGAACGGGATCACGTCGCGAATGTTGCTCATCCCTGTCACGTATGAGACGAGGCGCTCGAAGCCTAAGCCAAAGCCTGAATGGGGGACTGTGCCATAGCGGCGAAGATCGCGATACCACCAGAAGTCTTCTTTCTCAAGGCCCATTTCCTCTAAGCGTTGGTCAAGCACATCAAGACGCTCTTCACGCTGAGAGCCACCGATAATCTCGCCAATGCCTGGTGCTAACACGTCCATTGCGGCAACGGTTTTGCCGTCATCGTTCATGCGCATGTAGAAGGCTTTAATGTCTTTCGGGTAGTTTTTAACGACCACCGGCGCATTAAAGTGCTCTTCTGCAAGATAGCGCTCGTGCTCAGAGGCTAAATCGATGCCCCATTCAACTGGGAATTCGAATGTTTGGCCGCTATTTTGCAAGATGGTCACAGCATCGGTGTAATCCACCTGGGCAAAGTCTGCATTGACGAACTTTTCTAAACGCGTGAGTACGTCTTTGTTAATGCGCTGCTCAAAGAATTTCATGTCGTCTTGGCGCTCTTCAAGCACAGCTTTGAACACGTACTTGAGCATGGCTTCAGCGAGGGCCGCTGAATCATCCAGGTCGGCAAACGCCACTTCCGGCTCGACCATCCAAAACTCCGCCAAGTGACGGCTGGTGTTTGAGTTTTCAGCACGGAAGGTTGGGCCGAAGGTATACACTTTGCTCAGGGCACAGGCGTAGGTTTCCGCGTTCAACTGACCCGATACGGTCAAGAAGGCTTCTTTGCCAAAGAAGTCCTGGTCAAAGTCGACGTCGCCTTGATCGGTTTTTGGCACATTGGCCAAGTCCAAGGTAGAGACGCGGAACATTTCACCCGCTCCCTCACAGTCAGAGGCGGTGATCAGCGGCGCAGACATCCAGTAGTAGCCTTGCTCATGGAAAAAGCGATGGATCGCTTGTGACAAGGTGTGGCGAACGCGAGCCACCGCACCAATCACGTTTGAGCGTGGGCGCAAATGGGCCACTTCACGCAAGTATTCGATAGAGTGACGTGTTTTCGCCATTGGGTAGGTATCAGGGTCATCGACCCAACCGACCACTTTCACGGCTGTGGCTTGCAGCTCATAGGCTTGGCCTTTTCCTGGCGACTCGACAACCTTACCCGTGACTTCGACCGAGCAACCAGCGGTTAAGCGAAGAACGTCTTGCTGATAATTATCCAGCTCATTAGGGACCACGGCCTGAATAGGGTCAAAACAAGAGCCATCGTAAATGGCAAGGAAAGAAATACCGGCTTTGGAATCTCGGCGTGACCGGACCCATCCACGCACAGTCACTTCAGTGTCGACTGCCGCCTTGCCGCGCAGGACGTCTACTACAGGCGCGTATGTCATAATTCGCTTCTATCTCCGTTTAGGGTAATGCGGTCATTCAGTAACAACCGCATCAGTCATTTTGCAAGTTAGGCTAGCAAGTTTACCTGTATCCTGTATAGCTTCAAGACTTGAGCGAGTCTGAGAGCTTAAATTGGCCAATTAATCCTTCTAACTGCTCAACCAGTTGCTCAAGATTAGCGCTAATCGCTTTGACTTCATTGGCGTTGGTGGCGGTGTCATTCGCGTGGCTTTGGATTCGACCAACTTGAGAGAGGAGGGCATCCGTCATTTGCGCTTGGTGCTCGCTTTGTTGGCTAATGTCGTCTGCGTTGTTATTCACTGTGGTGACTTGCTCAGCGATGTTGCCCAGCGCCTCAGAGAGCGCCATAACGGTTTCCCCGCGCTGATTGGCGCTTTCACTGGTTGCTTCCACCGCTTGTGCCGAGGCTTCGCTACCTGCACACAGGTTTTCGATAATGGTCTGAATTTCTCCGGTTGCGTCATGGCTGCGGCTGGCAAGGTTACGTACTTCCTCAGCAACCACCGCAAAGCCACGGCCTTGCTCACCCGCTCGCGCCGCTTCGATAGCGGCATTTAACGCGAGTAAGTTGGTTTGTTCGGCAATTTCGCGAATCACCCCCAGAATAGTGGTCACTTGCTGGCTTTGTTGGTTCACATCCAAAATTTGGCTGCGTACTTGGCTAATATCTTCGACTAATTTGCGAATATCATTGGCGGCAACATTGGCAAGGTCACTGCCTTGATTAGCGCTGGTGGCTGCTGATTCACTCAGTTGCGCCGCCTCTTGGGTGCGGTTTTGGATATCATGTTGGTGTTGTTGAACATTATCGATCGCCGATGACATATCATTGGTCTCATGACGCTGGCTATCGGCTAATTGGTCGGTATGGCTAGAGACGTGAATCAAGTTCATTGCCTCGGCTGACAGCGTCTCAGAGGTGCGCTGAACTTGTTGCAAGCTGGCAGAGAAGTTATCAAGTAGCTGGTCACAGCTATCACATAGCTCACCGATTTCATCGCCTCGGGTATCGTTGAGACGCTCGGCCAGATTTTTATCATGGCTGGTACGTTTCATGAACGCAGAGACGCGCTTCAGAGGAGACACTACCCACCGACGGATCACCGTTAATGAGATCAGAAAACCGATCACGGCAATGCTCCCCATGATCGCGGCAGTAATGAGCATTTCTTTATCAATAGTGCCGTAAAGCGGCTCGAGGTCGTACTCAAGGCGAATCACCCCTAGCACCGTCCCTTCTTCCGCCACGTGGCACTGCAGACAGTTAGTACCGCGGTAATCGCTGCTTGCTTTCATTGGTAGGGCAACCACGAGTCCTTTTTCGCCATTGTTCTCGACGGTTTCAACGATGGTTTCACCGTCTAGGGCACGCTGATCAATCGCATCCTGCGGCGATTGCTCGGGGTTACCGGGGCCAAAAAAGCGAGTAATAGCGTCGGATCGGATCACACGCGCCTCTTCTATGCCTTCATGAGAAAGCATTTTTTCGCGTAAAGTGTTTCTTTGGCTAATCGTCCCGGTCAACATCAACATGTTGAGGCTATCAAAGTAGTTAGAGGCTTTATCGAGCGTTTGCTGACTAACAATCGAAGTCATCAGTGCCTTTTGCTGATGAGATTGGTAGGCCAAGGACGTGACGAGCACCAGAGCGAAAACAAGAAAAAGAGCAAGAAGAATTTTGCTCGCAAGGGTCATGCGCATGAGTCAACCATTTGTTATTAAGTTATAGATTTATCAGTTATAGCTTGTAGCCACTATGTTAAACCTAGAGTGCGCGAGTAAGGGAGTCCCCATATAAAATGTGTGATTTCATCGACGTAAATCGTCCTGTTATTGAGACACGAGTCCGCATTGTTAGCTAAATGCCAGGGTGGAATGTTACCTGCGCTTAGCCGGTGAGGAATGCGATTGAGTCATCCGGCTAATTTGAGTAGCATGCGGCCTCTTATTGTTGTTGGAAGAGATAAAATGACCACCGAGTTATTTAAAGAGTTCACCTTTGAAGCGGCACACCACCTTCCTAATGTCCCTGAGGGACATAAGTGTGGTCGCTTACATGGACACTCTTTTATCGTGCGCTTGTACGTAGAAGGTGAGGTGGATCCTCACACAGGTTGGGTAATTGATTTTGCGGAAATCAAAGCAGCGTTTAAGCCTATCTATAACCGCCTTGATCATTATTATCTCAATGAGATTGAAGGGCTGGAGAACCCAACCAGTGAAGTGCTGGCACAGTGGATTTGGCAACAGGTTAAGCCAAATTTACCGTTACTCAGTAAAGTCATGGTCAAAGAGACCTGCACAGCCGGCTGTACCTATTACGGTGACTGAGCGCCGAGCCGCACCTATGCAGGCCGCACCTATGCAGGCCGCACCTCCCCATATAAACGGCGCGACAATCGAGTCGCGCCTCGTGGCCACAAAGTCGTAGGGCCTTAAAGTAGGTGAGTTATCAGGCAATCGCCAGGTACTTATGCGTTTGTATTGATAGCCGCCAGCCTCGCTGAATGCAGGTATCAATACACAGCTGGGTGGCGCGCGCTTTTTGGCTCACGGGCTGTAGCGCAATTGTCGCTGTGTCAGCTGGAGGACAGTCTGCTAAGAGCGCATCGAGCTGGTCAATGTCCTTCTCTGTTCCGACAGGGTGTTTCACTTCATTTGCCCGCGCCATTGCCTCCTTCAGCACCGGCAACTTCCCTCGCATATTGATTTTCGGAGAAACCGTGACCCACGTATTAGCCGACGCTTCTACCGGGTAGGTACCACTTGTTTCGATTTGGCATTGGCAGCCAGCGGCTTCTAGCGCATGAGTTAACGGCCTTAAGTCATAAAGACAAGGCTCACCACCTGTGATCACTATATGACGTGCGTGATAGCGATTGAGAATGTCAGCAACAATCGCATCGGCACTGAGCCAGCACCAAGCGGGAGAATCTTCAGACTTATCAATGATGAAAATTTTGTCTTTTTGATCCTTCTCATCGGTTTCCCAAGTTTGTTTGGTATCGCACCAGGCGCAACCAACAGGGCAGCCTTGTAAACGGACAAACACAGAGGGAACCCCTGTAAACGTGCCTTCGCCCTGAATGGTTTCAAATATTTCGTTAACTCGGTACATGATGGTTGGTAGCGGTCGATGTAAAGCGCCACATTATGCCAATGAATACGGTTGAGATCTTGTTTTTTCACGCGTGATTAGCCGTTGAACAGCGTTACTGTTTAAGCGGGTTTTGTGAGTTTGTGCGCGATTTCAGCGATCTAAAGTGACCCACATCACGGGCTAGTGGCTTACTGCTTCACAATTAGTTCGCGAAGTAAAAAAATTCACGAAGACAGGTGGTATCAGGGGTATCACCATAGCCAAGCAGTTATAGGACAAGGCATGATTATTGGGCAGCCGGGACATATTGATCACATCAAGCGTAAAAATGCGGGGACGATTTATAATTTAATCGACCGTTTTGCCCCGATTTCTCGGATCGAACTGTCGAAACGCAGTCAATTAGCACCCGCCAGTATTACCAAAATTGTTCGAGAGTTGATGGACGCGCACTTGGTCAAAGAAACACAAATACAGGGTACCAGCATGCGTGGCCGGCCTGCCGTCGGCCTGGTGCTAGATAATGAGGGCTGGCAGTTCTTATCTATGCGCCTTGGGCGTGGTTACCTCACCATGGCACTGCACTCACTGAGTAGTGACATCCTCATTCAAGAACGCCATGAAATAGATGTGATGGCGCAGGATGCCTTGCTTTCGACGGTGGTTGAATACGTAAAAGCTTTTTTCTCACGCCACCAAGAAACGGTTGATCGTGTTACCAGTATTGCGGTCTCGCTCCCCGGTTTGGTCAACAGCGCCCAAGGTACTGTCATTCAGATGCCGCATTTTGAGGTTGACCATATGCCGCTGGGGCCGGTGTTACACCGTGAGACGGGGCTGCCAGTATTTGTCGGTAACGATACGCGCTCGTGGGCGTTGGCAGAGAAGTTATTTGGCAACGCGAAAGAATCCGATAGTGCAGTGTTGGTGGCTGTTCATAATGGGGTCGGTGCCGGCATCATACTCGAGGGTAAAGTCCTTCAAGGGCGTATTGGCAATGTGGGCGAGTTGGGCCACATCCAGGTTAAGCCTTTCGGCAAACGCTGTTTTTGCGGTAATTATGGTTGCCTTGAGACGGTCGCCAGTCTCTCTGCCGTGTATGAACAGGTACAGACGCTACTGGATGAGGGGCACGCGAGCCAGTTACAGGGTCAACCATTAACCATAGACGGCATTTGCGACGCGGCGGTGGCAGGCGATGGGCTCGCGCATCAGGTGATCACTGAGTTGGGGCATCACCTGGGTACGGCTATCGCGATTGTAGTGAATTTATTCAATCCAGAAAAAATACTCTTTGGCGGAGAGTTTAATCGTGCGAAGAGCGTGCTTTATCCCGCGATTATGGAGTGTTTAAAGACCCAAACCATCCCGTTATATAGTAAGCACCTGGTGTTGGAAGAGAGCTATTTTTACACCCAAGCCACCATGCCTGGCGCGGCGATGGTCAAACAAGCCATGTACGATGGCAATTTGCTGATGAAAGTGCTGGAAGGATAGGCGTCGTCGTTTCAGTGCTATGACGCCTGGCAACGCTGAAAAACTAACCTGAATGATGGCTTTGTCCTGTCTATCAGAGATAAAAAAAGCAGGTGATTCGCACCTGCTTTTGTGAAAGTGTTTCTTTAAATAGCGATGTTAACTATTTTTTCTTTCTTCAGCCATGCAAGCGGCTGCGGTAAATACCACATCGGTTGAGCTGTTGAGGCCGGTTTCCGCGGAATCTTGCAAGACGCCAATGGTAAAGCCAATCCCTACCACCTGCATGGCAATCTCTTGTGGGATCCCGAACAAGTTACAGGCCAGTGGGATCAACAGCAATGAGCCGCCGGCCACACCAGATGCACCACAAGCTGAAACCGCTGCCACAATACTCAGTAGTACCGCCGTGGCGATATCCACTTCAATACCCAATGTGTGAACTGCTGCCAACGTCAATACGGTAATGGTAATTGCCGCACCGCCCATGTTAATGGTTGCACCCAGTGGAATAGAAACCGAGTAGGTGTCTTCATCCAAGTCAAGACGGCGGCACAGTTGCATATTCACCGGGATGTTGGCGGCTGAGCTTCGGGTAAAGAAGGCAGTGATACCACTTTCACGTAGGCATTTTAAAACCAGTGGGTATGGGTTTTGACCTGTTTTGAAGTACACAATCGCTGGGTTAACCACCAGTGCGATGGTGAACATGCTGCCCAGTAACACACCGAGAAGGTGCACATAGCCCGCGAGAGCATCAAAGCCACTTTTAGCCAGTGTGCTGGCGACCAAGCCGAAGATACCCAAAGGGGCGAAACGGATCACAAAGCGCACGATCATCGACACGCCTTCTGACACGTCAGAAAACACGCGTTTGGTTTCATTTGATGCGTGATGCAAGGCAATCCCTAAACCAATCGCCCACGCGAGAATGCCGATATAGTTACCGTTCATCAATGCGCTAACGGGATTATCCACAATATTGAAAAGCAAGGTGCTTAATACTTGGGTAATCCCTTCTGGTGGGGTGATGCTGGCATCTGTGGTGACAAATTCTAGGGTCGTTGGGAACAAGAAGCTCATGGTGACTGCCGTCAGCGAGGCAGCAAGCGTACCGACAAGGTACAGACCAATAATAGGGCGCATATTGGCGCGCTGCCCTTGCTTTTGGTTAGCAATGGAAGCCGCCACTAAAACGAAGACCAAAATGGGGGCAACGGCTTTCAACGCGCTGACAAAGAGTTGTCCGAACAGTCCTGCATTCGCTGCCCACTCAGGAGACAGGTATGCAAGGACACCACCGGCAAGAATACCGACAAGGATTTGAAGTACCAACGAGTTGCCTCGGCTGACACTGGCGAGTTGTGTTTGACTCATGTGACTCTCACTTCACTGTGTTTATTATCAATGGCTGTTAATGAATCGTTAGAAGTGACGAATTAAACCAGTTTGATTCACCCGATGTAAAGGGAAAATTACTACTTTGCACTAGTTATGTAGGACTGAGCCGGAGAGTTGTCATTAAGTAAAGGTTTACCAGGTGTAATTATTCTGTTACCGCCACGAGATTAATGGCGATAATGGAGAGCATGGCCGAGCAAATGCTCGCATTCCGTTGCCTCTTTAGCATAAAAAAAGGCGGCTTCGCAGCCGCCAGAAGGATAACAACTAACACAGAATTTTTTAGTAAATCGCATGTCCCACGGTATTGAGTAATTTGCTCACACCCTTGGTGAAATAAAGCGGTGCATCGGCCACCGTATAGCACAAACACCCTTGCTTGGTGAATGGCGTGTGATGATGGCGACTGTCGAGCAAAATAAAATCACCCGGCACGTATTCGCCACTTTCATCCTCGAACGTACCATCAAGCAAAAGGGTTAACTCATAGCCTTTGTGCGTGTGCGCAGGTACCGAGCCGCCTTCATCAATATGGAGAAAACTGGCACGTGTGGCCCCTTCATCAAGGTTCAACCGGGCGCGCTGTACTTTGCCAAATGATGACCAGTTAGAGTCGCTAAAGCGCTGTAGCGCGCGCGGCAGTGTGTAGGTTTTATCACTGACACTGATTTGCGTCGCGCGAACAGGTGCTTGCACATCGACATCGTCCTCGTTGGCCGCCGTATCCTCGAAAATGGCGGCAAGCATGTCGTCTTCAGCCGCGTAATCCCAATCAGTAGCAGATATTTCTTCGTCATCGAACGCCGCATCTGCGAGCGAGGCTTCTGCAGCGGCGACATATGCCTGGCATTCCTGGCAGAGCTCAACATGAGCTGACAACGCAATCGCCATCGAGGTGGGCAGTTTGCCTGCAGCAAACGCGTCTAATAAGTCGGTCGATGGGTGATATTTAATCATTGTTTAACCTCCAGGTGATTGCGGAGCTTTTCCAGACCTAAACGCAATCGGGATTTTACGGTGCCCAGCGGCACGTTCAACTGTTCTGACAACTCTTGGTGGGTAAGCTGTTTAAGATAAACACCCCTCACCACTTGTTGTTGGACTTCGGGTAACTCGTCAATGAACGACAACAGCTCTTGATCCATCATGTACTGAGCACCCGCGTCAGTTTCATTGTCTTGCTGACCGGATTCGAGCACGGGCCAAATGTCATCGCTAAAATTATCTTCGCGGTTCGATTGCACCTTACGCAGCATATCAAAGCTAATGTTGCGCATAATGGTGAATACCCAGGTGGTCGCCGCCCCTTTTTCGGCGTTATACAAATGCGCTTTTCGCCACACCACTAACATGGTCTCTTGCACAAGTTCCATCGCTTGGCCGTCGGCGCGAAGGTGTTTGGAGCCGTAGGAGCGTATTTTAGGGCCGAAGAACCGGAACAGGCGTTCAAAGGCAGCGCGGTCGCGGTCCTCCGAGACTTTCAATAATAATTCAGACAACTCTTCCTTCGTCACGTCAGTCATGTTGGCACGCGTGTCCCGTCTGGAAATGGTGGTCTCAGTATACATGGTTTGTGGCGCAGTCATAGTTGAGTCCTATCTGTCGTAGCCGTCCATTTCGCTACCAATACGTAGCCTTGACCAATTGGATCACTCCACTTGCTCTTCAAGAAGCTGGCTGATGAACTCTTTGGCCTCGTCTGCCGACTCTTGAGCAATAAACCATTGTTTTTGCGCATTAGAAAGCGGCAATATCTCCAGCCAGCGCTGGCAACTCCAGGTTAGATCATCAAAAGGTGGCGCCTCATATTGTTCTGCGTGCTCAGGATGGGCTGCAAACACATGTTTTAGCCCGGATGCGATGCGTTCTTTATCGTCGGCTTGGTCCTCGTCCAAATACTCGTCATGAGGCCAGTCATCGAGAGCACGTATGTCACCCACCCATAATTTATCGGCTTCTTGATCGGTCGATAGAATTTCCACACGTTGACGGCCGGCGATCGTAATCCCCAATAAACCATCAGGGAGTGTTTCAAAATCGACAATGTCGACCAGCGTGCCGTATTTATATAGGCGTTTCCCCTGCATCATTGCCAATACAAACCCTTCTTGGTTTGCAGAGCACTCACGGACGAGGCGCAAATAACGCGGTTCAAAAATGCGCAGTTTTGCCCTGCCACCTGGAAGCAAAAACAGGGGCAAAGGAAACAGCTTAGCCATACTTATGCCTCCTTCTATCGATTCAACATGCTCCCCATTACGCGCAGTGCCGGCAATGCGATCAAGCCGAACCTTGTATCAAGCTAATCGTATTGACATTAATACTCGATATGGCATTCTAGAAGTCTAAATGGCTATTTGAAGGGTAAGGGAATGAAGATAAAACAACTTGGTGCCAGTCTCGCGTCACTACTCATCGCGGTATTGCTCTCAGGGTGCGCTGAGGAGAATGAAACGATTAAAATTGGCGCAACGGTAGGTCCTCATGCGCAAGTGGTTGAGTCGGTGGCTAAGCAAGCGAAAGAGGAGGGGATTGACGTTGAGGTTGTGGAATTCTCCGACTACATCTCGCCTAATGCAGGGCTAGCGGATGGCAGCTTGGATTTAAACAGCTATCAGCATCAGCCGTTTCTCGATAACTTCAACCAAAACCACGATAGCGAGTTGGTGGCGATTGGTCGCTCCATCTTAATGCGAATGGGGATTTATTCCGACAAAGTCGACAGTCTTGAGGCGTTAGCGAACGGCGCACAAATAGCGATCCCCAATGATCCCACTAATGCCGGTCGCGCGTTGTTATTGTTGGAAGACGCAGGATTGATTACGTTGGCTGACAATGTTGGTTTTAAAGCCACGCTGCAAGATGTTCAATCCAACCCTAAACAGCTCGAATTTGTGGAAGTAGAAGCGGCACAACTGCCGCGCAGTTTGCAAGATGTCGATGCCGCGGCGATCACCATGAACTATGTAATGTCATCAGGGCTTGATCCGAGCGAGCAGGGCATTTTCTTGGAATCTAAAGAAGCGCCGCTCGCCGTGATGGTGGTGGCCGCACGCAAAGAAGATCAAGATAACCCGACGTATCAGCGACTACTTGCGTTATTCCAATCAGACAAAACACGTCAGTTTTTGCAAGACACCTTCAATGGCACCATAGAGCCAGCATTCTAAGTTACCGTCACTAATATAATCGGTCAGTGCAATGCTGGCCGATAGCCAAACGTCACTATTTGTTTACCACTCATACAGTTATTACTGTTACCATAGTGCTCTATCGGTGATCCACCATGTGCTAGGATCGCGACGTCTACCTCCTCACATCACTAAAACGCATAGGAAATTGGATGCAATCGGCTAGCCGCCCATTTAATTGGTCGCCTGTGTTGCTGGCATGCCTGACCGTCAGTATTGGGCAATTCAGTATGGGCTTAGTATTTCCGTCTTTGCCCTGGATAGCTCGTGATTTCAATCTCAGTATGGACAACGTCCAGTTGCTGATCTCTGCCTATTTACTCGGCTTTGGGCCATCACAGTTTATCTACGGGCCGATCTCGGATGCACTTGGCCGTCGCCGCGTATTGTTAGCCGGTGTGTTGCTTTCACTGATTGGCCTAACCGTGATGGTGAGCTTTAGCGCCAGTTTCACCGGTTTGGTCATTGGCCGCTGCATCCAAGGAATGGGGACCGGCTGTTGTGCCGTGCTCTCACGTGCCTTTACTCGTGACTCTTATTCTGGCGATCAACTGCCGCAAGCGATGTCGTATTTGATTATGGTGGCGTCGTTGACCCCCATCGTCGCTCCTGTGATTGGCGGGTTTGTAAACCATAACCTAGGCTGGCTGGCGATCTTTATTTTGCTAATGGTGTATACCAGCTTGGTGTGGTGCGTGTTGTTTTTCCTGTTCAAAGAAAGCATGCACACTCGTTCGTCGTTGCCTAATGTGAAGGTGATCCTTGGTCGCTACGGTGCGCTGCTAAAAACACCGTATTTTCTTTATTTCGCCAGTATTAGTTGGCTTAACTTTACCTTGGTGATCACCACGGTGTCGCTGATGCCATTTTTAATGCAAGAGCGCATCGGTATGACCTCGGATCAATATGCGCTGTGGGCGCTTATTCCGACATGTGGCTTATTGCTGGGTAGCACACTGGTGTCGCGCATTCGGCCGCGTTTGGGCACCAAGCGTATGCTGCTAATGGCACCCGTGATGCAGCTCATCTCTGCGGTTTGGTTATGGCTGACGCCAATGGATCCTTTACTGCTGATGGTAGGGCAGTTCTTTATGGTGTTTGGTAACGGGATTGCGCTGCCGTGTTCGCAATCGCAGGTGATGCAACCTTACTCTAACCAAGCCGGCACTGTCGCCGCGCTCTCCGGTGGTGGACAGATGATTATTTCCGCGTTGATGAGTATGGCGTTATTGAGTTTGGGCGTTAGCGAAGCCTGGCACCTTGGCGTGGTGGTGGGCGTGTTTGCGCTGCTTTCTGTTCACAATATCTTCCGCGGTTTTGCGGCACCTACAGTCAACGTCGCTAGTACCCCGAGTGAGGCATCATGACAAATACACGGTTAGAAAAGAGTCTGTTTCCGCTGACAACCCCACGCCTGAGCATGCGGGCAATGACCAAAGCGGACTGGCCGTTGTTCCACCGCCTACACACGGAAAACGCCGTCATTGCGCAATGTTTTGACCCCATGCCACTGGATGAAATTGAAGCCCGATTTGAGCAACGGCTCGCATCCTGGTCCCCTGACGCTAAGCATTGGTTGTGTTTGGTAATCGTAGAGACGGCGACACAAACGCCAATCGGCGTCACCGGCTTTTTGCTTGAGCAGGATGTCGCGGAAGTCGGCTATTTACTGTTGCCGCCTTATCATCGACGTGGTTATGGGACTGAGTCTTTGCAGGCTGTCACCGATTTTGCCATCCATCATGGTAGTGCGCGAATCATCAATGCGACAGTGACCGCGGGTAACCTTGCTTCGGCGCGCGTGCTAGAAAAGGTAGGATTTCAACTTAGCCGTATTGATCCCGATGCCTTTGCTATTGGCGGTGTTTGTTACGACGACTGGATCTACACCTATACCGCAGCATGATTTAAGTGTTTCCCCAGATCACTGATTTTGTTTTGTTCGTTGACCTCAAGTTATCTTGAGGTTTTATCCTTGCTCTCGATGTTTAGCTTTCCAAGCTCAGTTTTCGATAGCACGGATAAAGGGAATGAATGATGACAACAATCGAACACGTAAATATGACTGTGGTGGACATGGATGCTGCGTTAGCGTTTTTGGCGGTGGCTGTCCCCGATTTTAAAATTCGCCAAGATGCCCAATCGCCAAAAGGATATCGTTGGGTGCATGTGGGCAATGAGCACTGCTACTTTGCACTGCAAGAGCCCAACCCAAGCTCAGAACCCAGCATACAGCCACGTAGTACCTATAAATCTCAAGGTGTGAATCATATTGGCTTGATCATTGATGACATCGATGCCATCCGCGAACGCCTACTTGAAAAAGGTTATCAACCCAATGGTTCAATGGCGCACGAAACCCACCGTAAGCGGATGTATTTCTATGACAAAGCCGGTTTTGAGTGGGAGTTGGTCGCTTACTCATCCGACAAAACCGAAGAAAGATATCTCTACGAGTAAGGCACAAAGCCGCACTGCTCGCTTTCCCAGATAGAAACACACCGCCCCATCTTCAACGGAGCGGTGTGTGCAGCATCGACTCTCTACTCACCAAAAAACTGCTTAATTGCGGTGATCATCCCTTGGGTGAGTTGGTGGAGTTGGTCGTCGCGGATGCAGTAGGGTGGCATTACATACACCAGTTTGCCGAAGGGGCGAACCCAAATGCCTTGGGCGGTCATTAAAGGCTGGATATCGGCCAGGTTTACCGGATCGGTCAGCTCTATCACGCCAATTGCGCCAAGCACACGCACGTCTGCCACACATTCCAATGCGCGAGCAGGCGCTAAGCCAGTTTTCAGCTGTTGCTCGATGTGTGCGACGGTCTGCGGCCAGTCACTTTCTAACAAGGTATCAATGCTGGCGCAGGCCACGGCACAGGCGAGTGGGTTGCCCATAAAGGTAGGACCGTGCATAAAACAGCCTGCATCACCGCTGCAGACGGTATCGGCCACATGGCGGGTGGTTAGCGTGGCGGCTAAGGTCATGTAGCCACCGGTCAGTGCTTTACCGACGCAGAGTATATCTGGGCTGATCCCCGCGTGGTCGCAAGCAAATAGTTTACCGGTGCGGCCAAATCCGGTGGCAATTTCATCCACAATCAGCAGCACATCAAATTCGTCGCATAGAGCGCGCACTTGGCGCAGGTATTCGGGATGATAAAAGCGCATACCACCTGCGCCTTGCACGATGGGCTCTAAGATCACCGCGGCCAGTTGGCCATGGTGGGTGGCCAGTGCGTCGCGCATAGGCTGAATGTCGTTAGGGCTCCAGTCACCGTCAAAGCGGCTTTGTGGCGACGGCACAAAATGATGCTGAGGCAGAAATCCTTTGTAGAGTTTGTGCATCGAATTATCAGGATCCGTCACCGACATGGCGGCGAACGTGTCGCCATGGTAGCCATGACGCAAGGTCAAAAACTGTGCGCGCGACTCGTCGCGTCCCTGCCAATATTGCATCGCCATTTTAAGTGCCACTTCTACTGACACAGAGCCTGAATCGGCCAAAAACACTTGCGTGAGCGGGGCGGGTGAATGCGCGACCAAGCGCTCGCAAAGCGATACCGCGGGCTGGTGGGTGAGACCGCCAAACATCACATGCGACATCTTATCGATTTGCTGATGCGCTGCGGCGTTTAAAGCAGGGTGGTTATAGCCGTGAATGGCTGCCCACCATGACGACATGCCATCAATCAGAGCGGTGCCATCTTCAAGATGTAGCTCGGCGCCGCTTGCGTGTGAGACAGGTAAGCATGGCAAAGGGTCGAGCGTTGAGGTGTAGGGGTGCCAGATATGCTCACGGTCAAAATGGGTGTTAGTGCTCATAAATAAATCAGATGTAAACCAGTGTGATCTTGTTGTGTTGACAGGTTAACGTCTGTGGGTAGACTAGCCAAGCATTAAAACGACAACAACGGGGAAAACCGCGTGGAAATAAGACACAACTGGACCGCACAGGAAGTGCAAGCATTGTTCGATAAACCCTTTATAGATTTGCTGTTTGAAGCGCAGCAAGTGCATCGTGAATATCATCCTGCCAACCAAGTGCAAGTGAGCACGCTGTTATCGATCAAAACCGGCGCCTGTCCAGAAGATTGCAAATATTGTCCGCAAAGTGCGCGGTATCGCACCGATGTTGAGAAAGAGCGCTTAATGGAAGTGGAACGCGTGCTTGAAGCGGCAGAAAAAGCCAAAGCCTCAGGCGCGACGCGCTTTTGCATGGGCGCGGCGTGGAAAAACCCCAAGCAACGCGATATGCCATATTTGCTCGATATGATCCAGGGCGTAAAAGGATTAGGGCTGGAAACCTGCATGACATTGGGCATGTTGGATGCCGAGCAAGCCAAGACTTTGTCGGAGGCGGGTTTGGATTACTACAACCACAATCTCGATACCTCGCCTGAGTTTTACGGCAACATTATTACCACGCGGACGTATCAAGAACGCCTTGATACCTTATCTAACGTGCGAGACGCGGGAATGAAGGTGTGTTCCGGCGGCATTATTGGGCTGGGCGAAAGTGCTCGCGATCGCGCAGGTTTGCTGGTTGAGCTGGCCAATATGCCTGCTCACCCAGAAAGCGTGCCGATTAACATGCTGGTCAAAGTAAAAGGTACGCCGCTTGAGGACGTCGATGACGTCGACCCGTTCGATTTCGTCCGCATTATCGCGGTGGCGCGGATCATGATGCCCAAATCGGCAGTGCGGCTGTCTGCCGGGCGCGAAGACATGAACGAGCAAATGCAAACCTTGTGCTTTATGGCTGGCGCCAACTCGATATTCTACGGCTGCAAGCTGTTGACCACACCAAACCCTGACGAAGATGCGGATATGCAGCTATTTAAAAAGCTGGGTATTAATCGCGAAGCGGTTAGCCAAAAGCCCGATCAAGTCACTGAGCACGACTTACTCGAGCAGGTGGCCGAGCGAGTGGCATCGCGCCCGCAAGAAGGCGATCTGTTCTACGATGCCAGTGTCTAAATCCCCATGACTGATACAACATCAGCGCTGACTCGTCGTTATCAGTGCGAACTGGCGACGCGACAGCAACAAGGCTTGTGGCGGCAAAATGGTGACAATGCCGTCGCCGAGTCATGGCGTAACTTTGCGGGTAATGATTACTTAGGCCTTGCGCAAGACCCGCGGCTGGTCAAAAAGGCGCAGCAGCATCTTGAACGCTGGGGTGTGGGCGCGACGGCCTCGCCGGTGGTATCTGGTTTTACCGCCGCGCATCAATCCCTTTGTGATCAGCTGTGTGACTGGCTGGGTTACCCGCAAGCGATACTGTTTAACAGTGGTTTTACCGCCAATCAGGCGTTGCTGTTTACACTGTTAGGTAAAGACGATGCCTTGTTTCAAGACAAACTCAACCACGCCTCCTTGATTGAGGCTGGCGTATTGAGCCCTGCCACACAGCGGCGTTTTCGTCATAACGACATGGCACACCTTCGCCAACTGCTCGCGAAGCAAACCCAGTCTTCCGCATCGCTGATTGTCTCGGAAGGGGTATTTAGCATGGATGGCGATGTGTCGCCAACCGAAAGCCTTGCCGCGATTGCCAACCAATCGGGCGCGCTCTGGGCTCTGGATGATGCGCATGGGATTGGCGTGTTAGGGCAAGAAGGCGAGGGCAGCATCAGTCGTGGCGCTCGGCCGGATATTTTAATCGTGACGTTTGGAAAAGCCTTGGGCGTCGCCGGCGCGGCAGTGTTGGCTTCTCCCACCATTATTGACTATTTGCGCCAGTTCGCTCGCCATTATGTGTACTCGACGGCCATGCCACCGGCGCAAGCGGCACTCATTGAGGATACGATTAGGCTGGCACGAACAGAGCACTGGCGGCGAGAAACACTCAGCGCCCATGCTGAACAGCTAGCGCAAGGGCTCCACGATTGGTTAGAGACGACGTCTGTTTTCGAACCGCGCGCTGGTAATCGGCAGCATTTACCGCGACTACTTGCGACGCCTAGCCCGATCAAACCGCTGATTATCGGCGATTTGGCAGCGTTACAGCAGGTAAATCACGCCTTGATGAAGGCCCATATCCGAGTAGGAGCGATTCGGCCACCGACTGTGCCTGCCAACACCGCACGTCTGCGGATCAGCCTGTCCGCGCAGCATCAAAAAACAGATATCACCGCACTGATTGAGGCGCTTAAACCGGTATTAGCGAGCGACAAAGTGTGTGGGGTGACAGCATGACCGTCGCCGATAAACAAGCGATTGCTCGAGCGTTTGGCCGAGCCGCGCCCCATTATGACGACAGTGCAACGTTGCAGCGCCGTGTCGGTCATCGGTTAATGGCATTGGCTGAGTCAGAGCAAAAGGCTATCCGACATGGCACCGTCTTAGATGTCGGCTGTGGCACCGGCTATTTCAGCCAGCAGTGGATGACTCACGCCAAGACAGTGATTGGGCTGGATCTCAGCGCCCCTATGCTTGCAACGGCAAAAGCGCGCTGTGGTGATGCCATGCTAGGCATACAAGCTGATGCGGAGCATTTGCCGCTGGCTGATAATAGTGTCGATCTGGCATTTAGCTCGTTAGCGCTGCAATGGTGTGACGATTTGCACGTGCCATTGGCGGAGCTAAGTCGGGTTGTTAAACCCGGCGGGCAAATTCTTGTTTCGACACTGCTCACCGGATCTTTGTGTGAACTCGACAGCGCGTGGCAACAAGCATGCGGCACGTCACGGGTGAACCGCTTTATCTCCTTCTCAGAGTTACAACAGGCGACCCAACACGCCGGGCTTAGACACGCAACCGTGTTGCAAGAAAGCGAACAGCTGACTTTTGCCAATGCCCATGCGGTGATGAAAAGTTTAAAAGGCATTGGCGCTACCTATCGCCCGCAAGGGGCGGGGCAGCAAGGGCTGGCGACAAGAGCGCAGTTTAGCGCGGTAGAAAAGGCGTATCAGCGTTTTGCACTCACCGCCAACACCTTACCGGCGACCTATCAAATTGGCTACATAGTGATTCACCATCATGCATGACAGTTACTTTATTACCGGCACCGACACCGAAGTGGGGAAAACCTATACTACGGCGGCGCTGTTGCACGCTTTTATCGCAAAGGGCTATCAAGCGGTGGGCTACAAGCCTGTCGCCGCTGGTACCGACTTAGCGCCTGATTACCAACTAAATAGTGACGCTGTCACTTTACAGCATGCCAGTGCGACTGCATTGCCGTATGCCGCGATCAACCCAGTGTTGTTAGAAACACCGTGTTCGCCGCACTGGGCGGCCGTGTTAGCCAACAAGCCCATCGATACCCAGATGTTGAGCGATGGGCTCGCGCATTTAAAACAGCAGGCCAGCCCAGTATTAGTAGAAGGGGCTGGAGGCTGGCAAGTGCCACTGAGTGAGACTGAAACGCTGGCCGATTGGGTGGTTGCCCACCAACTGCCAGTGATCATGGTGGTGGGAATAAAGCTTGGCTGTTTAAACCATGCTTTACTCACCGCAGAGGCCATACGTGCACGCGGGCTTACGTTAGCTGGATGGGTCGCAAACGCCGTGGATCCTAAGGCGCAGTACAGTGATGAAATGGTGCGCTACCTTGACGCGCATCTAGATGCGCCTTGTCTGGGACACTTGCCGTTTGCTGCCGATGCCTCGCCAGCACAATGCGCGAGCCACTTAGATATTACGCCGTTGTAAACATATTGCGAGAATGTAGCGATCAAAAAAGCCAGCGTTGTGCTGGCTTTTTGTCTATTTAGGTAGTCAATTGCGGGTAGACAATTACTTTTGGTCGTCTCGCACACCCATTAGGCTTTGCTGAACCTCGGCCATCTGGCGCGCCGCTGTCGCGTCATCCGACGCTAACCCAAGCTCTGAGCAGGCTTCATCGAAGCTCATGCCGAGATGACAGGTTAAGATGTCGATAGCGACTCGGTAGTTTTCTTGCTCTGCCATGGTCTCACTCCATTGATAACGCGTTGCGTTGTTAAGGTTAGGTTGTCCACACTGGGTGGTTGTAAACGTAACGGTTGATATGACCGCTGACTGCTCATTGCCTAGTGTCTTACATAGTGCATCAGCGTCATAGTTTTAAACAGCTGCGCATAAATTAGCCTGAGTAAACGGCGATGACAACTCGACCAAAGTCTATATTGGTGGTTTTTTGTCTTTTTTATTGGGCTTTCCTGTCTCAAAGATTGTTAAATGTTTGAATGGATTGTTAAAAATCCAACATTGCGCGGTATCACAATTTCTTTAGATCAGATCGGAATAACGTGCCACACTAACTGGTCGGTGCAGAGAGCTGGATGGTACGGGTGCCATAAGCGACGACCGGGATTTATTCGTAACAAATTGCATCAAAGGATTGTTTTTATCATTAATGCCCATACTATTTTTATCATTACAACAAATAAGCGCTAAACACTGGGTTTAAGCGACGGAGACACACCATGAAACGCTTAGGATTATTTCTCGCTACCAACCTCGCGGTTCTGATCGTATTCAGCATTGTGCTGAATATCATTTATGCCGTCACAGGCATGCAGCCGGGCAGCTTGTCAGGATTGTTAGTATTGGCGGCCGTATTCGGGTTTGGCGGCTCGTTTATATCGTTGCTGATGTCAAAATCAATGGCATTGCGCTCGGTGGGGGCGCAAGTGATTGAGCACCCACGCAACGAAACCGAGCACTGGCTAATGAATACGGTCAGTCAACAGGCGCAGCGCGCTGGCATTGGCATGCCAACCGTAGCCGTATACAACTCACCTGACATCAACGCCTTTGCCACCGGTGCAAAACGTAATGATTCTGTGGTGGCGGTATCAAGCGGTCTGCTGCAAAACATGACCCGTGATGAGGCCGAAGCCGTGCTGGCACACGAAATCAGCCACATTGCTAATGGCGACATGGTCACCATGACCTTGATGCAAGGGGTGGTGAACACCTTCGTGATCTTTATTGCTCGTGTCATCGCCGGTGCGGTCAGCGGCATGAACAGCGACGAAGAAGGCGAAGGCGGCGGCAACTGGATGATGTACTTCTTGGTGTCGTCAGTGCTAGAAATCGTGTTTGGCATTCTGGCCAGCATTCTCACCATGTGGTTTAGCCGTCATCGCGAATTCCGCGCCGATGCAGGCTCGGCGCAGCTGGTGGGCAAACAGAAAATGATTGCCGCACTGGAGCGTTTGAAAGTCAGCCACGAGCCGAAACTGGAAGGCTCAATGATGGCATTTGGCATCAACGGTAAGAAAACGCTGAGTGAGCTTTTTATGACTCACCCACCGCTAGAAAAACGTATCGATGCCTTGCGCCGTGGCGACTATCTATAACCGGATAGCGATAACGTCGAGTCATCGATTAAGCGGCCTGCGGGCCGCTTTTTGTTTGTGCGCGACGCCACTTTATTCCTTCACTAGCAAGCACCGCACCCAATACAATTAACGCCATCGCCACCACGGTAAGCGCGCTGACGGTTTCCGAGAATACGGGGATCGCGATCAATGCGGCCACCACAGGCGTGAATGCGCCTATTGCGGCACTCATTTCTGCGCCCAAACGGCGAATCGCAAACGCATAGCTGTAATTGGCAATGATCCCCACGCCTAAGCCTTGCGCCAGTACATGGTAGCCCAGCTCACCGAGAGGGGCTTGGAGTAGATTAAACGAGATAAGCCCGCTCATCGCGCCCACCGGTAGCAGTAAGACGGCCGATATCGCGAGCACCGCGCCGGCTTCTGCGGCATTTAAGCCCGTGACACGTACGCCAATGGTAAACCACGCCCAACTGATGCTGGCTGCGAGCAAAATCAAATGGCCTTGCGTCACGCTCCACGGCGAGAAGAACAGCGAATGCCATAAAAATGCACCTATGCCGGTGACGATCAGCCCAATCCCTAATCGCCGTCCCACCGAGAGCGACTCGCCATAAACGCCCCAAGCAATCGCAGAGACAAACAGTGGCAAGATCCCAGGAATCAACGAGGCACCATCGGCGACAGGGGCAAACTGCATACCTGTGGCGGCGAGCAGATAAAACGGTAAACCGGCCCCGAAGGCAATCGCAAACAGATAACGTTTAGGCACGGAGGCAATATGGCGCACCCGATGACGGCTCAGCCAACCAAATAGGAGGGCGGCAGGTAAAAAGCGCAGTAGGGCAATATCGCCACTGGTTAACACCGACTGGCTGGCCTGACGCAAGGAGATAAACAGGCTCGCCCAAATGGTCACGGTAACAAGCATGGCGGCGAGGCCTAATAAACGTTGAGAGGTGGCAGGCATGGTTGATCACTTCCTTGTTAATAGATGCGGTTAGTGTGGCAGCGTCAAAGGAGGGATTGGTGGCAAAGTAACGGGTAGTTTCATCCTTTATTAGTGGTTATCATCGGTTAGCATTGAATAATTGATGAAAATTACCAAGGAGAGGGTTTGGACAGTAAAGACAAAGCCATTCTGGCGCTGTTACAAGACGATGCGCGCCGCACGACCGCAGAGATTGCCGATGCGGTCGGGCTGTCGTTTTCGCCTTGTGCAAGACGAATCAAAAAGCTGGAAGCCGATGGGGTGATAGCGTCCTATCAGGTCACGCTCGACCGCCAACGGATTGGGCTACACATGACCTTTTTCGTCAATGTGAGTTTGAGCAATCACCGAGAAGAGGCGATTGTTACTTTTGAGCACGCACTGGTGGAAATGGATGAAGTCATCAACGGCCACGTGATTTCTGGCACCTATGACTATTTACTGGAAGTAGTGACACGCGATTTACCCCACTATGAAGCCTTTATGCGCCAGCTGCAAACCTTGGCGATGGTTAAAGACATTAATACCAATGTGGCGATCCGCGCGGTAAAACAAGGCGCGGCGCTAAAAGTATAGCGCCGCGCCATTATTGTGAGATGGTTGTTAGCGACTAGCGACTAGCGACTAGCGACTAGCGATTAGCGAATAGCGATTAGCTAAGGTGCTGGCTTAACCAGTCGCTAAAGGCGTTTTGTGGCAGGGCACCGTTCATCATGTCAACGCGCTCGCCGTTTTTAAACACCATTAGCGTTGGAATACTGCGAATACGATACTGCGCGGCCAATGCTTGCTGCGCTTCGGTATCGATTTTGACAAAGCGTGCTCGGCCTTCCTCTTGCTCGGCCACTGCCGCAAAGGCAGGGGCGAAGCTTTGGCATGGTCCACACCACGGGGCCCAAAAATCGACCACGACAGGCACATCGCTATTTAGCAGCGCGTTAAAGTTTTCGCTGGTGCCCTCAATCGGTTTACCGTCCAGCACATCAGACTGGCACTTGCCGCATTTGGGCGCGTCATTGACCCGCTCGTTCGGGATGCGGTTCATGGCTTGGCAGTGAGGGCAGCGTGAGGTCAAGGTTGTCATGGTGTTTCCTCGTTGAATTATTTGTGCCTAATATAAGTGGATAATTCGGCTCGCCCAAGTTGAAATTATCAATCACTCAAATAGAAAAAGCCGATGACATGGCACCGGCTTTCATCACAGGTAATTGATGCATTTCGCGCTAGAGTGCGTCCACCACCTTGAGGATGGCACTGAGCATATCGCGACCGAATGCTTGGCTGCGCGCCGGTGACCAACCAAAATCTGAGTCCGGTTGGTCGTTATGATCTTTAAACGGCATTTCAACGGTATACGACAAGCAGTTGAAACGCTCACCAATCCAGTTTGAGCCCACGGTCAGATTGGCCTTACCAGGGGCATCTTTGTCATAGCCGTGCTCGTCTTGGAACTCAGGCGTCACGGTGAGTAAGGCACGCTTAAACCTGTCCTCTAAATCCGCCATACGCGCATCGTAAGAAGGGATCCCCTCGCAACCGGCAACAAAGTTATACGGAATCGCCTCATCACCGTGGATATCGAGGCACATTTTCACCCCAGTTTGTTCCATGCGCGCACGAACATGATACACCTCAGGGCTGCGCTCAAGCGTAGGAGCTTGCCATTCGCGGTTTAAGTTGGCACCTACTGCATTGGTGCGCAGGTGGCCGCGCACGCTGCCATCGGGGTTCATATTGGGCACGATGTAAAAGTCTGCCTTTTCCAACAGCGCGCGGGCGGTGGTGTCGGTGTCGTCAAGCAATCGGTCGAGCAAACCCTCGATAAACCACTCTGCCATGGTTTCGCCAGGGTGTTGGCGAGCAATCAGCCAAATCGGTGTTTTTGCTTGCGCAGACTCACTGAGCTCTGAGCGGATTTTCAAAAGGCTAATATCACGCCCGTCCACGGTCTGGCCGAGGGTTTCTAGCTGACATTGTGGATAGGTCTGCGCTTGGTGAATTAAATCCAAATGGCGCTCATAGCTATACGGCGCAAAGTAGGCGAAATACATCGAGCCATGTTGCGGCGTCACCTTAATGGTGAGTGTATCGCCGTCAAATTCAGTGGGGACGCGGAACCAGGTATCGCGATCGTAAGAGGCGACGGCTTGATAATCTTTCCAGCCTTCAGGGTAGGCCGAGCCTGCCAGTTGCTGAATATGCAATGTGTGAGCCTGATTGACTTGCGCCTCTAAGCGAAAGTGAAACCATTGGTAAAATTCAGATTGGTTGTCGTTATGAATGGCAAGCTGAATGTTGTTGATGTCGTCATCGTTAACAACGCGGATATTCCCGCTGTCGAACTGGCTAAAAATACGCATAGAGCATCCTTTATCGGTTTGAGAGGCCAGCTGTGTTTGCACCTACATTTCGCCTTTTGTGGTAAAACCGTTCTCGACGATCTTGCCCCAACTATCTACTCATTTAGGCAAGATGGCTTTACTGGCTTATTATTAACAGTATTGCGCCTTATCTTGTCGTACCTCGTCTTAGCTGGCAAGGTGCCCTTATCACGCTATGACTATCTTTTTCCACAGTGATTATCTTTTCCTCAACAAATAAGGAGCCACTATGCATTTGCAGGATCCTGAGCTTTTAAAAACGCAGGCACTGATCAATGGCAAGTGGGTTGATGCCGATAGCCAACAAACCCGCGCAGTGACTAATCCTGCGAACGGAGACCACTTGGCGACGGTGCCCAATATGGGGGCTGAAGAAACTCACCGCGCCATTGATGCCGCGGATGCCGCGCTACCCGAATGGCGAGATTTAACCGCCAAAGCACGGGCTGACGTGCTTTATCGCTGGTACGAGCTGATGCTTGAGCACAAAGATGATTTAGCCGCAATCATGACCGCCGAGCAAGGCAAGCCGCTAAAAGAAGCCGCGGGCGAGATCCAATACGCGGCGTCGTTTTTACAGTGGTTTGCTGAAGAAGCGAAGCGCGTGTATGGCGCGACTATTCCGGCGGAGCAAGCGGATAAGCGTATTTCCGTGATCAAGCAGCCGATTGGCGTGACCGCGGCGATCACCCCGTGGAACTTTCCGGCGGCAATGATCACCCGTAAAGCGGCCGCGGCACTGGCGGCGGGTTGCACCATGGTGGTTAAGCCAGCCAGTGATACGCCGTTATCGGCATTGGCTCTCGGTGAGCTCGCGTTGCGAGCCGGTCTGCCTGCTGGGGTGATCAGTGTAGTGACTGGGGCGTCGGGCCCCATCGGCGATACCTTATGCGCCGACAGACGCGTTCGTAAGCTCTCGTTTACCGGCTCCACTGAAATCGGCGCACAGTTGATGGAAAAGTGTGCCCCAAGTATCAAAAAGCTCTCGTTGGAGTTAGGTGGCAACGCGCCCTTTATTGTGTTTGATGATGCCGATATCGACGCCGCGGTTGAAGGTGCGGTGGCAGCCAAGTTTCGTAACGCAGGGCAAACCTGTGTCTGTGTGAACCGCATCTACGTGCAAGCGGGTGTGTATGAAGCTTTTGCCGAAAAATTTACCCAAGCGGTAAGTCAATTGCAGGTAGGGAAAGGCACCGACGACGGTGTAGACATTGGCCCTCTCATTAACAAAGGGGCGATGGACAAAGTGAATGCCCACCTGGACGATGCCAAGCAAAAAGGCGCTGCGATTGAACTGGGTGGCGCGCGCCCTGAGCTAGGTGAAAACTATACCCAACCGGCGGTGATTAAATACGCCACCCCAGCGATGCGGATAGCCAAAGAAGAAACCTTTGGCCCCGTGGCACCGCTGTTCTCGTTCGAGGACGAAGCAGACGCTATTGCCATGGCCAATGATACCGAATTTGGTTTAGCCTCTTACTTTTATGCCAAAGACATCAGCCGCGTGCACCGGGTGGCAGAAGCGCTGGAGTACGGCATGGTGGGGATCAACACCGGCTTGATTTCGACCGCGGTAGCACCCTTTGGTGGGGTGAAGCAATCAGGCCTTGGCCGTGAAGGCTCTAAATGGGGACTGGATGAGTACCTAGAAATGAAGTACTTATGCTTAAGCTTGTCTTAGCCTCGGTGATTGCCCCGCGAAGTGTTAAAAATTGCTGACACGTAAAGCGGGTTTTACGCTGTTTCTTGCAGTCAACTTGCCTCGAATGTCACCAAATTGGTGATAATTCAGTCAGGTTGACTGTTTTTTGGTGGCTTGATGTATGAATATTTGCATTTGCCCACATCCGCTCTGTTGTTGGCTTTTCATCCGTGGTAAAACTCAAGTAATATGCGTAAGAGAAGTCCAACCGTTGCCTTGTTGCAGCAAGTTGGCGAACCAAACCAAGTGGAGATACAAGATTGATCAATGTGTTCCTTGTAGATGATCACGAGCTGGTTCGCACAGGGATTCGACGTCTTTTAGAAGACGTTCGTGGCATAAAAGTGGTAGGGGAAGCCGACAGCGGTGAAGCTGCACTCAAGTGGTGCCGGCAAAATCACGCCGATATTGTCCTAATGGACATGAATATGCCAGGCATCGGTGGGTTAGAGGCGACACGCAAGTTGCTTCGTTACTCGCCGGACGCCAAGATTATCGTGCTCACGATCCATACAGAAAATCCGTTTCCAACCAAGGTGATGCAAGCCGGCGCGGCGGGTTATTTAACCAAAGGCGCCGGTGCCGATGAAGTGGTGAACGCGATCCGCATGGTCAACAGCGGTCAGCGTTATATTTCACCGGACATTGCCCAGCAAATGGCACTCAGTCAGTTCTCTGCCTCTTCAGATAATCCTTTCAAAGAACTGTCAGAGCGTGAATTACAGATCATGCTGATGATCACCAAAGGGCAAAAGGTTACCGACATTTCCGAGCAACTTAGCCTGAGCCCGAAAACGGTGAACAGTTACCGTTATCGCTTATTCAGCAAGTTGGGGATCAATGGCGATGCGGAATTGACCCACCTTGCTATCAGGCACGGCATGCTCGACACCGAAACCCTGTAACGCGAAGTAATCCAGGACGAGACCGCGCAGTGCCGAACACCTTCGATGCGAAAAGCTTTCTAAAAACCGTTCCTCACCAGCCCGGCGTTTATCGCATGATGAACGCCGCGGGTGAAATTATCTATGTGGGCAAGGCCAAAGACCTTAGCAAACGCCTAGCCAGCTACTTTCGGGTGCAGGTTTCCAGTGAGAAAACCAAAGCCTTGGTGCGTAACATCGCCGATGTAGAGGTGACGGTGACCCACACCGAAACCGAAGCATTGATCCTTGAGCACAACCTGATCAAGCAGCACCGCCCTAAATACAATGTATTGCTGCGAGACGATAAGTCTTACCCTTACATCTACCTCAGTGCTCACGAGCATCCGCGGCTAGCGATCCACCGTGGCGCGAAAAAGAAAAAGGGCGAATACTTTGGTCCCTTCCCTGATGCCAATGCGGTACGCAAAAGCCTGCATCTGTTGCAGAAAATATTCCCGGTTCGCCAGTGTGAAGACTCGGTGTATGCCAACCGCAGCCGGCCTTGCTTAATGTATCAAATTGGTCGCTGCTCTGGCCCTTGTGTGCCGGGGCTGATTAGTGATGACGACTACGCCGAGCAAGTCAATTTCGCGCGCATGTTTTTGCAAGGCAAAGACCGCGAAGTGATCGACAGCCTGGTCGCCAAAATGGAAACCGCCAGCCAACAGCTGCAATTTGAAAAGGCGGCGGAATACCGCGACCAAATCCAAGCGTTGCGCCGCGTACAAGAGCAGCAATTTGTTTCGCAAGACAGTGATGATGATATCGACGTTATCGGCTTTGCATTAGAAAACGGGGTGGCGTGCATTCATGTGCTCTTCCTGCGCCAAGGCAAAGTGCTGGGCAGTCGAAGCCACTTTCCTAAGATGCCGGCAGAAACCGACCCTGGTGAAGTGGTCTCAAGTTTTGTCAGCCAGTTTTATCTGGCGCAAGCGGAAGGGCGCACCATTCCCAGCCATATTTTGATTTCTGACGATATCGGCGATGATCTGGGTTGGCTATCGAATACCTTGAGTGAAATAGCCGGTCGCAATGTGCGCTTACAAAGCCGTCCGCGTGGGGCCAGAGCCCGCTTTTTGAAGCTGGCCAACACCAATGCGCGCACTGCTTTGACCAGCAAAATCAACCATCGGATGACCATCCAGAATCGTTACCAAGCGCTGCAAGAGACACTGGGCTTAGAGCCGGTTAAGCGGATGGAGTGCTTTGATATCAGCCACACCATGGGCGAGAAAACGGTCGCCTCTTGCGTGGTGTTTAACCAAGACGGGCCGCTGAAAAAAGAGTATCGCCGTTACAACATTGAGGGGATCACCGGCGGCGATGATTATGCCGCGATGGCGCAGGTACTGACGCGCCGTTATAGCAAGCAAGTCGAGCCAGAAAAAATCCCCGATATCATTGTCATCGATGGGGGGAAGGGCCAGCTTAGCCGTGCTTGGGAGGTGCTCGAGCCGTTGATTGCTGATTGGCCGGTTAACCCGCTCATTTTAGGGGTGGCTAAAGGCACCAGCCGTAAGCCGGGGCTCGAAACCTTGATTAAGGTCTCGGGCGAAGAGTTTTCGCTGCCTGCAGACTCGCCGGCGTTGCACCTTATTCAGCATATTCGCGATGAAAGCCACGATCATGCCATTGCCGGACACCGCGCGGCACGGGGCAAAGCACGCAAGCAAAGTGTGCTCACCCAAATTGATGGCGTAGGCCCCAAACGCCGCCAGGCCTTGCTGAAATACTTGGGCGGGATTCAAGAGCTGAAAAACGCCAGTGTTGAAGAAATCGCCAAGGTGCCCGGGATCAGCGCCACATTGGCAGAGAAAATTCATTCCTCATTGCAAGGTTAGTGGCAATGGGGCACCATAACCCAGTTAATCCTAAAATAAAAAGCTGAGCATGCGTCTAAATATACCTACCATTTTGACCTTTTTGCGCATTGCGCTTATTCCGGTCTTTGTTGTTGCCTACTATCTACCTTATGCCTGGGCGCCGTTTGCGGCAGCACTGATTTTTGTGATTGCTGGTGCCACCGATTGGTTAGATGGCTATTTAGCGCGTCGCTTAAAGCAATCGACCCGTTTTGGTGCCTTTTTAGATCCCGTCGCCGACAAGGTGATGGTGGCGATTGCCATGGTGCTGATTGTTGAACACTACGCCTCTATTTGGATCACCATTCCCGCGGCAACCATGATTGCGCGTGAGGTGATTATCTCGGCCCTGCGCGAGTGGATGGCCGAAATCGGCAAACGTGCCAGCGTCGCGGTCTCTTGGGTGGGGAAATTTAAAACCGGCTCACAAATGTTCGCACTGACCATGCTGCTTTGGCATGGCGCGCCGTGGATTGAATGGTTAGGTTACATTGCGCTGTACGCTGCGGCAGGTCTGACCTATTGGTCAATGTATCAGTACATGATGGCAGCCAAAGACGACTTGCTTGCCGACCCGGAGGATGAATAATCCGGGCACTCAGCAAACGCATTCACGTCCGTGACCTATCAATAAAAACGCAGCCAGGATTTGGCTGCGTTTTTTGTTTGCTGCTGGTGGCAGCGCGAAAGCACCTGCCTGTTTGGCGTCGCGCTTAAGCTAAGCGTTCGGCTTAGCGCTTGGGAATGGTCAACACAAACGCCGCCCCTTGCAACGGGGAGTCGCTGGCGTGGATGTTGCCATCGTAACTGGCAATGATTTCATCGCACACCGCTAATCCAATGCCGGTGCCAGGGTTAAGCTGATCGGCACGCACGCCGCGCTGGAATATGCTTTCCCGATATTGCTCAGGTACTCCGGGGCCATCGTCTTCAATCGCCAATTGCCACACTTCGCCGTGATCGTCGAGCCGGATTTGCACCGTTTCAAGGCAAAACCGGTAGGCGTTTTCCAGCAAGTTACCGAGTAACTCCATCAAATCACTGCGGTGCACCGGCAAAGAGGCATGTTCATCAAACGCTCGCACTACTTTCACGGGTTTATCGCGATAGGCTTTATCTAACATGCCGGTCAGGCTATCGATAGGCGCGCTGAGTGGGCTATCTTCACGTTTCAGTCCACATTGCCCCACCAGTGCGCGTTTAAGCTGGTATTGCACCATGTCATCCATCTGGCTGACTTGCTCCAAAATCCGCTTATTTAGCTGCTCGCGCGACAGATGATTATCATCGAGCAGGGCATTGGTGGCGGATAAACGCGTTTTTAAGCTGTGCGCCAAATCATCCATGGCGTGGCGATAACGGGATTTTTGCTTTTCCCGCTGGGTGATCATCCGGTTAAGCGCTTGGGTGACATCTTGCAGCTCGTCAGGGTAATCGTTATCCAGTGTTTGCTGGCGTGATTCAGTAATCGCGATCAGCTCTTTGGCCAAGCGGCGCAGTGGGGAAAAGCTCCAATGACACGCGGCAACCACCAGTGCCGACGCCGAGACAAACAGCAAGCTGATGTAAAACCACGTCTCTGCTTCTAAATCGGCTAACTGCTGCTTTTGTTTGTCGACGTTGCGCAGCACAAACAATCGGTTCTCGCTATCACCCGGTTGTTTTTCTGATGAAAGCCGTTGCGCCACCACGTTAAAACCAGCAATGGAAAGATACTGCGGCTTTTTCGCCTCGTTAGGGATCAGCGTGCAGATATCGTCGATATTAAACGCTTGTACATCGCGCGAGGTCCACAGCGTGTGGTTATCAGGCGTACACAGCACCGACATATAATCGCTGCTGGACGGGTCAAGCGATTGGATCCAAGCGGTTAGCTGGTCAGCGCGGATCAGCCCGTCTTTACTGAGTTGCGCCATCACCATCGGGATTTGTGAGGCCAGATCGCGCGAGTAAGCCGCCATTGAATTTTGCTGATACAGCTTATTAATCAAGGCCGCAAGCGCAATCGAGAAAAGGAGAATAATGCCAATCGAGGTAGCGAGCACGCGGGTGCGCAGTCGGGGGCGACATTGGCAAAGGGTAAATTGGCCTAGTTTCATGGTTTACTCAGCTTGGATCTCGAACAGGTAGCCTTGGCCACGCACTGTCGAGATGGGGTTGTCGTGTCCGGTTTGGATCAGCTTTTTACGCAGACGACTGATCATCACCTCAATGGTGTTGGGGTCGCCATCTTGGTCATGATACAGCACATCGAGCAAGCGTTGTTTCGAGATCACTTCGCGACTGTGACGAATCAGGTACTCAAACAAATCATACTCAAAGGCGGTCAGCTCTAGTGCTTGCCCGTTGACGGTGACCGATTTCGCCAACAAATCTAACTCGATATCGCCAGCGGTGATAGTGGGCTTCACAAAACCAGCACTGCGACGCACCAATGCGTTTAGTCGTGCGACTAGTTCCGGCTTTTGAAACGGCTTTACCAGGTAGTCATCGGCACCGGCATCTAAGCCCGTGACTTTATCTTGCCAATTGGCGCGCGCGGTGAGCACCAAAATCGGCAGGCGCAGCCCTTTGGCGCGAATATCGCGAATCAGGCTAATGCCATCTTGATCGGGTAAACCAAGGTCAACAATGGCAATATCATTGGGGTACTGGTCAGCGTAATAAAGCCCTTCGCTGGCGGTGCTGGCACAGCGAACATGGTGGCCGAGTTCACTGAGTTCGGTGTTCAGGTGATGACTCAAAATCGAGTCATCTTCAATAATAAGAACCTGCATAAAAGCCCCTGTAAAACAAAAAAGCGCCCGAGGTGGACGCCTTTATTATAGGTTTAATAAACTGAATTTTGGCTGACTCAGCGACTGTCTCCAGCGTGACGTTACACCAAAATAATCATCAAGGTGCCGGCCAAGGTCAAAATAACGTTGGCAATCGCGTACGTGCCCGCGTAGCCCAAGGCAGGAATGGTGCTGCGAGCATGCTCGTTGATCATATCCATCGCCGGCGCACAGGTTCTTGCCCCGATGATTGCGCCAAACAAGAGCGCGCGGTTCATCTTCAGCACATACGCACCAATCAAATAGGCGACAATCACTGGGATAACACTGATCACAATGCTGGCCAGGATCACCGAAAAGCCCATGTCCGCGATGTAATCAAACAGCCGACTACCGGCACTTAGTCCAATGCCGGCCATAAAGGTCATCAGACCGAGATCTTTGACCATATTCAGCGCCCCTTGGGGCACATAGCCGAAAGTGGGGTGATTGGCACGTAAAAAGCCGAGGCTGATCCCCGCCAACAGCAAGCCAGCGGCATTACCCAGGCCAAAGGTCACTTGGCCGAAGGTGAGGGTGATCATCCCCAAGCCCAGCCCCAAAATAAAGAAGCAGCAAAATGCGAGTAAATCCGACATTTGGCTATGAATCGAGATAAAGCCGATGCGGTCGGCCAAGCCTTTTACCCGGCTTTTCTCACCACTGATTTGCAGCACATCGCCTTTGTTGAGGATAATCCCTTGATCCATCGGCATTTCAACCTGAGCGCGCACCACTCGGTTTAAAAAGCAGCCGTATTCCGACAAGTTTAAATCCGACAGTTTTTTCTGCGCCACGCTGTCGTTTTTCACCACGATTTCTTCCTCAACAATGCGCAAGTCGAGCAGATCGCGGTCAAACACTTCTTTACCGTTACGAAAGCTCGGGTCCAGCCGCGCATGGCTGTCGGGATAGCCCACTAAGGCAATCTCGTCGCCTTGTTGCAAAATGGCGTCCCCATCGGGGTTAGCCAAAATGCCGTTACGGCGAATACGCTCGATATAACAGCCGGTTTGGCGATAAATACCCAGCTCACGCAGATTGCGGCCATCAATCCAATCGATCAATTCAGGCCCAACCCGATATGCACGAATAATGGGTAAATAGACCTTACGCTGTGATTCACTGCCCAAGCCGCGCTCAATCGCAATCTGTTGGGCGGAGTGCTCAAGGTTATGGCGCTGCAACTTCGGCATCAATTTCGCCAGCACAATCAAGCTCACCAAGCCGGTGAGGTAAGCCATGGCATAGCCGACACTGAGGTTATCAATCATCATCCCCAGCTGTTCGCCTTCCGCGCCGGTTAAGCCGGAGTTAAGCGCATCTTTCGCGCCCACCAGTACCGGAGTGGCGGTGAGTGCCCCAGCCATCATCCCGGTGGCAATGCTGATATCTAGCCCCAAATGGTTTTGGAAGAACAGGGTTAAGCCAATGGCGCTGAGTAACACCGCTAAGGCAAGCAATAGGTATGATTTTCCGTCACGGAAAAAGACGCCAAAAAAGTTAGGCCCCGCCTCGATTCCCACGCAGTAGATAAACAGCATAAAGCCGATGCTGAGGGTATCAGGCGAGAAGGTGAATCCCGCGTTGCCAAAAATGATCGCGGTGAACAACACGCCGATGGATCCGCCGAGTTGCACACTACCAATTTTGATCTTTCCGACTGCGAGGCCGAGGGCGAGAACTACAAAAAGGAGTAAAATATCGTTTTGGAGCAGGAGGTTATTGACGTCTATATTCACAGCACAAATGTCCGACAGAGCGTGCAGGGGGTTAATGTGGTGAAAATTATACCAACCTTAATCACACTTTGTTGTACAAATTTAGTGAAATAATCATTAATTTTGCGTAAAAAAAGACCAGTTGCATGTTTTTTGGAACCATAAACAAAAAACGGCACCCTCGGCTGGCTTTTTAGACCCAACCAACGCACCCGCAAGTTCTCAGCCAAATCCTCGAAGCAATCTCACAGAATTAGCGCTAGCTAACATTTTGGACATTAGGGAATGAAAACGTTATCACGCCTCTGTTAGGCTAATCCTTACTACAAAAAAGGAAATGGCTTATCGGGTGCCCAAAACCGGCGGGCGGTAGCGTGGGAAAGGTTGGATAGTTAACCCGCTTATCGGATAGAAAGCCCAATCGGATGCAGGCTTTCGCGGGGAAGAGACAGATAGTAATCGCGACAAATGCTATTGATAACAGTAAGTTAAGAAAGAAAAGGCTCGTATAACGGTTTTGGGGAAGTGAGTGTGCGTGCTAATGCAATGTTAAGCGTACAAAATTAGACGACTTGGGGGTAACGGTAGGTATTGAAGCGAGAGCAGTGATCTCGTTCGGATTGGAAGTGAATATTGAAATGAAAGCGAAAGCCATAATGGAGGTAGTCATGGAAAATCTGATCGTATTTACTACATGCGTTTGGTGCGGGGTGGCGTTTCTGCGGGCCTGGTGGGACACTTTCAATCCGAGCGAGAGATCAGTAATTGTGAATTGCCTTCCCGATCCAGGAGAAACGAGAGGAGGTTCGATTCCTTCTCCCCGCACCATAATTTACGTAGCGCGCTTTGTAGCAGTAGCGCTTAACAAGGCCAGTCACGGCGACGGATTTTTCTTTGCGGCTGCGCCTACATTACAAAGCCGCGCGTGCTGGCGGCGTTATGCGTATCGGAGAAATGGGAACTTATGGAACTTGGAAATTTTGAAGTAATAAATAATCAAGGTTGGTTTTCTTTCAATTCAAAACGCGACTTAAAAGTACTGGGGTTTAAAACTCAAAGACTAGCAAAAATGGATCTTGAGAAAACAAAGATTCAAGTTACTCTTGGCTCTACAGAGTTAGGACAAGACCTTGGTTTAAACTCTGAAATTCGCACTTTGATTGTTGCTTTCTTTCCTGAACAAGAAATTGAGTACATCAAAACAACTAATGGTCAAAGTAGTAAGCCAGAGTATCCCAGCTTTTCTTACACCGGGGTTTCCGATGAACTAAATGATTTCCTATTAAAACTGGAAAATTTAGCTCATGCGCGCGCAGCTAAGTCATACGCATAACACATATGAGCCCTTCTCCGGACAATAGACAATAACATTTTTTTGGCTGCGCCAGCAGCAAATGCTTTCGAACAATAAAGTCGTCTACTTCGTTCTGTCATTTCCGCTATTAAGTCATTGCTTACGGAAAAATATATAGAAGGTCTCTTGCTGCGGTCTCACCGCTGCCTGCGAATCATGTGACAGGGCCACTAGACATTATTTTTCGTTCCCACGCTCCTGCGTGGGAATGCATATCTAGCTCTTGCTATTATTCAAACACAAACAGCACCATGAACAGTGTAACATTATGCTGCCTAGGGCATTGAACTGGCTTGTTCCCCAAAAGTGACGCTGTCCGCTAGTGTTAGAACAGAGCGCAAGTGTAGTTCGGTGATCTTGTGGCGAACTCTGGCTATGATTCAAAATCCATATACATTCCCACGCAGGAGCGTAGGAACGAATTAACACTTTCCACTACATCCGGTGAAGAGCCAAAGGTTTGTAATTATTTCTTTACACTTTAATGAGCTATTATATAAGCTCAAAATTACTGTCCGCCGGTGAAGAAAGTCGCTCTACCTGCCCTCATTACGACGTGAATTTCGGCTCGGACATGGTTTTCCTGAGCTGACGAAGTTTAGCTTATTGGTCTAATAGAAGTGTTTATTGCCTAATGAGCTCTCGTTTCGTAGAGAAAGTTTAGCTGAAGGGATACTGAAACTGGTTGAGTACTTATACGCTGATCTATTCGGAGAGCCCTATTCTCAATTGTGTGTCAAATTGATAGAATACGATTACTCACTTTGAGCTGTTTTTCCTCATGATGGAGAGTAGGGGATTGATAGCGTTTTCATTCAACTTACATGCAAAAGGATGCTAAAAGTGCAAAAATTCTATAAGTTTTTTTTGTTTTTTTCTATAACACTTCTATCAGCTTGTTCGGCCGTTGATACACAACCGGAAAAAGTCAGTTTAGAATCTGATGTTAAAGAGTTCGTGTTTATGAAGGAACTACCCACAGGTGACCCTTTAACTGATGATATGATAAGGGAAGAGCTTAAGAGAGAAATACGAGAGAGTTCTAAAATCAAAGGAATAAGTCGATACTATACTGGGGTTAGTGGTCTCTATGATTTAAAAGGATTAGAGGTAAAATCAAATGATAATAGACTTTTCGTCTCATATGTAAACGGTGAGTATTTTTCTGATACAGATAGCTCTAACACCACGTCTACCTTTGCTAGTTATGAACTCCAAATAGAAGAGCAGGGGAACCTAAAAACCGTTTCCGTTTTAACTCCACGTTTTATTGAGGTGAAGCCGGGTAAATCCGCAATTTTATTACCAATAAGCCCACTGGTTACAACGCAAGAAGCGAAAGATGATATTGAAAGAATAAACTCTAGGATTCATCCTGAATTTGATGGTTTTAAAGAGTTCTCGGGTGACTTTAACGTTAAGTATAACGATGAGTCTGTATATGCGAACTTTACGCGCATTCTAGGCGAGTATCAGTATAACGATGAGAAAGTTAAAAAGTATGATATACAAAAAGGTAAGCTTTTTGATTTAGGTGATGATGGGGATAGCCTTCCAGTAAAAATAACCGTTTTCCCGTATCGAAATGGGTCGAAAGYAGTGTATAAGTTTAGAGCTCCATTTGTTTTGAAAAACGATGGAACCACCACTTTCGATGAAGGTGAAATAGAAAAGTATATTGATAGAATAAAAGAAGTAGCAAAAGACTAAATTTTTAATGTTTTTGCCAACGGGGCAGTATCCGATTACGTAGGCTGGCCCGTTTTTCTTTTTTCTCGTTCCCACGCTCCTGCGTGGGAATGCATATCTAGCTCTTGCTATCATTCAAACGTAAACAGCACCATACCCAGTATAACATTATGCTGCCTAGGGCATTGAACTGGCTGTTCGCTAGAGGTGACGCTGTCCGCTAGTGTTAGAACAGCGATCAAGTGCAGTTCGGTGATTTTTTGGCGAACCTGCCTATGATTCAAATCCATATACATTCCCACGCAGGAGCGTGGGAACGAGTTAACAAAAGAAGTTACGCTAGATTTCCCTCTTCCACAACTCTGTTAACGATCGTTAAAAGTAGATTTTCGACTTGTCAATAACTTAAACTCTTTACCTTCACGGCATAACAGAAAGTCACTCAGCTTAACCAAACAAGGACGTATTTTGATCACCATTAGAAAAGCCAACCAAAACGATGCGCAGGCTATTTTTGATTTAAAAAGCCGAGCTATTTTAGCTAAGTGTTCAGCACACTATACGGAAGAGCAGCTTTCACTTTGGACGCAGGGTAGCCTGTCTGAGCGTTTTATTACCGACGTGGTCGATACGTTTTACGTCTCTGAAATAGACGGGCAGGTTATCGGTAGCGGTAAGCTCAACACACAAACTGGTGTGGTGGATGCCATCTTTGTTGAGCCAGATTACAGTGGCAGGGGCGCGGCGACAAAGATGCTCCAGTTTTTAGAGCACTTAGCGAAAGAGCAGAGCTTGCGATTACTAACGCTCAAGTCCACGCTCAATGCAGCGCCCTTTTATCGCGCATGCGGCTTTGTGGGCGATGAGGTATCAACGTATCACTCCCCAAAAGGGATCCGTTTAGACTGCGTGCTGATGGAAAAACCACTGTAAACACAACACCGATAATAAGGAGCAAGGATGACTGATGTTTTATCACTCGTTTCAATAGGGTTCGCATTTTTTGTTGTTGCGGTCTCTCCGGGGCCGGCGAACATCTCCAATGCAACCATCGCCATGAGTAAGGGGCGAAAAGTTAGCCTTGTTTACGGCGCAGGGTTATCCATTGGGCTGCTGTTTTGGGGTATTGTTGCCGCCAGTGGCTTGGGTGTGGTGCTACAAGGATCGGTGTATTTACTCATGCTGCTAAAAGTCGTGGGTGGCGTTTATCTTCTATGGCTGGCTTACCTTTCTTTTAAATCATCCTTTAATGCCGCCGCGACGGTCTCCACAAACGACAACCAAGAAGCGGGATACCGAAAATGGTTTGTTCGTGGCGTGGTTTTAAACTCCTCTAATCCTAAAACCGTGGTGGCATGGATGGCGGCTTTGTCGGTTGGGATGGGTTCAAGCAGCGATGGGCTGTTTCTTGTCGCGGCGGTGCTGACTTGTATGCTGGTCGGCTTTTTGGTGAATGGGATGTACTCCCTGTTGTTTTCAATCAACGGCGTGATGAACGTCTACCAAAAAGTGGCGCATTGGGTTGAGCGGGTAGTGTCTGGGATCTTTGCACTGGCAGGATTAGGGTTGCTGCGCTCCGCCTTTAACCGCAATACTGCGTGAGTCGTGACACACAAGGCTCTAGAGTAAGTGTGTTATTGCTAGGTGCGCGGGACTCAGCCCTTTGATAAAGAAAATTGTCGCGCTATTACTGACGTAATCATGCATATTGGAGTCTCAATAAATGGCACTCAGAGCCTTCACCCGATCTGACTACGAGCGATTGATAAACTGGATCGACTCAGACGAATTAAATTACCAATGGGGCGGCCCAACCTTTGATTTTCCGTTAAATGCGCACCAGATCAGCCAGCATTGTGCACACCCCGATGTGTGGCCTTTTATGTTTTCTGTCTCGGGGGAGAGCGCGGGATACGCAGAGCTGGTCGAAACCAGTGAGGGTCACTTGCGCATTTGTCGTGTTTTTATTGCTAAGCCGTTTCGAGGTCAAGGCATCGCCAATCGAATGTTCTACCAGCTTATCCAATTGGCCAAGTCAGAATATCGTGCTGACGCGTTATCGCTCGCAGTGTTTGAGCACAACACCGCGGCTAAACGATGCTATGAGTCATTGGGATTTGTGGTCACTTCTCGAGAAAGCGGTATGCGTTCATTTCGCGGTGAGTCATGGGTATTGCTACGTATGGAAAAGTCGCTCTTCTCATCCGATTAACGCTTTACCTCAACCCTTCTTTAGGGATTAATCTGGTGCCATTCACATAAGGAGTCGACGATGACATCAGCACCCATGATTGAAGAGTATTTACATCGCCTCGCGTTGAGTGAGGCGAAGGGCGTGGCACTGGTCACTGAGCTTATTGAAAAGCACTTGGCGCGGTATGCGTTTTCTAGCCTTAATGCCTTGGCGGGGCAGCCGCTTTCTTTACAGACGGATGCCTTGTTTGAGCGGTTGGTGGTGAACCAACAAGGCGGCTATTGCTTTGAGCACAATAAAATTGCCTACCTTGCCCTGAAACATTTGGGGTTTAAGGTGCGCAGTGTGCTGGCGCGAGTGATGCTCAATGGTAAACCCACCAATCCCCGTACTCACCGTATGAATGTGCTTGAGCTCGATGGCGAGACCTATTTAGTCGACGTTGGTTTTGGCAATAAAACCCCGCGCGGGTTACTCAATATCAACCAGCGCACCTGCACTATTGGGCACGATACCTATCAAATCACGCGCAATGGCGATGTGGTGACCGTGGTATTACACGAGCCCGACCAACCACCATTAACGCTGTATGAGGTTGAGCTCTACGACGTGGTAGAAGCCGACTTTGAAGTGGCGCACTTCTATTCTCATCAACATCCCGAAGCCATTTTCGTCAATAACCTCGTGGTGTCGTTGATCACCGCTTCACACCGCTATTTGATCCGCAATCAGCAGTTTTTGGTGTGGGATGCGGCAGGGCAACTCATTACCGATCAAAGCATCGATAGCCTCGAGGCATTAACCCAGTTGGTTCATGAGGCGTTTTTATTGCAACCGCCCAAAACGGTGTTGGAAACCGTGTTTGCAAAGGTGACGGCCAACGCGGCGGTTTGAGTGAGCGGATGTTAACGAATACGTTCGTCTTGACGTACGTACTCGATGTCGTACACTTGTTTAAAAACTAATCACCGGAGAGGCGCTATGACGGGGATCACTGCCACTGAAGCGCGTAGCAAATTGTATCGGCTCATTGATGAAACCGCCGAATCGCATCAGCCCATTGTTATTGCGGGCAAACGTAACAAAGCAGTGCTGATTTCTGAAGAAGACTGGTCAGCAATTCAGGAAACACTCTATTTGCTTTCTGTACCAGGGATGCGTGAGTCAATTCGCGAAGGCATCGCCACGCCGACGGATGAATGCGATGAGGCGTTGGACTGGTGACATGGAAGTTGGTTTACACCAAACAAGCCCAGAAAGACGCAAAAAAGCTGTCCGCCAGTGGCCTCAAACCAAAAGCGCAAGAACTGTTAGCACTGATTGAAGACGACCCCTACCGTAAACCTCCTCCATTTGAAAAGCTTGTCGGCGATCTCACTGGTGCCTATTCACGCCGTATTAATATTCAACATCGCTTGGTCTATCAAGTCCTCGAGGATGAACAAGTGGTGAAAGTGCTCAGGCTCTGGAGCCATTATCAGTAGTGGCTAATTCGAATACTCTTCTCTCATTTTTTTAAGGAACAAACTGTGAAATCTATCTTCTTTTTTAATTCGATGTTGACGCCAAAACTGGTCACCGGACTGTATTGGCTGCTGTTACTGATTGCGTTGTTCTCTGGACTGGGCACTATGTTTGGTAGCTACGGTGGGATGCGGTTGGAAAACGTTGCTATTGGCCTGTTTACTATTGTTGCCGGTGCAGTAGGGGCAAGGATTTGGTGTGAGTTGATGATTGTGATCTTTAAAATCAACGAAAATCTTCAAAGTTTAAAAGACGTGAAGGAGCGTTCAGACGTGTAAACGCGTTGATATCATTGAGGATTAAAAAAGCCAGCGTGAGGCTGGCTTTTTAGCAAGATTGTCGGCGCCTTATTCTTGATACAGGCCGAGGTTTTCTTTGGCGTAGGCTTCAAATTCGGTAAAGCCGCCAACGTGCGCTTGGTCAACAAAGATTTGTGGCACGGTTTCAACTGGCTTGCCGACGGTTTTTTCTAGGTCGGCTTTGCTAATACCTTCTGCGTGAATATCCACATAGCGGTAGTTGAAATCTTCACGGCTTGTTTTCAATTCTTCAGCCAAATCTTTTGCGCGAACACAGAATGGGCAGCCGGGGCGGCCAAAAATTACGACGAACATAGTCATCTCCTTTAGCGTTAATGGCCTTACTATGCCTGATAGGCGAACGTTAGAAAAGATGAATTTCCCTTTTGCACCAATAGGAAAAATCGATGATAAGCGTCTAGACGCGGCCGCGCGCGTGATCACGTGCTTGTGAATTTGTCGGGGAATAAAGCGTCAGAGCAGGGTGATTGCTTCCATGTGTATAAAGGTGTAAAACCTGTAACTCCCTCTTTTACGGCTCGTCAAGTAAGGAAGCACGATGAATCCAACAATTGAGACACTTCTTTCTCACCGCTCTATTCGTAAATTTACTCAAGACGCGATTTCTTCCGAACAATTAACCCAGATTATCGATGCGGCGCGCGCGGTATCCAGCTCAAGCTTTTTACAGTCCACCAGTATTATTCGTGTGACGGACAAAGAAAAACGACGCTTGCTGGCGGAATACGCGGGCAACCAAGCGTATGTGGCCGACTGTGCTGAGTTTTTAGTGTGGTGTGCGGACTTTCATCGCCATGAGCAAATCAACCCTAATGCCAAGTTGGGCTTTACCGAGCAGACGCTTATCGGTGCGATTGATGGTGCCATCATGGCGCAAAATGCGATGGTGGCGGCAGAGTCGATGGGCCTAGGCGGCGTGTATATCGGCGGCTTACGCAATCAGCCGGAAAAGGTGGCTGAACTACTGGCGATGCCCAATCATGTGATGCCTTTGTTTGGTATGTGCTTGGGTGTACCGGCGCAAGACCCAGAAACCAAGCCTAAGTTGCCTGTACAGCTTTTGGTGCACGAAAACAGCTATCAAGCCATTGATGAAGCGGCGCTAAGCGACTATGACAACCAAGTGCGTGAGTATTACCGAACCCGCACGGGGGGCAATAAAGACATGAGCTGGAGCGAGCAGATCTCCGCCACGTTAGAAAAAGAAGCGCGTCCGTTTATGAAAGACTTTCTACACAGCAAAGGGTTTAGCACTCGTTAGAGAGCGCCTGAATGTGATGGATAAAAAAGCAGCGTTTTGCTGCTTTTTTATTATTTATCGCCTCAGTTTGTCCAGTTTGTTATCTGATTTGATCGATTTATTGTCTAATCCTGCCGCTAAGCGCTAAAACCTATTTACATCTGTCCTGTAAACCGTAATATTGCCGCGTTTTTGCGCGTGATAATCACTTTTATCTGACACTATCCGCGCTCATTTTCAACATTAAATTGTTTTTATACGAAGTAGGGCTCTAATGGAAAACAAACTGGCTAATCCTGCCCCTTTGGGGTTGATGGGTTTCGGCATGACCACGGTATTATTGAACATTCATAATGCGGGTTTTTTCCCCATTGATAGCATGATCTTGGCGATGGGCATTTTTTATGGTGGCTTGGCGCAAGTGATTGTCGGCATCATGGAATTCAAAAAGGGCAATACCTTTGGTACCACGGCATTCACCTCTTATGGCCTGTTTTGGCTGACGCTAGTAGGGCTAATTGTCATGCCAGAAATGGGGATTGCTCAACCGAGCCCAGCCGGCTTTATGGGTTGGTACTTGGTGATGTGGGGCGTATTTACCGGCTTTATGTACATCGGTTCACGCCGTTACTGCCTGGCGAAGCAGTTTGTCTTTGCTAGCTTGACCGTACTTTTCTTCTTGCTGGCGGCACGCGATTTTACCGGCAGTGCACTGATTGGCACCATTGCGGGCTTTGAGGGCATTGTGTGTGGCTTGAGTGCGATTTACTTCGCGATGGCGCAGGTGCTTAACGAAGAATACGGCCGTACTGTGTTGCCTGTTGGCGAGCAAAAAGCAACGTTAGCGCCACAAACCGCGTAAACGCCTGATAGATTAGATTGTTGAGATCTAAAAAAGCTCGGCCATGTGAATGGTCGAGCTTTTTTTATGCGCGATTAAGCCTGACAGTGACGGATTAACACATCACCTTAACGGCCAATCCACCTTGTGAGGTTTCGCGGTATTTGGCGTTCATGTCTTTGCCGGTTTCCATCATGGTTTCAATCACTTTATCCAGTGATACACGCGGCTCGGACGAACGTTGAAGTGCCATGCGCGAGGCATTAATGGATTTCACCGCGGCAATGCCGTTGCGCTCAATGCACGGCACTTGTACTTGCCCGGCAACCGGATCACAAGTGAGGCCTAAGTTGTGCTCCATGGCGATTTCGGCCGCCATACATACTTGGTGCGGGCTACCGCCCATCAACTCAGCCAGGCCAGCGGCGGCCATGGAGCAGGCAACGCCGACTTCACCTTGGCAACCCACTTCTGCTCCAGAGATGGAGGCGTTTTGTTTGTATAAACCACCAATTGCGCCAGAGGCGGCAAAAAAGCGGGTGTAGATTTGCTTATCAACCGGCTCGATAAATTTGTCGTAGTAGGCCAGCACCGCAGGAATAATGCCACACGCACCATTGGTGGGCGCGGTGACCACACGGCCTCCGGCGGCGTTCTCTTCGTTTACGGCAAAGGCGAACATGTTCACCCAATCGACCACGGCCATGGGGTCAATGTTGTATTTTTCGCTAGTTTTTAATTGGTGACGTAAGGCGGCAGCACGGCGCGGCACGCGCAGCGGGCCAGGTAATACGCCTTCGTTTTCCATCCCGCGGTCCATACATGCCTGCATGGTTTTCCAAATGTCAGCGAAGTAGGTATCAATCTCGTCTTGGCTGTGCATACTGCGCATGTTGGCCATCACCAAGCCGCTGATTGAAAAACCGGTTTCTTGGGTGAGTGCCAGTAAGCCATCTGCGCTATTGAAGTCGTAAGGGACTTGCACTGTTTGCATGGCGGGCTGACCAAACTCGGCTTCTTCAACAATAAAGCCACCGCCAATCGAGTAATAGGTTTTACTCAGCACGCATTCATCGCCTTGCCAAGCATGGATTTGCATGCCGTTCTCGTGCAGTGAGAGGTTAGAGGTATGAAAGTTCATCCCTCCATCGCGCGGGAAGGCGACGACGTGTTGCTGCTCACCCAGTGGCAGTTGCTCTGTTTCTTCTACCCGTTTAATAAAGCTGGGAATTGAATCGATATCAACGGTTTCAGGGCTGTTGCCCGCTAAGCCCATAATGGTAGCGATGTCGGTGTGATGGCCTTTACCGGTGAGTGACAATGAGCCATATACGTCAACCGTGACGCGATCGACGTCGGTTAAACGCTGACTGGCAGTTAGCTCATCAACAAAGCACTTGCCCGCTTTCATTGGGCCAACCGTATGAGAACTGGACGGGCCAACGCCAATCTTAAAAATGTCAAAAACACTGATCATGTGTCTACCTCAGTCAATGCCCTAAGGGCAATGGATTTAGTGTTTACGCCATCCGTCCATGGTATTGACTGTGATGGCAAGCGCTCGCTCGCCATAATGAAAAGGAGCAGCCTTCACTGCTCCTTGTTAGCCGCAAACATCGATGGATGCGGTTGGGCATAGAGCCCAATGCAGCAGTCCTATAGCGCCTGCTGCGCGCGCTGTGTTCGATTAAGCAAGACGGCAGATTCAGAATCGTTAGTGATTAAGAGATCATGCTGTACGTAATCGCAGAAATTGCTACCAGTCCCATAATCAGAACAAAGGCGTTGCTGATTGTACCTGAATATTTCTGCATTGCTGGCACGTTTTTCACGGCATACATTGGCATAATAAACAGGATGGTGGCAATGATTGGGCCGCCAAGTGATTCAATCATCCCCAAAATGCTTGGATTGAGGGTGGCGACTAACCAAATGGTCAGGATCATGAATACCACGGTGAACACGTCGATTTTTTTGCGATCAACCGGTTTACCCATGCTGCGCAGGGTTTTGGTGGCAATTCCGTTCAGGCCTTCACGTGCGCCTAGGTAGTGACCAAAGAACGAGGACACAATCGCAACAAAGGCGACCAGTGGACCCAAGAAGGAAATGAACGGGCTTTCATGTTTGTTGGCCAAGTAAGAAAGAATTGCGATGTTTTCCGCTTTCGCCGCTTCTAGATCTGCTGGCGTGAGGGAGAGTACGCAAGAGAAGACAAACAACATCACGAAACCGACCAACATGGCAGCTGAGCGCATCAGGATCTGGCCAGACTTGTATTCCGCGTCGTCACCGTGATCACGGCGCTGTGCCAATGAAAACGACGAGATCGCAGGGCTGTGGTTAAAGGCGAAAACCAGTACCGGAATAGAAATCCAAAGGGTAATGGCAAAGTCACCCGCAGACGGCACTTGCGATAGGGCCGCGGTGTTCCACTCTGGGATCAGGTAGATGGACATAAAGACCAAGATCCCAACCAGTGGGTAAACCAAGAACTGGGTCACGCGCAGCATCATTTTTTCGCCCAGTAGCATTACTGCCATCATGCCGAGAATCAGTGCCAACGAGAGGATCGCACGTGGCGGCGATGCCATGCCAAGCTGGTTGACCAAGAAGGAGTCGACGGTGTTGGTAATACCCACGCCGTAGATCAACACAATCGGATAGATTGCAAAGAAGTACAGCAAGGTGATCAGTTTGCCCGCGCCAACACCAAAGTGCTCTTCAACCACTTCGGTAATGTCGCTGCCCGCATTTTTAGAAGATAAAACAAAACGAGAGAGGCCGCGGTGGGCAAAGAAGGTCATTGGGCCAACAAGCAGGGTCATAACCACTAATGGCCAAAAGCCGCTCATGCCTGCATTGATAGGAAGGAAAAGAATACCCGCGCCAACCGCGGTGCCAAAAAGGGAAAGCGCCCAGGTTGTATCTTGTTTGGTCCAGCGCGGGCGCGATGTTGCACTGGTACCAGTCGTCGAGGTTGTTTGCATAACAATACTACTCACATTGTAGGGAACAGGAATCAGGGAAGGCGAATTCTGGCGATTTCCACAGAGAAAACCAAGAGCTAGATCGCTATATGAAAAGTGGTGCGCAGACTATTGCACCAAAATGTGATGACTATCAATAACGGAGGGTGGATTGACGTATTATGCAGGCATCACTGTATAGCTATTTGTTGGATAAATATGCATCAAAGTGCGTCAAAATCCCAACTGTTGCCATGGTTATGAGCGAGTTGACGAGTGGTCGCCCGAGGGTGAAAACAATGTTAGCTGGCTGATTAGCGCGCGGAGTAGTTGCGCGGTGGCGCCCCAAATCAGTCTGTTTTGATGATAAAACGCACACACAGGATGCCACTGGCCATACAGTAGGAAAGACTGTTCGCGAATATGTCCCGGACGGCAAAGGGTATCTAACGGCACCTCAAAGCAGGCGGCGACTTCATTGTCATCAAGACACGGCTGGTAATCGGGCGCCACCCACGCCAGGACAGGGTGAATGTAATAGCCAGTGACGGTGGGAAGCGGGCACAGGTGGCCAATAATCGCGTCAGGGGCAACGCGAATCCCGGTTTCTTCCCACATTTCCCGCGTGGCGGTGTCGGTGTTATCTCTGTCAGAAGGCTCCCGCTTGCCGCCAGGAAAGCTGACCTGGCCAGGGTGATGTTTTAGGTGACTCGCGCGTTGGGTTAATACCAGTTGAATCCCATTTTCGCGCGGCACCAGGCCGATTAGCACCGCCGCGGGTTGAAAATCGGCCCCACCCAAAATTCTGGGTGAGAGGCGAACGCGATTCAAAATGCGGCTATCGTGGCGCGCCAGCGGCGTTAACGAAAAAGCTCGGGTCACATCGGCAGGCGATAAGGGGTGGCCTGGCGCGTCACAGATAGGTTGAGGATGAGTCGAGGACGCAGACCAACAAGCTGCTTTCGCGCGTAACGTACAGCGGATAGGCGTGAAATAAGCATGCTCTTCGGCGATTAGCGTCATCGTGACTCCGTTAAATCAGTTAAAGGGGCAGCCAAGCTGTCATCGTCTGCCAGTACGGGGAGGATGCGGCTGACTTTGTCGAGTGTTTCTTGGTACTCCGCATCTGCCTTGCTATCAGCAACCAAACCGCCGCCCGCCCATACGTGCAGTTGGCCTTGGTGGCCGACCAAGGTACGGATGGTAATGCTCGAATCCATCCGGCCACAGCGGCTGAGGTAGGCAAAACTGCCGCAATAAATATGGCGGCGGTGAGGCTCAAGCTCTTCAATAATTTCCATTGCGCGTACTTTGGGAGCCCCGGTAATTGAGCCACCGGGAAACGCCGCGCGAAGCAGATCGAGGCCTGTTTTTTCATCAGGGAGCCTACCTGTGACCGTGCTCACCATATGATGGACGGCAGGAAAGCTCTCTATATCAAAGAGTTTAGGCACAGAAACCGAACCTGGCGAGGCAACTCGGCCAATATCGTTCCTGAGCAAATCGACAATCATCAAGTTTTCAGCACGATCTTTTTCCGCCGATTTCAGTGCCTGAGCGCTGTCTGCATCTTGTTGCGGATCGGTATAGCGTGGACGCGTGCCCTTGATAGGTTTGGTTTCAATCTGTTGGTTGTGCAGAGAGAGAAAGCGCTCGGGCGAGACCGATAAGATGGCACTGTCTGCTAAGCGGATAAAGCCAGAGAAGGGGGCACCATTGCGGGTTGCCAATTTGCGATACGCTTGCCATTCATCCCCTTGATAGTGGGCGGAAAAGCGTTGAGCTAAGTTGATTTGGTAGCAATCACCGGCATGTAAATAGGCTTGCACTTGGGCAAACTTTTGCTGGTATTGCGCCTCGGTCATGTTCGCGCGCCAGCGCTCGGTGAGTGCAAACGATGGACGGGACGGTGCAGCCTGATGAGTGAGCCATTGCCAGCGCTGATCGCTGTCAGGGGCGATCACCACCGCTTGATGCTGGTGATGATCAATCACCACTGCCCAGTCGTAAAGGCCAACCGCCATGTCAGGGACATTGAGCTCGTCTTTAGCCCGCGTGGGTAGGGTTTCAACACAGCGCCCTAAATCATAGCCAAAATATCCAAGGGCACCGCCGGCAAACGGCCAGGGGGCGATTTCAGAAACCGCCGGTAACAGCTGTGCTTGTAATTGTGCGACCCAGTGAAAGGGATCGTGATCGTCAGTGGTGGTGTGCCCATCGGGATAACGCGTGGTCACTTGGTTGTGGCGCGCGGTCACCGTGGCGATGGGATCGGCGACCAGGATATCGAAGCGACTATCCGGATGCGTCCGTGTGGCCGAGTGGAGCAACATCGCCCAGGGCTGATGAGCTATCTTATCAAACAGGGTCAACGCAAGATCCGGGGCGTAGTCGATTGGCGTGGTAGTGAGCTTCATGGCGTTTTGTGGTTGCATTCTTCTTTTTGTGATCACGGTTAAGACGCCGTGTGGCGCGCAGATAGCGCTAAGCGTATCATAGCTAGGTCTTTTCCGGCACGAGCAACAATAAAAGACGAAGCGAGGTTGCTGTCAACCATCGACTTCTCTCATCACAGAGCAGTAAAACTGCCTAGCCAAACGATAATAACGAGGGGAAAGCCTCCCCAACACTGGATACCCGCTTTGGGTCCTGCAAATGACACCAGAGGCAATGATGACCACTATTAAACAGCAAGACGTGATCGAAAGCGTTGCAGATGCCCTGCAATATATCTCTTACTACCACCCTCTTGATTTTGTTCAAGCCCTTGAAAAAGCCTACAACAAGGAGCAAAGCCAAGCGGCGAAAGATGCCATCGCACAGATTTTGATTAACTCGCGAATGTCGGCCGAGGGCAAGCGTCCGATCTGCCAGGACACGGGCATTGTCACCTGTTTTGTCAAAGTAGGGATGGCAGTACAGTGGGACCGACACGATATGACGGTGCAGCAAATGGTGGATGAAGGGGTGCGACGTGCGTACACCAATCCTGACAACCCGTTGCGTGCCTCTGTGGTGGCTGATCCGGCAGGCAAACGTCAAAACACCCGTGATAACAGCCCGGCGGTGGTGCACATTGATATGGTGCCAGGTGACACCGTAGATATCCAAATTGCCGCAAAAGGTGGTGGCTCTGAAAATAAAACTAAAATGGTGATGCTTAACCCATCGGATGATGTTGCCGAGTGGGTAGAAAAAACCTTGCCTGCAATGGGCGCGGGTTGGTGCCCTCCGGGTATGCTGGGTATCGGCATTGGCGGCACGGCAGAAAAAGCGGCGGTGTTGGCGAAAGAATCATTGATGGAGCACATTGATATTCAAGCGCTTATCGACCGTGGTCCAAGCAATGCCGAAGAAGCGTTGCGTCTCGATATTTTCAATCGTGTGAACAAGCTGGGTATCGGTGCCCAAGGGCTGGGCGGTTTAACCACGGTGGTGGATGTAAAAGTGAAAACCGCCCCAACGCACGCTGCATCTAAACCTGTGTGCTTAATTCCAAACTGTGCTGCCACCCGCCATGTGCATTTTACACTTGATGGTACTGGGCCTGCCGAGTTGGCACCACCCAAATTGGACGACTGGCCGCAAGTCACTTGGGAAGTCGGCGATAATGTACGTCGTGTCAACCTGGATACGGTGACCAAAGAGGACGTGCAAAGCTGGCAAACCGGTGAAACCGTGCTGTTGTCAGGCAAAATTCTGACCGGACGCGATGCCGCACATAAGCGCTTGCAAGAAATGCTACGCAATGGCGAAGGCCTTCCCGAAGGCGTTGATTTTAATGGTCGCTTTATCTATTACGTGGGTCCTGTCGATGCGGTGGGTGATGAAGTGGTTGGCCCAGCAGGCCCCACCACATCGACCCGTATGGATAAGTTCACTGACATGATGCTCGCCGAAACCGGCTTGATGGGCATGATTGGTAAAGCCGAGCGTGGCCCGGCGGCGGTTGAGTCAATCAAGAACCACAAAGCCGTGTACTTGATGGCGGTTGGCGGCGCAGCCTATTTGGTCTCGAAAGCGATCAAGCATGCACGCGTAGTGGCGTTTGAAGACTTAGGAATGGAAGCCATCTACGAGCTTGACGTGGAAGATATGCCAGTGACGGTGGCCGTCGACTCACAGGGGCAAAATGCGCATCAGATTGGCCCTGACACCTGGAAGGTAAAGATCGCCGAAATGGATGACTAATCCGTTAATTTGGCCTGTTCGGCTTAACACCTGCTTGCGTTAACAAGAAGGCATTGAGTTGAACAGCGTTTAAGTGGATAGAAACCATAAAAAAATGCGCCAAATTGGCGCATCAGATTGCTGACGAACCCCGCCTTTTTAGGCGGGGTTCTTTTTGATAAGCGGCCGTAGGCCGCGATCGCGATATTTTTTGTTAGAGAGTGGTCGCTACCGACCAACGCCCAAATTGGCGGATAGAAGCCAGTATTTGCCTTATATCCGCCATGTTAAAGCCACATTTTCTTAGATAGCTCACCACTAACGCTATCTT
>NZ_MUFC01000005.1 GCF_001995985.1 Salinivibrio sharmensis | reverse complement strand
TGGCAGGATGAACGGCTTGTCGATCGCACGCTCTGGCTCTGGGATGTAAGAATCCAGCGCTTCAGATAGCTCAACGATCTTCTGCTCCCACTGCTCTTCACCGTTCAGGGCACCTAGCGCTGAACCTTGGATTACTGGGCAGTCGTCACCTGGGAAGTCGTACTCTGAAAGTAGCTCACGTACTTCCATTTCAACCAGTTCAAGCAGCTCTTCGTCATCAACCATGTCACATTTGTTCATGAACACGATGATGTTTGGAATACCAACCTGACGGCCTAGTAGGATGTGCTCACGCGTCTGTGGCATTGGGCCATCAGTTGCAGCAACAACCAGGATACCACCGTCCATTTGCGCAGCACCGGTGATCATGTTTTTCACATAGTCAGCGTGTCCTGGGCAGTCAACGTGTGCGTAGTGACGGTTTGGCGTATCGTACTCAACGTGAGAAGTTGCGATGGTGATACCACGATCACGCTCTTCTGGTGCGTTATCGATTGACGCGAAGTCACGAGCAGCACCGCCGTGTACTTTTGCAAGTACAGTACAGATAGCTGCGGTCAGCGTAGTTTTACCATGGTCAACGTGGCCGATAGTACCAACGTTAACGTGCGTTTTCGTACGTTCAAATTTTTCTTTAGACACGATCGTCTTCCTTCCTAGTTGTGAGTTAAAGGGCTTGGCCTAGTAACTCAGAAGTCAGTGTTTGATGCCGACCATGATGTCGGCATCTGGACCAAAATAATTAGCTACGCTCTGCGATCAGGGCGTCAGCGATGTTCTTAGGCACTTCACCGTACTCGCTGAACTCCATCGAGTAAGATGCACGGCCTTGTGTTGCACTACGTAGGTCAGTAGCGTAACCGAACATTTCAGACAGTGGAACCTGGGCACGTACGATCTTCAGACCCGCTGGGCCTTCGTCCATACCACCAATCAGGCCACGACGACGGTTCAAGTCACCAACAACGTCACCCATCCACTCTTCTGGTGTGGTTACTTCAACCTTCATCATTGGCTCAAGCATAACAGGTTGCGCGTCGTGAGCACCTTTCTTGAATGCCATTGATGCGGCGATCTTAAACGCCATTTCGTTAGAGTCAACATCGTGGTAAGAACCATCGAACAAGGTTGCTTTAACGTCAAGTACCGGATAGCCAGCGAGTACACCGTTAGCCATCTGCTCTTCGATACCTTTAGCAACAGAGCTGATGTATTCACGTGGAACCACACCACCAACGATTTCGTCAACAAAGACAAAGCCTTCGTTTGGCTCTGATGGTTCGATTTTCAGCCATACGTGACCGTACTGACCACGACCACCAGACTGCTTAACGAACTTACCTTCAACTTTGGTGCTACCACGGATGGTTTCGCGATAAGCTACCTGAGGCTTACCAACGTTACACTCAACGTTAAATTCGCGACGCATACGGTCAACGATGATGTCTAGGTGAAGCTCACCCATACCAGAAATCAGGGTCTGGCCAGACTCTTCGTCAGACTCAACACGGAAAGATGGATCTTCTGCCGCCAGTTTACCTAGCGCGATACCCATTTTCTCTTGGTCAGCTTTAGACTTAGGCTCAACCGCGATTTGGATAACTGGATCTGGGAACTCCATGCGCTCTAGGATTACTTTTGAATCCATTGCACATAGGGTGTCACCCGTGGTCACGTCTTTCAGACCAACCGCTGCAGCGATGTCACCGGCACGGATTTCTTTGATCTCTTCACGCTTGTTCGAGTGCATCTGTACGATACGGCCCAAACGCTCACGCTTTTGCTTCACTGAGTTATAGACAGTGTCGCCAGAGTTAACCACGCCTGAGTAAACACGCATAAAGGTCAACGTGCCCACGAATGGGTCGGTTGCAATCTTAAATGCCAGTGATGCAAACGGTTCTTTATCGTCTGCATGACGCTCGATTGGGTTACCGTCTTCGTCTTCACCTTTGATTGACTTAACGTCAATCGGTGATGGCAAGTATTCGATAACCGCATCCAGTACGGCCTGAACGCCTTTGTTCTTAAACGCAGAACCACAGGTTGCCAGTACGATTTCGTTATCAAGCGTACGCTGACGCAGCGCTGTCTTGATTTCTTCTTCAGACAACTCACCTTCTTCAAGGTACTTGTCCATCAGCTCTTCAGAGGCTTCAGCAGCAGACTCAACCAGGTAGTTGTGCCACTCTTCTGCTTGCTCTTTCAGATCGTCTGGAATTTCTTCATAGGTATAAGTCATACCCATGTCTTCTTCGTTCCAGTTGATCGCTTTCATTTTGATCAGGTCAATCACGCCTTTGAACTGGTCTTCTGCACCAATGTTCAAGTGAATTGGCACAGGGTGTGCGCCAAGGCGGTTTTTGATTTGATCAACAACGCGCAGGTAATCAGCACCCGCACGGTCCATCTTGTTTACGAATACCATACGCGGTACTTCGTACTTGTCAGCCTGACGCCATACGGTTTCAGACTGAGGCTCAACACCTGATGAACCACAGAATACAACTACCGCACCATCAAGCACACGCAAAGAACGCTCAACTTCGATAGTGAAGTCAACGTGTCCAGGGGTGTCGATGATGTTTACGCGGTGCTGTTTGAACTGCTGATCAGAACCGGCCCAGAAAGTCGTGGTCGCGGCTGAGGTGATGGTGATACCACGCTCCTGCTCTTGCGACATCCAGTCCATGGTAGCGGCGCCGTCGTGTACCTCACCGATTTTGTGTGACAGACCTGTGTAGAACAGGATCCGCTCGGTAGTCGTGGTTTTACCGGCGTCTACGTGAGCACAAATACCGATGTTACGGTAGCGCTCGATAGGGGTTTTACGAGCCACAATAGTATCCTCTTGCTAAGGTTAACCTTAGAAAATGGGTTTGGCGTGCCCCGAACGGGACACGCCATGAAGGCATTACCAGCGGTAATGTGCGAACGCTTTGTTCGCGTCTGCCATACGGTGAACGTCTTCACGTTTCTTAACAGCAGTACCTTTGTTTTCTGACGCGTCTAGCATCTCGCTTGCTAGGCGCTGAGCCATAGATTTTTCACCACGCTTACGAGCGGCTTCAACCAACCAACGCATAGCCAGTGCGTTACGACGTACAGGACGTACTTCTACTGGCACTTGGTAAGTTGAACCACCTACACGGCGAGATTTAACCTCGACCGCTGGGCGTACGTTTTCAAGAGCTTGTTCGAATACAGCCAAGTGCTCTTTACCAGAACGCTCAGCCATGATGTCTAGTGCACCATAAACGATTTTTTCAGCAGTTGACTTCTTACCGTCAACCATCAGGATGTTTACAAATTTTGCCAGCAATTCTGATCCGAACTTAGGATCTGGAAGAATTTTACGCTGACCAATTACGCGACGACGTGGCATGGATTATCTCCGTTGTCTTCTTCAGGTTTTATCCAAAACTTTTCAGTTTTTTCAAAATTCAATTGTTTGAGTGTTTGGCCTTACTTAACGGAATCCATTAAGACTTAGGACGCTTCACACCGTACTTAGAACGACCTTGTTTACGGCCGTTAACGCCTGCACAGTCAAGTGCGCCACGAACAGTGTGGTAACGCACACCCGGCAAGTCTTTAACACGACCGCCGCGGATAAGCACAACGCTGTGCTCTTGCAGGTTGTGGCCTTCACCACCAATGTAAGAGGTGACTTCAAAGCCATTGGTCAAACGCACACGGCATACTTTACGCAGTGCAGAGTTTGGTTTCTTTGGAGTAGTGGTGTAAACACGAGTACATACACCACGTTTTTGTGGACACGCTTCCAACGCAGGCACGTTGCTTTTCGCAACTTGCTTCAAGCGTGGCTTGCGGACCAGCTGGTTAATAGTTGCCATTAAATAGCTCCTGATATTACTTAACGTATAAGTGTGAAAAATCTAGCCCCAATACAACAGGGACGCGAAATTTTAGGCGTCGGGGTATGGGGTGTCAAGATTTATACAGAGATCTTTGCATTGTTTATTTTTCGAGCAGCGCACGGGGGATTTTCACACACGACAAAGACTAGCCGATTACCATGTCATTTGCGTGACATGTTCAGCACTCAAATCGACCAATTGATGCATATCAATCAGCTCTGCACGAGGGTGTAATGTATCGCCTAGCCCTCGTGCGTCCACATCATCTTTGAGCAAATAAACAGCATGAGTCTCGGTAAACAATCGGGTTGCCCACTCGCTCCCCGCCACCCCGGCGACGACGGCATCACTGAGCAAGACAATGGTGCTGTTCGCCGGCGCGTAGTCTAAGCACTGTGCTAAGGCTTGACGGCTGTATGGTGAATGTTTGACCAAGTGCAGCACGGCCTTCTCCTTAAAAATGTAAAATGCGATCGCAGCCTGACAACTGCGTTTTTACTTGCTCGACCAATAACGCTTGAGTCGGCAGTACCGTAGTCGCCTGCTCAAGTCCTCGTGCGGTTAACGAGGCCTGACAGACATAGACCTCTTCCACGTCACATAGAGGCAGCATTTTGAAGCTGGCAATATAGTCGCGGCTTAAAATTTGGCTCGGTTGCTGCCCTTCAAGTAATTGAAAGACACCGTCGCCGATAAAAAACACCACCAGGTTGTCACAAAAGGCGGACGCGGCAAGCAGTGCATCCAGGCCTTCTCGGCCACTTGCACTGCCATGGGGTGCTGAAGAAAAAACAAACCCTATTTTCATCACTGCCTTCTTAAAATTGCATCACACGATCGGCGGTTAACAACGCCTCTGCCAACGCCCCGAGTCCCGCTTGCGAAAACCCCGCGGCCAAGGTGCTATGTGGCAACGCATGTTGTGCCGCCTCCTGATCACTGACAATGCCACGACGTAGCGCCGCGGCCACACACGTTTCCAATTGCACTCCGTGGTCTTGTGCAAGGGTTTGCCATGCCGTGACAATATCAAACTCATCATTGGCAGGTACTGTGGTTGCCGTGCCGTTTAACACACCGTCTTGATAAAAAAACACTTTGCTGACTGTATACCCTGCCTCAATGGCAGCGGCTGCAAACTGGTACGCGGTGCGCGCCATTTGTGAGCCATAGGCAGGCTCAGTCACCACTAACACGTAGTGCAAACTCATGACTCGGTCTCTTCGGTTTTACGCTGTCTGACATAAAGATAAACAGTGTGTTTGGAGATATTTAGCCGCGCGGCAACCCGGTTAATGGCGTCTTTAATATCAAAAATACCCTTATCATAGAGCGCCATGACAATCTGGCGGTTTTTGGTATTGTTAGACACTGTCTTATCCGCATTCACCTCTTCAACGGTTCGCTCGACCGTTTTATCCACCAGCTCTTCCACGTCACTGGCAAAGTTAACCGATGACGCGGCCTGCTTGGCCTGATCATCTGGGATAAAGGCTTGTAGTACCTGAGAGAAAGGAGCATCTAAATTGATGTTGATACATAAAAGCCCAATAATGCGATTATCTCCGTTACGGATAGCCACCGTGATCGATTTCATTAGGGTGCCACTTTTGGCGCGGGTAAAATACGCGCGGGAGAAATTACGCTCGGATCCTTCGATATCACGTAGCATACGTAACGCCAAATCAGTAATGGGTGAACCTACCTGACGCCCCGTATTCTCACCATTGGCGATTTTTATCGCCGATTTATTTAGATCGTCCAATGCATGCAGCACAATTTCACAATGCTCACCAATCAAGGCCGCCAGCCCGTCGACCACGGCCGAGTAGGACTGCAAAATAATGCTGTCTTGTTGGTTAAGTGGATTGGGCTCAATGAGCTCACTTTCCGTCATAATGTTTGCGCCAAAACCCTCTGTCGGTACCACGTACGCCTATCCTTATTCGACCATTTATCTTTACTGCTCTGCGCTCAGTTTAACAGAATTCCTATCTAAAAATGCAAAAAGCCCCGGCAATGCCGGGGCCAGTATCACGGGTCAAGGGACGAGGTTTTAGCCTTCGCTCGCGCTGTCTTTTTTGGCATCATCTTTGATTTCAAGTAACTCAACATCAAATACCAATGTTGAGTTGGCAGGAATTGATGCCGTGTCTTGGTCGCCATAAGCCAACTCTGGCGGCACAACAAAGGTAAACTTAGAGCCCACAGGCATCAGCTGCACCCCTTCAGTCCAGCCAGGGATCACTCGATTGAGTGGGAAAGTGGCCGGTTCACCACGATCGTATGAGCTATCGAATTGCGTACCGTCAGTCAGAGTACCTTTATAATGCACCACCACGGTATCTTCTGCTGATGGCTTCTCACCGTCACCCATGCTATCGACTTTGTAGAGCAAGCCTGATTCGGTTTCTTTCACGCCTTCTTTCTGCGCGAACTCGGAGCGGTATTTTTCACCGTCAGCGATCGCGGCTTCCGCCTTTTCTTTCGCTTGTTGTTGCGCAAGCTTGGTCACACGCTGATCAAGCGATTGCAGTGCCGCTTGTGCTTGCTCGTCCGTCAATTTTGACTCACCTTTAAAGACGTCTTGCACCCCTTGCAATACCACCTCTTTATCCAGCTCGAGACCAATCTCGGCCTGCTGCTCCAAATTGGCGTTGAGGTATTGTGCCAAAGAAGCGCCAATCGCGTAGGCTGCTTTGTCGTCTTCGTTCGCAAACGCTGCTTCGGCTTTTTCAGCCGCTTGGTTGGTTTGCTCTACTTTTGCGTCTTCTTGCTGACAGCCGACGGCAAAGGCAACGGTTGCCGCGAGTAGCGACATCTTCATTACTGATTTCATTGGGTACTCCGTTGATGGTAAGGATTAATCCTCGTATTGTATTTACTGACGCATCAACCATGCGAAAGCCTATTTCTATCCATATACTCGTGGTTATATGGCTGCACACATCGGAACTCAAGTATGATGCCCAAAATCCGCCACATTGTTGGCATTTTTATTCTCTTAAGCGCCCTGTTCGGCTGTTGGCAGTCTGGCAAAGAAGCCCAGCGCTGGTCAATCCACCCTGAGGGCGCCACCAGCTTTAGCCTGAGTCGAGACGGGCGATTTGCCCTACTCGCCTCGGACGAAACCGATATTGTGCTGTGGGATCTTGTCACCAATCAGCAGTTGGCGGAGCTGGGGCCGCAAGACCCCAATGCCAACCCTGTGGTGGTCAGCCACATTTCCGATAATAAACGCTATGCCATTACTGCCACGGCACAAAACTTTGCCGTTTGGGACCTGGCTTGGAGCCAGTCTCAAGGGCTTTGGTCCATTTCTGACGGCATCATTCGCGATGCCGCGATCAGCAATAATGGTGAAAAATTGGTGCTGGCCATGTCTAACGGCAAAGCATTATTCATCGACTTAGGCACGGGGAGGCGCCTAGAGTTCCTGGCCCATCGCGATAAAGTCAATGCCGTGGCGATTTCCCCCAATGGTGCTTACGTCCTGTCAGGCGGTAATGACCATCATGCCTACTTTTGGGATACCGAGTCGGGACAAATTATCAACGACTTCGCCTATGATCAACGGGTTAAGCAAGTCGCGCTACATCGAGAAGGGAAATATGGGTTTGTGTCCGATGGCGGTAACCGCGCGGTAATTTGGGCCTTACCCAGTGGCGAGAAGGTGAGTGAGTTAGATATCTTTGCCCGCCAAGCCATTTATGCCAGTGCTCGCTTTTCCGATGACGGTCGCCAACTGGCCACCGGCACCCCTTCGCAACGGGTGGAGTTATGGGATGTACAAAGTGGTGAAAACATCGGCCGCTGGCAAGCCTTGGCACAACCAGACACTCGCCCGCCGAGCGCAGTCGTGTATGATGTGGCTATCGACCCCACGGGGCGAGTGATTTCCGGTACATCCGCCGGTATCGCCCAAGCTTGGTTAACCGACGCGCAATAGCGAGAGAGCAGTATGAGCGAGATTGATAAGTTACAGCAGCAAATCGACGACTTGGAATATAAGGTCGCTTTTCAAGAAGACACCCTCGAGCAGCTCAACAGCGCGTTAACTCAACAGCAAGGGGACATTGAACGCATGACGGTACAGATTCAATACCTTGTGAGTAAGTTAAAAAACATAGAGCCGGAAAACATTGCCAGCCAAGCAGAAGAAACCCCGCCACCACATTACTGATACGAAAAAGGCGCCATTCGGCGCCTTTCATTCACCACAGACGGATACCGTCTTAGTGGTCGTGACCACAGCTTTCACCGTCTTGGTGAATATGACCGTGAGACACTTCCTCTTCTGTCGCTTCGCGAACGTCAACCACTTCCACAGAGAAAGACAAGGTTTGACCGGCTAGCATGTGGTTAGCGTCAACCACCACTTCTTCACCGTCTACTTCAGTCACTTCAACTGGGATTTGGCCTTGGTCCGTTTCTGCCATAAAGCGCATGCCCACTTCTACTTGGTCTACGCCTTGGAATACGTTAGCCGGTACGCGTTGTACCATGGCTTCTTGGTAGTCACCATAAGCTTCGTCTGGGCCTACGGTCACGTCAAAGCTTTCGCCTTTTTCACGGCCTTCCAGCGCGTTCTCAAGACCTACAATCAGGTTACGATGACCGTGCAGGTATTGGAGAGGCTCTTGTGCTGTTGATTCGTCAACAAGTGCACCATCTTCGTTTTTTACTTGGTAAGCCAGGCTGACTACCACATCTTTTGCAATTTTCATGCTCGCTCCGAGACCGGAAGGTAAATGGACTGCCGATGATAACGGATCCCCTACTCCGGTTTAAAGATCCCAATGACATTCTCTGCTGACTCGGCACCAGAGTGTGACTGTTGTGCCGAATCAGGCAACCGACTATCATGATAATCGCAGCTGACACATTCTACTTTGTCAATATTATTTTCGCGCCACACTCGTAACGTATCGAGCTGTTGGCACGCTGGGCAAGCAGCCCCAGCAATGAAACGTTTTTTCACTTCAACACCTTACTCATCTCGGTTCCAACTTTGGTGCCGCTCACTATCACCGCGCATTTCTCGGTCAAAAATTTCTTCTAATTCTTTGCGCGCTTCTTTCACTCGAGAAGCCGTGGCCAAGTCTTCGCTGTGTTGCGGCAATAGATCTTGCAATACCCGCATATCCAACTTACGAAATAGAATTTCGGCTCGCTTGGCTTTGTACGGATGCATACCCAGTGACTCTAGCGTCTGTCTCCCGAGCTCAAGCGCCCCCAAAAAGGTTTCACGCGAGAATTGATCCACGCCCTGCGCCATCAATTGATAAGCCTCTACACGGCTCCTTGCCCGCGCCATTACTTTAAGGTTAGGGAAATGGCGCGCACAAAGATCAACAATTTCCATTACCTCATCAGGCGAATCAGTACAAATCACAATCGCTTCAGCGGTATGCGCCCCTGCCGCCCGTAATAAATCGAGCTGAGTTGCATCGCCATAATACACTTCATAGCCAAAGCGACGTAGCAGCTTAATTTGCGTCGGATCACGTTCTAATATGGTCACCCCAATTTTATTGGCGAACATCAACCGGCCCACCACCTGACCAAAGCGACCAAAACCGGCAATGATCACGCGCGCATCAGCTTGCTCAAACTGTCCTTGGGGCGGCGCGTCCTCTGGCTCGTTGAACGTGCGGGCAAACCAGCGTTGTTGAAGCGTCAGCATTAAAGGCGTGGTCATCATCGACAAGCTGACCACCACCAACAAAAACGCGTTTAACTCTTGGTCAAGCAAACCCTGGTTACGCGCCGCATTGAAAATGACAAACGCAAATTCTCCCCCTTGGCTGAGTAATACCGCCATTTGACTACGCGCTTTCGGTACGACCCCGAAGGCACGCGCCAAGCCATAAAGCAGCAAGGTCTTCACCAAAATTAACGCCGCAACCGCTCCCAGAATGGCCAGTGGATAGTCGAGCAATAAACCAAGGTCAACGGTCATTCCCACCGCAATAAAGAACAGCCCGAGCAACAAACCTTTAAAAGGCTCAATCGCGGTTTCTAATTCATGCCGGTATTCACTTTCAGCCAGCAGTACCCCAGCGAGAAAAGCACCTAGCGCCATTGATAACCCTAACGCTTGCATGGCGAGGGCAATCCCAATCACCAAGGCCAACGAGGTCACTGTAAATAGCTCGGTAACACCACTCATGGCCACTAGACGAAACAGTGGGCGCAGCAAGAAATGACCGCCCACCAGCAGGATACCGATGCCAACAAACATCCATAATACGTCGAGCCAACTGCCAGCGCTGCCACCGGCAAGCGCAGGGATCATCGCGAGCATCGGGATCACCGCAATGTCTTGGAAGAGTAAGACCGCAAACCCCGCTTGCCCGGTTTCGCTGCGCATCAGGCGTTGATCTTCAATAATCTTCATCGCAATCGCGGTTGAAGAAAGCGCCAAGCCGACCCCAATCACCAACGCTTGCAAGAGTGTCAAGCCTGCCAATGCGCAAATCACACCGATAAACAACGCTGTGACCACGACCTGACTGCCCCCAAGCCCGATAATCGGCCGTCGCATCTGGAGCAACTTTTTCGGGTTCAACTCCAAGCCAATCAGAAAAAGCAGCAGCACCACGCCGAACTCCGCAAAATGGAGAATCGCATCCACATCACGGACTAGGCCCAGCCCCCAGGGCCCGATCACTATGCCTGCCAGCAAATAGCCAAGGACAGAGCCCATGCCCAAGCGCTGCGCCAACGGAACCGCAATCACCGCCGCCAATAAAAAGACAAAAGCCACCGATAAGAGGTTGTTATCCATCCTCTCCTCCTTGTTGCACCAGCGGATCGGCGAGCCAATCGGCATAAATCTCGGCAAACGCCTCGCGATCGGCATCGCCAACGCGACGCGCCCAGTGCAAGACCAACGGTGGGATCCAATACATCCGACATAATGAGGCGGTCAATTCAAAGGGTTGCAAGAGTTCGGCCATCGAATATTTATTGTAACCTTGTTGGCTAAACGCTTCGGCCGCCCCCCCGGTGGTCACTACAAAGCGACAGGTTTTACCTGCCAACGCATCCCCACCTTGACCATGTGCAAACCCTTTCCCTAGCACCACATCTATCCACTCTTTTAACAGCGCCGGACAGGAATACATTTGCAGTGGATGCTGAAAGACCAACACATCGGCGTCAGTGACCAACGCGCGCTCATGATGGACGTCCACCACAAAATCAGGGTATGCAGCGTAAATATCGTGCACGGTGACATGGGTCAGCGGGGTAATGGCCTCAATTAAACGACGATTAGCAACGGATTCATCGGGGTCGGGGTGAGCAAAAATCACCAGTACCTTGGGAAGAGAGGGGCTTTCAGCCTTATCTCGGGGCATAGGCTTCCTTGTCTTATGATTATGGTCAGAACGCAATCTGTTCATTTATTCCGTGTTTTTAACTTTAACACACAAATATGCCCCGTCTGTGTCTGACCAGTAGGATGACGCGGTAGAATTTGGCAATCCCCGTATCAAGCTGGTATAACGACCGCGCAACAATGCGCATCCATCAACCCGAGACAGACTGAGTAATCATGATTCGCTTCTCCGACATTCAACTGCTTCGTGGTGGTAAGCCCCTGCTTGACCACACTTCAGCCACTATCTCACCAGGCGATAAAGTCGGCTTGGTGGGCAAAAATGGCTGTGGCAAATCTAGCCTGTTTGCCTTGCTCCGCCACCAATTATCCCTGGATGCCGGCCGTTGTGATTACCCAAGCCAATGGCAAGTGGCTTGGGTAGCGCAAGAGACCCCCGCACTTGATAAAAGCGCCCTTGAATATGTCATTGATGGCGACAGCGAATACCGCGAGCTCCAACAAGCCCTACGCGACGCCGAAGCCCGTGATGATGGTAACGCGGTGGCGATGTTACACGACAAATTGGATGCCATTGGTGGCTACACCATTGAAGCTCGCGCCGCGAGTCTGCTTGATGGTCTGGGCTTTAGCCAACCCCAAGTCCACTGGTCGCTCACCCAATTCTCAGGGGGCTGGCGAATGCGACTGAACTTAGCACAAGCGCTATTATGCCGCTCTGATCTATTGTTGCTGGATGAGCCGACCAACCACTTGGATCTCGATGCGGTGATGTGGCTGGAAAAATGGTTACAACAATACCCTGGCACCTTGGTGTTGATCTCCCACGACCGGGACTTTTTGGATCCTGTCGTCAACCGGATTATTCATATTGAACATCAACAACTTAATGAATATACCGGTAATTATTCTGACTTTGAGCAGATGCGCGCGCAAAAATTGGCCCAACAACAGGCGCAGTACGAAAAGCAACAAAAGCAAATTTCCCACATGCAATCGTACATTGACCGCTTTCGCTACAAAGCGACCAAAGCCCGCCAAGCGCAAAGCCGGATTAAAGCGCTCGAGCGCATGGAGAAAGTATTGCCCGCGCAATACGATAACCCGTTTAGTTTTACCTTCTTCACACCGGATGCCTTACCCACTCCCATTTTAATGATGGACAAGGTGGCGGCCGGTTATGATAAGACGCCCATTATTGAAAACATTCGCCTTAACCTGGTGCCGGGGGCGCGCATTGGCTTACTGGGGCGCAATGGTGCGGGTAAGTCGACCCTGATTAAACTCCTCGCGGGCAGCTTACCCGCCATGGCGGGCGAATTAACCTATTCACAAGGGGTGAAAATTGGCTATTTTGCCCAACACCAACTCGATACGTTACGCATCGACGATACACCACTTCAGTACTTAAACCGGTTGGCCCCCACCACCGCTGAGCAAACCTTGCGTGATTTTCTCGGCCGGTTTGGCTTTCAAGGCGACAAGGCGCTCGAGCCTATTGGCCCCTTCTCTGGCGGAGAAAAAGCCCGCCTTGTGCTCGCCTTACTGGTCTGGCAAAAGCCGAACTTATTGTTACTTGATGAGCCAACCAACCATCTGGACTTGGATATGCGCCAAGCGCTGACACTCGCTTTACAGTCCTACGAGGGCGCGATGGTGATCGTCAGTCACGATCGCTTTTTGCTGCGCGCCACCACCGATGATTTGTACTTGGTCGACAATGGCGCAGTGCTACCCTTTGATGGAGACTTGAACGATTATCATCGCTGGCTGACCGATCAACAGCGCGCCGATCGCGCCGAGACCAAAAAACAAGCGGCCGCGGAGAAAACAGCGCCGCAACAAACACAGATGGATCGCAAAGCGCAAAAACGCCGCGATGCCGAGTTACGCAAGCAAACCGCGCCTTTGCGGAAAAAAATTGACAATCTCGACACACAGATAGAGCAACTCTCTGCCATTATCACTGACGCAGAAAATCAGTTGGCGGACCCTGACATTTATCACACTGATAATAAGGCGCAACTCACGGCGCAATTGCAACGTCAAGCGGATGCCAAATCGACGCTCGAAGAGGTGGAACAAGAATGGATGGAGCGACAAGAAGAGCTGGAAGCCCTGGAGGCGACATTCAATCAAAACTAACCCCTGGGATGGCGAACCCCGCCGACCTATGGCAGTTTTGTTTACATCATTATGGCAAGCCAGAGGTGAAGCAAGCTTGCCTCAGGCTCCAAGACGAGCATCAAGGCAATGTCAACCTTGCCTTATTACTCGCCTGGATTGAACAGCACGGCTATGGTCTTGCGCCCGAGAGCCTCACACAACTGAAGCACGCATTGAGCCGCTCTGAGCACTTACTGATTGCTTACCGTCATTTACGGCGTGACATCAAGCCGCGTGTCGGGAGTGGGCAATATAAAAAAATGCTTAACTTCGAGCTCAGCTTAGAAAAATTCCAACAGCAAGATTTAGTCGATGCCCTGAATCGTCAAACCTGGCTCACGGACAGCGCCTCTCCTCTCGCCTACTATTGCCGTCAGTTGTCACCATCAGCACGCAACCTATACACATCACTGAAGGTGACACCCGCCGAGGAACAGGGAAGCAACCATGATGACACCGTTTAAACCCATTCCCAGCGCGCGGAATGCGCACCTGCAAACCTTGTTGCCTCGCTTTCTGCGTCGTGCCCCGCTTTTCACCCCTCGCTGGCAGCAATTTGATCTGCCCGATGGCGATTTTGTTGATCTGGCGTGGACGCATCAGCCGCAACCTGGACAACCGATTGTTGTTTTATTCCATGGCTTAGCAGGCAGTTTTGACAGCCCGTATGCCAACGGCTTGCTCGCGGCCTTCCAACGCCAAGGTTGGTGCGGCGTGGTGATGCACTTTCGCAGCTGCAGTGGCCGCCTCAATCGTGCCGCGCGAACCTACCACTCGGGAGAAACCCAGGACGCACGCGCCTTCTTAACCCATTTGCGTCAAACCTATCCAGAGAGTCAAATTGGCGCGGTAGGGGTCTCTTTGGGGGGAAATATGCTGGTGCGTTACCTGGCGGACTATCACGATGATCCCATCGTGGCCTGTGGCTGCGCCGTGTCGCCGCCACTTGACCTTGCCGCCTGCTCGATGCGTATCCAGCAAGGCTTTTCCCGTATTTATCAAGCCTATTTATTGCGCTCGATGCGACAAACCCTAGCGGAAAAGCTCACACGGCATCAGCAAGTAGGCCGATGGCACGCGGGGGAGCGCCCGGCGATAAACACTCTGTTCGAGTTCGACCAAACCGTCACCGCTCCGCTTCATGGCTTTGACGATGCCCTCCACTATTATCGCGCCTGCAGTGGTTTATCGGTGCTCGACACCATCAAGGCCCCACTGGCGATTATTCATGCCAAAGACGATCCTTTTATGACCGACGCGGTGATCCCTACGTCCCCGTTACCCGCAAACATTGATTACCAACTCACTGAACATGGCGGCCATGTTGGCTTTGTCGCCGGTAGTTGGCGACAGCCACAGTTTTGGCTTGAGCACGCCGTCCCCCACTGGCTTGCCACTTATCTACCCGTACCATCACCTCATTCGGATCGTGTGAGTGACACGCGCACGATCAAGAAAGCGTAGAGAACCACTGCATTACGCGGAATGATCGGGTAAAATGCGAGCCAATTCACAACATTCACATCAGGCACCCTAGCATGCCATCCTGAGATCGATAAAAGGTGATGTAGTATGATGGTTCCATGGCAATCGATTCCCGACGAGACACTCACAGGTTTAATTGAGCATTTTGTGTTACGGGAAGGAACCGATTATGGTGAGCAAGAAGTCAGCTTTGCACAAAAAGTGGAGGACGTTCGCCAACAACTGCAATCCGGAGAAGCCGTGATTGTGTATTCTGAGTTGCACGAGACAGTGGATATTCGTCGTAAAGCAGCACTCAGATCCTAGCATCGCAGTACTCGCCGTATCGCGATACAAATTCAGACTGAATGACAGGGCGCGTCATGTCGGCTAAACATCCAATTATTGCGGTCACCGGCTCGTCAGGGGCCGGCACCACCACCACCTCGGAAGCCTTCCGAAAGATGTTCCAAATGATGAACATCAAAGCGGCCTGGCTAGAAGGGGACAGCTTTCATCGCTTTACCCGTCCCGAAATGGACGTCGAGATCCGTAAAGCGCGTGAGCAAGGTAAACATATCAGCTATTTTGGCCCCACCGCCAACGACTTCCCTCGGCTGGAACAGTTTTTTCGTGAGTATGGTGACCAAGGCACCGGGAAGTACCGCCGCTACTTACATACCTTTGATGAAGCGGTGCCCTATAACCAAATGCCTGGTACCTTCACGCCATGGCAAGACTTGGCCGACAATACCAATGTATTGTTTTACGAAGGGTTGCACGGCGGCGTGGTCGACGGTGACGTCAACGTTGCGCAGCACGTCGATCTCTTGATTGGTATGGTCCCCATCGTCAACTTAGAGTGGATTCAAAAATTTGTCCGTGATACGCGCGATAGAGGCCATTCTCGTGAAGCGGTGACCGACTCGATTGTGCGCTCAATGGATGATTATCTGCACTATATCACCCCGCAGTTTTCTCGCACCCATATCAACTTTCAGCGCGTTCCCACGGTAGATACCTCAAACCCATTAAATGCCAAAGGGATTCCGTCTTTGGATGAAAGCTTTGTGGTGATCCGCTTTCGTGGCATGAAAAACGTCGACTTCCCTTATCTGTTGCAAATGATCACCGGGTCGTTTATGTCGCGCCATAACACCTTAGTGGTGCCGGGAGGAAAAATGGGCTTTGCAATGGAATTGATCATACGTCCATTGATCCAGCAATTGATAGAAAAAGGCAAGATTGGCTGAGGCGTAGCGCATTCATGATGTATTACTTCTCAAGCCGTGATCTTAGCCACGTTTTTGCCAGTTTTTTAGGCGGTTGGCCTAGATCAAAATCAAGAAATCACCAACAAAAAAAGATACACTCTTGTTAACATACAGTGAGCTTGTAGCCCGCGTTCAGACTTCGTATTCTGTGCAATGATCTGATGGGTTACCCCTCAGACAAAGATAGGACGTTGTTGCCGGGCAACACATGCAGAGGAAATAAGTTATATGGTTCCAGGAAAACCTCAAACAGACCCTACACTCGAGTGGTTCCTTTCACATTGTCATATTCATAAGTATCCGTCGAAAAGCACGCTTATCCATGCTGGTGAAAAGGCGGAGACCTTGTATTACATCGTGAAAGGGTCTGTGGCCGTACTGATCAAAGATGAAGAAGGCAAGGAAATGATCCTGTCTTACCTTAACCAAGGTGACTTCATCGGTGAGCTCGGGCTTTTCGAAGAAGACCAAGAGCGCACTGCTTGGGTACGCGCCAAATCACCGTGTGAAGTGGCAGAAATATCATTCAAAAAGTTCCGCCAGCTTATCCAAGTGAATCCTGATATCTTGATGCGCTTGTCCTCACAAATGGCGCGCCGCTTGCAGGTAACGAGCCAAAAGGTGGGGGATCTTGCCTTCCTGGACGTCACAGGGCGCATTGCGCAAACCCTATTGAACTTGGCGAAGCAGCCTGATGCCATGACGCATCCTGATGGTATGCAGATTAAGATCACCCGTCAGGAAATTGGCCAAATCGTTGGCTGCTCACGCGAAACAGTGGGACGTATCCTTAAAATGCTGGAAGAGCAAAACCTCATTTCCGCACACGGTAAAACCATCGTGGTATACGGCACACGCTAATCGCGCCACTCTCTGTATCACCAACCGACGCCCTGGCGTCGGTTTTTTTATCTCCATTATCTGGCAAGCACGCGGATTGCTTCTACACTCAAAACGACATGGTTAACATAAAATTAACAAGGTGTCGTTTATGAAAAAACTCATGATTACCCTCACCGCCTTCGCGCTCTCTGTGTTTTCAGTCCATGCTGCGTCCAATACGACGATTGTCCACCCCGAGCCACGCGCCGGCTCGGCGCTTGATCTCTATGCCATTGAGCTCATCGAGTTTCTTGCCGAAAAGTCGGGAGAATCTGTTACCTTACAAGCCTTTGACGGCCAAATTGGCTCTCAATCTCGTAAGGTGGAAATGCTCAAGCAAGGCAAGCTCACCGTCGACTGGCTTGGTGCCGACCGTACACTGGAAGCTGAATTGATCCCCGTTCGCTATCCCGTGTTTCGTGGCTTACTCGGCCACCGCCTGTTTATTACCAACCAAGCCACCGAGCCCCAACTTGCTCAGATAAGTAGCGCGAGTGACTTGCAGTCTCTGACTATGATTCAGGGACAAGGTTGGGCCGACGTCAAGGTGCTTAACTCAGCGGGATTTCGCGTACGTGAAATATCGAGCTTTGAAAACATTTTCAAAGTGGTTGATACGGGCCGGGCCGATCTCTTCCCTCGTGCCTTGATTGAGCCTTTTAGTGAATTAGCCGAGCGGCCGCAATACGGTAACCTGTTAGTTGACCCACACCTGATGCTGATCTATCGCTTCCCAATGTTCCTGTTTGTGTCTCCGCAACATGCTGACGTCGCCGAGATGTTAAATGGCGCTTTTGAAGCGGCGTATCAAGACGGATCATTTATCGAGTTTTTCAATAATGCGCCTTTAGTTGAGGAAACCTTTGAAAAGGCGAACATTGGTGAGCGTACTGTCATCCGAGTCGACAACCCGCATTTAAGCAACGAAACACAAGCGATTCCAGACACGTTTTGGCTCGACATCGAGGCTCAATAGACGATAAAAAAGGGAGCGTATCACACGCTCCCTTTTCCCATGATGTCGATAAGCAATGCGTGACGCACTAATGGGTGCTTTCAAAGATTTTGTCTGCCGAAGCAGCCACAAAACCTTGGTAAAGCTCACCATTGGGCAGGACATAACGCTTAGCAAACTCGTAAAAGCCACCCGGGATGGTTTGCGTGCAATCGGAGAAAGTAACGGGCACGCGGTCAGCCATGGTGGAGGATTGCTCCAGATACACAGATGCATCCCCTTTGACTTCCCCGCCTGACTCGTTAATCGCAAAGCCATTATCGCGCAATCGGTTGTTCACCGAGAGGCAATCATCATGCGCATTCAGCTGATTCACACTCACGGTAAAATGGTTCGCACCATAACCGTGTGCCGCCACCCAAGACGCATATTCACTCTCTTCGGCAAGCGTTTGATAGGTTGCCCAATCAATATCCCATAGGCGGCCCTGATGGAGAAAATCGCTGCCTGTAAGTGACGACGCATCAACTTGTGCCACCAGCTTCTCAACAATCGCCTGAAGCGCGGGCGAGCATTGCTCGACCATCAATTCACTGATAAAGACTTTCGGCATCAAGGGATCGGGGTGCTCAAAATGGCAGGCATTGAGCTTTTTCGCTTCAAAGGTATAGTCACCTTTTTGCTGATACCCCAAGGCGAGAAATGGACGCGCGAGTACCTTTAGCCCAACCTTAGGCAAACCAAATGTCCGTAAGGCAATATGATCATTGATCAAAGGTTGCCCTTCCTCTAATAAGGCATGCACCTTATGTGCCGAAGGGCATAGGCGGTTGATGTAGTCCTGCCACAGTTTGTCGAATAACGCTTGGCCACTGTCCATGTTGCTCTCCTTAGTCCTGTTGAGTCGGTATACCGGGGGCGAACGTCTCGGGAAGCATCACCTGCTCGCCCTCCATGGATGCCATGGGATAAGCACAATAATCTGCCGCGTAATACGCGCTAGGGCGTAAGTTCCCCGAAGCACCTGGCCCACCAAATGGCGCATCGCCACTGGCTCCGGTCAATTGACGGTTGCGGTTAACAATCCCTGCACGAATATGGTCAAGGAAATACTGCCATTCACCATCGTCTTCACTGATAAGCCCGGCAGACAATCCATAACGGGTGTCATTGGCTTTGGTGACCGCATCGGCCATATCCTGGTAACGCTGCACTTGCAACAACGGGCCAAAATACTCTTCATCCGGTAAGTCTTGGATACCACTGACATCCAAGATCCCTGGCGAGATCACCGCATCATGCTGATGTTCACACTCAATCACTGGCTTCGCGCCCAGATCAACAAGCTTTTGTTGTGTCGCCAGGATGCCTTCCGCTGCCGCCACTGAGATCTGTGCGCCCATAAACGGAGCCGGATCATCAAACTGACCGCCTACACGCACGGTTTTTGTCCATTGAGCTAGGCGCGTCAAGATCTTGTCACCCACTTCCCCCTCAGGCAACAGCAAGCGGCGCGCACAGGTACAGCGTTGACCGGCGCTAAGATACGCTGACTGAATGATGGTATACACGGTGGCCTCTAAATCACCAAACTGATCACTGACCACCAAGGGATTATTTCCCCCCATTTCAAGTGCGAGCATCTTATCAGGCTGACCGGCAAACTGGCGGTGGAGAATATGGCCAGTATTGGCGCTACCGGTAAATAGCAGTCCGTCGATGCCGCGCGCTTGCGCTAGAGCCTCACCGGTATTACGGCCACCTTGCACCAAATTGATAAGGCCATGTGGCAGCCCCGCCTCTAGCCAATACGCCAGTGTTTTCTCCGCCACTTTCGGCGTCAACTCTGACGGCTTGAATACCACACTGTTACCGGCTAAAAGCGCAGGCACAATGTGACCATTGGGCAGATGACCCGGGAAGTTGTAGGGACCAAAGACCGCCATCACACCTAACGGGCGGTGGCGCAACACCGCTTGCGTGCCATTGACGTCCTTCTCGCGTGAGCCCGTTCTCTCGTGGTAAGCGCGTAATGAGATCGCCACTTTTCCCACCATGGCACCGACTTCGGTTTTGGTTTCCCAGAATGGTTTGCCCGTCTCTTCCGCAATGGTGCGCGCTAAATCATCCGTATTCGCTTTCACTATCTCGGCAAAGCGCTCAACCAGCGCTTGGCGCTCGGCAAATTCAGTATTACGCCAACGAAGAAAGGCTTCACGTGCGGCGCTAACCGCTTGTTCAACCTGGGGACGCGTCGCTTCTTCACCTTGCCAAATACACTGACTATCAAAGGGATTTTGCGAGGTCATCACCTCGCCCTCGCCTTTCACCCATTCACCGTTAATCAGATGGCCTGCTGATTGCTTTGTCATCTTATCCCTCCATGGCAATCAAACGCAGCTGATCGCCTTCTTTTACATTCAATGCGTCTGCTACCGCGGGGCTGATCACCACCTGATTGGTTTCATGATCCACCGCCGCTTTCGCCGCCGTGGCGCGGAAACCGGCAAAGTCCGTGTTCGATATCAAATAGTCCTGCGCGCTGCTGTGCTCTCTTACGCTTGCCGAGGCGTTAAAAGAATGACGCACGGATTCGATATTGTGACGTAAGCATTCCACCGTGGGGCCGGCATCAAAGATGTCGACATAACCACGGCACGAAAAGCCTTCTTTTTCCAACAAGCGCAACGCTGGGCGGGTATTTGGGTGCACTTGCCCGATCACCGCTCGCGCCTCCTCACTAAGCAGGCTCACGTAAATCGGCAATTTTGGCATCAGGTCAGCAATGAAGCCTTTCGCCCCAATCCCGGTGAGGTAGTCAGCCAACGTGAAGTCAATGTTAAAGAAGTTATCCTTCAACCATTGCCAAAACGGCGAGTTCCCCTCGTCGTCAGACACACCACGCATTTCAGCAAAGACCACGTCTGCGAAACGCTCTGGAAATTGTGCCAACATCAAAAACCGACACTTAGATAAAAGCTTGCCGTTTAGGCCGCCACGAAACTCAGGGCGCATAAACAAGGTGCAGATCTCTGTCGTGCCGGTGTAGTTGTTGCCAAACGTCAGCACTTCCACGATGTTATGCACATTCAGTTTGCGCGACGAGTGCACCACCTTCGTCAGGTGGTAACTGTAAAATGGGTTGTCGAGGCCAATCGCGGCCTCGATGCCTGTTGTCCCAGCAATTTCACCCGTTTCTACATCTTCAGCGACCATCAAGTAGCCTTCCGGGCCAGGCTCTGTCACCTTTTTGGCAAAACTTTCTAGCGAATTATCAATTCGCCCTTGGAGCAAATCGGCATCTACCGGCAACGAGGTAAACCCGTGGCCGGACGCTTCCGCACACAACATCAGTGCATCAAAATCTGATGCACGGATAGGCCGAATAACTAACATCTCAAATCCCTCCGAGTGTATGAGGTCGCTTATCCTGCAACAACCTTCGCAATCGCGCGCTCCAGGCGTGCCATCCCTTCTTCAATATCGGCTTTGGTAATCACCAATGAGGGAGTAAACCGCACCACATTTGGGCCGGCGACTAATACCAACAGGCCTTCTTCACCCGCAGCAACCAGAATATCACGTGCACGGCCTTCCCAGTCTTGGTTCAGTGCCGCACCGAGTAGCAAGCCTTTGCCACGGACTTCACTGAAAATGCCGTACTTATCGTTAATCGCTTCTAAACCATCACGGAACCATTGCTCGCGCTCCATCACACCGTCTAAGACGTCAGGCTTGGTCACTTCATTGACCACCGCTTCTGCCACCGCACACGCCAATGGATTACCGCCATAGGTGGAGCCATGAACACCCGGCTTCATATGTGCCGCGAGACGTTCGGTGGTAAGCATGGCACCAATGGGGATACCGCCACCCAATGATTTAGCCGTCGCCAGAATGTCTGGCTCGACCCCTGATTCTTGATAGGCATAGAAGGTCCCAGTACGGCCATTGCCAGTTTGCACTTCGTCAAATATCAGCAATGCATTGTGCTTATCACACAGCTCGCGCACGGCCTGCAAAAAGCCTGGCTCTGGCGGCACAATGCCGCCCTCACCTTGCAATGGCTCCATCATCACCGCACAGGTGCGCTCGGAAATATGGTCAGCCAATGCGGCGATATCGTTGTAAGGAAGGTGGGTAACATCGCCAGGCTTTGGACCAAAACCGTCAGAGTAGGCAGGCTGACCGCCCACTGTTACGGTAAAGAAGGTGCGACCGTGGAAACCTTTGGTGAACGCGATAATTTCACTTTTGTGCTCGCCGTGCTCCTCTTTTGCCCAGCGGCGCGCCAGTTTAAGCGCTGCTTCGTTGGCTTCGGCGCCTGAGTTCGCGTAAAACACGCGGTCGGCAAAGGAAAGCTCGGTGAGGCGTTTGGCGAGGCGCAACGCGGGCGCATTGGTCATCACATTGCTCAAGTGCCACAGCTTCTGCGCTTGCTCAGTCAGTGCATCCACCATGACCGGATGACAATGACCTAAACAGCTCACCGCAATACCACCGGCAAAATCGATATACTCTCGACCTTCCTGATCCCAGATACGCGATCCTTTACCATGATCCGGGATCATCGGCATTGGGTTGTAACATGGCACCATGACTTCGTCGAAGAGTTTACGTTCTACTTTGTGCTCCATTGTCATCACTCAATCCTTCTGTGTTTTATCTATGACGCATAGTATTTACATTATTTTAACTGCAGCAATAGCAGATTATGTTTTGTTTTCAGCAGGGTAACCGAAATCATGCAGTTTACAGAGATAGTTATGCATAAACTGTGAGCAGGGAGAAGCGCAGAGCAAGCAAGGCTATGATGCCAAATAGGCAAGACTGAAGGGAGAGAATACCCACGCTGCATAAGGTTGCAGCCATTGATAAGGCAGTCAAAAATCGCGAAATGTAAAATTAGTGATAAAGATCGCGATTTAGTGCAATACTGTGTAATAGCGCACGACTGAGATGGCCCCAAGTCATGGCGCTTAAAACGGTCGTGACCTTTAGTTGACGGGGTTATTGTTGGAGAAAGTTGGCCAGTAACGTATGCCCCTCTTGGGTGAGAATGCTTTCTGGATGAAATTGTACCCCTTCCACCGCCAGCTCTCGGTGTTTTAACCCCATGATGATTTCTCGCCCATCCGCCTCTGTGGTGGTCGCTGTTACCATCAAACAAGCAGGTAAGCTGTGTGGATCCACCACTAAGGAGTGATATCGCGTGACGGTAAGCGGGCTTGGCAAATGCGCAAAGACACCTTGTCCTTCGTGATCAACGGGCGAGGTTTTACCATGCATCACTGCCTTCGCGCGTATCACCTTAGCACCAAATACTTGCGCTAGGGCTTGGTAGCCCAGACAGACACCTAACAAGGGGAGCTTTCCCGCAAAGTGCTCAATCACCGCCAGCGAGATCCCAGCCTCATCTGGGGTACACGGGCCTGGCGAAACCACGATATGCGTGGGTGCCATCGCCTCTATCTCCGCCAAGCTAATCGCATCATTGCGTTTGACGCAAACAGACGCGCCCAATTCACAAAAGTATTGATACAAGTTATAGGTGAAAGAATCGTAGTTATCGATGATAAGAAGCATTATTTTGTCAACCTAGTATCAGCCGTAGTGTTACTTAAAATCCACCAGCGAACACATAAAGTTTTATTTGAAAATAACATTTTAAACAAAAAATCATTCATTTTCATCAGATGATTTCAAATATCGCAGTGATGAGCTAATCGATGAGTACTATTGTACCCCTCCCAGTTCACTTTCCACCACAGATAACAAAGGTAAAACCTAACAGAGATTGCAATAAAGCACTGCCTTGGATCGGCCCAAAGCTCTTAATTCTTCCAGACACACAAGACCAGAAGCTAATCATTTTTAAGTATCGATAATATTAATCCAGGATTGTAGCATTGTATAGCTCATCGGTTTAGCAAAATAATATCCCTGAAAGCCGGTACAGCCACAGTCACGTAGAAAAGCATATTGCTCTTTGGCTTCAATACCTTCTGCGATTATTTTAAGATTAAGTGAATGAGCCAGAGTAATGATACCTTTACAAAGGACAGCATCTCTTTCATTGATAGTCACACCATCAACAAAGCTTTTATCAATTTTTATTTTTCCAATAGGGAGTTCTTTAAGATAACTTAAACTGGAAAAACCAGTGCCAAAATCATCAATTGCTATCGTGATACTCATATTAGTCAACATATTAAGAAGATCAATTGCACCTTCGGTATCCCACATCAGAATCCCTTCTGTTAACTCAAGCTCAAGATATTCCGGTGGTAACCCTGTTTCGTCAAGAACCTGCCGAAGTATCTTTAGAAAATCAGGGCGATGGAACTGCATCGGAGATAAATTCACTGCGACACGACCGGATAACAGCCCTTTGTTGACCAAAGATAAGGCATCCAGGCAAGCCCGTCGTAGTACCCAGGTTCCAAGCTCTGTCACCTGCCCTGTTTCTTCTGCAATCGGGATAAAATCAACCGGAGAAATCGGTCCCTTTATGGGGTGCTGCCAGCGTACAAGAGCCTCCAAACCAATAAGGTCACCTGTTACATCAACTAAAGGTTGGTATTGCAGATAAAGCTGCTCTTTTTTGATGGCCTCATCCAAGTCATTACGTAGCTCTACTCGACGGGAAAGTTTTATACTCAAATCATCGGAAAAAATCTCATAGGTGTTACACCCCTGCTGCTTGGCTTTAAACATTGCCATATCTGCCTGTTGAAGCAGCTTTTCAGGGCTGGTCAAATATTCTGCCAATGTTGCAATACCGATACTGGCTGATATGTGCAGTTTGTTGCCCTCTACGGAGTATGGCTGCCTGATTTGGTCGAGAATTTTATCAGAGATAAAAATAATATCTTCCAAGGAGCTATAGTGGGTAGTAATAAGAACAAACTCATCTCCGCCAAAACGAGCCAGAATATCATTTTTCTGCAAACAGGCATTCAACCTTTCAGTGACACTTATTAATAATTGATCGCCTACTTTATGCCCCATAGTATCATTTACTGATTTGAAATCATCAAGATCAATAAATAGTAAAGCCAATGAGCCATTATTAGCTTTTGATTCTTTAATATAGAAAGCAAGATGCTCATCAAAAAGCACTCGGTTAGCAAGCCCGGTTAAACTATCATGAGTGGCCTGATATTTAAGCTCCTGTTTCTGCCGCACCTCTGATGAAATATCATTCATGACAGCAATAAAATGTGTGACTTCATTGTTTTCATTTCTGACCGGGGATATAAAAAGCTTATTCCAGAAAGACGAGCCATTTTTTCGGTAGCTGATAACGTTTAGGGATTCTGTCCTTCGCTCTAAAACAGCGTTCAGGATTCGGTCAATATCTGCAGTGTCCGTTCGCTCACCAGTTAGAAGGTCAAGGGCTCTCACACGAATATCATCAAGGGCGAATCCTGTCATATTAAAAAACGCGGGATTAGTGTACACCACCGGATAATGGGGAAGACGTGCATCCGTTACCACGATAGCATTGCTGCTTGCTTCCAGGCACCTTTCCATCAGTCGCTGATTTTCTTCACTAAACAAACGGCTGGTGATCTCTTTTGCCAACCCAAAAGTCCCTTCAGTATTCCCGTCAATGATGATGGGTAAAAAAGTGATTTTGAAAACTCTTTCGGTGTTATCTGAGGCCTGTAATCTAAACGTGACGGCTGGCTGGGGATAACCCTGACTCGCTTTACCAAAGGCGATATAGACTCTCTTTAAGTCCTCTTCCGGCACAATCTCTTTATGCAGCAAATCATAGAAATGCTTACCCAGGAAATCACTCTCGTTTATACCAAGAGTCTGCTCCATTGCAGGATTCATAGCCTGATAAAACCCATCACGATCAAAGGATAAAATCGCATCTGGATTATGGCTATAAAGCGAGCGGAAATACTGTTCGCTCACTCTCGATTTGCAGGCCTGCTGAAGGCTGATCTCGCTCAAAGAGCGTTCGACCATTAGCTTATAAGTTATTAGCAGACCGAGCAAAAGGATAACAGTGGGCAGGTAAGCATAGAGTGCTCCTTCTGACACAATGGGGCTAGTCGCCCAGCGCCCCATCATGCTCTGCAGTATTGGTCCGTAATCACCGGTTACCTGTTGAGAGATAAGTACATAGTTGTCTAATAGATATTGGAAAGACTGGTCTCGGTCCTGTTGCCGAATCACAGTGGCAATATACATAAGTACCAGAGTTGATAGAAAGCCATAGGCGCCGACCTTCATCGCTTTTGCTGGCATAGGGAAACGTGCATTTTCCGGCTGAATATCGACCCGCCAAAAGATAACCCCCAGCAGCAGAGCAAACAAACCACCGGTGATAGAAGCCTGAGCCGCTGGTACAGCTAAGTCACTGCCAATGCTTAGCGGAGCAAGATCATAGGACAGAGACAGCCCCCCTATGACGATACTAATAGCGCTACATATCCGCCATAATAAGCGGGTTCCCTCATTTGCCCCCAGACTAAAACATACTCCCATTAGGGTGATCAGCATGGCGGGGATCAGCGGTAGACAAAACCCATAAGCCATACTATCGGCCTGATTATTCATATAGCGCCAGCTATGATAGACCAGACTGCATCCCCCAAATGCAAGTAGAGCTAGCACATAGATTAATCTGAGCTTAGCGTTCAGTTTTAACACGTGGGCAGCAACAGCCGCTCCAACCAGTGTAAAAGCAAGCCCATAAGAAAAGGACACATCAAGACTTTGTGGTGCAGTTGACCAGGGTTGAAGTAAAATGATCATCAGAGTTTTTAATCCAACTCCCAGCGGACTAAAAACGAGCAGTATCAACAAGGCTTGTTTTCTGATACTGAAAGTTATGTTGTTCATTATTATAGGTATGTCCTTAGTCAGAGTTTAACGCTACTAACAAGAGAAAACTCGACTTCCGCTTGACCGGATCTAGGGTCAAAGCAGACTTTACGGTAACCTTGCTCTCCAACATCGGCTTCTTTAATGGCAACGCCTTCAGCAACCAATAGTGCAAAAGCCTGGGCCGCATTCGCATCTCCGATAGGGCTGGAATCAACTTCAGAAAACGCTGAGTCTGTTCTCAGCCTGGAAGATGAAAGCATGTTCCCTCCGCCGTAGATGCACGCCTGATATTCAGAAAGCTCTGTGCCACGCTCTTCAGCAAGCTTACGGAACAGCTTTATGCAATCGTCGGCATAACGGGCATCCAGAGTCTGCGCTACCGTTGCTGTGGCAGGCTTTTTAGCAAGAGCAAAATGGCACATACCACCATACCTGTGTAGTGGGTGCCACAGAGTGATCGCCACACAGGAGCCCAATAGGGTTTTGATACGCCTGCGCCCCTTACCAAACACCAGCTCTCCGACATGAATAATAAAAGGTTTCTGTTCGACACCCATAGTAATTACCTGCCCCGTTTATAACCGAGGACTGCCGCAGGAATATCCAGTAAGGGCAGCTGATAGATAACACCACCTCGCATCCAGGCCTCCTTCGGCATTCCGTACACCACACTTGTAGCTTCATCCTGTCCAAAGGTTTTGGCTCCTGCCTCGCGCATTTCAACCAAACCCTCCGCGCCATCATCCCCCATACCGGTCAGAATAACGCCCATAGCATTTTGACCCGCGTAGCGGGCGGCTGAACGAAATAAGACATTTACCGAGGGCCGATGACGACTCACCATTGGGCCATCTTTTAACTCAACGTAGTATCTGGCACCACTGCGCTTAATAAGCATATGACGGTTACCCGGGGCAATAAGCGCATGTCCCCTTAATAAGGTGTCGCCATTTTCAGCCTCTTTCACCACAATACGGCACAACTTATGCAGTCGCTCTGCGAAAGAGCGGGTAAAGCCTTCTGGCATATGCTGCACAATGGCAATACCAGGGCAGTCTGCAGGCATCGCTTCCAGTACCTCACGGATCGCCTCGGTACCACCGGTTGATGCCCCCAGTGCAATAATTTTATCCGTAGTTTCCGCCATAGCCTTGTGGACTCCGGCAGGGATAATTGCATCCGCTGACAGTCCGGGTTTCGGCTTAATACGATTAGCGGGAAGCTTGGAAACTCTCGCCAGGGCCGCTGCTTTAATAGTGTCAGTAATACGGGTGCGGGATTCTGCTAAAAACTGTCGCGTCCCCGAAGCGGGTTTAGCAATAATATCGACCGCACCATATTCCAATGCCTTAATCTGGGTTTGCGTCCCCTCACCGACCAATGAGGAACAGATCACCACAGGCACTGGCGACTGAATCATCAATTTTCGCAAAAAAGTGATACCATCCATTCGTGGCATCTCGACATCAAGGGTTATCACATCGGGACGAATTTTCCGGAGCTTTTCCACGGCCATATAAGGATCAGAGGCTGTGGCGATCACCTCGATGGCCGGGTCGGCATTCAGTATTTCAATTAAAGATTGCCGCACCACCGCTGAGTCGTCGACCACCAACACACGAACTTTTTCAGCCATCAGCCAATCCTCCGGAAAACAGTAGGTATCAGTGTTTCAAACTCATCCCTGAGAGTCCCGATGTTCTCTGAATGACCAATAAAGAGAAGCCCTCCAGGGCGCAGAGCCATACGCAACCTACGCAAGATTTTTTCTCGGTCCTCCCCATTGAAATAAATAAGTACGTTACGGCAGAAAATGACGTCATAAGTTGGTTTTGTCGGATAATGACCCGTAATCAAATTAAACGGATAAAAATGAACGCAAGCACGAAGAGAGGTGTCCATCCGAATCAGCGCTTTTGCAGGATCACGGCTTTTCAACAGATATTTTTTTCTGAGATACTCTGCTACTGGAGCGATGCGAGACTGGGCATAGATCCCTTTTTTAGCGGTTTCAAGTACCGAAGGCGCTATATCTGTCGCATCAATCGTAAACTCAAACCCCACCAGCTCACCCCGCAACTCACTTAATACCATAGCCAGCGTGTAAGGCTCTTCCCCGGTAGAGCAGGCTGCACTCCATACTTTTAGCGGAGATGTGAAGCCCGAGCCGCTCTGATCAACCCAGTGATTGCTCAGGTAATGGCAAAGAAAATCGAAATGCCCAGGCTCACGAAAAAAGTCAGTTGTATTAGTGGTTAATGCATCAATCAGGAGTATCTGTTCTTCCCGAGCCCCATCAGATGATAAGGTAAAATTAAGGTAATCTATAAAACTTTTGTATCCTGTGGCTTTCACCCGTCGTCGCAGGCGAGTTTCGATCAAACTGCGTTTATGTTCAGGTAGCTGAATACCCGATTTTAAAGCAATAAAATCTGCAATTCGCTTATGCTCTGCAGGCTGCAAATGTTCCTCTTGTCTCATTCATTGCCACCGGCGGGGCATTTTTTGTCATTATGTTTTGGATCAGACTCTGGCGTGCGATCCAATACCTGTTGCAGCTCATCTGATGAGAAAATACGCGATAAACGCAGCAGTATAATAAAATGTTCCTCGCAACGGGCCATACCATAGATATACCGACTATCCACCCGGTTACCTATTTTTGGAGCCGGGCTAATATCAGCGGGATTAACTTCGACCACCTCCTGCACACGATCCGCCAGAATACCTAGAACCGTATCTTCACCATCAATATCGACATGAATGATCACAATACAGGTTTCCACCGTCGGCTGAGTGACAGCTATATCAAAATGAACCCGCAAGTCCACCACAGGAATTACTTTGCCACGAAGATTGATTACCCCCAGCATAAACGTAGGAGTGCGAGGCACAGGTGTCACCTTGCGATATTCCAATACTTCCTGGATACCGCTTATCTCTACCCCGAACCACTCATGATCCAGAATAAAAGACAGAATTTGGACCACCTCGGCGCTAGATATCACATGATCAATAGAAGTTTCTGAACGCTTTTCCATCATGCACCTCAGTAACGAACAAACTCGTCTTCGTCATCATTCAGTTCAATATCAATGCCATCAGCCCCTAGCTTAGACTTATCCGATTTTTTTGGCTGGGTTAATATTGGATCTGTTTTACGGGTCTGCTTAAACTTAGTCTCTTTAAGTTCTAGCTCTTTATAGTCCTGAGTACTGTCGTCAACGGAGAAAAAACTGACTGTGCTGTTCATCTGCTCAGCCTGTGTCGATAATTCTTCAGAGGTTGCTGCCATCTCCTCTGCGGATGCGGCAGATTGCTGAACCACCTGATCTAGCTGTTGAAGAGCTTTATTAATTTCCGAGGCCCCCTTATCCTGCTCAACCGCCGCTGCACTTATCTCCTGAACCAGATCAGAGGTTTTCTGAATGCTGGGCACCAGACCTGTCAGCATCTCACCCGCACGCTCACTAATCTCCAGACTGCTGCGGGACCGATCAACAATTTCACCCGCCGCCCGCTGGCTGCGTTCCGCCAACTTGCGAACCTCTGCGGCTACTACAGTGAAGCCCTTACCATGCTCTCCCGCACGGGCCGCTTCGATAGCGGCATTCAATGCCAGCAAGTTTGTCTGGCGAGCGATCTCCTCGATAATACCGATTTTTTCTGCGATATCTTTCATCGCTTCAACTGTCTCATGAACCGCCTCTCCGGTACTTTTAGCATCGGTCGCTGACTGGCGGGCTATTTGCTCTGTCTGGCGGGCATTATCCGCAGTCTGGGCAATGTTAGCGGTCATCTGCTCCATCGATGACGATACTTCCTCAAGAGAAGCCGCCTGCTCGGTAGCCCCCTGGGCAATCTGTTGACCTGTACTGCTCAGCTCAATACTGCCGGAGGAAACATTGTCGGATGCTTCCTTTATATCACCAACAATATCACGAAGCCTTTGGCTCATATTGCGCAGCACGCCGTAAAGATCCGTATCACTGGCTTGCTGATTAAACTGCTGGTTCAGACCACCCTCGCCAATGCAAATCGCAATTCGCCCCACTTCGTTAATCCGGCGAATAATCATCACAGCCACCAAAATACCGATCAAGATCGATACTCCTAGCATCGCCAACAACTGCGTACTTGCTTCCTGAAAGCGTGCTTCAGCTCGAACCACCGAGTCCGCCATTTCCGTATCAGCAATCTCCAGTATCGCTCTCAGTGCAGCGAGCGCTTCATTCACCAACGGCTCGGACTGATCGCGTAACAATAGATAGCCTGACCGGTTTGCCTCTGCAACCTGTAACTCTGTTGCTCCAGAATCTAAAGTCAATGCAGATATTTCTCTGATACGATTCCCGATATCGAACGTAGCCCGCATTCGAGCTTCGAACCGCTTGATCGCCTGCTCTCCTCTCGGGCTAGTGATCAGGTGGTTCAGCTCTTCTAACTGCTCGATTAACGACTCTCGGGCAGATAATATCTCTGCTGTCAGCTCCTTCTTGGACTGAGTAGTCTGGCTTAACAGTACCGATTTACCGAGACGGTCTGTCTCCAGAAAGTTTGCACGGATCTGACCGGCAACGAGTACTTTCTGTGCTCCTTCATTAACCACTTCATCAAGTCGTTCCTTCGAACGATTCAAGGCATCTATGCTCAGATAACTATTAAGGCCTATCAGAGCAATCAACAACCCCAAACCTGTATACAAAAGAGCTTTCATGGTAATTCGTTTGAACATCGTTTCATCCTTAGCCAATTAGGCTATATCTGCGCTGGAGCCGCTGGTGTTCCCAACCAGTGCCGCCACATCTATAATCATGGCAATCCCGCCACTTCCCATAATTGTTGCACCCATAACACCCTCTACATCCTCATAAAGTTTGCCGAGGTTCTTGATGACGGTCTGAAAATGGCCAACAACATCATCCACAGTAATTCCCAAAATATCATCACCAATACGAACAACTACCGTCTGCTCTATTGCTGGTTGCTTACCAGGAATATCAAACCATTCACGAAGCCGTACACAGGAGACTAGCTGATCTCTATGCTGAACCAGTCGCCCACCATCACGTAGGCTTACCTGACTGGAGAGGGTTTCAATACACTCTTCAACCGTGCTAAGTGGTAATACATAATAATCGTCCGATACCTGAACCATCAGCCCATCAATAATGGCTAAGGTCATCGGCAACATTATTCTCACCACTGTTCCACGCCCCTGAGAGCTATCAATGTATATCCGGCCCTGCAGGCTTTCTATGGAGTTTTTCACCACATCCATGCCAACGCCACGACCAGAAACATCAGAAATTGTTTCTGCGGTTGAAAATCCGGGCTCCAAAATGAGTTGGTAGATTTCGGCATGAGATAAGTTTTGTGATGCCGATATAAGTCCCCGCTCAACTGCACGGGAGAACACTCGTTCAGAGTTGATCCCAGCGCCGTCATCACTAATCGTTACCACAATTTGTCCCTGCTGGTGTGAGGCATCCAAACGGATTGTTCCTTTTCGGGGTTTGCCCGCTGCTTGCCGAGACTCGGGGGACTCAATTCCATGATCCAGACTATTTCGTAGCAAGTGCACTAAAGGGTCCGCTAGTTTGTCAATAACCACCTTATCAAGTTCTGTTTCTGCGCCACTGGTCTCTAGCACCACCTCCTTATTCAAGTCTTTAGCAAGGTCCCTGACCAAACGGCGGAAGCGGCCAAAAGTCGAGCCAATAGGCAACATTCGGATGTCAAACGTGGTTTCTCTTAGGTTGCTTGATAAACGCGTTAACTCTTCTGCTAAAGATTCGATCTGCTCATCGGCAAGCTCCGTCGCAAACCGATCCAGACGAGCCTGTAAAATCACGAGTTCACCTACTTGATCCATCAGCTGGTCAAGTTTGCGCTGGGATACCTTGATGCTTTTCTCTGGTTCAGACTGCACCTGACGTTGCTGCTCAAGGATATGATTCTGAGTTGCCAGAGTCCGTTCAACTACCTCCGGTTCTGCTGCCCCGGGTCTTGTCAAATCCTTCTCGGCCAAGCACTTTGCACTCAAAGAATTTTCCAGTTCTTCAGCACTTGTTACTCCTTGCTGCACAAACAGTTGCCCAAGCCGGTAGGCCTCGTCATAATTGATATCCGTGATCTCTATACGCCAGTCATCCTGAACGAAAATAAAGACATCATCCAAAGCTTCCCCACCCTGGGAGGTCGTAAGTAGCACGGTCAGCGACAGGTAGCAATTTTCAGGATCAAAGGTGTCAGTGGCAAAATCTTTGTCCAAATAACCAGAAACAAAACATGGACCCAGGGATTGCAACTCCCGAACCACCGGTAAAAGATCAAAACCATCCTGAAAGCTCGTCAGATTAGGAGACAAGTCGATACGGTATATCCGTTCCATAACTGTTTCAGAGTCTGCCGTAGCCGTAGCACACCCACTGTCCCATTGAGATGAAACATTATCGGGCATGGCTGCCGTCAGTCTTACTATCAGAGTTTCGCTGATAGTCATAGACTCAACACTAGGGTTATCCCGTGTTAACAGCCCCTCAATCTGATCCCGGCACTCCAGCACCAGATTAATAAGCTCCTGATCTAGCGCCAGAGAGCCATTTCGCACATTTTCGAAAAGCGTCTCTAGATGGTGGGTAAAGTATGAAAGATGGTCATACCCCACCATTCCGGCAGCACCTTTAATCGTATGCATCGCCCGGAAAGCCACATTAATCTGACGCTCATCCTGGGGATGCTGCTCCAGCTCCAGAAGTGCAGACTCCAAGTTTTCAAGGTGCTCCGCTGCTTCTTCCTGAAAAATCAATACAGGATCAGACATGGTTATTCGCTTCTCCGTTTGGGATTAGCAGGTAAGATAACCCCAGCAGCCTGATTTTTTCCGATAGCTCCTCACTGACATTGATCAGCCTAAGGGAGCCGCCCTTGTCACGCAGGCGGGCGCGAACCGAAGCGAGCCACTGAATACCGCAGGTATCCACTTCCTCAACCCCCTTTAGATCCCAGGTTTCCTCAACGTTTACACCGTCCGATAAAGTGAAAGCAATCTCCAGCTCCTTTACCTCATAAATCGTAATCGAACCTGTAATTTGCCTCTTTGATGCCTGAATGTTTGCCGGAATATCTGTCTGAGAGTTCATAGCATGTCACCTCAAGCAAGCTTGGCAACAGCAGCTAATAGCACATCAGGCTTAAAGGGTTTCACCAACCAAGCTTTTGCACCAGCAGCTTTACCTTCTACTTTTTTTGCATCCTGCGACTCTGTGGTGAGCATCAATACTGGCGTGAATTTATATGCCGGTTTGGTTTTCATCTCTTTAACAAAGCTTATGCCATCCATATTAGGCATGTTGACATCGCTGACCACCAGATGAATTTTTCGGCCATCCAGCTTCATCAGCGCATCGCGACCATCAACCGCTTCTATCACTTTATGACCCGCGCCACGAAGCGCCATTCCCACCACCTGACGTACAGAGGATGAGTCATCGACCACTAAAAGCGTTTTGCTCATACTTGCTTCCTCAAAAAAAGGTTAATTCACTAGAGTTTGCTTTCGATTGCGAGGGAGGGTAGTTCCCCCCAGATAAGACAGTACGCTCAAAATCTGTGCTGGCACGCTCGTGCATTCGCTGCAGCAGCTGCCCGGCAGCACTAACCAGTTGATCCCTCTGGTCAAAAGAGCTATAACCGACCACCTCTTCCAGATCTCGCAATGCGTCTGTAATGTGCGTCAAGATTTGGCTGAGGTGATCCTGAAACTGGAGCTTGATAATGACGTCGCTTACCTGTTGCTCAACCTCATTCTTAAGATGTAACAAAGTTTGAGCATCTTCAGCTATAACGGATACCCGCTGTTCGATACTGCCAAGGGTTTTACCAATACTATTTTTATTGCTCTCTCTTGCCTCTTTAGAAGCCTGAAAGTTATCCTCTGTTTGGCTGACAACTTCATCGACTGTTCCATTTACCCTGGTAACGAGCTTTCTGATTTCTTCTCCAATAGTGGAGGAGCGAATAGCCAACTTACGCACTTCATCGGCGACTACTGCAAACCCCCTGCCGGCCTCTCCAGCCCGAGCCGCCTCGATTGTGGCATTTAAAGCTAGCAAGTTAATCTGGTCGGCAATCTGCTGCACATCATCTGAAAATTGAACTAATTGAGTGTTTTGATGCGAAAGATCTTTAATTATTGTGAGTGTTTCTGCATCTCGGTGTGCTGATTCATCAAGTGAGAGCCAAAGTTCATTGAAGGTTTCAACTGCGGTCTGGGTAATTTCTCTGAGCGCTTGTTCACGCTTGAACATCACCGACTCATCATTAGAATTCAGAGTGATTTGGAGCTGCCCCGCAATAGATTCAAAGCAACCGGATAGCTCGGAAACTGAACTCTCCATGTCTTCCCGACCACCTGAGATAGTTGTCTGCCACAATGGGAGTACCTCCTTTAGCGATTCAATTAGGCGCTCATAAGCCGCCTGATAAGCTTCAGAACCTTGAGACGCTGAAACTTGCCGTAACTCAGAATCGCGCCTCTCGATCATCGCTTTAAGCTGGTTCGTCTTTTTTGTTCCGATCCAAAAAGCCATAACCGCAAAAGGAATCACAATTAGATGCCACTGATTCGGTAAAAAAATCAGGGCTAAAAACCAAACAACCGTAAAAGCTCCAGCAGAGAAAAATGTGATTGCCATCTTTTTTGACAAATTAATGACAGGTGCACTTGTGTGCGGTATGTCTTTCATCCATTAAACTCCTTTTTTGTGAACATCATCACCTTTTTTCCCTAGCCAGATTTAGAGCTAGCGGGTTCCATACGAGAGCCGCTAAATAAAACGTAGACCCGTCAATTATGCTTGTAAAGCATTTAATGAAAAAAATAATGCTTATTTTGCATCTTTACCGTAAAAGAAATAGCAGGAGGGTCAGAAACCAATTGAGGTGAAGCGTTAAGGATAGTGTTCAAAAGGAAGTACCACTTCTCTCGTCAATCCTCTCCAGAGAGTGGTATACAGAGCCCGAACACATGCTAAATTGATATTCAGGCCTTTGCGAAAGCCTGTAAACTCGCGGTAGATTTCAAGGTGGCTAAGTCTCATGCTGACTTGTTTGCCAATGGTGTAGAGCACTATGTCTACCTGTGTCATGCACTGACAGAGCTTCCCCAGCTACAAGATGACTGTGATATCACAGATCTGTTGACTCATGGTAAAAAGACCATATTCAATAACTCGGGGAGTAGAAATACCCGCTTACAGCTCCCAGCATCCTCCATTACGTAAATTACCCGAGACCAAAGGTAGCTTCACTCATGAGAACCCGTTGCTCGAGCGGCTCTACAGGTATGTTGGAGGCATCAGAAAAATGGGTGCATCCAGTACAAAACTAGAAATTGGTACTACCGCAACTTAGCATCCACTTCGTAGGACGGATCGACGGTTAAGTAGATCTGTGATAAGTCGGTGACAAGCTATGGACACCCGTATGGGAAACGTACCACTCTCGTCAATTGACTTCCTCTCGCCAGTTTAACCACGAGCTTTGCACGTATTATCTGAATTCAGGGTGACCTAAGAATAGGTCGTTCTTATACCTGCTTATTTTCTTTATAAATCAATTCAGAAAGTGTTACTTTAGAACGCAGATTTCTCTCTTGACAATAAACATTACTCCTTCCATTAATTATCTTAGCGGCTTCAAACGGACCGACGCCATCCAAAATAATATTTGTTGAAGTCATCTCAGACAACCTTAACAAACCTTTGACATAGTTAGATGAAACGTCACAACACAAAAGATCTTTTGTTACATCTTTAGGAATATGAAGATGACTTACAAAAGGAAGATCAAAAATATTATACGCTTGCCCTTGACGAAAAAAGAAATTATCTATACCAACAATAAACCCTCTAAAAGATAAAGACTTGACTCTCTCCTTAATTATCTCGCTAGCCAAAACGCAACATTCATCAATTGTCAATAGAAATTGATTTTTCTTATAACCATAATACGCTAAACACATTTCCATTTTTTCTATTAGATGAATATTTTCAAGAAAAGAAAAAGGAAGACTAAAGGCTAACCTTGTTGTGTCGGGCCTGGTATGATTATTTTTTATTTCACTCAAAACATACTCAAAATCTGATACGAAAAGTGATGGCTTTTCATTGTGATATTCTTTTTCAGCTTTATGCCAACTCGCTTTCATACTTGCCAAGCTCAAGATTGGATTAAAATAGAATGGCATTGTTCTTAGCTTACTCATTTCACTTCGACTCTCTTTTTTCATTTAATGTGCATAAAAAGCACACAATAAAACATATTATGCTTTATAGGCACTATTAAGCCTGTTTGCAAGTACTTGATGTCAAAAATACCTTTTTACGTGTAAAATCTCTCTAATCGAGTGTAAAACAGTAGAGTGTTCTATGAGTTTAGGCCAGTCACTACGCAGATTAAGAGAGAACAAAGGTATAACATTAGCAGCGCTAGCAGAGCGAGTAGATTCACACGTAGGCAACCTATCAAGAATAGAGAGGGATAAGGCAAGACCTAGCCTGGACTTGCTCTACAAAATAGCGGAAGCGCTCGACTATCAGCTCACAGATGTTTTTCAGCATGTTGAAGAATGTAGGGGAAATGTTAAGCAGTCTGCCTTAAACGCGATATTCATTACTCTACTAGAGCAGGATCAAGATCTTTTGCTAGAGTTCGCCCAGCTATTAAAAAAAAGAAATGACGATTGTCAACAAAAAGCAGATAGTGAATAAGTTCTTCATTTAGCATACGGATTTTAAAAGTGGTTTTTTACCGCCAAACACTAATCTTAGTACTTCACCCATATGCCTAATTTTTATCTTCTTTCATTACTGCGATATTGGGTATATAGCGTTAAGGATCTTCCCCAAATTCTCGTCAACATGAGTGTTATATCCGCACGGTGCTAATAGTGATTTGAGCGACTGCCTGCATCTATATGCTTGATTTTTAGGTAAAGCGATGGTGATTCTCTATGTTCCTTTTTCTTGCTACCAACCTACATAATTTCAGTGTGTTTACGGCTTCATTTCGAGGTTGGCCACCTTCCTGATAGTTAGTCAGTAGCATTAATTCACAGTGGGTAACTCGATTTTACACCCACTCATAAATACCTAATTGCAAGTTTTAGTATAACCTAGATTGATCAATCTTTCGGCGTGAATATTTTGGTAAACTATATAATTAATTTCATGCATAAGACCCTCAATTTCAAGATAAAGATTTACCCACAAACGTAGTTATTCCCACCATGCTTACGCATATTTCACTACCAAGTTGCTGAAGACTTTAACGCAGAACCCAACAACCTGGCAGTGATACGAGATAGCCCATTATCAGAGTAGAAAAATCATTTAATAAATATTACCAACTGTATTAATACGTTATAGTTAACTGACAGCGAAAGCCAGTGTATGTCACTGTCATCGGCGTATCGGCAGGCGCACGACCACAATAAACAGGGAACAGCCCCAAGGCTTTTACCGACACCGCGATACGGTCATCTGCGGTTAACTCCAAGGATTGAACCAAAGGACTGGCTTGGTTGAACGTGCGCGTCGCGCGCCATTTCATCCACGCATGAGCCGGGCTTTTTTGCCCATTAAGCAGCGGCACAATCGGTAAAATGCTGCGATTGTTCACGGTCACAGAAACAGGCACCACAGGCTCTGGGTAGTCAAGCGAGATCAAGACAGGGTCGTGGTCGGAGGATGAGAACGCATTGTCCGATTTCACCAAATCGCCGGTATATTTGCGGCTATATTCAAACAGCGTGCTTTCTACCGAGTTAATGTGCCACTCTTCCACGCCAACCACTTTGCTCGCCAAGCTGGCATTGGCCAAAGCATGATCTAACGCACCCAGCTCACCCGAGAACGAATATGAATAGGCTTTGTCCCCTAACCAGTCGGTGGCCAGATTGGTATACCCCAATCCCTCTTCCACGGGTTGGCCGGTTGCATGCATAGGCACACCACGAATTTCGGTGCCCGCAGCGGTGAGAATGTCGCGCTGCCCCTCGCGACGCTGATAGTCCGTCAGCACACGAACAGGATCTTCTTTGGCGTACGCATTTAGGTCACCCAAGATCAGGACATCGCCATCTACGGTGTCTAATCGCTCACCTAATGCCACCGCCGCCGAGACGCGGAACTCATTGCAACGCCCCTGCAGATCAGCCGTTTCACTATCAAACTCGCCGGCAATCCAATCTTCATAACAGCCCGAGCCCTTTGATTTAAAATGATTCACCACCACATTCAAAGGTTGATCATTGATAATAAAGCGTTGGATCAAGCTATCACGCTGGTATTTGTCGAGTGTCTTGGTTTCTCCGTCTGGGCTTTCGCCACTGATATGCTGTTCCGGCATTGGGATAGCCTGAGCATCACCTGCTAATGCGACTGTCGCCGGACGATAAATCATGCCGACCATGATGGCATCAGAGCCAAAGTAAGCGCCTTGGGTTTTCTCCGCCTCACTCGGCTCAACAAATTGGTAGTGATCACGGGGATCTGCAAACTGGGCGTTAAGTTGAGTCACCAGATCATCGATGGCACTACCCGCTGCAAAGCCGTTGTTTTCAATCTCCATCAGCCCAACGATATCAGCATCCATTGCCGTCAACGCGTTAACGATTTTCGCGCGTTGCAGTTCAAACTCAGCCGCCGTTTTTGCCCCGCGATTACAGCCGCGGTTTGCATCGGCATCCGCCTGATCCTCGCAAGTGACATTGAGTGGGCCACCGACTGCACTGGCGCTAGTAAAGTAGTTAAGCACATTAAAGCTCGCGACCTTAATATCTGTGCCTGGTACCGCTTTAGGCGCCGCTTGACGGTCATTGCGATGCACAATATCCCCAGCGGTGATGGTGTTAGTCGCCACCAGACGATACTGGCTGTAGCTATAGCCCAGCACACCACTTAACCGTTCGATGCGATCGCCAATCCGCAAATAGCCTTGCTCGGCATCGAGGCCAGGGAAGTACGGGATCTCGCCATCTTTCGCTTTTTTATCGGTTTCAATATAAAGCTGGTTTTGGGCATTTTTCTCTGCCAGCGCCTCAGCACCTGGTGTTAACGCTGGATGCCATTGTGTCGGTTTATACAAAGGGGCCTGATGCGATAACACCATGTTGTTACGGAACGCATCGTAATCAAAACCGAAATTACGGGTGATCACTAATTCACTGTCAGCGTCCATGGTCACCTTCATGCCTTCATAGCGCTCCAGTGCCTGATCGAGGGTTTCCTCGGCCCCCACACGGATAGCAGTGGGTAGCACGTCACCTTGGTAAGCCCCCTTTGCTACCTGTCCGTCCGTGACACCTAGCTGGGTATGGCCGTAGTACTCTTTAATTTTCCCGCTGGCACAAAGCGTATCACCGGGCACCAAGTCTAAATCTTGCGCGTCACGCAAATAGACAAACAATCCGTCGGACGTTGCCGGGTTACCATCGCCTTGCGGATCTTGAATCCAGACCCCTTTGTATAGGCCTTGGGTGATCGCCGTCACCACCCCTTGTACGGCATAGGTTTTGTCTGAGCTATATTGGCCATCTGGGACGAGCGGGCTCCGTGCACCATCACCTTGAATGGCATAAATGGGGGTCGGAGTGGTCACCCCACATTGGTAGTTCTCGGTAAGTGGCGCTTTTGCCGCCGCGGGCAGTGCAATCCCCGCCATTACCAGCGCAAGCGGTGACCACATCATTGGCTTTTTCATACCTGTTCCTTCACGTAATTGAGTGTTTACTCGAAAATCGAGTGTATTATTCATGATAGGTACAGGATATGACGTGATATGAATCGCACCGGAATCAGCGATTATTGATGAAGTAATTAGAAGTGAGAAGCTGGTTCAGTTATGTTAAAAAAAAAGCAGCGAGCTTTCACCCGCTGCTTTTGCCATCGTTTAGTGACGTGCTATACGCGAGGAACAAAGCCCACTGCGTCATAGACTTTGCGCAATGTCTCTTGCGCGCGCGCCGAGGCATGAGCAGCCCCTTTTTGCATCACACTATCAAGCAATGCGCGATCGGCTCGGTACTCGTGATAACGCGCTTGCAACGGCTCAAGCATAGCGACCACCGCGTCTGCGGTATCCTTTTTCAAATGCCCGTACATCTTGCCCTCGTAGGCTTGCTCGAGCGCGTCAATCGACTCACCCGTGGCGCCCGACAATAATCCAAGCAGATTAGACACCCCTGGCTTTTGCGCAATATCGAAACGCACCCGTGGTGGCTCTTCGGAGTCAGTGACCGCACGTTTAATTTTTTTCGCGATCACTTTAGGGTCTTCCAGCAAACCAATCACATTGTTGCGATTATCGTCCGATTTAGACATTTTTTTGGTCGGATCTTGCAGGCTCATTACCCGGGCATTGACGTCGGGTGTATAAGGCTCTGGGAGCACAAATACATCGCCATAACGATTGTTAAAGCGAGTCGCCACATCACGCGCCAACTCCAGGTGTTGCTTTTGGTCATGACCAACGGGCACCTGGTTGGTTTGATACAAAAGAATGTCTGCCGCCATCAATACCGGATAACTAAACAATCCCGCGTTAATGTTCTCAGCATGGCGCTGCGACTTATCTTTGAACTGGGTCATCCGGTTTAGCTCACCCATTTGGGTGTAACAGTTAAGGACCCAGCTCAGTTGCGCGTGCTCAGGCACGTGTGACTGCACAAACAGGTTACTTTTTTCTGGGCTCACCCCCACCGCCAAGCAAAGGGCTAAGGCATCAAGCGTGGCTTCGCGTAACGCGTCAGCATCCTGGTGGACGGTGATCGCATGTAAATCCACCACGCAATATTGGCAATCATAATCATCTTGCATCTGTTCCCACTGACGCAGCGCGCCCAGATAGTTACCAATACTTAACTCGCCAGAGGGCTGCACACCACTCAATACAATGGGTTTTGAAGATTGACTCATGATGATTTGATTCCTTTACATACTGCCCTTAGGGGCGATCTAATTGCTTGTTTACTGCGTTATACGGTGTGGTTAGTAACCACTGACACTAACTCACTGAAATGATCCAGCACATACGTGGGTCGGCTGTCACTGATTGGCTCACCATAGTTGTAGCCATACGTCAGCCCCACAGAAGCGATAGCCGCATTGTGTGCCGCCAAGATATCATTTTTTGAATCGCCGACCATCAACATCTGGGCATTGGTGAGCTCATGTTTATCGCGCAGTAGATGAAGGCCTTCGGGATCGGGCTTGCTGGTCGACAAAGTATCACCGCCAATCACATCGGTAAATAACTCGGCCAAGCCTAAATCAGCTAAAATCGCTGGCACAAACGCATAGGGTTTGTTGGTGACTACCCCCAGTTGATACCCCTGCTGGTGCAAGTGATTCAAGGTGTCTTTTACCCCAGCATACAGTACTGTTTTTTCGTGCCCATTGTTTTCATAATGGAAATTGAAGCGCTCTCGGGCCTGTGCCACCAGCGAAGGGTCTAAATCTGGGTCATGCGCGTGGGCGCGCGACAAGGCGCGACGGATCATGATATCGGCACCGTTGCCAATCCAGCCGGTCACCTCGGCCACGCTCACCGTGGGTCTGTCCAAGTCTGCCAGCATCATCTGTAGCGCTTGGGTCAAATCTGGCACGCTATCTACCAAGGTGCCGTCTAAATCAAATGCAATATAACGCAGGCTCATACTACTTCATTACCTTTCTACTTTTGCGAGTTCAGCACGCATTTCATCAATGGCTACTTTGTAATCAGGCTGACCAAAAATGGCGGAGCCCGCGACAAACATATCCGCGCCGGCCGCCGCCACGTCAGCAATATTGTTGGCTTTTACTCCGCCGTCGATTTCAAGGCGAATATCTCGACCGCTGGCATCAATACGCTCACGCACTGCCCGCAGTTTATCAAGCGTGGTAGGGATAAATGACTGTCCGCCGAACCCTGGGTTGACCGACATCAGCAAGATCATATCTAACTTGTCCATCACGTAATCGAGATGGTGCAATGGCGTGGCAGGGTTAAAGACCAAGCCCGCCTTCATGTCATGCTCTTTGATCAGTTGTAACGTGCGATCGATATGCTCGCTAGCCTCGGCATGAAACGTCACCATACTCGCACCGGCTTTGGCAAAATCAGGAATAATCCGATCAACCGGCTTAACCATTAAGTGGACATCTATCGGGGCGGTAATGCCATAGTCTCGCAACGCCTGACAAACAGGCGCACCAAAGGTTAAGTTAGGCACATAGTGATTGTCCATCACATCGAAGTGAACCACATCCGCACCCGCGGCGAGTACGTTTTCCACTTCTTCACCTAGTCGCGCAAAATCGGCAGATAAAATCGATGGCGCAATCAAAAAATCCTTCATAGTGCGGTCGCCTCAATTACCAAAAAGTTGCCGCAATTCTACCCGATCTTAGCCATGAAGTCTTACCCGTTCGCGGTTTTCTCATCGCTGACACTGACAAGTCTTGCGGGGTTAACTAGAGTAAACAGAGGCGCCAGAAAAGGAGGCAAGATGGGAAACAAACCTAGACTCACTGACGTAATGAAGAGCGTCATCGCAGCATTGTTTGGCGTCCAATCGCAACAAAATCGCGAAAGAGATTTTGGCCATGATTCGCCGGCGGCGTATATCATCACTGGCGTGGTCATGATCGGTGTATTTATCGCCGTCTTGCTAGCACTAGTCAGCCTCGTGACCTAATGTCGGCAAGCGACAACACCTGCCAGAGCGCTTATGGGGTCGAGGGTTGCGGTGCGAATAATGCCAGTAATTCGTCCACTTTATTGCGACCTTGGCCATTACGGCTGATGGTACGTTTCACTTTCACCACATTAAATGATGCGCCACGGTATAAGCGGCGGGTGTACGGTGTGTCATGATTGGAAATAAGAACCGGGATCCCCTGACTGACGGAAGCTTGTTCGGCATGCTCGGCCAACAAGGCTTGATCATCGAGCGTGAAGCCATTGGTGGCATAAGTGGTAAAGTTTGCCGTCGCGGTTAACGGTGCGTAGGGAGGATCACAGTAAATCACATCGCCTTTGCTCGCTCGGGCAAAGCTTTCTGCATACCCCTCACAGACAAATTCCGCTCGCTGGGCTTTCTCAGCAAAAATCGCCAGCTCTTTTTCTGGAAAGTAAGGTTTTTTATAGGATCCAAACGGCACATTAAAGCCGCCTTTTTTGTTATAGCGACACAAGCCATTGAAACCGTGGCGATTCATGTAGAGAAAAAACAACGAGCGCAGGTAGGGATCCGTGGTGAGATTAAACTCACGGCGCACATCCAAATAGCGCTCTTTTTGGTTGTACTCTTGGCAAAAAAACGCGCGCGCATCCGTCACAAACCGTGAAGGCGTTTGTTTGATAATGTTGTACAGATTGATCAAATCAGGGTTGATATCCGCCAAGATATAGTGGTCATAATCGGTATTGAGAAATACCGATCCGGCACCGACAAAAGGCTCGATCAGTGTGTTCCCCTCGGGAAGATGACGGCGAATATCATCGACCAGTGAGTATTTACCACCTGCCCACTTTAGAAACGCACGATGCTTTCTCATTGCCCCTAGTCTATCTCTGCGGTCTGAAAAGGGGCGGATTGTACCCTATTTTGCTTCATCAATCAGCGGATTTTACTGGCCATTCGCTCGGTTAATTTCGCGGTGGATCTGACTAAATGATTTCACAAAAGGCTGCAACGCACGAACATTATCCGCCAAGTTGAGCTCAGCACGACGTGCCTCAGTCACACTGGCATAATCACCCAGCAAGACCATGTACCAGGTCGCGTTGTTTCGCTGTGTTTGATACACCTGTACGCGATCAGCCAATTGATAGTTTTCAATAAGCGCCACCGCGTCGGCGCGTGACTGTAACGCAGCCAGTTGCAGCGCATAGCGTTGTGCTGAGACATTGAGCAACGCTTGTGGTACGAGCGGCAGTGCTCCTTGCTCACGGGCGTCTTGCTCACCATTAGCCGATGTGGATGCCTGGTCCTCACTCGCTGTTTGTTCGTCTTGAGCAGTATCACTCGTTGAGGCTTGCGGAGCGGCTGGTGCGGGCACCGCCTCACTGATTTCGCTAGCTAATGGCTCATCCACCGCGTCGGTGCCGTCCCCGCCAGCATCTTGCTCATCAATAATGGCATCGACCACATCATCTGGTACCACGACTCGCTGCCCTTCATCACTGCGACCAACAGTGAGGCCTTCGCCATTAATGTCTTCAGGCAAGTTAGCTTGATCTTCATTGACGCTAGAACCTGTTGTGACGCGCGAACCGTTTGCCGCCTGTGACTGTGCGCGGGTGACATCATCTTGATTCTCACCGGTGGCAGTCGGGCTCGATGGTTCGCTCGTTTGGCTTGCGGTTTGGGGGTCGGTGACATCTTGTTCTTGCTGCTCACTGAGCAGGTCATCTAAATTTTTTAGTCCCTCGGGGAGCACCATCTCTGAGGCAGACTCTCCCTGTTGGCTGGGGAACACCCACCAAATCACGCCGGCCCCTAAAATCATCAGCACCACCGCCAATACCAACATCAAAAAGGGTTTGTTATTTCTCGTGGGCTTTTTCTTATCTTTACTCACAGCGCCTGTCTCCTGATTATCCTTTCCCATGATGGTGCCGGGGTAAACGGTTTGGTTGGCCAGTTTGGCTAACCACTGCTTCTTTTTCTCACCACCGATACGCTGGGTCACCGCCAATACATCAATAAACATCTCCGCCTCACCGTCATTAAGCGGAGAGATTTCCAATTCCAACGGTTTCTGCTCGTGCCCATAAGACACCTGACCAAGCCACTTGTTCAACTTACCAGGAAGCGCGAAAAGCACCACATTAATACGCCAATTGGCTTGGTGCTGGGCGTGTTGTACCAAGGCCCACAATTCAGACAACAAACCTGGGGTCAAACGGTGCGCATCATCAATCACCAATAAGGCGTCACACCCTTCACCATCGAGCATCATGGTGAGGCTATCGATTAGCGGGTCGGCCTCGTTAAAGACACCATCTTTGACAATTTGTCGTAGCAAGATTGCACGACGTTGTGCATCGCTTTGTGCCGTGTGGCACGCTAATAGGGCGTGAACGTGAGCATCCGCCCACTGCTCCATATAGCGCTCACTGAGCCAGGTTTTTCCAGCCCCTTCAGGTCCGGTGACTTGGATCAGATTGGCGCTAAATCGAGTGATAAATTGCAGTCGAGAAAGAAGCTGGGTTTGGCTTTCCAGATCCAGCGCTAAGGTATCAAAAGTGTCTGTCATGCATTCAATGGTTAACCGGCATCAATCACATCAGCAATACACTGATGAGGAACATCTGCAACCACTTGAGCCTGGCCTATCGCTGTTGGTAAAACCAGACGCAACTGTCCTGAAAGCACTTTTTTATCACGCATCATGTGCTTAATAAAAGCATCGTAGTTCATCTCACTGGGTGCTTGTACGGGAAGTTCTGCACTTTCCAATAAAGCAGTGATACGTGACACACTTTTTTGTTCAATCAGGCCATGTCGCAGTGCCGTTTTAGCAGCCAACACTGTGCCTGCGGCGACGGCTTCACCATGAAGCCAGTTGCCATACCCCATTTCAGCTTCAATGGCATGACCAAAGGTATGGCCAAGATTAAGGAGCGCGCGTACGCCAGTCTCCGTTTCATCTTGTGCGACCACATCAGCTTTTATCTGGCAACAGCGGCGAATGGCATAACTTAGCGCATCCGGCGAGAGCGCTGTGAGTGCCGTCATTTCGCTGTCTAGCCAATCAAAGAAAGACGCATCGGCAATAATGCTGTATTTGATCACTTCGGCCATGCCAGCGGCAAACTCACGACGCGGTAAAGAGCTAAGCACTTGCGTATCAATCACCACCGCTTGGGGTTGATAGAAAGCCCCAATCATGTTTTTACCCAGTGGATGATTAATAGCTGTTTTGCCACCAACCGATGAGTCCACCTGCGCCAGTAATGTGGTGGGCACTTGGATAAAGTCCACCCCGCGCTGATAACAGGCGCTGGCAAAGCCAACGATATCACCAATCACGCCGCCGCCAAGCGCAACGAGTACCACATCACGGTTGTAATTGTTTTCTAATAGGAAGGTGTTAATGGTGTTAAATGTCTCTAAAGACTTGTAAGCCTCACCATCGGGCAGGCTCAAGCGAGCGACATCCGCTGCGCCTGCCTGTTTTAAGGTTGAGACCAGTGCGTCGCCGTATAACGGCATCACTGTCTCGTTGCTGATGACAGCAACCCGACGCGAATGAACGCTCCCAAATAGGCTAGCATCAGCTAACAGCCCTTCACCGATCGAGATAGGGTAGCTACGTGCCCCTAGGTTAACGTCTATCCGTTCCATGGTCGGGTCCTGTGTTTGGTTATTGCTGCTCTAACAGAGCCATGATTTGATTGGCCACCACTTTGGCACTTTGATCGTCAGTACGTACAACATAATCAGCAATTTCTTGATAAAGAGGATTACGCTCTTCCGCTAACGACTCAAGCACTTCACGTGGTTGGTCAGTTTGTAATAATGGTCGTTTCTTATCGCGTTGGGTGCGTGCCAGCTGCTTCTCGATGGTGGTTTCTAAATACACCACAACACCACGAGCAGAGAGACGGTTGCGGCTTTCTTTGCTCATGATCGAGCCACCGCCAGTCGCGAGAACGATACCTTGCTCTTCAGTGAGGTCGTTTATCACGTTTTCTTCGCGTTTACGGAAACCTTCTTCACCCTCAACGTCAAATACCCATGCAATGTCTGCTCCAGTACGATCTTCAATCACTGAATCAGAATCATAGAATTCCATATGAAGTTGCTGAGCGAGATGACGACCAATTGTGCTTTTACCAGCCCCCATAGGGCCTACCAAAAAGATGTTTCGTTTTTCAGCCATTTTAAGCAATTTTACGCGCGGTTAAATAAGACAACACCGCCCGCAGGCTTAATGAAAAAAGCCCGAGGCGCCAATTCCTCACAGATATTTCGTGATCAGATTAAAAATTATCTCAGGACAGTGACCCCTTTGGCAACACCTAACCTAGTCTGTGACGATTTTAGGGGTCACAAAGATCAGAAGTTCGCGTTTTGCATGGTCTTTTAATTGGTGCTTGAACAGGTTGCCAACCAACGGAATATCCCCCAGTAGCGGCACTTGGGTCTCTTTATTGATCATGGTTTGCTGAAAAATACCCCCTAAGACCACGGTTTCACCATTTTCCGCCAGTACTTGGGTATTAATGCGCTTGGTACTGATCGACATCGCTTCGCCTTTCCCGGCCACCACGGCTTTTTCGGGCATGTCTTGGCTTAATTTTAAATCCAAAACCAGCGTATTGTTGGGCGTAATTTGTGGGGTTACCGATAAACTCAGCACCGCTTTTTTAAAAGACACCGCCACCGCACCGCTTGAAGACGCCTCTAGGTAAGGCAGCTCTGTCCCTTGTTCAATATAGGCCGCTTTTTTATTGGTGGTGATAAGTCGAGGGCTCGAGACCACTTCTGCTTTCCTTTCGCTTTCAAGCGCAGACAGCTCCAAGTCGAGCAGAAGATCATTGCCGAGCTTCGCTACTTGCAAGGCCATGCTCGAGGCGGAGGGGTTAGCAGCGGCCAGGTTCACGCTGAGGAAGTCGCCAATATTTGCGTCGTCTGTCGCTGCATCGTTTAAGCTTTCAGGGCCTTGCCCGGTGACATTGCTATCCCACATCAAATTACCTTCGACAGACGGGCCAACCGTGGTGGAGCCATTTCGATTCAACAGCCCCCAACGCACACCTAATTCATCCACTGAGCCTTGCTCGACCGTCACAATACGTGCCTCAATCTCCACTTGCTTAACGGGAACATCTAAATGACTCACCAAGGTGCGGATACGATCGATGTTTTTCTCAATATCACGAATGATGATCGCGTTGGTGCGCGCATCGAGTGACACAGCACCACGGGGAGAGAGCAAGCTGACGCCCTGACCCTGGCCTCGAATTAACGCCGCGACCTCACCTGCCTTGGCATAATTGACGGTGATCACTGCTGACGATAAAGGCAATAACGCTTCCGCTTGTTGTGCCATTTCAAGGTCTTGCTTTTCTTGCGCCATGAGCTCTCTACGAGGGGCAACTAACATCACATCCCCGCGTTGACGCTTGTCTAGCCCTTTGACCCTGAGGATCACATCCAACACATCTTGCCATGGCACCCCGTCGATACGCATGGTGATATTGCCCTGCACACTGTCAGTGGTCACCAAATTGAATTGATTCTGCTCGGCAATAAGTTGTAACACCGCCCGCACAGGAATATCTTGGAAATTGATGGAAATCGGTGCCTCGGGGGCCGGGACTTGAGCGGTCACTGGATCAGAATCGCGCAGGGTAATAATTAATTGCTGATGCTGTTGCTGGTAATCAAACGTCACCGCTTGCTGGGCATGAATCTCTATCTTGGTGTAGCCCGCCACCTGAGTGATGTGAACGGCGTTCACAGGCAGCCCCGTCTCTTGCCCTTTCATCCGCCCGAGCAAATCTGGCGTGACGACCACCTGAGGTAACCTAATCATTAGCTGCTGAGGGCTCGTCTGGCGAAAATCCGCCATCACCGCGGCACTGTCAAAACGCAAGCGGAGCTGCGTTTCTTGTTGAGTAGAAGACGTGAGTTGCGCCTGTACTAAGGTCACCGCCTCAGCGGCCCCCACCACAGCACTCCATAACATCCCACAAGCGAAAACAGTGATCATTGCGGCTTGCGCCAGTCCTGATCCGAATGTGCTCCTTACCCTGCTTGCTTTCATTCACGCTATCCTTTTTACGACACGCTGGGGTGGGTTGACAAAGTCATAAAACGCGGCTGCCAGCAACCCAACCCATCTGGCAACAGCTGTTTAATTCTCACTTGATTAGGTGCAACCTGGATCACACGACCATGATGCGGTCCCAGCCGGTCACCCCGCTTCACTTTGCGCACCAACCCGCTGGGTAGCGTAATAAGCGCTTGCCTCTGCTCACCCTTGGTTAAACTGCCTGTCATCTTAAGCTGATCGAGTGGCACCACCGTCAGTGGAGATGTCTGTCGACCCGACGCGGGTTGCCAACAATCCTCCATTGCGGTGAGGTGTGGTCGACTATCAGGCTCAAGAAAAAAGGGGTCGCGACCGCGCGAGGCAAACGCTAGCGGCTGATAGGTCGGCGCGGGAGGGATCTGGGTGGCGCTCACCTCGGCCTGCGATTTTGCCTGTCTCATAAACTGTTCAATGTCGGTATTATCGTCATGACAGCCACTGAGAAGCGCAAGTAAGATATACACGTAGTGTCTCATCCTGCTTCCTTACTACAATGATCAACGACGCCCATCAGGGCCGGTGTAACGGTAGGTGGTGGCTGACACAGACAGCCGTAAGGCATCGGCTGGCGACGCTTGATCACGCGTCAAGATAAAGTTTTGCAATGACACCAAGCGCGTCATTGCCGCGATATCAGCGCTGAATGCGCCAATATCTCGATACTGACCGTGTAAGACAATATCGATGGGAATCGCGTCCAACCATGGCCCCTGCTGACGAGGCTGCCACGCTAAGGTGTCGAAGTTGAGTTGATGGCGCCCACCGACATCGCTAATGCCCGCCAATAACTCAGCGAGCTCTTCTTCCTCAGGTAACTGCGCGATCAGCTGGTTATACTGTTGATTCAACGCGTTGAGTTGCGCTTCGACATCCGGTAACCCAGCCACTTCATGCGCAAGCTTTCGATACTGAGCTTTCAATGGCTGCTCTTGCATGCTCACTCGCTGCCATTGAGCATGCTGAGGTTCAATCACCACAGCCCACATGAGGCCTAAGATCATCCCGCCCAATATTGTCCATACACTCAGTTTGATCCACAGCGGTGCAAAAGGGAGGTGTCGCCAGTCTAATTCGATCACGATGCATCCTCCTCGCCACTTGGCCGTTCGGGGGCCACATACTGGGTAAAGGAAAAGCTGAGCGTGAAACGTTTATTGGGCCCGATCGCCTTGCCATTGGTGACGACTGTCTCTATATCGAGCTCGTCTACGGCTTGGTCCGCTTCCAGTGACGCCAGTAAACGCGCAAGCTCCGCGTTAGAGTGAACCCAACCTTCCAGACTAATACGCTCCGCTTGTTGCGCGATGCGGGTAAGGTACGCCCCAGGAGGCATCACACGAGGAATAAAATTGAGCACGGCAGTCACATTATTACGCTGTTGCTGCAATTGGTTAACTAGCCCCAATCGTGACTGCAACGCACGACGCTGCGTATCTTGTTGCTCAAACTGAGCCAAGGTTTTTTTAAACTGCTTAATACCTTGTTCAAGCTGTTGGTTACGTCCTTGCTGGCTCTCTATCCTATGCTGCTGCACTGTTGTGACCGTCCAGCCAAGCAGGAGTGTTACCACCACGACCATGAGCGTGGTAATGGCGAAAGCACGCTGGTAGCGACGCTGTGCTTGTGCCCGCCACGGTAATAAGTTGATGGCCATCATTGCGCACCTCGCAGAGCCAGTCCAAGCGCCACACAGGCGGGGGCGTTCAAATTTTCACAACCAAACGGCGCGCCGGGGTTGATTAAGTGGCACGCTATCTGGGCGGGAGAGCGCATACTCTCCGGCCAATCACCACTTAACCAAACGCTGGCCTCTGAGTGACGACCAGCTTGAGTCAGGTAGGCCTGATAAGCATGTTCAATGTGTTGGCATAGCACCTGGTGGGACAGGTCACCGGCGTCTGTCTGTCTCGGTGAGGTCAGCGATAAACGTTGCTGATAATCCTCCCCATCGCTGCGTTTTCCGGTTACCGTCAGTGCTTCCGCACATAAATGTAACCAAAGTGGCCAAACACTGGGTTGATGATAGGCCACTAACGCCTTATATAAGACTTGAAGACCATGCTGTTGTCGGTCCACCACACGCACGTTTAGTTTGGCTTGGCGACAGGCAGCGAGGATGGGCGCTAACGCGGATTGGCGACACGCGATCACCTGATAATGTGCGTCTCCAGGCTGCGCCCCGACGTCTTTTTTAGAGAAGTCGAACAGGAGGTCACTGATGTCCATATTGAGTGCTTGGCTTAGTGCCTGCCCGACCGTCGTTTCTTGCTCTAACGGATCATCAACATCCGCCGCCGTCAATGTTTTGCTAATCACAGTGTCATCTTCGACACCAATCACCACAGTCGCCATCCAGCGCTGGTACCAAGGTAGCGGGTCGAGCATGGTTGCTTTCAATGTTTTCATCGACTCAACCAAGCTGTCATCGTGACAGGCTGCTAGTGTGTGCAAGCTTAATACCTGCTGAGTCGTAGATGATGGCTGAATGGCCACCGCATGACTGGTCTGTTGCCCCAAAGCGAGACCTAAAACTGCCGAACTTCGCATCATTTCGTGTTAGGCTCCCAAAACGTCAGCGTGAAGTCAGTATTTATAAAACTGACCGCATCACGGGTTATTTTTAATGCTGGTGCCTTTATACTACTCACGTATGATTATTGAACGGCTCAACGGCAACAGAACGGGAAATCTCAGGTGAAGTTCATAAAGCGTTTGCTTATCTTTGCACTGGTTTGCACAGTGCTTGGAGTCACTACAATCTTTGGGTTTTACCTGTATGTAAAACCTGACCTCCCCGATGTAGCGACACTGAAAAATGTCGAGCTGCAAACTCCGATGCAAGTCTATAGCGCCGATGGAGAGTTGATCTCCCAATTCGGTGAAAAGCGCCGCATCCCCGTCATGCTTGAGGAAATTCCTCAACCGATGATTGATGCGCTAATTGCCACGGAAGACAGTCGCTTTTACCAACACCCGGGTATCGATCCTATTGGTATTGTGCGCGCGGCCGTGGTGGTGGCCATGTCAGGCACCGCCAAACAGGGTGCCAGTACCATCACGCAGCAACTGGCGCGTAACTTCTTCTTGTCTAACGAAAAGCGCATTATGCGTAAGATAAAAGAAATTTTTATCGCGGTGCATATTGAGCAGTTACTCAGCAAAGAAGAAATCCTCGAACTGTATTTTAATAAGGTCTTTTTGGGCTACCGCTCATATGGGGTGGGAGCCGCCGCCCAGGTATACTTTGGCAAAACCCTGGATCAACTGACCTTGAGCGAAATGGCAGTGATTGTCGGCCTCCCTAAAGCGCCTTCGACCATGAACCCCTTGTATTCTCTGTCACGGGCGACAGAGCGACGCAACGTCGTACTAGGACGGATGCTCAAAGAGGATTACATTTCCAACGCGGAATATCAGCAAGCCAAAAATGAGCCTATCGTGGCGAGCTATCATGGTGCTGAAATCGAGCTGTCCGCGCCGTATGTTGCCGAGATGGCACGTGCATGGGCGGTTGAGCAGTTCGGTGACGACGCCTACACGTCCGGTGTGCGTATTTTCACCAGCGTCGATGCCGATAAGCAACGCGCCGCGAATGAGGCGGCAGTGGAAAACATTCTCGCCTACGATCGCCGCCATGGGTTCCGTGGTCCAGTGGCGACCCTATGGCAATCGCCCAGCCAGCGTTGGCAACACCAGCGCATTGTTGACCACCTTGCCAAGCAACCCAGCTACGGCCCCTTAGAGCCCGCCGTCGTCATCGAGGTTCACGCTAAATCGGCACAGGTTGTCGGCCCCAATGGCCGAGAAATCGAACTGCCCTGGAAAGGGCTAGACTGGGCGCGGCCTTATATTACTGATAGCCGCCAAGGCCCAGCGCCCAAGCGTGCTGATGAGTTCCTTGCCAGTGGTCAGCAAGTGTTTATTCGCCAAGTCGATGACAGCTGGCATTTGGCCCAAGTCCCTACCACCAATACTGCACTGGTCTCTATGTCGCCCTCAACGGGGGCCATCAAAGCCTTGGTGGGCGGCTTTAACTTTGTCCACAGTAAGTTTAACCGTGCCACACAGTCGGTTCGCCAAGTGGGCTCAAGTATCAAGCCGTTTATTTACTCTGCAGCCGTGCACGAGGGCATGACACTCGCCACCTTGATTAATGATGCACCGATTAATCGCTGGGATCGCAGTCAAGGCGTGGCCTGGCGGCCGAAAAATTCACCACCACGTTATGAAGGGCCACTGCGTGCTCGCCTTGGACTCGCGCAATCGAAAAACGTGATGGCGGTGCGGGTGCTACGCCGTGTCGGCCTGGATGATACCCTAGATTACCTCACCCGCTTTGGCTTTAAGCGTGATGACTTACCGCGCGCAGAAGCCATCGCACTTGGCGCAGGCAGCTTAACCCCGGTTGAGATGGCACAAGGGTTCAGCGTGTTTGCCAATGGTGGCTACTTTATGGAGCCTTTCATCATTGAGCGGGTCGAAACCCCCTTTGGCGAGGAAATATATCGCGCTAACCCACCAGTGATTTGTGATGATTGTGAGCAGCAAACGGAACAGGCCGATCCGTTTAATGAGCAGAATTTGCTAGAGAACCACGACACCACTACCCAGCGCCATGCCAAGCAAGTGATTGATGAGCAGAACGCGTTTTTGGTGCGTGAAATGATGCAAAGCAATATTTGGGGCGGCGGCGACTGGCGCTATGGCACCGGTTGGAATGGCACCGGCTGGCGCGCACAAGCGCTCAAGCGGCGTGATATCGGCGGTAAAACCGGGACCACCAACGACTCTAAAGACACTTGGTACACAGGTTATGGCCCAGGCATTGTCACCACGGTATGGGTGGGCTTTGACGATCATTCGCGCAAGCTTGGCCGCACCACTCGCAATGCCAATTTGGGCGACGACCGTCAACCTATCCGCGGGGCAGAGTCGGGGGCAAAAACCGCTGAGCCTGCGTGGATTGACTTTATGCAACATGCACTCGCGGACGTCCCTGAACAGGATAAAACCGTGCCACCTGGCATTGTTAAAGTGCGGATTGACCGTGAGACTGGGCTGTTGACTCGAAAAACCGATCATACTTCGATGTTCGAGTACTTTGTAAAAGGGACCGAGCCGACTGAATATGTCTCATCGCAATCTGATGGCAATATTTATCAGTCAGAAACAGAATCCCTGTTCTAACTCAGCTCCGTTGCCATGCTTAATACCGGAAAAAAGCGCCCGCGTCATGCGGGCGCTTTTTATTGCAACGCAAAGCCCAACCGCTAGTGGTGATTACGTTCACTCATCACTGCGGTCATTTGATCATGGATAGCATCAGCCAACTGCTCATAACGTCCTCGTAGCGGTGAGCCAGGACGATAATCGAGGGTGATTTGTCGCGATGGGGTTGGTGAGGTGGTGGGTATATACACCACACCATCTCGCTTATCGGCAGGCACTGATAGCTGCGGCAGCAGGGTGATCCCACTCCCTGCCGCAACCATGTTGCGCAAGGTTTCTAAACTGGTGGCGCGAAAGCGCTGATCTTCACGCGCCCCCACTTTAAAGCAAAAACCCATCGCCTGATCGCGCAGGCAATGACCATCGCCGAGCATTAACAAGGTTTCGCCTTGCAACACATCCAAAGCCACTTCCGCACAATCGGCGAGACGGTGTTTTTCATTGACCGCGAGCAGCATCGGCTCATCATAAAGTGGCAGTTCTTTTAAATGCTGGGTTTCTTCTACAGAGGCCAAAATGATGCAATCGAGCTTGCCCTCTTCCAATTGCTGCACTAACTGCTGGGTCTGACCTTCATGGATAAACAGCTCCAGCTCAGGGAAACGATCACGCAGTAGCGGGATAATTTTCGGCAGCAGGTAAGGGCCGACGGTAGGGATTAAGCCGATATGCAAAGGGCCGGTCATGCTTTCCCCTTGCTCACTGGCCAATTCGGTCAAAATTGTGACCTCCCTCAATACGTTACGTGCCTGTTGTACTAACCTCATACCGGCATCGGTGAATAACACACGACGGCTGGTTCGCTCTAACAAACTCACACCCAGCTCATCTTCCAGCTTGCGAATTTGCCCGCTTAAGGTCGGCTGGCTGACAAAGCAGGCTTCGGCCGCTTTACGAAAGTGTCGATGTTCGGCCAAGGCGACCAAGTACTCTAAGTCACGAATGTTCATCTTTGTCTCTTCTATAGAGGATAGCTATCAAAACCATAGCATTAAGCGATTAGAGCTATCAATTGCAATCGGTAATACTGATCCCATCAAAACGCGGCGACACATTCGCCCACAAACTTAAATCAAGAAAGGACATCACCATGACAGCAACAAAAGAAGGTCAGCCAGTACCACAAGTAACATTCCGCACTCGCGAAGGCGACCAGTGGAAAGACGTTACCACCGATGACATCTTTGCCAATAAAACTGTAATTGTATTCAGCCTGCCAGGGGCGTTCACCCCAACCTGTTCGTCATCGCACCTGCCGCGCTATAACGAGCTATATCCGGTGTTCCAACAATACGGCGTTGATGACATTGTCTGTGTGTCGGTCAACGATACCTTTGTGATGAACGCGTGGAAAGCCGACCAAGACGCTGACAACATTCATGTCCTGCCTGACGGTAACGGCGAGTTCACCGATGGCATGGACATGCTGGTCGACAAAAACGATCTTGGCTTTGGCAAACGTTCATGGCGCTACAGCATGCTAGTGAAAAACGGCGTGGTCGAGAAAATGTTTATCGAACCCAACGAGCCGGGCGACCCGTTCAAAGTCTCTGATGCCGACACCATGCTGGGCTACATCGCCCCTGAGCACAAACTGCAAGACTCGATCACCGTGTTTAGCAAACCAGGCTGCCCATTCTGTGCCAAGGCCAAACAAGCCCTGATCGACGAAGGTCTTCAGTTTGAAGAAATTATTCTTGGCAAAGATGCTACCACGGTTTCTTTGCGTGCAGTGAGCGGTCGCGCCACCGTGCCACAAGTATTTATCGGTGGCCGTCACATCGGTGGCAGTGAAGAGCTCGACACCTATTTGAATCAGTAATTCGCTGTTTGGGCGGCCTCCTTGCCGCCCGTTATTTTCCCAGGAGAAAGCAATGAAAACATTAACGGTTGATGTGGCTGTGATTGGTGGCGGAACCGCCGGACTCGGTGCTTATCGCGCAGCCAAAGCGCATACGGATAACGTGGTGATGATTGAAGGCGGCCCCTATGGCACCACGTGCGCGCGGGTTGGCTGCATGCCTTCCAAACTGTTAATTGCGGCGGCTGAAGCGGCACATCATATCGACAAAGCACCCGGCTTCGGTGTGTATCCCGGCGGCACCACGGATATTAATGGCCGTGAGGTGATGGATCGGGTGAAACGCGAGCGTGACCGTTTTGTCGGCTTTGTACTGGAAAGTGTCGATGACATTCCCGCTCAAGACAAAATCGACGGCTATGCGCGCTTTGTGGATGATCACACCTTAATGGTTGGCGATCACACCACCATCCATGCTGATCGCATCGTGATCGCGACAGGTTCGCGTCCAAGCTGGCCGTCCGCTTGGGATCACCTTGGCGATCGTTTAGTGGTCAATGATGATATTTTTGAATGGGACGATCTGCCTGACTCGGTTGCGGTATTTGGCCCGGGTGTGATTGGCCTAGAGCTAGGACAAGCGCTGCACCGCCTCGGGGTCGAGATGACCATGTTTGGCGTCGGCGGCCAAGTGGGCCCGCTGACCGATCCGGACATCATGGCGTATGCCAATCGCACCTTCAGTGAGGAGTTTTATCTCGACGCCGATGCCAAGGTGGAAGAGATGGTGCGTGAAGGCGATAAGGTGCAAATCCGTTATCGTGATAAAGAGGGTGAGAGCCAACTGCGCTGGGTCGACTATGTGGTTGCCGCCACCGGTCGTCGCCCCAATGTCGACAAGCTAAACCTTGACGCGACCAGCATCAAAGTGGATGCCCGCGGGGTGCCGGTTGCCGATAGTTACACCCTGCAAACCACGGCGCCGCACATTTTTATTGCCGGTGATGCCAGTAACCAAATTCCGTTGCTACACGAAGCGGCTGACCAAGCGCGCATTGCCGGTGACAACGCCGGACGCGGTAAAGATATCCGTGCCGGATTGCGCCGCAGCAAACTCTCTGCGGTCTTCTCCGACCCGCAAATTGCGATGGTGGGCGAAAGCTACAAAGCAATTACCGACCGTCTCGGTCCCTGCGGCTGCTTTGAAACCGGCGTGGTGTCGTTTGAAAACCAAGGCCGCTCACGGGTGATGCTGCGCAACAAAGGCTTGTTACACGTGTATGCCGAACAAGGCACTGGACGCTTCCTTGGCGCTGAAATAATTGGTCCGAACGCTGAGCACTTGGCCCACTTGTTGGCATGGGCACATCAAAATCAAATGACCATTTCGCAAATGTTGGATATGCCCTTCTATCACCCAGTGATTGAAGAAGGGGTACGTACCGCGCTGCGGGATGTGAATGCCAAGCTCAAACTCGGCCCTGAAATGATCAAACACTGTATGGACTGTGGCCCAGGCTGCTAATCCACTGCCCTTTTCGCCGATTTTCGGCGCTTTACAGGCACTGCCTGTTGCTTCCCCAAGCACTTGCTTACCTTTTTGCCCTCCTGATTGGAGGGCTTTTTTGTATCCGGCGGCCCACTGCGCCACAATAAGCTATCGCTACTACCGACCAAGAGAAACGCATGGCTTGCAAATACTGTCAGTCCGCGATTTGGCAACAAAAACTAGGACGCTGTACCCGTTGTATGAAACAACTGGCCGCCATGTGCGCGCTACTTTGGCCACTTTGGTGGTGGGGCTATGCCGACACGCCACAGCAGGTGGAGTCGATTGCCTTGTTGTTCGCCGCCGGTAGTGCCAGTGTACTACTCACCCTGCATGTAGTGATTTATCCGTTTCGGCGCAATAAAAAACCCGCGCCAGAGCGCGGGTCATCCAGCCATCAAGACGATTAATCGGCCAGATCCGTGGCTTCGTTAATCACATGGAAAATGTAGTTTTGCTCCACGGCACCTTGGAATAACCACGCCATCGGCCCACGCGCCATGATGGCCACATCTTCACCGGAGTGGGTTTCCGAACCGAGCTTAATCAAGGATTGCTGTTTGTAATCCAGCTCACGCACCTGCCCTTCTTGCAAGTTTTCACGCTCACCTTTGACCGCACCCGGGCCGTTGCCATAGGTGATGGTGGTATAGGTTTTACCAAAATCATCCTGATTCAAGCGCCCTTTTTGGCGCGATAAACCCAGGATCGGATTGCCCCTCTCGGCGTAACCGTTCATCACCATGGTATGGGCATGGTCGGCGGTGACAATGATCAGGGTATCTTCTGGGTTGGTTTTCGCTAAGGCCACTTTAATGGCATCGTCGTAAGCCAACGTATCTTCTAACGCTCGCGCAGCGTTGCCCGCATGGTGAGCATGGTCGATACGTCCGGCTTCCACCATCATCACATAGCCGTCTTTGTTGCGGCTAAGCATATCGATCGCCTTGCTGGTCATGTCCGCCAATGATGGCTCATCTTGACTTTCACGGCGATCCGCTTCGTATTTCATGTGGCTGCTTTCAAACAAACCAAACACGCGTGAGGTGGTCGCCGGATCGATGGCATCAAAACCGGATTTATCGAAAATGTATTGACCATCAGGGTGACGGGTTTGCCATGCCTCAATCAGGTTGCGTCCATCTTTACGCTTGCCCTTTTTGCCCTCAGGATCGACGCTATCGGCAGGAATAAATTCACGCCGTCCGCCACCGAAAGCCACCTGAAATCCCTCACCAGCATCAAAGTCGACAAACTGGCTGGCGATATCGGTACAGCCTTGGTTTTTGGCAATGTTGGGCAACTTGCTATCGTTCTCCCAGTTGCGATCCGCACTGTGCGCGTAGGTGGTGGCTGGGGTGGCGTGGGTTAAACGGGCGGTTGAGATTAAACCTAATGCTTTGCCCTTCTCGCCCGCCATTTCAAATAAGGTTTTTGCTTCGTTACCCTTGGCGGTACTGCAAAAACCACGCTGAACATTATCGTCAACACTGATGATCCCCGCTTTGGTTTTCACCCCAGTGACCATAGCGGTGGCGGTCCCAGCCGAGTCAGGGGTTTGCATGTCAGTGTTATAGGTTTTGGCTAGCGCAACATGCGGCAGGCTTTCCATGCCAAGGCGGTTTTCCTCACCGGTTTGTCCTTGCTTCTGGCCCTGATAAATCCGCGCCGCGGTGATTGTCCCCACACTCATGCCATCACCGACAAAGAGGATCACGTTTTTGGCTTTGCCCGTAATAGGTGGGTTCGCTTTAGCAGCCGCCAAGGCGGCTTGCGCGTCTTGGTACCATACGTCGTTTTGCTGAGGCACTGCCGCGTGCGCAGTTGCCGCTACTAAGGCTGAGGCCACTGCGGCCGTAAGGATTGTCTTCACCACAAAGTCTCCATTATTAACGAGAATGCGCGGGCATGATGGTCATTGCGCGTGACGCTTCTGTGACAAACCGTACAATGTAACAATTTGTAAGCAGCTAATTTTGATGAACTTTTTATGACGAGGACACAAAAAAAGCTGCGACTTAATCAGCTCGCAGCCTAAGGGAGGAATAACGACAACGCTTATACCGTCAGGTTATAGACAGTGCCACCCTACTCCAATGCAGAGAAGGTCGAGATTGTCGCCGGCCCAGCAATGTTATAGGTCAGAGCCACTTCGTCACAGGCGTGAAAGCGCGGACAGATTTCACAATCTTTCATCACTTTCTCAGGCAACTGCGATTTCGATACCGGGGTAAAGCCTAATTGGGTGAAAAACTCGGGCACCCGAGTAAGAACAAAGACTTGCTCGATCGCCATCTGCTTGGCTTTTTTAATCAAGTGCATCATCAACGCGGTACCGTGGCCTTGGCGTTGCCAACCTGCTTCAACCCCCAAAGAGCGAATTTCTGCCAGCCCTGAGTCGTAAATATACAGCGAGCCGCAGCCGGTCAAATCGCCTTGATGCTCGGAGACCGCAAACAGGCCAATATTGCGCACCAATTCATGGCGATCACGGGGTAAGTTCTCCCCCAGCTTCGCCCAGTACACCACCATGCCTTCGATGGTATCGAGGTCGGTGAGCCTTGCCGAGCGCACCGTGACTTTAGGGGTAAAGCGCTTATCCAAACGCTTTTGCGCTTCTTGAATGGCAAAGCTAACCTGCTCGGGCGCGACCCCACCGAGTGCCCGACGTTGGGCCAAGCAGGATTCAATCGTGAGCATGGCATACACATCGTCTTCAATCACCGGTGAGAATTGCTGCAAGGTGGCGAGCGGTAAATCTTCGAGTCCACAGCCTTGCTCAATAGCAGACACCACCGCCACGCCCACAATATGGTGCGCTTCACGGAACGGGATCCCTTTACTCACCAAATAATCGGCCAACTCAGTGGCGTTGGCATGCCCTTGCTGCGCCGCTTGCAAGGTTTTGTCTTTGTGAATGGTGATACCTTCAAAACACAAGGCAGCCATATCCAAGCAGTCATGCCACGTGTCCATCGCATCGAAGAGCCCTTCCTTGTCTTCTTGCATGTCCTTGTTGTAGGCCAGTGGCAAGGCTTTGACTGTCATCATCATCGCCGACAAGGTGCCATACACGCGGCCGGTTTTGCCGCGGATAAGCTCTAACGCATCGGGGTTTTTCTTTTGTGGCATCAGCGATGAGCCTGATGTCACCGTATCGGCCAGCTCGATAAACCCAGACTCGCCCGAGTTATAGAAGATCATATCTTCAGCCATCCGTGATAAATGCAGCATCGAAACCGACGCCGCAGACAGCATTTCCATCACATGATCACGGTCCGAGACTGAGTCAAGGCTATTACGGGTGGCCCGCTCGAAGCCCAGTTGTTGTGCCAAGGCATCGCGGTCAATCGGGTACGCGGTACCCGCCAGCGCACCGGATCCTAACGGGCAGGTATCCAGACGATTAAGCGCATCTTGTAAGCGGGTGGTGTCGCGCTCAAACATCTCCAGATAGGCCAAACACCAATGGGCAAAGGTCACTGGCTGAGCACGCTGCAAGTGGGTGTAGCCGGGCAGCACGGTATCATGGTGCTGACTGGCCACATCCACCAGCTGCTGCTGAAGCTTGTCGAGAGACAGCAAGATTTGCTGGCCTTGCTGGCGACACCAGAGTTTGAGATCCGTGGCGACTTGATCGTTGCGCGAACGCCCAGTATGCAGCTTTTTGCCCAAATCCCCGACTTTGTCGATCAGTTGCTGCTCAACCCAGCTGTGAATGTCTTCGGCCTCTGAGCTTAAGATTTGCTTGGGGTTTTCCATCACCGACAACTTGAGCTCATTGAGCGCGAGCTCCAATTGCTGTTGCTCGTCATCACTCAGCACGCCCACTGAACGCAAGGCTTTCGACCAAGCAATGGAGCCCACAATGTCTTGCTCTGCTAGGCGATAGTCAAAGCGCAGTGAATCATTAAACGCTTGAAACCGTTTGTCTGCTGCTTGACTAAAGCGTCCGCCCCATAATGCCATGCTGTCTCTCCTTACTGCTCACGATGCTTTTTTAATTAGGATTGTTTTTGTTTGTTCAGTGTCCGAATCCGGCTCGACAGCGAATACAAACGGATAAAGCCTTCGGCATGGCTGTGATCGTAGACATCATCATCACCAAAGGTGGCAAAGTCTTCCGAATACAGGCTATTGGTCGAGCGCTTTTGTACCACAGTCGCTTGCCCTTTATAGAGCTTGATCACCACCTCGCCCTTTACCGGCGCGGCGAGGGAATTAGCCGCGGCAACAATCGACTGGCAAAGCGGAGTAAACCAACGCCCATCATAAATCAGGTGAGACGCTTTTAAACCGAGCTCCTCACGGAACTGATAACTCTCTTTATCCAGCACCAATTGCTCAACACCACGCAGCGCTTCCATAATGATGGTGCCCCCCGGGGTTTCATAGCAGCCGCGGGATTTCATCCCCACCAAACGGTTCTCAACAATATCAATCCGTCCTACCCCGTGGGCTGCGCCTTTGTCGTTCAGCAGCGTCAGCACGTCATAAGGTGACATGGACTCACCATCAACCGAGACCACTTCCCCACTTTGTACTCCCAAGGTGACAAACTCGGGCGTATTGGGCGCCTCTTCCGGTGCCACTGTCCATACCCAGCAATCTTGGTTGGCAGCAGTCCACGTATCTTCCAGTACACCGCCTTCGGTTGAGACGTGCCAAGCATTGGCATCACGTGAATAAATTTTCTCAAGGCTCGCTGTACAGGGAATATCACGGGCGGCCAAGTAATCGAGCAAGGCTTCACGACTGGTGAGATCCCACTCCCGCCACGGCGCAATCACTTTCAGTTGCGGCGCCAGCGCGGAGAAGGTGCTCTCAAAACGAACCTGATCGTTCCCCTTGCCGGTACAGCCGTGGCAAAGTGCATCCGCTCCAACCTCAAGGGCGCACTCCACCTGTGCTTTGGCAATGATCGGACGCGCCATCGAGGTACCTAGAAGGTATTTACCCTCATACACCGCACCGGTTTTCAGGCTGGGATAAATATACTCCGCCACCATTTCGTGTTTCAGATCGGCGATAAAACACTGTGATGCCCCGGAGGCAAGCGCTTTTTGCTCAATGCCTTCGAGCTCTTGTTCGCCTTGACCGACATCGGCAACAAAGGCCACCACCTCACAGTCATAGTTTTCTTTTAGCCATGGAATGATGGCCGAGGTATCCAATCCACCCGAATAGGCCAGTACAACTTTATTTACCTTGCTCATCTTGCTCTCCTTAAATCCTAAATCGACGGTTTCGTCGCGTCGTTATACGTCTTATTAACTGGCGCTAAACCGGGTACCGATTTGCTGGCCATCGAATAGTTGCGTGAGTTTTTCTGGGTAACGCCAGGTGGCAATCTCCACCGGTTTACCCAGTTCGCGGGCGGCGGCAAAAGCGGCGTTGACCTTGACCACCATGCCATCGGTGATCACGCCTTTTTCCATCAAGTGCTGCGCATCTAACTCGGTCAGGCAAGGCAGCAAGTGCCCTTTGCCGTCTAATACGCCGCTGACATCCGATAGCAACACCAGCTCAGCACCTAGCGTGGTTGCCACCGCTACCGCCGCTTGGTCGGCATTGACGTTCATCAGCTCACCTTGGTCACTGATGCCAATCGAGCTAATAATGGGGACACAATCCGCGGCCAATACCGCCTGCAACAGGCTAGGATCACCGGCGCTGGCTTCCCCCACTGCACCTAGCTCAGGGTCCAGCTGGCTGACCTGACACAAGCCGCCATCGGCCAAGCTCAAGCCACAGCTTTTAATCTTCGCCTTACGCGCTTCGGCGAGTAGCAGCTTATTCGCCGTCCCGGCTAAGGCACCGGTGACATAGTCAATCTGGTCGACTGGTGTGACCCGTAAGCCTTGTTTTTTCACACTGGTGAGGGCGAGTTTTTTCAACAGTTCATCAACTAAGTAGCCGCCACCGTGCACCAGCACTAAAGGGCGCTCAGCCTCACTGCGGTAGGTGTTCATCGCGCCGAAAACCTTGGCGAGGGTCTCGCTGCAGCTCAGTGCCGCGCCGCCTAACTTAATCACTAATGGCGTTTTCATCCGTTTCTCCTAGACAATCGCTGTGGTTTCGGCAAAGCCAAACTTAAGGTTTAAACACTGCACGGCTTGGCTGGCCGCGCCTTTAAGTAAGTTATCAATCGCACTGGTGAGGATCAGGTGCCCATGCGCGGCCTGATAGCCTATGTCGCAAAAGCCGGTGTATTGCACCGCTTGTAGCTTGGCCACCTCACCGGCTGGGAGAACCCGTACCAGCGGCGCCTCTTGGTAAGCCTGGGTCAGTGCCTGCCCCACCTCCGCTTCACTAACACCTGGCGCTAATTTGGCGGTAATGGTGGCAAGAATGCCGCGTTTGTAGCTGCCAAGGTGCGGGGTGAAAATCACCGGCGTATCAAGGTGTGAGGCAATCTCTGGCTGATGACGATGAGAAAACACCCCGTAGGCATGCAGGCTCACTTCGCAAAAACTGTTGGTCAGACTCGCTTTGCGCCCTGCGCCCGTCACGCCACTGGTGGCATTGATCACCGGCCACATTTGTTTATCCAACAAGCCTGCATCCAGCACGGGTTTGAGCGCTAACTGGCTGGCGGTGGGATAACATCCCGGCACGGCGACCAGCTGCGCTGCCGATAATGCTTCCTGTTGCCACTCCGCCAAGCCATACACGGCTTGCGCCAGCCATGTCGGTGAGTGATGCGAAAAGCCGTAATTGGCCGGATAAAAATCGGCTTGATTGACCCGATACGCCCCCGATAAATCAAACACCACGCAACCCTGGGCAAGGAAAATCGGCGCCAATTCATGACTGACCGCATGCGCGGTGGCTAAAAACACCACATCGGCTTGCTTGGCGACATCCTGTGGCGAGGACAGCGGCATCAGTGGCATATCCACCACGCCACGCAGTTGACCGTGCAACGCGCTCACAGGACGATTAGCGTCTTCACTGCCTGCCGAGACATATAAACCGGCCAAGTGCAATTGTGGATGGCGATGGACAAGGGCGACAAGCTCGGCTCCTGTGTAGCCACTGGCACCGACAATAATGGTGTTAAGTGTCATGGGTGTCTCTCTTTATAGGTGTTTAAGGCGTGCTGCGGGGCAGCAGAGTATCGAGGGCGTAGCCGATAGCCACGCAAAGCAGGCTAGCGTCGTCGAGCAGAAAGGGCGTTGTGTTTGGCTGCGAGTGGCATCATGGTCAACTCTCAAAAAATATTTTTATTCATAAATAGTGAATGGTTATTTTTTATCGCATTCCCGTTTGGCCGTCAACCCCAAAAAGCGTAAAAAATCACTTTTAATGTCTATTCATTCATATTAGAGCAATAATTCCATCTAACCATGCAAATAACACTACTGCCATTCACGAGAAAGTCGCGATATGGCGGGCGCGGAGACGCCCTCAGAAGGCTGGCAAACCTGAAAGCTGAAACTTTTTTTCAGCTTTTGGGGTAGCTCTATGATAAGCATCAAATCCGGCGGCCAGTTTTCGCGCTAATTTGCGGTTAAGTTGACCCGATCGCGTAATATTCGCTAGATTGGTTCTTTACAGTCACAGTAGGATGTAACTTTGTTACAGAATGGATACGCTATGAACGAAAAGTACTCTGCCTTAAAAAGCAATGTCAGTATGCTTGGCCGTCTGCTGGGTAACACCATCCAAGATGCCCATGGTCCAGCACTCCTAGAAAAAGTTGAGGAAATTCGTCAGCTCTCAAAATCGGCTGCCGCTGGCAATCAGGACGATCATGCTAAGCTGAAAACCGTGCTGCAAAACTTGCCGGCTGACCAACTGCTTCCGGTCGCCCGCGCCTTTAGCCAATTTTTGAATCTGACTAATATCGCCGAGCAATATCACACCGTCTCGCGTCAATGCGACGCGCTGGAGTGCAGCCCGGATGCTATCGACGATTTACTCCGCCGTGTCAGCCAAGGTGAGATTAATGCCAATGACGCGCAACAAGCGATCGCCGATTTAAAAATTGAGTTAGTCCTGACCGCTCACCCAACCGAAATCGCACGCCGTACCACTATCCACAACTTGGTGCAGATTAATAAGTGCTTATCGAAGTTAGAGCTCAGTGAACATTTGGGAGCGGCAGAGCGTGCCAAAACGGAGAAACGTCTTGAACAGTTGATTGCACAAGCATGGCACACCGACGTGATTCGCCAAGAGCGACCTACCCCACTTGATGAAGCCAAGTGGGGCTTTGCGGTGATTGAAAATTCACTGTGGCAAGCAGTACCGGCGTTTTTACGCCAGTTTGATCAGCAGCTTGAAAGCCACCTCGACATCAACTTGCCCATTGATGCCAAACCGGTACAAATTTCCTCGTGGATGGGCGGCGACCGCGACGGTAACCCCTATGTTACCAGTGAGGTTACCCGCGAAGTAATGCTGTTATCACGCTGGAAAGCAGCGGATTTGTATTTGCGCGATGTGCAAGATTTGATCAGTGAACTGTCAATGACACAGTGTGATGACACCGTGCGTGAGATGGCCGGCGAGGCGCACGAACCGTATCGCGCCATCCTCAAAACCATGCGCAGTCAGCTAACCCACACTTTGAGCTATTTGGACGCCAAACTGAAAGGCGAACGTGCCTCCTCACAAGGGATCCTGACCGACACCCAGCAATTGTGGCAGCCTTTACTGGCCTGTTACCAGTCGCTCCATCAATGTGGCATGGGCATTATTGCCGACGGCAAATTGCTTGACTTGCTCCGCTGCGTGCAATGCTTTGGCGTGCACCTGATCAAACTCGATATTCGCCAAGAAAGTACCCGCCATGCCGATGTGCTCTCAGAAGTGACCCGTTATTTGGGGATGGGCGATTACGCCCAATGGAGCGAGCAAGACAAGCAAGCCTTCTTGACCCGTGAGCTGGCCTCTAAACGTCCGTTGTTGCCACGTGATTGGTCACCGTCGCCTGACGTCCAAGAAGTGATCGACACCTGCCGCGTGATTGCCGAACAGCCGCGTGAAGCCTTGGGTACCTACGTGATTTCGATGGCCCGCACCGCCTCCGACGTGCTGGCCGTGCATTTACTGCTAAAAGAAGCGGGTTGTCCATTCCGCATGGACGTGTGTCCGCTATTCGAAACCTTGGACGATCTGAACAATGCCGAGGCAGTGATTGGTGAGCTACTGGCCATTGATTGGTACCGAGGCTTTACCCAGAACTTCCAAATGGTGATGATCGGTTACTCGGATTCAGCGAAAGACGCTGGGGTGATGGCCGCCGGTTGGGCGCAATATCGCGCCATGGAAGCACTGGTCAATTTATGTGATGAGCAAGGGGTTAATCTCACCCTTTTCCACGGTCGTGGCGGCACCGTAGGTCGCGGTGGTGCACCCGCGCATGCAGCTTTGCTCTCACAACCTCCGCGCAGCTTAAAAGGCGGTTTGCGGGTGACCGAGCAAGGCGAGATGATCCGCTTTAAATTGGGTCTGCCTGACGTCGCCGTCAACAGCTTAAACCTGTACACCAGCGCCATTTTGGAAGCGAACTTGCTGCCACCACCAGAGCCTAAGCAAGAGTGGCGTCAGCTGATGGACACCTTAAGTGACATCTCATGCCAAGCCTACCGTGATGTGGTACGCGGCCATGAGCAATTTGTCCCTTACTTCCGCTCTACCACGCCTGAGCTTGAGTTAGGCAAACTGCCACTGGGATCGCGCCCCTCTAAGCGCAATCCCAACGGTGGTGTGGAAAGCTTGCGCGCGATTCCTTGGATTTTCGCCTGGAGTCAAAACCGTTTGTTGCTGCCAGCTTGGCTGGGGGCGGGACAGGCTATCGATCACGCCATTTCAAAGGGCCACAAAGCTCAGCTGGAAGAAATGTGCCGCGAATGGCCGTTTTTCTCCACCCGTCTTGGCATGCTAGAAATGGTGTTTACCAAAACTAACCTAGATATTGCCAAGTACTATGATCAGCGCTTGGTCGATGAGAGCCTCTGGCCGTTAGGTGAATCCTTGCGTAAGCAATTGCGCCAAGATATTCAGGTAGTGCTGGCGGTGGAAAACAGCGACAACCTGATGGAGCAAAACCCATGGGGCGCTGAAGCGATTCGCTTACGTAATATTTATGTTGAGCCGCTCAATATGCTGCAAGCCGAGCTCTTGTATCGAACGCGTCAACAAGCGGATCCCGACCAATCGCTCGACGATGCCTTGATGATTTCCATCGCGGGGATTGCCGCGGGGCTGCGCAATACCGGTTAATCCTTGATAGTAGAGCCGTACCCTTGGGTGCGGCTTTTTTGTCTTGGCACATGAACGACGCTGAGGAAATCCTGACCACAGACTTTTTTATGCAAAGCCGCAGCGAATGCTTGCTGTTGCATTGATAATATTATTACTATTGAAGGTCGCACTGACGCGACCCAACAACGCAAAGGAATTGCCATGAAAGACGAAACCCTCTCGATTCATCACGGCTATCAGACCGACCCCACCACCAAGTCGGTGGCAACGCCCATCTATCAAACCGTCGCTTACGAATTTGATAATGCCCAACATGGTGCTGACCTGTTCAATCTTGATGTACCGGGCAATATCTACTCACGGATCATGAATCCGACTAACGACGTGTTGGAGCAACGGGTGGCGGCACTCGAAGGCGGTATTGCGGGACTGTGTGTCAGTGCTGGTGCGGCCGCCATCACCTATACCATTCAAACTCTCGCCAAGGCCGGTGATAACATCGTCGCCACACCACAGCTTTATGGGGGCACCTATACCTTGTTTGCCCACATGCTCCCCGAGCAAGGCATCGAGGTGCGTTTTGCCGCGAGTGACGACGCCAGTGCGATTGAGGCGCTGATTGATGACAACACCAAAGCAGTCTATTGCGAGTCGATTGGTAATCCGGCCGGCAATATCGCGGATATACCCGGTTTTGCCAAGGTCGCTCACGCGCACGGGGTCCCGTTGGTGGTCGACAATACCGTGGCCACGCCGGTTTTGTGTAAACCGATTGAGCATGGTGCCGATATCGTGGTGCACTCACTGACCAAGTACATTGGCGGCCATGGCACCACCCTTGGCGGTATGATTGTCGATGGCGGCACCTTTGACTGGGTGGCACATCAAGCCCGCTTCCCGCAATTCTCACAACCGGAGCCTGCCTATCACGGCGTGGTTTATAGTGAGACGTTTGGCCCAGCCGCGTTTATTGCCCGCGCCCGTACGGTGCCGTTGCGTAACAGTGGCGCGGCACTCTCGCCGATGAATGCTTTTATGTTGATGCAGGGGTTAGAGACCTTGAGCCTGCGTATGGAGCGCCATTGTGAGAACGCTAAAGCCGTAGCCGATTACCTTGCCAATCACCCAGCTGTCGCGTGGGTTAACTATGCCGGTCAACCCCATCATCCTCATTACCAACGTGCTAAGTCGCTTATCCGCGGAGGACTGCCGGCCTCATTGCTGTCATTTGGCTTAAAAGGCGGCTTTGACGAAGGGGTGAAGTTTTATGATGCGCTGAACCTTTTCAAGCGTTTGGTAAATATTGGTGACGCGAAATCGCTGGCATGCCATCCCGCCTCGACCACGCACCGCCAATTGAATGAGCAAGAGCAAGCGAAAGCCGGGGTGACCCCAGAGATGATCCGTCTTTGTGTCGGCATTGAGCATATTGATGACATCATTGCCGATTTAGAACAAGCGCTGGAGGCGGTGAAATAGCCCAAAGAAGGCTAATCGCCCGACGCTACACAACCGTTGTACAAATAAAACTGTGGATATAAGAGATGTCACTCCCCCATGTAATACTGACAGTGCTGAGCAACTGCGAAGCCACCGGTTACGATATTACCAAGGCCTTTTCCACCACCATCAGTAATGTGTGGAAAGCCAGCCATCAGCAGGTATATCGTGAACTCAATAAGCTCGCAGACCGAGGAGCTGTCACTTACCGACTTGAGCCACAAGTGGGTAAACCGGATAGAAAGGTGTATGCCATCACGCCTGTTGGCACCGACATGCTAGAAGCCTGGTTTATTCAAGCGCCTAAGTTAGCGCCGCCGCGTGACGAGTACGTGGCAAGATTACTCAGTTGTGATGTGCTTGACCCAGCTCCCATGCTGGATCATGTGAATAATTTGATTATTGAGTCTCAGCAGCTCCTTAATCACTATACTCAGCTTGAGCAACGTGAGTACGGACAAGCCGCCTTACTGACCTCACAACAACGTTTAATGCGCCTTGCGCTGCGACGCAGTATTCATCAACGCCGCGCCTGGTTGGCCTGGGCGCAAGAAGTGCGTGACGAGCTCACCATGCTCGCGGCCAGCGCCTAATCAATACAACAAACACAACACGCAACCCAATACGCCCCGCCACTTCGGGGCGTATTTTTTAAGGCGCGACCGCGAGCGGGCGAACCCCTAAGGTATGACACAAGGCATAGGTTAATTCCGCACGGTTGAGGGTATAAAAGTGAAAATCTTTCACGCCTTCACGGCTCAACACTCGCACCATATCAAGCGCAATCGAGGCCCCCACCATCTGGCGCGTCACGGGATCATCTTCCAAGCCTTGATACTGTTTGTGCATCCACTGCGGCACTCGCACATTGGTCATCTTGGCAAAGCGCGATGCCTGCTTAAAGTTAGACACTGGCAAAATCCCTGGGACAATTTCCACGTCAATTCCCGCTGCCACACAGCGGTCACGAAAGCGCAGGTAGCTTTCGACATCAAAGAAAAACTGGGTAATCGCCCGGCTGGCCCCCGCATCCACTTTGCGTTTGAGGTTAATTAAGTCCGCTTGTGCGCTTTTCGCTTCTGGATGCACCTCGGGATAAGCGGCGACCGAAATATCAAAGTCATGCTCTTCTTTAAGCAAACGCACCAAGTCCACCGCGTACATATCCGGCTTTTTCTCTGGCGAGGGTAAATCCCCGCGTAGCGCCACAATGTCACGGATGCCATTTTGCCAATAATCGCGGGCAATGTGGCGAAGCTCATCTTCAGTGGCATCAATACAGGTTAGATGTGGCGCCGCGGCGATACCGGTTTGATCATGAATACTTTTCACGATGTCGTGAGTGCGGTCCCGCTCGCCTGAATTGGCGCCATAGGTCACCGACATGAACTTGGGTTTAAGCGCTTTTAAGCGATGCACTGAGTTCCAAAGGGTTTCTTCCATGCTTGGAGTGCTGGGAGGAAAAAACTCGAATGAGACATTAATATCGCCATCTAAGTCAGCAATATTCTGGTTAAGTGCATCAATGTGGCCTGCGTGCGTGTAGCTCATATCCTCTCCCTGACACCGAACGACGCTGTTCAGTATGCCTGTGTCTGCTCTACTTTAATTTATACGTTTAGACGTCCATATGTCTAAAGGTTGTCGTGATTCGGCTAAAATGTCAACGACACAAGCCATGAAAAAAACTCATGATGTTATGAAGATAGACGACACAGCCATCAATGCACACATCACAACGCGGGTAACGGCACAAAAAAAGCTGCCTACGCAGCGCGCAGACAGCTTGATCACGGTTATCCATTAGCGGGTTAGTGAAGGCGACTTATCAAGCGATTTAAATCGGATTGAATGGCGCCTGCGGTGACATCGCGTCCCGCCCCTGGCCCACGAATGACCAAAGGGTTCTCGCGATACCATTGGCTTTCAATCGCAAACACATTGTCACACGGTAATAGATGCGCAAGTGGATGCTCGCTGGGTAGGGTTTCTAGGCTCACATGGGCGTTGCCGTTAACCTCCAAGCGCGCCACATAGCGCAGCACAGCGCGATCTTTGTGTGCCTTCTCTAAACGCTCTTGCAGTCGTTCATCCATCTGGTGAGCGTTATCAAGAAACGCATCTAAAGAAAGAGATGCTAAAGCGTTGGGCACTAAAGACTCGACCTTAACCTGCTCTGGCTCAAGCGACATGCCCGCCTCTCGCGCCAAAATCACCAATTTACGTACCACGTCAGCCCCAGAAAGATCATCCCGTGGGTCAGGTTCCGTTAAGCCTTGCTGCCACGCTTGTTCCAGTAACACGCTAAACGGCACTTCACCACTAAATTGCAAAAACAGCCATGATAAGGTGCCAGAAAAGATCCCAGACAGCGCAACAATCGTGTCACCACTTTCACGAAGGTCTTGCACCGCGTAGTTAATCGGTAACCCGGCGCCCACGGTCGCATTGTAGAGCCAATGGCGACCGGTTTTGCTAAACGCCTGCTGAATCGCGTGGTACTGCTCGGCAGGTGCGGCGCCCGCCTCTTTATTGGCGGAGATTAAGTGAAAGCCATGCTCAGCCAGTCGCGGATATAAGTACGCAAGTGACGCACTAGCAGTAACGTCCAACACAATCACATCGTCATACGGGTGATTGAGTAGACGGATGAGCCATTCATCGTCGAAGTAAGGTTCACAACGCTCGTCAAACCCCTCCAACACCCGCGTCGCATCAATGCCGGCAAAATCAAGCCATTGGTTGCGACTGTCCACCACTGAAATCAGTGAGACTTCCTTGCCATGACGCTTTTCCAAGTGTGATTTTTGCTCGGCAAAGAGGCTTAGCCAGCGGGTACCAATATTACCTTTACCCACTAGCACCAAACCAATACGACGCTGGGCTTGAAACAAGGCATCGTGCATGCTGGCCACGAGGGCTTGAGTGTGTACTTGGCGAAGGATAGCAACCATGCTGAGCCCAGACGCTGACTCACTGATAAACTCCACCGGTTGGGATTTGAGTTGTTGGTAAAAGCCATGGCAATGAACGGGGTTGTTCACCACGCCAGCCCCGACGGCCGCTACCATGGTAAAGCCTTCACGCAGTTTGAGCTCAGCGGATAAGCCGGCATCTTGAATTTGCGCCATCACTAGCGCAACCACTTCCGTGGTAAATGCCAACAAGATTCGGTATTGATCGTCTTGATCATCGGTTGCCAGTGGCTGTACCTTCAGCTGTGACAAAATCCGGCTAAGCTCCTGCTTTATCGCCTGAAAATCCTGGCCGCGGGCCACATCGAACTGCAGCAAACTCACCTCATCCAACGCCGTAATGATCTTGGCACCACGCCCGGTCGCTAATACACGCTCGATACGTGTTGAACCACTATCTGGCGCATGCGTACAACGTAAAGTCAGGTCGGTGGCACTTTGCGCCACCGGCTGTAAGGTTCGGCTATGCAGCACGGGGGCGGCGAGACGCGCCAGCTCGCCCGCCTCGTCAAGACGGATTAAAGGCAACAAACACGCATTATCAACATGACGTGGATCCGCGCTATACACCCCGGCTACGTCACTCCAAATGGTCACACGGCTCACACCAGCTAAAGCACCCAGTACAGTGGCCGAGTAATCGGAGCCATTGCGACCAAGCAGCACGGTTTCACCTGCTTGGTTTTGCGCCATAAAGCCGGTGATCACCACATGCGTATCGCCATGCTGCGAAAGCTGATTTTGCAGCAAAGGCCAAGACGCACCGCGATCCACTTCCGGCTGAGCGGCGCACTCGGCGCGCAAACACTGGCGTGAATCTAGCATTACCGCCGCACGTTGATGCTGAGTGAGTAGCTGAGCCAATAGACGCGCTGACCACACCTCACCAAAACCTTGCACGTACGCTTTGTCACTCTCGCTCACGCCGTTATCGCCCAACGACGCAATGGTAGCAATATCAGCGTAAAGTGCATCCACCAGCTGTTGTTTTGACTCTCCATCCACCAAGTTTTCAATCAAATCTTGCTGGAAGGCTCGCACCGTTTGCAACGTCTCGTGCGCAACTCGCCCATCTTTGTTTAACTGTCCCAACCACATAATCAGCTGGTTAGTGGTTTTTCCGGCCGCCGACACCACAATCAGGTCGTGTTGATTCGCATGGGCAGTCAATACATCGACTACGCGGCGATAACAATCGGGGCTCGCGAGGCTACTGCCACCAAACTTGTGCAATTGGCGTTGTAACTCTGGGGACGTTTCCGTCGGTTGCGCTTGCATGACAAGGTCTCTCTTAATGTCTATCAATCTCGGTAAAACGGGGCGTATTGATGCGCCGTCTTTAAGCGGTGTGCTGCTCCAAACGAGAAAAAGCGCTGGCGAGGTCAGCCACTAAATCTTGCGCATCTTCTAACCCGATGGAAAAACGTAACAAGGTCGGTGCGATGCCCGCCTCCGCTTGCGCGGCATCACTCATGGCTCTGTGTGTCATCGAGCCAGGATGCGTGACTAAACTTTCTACCCCCCCGAGTGACTCGGCCAGGGTAAATAACGAAAGGCCGTCAATAAATCGCGCCACACCGGTTTGGTCAGTCTCCAATTCTAGGCTCAGCATGCTACCAAACCCCGCTTGCTGGCGCGCAGCAATTTGATGACCCGGGTGAGAGGCCAAGCCGGGATAGTATATTTTCCGCACCGCCGACACCGTTTGTAGGTAGCCAAGTACCGCTTCAGTATTCTGCTGGTGTTGTTTAACCCGAGCGCCTAAGGTACGCAACCCGCGCAATGTCATATAACTGTCAAAGGCGTTGCCCGTTGCCCCTAAGCAGTTTCCCCACCAAGCCAAGGTGTCTGCCAATTCACCGGTACGCGCCACCACAGCGCCACCGACGATATCAGAGTGGCCATTAATAAACTTGGTAGTGGAATGCACCACCATATCCGCGCCCAGCGCAAAGGGCTTTTGCAGAGCTGGCGATAAAAATGTGTTATCCACCACCACCCAAGCCCCCACTTGATGCGCTTTTTGGCATATTTCTTCGATATCGACCACGCGTAAGAGTGGATTGGATGGGGTTTCCACCATCACCAGCTTGGGCTGTTTAGCCAATGCCTGTTCCAACGCATCATGATCCGACTGATCAACAAAACTCACCTGCCAGATGCCTTGTTTGGCCCGTGACTCGAGCAAGCGATAGGTGCCGCCATAACAATCGTGCGGGGCGACGATTTTATCCCCCGCTTCCAACAGAGATAGCACCAGGTTAATTGCCGACATCCCGCAGTTGGTCACCACCGCACCGGCTCCTCCCTCTAGCTCAGTCAGCGCTTGTTCCAACTGGGCACGGGTTGGATTACCCCCGCGGGCATAGTCATAAGTAGGGACATCACCCAGTGCGGGGAAACGATAATTGGTCGACAAATAAAGAGGCGGGACCACCGCATGGTGCTGGGTGTCAGTGCCAATTCCGGTCCGAACAGCGATAGTGTCGGTTTTTTTCTCTGTCATGATCTGTCCTTGCTAGTCTGGTGTGAGCATGGTTTTGGTGATCCAGGCGTCATACTGACACCTTACCCTTAGCTTTTTAGGCCGTCAACACTTCTAGACGTCTATACTCCTTTGCATGTGGCGGTTAATATAGCTAAAATCTCCGCAGCATCATTCTGGGTATTCCATAATCAAGATAGGTGAGACATGGCGCAGTGGAACGGCGACTACATTAATCCGTATGCCGAACATGGTAAAAAGAAAGAGCAGGTAAAGAAGATCACCGTCTCTATCCCATTAAAAGTACTTAAAATTCTGACTGATGAGCGCACTCGTCGCCAGGTAGAAAACCTGCGTCACGCGACCAACAGCGAGCTGTTGTGTGAGGCATTTCTCCATGCCTACACCGGTCAACCTCTGCCAACCGATGACGATATCCGTAAGGATAAGCCGGACAGTATTCCCGCTGAAGCACGTCGGATCATGGAAGAGCTTGGCATCGAATTCGACGATAGCGAATACTAAAAAAACCCGCCAACCGGCGGGTTTTCATTATCTCTAGCATGGTGAAGTCTGTCACTCGCACGTGACAACATATCTCGCTACAACATATAGTTTTCTGGCATCTCAATACGGGCAACACCGGTTTCAACGGCCGCCAACGCCACTGCACGTGCCACTTTCGGCAACAAACGCGCGTCCATGGGCTTGGGAATGATGTAATCTGGGCCAAAACTCAGCGAAGACAAACCGGCGGCGTCTAATACCGCTTGTGGTACGGGCTCTTTGGCTAAGCTGCGAATGGCCTCCACCGCGGCCAGCTTCATCGCATCATTGATTTCACTCGCGCGCACATCCAGCGCACCTCGGAAAATAAACGGGAAGCACAAGACGTTATTCACTTGGTTCGGATAGTCAGAGCGCCCAGTTCCCATGATCAAATCATCACGCACTTGGTGTGCTACGTCCGGATGGATTTCAGGATCCGGGTTCGAGCACGCAAAAACCACAGGCTTATCCGCCATCAGTTTCAAGGCTTCTGGGGAGAGTAAGTCTGGCCCAGACACACCCACGAACATATCCGCGCCCTCAATCACATCTTCTAAGGTACGTTTATCGGTGTTATTGGCAAACAGTTGCTTATATTTGTTGATGTCGTCACGACGGGTGTGTATCACGCCTTTACGATCCAACATATAGATTTTTTCCCGCTGGGCGCCACATTTGATTAATAGTTCCATACAGGCAACCGCCGCTGCGCCTGCACCCATGCATACCACCGTCGCCTCGCGAATATCTTTACCCTGTAACTCAAGGGCATTGAGCATCCCGGCTGCCGTCACAATCGCGGTACCATGTTGGTCATCGTGAAAGACGGGGACTTCGCAACGTGCAATCAGTTGTTTTTCAATTTCGAAACAATCAGGGGCTTTGATGTCTTCAAGGTTGATACCGCCGAACGTGTCCGCGATATTGGCAACGGTATCGACAAACTCATCGATAGTGCGATGTTTCACTTCAATGTCAATTGAGTCCAAGCCAGCAAAACGCTTGAACAATAACGCTTTCCCTTCCATGACGGGCTTTGAGGCCATTGGGCCCAAATTCCCTAACCCCAAAATCGCTGTGCCGTTTGAGATCACCGCTACCATGTTGCCTTTACCGGTATAGCGGTAAACGGCATCCGCGTCTTGCGCTATCTCACGCACTGGCTCGGCAACGCCTGGGCTATACGCCAAGGCAAGATCCGCCGCCGAATCGGCCGGTTTGCTTAGTTCAACAGAAATTTTTCCAGGAGTAGGGTATGCATGATAATCCAGCGCTTGCTGGCGTTTATCGTCCGACATTTAGTGTTCCTAATTATTATAGTGAAGGGATAGATAACCAATATCGCCAGGGAAGCGTCAACGATATTAGTCAGACAATCAACAAACCACACAGGGAAGGTTTGTATAATAAAAAAGATGGTAACGCAGGGAGCAAACGTCCACCAGTACTAACAGCGCATTCGCGATGATGCTCGGACCTGTTGTCCAAATACGAGAACGATACGATCAAAAAAGGGACGCTGATGCGTCCCTTCTCTGTATTCGGTCAATAGCGGCTTATTTTTTGCTGCTAAGGGCACCGAAACGTTTCTTAAAGCGGTCAACACGGCCACCGGTATCAAGGATACGCTGCTTACCAGTGTAGAATGGGTGACACTTGTCACACACGTCTAGGTAAATGTCTTTGCCTAGGGTTGTGCTGAACGCGAATTCGTTACCGCAAGAGCATTTTGCTGTGACGGCTTTGTACTCTGGATGGATACCAGCTTTCATAGGAATAACCTCATCTTAAAGGCCGTGTCGCTCTCCCGATCCTAAGCCGGGCACCACACGTCGTTAACAAACATTTTCTAAGGCGCGCAATTCTAATCAAGCGCCCTCTTTTTCGCAACTTTTTTGTGCAATCACAGCGCCAGCTTGAAGGCATCAAGGCTTTGCCAAGTGATAGCTAACCGTTACACTGACATTCCTTCTGGCCAATAAGATGTTGTGATGGAACAGTTTGCTCAGGTAGCGTTGCCTGTCCCTTTGGCGAAAACCTTTGATTACCGTATTGCTGACGATCAGCATCCGATCATCGGGGGACGGGTCAAGGTACCGTTTGGTCGCCAACATAAAATTGGCATCGTCATCGGCTTATCGTCCACGGCCAATGTGGAGGCCAGCCAACTCAAAGCAATTGATACTGTGCTCGACACGCAGCCGCTCTGGACCCCCGCCGTGTACAACCTTCTGCAATGGGCCAGTCGCTTTTACCATCACCCGCTTGGCGATGCGATGGGGGCGGTGATGCCAACCTCGCTGCGTAAAGGACGCCCTGCGACATTGCAGCAACAAAAATGGTGGCAAATCACCGAGTCAGGACAAAACCAACCTCTATCAGGTCTGAGCCGCGCCCCCAAACAAGCCCGAGTGTTGCAGCTTCTCACTCATGGCCCTGCTACCCACGCCGACTTAATCGAACAGGACATCGGCGCGCCGGTGCTAAAAACGGTGGCAGAAAAAGGCTGGATCGCGCCCTACTCGCCCCCTTCTCTGGCCAATGCTTGGGTAAAAAACTTTGCGGTGACCGAAGAAAAGCCGACGTTAAATCATGAACAGGCAATGGCGGTCGCCACTATCAATGCCAGCGAGGGCTTTGCCTGCTCATTATTAGAGGGGATCACCGGCTCGGGCAAAACCGAGGTGTACCTTAATGTGCTTGAGCCGGTGCTCGCACGTGGCCAACAGGCGTTAATATTGGTGCCAGAAATTGGCCTGACACCGCAAACCATTCGCCGTTTCGAGCGCCGCTTTGCCGTCCCTGTGACCGTGATGCACTCAGGGCTCAGTGATACCGACCGCCTTAACGCTTGGCTAGCCGCACGCGAAAATCAAGCAGCCATTGTGATTGGCACCCGCTCTGCACTTTTTACTCCCATGGCAAAGCTTGGCATCATCATTATTGATGAGGAACACGACCCCTCATATAAACAGCAAGATAGCTTTCGCTATCACGCCCGCGATTTGGCCGTCATGCGGGGACATGAAGAGCAAGTCCCTGTGATCTTAGGCTCAGCCACACCATCGCTAGAAAGCTTACACAACGCCAAGACCGGTAAATACCAGTACCTCAAACTGACTCAACGTCCTGGTAATGCTGTGACCGCGCGTCAGGGGATACTCGATATTAAGGGCCATCACCTCGAGGCAGGCTTATCCGCACCGCTCATTGCCGAAATGCGCCAGCACCTGCAACAAGGCAACCAGGTGATGTTGTTTCTAAATCGCCGCGGCTATGCGCCCGCGATGATGTGTCACGAGTGTGGCTGGCTAGCGAACTGCCAACGCTGTGATGCCTACTACACCCTTCATCAGCGACATCAGGAGTTACGCTGCCACCATTGCGGGCACCAAAAACGTGTACCGCCGCAATGTGGCGACTGTGGCTCTACCCAGTTGATTAGTGTCGGCGTGGGCACCGAGCAGCTAGAAACGCAACTTGGCGAGCTATTTCCCGAATACAATACAGTACGCATCGACCGCGATAATACCCGGCGTAAAGGAAGCCTGGAGAGCTACTTGGCCGACATTGAAAAAGGTGAATATCAAATTCTCCTGGGCACACAAATGCTCGCCAAAGGCCATCACTTTCCTGACGTCACCCTCGTCGCCCTAGTCGATGTGGACGGAGCCCTGTTCAGCAATGACTTTCGAGCCCCTGAGCGTTTGGCCCAATTGATGGTGCAAGTTGCCGGGCGCGCCGGACGCGCCAGTAAGCCGGGTACCGTGTTATTACAAACCCACCACCCTGAGCATAACCTGATCCAATCTTTGGTGCATAAAGGCTATCAGGCCTTTGCCGAATCGGCGTTAAGTGAACGGCGACAGGCTTGGCTCCCCCCTTATACGTTTCTTTGCCTCTTTCGCGCCGATGGCCATGAAGTAAGCGGTGTCCAGCAGTTTTTACAACAGGTGCGTCAAACGCTAGCGGCTTCACCGATTCAACAGGATGAATGCCATATTATGGGGCCGATGCCTGCCGCGATGGCGAAACGCGCGGGCCGCTATCGGTGGCAACTCCTCATTCAAGCACCCAGCCGAAAAGTCATGCAGCAATGGCTTCAGGTGGCACTCCCAGCGATCCAGCAGCTCCCCCTGTCACGTAAAGTCAGATGGTCATTAGACGTCGAGCCGCAAGACCTTTCTTAACATTCCCTTGCAGTAAAGCGACGGCAATCACACTTTCATTGCAATAAGTGTTAGCTTGTCCGTGTTTAAATTGGACAAGGCTAGGTAGAATAAGGCCGCGATTGGCTAAGAGAACAGGTCAGATGAGCTAATAACTGTCTGATCTCACAATACAGATAACAAGAGGACTGTCATTATGGCGACAATGAAGGACGTTGCCCACATTGCCGGTGTATCCACAGCAACCGTATCACGCGCGCTGATGAATCCTGAAAAGGTCTCGGCCACAACCCGTAAAAAGGTTGAGCAAGCGGTCGTAGAAGCTGGCTACTCCCCTAACTCACTTGCACGGAACCTACGTCGCAATGAGTCCAAAACTATCGTCGCTATTGTCCCGGACATCTGCGATCCCTACTTTAGTGAAATCATTCGAGGGATAGAGGAAGCCGCGATGGAGCACGGCTACCTGGTTCTGCTCGGTGATAGCGCCCAGCAACACCACCGTGAAAACTCTTTCGTGAATTTGGTATTCACCAAGCAGGCAGACGGCATGCTACTGCTGGGCTCCGATGTCCCCTTTGATGTCAGCAAGCCCGAGCAGAAAAACCTGCCGCCGCTGGTGATGGCTTGTGAATACGCGCCTGATCTTGAATTGCCGACGGTGCATATCGACAACCTGACAGCGGCTTTTGAGGCGGTCAATTACCTCACCCAAGTTGGCCACACCCGTATCGCCAATATTACTGGGGTGCCGGAAACCGCGCTCACCCAGTTCCGCTCACAAGGTTATCAGCAAGCACTACAGCGCGCAGGAATCACCGTCAATCCTGCCTACAGCGTGATGGGCGATTTCAGTTTTGCTTCTGGCGCGCGGGCGATGACCAACCTACTCTCCCTGCCCGAACCACCGACCGCCGTCTTCTGTCATTGCGACGTGATGGCCGTGGGCGCGATGCAACAAGCCAAACGCTTAGGCATGCGCGTGCCACAAGATATTTCCATCGTCGGATTTGATGACATCCAATTCGCGGAATATTGCGATCCACCACTCACCACCGTCTCACAGCCTCGCTATGACATTGGCCGTCAAGCGATGTTGATGTTGCTCAACACCTTACAAGGTCGAGAAGTCAACGCGGGATCACGGCTTTTAGATGCCAAGTTAGTGATCCGTGAGAGCGTCGCCCCACCGTCTCGGTAGTAAGACTAGTCAGCACGGGTCGAAGCCAGTAACATGAGCGCTTTACTGGCTTTGAATTTGATTATTTGCTGTGGCAACTCGTGATTATGTCAAGCGTGGCAAAGCGCCGCGTAAAAAAAATACCCGCCGCCAACCGCCCAAAGCGCGTGCTCGTTTCCCATTAAAGTGGGCGCTGCTTGCTGTCTGCTTGGTTGGCGCGTTTGGTTATGGCCTATACCTATTAAGCAATACCGACACGCCCACGCCTAAACCGGCAACAAACGCACAGCCTGAGCCTTCCACGCAGAGCGATAAGGCGCATCTACCTAAAAAGCCTGAAGAAAAATGGAGTTACATCGAAGAGCTGGAAAGCAAAGAGGTAGAGGTGAAGGCCAAAGCGCTTCCACAATCGACACGCCCTTATCTGATGCAATGCGGCGCGTACCGCAGTCAAGATCAGGCGAATGAGCGTAAAGCGATCATTGCCTTTCAAGGGCTAGAAAGCCAAATCAAGATCAGCCAAGGGGAAAAAGGCACGTGGTACCGAGTGGTATTGGGTCCTTACCCACGCAAGCGTCAAGCAGAACGTGACCGTAATATGCTCCGGCGCGCCGGGGTTGAGCCTTGTGCTATTTGGTACTGGGAATAACAGCACTGCATTTTATCGGCTGGGCCAAGTCTATTCCTTGCCCAGCCTTGATTGAAATCCTCCCCTCTCCCCTTGAAAACTGAGCGTCAAAGCCCAACCTCTTACATTAATCACCCATCTGGTGTACCAGACACAAAGAAAGAGGTTCCCGTGACTACAATCGTTTCCGTTCGTCGCGAAGGTAAAGTGGTTATTGCTGGCGATGGCCAAGTCTCTCTCGGCAATACCGTCATGAAGGGCAATGCCCGAAAAGTCCGTCGTTTGTATAACGGCCAAGTTCTCGCCGGATTTGCTGGCGGCACTGCTGATGCCTTCACCTTATTCGAGCGCTTCGAGCGCAAGCTTGAATTACACCAAGGGCACCTAACCAAAGCCGCGGTAGAGCTTGCCAAAGAGTGGCGTACTGATCGCGCGCTGCGCCGATTAGAAGCCCTACTGGCGGTCGCTGATGAAACCGCCTCATTGATCATTACCGGTAACGGAGATGTGGTAGAGCCGGAGCGCGATTTGATCGCCATTGGTTCTGGTGGCAACTATGCCCAAGCCGCTGCCGTCGCGATGCTTGAAAACACGGCGCTAGACGCCCGCGAAATTGCAGAAAAAGCGCTAACCATCGCCGGTGATATATGTGTGTTTACCAACCAACAACACACGGTTGAAGAACTCGAGAGTAATAAACAGGATTAGTGATGTCTGAAATGACTCCACGCGAAATCGTGCATGAACTCGACCGCCATATTATCGGTCAAGACAATGCCAAACGTGCGGTGGCGATCGCACTGCGTAACCGCTGGCGCCGTATGCAGCTGCCAGAAGATCTGCGTGCGGAAGTCACGCCGAAAAACATCCTTATGATTGGCCCGACTGGTGTCGGTAAAACCGAGATTGCCCGTCGACTGGCACGGCTCGCTAACGCGCCTTTCATCAAAGTCGAGGCAACCAAGTTCACTGAAGTGGGCTATGTGGGTAAAGAAGTGGAAACCATTATTCGCGATCTTGCGGATGTGGCGATGAACATGACCCAGCAGCAAGCGATGGAAAAGGTAAAATTCCGCGCCGAAGAGCAAGCGGAAGACCGTATCCTTGATATTTTGCTGCCACCAGCACGTGATGCTTGGGGGCAAAATGAGGCGAGCCAAGAGGACTCTTCAACACGGCAAAGCTTCCGTAAAAAACTACGCGAAGGCCAGCTTGATGATAAAGAAGTGGAAGTCGATGTGGCCGCGCCGCAAATGGGGGTCGAAATCATGTCGCCACCAGGCATGGAAGAGATGACCAACCAGCTGCAAAGCATGTTCCAAAACCTCGGTGGTAACAGCACTAAAAAGCGTAAGATGAAAATCAAAGACGCCATGAAAGCGCTGACCGAAGAAGAGGCGGCCAAGCTGGTCAACCAAGAGGAAATCAAAGAGCAAGCCATCCACATGGTGGAGAACAACGGTATCGTGTTCGTGGATGAAATCGATAAGATTTGTAAGTCTGGCAACACCAGCGGTGGCGATGTGTCTCGCGAAGGGGTACAGCGCGATCTCTTGCCACTCGTTGAAGGCAGCACGGTGTCCACCAAACACGGGATGATTAAAACTGACCATATCTTGTTTATCGCCTCCGGTGCTTTCCAAGTATCACGTCCGTCTGATCTTATCCCGGAATTGCAAGGCCGCTTACCGATCCGTGTTGAACTTGAAGCGCTATCCACCAATGACTTCAAGCGGATCCTCACCGAGCCAAACGCCTCGCTTACCCAGCAATATACCGCACTGCTAAAAACCGAAGACATTGATCTGGCGTTTGAGGACAGTGGTATTGATGAGCTGGCATCCGCGGCATGGCGTGTTAACGAAAAAACCGAAAACATCGGCGCCCGTCGTCTGCATACCTTGATGGAGCGCTTGATGGAAGAAGTCTCATACGACGCGAGCGAACGCGCCGGCCAGAGCATTACGGTGGACGCGGACTACGTGCGCAACCATCTTGAAGAGTTGGTTGATGATGAAGACTTGAGTCGCTTCATCCTGTAAACACATCTCAGATAGCAATGTTAGGGCAGCAAACGCTGCCCTTTTTTGCATAAAAACTTGAGCTAGCGCAATAGGAAGCGGGATTTCGACTGACAAACCGTTACTCCAGATGCGGCTTGCGCAATAATAGCGTCATCGTTTTTCGTCTTGAGGATCGCTATGCGACCTTCTACTCTCGCGATATGGCTGGATGCGGCGCGACCTAAAACGCTACCGCTGGCCGTTACCTCGATTTTGTCCGGCAGTGCTGTCGCTGCCTCGCAAGGGCGCCTCTCTTGGTCAATCAGCGCCATGGCGCTAGTCACTGCCTTATTGCTGCAGATCCTCTCCAACCTCGCGAACGACTATGGTGATGCGATAAAAGGCACGGATAACGCAACGCGTATCGGCCCCATGCGCGCGATCCAATCCGGCAACGTCAGCCTAACCACCATGCGCCGCGCGCTGCTCTTAAACACCGCGTTGACCGTACTCAGTGGCGGAGCGCTGATCGCAATTGCCTGTCAGCAACCCACAGACATTATCAGTTTCTTGCTGCTTGGTGTGATGGCGATTGTTGCGGCCATTACCTACACGGTCGGCAACAAACCGTATGGCTATCGCGGACTGGGGGACTTATCGGTACTGATGTTTTTTGGCTGGCTTGGCGTCGCAGGCACTTATTATTTACAGGTCGGGCATATTGATTCGTTAGTCATACTTCCTGCTACCGCTTGCGGCTTACTGGCAGTGGGCGTGCTGAATATCAATAATCTGCGAGATATTGATAACGACCGCGCCTGTGGCAAGCACACCCTGGTCGTACGCTTAGGGCCAGAGCGCGGGCGTCAGTATCATGTGATTTTGCTGGCCGGTGCTATTGTTTGTTATTCCTTGTTTGCCGCCCTCACCTTGCAAGCCTGGTTGGGCTGGCTGTTCCTCGCCAGTGTGCCACTGCTGGTGCGTCATGGCCGTGAGGTCTACCAGGCAACCAGTGCGAGCGCGTTGCGCCCTATGATGGGAAATATGGTCCGTTGTGCACTGATCACCAATGGCCTGTTTATGACCGGAATGCTGTTGGTCTAATTAGACCACAGATTGTCCGCTTTAACATTGCAAACCCTTATGGGCTCGTTATACTTGGACTTGCCATGTTGGCAACGCTAGCTTGCCAGCCTTTTTCTGCCTCAACAAGAAGTTAGACTATGGAATATAATACCTCGGAACTATGCGACATGTACCCCGAACACGTGGATGTCGTGGAGCCAATGTTTAGCTCTTATGGGGGCCGCAGCTCGTTTGGTGGCCAAATTACCACAGTAAAATGCTTTGAGGACAATGGTTTAGTTCGTGAACTGGCCGAGCAAGATGGCGAGCAGCGAATTATGCTGATTGACGGCGGCGGTTCGTTACGTCGCGCCCTTATTGACGGCGAGATGGCACAACTTGCCGCTGACAACGACTGGGCTGGCATCATTGTTTACGGTTGTGTCCGTGATGTGGATACCATCGATGAGATTGATATCGGTATTCACGCGTTGGCCTCAATACCTGTTGGCGCTGATGAGCAAGGCACGGGCGAAACCGACGTACCCGTTAACTTTGGCGGCGTTACCTTCTTGCCTGACGATCATGTTTATGCAGATACCACCGGCGTGATCCTCTCACCAGATGCGCTGGCAATGGAAGGCGTCGACCTCGATGAAGAGGAAGACGACAACTGATTCGTCGCCTCGCCTCATCGCAAAACAGAGCCAATTGGCTCTGTTTTTGTTTATTCAACGTTCTCAATCTTACCTAACAAGCTTCGGATACGATCTTGCCATGCTTGTTGCTCTTCGCGGAGCTTGGCATTTTCCTGCTCGAGCTGTTCACGGCGCTCTTTCTCCGCGCCCGCATCTTGCTCCAATGACCCGTTTTTTTCTTTCAGTTCTTCGATTTCCATTTGTAGCAGCGAAATGGTATCCACCGCCATTTGTACTTTAGCTTCGAGTTGTTCTAATACTTCCAATGACATCAAGGCCACCTTATTTCTGACGATTGATCCCGTTACTGCATCATGCGCAGCAACCCGTGCAACGGAACGTGCACCCCGGCTTTATTGTACTCAGGTGATACCAGACTGCCACTGTTCTCGCTACCTGCCCGCGTACAAGTGCGCAAAAATGCAGCGCCTTTTGTCATCACCGTTTCAGATTCGGCAAAAACACCCGACCAGACCCAACGCAAACGTTTTCTCTTTCTGGTAGACTTGCGCGCAAATTGGGCTAAGGCCTGTAATCGTGTGGCTGATATTTCCGGAGTACAGATGAAACGTGATCTCGCATTGGCTTTCTCGCGTGTGACCGAAGGCGCAGCATTGGCTGGGTACAAATGGCTGGGACGAGGAGACAAGAACGCCGCCGATGGCGCGGCTGTTGAAGTAATGCGCACCTTGCTTAATCTCACTGATATCGACGGTGAAATCGTGATAGGGGAAGGTGAAATCGATGATGCCCCGATGCTCTACATTGGCGAACACGTCGGGTTAGGTGGCGATGCGGTGGATATTGCCGTTGACCCGATAGAAGGCACACGAATGACGGCCATGGGGCAAGCCAACGCATTGGCAGTCCTCGCCGCTGGAGAGAAAGGGAGTTTTTTAAAAGCCCCTGATATGTACATGGAAAAACTGGTCGTCGGCCCCGGTGCCAAAGGCGCGATTGACCTCAGTAAACCTTTAATCGATAACCTTGAGCGCATTGCGGTGGCGCTGGGTAAAACACTCGACACCTTGGTGGTCGCCACCTTGGCCAAACCACGCCATGATGAGATCATTGCTACCATGCAGGCACAAGGAATACGTGTCTTTGCCTTCCCCGATGGAGATGTGGCGGCATCTATTCTCACCTGTATGCCTGAAAGCGAAGTCGATGTCATGGTCGGCATTGGTGGCGCGCCAGAAGGCGTGGTCTCTGCAGCGGTTATCCGTGCACTGGGCGGCGATATGCAAGGCCGATTACTGCCACGCCACCAAGTTAAAGGAGATACCCCAGACAATCGCTTACTCGGTGAGCAAGAAAGCGCGCGATGTGCGCAAATGGGCATTGCCGCGAACCAAGTGCTGCCGCTATCGGCGATGGCCAGCAGCGATAATGTGGTGTTTGCGGCAACCGGGATCACCAAAGGCGACCTACTCGACGGCATTACCCGCCAAGGTGACTTGGCGACCACTGAAACCTTGGTGGTGCGCGGACAGTGCCGCACCATTCGTCGGATCCGCTCGACCCATTATTTAAGCCGTAAGGATGCAGCAATCAAACCGCACATCTTGTAGTCTTAGTGGCCGTGAATACGGCCCTTGACTGGTCAAGCCCGTCGATTTCGATTACCCTTTTATAAATAGTTTACTTTATTTATTTGCGACGACACGATTGGGGTAATCGAAATCGAATCATGAAGTCCACTGACCGCATTCTTCACACCATCAAACGGGAAGGCAGCGTAAGTGCGAAAGCCCTGGCCGATCAGCTCGGCATGACCACCATGGGCGTACGTCAACATTTGCAAAGCTTAGAGCGCGATGGCTTGGTCGACTTTGAGGATATCCGCGCCAAAGTGGGTAGGCCGTCACGCCACTGGTCACTCACCGCCCAGGGTCACCGCCGGTTTGCCGACAGCCACCATGATTTATCGATTACCCTTATCGATTCCGTGCAAGACGTGTTTGGCGAGCAAGGTGTTGCAAAAGTCATTGCTCAACGTGAAGCCGCCACCTTTGCTCAATATCAAGACGCGCTCAAAGATTGCGATAATTTAGAGGCTAAATTGCGAACCTTGGCGTATCTTAGAGAGAGCGAGGGATATATGGCCGAGCTTCATCAAGACGGCACCGACTATATACTGATTGAACATCACTGCCCTATCTGTCATGCAGCGAAGTCCTGTCCGGCATTATGCCGCTCGGAAATCCAGTTATTCCGCCACCTACTCGGTGACGCCTACCGGGTCGAACGCGAAGAGCATATCGTCTCAGGACAGCGCCGCTGCACATACCGTATTGGAGAAAAGACGTGAGGAGGTAATATGGCCACTTGGATCAAGGCTGAGGTAGTGGAGAACCAACATTGGACAAAGGATCTCTTCAGCCTGGTGTTATCCGCCCCTGTCGAGCCGTTTAAGGCAGGCCAATTCACAAAATTGGGCATGGAGATCGATGGCAAGTTGATCCAACGCGCCTACTCGTTCGTGAATCCTCCACACAGTAAATATTTAGAAGTTTATGCCACGCGTGTCGCAGACGGTTTAATGTCACCCCGGCTCCATGCACTCGAGCCAGGTGACAACGTGATGATCACACAAGATCCGGCTGGCTATTTCACCCTTGACGAGGTGCCGCAAGGCCAACACCTTTGGATGTTTGCCACTGGAACGGCAATCGGTCCTTATATCTCTTTGATGGAACAAGGAGACGTATGGTCGCGCTTTCGAAAAGTGATACTGGTGCATGCCGTGCGCTTTGCGGCGGATTTAACCTACCAAGCGCGGCTTAACGCGCTGCAAGAACAATACCCCGATCAGTTAGTGATTCAACCTTTCGTCAGCCGCGAGCCGACCGCTGGCGCCCTATCCGGACGTGTCACCCACGCACTCGAAGACGGGCTGCTTGAACGGGTAGTGGGTCTCCCTCTCACGCCTGAGCACAGCCAAGTGATGCTGTGTGGTAACCCGGCGATGGTCAAAGAAGTAAAAACACTCTTGGAAGGCAAAGGACTGAGCAAAAACCTGCGTCGTAAACCCGGCAACGTCACCACCGAGCACTATTGGTAAACGCGAGCCCTGCTTTGCTGACACGCATACGGTAAAGCAGGGCATTTTTATCGACGAGAATTAACCACAAAAACCAATTCAGATTCAGTCGATTGCCCCCGCCTCCGTCTGCATCTCCATTCAGGCCGTCAACATAGCCAGACATCGCTTATTTGATCCCCTCCAGCCCCCGGCTCATAGTTAAATTAACGCTTTGGTAACACGATCAGCGGATCGGCGGCGTGTAAGGAGTACGCGATGAAAACCCTACCCTCTTTCGATGAGTTAGCGGCACTGGCTGAGTCTGACCCTCGTGCGTTAGAAGAGCTGAGGCTAACAATGAGTGAAGATGTCATCGCCAATGCATCTTACGCCACCCAACCTCAGCTCCACGCGATGTTGAGCCATATCAACCGAATGATTGACCATGGCAAGAACCCTTTACACGTCAACGTGATGTTGTTTCAGGCTCTCACCCGCCAATACTCGCGCTTTGCCACTGCCTTTACGGCGCCGGAAGAGTTGCGCAGTCATCAAGCGGACATTATGGACTTTCGCGTCGGCCAAGCCGCCAGAAAAGCGACCGCCAATGCGCCCGAGCGTCCAAGCTAGCTTTACATCGCTTGCTTGTCGCCCACCCACTTACGGTAGCTGTTGGTGTCCATGTCGCGTACTTCTACCGTTAAACTGCTCACGTGACCGGCGTGCTCGCGCAGCGGTGCGGTGAGTGCGTCACTAATCGCCGCTTTTTGCGTGTCACTGCGCCCGGCAAGCAAACGAAACTCAACGTGGACAAATTCACTGCGGTCTGACTGAGCACCAACCCGCCACACACCACAAGGCACAGCACGTGATTTTAAGGCCTCGGGGTCGAAGCTGTCAGTAGCAATCGCGGCACGATGAAGATCATCCACCAGTTGATCAATATTGACGCGCTCGGCCAGTGCGTCTGTGTATTCCATCACCAGATGGGGCATAAAACGTCCCTCCATTAAAAACGCCAATTCGCATAGTGCCGAAAGTCTTGCCTTACCACGAGCGCGACTGTCACAATTTTGCCGATGTCAGCCTGTCATTATGATGAAAATTTACTACCTTAAGGTTCCCTTTTCGGCCTAAAACGGGTAAAAACGAAAGCATTCTCGCCATACTATGATTTTAAACAGAGAAGGCCGCGCTACAATAGACTACCTTCTTTACATCTTTTGACTTCAAATCAACTAAACCGCGGAGGAATTCCTATGCGCCGTCCATTGGTAATGGGTAACTGGAAACTCAATGGCAGCAAAGCCATGGTCACTGAACTGCTTAACGGCCTAAACGCTGAACTTAAAGGTGTTGAAGGCGTAGACGTTGCCGTCGCGCCACCAGTGATGTATTTGGCTCAAGCCGAGCAACTGCTGGCTGATAGCGCCATCAAACTCGGTGCGCAAAACGTCGACACACACAACAGCGGCGCATTCACCGGTGATATCTCTGCAGAGATGCTGAAAGACTTTGGTGCGACCCATATCATTATCGGCCACTCAGAGCGTCGTGAATATCATCAAGAGTCTGACGAATTTGTCGCGCAGAAGTTTGCTTTCTTAAAAGAAAACGGCCTAACGCCTGTGCTGTGTATCGGTGAGTCTGAAGCACAAAACGAAGCGGGCGAAACCCTCGCGGTATGTGCACGTCAGCTTGACGCTGTGATCCAATCGCAAGGGGTTGAAGCCTTGAACGATGCCGTGATCGCCTACGAGCCAATCTGGGCAATCGGCACCGGTAAAGCGGCTACCGCACAGCAAGCGCAAGATATCCATGCCGAGATTCGCAAGCACATTGCATCTTACAGTGAAGGCGTGGCGAGCAAAGTGGTTATTCAATACGGCGGCTCGGTGAAAGCAGGCAACGCGGCTGAGCTGTTTGCAATGCCAGACATCGACGGCGCGCTCGTTGGTGGTGCCGCACTTGACGCAGAGGGCTTTGCCGCTATCGCTAAAGCAGCAGCTGACGCGAAAAAAGCATAAGCGACTGACGCTAAACGTCTAACAAAACGTCCCCAGACTGGGGACGTTTTTTATTGTGCACCGGCAAACCCTAATTGCCGCCACGCTTCATAGCCAATAATGGCCACGGCATTAGACAGATTAAGGCTACGCGCCTCTGGCTGCATGGGAATGCGTAACCGCTGCGCGTCTGGTAATGCTTGGATCAACGCATCAGGCAAGCCGCGCGTTTCTGGCCCAAACAACAACACATCACCGTCCGCAAACGTCGCCTCCGTATGAAACTGGGTGGCTTTGGTGGTACACGCAAAAACACGTCGGCCGGCCATTGCTTTCGCGAAGGCTGCATAATCTTTATGCCGTGTTACGCGAGCAAGGTCGTGATAATCCAATCCCGCGCGACGGACTTTCTTCTCGTCAAGATCAAAGCCTAGCGGCTCAATCAGATGTAAGTGCGCGCCACAGTTGGCACACAGGCGAATAATATTGCCCGTATTCGGTGCAATTTCAGGCTCATAGAGCGCGATATCAAACATGAGAGCTCATTACCAAAGTAAGCAAGGCAGGTATTGTCGCAACCGCTGGTAGATTGCGCAATATTAACCACATGGCCAATATAAACACACCGCCAGCCCACCTTGTGGGCGATTAGCCGCGTTAACCTGCCCACCGTGCTGTTGAATCGCTTGTGCAGTAATCGCCAGCCCAAGTCCTGAGCCACCACTTTGGCGATCGCGCGCGGCCGATACTCGGTAAAACGGGCGGAAAATGTCTTTTAACATCGTCTCTGGTACCCCAGGCCCATCATCTTCGACCACAATGCACAATTGTGCCCCTTTTTGCTCAACCGTGATGCTAACCTGTTGGTCTGCATAGTGAATGGCGTTGCGTAATACGTTATCTAAGGCACTACGTGCCAGGCGCACATTGGCGGTCAGCATGGCATCGGGGATCACATTACTGGTGACTTGCTTATCTTGTTGACCGGCTTCAAACTGGGCATCTTCTACCACTGTTTGCCACAAGGCATCAGCACTGATCCTTTCTCGCTCCAGGTGGCCTTGGGATTGTAAGCGTGACAAAGTGAGTAACTCGCTAATCAACGCCTCAAGTTGGCTCGCTTCGCGTTCAATTCTCGCTAACGCCTCGCTATCGCCCAGCTCACGCGCAGCGAGGGCCCGCGCCATTTGCAAACGCGTGAGCGGCGAGCGTAATTCATGAGAAATATCTGAGACCAGCTGTTGTTGCCCCGTCACCATCTGATTAAGCGCAGTGACCATTTGGTTAAAACCCCGCCCTGCATCACGAAACTCCCTTGGACCTCGCTCAAGCTGAGGATCGGTCACCAATTCACCGTGCGCCACTCGTCGGCTGGCCGCCTGAAAACGTCTGGCCGGGCGCGTTAAGGTATACGCCAGCCACAACAGCAAAGGGGTGCTCACCAACATGGTTACCACCAGCAAGTGCTCTGGCTTTTCCAGTATTTTGAGGACAAAGGGTAGCCGAGGCTGCCAACGTCTGGCGTGGTAAAAACGGCCTGCTCCTTCAGGTGTCACAACTGGAAACGGCCCAGCGAGCATGGTCCCTCGGTAAAGCCGCTGCATGGGGGTAGCGGAGTCTGAAGTGCGTGACATAAAGTGGCGTAACTCGCGAGGAAGAGCGTCGAGTGGTGCGCTGTCAGGCACCCAGTAGAGCTTATAGGGTGTGCGACGGTGTCCATGATGTTGATTTTGCCGTGCTACCAACACGGAAAGCGGTATCTCCCGACCTTGCGCGACGGCCATCAGTTTCTCAATCTGACCTTGTATACGCGCTTTTTCTGGGGATGGGATCGCATGCAGGCTACGCGGGTCACCACGCTGAGCCCACATCACCGCGGCTAATACCGCCAGCAAAGTAAGCCAGAAAATAATAAAAACCCGACCGTATAAGCTGCCGAGAAAAGGCACCCGCGCCCAACGCGCCCCGGATCGTTGTCGCCACGTCGCTAATCGACCCATAGGTACCCCTTACCTCTTAAGGTCTTGATTCTTGGCTTACCATCAAGGCGCTCTGGCAACTTCTTGCGTAAGTTGGAGATATGTACATCTACCGCTCTATCAAACGGCATTAAGCGCTTGCCCAGAACTTGTTCGCTGAGCAGGGCTTTACTCACCACTTCGCCAGGGTGTTGCAGTAGGCATGCCAACATTTCTGTTTCCATCCCCGTTAGATCCACCGGTGCGTCCTGGCAAAGGGTTTCCAGCCGGCGTGGGTAGACCCGCACGTCATGATGCGCGAGGACAGGTTCCTCGTCCGATTGCGTCGGTTCGGCGCCATCTCCCTGCGTCCGGCGTAAAATCGCTCGCATTCGGGCAAGCAGTTCACGATCACTAAAGGGTTTAGCCAAATAGTCGTCCGCACCTAATTCTAGCCCCATCACACGATCCACTTCCTCACCTCGCGCGGTTAGCATCAAAATCGCCACGTTGGAGGTCGCGCGTAGCTGGCGCAAGGTTTCCATCCCGTTGAGCACAGGCATCATCACATCCAGTAAAATAATATCGGGCGGTGACGCATTTGCCATCTCCAAACCCACTTGGCCGTTATCCGCGCAGCACACCGAAAATCCCTCCAAGGACAGCAGTTCGCTTAGAAGGTCCGTTAACGCTGTGTCATCATCGATGATTAAAACCTGATACATGCTTTTACACTCACTCCCAAGGTGGCGTGTTTGTGACACCCAACAGGGTGTATTTCTATCATAGCGGCTCATACACATGCGTGACTTTACCCATCTTTACATCCCATAACGTCACTTTACATCCCAGCACGTAGGCTAACAGGGTAAACAATCCACTAAAGGAGAAAGATGATGAAACGCTTGACCATTGGCTTGGCACTTGCAGCAGTAACCCTTCCCACCTTGGCTGCTCCGCACTTTGGCGGTGGCATGGACCGCGGTATGTGGCGTGACCTGGATTTGACCGCTGAGCAAAAGACGCAGCTTGAAGCATTGCGAGATGACTACCGTGCCCAGCGCCAACAAGCACGAGGCGACTTCCATACCAACATGCATACACTGCTCACCCAAGAGACGTTTGATGAAGCAGCGGTGCGCGATCTCTTGGCGTCTCAGTCACAACCTAAGCTTGAGCGTCGTTTGGCTCACGCTCGTCACCAACACGCCATGTTGCAAGTACTGACACCTGAGCAACAAAGCGCCTTTTGTGATGCGATGATGGAAAAACGGGATCAGCGCGGTCACGGTCACCGTGGCAAAGGGGGGCATCACCAGTCGGGTCAAAAAGGTGACTGTTGGCGCTAAACCTGCGCCGTGTCATACGTTTGCCGTCAATGGCATATATACTTGAGGGCAGTGTTGATTAACCGACTGCCCTCTGTATGACAAAAAAGTATGCGTTTTGGGTCGAAGCCGCGGCGTGGGCAGCCACCTGTGTGGCGACCCTTCTCCTATTAGCCAAACTCATCGCTTGGTGGCTCACCGGCTCGGTCAGTGTGCTGGCCTCCTTTGTTGACTCATTGCTCGATTTGCTCGCCTCGCTCACCAACTTAGTCGTGGTGCGGTATGCAGTACAGCCGGCTGATAGTGAACACAGCTTTGGTCATGGTAAAGCGGAATCATTGGCAGCCCTCGCACAATCAACATTTATTGTCGGTTCCGCCTCATTCTTGCTGCTTAGCGGACTCGAACGTTTGTTCAAACCCGTGCCGATTGCTGCCCCCGAGCTTGGGGTCGCGGTCAGTGTCGGGGCGACAGTACTCACGCTGGGTTTAGTGCTATTCCAAAAGTGGGTGATCCGTAAAACCGCCAGCCCCGCCATCGCCGCCGATGCGCTTCATTACCAATCTGATTTATTGATGAACATTGCGATTATTATTGCGCTTGGCCTCAGCTGGTACGGCTGGGCGCAAGCCGACGCCTGGTTCGCGATTGCGATCAGTCTGTTTATCTTATCGCAAGCACTTAAAATGGCTTACGAGGCCATCCAATCACTGCTCGACAGGCAGTTACCGCTTGAAGAACAAGAAAAAATTGCTGTGCTCTCGAGCTCAGTGGTAGGGGTGCACGGCATTCATCAATTGCGCACTCGTCAGGCGGGCATGACAAAGTTTATCCAATTACACATAGAGCTGGATGACGAGCTACCCTTAGTGGATGCACATACTATCGCCGATGAAGTGGAAGATAGATTGCTCGTCGCCTTTCCCGGGGCGGATGTGATCATTCATCAAGACCCTAAATCCGTGGTGCCAAAAGAGGCAAAAGCGTGATTGATGGCATGAACAAAAGCTCATCGGGCTGACATGTATCAACTTTTTTCCTATAGCAATTGTAATACTATTACAGAAGTAGGAAAATTACAGTTTAAGCGATCGTCATTGCGGGTTCACTGGGGCAAGCAGGTTGCCATTACCGCAATCGGCACGAAATAAGTGACGAACAGTTAGAGGGTAACCATGGTTAGAAAAATTGGTGTTTTGACCAGTGGCGGTGATGCGCCAGGTATGAACGCAGCGATTCGCGGTGTGGTTCGCAGCGCGCTCAGCGAAGGCTTAGAAGTGTATGGTATTTATGATGGCTTTCTCGGTCTGCATCAAAACCGTATTGAGCGCCTCAACCGCACCAGTGTTTCCGATGTGATTAACCGTGGCGGGACGTTTTTAGGCTCGGCACGTTTTCCTGAGTTTGCCGAAGAGAAAGTCCGTGAGCAAGCGATCCAAAATCTGAAGATGCACGGCATCGACGCCTTGGTTGTGATCGGCGGCGATGGCTCCTTTATGGGGGCAAAAAAGCTCACCGAAATGGGCTACCCCTGCATCGGCTTACCTGGCACCATCGACAACGACGTCGCCGGTACGGATTATACCATCGGCTACATGACGGCGATGAACACCGTGATTGATGCGATTGACCGCTTGCGCGACACCTCATCTTCTCACCAACGTATCTCAATTGTTGAGGTGATGGGACGCCATTGCGGAGATCTGACCCTGATGGCATCAATTGCCGGTGGCTGTGAATACATCATCACCCCAGAGATCGGCTTGGATAAAGACAAGCTTCTCGCCAAGGTTAAAGAAGGCATCTACAAAGGTAAGAAACACGCGATTATCGCAATTACTGAGCTGATGACCGACGCCAATGAACTCGCGAAGTTCATCGAGACAGAAACCGGCCGCGAAACACGCGCGACCATTCTTGGTCATATTCAACGTGGCGGCCAGCCTGGCGCCTTTGACCGCATTCTTGCCTCGCGCATGGGTGCTTACGCCGTTGACCTTCTGCAACAAGGTGAAGGTGGTCGTTGTGTCGGTATTCAGAATGACAAAATGGTGCACCACGACATCATCGATGCGATTGAAAACATGAAGCGCCCATTCCGCGATGATTTATACGAAGTCGCCGAAAAGCTGTTCTAAATAGCGGCATCATGATTTATGCATAACAAAACGGAGCCTGACGGCTCCGTTTTTTATTCTGAGATGGCTTGGATGAGGCCCACACTTACGCAAGCCGCACTTATGCAAGCCGCGCTTATGCAAGCCGCGCTATATCCCATCTCCCGAGATAAATGTCTTATGCGAGCCATTAAACTCTTGATCCATATCCAGCGATGGCATGTGCGAGCTGGGTCGACCCACAATCTTTGCCGGTACGCCAGCCACCGTGGTGTGAGGCGGTACGGGGTTAAGCACCACAGAACAGGAGCCAATTTTCGCTCCCTCACCAATATCAATATTACCCAGAATTTTCGCCCCGGCACCGATCATCACGCCCGTACGGATCTTCGGATGGCGGTCGCCGCCCTCTTTGCCGGTGCCGCCCAAGGTGACATCTTGGAGAATAGACACATTGTCTTCAATGACTGCGGTTTCACCGATAACAATACCCGTGGCGTGGTCAAACATAATGCCACGACCAATACAGGCCGCTGGATGAACATCCACTTGGCTGGTCACCGAAATTTGGTTTTGTAAGTAGGTGGCCAACTCTTTTCGTCCTTGACGCCATAGCCAGTTCGCAACCCGAAAGCCTTGCAACGCATGAAAGCCTTTTAAGTACAAAAGTGGCGTTGAATACAATTCGACAGCCGGATCGCGCTCAACGGTGGCACAGATATCACACGCGGCGGATTCCGCCACGCAAGCATCGTTAGCATAGACTTCTTCTATCACCTCTCGCACCGCCATTGAGGGCATCGAGGGCGTGGAAAGCTTGTTGGCGAGAATATAACTCAATGCGCTGGCTAAATTGTCGTGCTTAATAATGGTGGCGTGGTAAAAACTCGCCAACATCGGCTCACGCTCTGAATGCTCGCGCGCTTCTTTTTTCACTGCTTGCCAGACACGATCTTGTTGGCATTGTTTTTTAGCCTGATTCACTGCCTTCATCCTTATCCCAAATGATCTACCACTCAGGCGACAACACCGCCCCACGCCAGTGTATAAAAAAAACGCGCGGTTCTCACCACGCGCGTTACTCTGTTCGTCTTTGCTGTTATTCGGACTTTTTGTCTCGTGCCAGCAAATCTCGCGCAGCATGATGGGCCAGTTTGCCTTGATACAGCACCTGGTAAATCTGCTCGACGATGGGCATTTCAACTCCCGCACGCTGGGCCAGTGCCCATACTTCTTTGGTGTTGCGATATCCTTCGACCACTTGGCCGATGTTATCTTGGGCACCTTGTACGTCCTCACCCTGGCCTAACGCTAGACCAAAGCGACGGTTGCGCGACTGGTTATCGGTGCACGTCAGCACTAAATCCCCTAACCCCGCCATTCCCATAAAGGTATCGCGGGACGCTCCCAGCGCTTCGCCTAACCGGGTCATTTCCGCCAAGCCCCGCGTGATAAGAGCCGTGCGAGCGTTGGCGCCAAAGCCAATGCCATCGGAAATCCCGGCGCCAATCGCAATCACGTTTTTCACCGCGCCGCCAAGCTGCATGCCAATGAAATCGTGGTTACCGTAGACGCGGAAGCTGTGTTGGCAATGAATGGTCTCTTGTAAATCACTCACAAACTCTGCGTCGGGCGAGGCCACAGAAATCGCGGTCGGCATACCGGCTGCGAGCTCTTTAGCAAACGTTGGACCCGATAAAACCGCGAGCGGAATATCGTCACCCAATTGTTCCCGCGCCACCTCTTGCAATAGGCGTCCAGTCTCAGGTTCTAGGCCTTTGGTCGCCCAACATATACGCGAGTCGGCACGCAAGTGCGGACGCACTTGGCTCAGTACATCAGCAAACACATGGCTGGGGACGACCACAAGCAAATCGCGACTGGCATTGACTGCAACAGAGAGATCCGCACAGAGCACTAACGAGTCTGGAAATACAACATCGGGGAGAAAAGCATGGTTGGCGCGATCAATCTCTAGCTGCGCGACATGACTCGGATCGTGCCCCCATAACACCACGTTGGCACCATTTCTGGCCAACGAGATCGCCAGCGCCGTCCCGTAAGAGCCAGCGCCCAGAACCGTAATGGCCGCATCTTGAGTGGGAGCAAGATCTGTCATCATCACACCTTATGCTTGTGCGTCTTCTTCGCTTGATGCCTCGCCCGCCTGCTGCTGCAGGTAGTTCATAAACAAGGCATCAAAGTTAACCGGTGCCAAGTTCAGTTGCGGGAAGGTACCTTTAACGACCAAGCTCGAAATCGTTTCACGCGCATACGGGAAGAGGATGTTTGGACAGAACGCGCCCAGGCAATGCGCCAGTTGTGGTGACTCCATGCCTGATACCGAGAAAATCCCCCCCTGCTGCACTTCACACAGGAACGCATTACTCTCTTGGTTTTTCACCGTCACGGTCAAACGCAAGATCACTTCATAGATGCCTTCACCCAACTCACGGCTTTGCGTGTCCAAATCCAGGTTAACGTCTGGCGCCCAATCTTGCTGGAACACTTCTGGAGAGTTTGGTGCTTCAAAAGACACGTCCTTGAGAAAAACGCGTTGAATGGCAAAATTTTGCTCGGCTTGTTGGTTGTTTTCGGCTTCAGCCATGATGGTTCGTCCTTATTTAAAAATTGCAAATGCGCCAGGCACATTAAAAAATGCGAGCCACCGCGTCATGCGGCTGCCCGAGAATTGAGTGAAGGATCACTTTTTCTTTTTGCTTTTGCCCTTACCGCTTTTGACGCGAACAAGTGGCATTTTGGCATCGTTCCAAGAGGTCAAACCGTCTTTGAGAACATACACGGATTCGAAGCCAGCTTTTGCCAATTGATTGGCACTGTCAGCCGCCGTTTGACCGGTTTTGCATACCACAATGATGGGGTCATTTTTATGTTTTTCAAGCTCACCAAACGACTGTGATTTGATTTCGCTTGGTAACACATTAAGCGCGCCCGTGATGTGGCCGGCTCGAAATTCATCGTGGCTACGAATGTCGACAAACACCCCATTCTCTCGGTTGTTAAGGATCGCCGCGTCATTAGGACCGACCACTTTGTAGGCAGCCGTTTTTTGTTTAATCAGCGACATCAGTAAAGCGGCCGCCAAACCCACCCAGACAAGGGTGAGAATCATGTTGTTGGAGACAAAATCAATATATTCCTGCATAACCTTTGCTCTATACTGCTTGCTTGTCTCGCCAAAGGCGAGAGTCCATCAAGGGTGAAAATGGTGTCGAGTATAACCTGCTCGCCATGGTTTTACAGCCTGCCGAGACGAAATCGCGCGTTTGCTCACTCATACGCACGTCCGCACGTTTTCACCTTCCGCTCAATAACTTGAAAAGAAAGAAGGTTTCATCAATCGCAGAAATTGAGCCAAGCCATTCGCGCACAGCGGCGATCTTCGCCATAATGAGGGGAGTCAAGGGTCGAAGGCAAGTCAACCAAGGCTTGCTGCTTAACTTGTCAGCTGGGATAATTGATCTTAGCCTACATATCAGCCCGTAAAATGTTGTAAAATTACGCACACACTGAGTCCTGAAGCTAGCCATGAATCTGGCTCCATGCCTCAGTGGTTGCTCCATGACATCCAATGTCATTGGCATCCAATGTCAGTCTTTTGCTTGAATTAAGAGGACGTAACATGTCTGCGAAAAAACCACTTGCACTGGTGATTCTCGATGGCTGGGGTTATCGCGACCCTCAAAGTGATAATGCTATCACCAACGCCAACACCCCTGTGATCGACAGCCTCATGGCCGATAACAGCACCCTGATCTCTGCTTCAGGTTTCGATGTAGGTCTGCCTGATGGACAAATGGGTAACTCAGAAGTTGGCCATGTCAACATTGGCGCCGGCCGCGTGGTTTATCAAGATTTGACCCGTATTGCCAAATCCATTGCCGATGGTGAGTTTAACCAAACCCCAGCGCTGACAGCTGCCGTTGATAAAGCCGTCGATAAAGGCAAAGCCGTGCACATCATGGGCCTGATGTCACCAGGCGGTGTACACAGCCATGAAGATCATATTGCCGCGATGGTTGAACTGGCGGCAGAACGTGGCGCCGATCAGATTTATCTACACTGCTTCCTGGATGGCCGTGATACGCCGCCACGCAGTGCAAAAGCATCGCTAGAGCGCTTCGATGCCCTGTTTGAAAAGCTGGGTAAAGGCCGTACCGCATCACTGGTTGGTCGCTACTACGCCATGGACCGTGACAACAACTGGGACCGTGTCGAGCGCGCTTATGACCTGCTTACCCAAGCACAAGGTGAGTTCACCGCGACCAGCGCCGTTGAGGGACTAGAGGCTGCGTACGCCCGAGAAGAAAATGATGAATTTGTCGCGCCAACGGAAATTTACCGTGTCGGTGACAACAAAGCGACCATCAACGATGGCGATGCGGTTGTTTTCATGAACTTCCGTGCCGACCGTGCCCGTCAAATGACCCGCGCCTTTATGCCGGATTTTGATGGCTTTACACGTAAGAAATACGCTGAGCTGTCTGACTTTGTGATGCTGACAGAATACGCCGCCGACATCGATACCACGGTCGCCTTTCCACCAGAGAGCTTGTCCAACACCTTGGGTGAGTGGCTGTCGAAAACCGGTAAAACCCAGCTGCGCATCTCCGAAACCGAGAAGTACGCACACGTGACCTTCTTCTTCAACGGCGGTATCGAGACCGTGTTTGAAGGCGAAGAACGTGCCTTGGTCGCCTCACCAAAAGTCGCTACCTATGATCTGCAACCAGAAATGAGCTCTGAAGAGCTGACCGATAAACTGGTTGATGCGATTAAATCTGGCAAGTTCGACATGATCATCTGTAACTATCCAAACGGTGACATGGTAGGTCACACTGGGGTGTATGACGCTGCGGTGAAAGCTTGTGAAGCCGTTGATCACTGCATTGGCCGAGTGTTGGAAGCCATTAAAGAAGTGGATGGCCAGATGCTGATCACCGCTGATCACGGTAACGCAGAGATGATGGTCAACGAAGAGACTGGCGGTGCTTACACGGCACACACCAACCTGCCGGTACCGCTGATGTATGTGGGAAGTCAGCCAGTAAGCTTGAAAGAAGGCGGGAAACTGTCTGATCTGGCACCGACCATGCTGGCTTTGACTGGGATGGAGATTCCTGAAGAGATGACTGGCAAGCCACTGTTCGATCTGAAATAATCCCCCCATGCGGGAGAAACGAACACGCTTAAGCCAAACCCTCCGCGCCAGTGCATTATGCACTGGCGTTTTTCTCTGCCTGTTAGTTGGCGCTGCCCATGCTAACTCTGAGCTAGAGGGGGTGAGCAATGAAATTGCCCGCCAGCAATCGCAATTGGCGGCCCACAACAAAAAACTCAATACGTTACAGAGCGATCTAAAAGCACAGTCGAAACGCATTGACGTCTTGTCTAAACGGATTCGTCAAGCTCAGCAAACCCTGCAGCAGACCGATGACCAAATAACACGTTTGACGAAAAAGCAGGCCCGACTTAAGCAAGAGATGATTGCCCAGCAGGCACAGTTGGCTGAATTAATCGATGCCCAATACCGCCAAGGCGAGCACGACCAGCTTAAGCGCCTACTGAGCCAAGAGTCCCCAGCGAAGCTTGACCGCCTGACGCGTTACGCCGAGGTACTTGCCAGTACCATGCAAGAAGCAATCGAATCTTTGGCAGCCAACCGTACCGATTACCAACTCACCGCTCACCAACTTAATCAACAACGTGCCAAACAAGCCAGTCTGATCGATGAGCTAACTGAGAAAAAACATGCACTAGAGCGTGAGCAAACCTCGCAAAGCCAAACCGCGAAAAAAATCCGGGCTAAAATTGCCAGCGACAACGCTTACTTAGCCGAGCTCAAGGCCAACAAGCAACGTCTGCAAGAGCAGATCGCCGCTGCCGCACGGCGCGCACAAGTGAAAATGGCGGGCATCGGCAAAGCCAAGGGAAAATTGCGTTGGCCGACCAAAGGCAAGTTGCTACACCGCTTTGGCGAGCGCCAATCCGGTGAAGTGTCATGGAATGGTATTGTGATTGGTGCCAAGCGCGGCACCGAGGTCAAGGCCGCGCATGCCGGCAAAGTGGTGCTGTCTAGCTGGTTACGTGGTTATGGGCTTTTGATTGCCGTCGATCACGGTAAAGGCGACATGACCTTATATGGCTATAACCAAGCCTTGCTCAAGGACGTGGGTGATACCGTCACCGCCGGTGAGCCTATCGCCTTGGTGGGCGACAGCGGTGGACAATCCACTCCTTCTCTATATTTCGAAATTCGCCGCAAGGGCAACACCACCAACCCCATGCCTTGGCTAGATTAAAAACGCCCACCAAGTAGGCGGGCGTTTTCAGTGGTGCCTAGCGCGCATCAACACGACTAAACATGGTTTCGGCTATCGGGTATTAGTCTTGCCAATCGAGGATCACCTTGCCGGATTGCCCTGAGCACATCACATCAAACCCTTGTTGGAAGTCATCCACGTTATAGTGGTGGGTGATGATCGGGGTTAAATCCAAGCCAGATTGGATTAGCGATGCCATTTTGTACCAGGTTTCGAACATCTCTCGGCCATAGATCCCTTTGATGACCAAGCCTTTAAAAATCACCTGGTTCCAATCAATGCCCATATCACTTGGTGGGATGCCAAGAAGCGCAATGTTACCGCCATGGTTCATGGCCGTCAGCATGCTATTGAACGCCGCGGGGACGCCGGACATTTCTAAACCAACATCAAAGCCTTCCGTCATGCCCAGCTCTTCCATCACCGATTCCAGAGAGGACTCAGCCACATTGACCGCGCGCGTGACACCCATTTTGCGGGCAAGCTCGAGGCGATATTCATTCACATCGGTGATCACCACATGACGCGCCCCAATATGACGCGCTACCGCAGCGGCCATGATGCCAATCGGTCCTGCGCCGGTGATCAGCACGTCTTCACCCACCAAATCAAATGACAGTGCGGTATGGACCGCATTACCAAACGGGTCAAAAATCGAGGCTAAGTCATCCGAGATCTCATCCGGGATTTTGAACGCATTGTAAGCAGGAATAACCAAGTACTCGGCAAATGCGCCTTCACGGTTGACGCCCACCCCGACCGTATTGCGGCATAAGTGAGTACGGCCACCACGGCAATTCCGGCAATGCCCACAGGTGATATGGCCTTCACCCGATACGCGATCACCTAATGAGAAGCCGCGTACCTCCTGGCCAATGCCGACCACTTCACCCACATATTCGTGGCCGACCACCATCGGCACAGGGATGGTATTTTGCGACCATTCATCCCACTTATAAATGTGCACATCGGTGCCACAAATAGCGGTTTTACGAATTTTGATCAGCAAATCGTTGTGACCCAGCTCGGGAAGCTCTGTCTCGGTCATCCAAATGCCAGGCTCGGCTTTGAGCTTGGCCAAGGCTTTCATGGTTGTTTGTGTCATGACATTACCCAATCAGTTGCATCTCTTTGCCGACTTTGATGAAGGCATCAATGGCACGGTCCAGTTGCTCACGCGTATGTGCGGCTGACATCTGGGTGCGGATACGTGCTTGACCTTTCGGTACCACTGGGTAGGAGAAGCCCACCACATACACGCCCTCTTCCATCATCCGCTCAGCAAACTCACTGGCCACTTTGGCATCGCCGAGCATCACGGGAATAATGGCGTGATCCGCGCCTGCCAAGGTAAAGCCAGCGTCGGTCATGCGTGCACGGAAGTGTTGGCTGTTATCCCAAAGCTGCTCACGCAAATGATCGCTTTCAGCCAGCATATCCAGCACGCGAATTGATGCCGACACAATCGCGGGGGCCAGCGAGTTGGAGAAAAGATAAGGGCGCGAACGTTGACGCAGCCAATCAATCACCTCTTTTTTGCCTGAGGTGTAACCCCCTGACGCACCGCCCATGGCTTTACCCAAGGTGCCAGTGATGATATCGACGCGATTCATTACTTGATGGTATTCGTGGGTGCCTCGGCCATGCTCGCCCATAAAACCCACCGCATGGGAGTCATCCACCATCACCAGCGCGCCATATTGCTCCGCCAGATCGCACACAGCCGGCAAGTTCGCCACTACGCCGTCCATCGAGAAGACACCATCGGTCACAATCAAGATATTCGCCACACCGGCCGCTTTCGCAGCTTGAAGCTGGGCTTCCAACTCGTCCATATCGTTGTTGGCATAACGGAAACGCTTCGCTTTACACAAGCGCACGCCATCAATGATTGACGCATGGTTTAGCGCATCAGAAATAATGGCATCGTCTGGGCCTAGAATGGTCTCGAACAATCCTGCATTAGCATCAAAGCATGAAGAATAAAGGATGGTATCTTCCATCCCGAGAAAGTCAGATAACTTGGCTTCCAAGGTTTTGTGTGCATCTTGTGTGCCACAAATAAACCGTACCGACGCCATACCAAAACCGTGCTCATCCATCCCTGCCTTGGCAGCCTTGACCAACTCAGGATGGTTCGCCAGCCCCAAGTAGTTATTGGCGCAAAAGTTCAGTACCTGCTGTTCATGATTGACGGCGACACTGGCCGCTTGTGGCGAGGTGATAAGGCGTTCACTTTTGTACAAGCCATCAGCTTTTACTTGCTCAAGCTGATGACGAATTTGCTGATAGAAGGCAGCCGTCATCGCAATCTCCGTGCTGTGATGATTACTTTGGGAAGGCCGTCGCACACATTGTGTACGACGAATGAATGCTTGCTATCATGGCACGTTCACGCGTTTTGTGCCAATAAGGGGCACCAGACAGTGATTCATATCGTGTAATCACTGACAAGCTGGACGAATATCGCGCAATGCGACGTCAGCCTAGAGAGATAACTCAGTTCAATGTATCCAGCGAGCGTGAGTCTTGGCGAACTAACTGCTGCTCGTAGTGGTCTATTAACGCAGTGATGGCCATTTGCCCCTGTGCTGATGTCAGCGGATGAAGCAATGCCAACATCTGCAAAACGCCTTTGTAAATGACGCCTGCATGAATTTGCGTTTGGGGGGCTTGCGCACTTTGGTAGAAAATCCAGCTCGACGCCACTTGCTTAAGCGTTTCCCCGATCGCGGACAAGGCGCTGTCATTGAGGCTAAGCCAACCAGCTTGCCGATAGTGATGCAAGATGGTCATCAAGTTGGTCTGTAGCTGTTGCTGTGCCCCCAGGTATTTTTGCTGTAGCGCTTCGTCTCGGCGCAAAATGTCCGGCAAATTGGCGTAAAAAAACCGGTAACGCCACATCAAGCTAAAGGTCGCATCGAGATAATGCTGCAGTAAAGCTTGGGTATCGTCACGAGGCTGACTAGGATCAAAGGCAAGGGCAAGATCTTGCGCGTATTGGTCGAATATACTGTGTATAATCGCTTCTTTATTACGGAAGTGGTAGTAAAGGTTCCCCGGGCTTATCCCGAGATCTGCCGCGATATGGTTGGTGGTGATATTCGGCTCACCATGTTGATTGAATAAAGCCAGTGCAGCATGGATAATTCGGTCTCGGGTTTTCATGTATGGTTCAGTCCTCTGCCCGGTTGATGCTCAACCATACTATCACAGTCAACAGTAATGGCGACGGGGTCTGTCGTCAGATAGAGATGAATTAGGTAACGATATGATTTTTGTGACTGGTGGTGCTGGCATGATTGGCAGCAACTTAGTAAAAGCACTGAACGAGCAAGGCTACCGTGACATCGTGGTGGTCGATAACCTCAAAGACGGCACCAAATTCGTTAACCTGGTTGACCTCGACATCGCGGACTATATGGATAAGGAAGATTTTCTTACCCAAATCATGGCTGGTGAAAATTTCGGCCCAATCGAAGCCATTTTCCACCAAGGTGCTTGTTCGGCTACCACAGAGTGGGATGGCAAATACATGATGTTCAATAACTACGAATACTCCAAAGAGCTGTTGCATTATTGTATTGACCGTGACATCCCCTTTCTTTACGCCTCGTCAGCCGCCACCTATGGTGGCCGCGACAGTGACTTCATTGAAGCGCCAGAGTATGAAGGCGCGCTGAATGTGTACGGGTATTCCAAACAGCAATTCGACAACTATGTTCGTCGCGTGCAAGAAGATGCTAAGGCCCATGGCGAGACACTGCCACCCATTACTGGCTTCCGTTATTTTAATGTGTATGGTCCGCGCGAACAGCACAAAGGCAGCATGGCGTCAGTGGCCTATCACCTCAATCAACAAATTCTAAAAGGCGAGAACCCCAAACTCTTTGAGGGCAGTGATACCTTCAAGCGTGACTTTGTCTATGTCGGTGACGTCTGCGCAATGAATATTTGGTTCTGGCAGCAACAGATCAGCGGGATCTACAACTGTGGTACCGGCCGCGCTGAGCCCTTTAGTGCGGTTGCCAACGCAGTTATCGACTTCCACGGCCAAGGCGAGATTGAAGAGATCCCCTTCCCCGAACACCTAAAAGGTCGCTATCAAGCTTATACGCAAGCCGATCTCACCAAGGTACGTGAAGCGGGATACACCGCCTCCTTTAAGACAGTGGCAGAAGGTGTCGCCGCTTACCTTGCCGAAATCAATCGCTAATCACAGCAGTTCGCCTCAGACGTTCTGGGGCGCGAGTAAAGAGCAATGACAAAACAGCGACACGATTACGACACGCACGCGTATAACCCAGAGTTCTCGCGTGCTTACTTAGCGCCTAAATACTGGGGCACGTGGCTGATGCTACTCATCGCAATGCCTTTCAGCCTTCTGGTGCCGGCGCGCGGTAAGCATCGCTTCGCACAATGGGTGGCGCGTAAACTGGTAAAAAAGAAAAAAGGCACGATTCTTAACGCCTGGCTTAATTTGGAAGCCTGCTTTCCCGAGAAATCCGCGCAAGCACGCGAAGCCATATTAGTCGACATCTTGACCACCGCAGGGGCTTTTTTGCTGAGCTTTCCGCTGATCACCTTGCGTAGTCGCCAGTGGTTTCAAAACCACTGTGATGTGACTGGCATGGAACATATCACTCGGCACACTGATAACGGTGAGGCCGTGATCCTCTTTGTGCCCCATACTTGGGCCATTGATGCAGCCGCGATTTTATTTGCCTCGCAAGGGCTCCCCGTGGCGGCATTCTCAAAACGGCAAAAAAATCAGCTGCTGGACTGGCTCATGCACCGTCAACGCGTGCAATATGGCGGCAATTGTTATGAGCGTGAGGCAGGGATTAAACCCTTTATCCGCGCAGTTAAGCGTGGATTTTTGGGGTATTACTTGCCCGACGAAGATATGCGCGATGAGAGCAGCGAGTTTGTGCCATTTTTTGCCACCACCAAAGCAACGTTGCCCAGCCTCGGGAAATTAAGCAAAGTCACCCGCTCGCATATTGTCCCTGTGCTTTCCGGCTTTGATGCGAAAAGCGGCCGCTTCGTTATCGAGGTGCACCCTGCGTTTAAAGACTTTCCAACCGGTGAGAGTCATACCGACGCACGCATGATGAACCAACAAATCGAGACCATGCTCGACGGCCAGCTAGATCAATACATGTGGATTTTGCAGCTGCTTCGCACCCGAGAAGATGGCCGTAATATCTACCAAGAAGCAAAGAGGAAACGGGCATCATGACACGCATTTTAGTCATTGGCCCATCGTGGGTCGGCGACATGGTGATGTCGCAATCTTTGTATAAAGCCCTCAAACAACAATCTCCCGACGCCCAGATTGATGTCATGGCACCCGCTTGGTGCGCGCCAATTCTCGCGCGTATGCCCGAGGTTAATCGCAGCATTGAAATGCCACTCGGCCATGGAGAGTTGGCTTTCGGTAAGCGCTACCAACTGGGCAAGCGCTTAGCAACGCACGATTATGATCGCGCCTACGTGTTGCCTAATTCCGCTAAATCCGCACTGATCCCGTGGTTTGCAGGGATCCCGACGCGTACGGGTTGGAAAGGTGAAATGCGTTATGGTTTGCTCAATGATCTGCGCCCTAATAAAAAAGCGTTTCAATACATGGTTGAGCGTTATGTTGCTCTGGCCCACCCTCGCACCGAGATGCAAAGTTCTGCCTCGCTGGGCGGCCTAGACAGCCTCCCTAAGCCGGCGCTAGACATCGACCCAGACGCTCAAGCGGCCGTCATCGCCAAACTGGGATTAAATCAAGACAAACCTGTGATCGGTTTATGCCCGGGTGCCGAATTCGGGCCCGCCAAAAAATGGCCTGAGCAGCACTATGCTGAAGTAGCACGCCAAGCGCATCAACACGGCTACCAAATCTGGCTATTTGGCTCGGCAAAAGATGTTGAAACCTGTGAAAAAATTGCCGCTCTTGCAGAAAACGCACCTAACATTCATGTATTGGCAGGCAAAACCAACTTAATCGAAGCCGTCGACCTCTTGGGTGCGTGCCAAACCGTGGTCAGCAATGACTCGGGGTTGATGCACATCGCCGCGGCGGTCAACTGCCAAGTGATAGCCATCTACGGCTCAACATCTCCCGATTACACCCCGCCGCTGACCAGTAAGGTCGATATTGTGCACACGGATATCGAGTGCCGTCCTTGCTTCCAGCGCGAATGTCCCCTAGGGCACTTAAAATGTTTAAACGATCTCGCCCCGAGCCGAGTTGTTTCTCTAATTAAGGTGGGTAATAACCAATGAGCAAGAACATCAACACGGTTGCTGCTGCTCTCATCGTCAAGAATGAGGCAGATAACATTGCGCAATGTTTACAGTCGGTGTGTAATTGGGTAGATGAGATCGTTATTTTGGATTCAGGAAGCTCAGATAACACTGTTGATATAGCCAAACGTTTTACTGACAAAGTTTACGTTACCACCGATTGGCCTGGCTTTGGTAAGCAACGTCAGCGAGCTCAGTCGCACGTAGTCAGCGATTTTGTACTTTGGCTTGATGCAGATGAAATAGTGACGCCTGAGCTAAAAGAGAGCATTCTTCATGCTCTTGATGAAGCTCGACCTAATTGTGTTTTTTATGTTAATAGATTATCTAGTGCTTTTGGAAAAGAGATAAAACATTCTGGGTGGCACCCTGATTGGATTTGTCGCCTTTATAAAACATCAGAAGCGCACTATTCAGATTCTTTAGTACATGAACATGTCGTTGTGCCTAACACCCATAAAAAAATATATTTAGGTGGCACATTAAAACACAACACCTTTAAATACCTTCATGAATATACAGCGAAAACCAATCAGTATATTAAGTTGTGGAGCGACCAGCGAGAAGGAAAGAAGACATCAAGCTTATCAAAAGCCATCTCCCATTCTATGTTCAGATTTATAAAGATGTATTTTTTTAAGAAGGGTTTTTTAGATGGTAGACATGGGTTAGTTCTTGCGCTGTTAAGTGCGAACGTTGTTTTTACACGTTACGCAGATCTATGGTTGAGAGAGTATGTAAAAAAGGCGCCCTAAATGCACATTTGTCACGTCAATCTCGCGTCAGGCTTTAGTGGTGGGGAGCGCCAAACTCTCACTTTGATCCAGCAACAAGCCCAAATGGGCTACCAGCTAACGGCGGTGGTGAACCCCAAAAGCCCGCTAGTCGACGAGCTTCGCGCGATACCTCAATGCCAAATCGTGCTTTGTCCGCACTATACTCGGCAACATGGGCGCTCAATCACTGCGACATGCGATCTGATCCATGTTCACGAAGGCCGCGCCATTTATTGGGCACTGTTTCAACACCTATTGCACCGCGTGCCCTACATAGTGACACGCCGCATTGATAACCCTTTAAAGAAAAAGTGGTTATCTCAACTTGCATACCGCAAAGCCAGCGCGCTGGTCGGTTTGAGTTCGGAGATCGTCCATCAACTAGAAAAACGCCATCCTGATGCCAAGTTAGTCAAAATCCCTAGCTCTCCTGTCACCTACCCTGTCTCGCAAGATAAGGTGGAGCAAATCAACGCGCACTTTCGTGGTAAGTTCTTGGTGATTCATGCCGCCAATATGTATGCGCATAAAGGCTTTGATGTCACGATTGAAGCTGCACGGTTACTGGCTGACACATCACCTGACATTCAGTTTTGCTTACTCGGTGACGGCAAAGAGCGAGCGTCACTCGAGGGGCAAGCTCAGGGGCTTACGAACGTGCAGTTTATGGGTAAACAAACCAATATGGGAGATTGGTTCGCGGCGGCCGATTTGCTTGTCCACCCTTCCTATACAGAGGGCTTAGGCTCGGTTATTTTAGAAGCGATGACGGCAGGGCTGCCCGTGATCGGCGCCCGAGCCGGCGGGATACCTGATATCATTGGACATGGGGTCACCGGACATCTCATTGAGCCAGGCAACGCCAACCAGTTAGCACAATATATCGCGGACATTGCTCAACAAGACGCGCTGCGAGCTCACCTTATTAAAGGCAGCCACCAGCAAGCGGCTGCGTGTGATATCTCCCAAACCGCCATCACCTATCAAGATCTCTACCAACAAGTGATCACGCACTAGCATCAGCCAATAATGCCTGTTTGACCTCAGGATAATGGTCAAGCAGCATGTTGAGTTGCTTATCATTGCCACCTTGGCGAATGTTCGCCTGCGCTAGACCAATTGCACGGTACCGTTTTAAAGCCAGCGATGGATCGCTATATGGCACTTTCATGCACAGACTGCCTTGGCGGATTGCCATGATTTTTAGCCACAAGTCATCGGCGTTCGGCGCAAGCTGCATGAATAATGACTGATCGAGCACATCAGGATGAAGCGATTGCGGCGGATATAATATCCCCTCGCAGCCAGTGAGCATCAGATGATGACTGGGTGCAGAGAAGCTAGCGCAGTATTGCCAGCGTTTATAGGGTCGCACTTCGCCACCACGGGTGGTTATCTTGTGCCCGCGATGACCATAGATATGACCAGGGTGACGGTAGCAAGCGCGAATTAACCCCTCAATCATGCTATGCGGATACAGCACATCATCATCAACGGTCAATACATAGGCTTCGGGCACCAAGTTCAAGGTGGGAATAATCTTTTTGTATGACTTGGTACTGTCGCAATATCTTACCTCCAGCCCGCGCTCACGTTGCCGCTTTAGCGAGTGTGGCAGATTTTCATTACTGTATTCCTTTTCGTCGAGCCATAGAATAATGCGGTTTGGTGGGCAAGTCTGCTGCGCCAACGACTCGACGACAAGATAGACCTCATGCACCTTTTCAGCAAACGAGGTCAAGCTAACAACTAACGGCGTATCAAAATACGAGTGAGCGGAAACCAAGGAGCTTGTATCGGTAAGCATCTGCTGGTGAAGTTTCTCTTGGCGAAGACGCGTCGCGAAAATGTTTTCAATGTTCTCGTTGATTGCGATGTCGCTGCTTACGCTCTCTGATACTTTTCTTTATTTTTTAAGTATTCCCATGTTATTGCTGTTTTTCTCTACTAAATGCCGCCAACTTTAGCACAGTTTAGTTATCGCTTACTGTTCACAACGCCCAAGGCATGAGCTACTACCGACAATCAAACATCAACAAAACGCTATCAAAACGCTATCATGGCAACAAGCTATCAATAGGAGCCAACTTGTGCGCTGGATATATACATTGTTACTCACGCTTGCCGCCCCTTTTCTGCTTGTTGGGCTTTATCGCAAACGGCCTGGTAAGCCTGCTGTTGGCGAGCGGTGGCGTGAGCACTTTGGTGGAACGCCCAACGTAGACGGTCAGCCTATTTGGCTGCACGCAGTATCGGTGGGCGAAGTCCTCGCCGCAAAACCAGTGATCAGCGCGCTGCAACAAGTCTATCCAGATGTCCCGATCCTTGTCACCACTACCACTGCCACAGGCGCTGAGCAAGCCGAGCGTATCGATGGTGTCATACACCGCTATATGCCGGTCGATTTCCCTTTTGCGGTAAAACGTTTTCTCCGTGCGGTCTCTCCCCGTTTATGCGTGATTATGGAAACCGAGCTTTGGCCAAATACCTTGCATCATGTGGGTCGAGCGGGCATCCCCATTACGGTTATCAACGCCCGGCTTTCTCAAAAAGCTTGCCAACGCTACCAAAAAATCGCCCCGCTCTTTCACGCCATGAGCAAACATATCGACTTGATCGTTTGTCAGCATCAAAACGATCAGGCGCGCTTTGCAAGCCTCGGTGTCGCGCATGACAAGCTCGCGGTGGCTGGCTCGGTGAAATTTGATATTAAAGCCGTGGATCCGGCGTTGGGTGCCGCACTTCGTGAAGCACGTGGCGAGCGTCCTTGCTGGATAGGTGCCAGTACTCACGCGGGAGAAGACGCCACCTTGCTCACCGCTCACAGTGTATTACTGCGCGACTACCCAGACGCCTTGCTGATATTGGTCCCTCGACACCCAGAACGTTTTGATGATGTAGCCCAGCAAGTGGCCACCCAAGGGCTCAGCGTACAACGACGCACCGAGGGTGAGCCGCTGGCAATCAGCACCCAAGTTTATCTTGGAGACACCATGGGAGAGATGATGACCTACCTGGCAGCCGCGGATGTGGTGGTGATGGCGGGCAGCTTTTTAGGCACCAAAGTGGGAGGACATAACCTGCTTGAGCCTGCGGCGTTAGGCAAGCCCCTTTTAACTGGCCCAAGCTATTATAACTTCCAAGTGATTGGCGACGCGCTGATTGAGGCAGGCGCCCTACAGGTGTGTAACGACAGCCAAGACCTCGCCGCTAAAATCGGTGCTTTTTTCAGTGCCCCCGCCCTGGCCGCACAAGCCGGCAACGCTGGGCTCTCTGTGGTTGAACAAAATCGTGGCGCGGTCGAGCGCACCTTGCAGGCTCTCGCCCCCTGGCTTAATCGCCCGCGCTAGCGTCTTACTTACGGATATGATTGTAGCCTTTTAATACGGCAGCCCAGTCTTCGGGTTGCCAACGGATCTGACGCTTCTCTTTTTCTTTTTTAAACGAGCGATGAAGGCGGGCAAGGTTATCCTCTTTCCACTGCTCGCCATCGCGCTGCTGGCACTTATCGAAGTCAATCAGCCACAACTTTCCTTTTCTATCACGCAGGATGTTGTGGATATTCAGATCGGTATGACACACACCAGCGTCGTGTAGGCGGCGAACCAGACGCCCAATGGCGCGGTAATCATGGGCAAGTAAGCTATTTTCACTCAAGACAGCAACCAGATCGCGCGCACCTGGGATTTTCTCCACCAAGATATCGGCACGATAGGTACGGCCATTTTTTACTGCACGCGCGGCAACAGGACGAGGTACCGGCATTTTTTTCTCGCGAAGATAGGCCAGTAAGTTGAGCTCAGCGCCACAACGAGTCGCTTCCCACCCTTGAAACCAATACTGATCTTTCACGAATTTACCAAACAAGCCACCGCGGTAGTAATGACGTAACGCCATTTCCATTTTCGGCCCTCGGATAAAGAACGTGGTACCACGCCCTTTCGCTGAGCCGGTGACGGCCGCTTGCTGATGCCAAAAATGAATATCAAAATACTGACGAGGATCGCCCTCCACCAAGGCAGGGTCGTACCAAATACACTCGTTGTCGCGTTGCTCTACTTCTATACTCACGGTTTTTCCTGTTTGCGCACTGACGCTGGCGCACATCAGTGTACCTTGCTCGCCAATGGATTCACAGGCGAGAGGTCACGGCGCTGTAAGAACAATGCGTGATGGACAAGGATTTGATAACCTCTTCCCAGATCAACGTTTTTAAGGAAAAGCTCGTGACACACAAACAGCATACACGCGTGATTTACCCAGGCACATTTGATCCCATCACGAATGGCCATCTGGATCTGATTGAGCGGGCGGCAAGAATGTTTGATGATGTGATTGTGGGGATCGCGGCTAGCCCAAGCAAAAAGCCACTGTTCGACCTGGATGAACGCGTGGCGCTCACGCAAGCGGTTACCGCGCACCTTCCCAATGTCTCAGTGGTGGGCTTTTCAGGGTTGCTGGTCAATTTTGCCAAGCAGTACCAGGCCAATATTCTGGTGCGCGGTTTGCGCGCGGTCTCTGACTTTGAGTATGAATTTCAGCTGGCCAATATGAACCGCCGATTAATGCCAGCGCTCGAGAGTGTGTTCCTCACTCCCTCAGAGGAGCATTCATTTATCTCCTCGACGTTGGTCAAAGAGGTGGCGTTACACGGCGGTGATACCAGTGAGTTTGTCGCGCCTAGCGTACTGACCGCCTTGCAAGAAAAGCTGCAAGACAAGCGTTCATAAGGGCTGGCATTGCGGGCAAAAAACGGTTGCCCGCTGGCCGATAACCATCCGCTCAAGGGTCACGCCACAAGCGGGGCACGGCGCACCCGATTTACCGTAAACGCGCAGCTCTTGAGCGAAATAACCGGCTTTACCATCTACCTGGGTAAAGTCTTTTAGCGTGGTGCCGCCTTGCGTAATTGCCGCCGCTAACACGGTTTTTATCTCATCCACAAGCTTTGTCGCCTCGACAAAGGAAAGACTCCCTGCAGGACGTTTGGGGTGAATACCCGCACAAAACAGCGATTCATTGGCGTAAATATTTCCCACGCCTACCACCACCGCGTTGTCCATGATAAAGCTTTTCATTGCCATTTTTTTGCCCGCCGCCTTAGCCAATAAATAGTCTGGGTTAAACGCATCAGTGAGTGGTTCGGGGCCCAGATTGCCTAATACAGGATGCGGTAAATCCCCTTCCTGCCACAGCCAGGCGCCAAAGCGGCGCGGATCGTGATAACGAATCACACGACCATTGCTGAGCGTGACATCCACATGATCGTGCTTTTCCGGTGCAAAAGAGGTGGGCAGTACTCGTAAACTGCCCGACATGCCAAGATGCACAATCGCAGTACCGACGTCCGTCTCCAATAAAAGATACTTGGCGCGACGGGTCACCCGTCGGATCACCTGACCTTTTAACTGTTGTAGCGTCTCAGGGATCGGCCAGCGCAGCTTAGGCTGGCGAATGGTAATCTCAGTAACGGTTTGCCCTTCAACATACGGCATGATACCTAAACGGCTTACTTCTACTTCCGGTAACTCTGGCATAGAGACAGCGCTTAATATTTACGACTTTGATAGCGGAAAAAGATACCGACTATCTACCGACACCGCTAGCCATTGGCCGTGCTCGTTTTGCATCAACCAAAATTGGGGTTGTTGGTAATAGGTAATGCGGATGGGCTCTTGGTCGGGGCTACGGGTAAGCTCCAACGTACGGGGAGACGTTAATTGGGGTCGCAACGACTGCATGGTGGTGTCATCGACTTGCGTCCCAGTCAGCCCCAGCCAGCGCTGGGCAAGCTCTGTCGGGCTAATCACCAAGGGTTTATCCGATTGCCAGCCCTCTAACGTACGCGTCAGTGTTAAATGGGAAAACCGCAACGACAGCACATCACTGCGCGACTCAACCAGCGCAATCACCCCCTCAGGTGTTGCCCGTGCTTGGCGTTGATGGCGCAAATAATCTGGCAGCAGCATTAAGCCAAAAAAAACCACCACTGAGAGAATCAGGATGTTATTCCATGTCTGCCGCTTTAGCTTCATGTCGGTTCACCTGAGGACGTTACGCGTGTCTTTCCCAGTATACCGCAAATGTGACCAGATTTTAGTTATAAAAAAACCCAGCCTAGGCTGGGTCTTTCTCAAAGCGTTAATCAAATTACTTGATTTTGGCTTCTTTATACATAACGTGCTTGCGAACTACAGGATCAAATTTTTTGATCTCGAATTTGCTAGGCATGTTACGTTTGTTCTTATCTGTGGTGTAGAAGTGACCAGTACCTGCAGAGGATACTAGACGAATCTTCTCACGAACGCCGTTTTTAGCCATTCTCTAATTCCTCTTATACGTTCTCACCGCGGGCACGCATTTCTGTAAGTACAGAATCAATGCCTTTTTTGTCGATGATGCGCATACCTTTAGTAGATAGACGCAGTTTAACGAAGCGTTTTTCGCTTTCTACCCAGAAACGATGAGTTTGCAGGTTCGGCAGAAAACGACGCTTGGTGGCGTTATTAGCGTGAGAGCGGTTGTTACCAACTACAGGACGCTTGCCAGTTACTTGGCATACTCGTGACATGAAAGTCTCTCCAAAATCGTTTCGGCTCGATATCAACCTTGTCCGCCAGTCCTGCATCGTTAAGGTCAGGTCGAAGGTCAAGGCTATCAAAGGTGGCGCATTATACTAACTGAATTCACATTGCTCAAGTCCCGAGCAGATCCTTTTATGCGCTTTTTGATCGTTTTTTTCGCCAATGGCGATCCTTAAGGGGATAACAACCAACCTCGTTCGGCGAACGATACCACATCTCCGTCCCCAATCACTAGGTGATCAAGCACGCGAACCTCCACTAATGACAAGGCATTGGCAATTCTATCGGTAATATGTCGGTCTGCCTGGCTCGGCTCTGCCACACCGGATGGATGGTTATGGGCCAAAATCAGTGCTGCCGCATGCAACTCAAGCGCGCGACGGACAATTTCTCGTGGATAAACGCTCGCCGCATTGTGTGTGCCTTCAAAAAGCTGCTCATCGGCTATCACGCGATGCTGATTATCGAGAAATAAAACGTAAAATGCCTCGCGAGGCCGGTCGCGCAGTAAGGTCGAGAGATAACGGCGAGTATGGTCCGGGCTGGTCAGCGCATCGGTTTTGCTCAAGGTTTCTTTTAAATAACGTCGACTCAACTCCAATACCGCCTGTAACTGAGCATATTTGGCGCTACCCAGCCCTTTTCGCTGACAAAACGCCCCTTGGTCCGCCCCCATCAGCGACCGGAGCGAGCCAAAATCCTGCAAAAGATGATCGGCCAACGCCACCGCGCTCATCCCTGTGACGCCCGTGCGTAAAAAAATCGCTAATAGCTCGGCATCCGAGAGGCTTTCCGCTCCCCGTGCTAACAAGCGTTCTCTGGGACGACAATCTTGCGGCAAGGTTTTTAGGCTCATAGTGATTCCTCTTCAACGTTGCCGCCAGTTAAAGTAAGCGCCTTTCACGCCGCAATGACTTTTACATGTAACTGCGGCGCGTTCGCGATTTTATCATGAGCCACCGTTAACGCTTTCAGCCGCGCGCTAGCCATATCACATCCAACGCGAATCACACCCCATGCGGATTCATGCGCTCAAACAAGCTTTTTGCGCTAAGGATTATGGTATGGTTTTGTCATTCATGTTCCAACACACAGAGCATTATGGCCAATAGTTCACAGCAGCCAGCCCAGACGCTGGCCGGTAAACGTATTTTGCTTGGCATGGGCGGCGGAATTGCCGCGTATAAGTGTGCCGATCTCACCCGCCGCCTCATCGAGCGCGGGGCCACCGTCAAGGTAGTGATGACTCATGCTGCAAAAGAGTTTATTACCCCATTGACCATGCAAGCCGTTTCCGGTCATCCGGTATCGGATAGCTTACTCGACCCCGCGGCTGAGGCCTCTATGGGGCATATTGAACTGGCTAAATGGGCCGATTTGGTGCTGATTGCCCCCGCAACCGCCGATTTGATAGCCCGGATCCACGCGGGCATGGGCAATGATTTGCTCACTACCGTGTGCTTGGCCACCGATGCCCCTCTGGCGATTGCGCCGGCGATGAACCAGCAAATGTATCGCGCCCACGCCACCCAAGCGAACTTGAGTGGGCTACGTGCACGAGGCTGCCTGATATGGGGCCCAGACAGTGGCGCGCAAGCCTGCGGCGATGTGGGCCCCGGGCGCATGCTCGAGCCTTTGGCCTTAGTGGCTGAATGCGAACGTTGGTCCGGCCCCAAACCGCTTTCAGGCAAGCGCGTGATGATTACCGCCGGCCCTACCCGCGAAGCGCTAGACCCAGTCCGATATCTCTCTAACCACAGCTCAGGGAAAATGGGCTATGCCCTCGCCGAGGCGGCAGCCCGTTTAGGGGCCGACGTCACCTTAGTCTCTGGCCCGGTAGCATTGTCGGTGCCGACAGGTGTCACACGTATTGATGTCACCAGTGCCCAGCAAATGCATGATGCGGTGCATGCGAGCATCATCGACCAGGATATTTTTATCGGCTGTGCCGCGGTCGCTGACTACCGTCCACAGACCATGGCCGAGCAGAAAATGAAAAAGCAGGCCAATCAAGACACAATGACGGTCACTATGGTGAAAAATCCAGACATTATTGCTTCGGTAGCGGGCTTAACGACACATCGTCCATTTACGGTCGGCTTTGCCGCCGAAACCCAAGATGTAGCGGCCTACGCGCGTGACAAGCTGGCACGTAAAACGCTTGATATGATTTGTGCTAACGATGTGTCCCAGTCCGATCAAGGCTTTAACAGCGATCGCAATGCCTTGCATCTGTTTTGGCCTGGGGGAGACAAAGCCCTGCCGGTCGCGGAAAAGCGCACATTGGCCCACGAGGTGATGACGCACATACATGCACGCTATTTACAGCAAACCATCCAGGATGAGCACTGAGGCGGGTGAGAGGGGCAACCTACTTATCACCACAATACAAGTTCAAAAGCGTGCGCCATGGCCACGCTTTTTGCTTTTAATACAGAGACCTCGTCGCTAAGATAGGGGAAAAATCCACACATGGCGGCACCTCTCCATGATGCCTCCTTTACCGGTCGCCAGTGTGACAGATAAAAAGACAAAGGAATCGCATCCATGGCAGCCCCAAAAAAAAGTAATCGCCGCGAAGAGATCCTTCAAGCGCTCGCGCAAATGCTGGAATCCAGCCAAGGCAGCCAACGCATCACCACGGCCAAACTCGCCGAGCAAGTCGGGGTGTCTGAGGCAGCTCTCTATCGCCACTTCCCCAGTAAAGCGCGGATGTTTGAGGGGCTCATCGAGTTTATCGAAGATTCCCTGTTATCCCGCATCAATCTGATCATTGAGGAAGAAAAGGACACCTTGGTGCGCCTCAAACTAATTTTGCAATTATTGCTGGCCTTTGGTGAGCGCAACCCAGGGCTCACGCGCATCATGACAGGTCATGCCTTGATGTTTGAGCAAGATAGGTTACAAGCGCGCATCAATCAGCTTTTCGAGCGCGTCGAAGCCCAGCTTAAGCAAGTACTGCGCGAGCGTCGTTTACGCGAAGGAAAAGGGTTCCCATTGGATGAGGCAGTGCTCGCCAGCCAATTGATTAGCCAAGTGGAAGGTGGCTTTTGTCGCTACGTACGATCGTCATTTAAGCAGTTGCCGACTGCCAATTTCGAGCAATACTGGCAACTGCTCACCAATCAACTGCAGTAAATAGCGCAGTGCAACTGGCGTAGTGCAACGAGCGCAGTGCAACGGGTGTCGTGCAACAGGCTCAGCTAAATGGCTCTGCCGGCTGCACGCACGCAACTTAAATCCCGTAGCTCGCCTGGTACGCTTTCACCGCCGCCAACTGAGCCGGATCGGCTTGGCTTTGCTCTAGGTAAGTGACCAAGTCCGATAAGCTAATGATAGACACCACCTGGCAACCAAAGTCACGCTCGACTTCTTGGATCGCCGACAACTCTCCTTGGCCACGCTCTTGGCGGTCAATTGCCACCAACACCCCAGCAAGCTGCGCCCCCTGCGCTTGAATCAGTGTCATTGACTCGCGAATGGCAGTACCTGCGGTTATCACATCATCCACCAACATCACACGGCCACTCAGTGCGCTACCGACCAAGTTGCCGCCCTCACCATGGTCTTTGGCCTCTTTGCGGTTAAAACAATAAGGCGTATCCACATCATGATGCGCAGCAAGTGCTACCGCGGTGGTGGTCGCAATCGGGATCCCTTTGTACGCAGGACCAAACAACACATCGTAATCAATCCCTGCATCCATCAACGCGGCAGCATAAAATTCACCCAGCTTTGCCAAATCGCGCCCGGTGTTAAACAAGCCGGCATTAAAAAAGTACGGACTTTTCCGCCCTGATTTAAGGGTAAACTCGCCAAACTTTAATACCTCACGCTCTAAGGCAAACTCAATAAACTGGCGCTGATAGGCTTTCATTCGTTCCTCTCTTGGTTGTCTTGGTGACACGCCACATGCCACCTGGGGTCGGATAGATAAAAAAATAGCCCCCGATGCGGGAGCTACTTAATTTGTTAGACGTCGGCGAGTGCCGATTTTTGCGCGACGACAATGTCATCAATGCCCTTACTGGCCAGTGCGAGCATCGCGTTTAGCTCATCGGGGGTAAACGGCTCGGCCTCGGCAGTGCCTTGCACCTCAATCATGCGGCCATCTTCGAGCATCACCACATTCATATCGGTATCTGCCGCCGAGTCTTCCACGTATTCAAGGTCACAAATCGGCGTTTGCTGGTAAATACCCACCGACACAGCGGCCACATGGCCACGCATCGGGTTAGCCGCAAGCTTGCCCTCGCGTACCAGCGCGTTAAGCGCGTCTGCCAGGGCCACACTCGCCCCAGAAATGGATGCGGTGCGTGTGCCACCGTCGGCCTGAATCACATCACAGTCAACCGTAATGGTGCGCTCACCCAGTGCTTTTAAATCGACCGCGGCGCGCAAGCTGCGGCCAATCAAACGTTGAATTTCGACGGTACGGCCACCTTGTTTACCGCTTGACGCTTCACGACGGTTACGGGTGTGGGTTGCACGCGGCAACATGCCATACTCGGCAGTCACCCAACCTTGGCCCTTACCTTTTAAAAAGCGCGGCACGCCCTCTTCAATCGTGGCATTACAGATCACCTTGGTATCACCAAAGCACACCAACACAGAGCCTTCTGCGTGGGCCGTAAAACCGCGGGTAAAGCTAACGGGACGAATTTGGTCGAGTGCTCTTCCACTTGGGCGCATGCAAGTTACCTTATTGACTGACAGAATGTGGTCGCGATTATACGTGTTTCTCCGCCCTCTTGCGATCCCTGTCCACCCCACAGACCAAGACAGCTGACGGCAAGGGCATGGATGCGTATAATCTTTGCCATTGACCTTCAGCACATAAGAGCAGGTACACATGATCCACAGTATGACCGCCTACGCCCGTCAAGAACTCAAGGGCGATTGGGGCAACGCGGTTTGGGAAATCCGCTCCGTTAACCAGCGCTATCTCGAAACCTACATTCGCATGCCTGAGCAGCTACGTAGCCTTGAGCCTGTAGTACGCGAGCGTTTTCGCAAACGCCTAGCCCGCGGCAAAGTGGAATGCAACCTGCGCTTTGATACCTCACAAGCCAGCCAAGATAAGCTCACCATCAATGAAGCCTTGGCCAAGCAAGTTATTCACGCCGCCAAATGGGTGAAAGAGACCGCGGGTGAAGGCAACATCAATCCGTTTCAAGTCCTGAACTGGCCAGGCGTGATGGAAGCGCCGGAGCAAGACACCGACGAGCTACACCGCGCCTTATTAACTGGCCTTGATGACGCGCTCGATGCCTTTATCGCCGCACGTGCCAGCGAAGGCGAGAACATGAAAGCCCTGATTGAGCAGCGACTCGATGCGATTAGCGCCGAAGTGATCAAAGTGCGTGAAAAGATGCCCACCGTGATTGAATGGCAGCGTGAACGTTTGACCACGCGCTTAGAAGAAGCACAAGTGGAGCTCGACCCGGCTCGCGTTGAGCAAGAAATGGTGATGCTGGCGCAAAAAGTGGATGTTGCAGAAGAGCTTGACCGCTTGGACTCACACGTTTCAGAAGCACATAAAATCCTCAAAAAAGGCGGCGCCTGCGGCCGACGCTTGGACTTTATGATGCAAGAGTTCAACCGCGAAGCCAACACCCTCGCCTCCAAATCAATCAGCACCGAGATCACCGCCTCCGGCGTCGAGCTCAAAGTACTTATCGAACAAATGCGCGAGCAGATCCAGAATATTGAATAAAACTCACTAACACTCAAAAAACACACCACCAATTAAAAAACTCACTTTATGGTGGGTTTTCATTCAATTGGTGAGTATTTTTCACTGCTAATCTCGAACTATTAGTGAGTACAAGGGGTGGCCGTATGGCTAATGATACAATCCGCGGTCTTAGTTATTGTAAAGGCGACAAAGATGTGAAGCTGCTATACAGTTGATTTACTTTATTACAACCCCTTCACTTTCAGCTTTCTTCAAGGTTTCAATGAGTAACTTACTTTGTTTCTCCGTTGGTATTTTTTTAGGAATTTGTGTAGCGACTCTCATAATTTCAAGCTCTTTCTCGGTAAAAACGTCTAAAGAACCACACTGAAGCAGCAGGCTAGTCCATTGTTTTGCCTCAATTTTTAAGACCGCTTTTTGAGCCTCAATTCCATCGTCCATTTTCTGTATTTTTTGGGCCTGCTTTTTTTCATTCTGTATAACTTCTTGTGAGACAAGGCTGTCTTTAAAACCCTGTGGCAATAGCTTAACCAAGCTTTCTGAATTCTCTTTTAGCCTTTGCCAGCACCCTTCCTTTTTACACCACTCGGTAACGTTAGATATTCCTTGTGGCGGTCGAGTAATCTCATCATGGACAAACTCTGAAGTTATTTCTAGGGCCCTTTCTAAATCATTTGATATAAGCTGTTTRTTCCATATATGTATAAAATCTATAGACTTGTCGAGCGTTGAAGAGTAATAGCCCAATAGTGCTAATGTATAAGCAACAACGTTTGCTCTATAACCACCATTATACCAAGGCTGAGCTGAAACCAACTTTTCTGTTTTTCTAAAAATGATGGCGCGAGCAATAGCTCTTTTGTAATAAAACTCGTTAAAGTATTTAGATGATTTTTCCCATTCAGAGCCAATACGCTTGGCATACTGAGCAAAGTTTTTCTGAGCTCCAAGGTTAACGAATCTTGGATTTTCGTCCCAAACGTTCTCAAACTTAGCAAGATCAGTTTTAGTGAACATCTGTGGTTTGGGGTTTTCTGCCTGAAACTTTTTCTTTTCGCCTTGAGTTAGCTTGCTTTGCGCATCAGTATATTGACCACGGGCACGCTCATAAAACCATTTTGTCTCTCGTAGCGCCCCTTGTTGAGCGGGGGCCCATATACGCCTCGAGAACTCTTCCATACGAATATGAAACGGATGATTTGAAAAGAAATCAGAAGCATTTACTTTATTCTGAGTGTTTGCGTATTCAGAAATCTTCGGCACGACGACTTCACTTTGTTCGCTATCAATTATTGATAGCTTCATCTGAACAAAAACACCTTCCAAGGAAATCTTATCTTTACGACTTGTATGAAATAGTGAAGCAGTGGTTTGACCGCCATTTACTATTTGCAGATCTTTCATCCGCACCACTTCAAGTCCGGAACTTCCTAGCCTAACTTCTACTTCCTGAGCTGTGGCAGTAATACCATTATTATAGGCAAAGAACATTTGCGGCTCATTTATAATGGTACTTCTTATCCCTTTATTAACATTCCCTCGAGCCTGTAAAAAACATCGTACGTTTTGCTCTAATAATCGAGCACCATATTTTTCATACATTGATGATAAAATAGCTGCTGGAATTACCATCAAGTAAGACTTGTAAGTATCTGAGCCTAAATGTGCAGGCAGGCACGAAATCCCTGTTCCATAAGTTTCAGGAAAATTTATATCAAGAATTTCCTTTTGGCCTCGGGAACTTTGTTGCCGCTGCAATCTAGAAACATCCCAAATATGATACGATGCTGGAACTCCTGAAACCTCATCATCTTTAATGACGCTTACTCGACCACTCAAAACTCGCTCAGAGAACAGATAAAAATTTACCTTTTGAATTGCACGTCCTCGATCATAAACTTGCCTTGATAGCCCATATTCCGGAGCTGTCTCTTCGAGGTCTTTGAATAACTCCTTGCGTTTACTTGCTTCAAAAAACTTCGCAACTCGCTTAAAAGTGCTATCTATTTCGGTCCCCGTAAGAGAAGCCAACTCTTCTCTACAATCGAAATCTGCAATGATAAGATCTAAAGTACCCTCATCATTAAACCAGTAACCATCAACTCTCATTCCTCTTTGTGCCCGATAGTGACAAAGCTCAAACCCTTCCAAAAATCCGGTATCCATCAACTCATGAGCGACGGTTTCTACAAACTGCGACAATTGAAAACTACTACTGGCCTCTGCCCCAGCTAACAAGTCCTGCTTGAAATCATGAAAAAAATCTTGGATAGTTTGCTCCATTTTACCTCCCCCATACATCCTTATCTGCGCATAAAAAGTCTCGAACGCTTTCTAACTTAATTTCATAGCCGACTCTCGTAAGACCTGTATGTAATTCAGATCTTACAATCTTTGGAAACTCACGGTCGACATGATATGTCTGCTCTTCAATGACAATAAATTTAGGCTTATCGTAAGCAAGCATTTTCACATAGCCAGCTTTAGCCAGCTTTGTATCAAACATCTCTATAGCTTCAGCCTCAGTTAGCGTTTCTTCAACTGCGTTTACTAACTCGTTCAAGGATGTTGATGCTTTTGACTCAGGCATATCAACCAGTCTGAAAACCTTAAGAAAAAGGCTACTACTCAAGCTTTCAAGTTGATCTTCAGAAGATATTTTAACCGCATTTCTCTCTCGGCCTGATAGTGACTTAACTTCTACGGCAGTATCGGAAAATATAAAATCCTGATGAGAGGTTTCAGGCCCCTGCCATGCTTCTAACGCGTCTAGCTCATTATTCATTTCCCTTAGCATTTGTAGCAGGAAATTAAGTTCACCGAACAGCCCCCTTACTTCTTCTGCACTAAGCACCTGGCCTTTCTTCCCCGCCATAAATGCTTTCCAGCGTTTTATCTGGGACAGAGCTATAGACAAACCAACCAATGGGTCTGAAACTTCAGAAAGTTCATGAATCAATGTTTCGCAAAAGCTATAAAAAAGATCTTGATCAACATGCTTCTCAAGAACCAAAATGAGGCCCTGATTTCCCGTCGTACTAAGCAGTCTGTACTCAATCTTTATCCCATGAATAGATACCATGTTTTTTTGAAAGATCTCTGCTCCATCTTCTGTCATTTCATAAATAAAGACACAGTGACCGATAGAGTCCTTTCCCCAATAGAGAGGAAGGTATTTGCTGCTTCTTACCTGTCTTACGCTTAGATCTCTAATGGGTGTCTTAATATCATCCCATGGCCTATAATTATTCGTCCTCACCTTCGGCCTCATCTTGAATCAAACTATCCAAATCAATCCCAATTGATTTTTCCAAATAAACTCGATTTGCGACTACTGATACAGTATGAGAATAGTCCACCTTGGGAAAGCTTAAAACGAAAGCAGGAACTGCAAGATTTTCATTTTCACCATCAACCAAATTCAAATTATAAACAATAAGAAGTGGCTTATTTCTTTCCACCCTGTAGTACCTGTCTGAAGGTCTTTTGATTTCCTTTCCTTTTTCTTTAGCGTCAGCAACAGCTTTCTCCATCGCTGCATTTTTTTGCTCTTGAGATAGTCCATAATGCTCATGCCTACCTCCAACACGGGCTTGATTCACACGCCAGCTTTTATCTTCTTTTACATAAGTTGCACTTCGAGTTCTTGGTGATAAAGTATAATCGTGCTCTAACAAACCATACTTTTCTGATACTAAAGCAACATCAGAGAGTGGGTATTTTTTGACGATTGACTTTAAGTACTTTAATGCAAAATTTCTCTTTTCCTGTGTTTTAGGTGAACACTTGAATTGGTTTAAAAACTCGATTATTATCTTTGTATCAACATCACCTATGTACCAGCCTTTTCCACCTTCATTTGGCAAAACTTCTCTATCTTTTACACCAAAATTTTCCTTCCAGTATTTTATAATTAGACTTTGATTAAAATCGTTTAGTTCTCGATCATCTGGAAGAGTGTCACTTTCGATAGCTTTTTCACTGTAACTCTGTCTTACAGTGATATTTTCCGCAGATCTCATTTTATTTGAAGCTGTAACTAGCAAAGTATCAGGGTGAGACATTACATATAAGCCAAAGTCTCTAGGACTTAATCCATCAAGTCTCATTTGTATAACTTGGTCTCGCAAGTCTTCTGATGAAATCGCAATATGCGAATACCAGTCTATGGAATCATGAGGCAAATGAACTTTACATAAATCATCGTATCCAGTTCGATAACCGAACCAACGTCCCATCTGCATGAGCGTGTCGTACATTCGAGTATTTCTGTACATATAACTGATACATAGCCCCTCAATTGTAAGACCACGAGAAAGACTTAAACCACCGACAGCAATTGCTGTTAAACCATGGCCATCTCTTTCATATTTTTTGTAATCAAGCGGCTCATCGGACTTACTGTTAACAACAAAAGTTCTTATGGATTCAGCAGCGTCATACAACGTACATTTTAGCTCTTTCCAAGAAACATCAGCATCCCAATAATCAGCTTCAAAAGTCTGTTTCAACTGATCCATATATTCATTTTTTTGAGAGACTGAATCCGGCATCAAATAGTTTGCCTTTATAGCTACCTTCATCTTTTTGAGATATACACTGATGTGTGCGCGGACTGATTTTTGAACATCCACGAACCTAGAAACATTTACCAGCATTGAGCAATGCTTTTCATCTTGCCCTCTTACCTTTCTAATTGCTTTTACTAAAACAAATTGTCGTATAGCTCTGTAAAGGGATGGAGGCAGTTCGAGAACGTCAAAATCTTTTTTATGACCTAAATGAATATAGTTTTTTGCGTCATCAATTGTTTCTAAAATTCGTTCAGAACTCTCATCATCTAAGAAGACCCTATCAGGGCCAAAATATGTTGTCGGAGCATCGAGACAATAAATAAAGTCTCTAGGGAAGAGATCATCTTGCAGATCTTGATCACCACCATAAGCATCTGGGTTAATAAAAATATTCGCAAATGGTGTTGCTGTGTATGCCACATAAGCGGATTTATCGAATAAGTTTAGAATCTCTCGAATGCCTTTGTTAATCGTGGTTGTCTCATCCGAATTTTTCTTCGTATTAATCGACGCATAGTCAGATTCATCGTCGATCATCAACATTGGCACTCTTACCGTTCGGCTTTCTTTCGTATTTAGATCTTCCAACCATTGTTTGAGGTTTCTCAGGATATTATGTTCTTTCTTGATTACCATCACTACGGGTTGAGACCTGCTACCGAGACTCCAACCACTTATATCAGCAGTTTTCTTATCGAAATCAGAGTAAACATTGGTCACAGAGACTGGAAAATTTATTTCATCAAAACTAAGTCCAACGCCAACCTCTTGCCAGCTTTCTCCATTTTTTGTTCTTCCAATAAAGCCCTCATCAAACCTTTCTTGTGTCTGTTTTCTTAAGTTATTTTGACTACCCGCAATAACGATAATAAACTTGTAACCAGCATCTGCCGCTTTTGTCACTAATCCTAGGTAATTCGCTGTTTTACCCGATTGCACGTGACCAATAACCAATCCTCGTCTATCCCACACACCGGGCGATGTGGGATCTTGAAGATGACCAAGTATTTTGGTACCTACATCACTCAGAGACTGAACTACTGTTGGTGACCATCCTTTGTCTCTTAGATACTTTTCATAAGCATCTGAATAAAGCCACTTCTTAATATCCTTACGCTTATATACCCACTCATCATCATGAACAGCCTCAGGATCTACAAGTGAAACACCCACACCCATTTTAGAATCTATTTCATAGTAGGCTTCTTTAGCGAGACTTAGGACATCAAGTTCCTGCAGTCCCATCATTTCTGCTAGATTAATAGCCAATTCATCTACTTCTTCTCGAGTCGGGATATATTCTTCCCATTTTCCTTTTGCGGTATTAATCAAAGCTGAGATAAAAACCTTATTTGCTTCAAACTTCTTTTTCTCATTCCTCATTTTTTATCCCTTCAAAGTATTGTTCCACCAGCTCCTTGTGAGCATCAAACATACGTACAGAATCAATAACATTCCGAAACATATCGACATTCATCTCACCAGAACCAAATAAGGACTTTCTAAGCTCTTCGAGCTTTTGTAAAACATTGTTTTTCTCTATTGAGAATTGATCAACGCTTCTAGGCGCTGAAGAGTAATCCGAGTAGATCATCTCTACCGGAATTGCTGCTGAAACGGCTTCCAGATATGAACGTAAAATTGAAGACTGTTGGTCTGACAACCCCTCCTTTAATCTTTGCAAAAGAGGATGAGATAAATTCAACTCAAACCGAACTCGATTTCTATCACCATAACGCTCCCAAATTGACTCAGGAGAATGTTGGAAAAGCTTCTGTCCTCTACCTCGATGAATTCTGGTGCTTGTGCCAGCAACCTTAGACAATATCTGTCTAAGTCTTTCTCTAACTTCATGCGGCGGTCTTGCTCGCGATTTTTTAATATCAATTGTCCAGCTTTCATCTAGAGCATTTGGAAAATCAATCTGAACTCTAGCAAGCTTGGTCGCTTCACCTTTGGGAACTAACCTGAACCAGTCTCCCCAAGCCATAAGCCTGCCATTTCGGTAGATATATGCTCCCTGATTTGAGATGAAGCTGCTACGATCTTCGTAGAAATCATATTCCTTCGCCGTGAGCTTGCTATGATGCGGTAGGATGTATGGCTGAATAACTACTTCCATACCATCAACGCGGACTATTTCCTTTGGCAGTACCTGTGTCGCTTTTATTTTTCGACAGAATGGATCGAATGCATCTATGGAGTTACCGTTTATACGAATGCTAAATTTAGGATGATGTTTAACTTCACCAGCTAGAAACCTATGAAAAACCAGAGACAAATGGCGATCAACGAGATCTAGTTTTTCAAAAACAATTTCATCTCGCTTACTACCATACTGGTCTTCAAACAACCGATCTAACTTAGTCCAGACAACCGCTGTACCAGTCTCACCTAAGTGCCCTAAGTACGGTATTTTTTTGATATCATCGTCATCCAGAATTGACAGGCACCATTCATCTCTCTTACTTACATGGTCTAGATCCCATTCAGCTCCACAAACTATTGAATTAATCGAGCTGACGACCGTCAAATTTCTACATTGTGAAAATGAAGCCGTTTTCAAACCCAAGCCAAAGCGACCCAGATCATTAGGCTCTCTAGTCTGCTTGGGGTTAGCTGAACCATGTTTCATTGCAAGTAGAAGTTCGTCCTGTGTCATTCCACTTCCGTTATCTATGATAACCAGTGTCGGCTCTTCACAAGTCAAATCACAGTAGACATCGACTTCGGTCGATCCAGCCGTGATACTGTTATCTATTATATCAGAAACAGCTGTCGCCAAAGAATATCCAAGGTCTCTCATAGACTCAGACAATGACGAAGCACTTGGTGGCAATGTATACTCTCTGGCCATTAACTTTCCACTCCCTTAAAAACTTATGAATCTGTTCTACGATCTTTCCCGAAGCTTCCTTTGACTCACATTCCCAAGCAGTAAAAACGTGCCAACCATCAACAGCTAATTCCCTGTTCTTTTCTTTGTCTCGCTGAACAGTTCGTTCAAGCTTTTCTCTCCAAAACTCCATTCGTGTTTTGGGCATACGGCGGATTCAGCTGTATCGGTACTCCAGATTACTCTCATCTGAATTAATTTTTAACGGAGTAACTCTAGTAAAACTTCACCTATTTGCTTCGCCAAGTACGGCGGCACAGCGTTCCCTACCTGTACATACTGCTGCGTTCGATTCCCTTCAAACTTGTAGTTATCTGGGAACGTCTGTAATCGCGCGGCTTCACGCACGGTTAAGCTACGGCATTGTTTTGGATCATAGTGAATAAAGTAGTGACCATCTTTTGACATGTGGCTCGTTACCGTTGTAGAGGACTTATTAGCTGCTTGAGTACGGAACCTATCGTCGTGCGCGCCAGTTTTCCAGTTACCATGAGCAGGGGCTAACTGATCTGGAAAGCTCTTAGATTTTGGTGAAGAGCCTCCACTGAGGTAGGTATATGCAGAGCTATATGCGTAGCGCAACAAGTCACTCTCCATATGAGCGCGGGTTTCATGATTTAGAACACATTTGGGTTTATTATCTATATACCAATCCCTTAGGTGCCTGGAGACCTTTGGGTCCACACCAGCAATATCCTTACTACTTCGAGACAAACCTTTTCTCGGCTTTAAATCTAGCTCCTCTGTATTCGAGAAGGATTTACTAAGGAGCCGCTTGACTGTTTTGGCATGCCTTTCAACGATCCTCTCCCACGCCTTGTTGTCATCTTTTTGCTTGGATAGCCCACTTCTTAATTTTGGCAAGTCAGAAATTGCCTGCTCAACAGTAACGTGTTCACTACTAGGCAACAAAGTGTCAGGATATCTATCAATGTCTTCTCGCACGCCCAGTAAAATTACTCGATGTCTCGCCTGAGGCACACCATAGTCCTCCGCTTTAATAAGAAAATCGCTCGTCTTATCATAGTCTGGGTTGGCAGGATCATTAGCAGGCTTAACTAGAGAGTAAACGTTATATTTCGCTCCATGTATGCCCGTCACTTGCTCAGGGTTACGTAAGTCTTCAAGCATCTGGGGGAATATTGGCTTATCTTTAACCTTGGCAGAAAGGATCCCCCTAACATTTTCCATGACAAACACATCCGGCTGGGCTATTGATAGCACTTTCAAGTACTCTTTGTACAAAAAGTTTCTCTTATCAGTCTCAGCGTTATAGTCTTTTATTCCCGCATTTCTTGAACGTCCGACCAACGAGTATGCTTGACAAGGCGGCCCTCCAATAACAATTTTGGGCCTATTACCATGAGCATTGACTAACTGTTTAATTCTTTCGTGAATAAACTCATTATCGTCACCCAGTGCTCTTGGTTTGTGTAGTGTCTCAGTCCGAGCGGCTTCTGCTTCTTCAGGGTACTGATCAAACAGCTCTTCGCGCGTTATTTGACCACATAGGTAATCATGATAACTCTGTAAACCCTGTCTATTATCTTTAAGTTTCCGATATAGTGCGCGCGTTGTTAGCGTTAAATGAGCCGACGACTCTTTTTCCACCGAGAGACCGATTTTAAAAGGACGATATCCATTTTCGTCTGTAACAGAAGAGATCCCCTCACCAAGCCCTCCAGGGCCAGCAAACAGGTCAATTACAAGAATTTCATCGGCTTTCATGATGTAACACTACTACAAGTAAAAATGCCCGAGAATAATACTAGGCCACTCGATATAAACAACCGCTTTGTAGTCCCTTTTCTGCCACGCTTCATCTCAAATACTCTCCCCGTGTTCGATGCGGTAGCCAAGATCGATGTGGCTCGGCCAGGTGTCGGCTCCGCGGAGTCGGGCGATAAGCTCGGTGGCGGCGACGCGGCCGATTTCTTCTCGGGGGGTGATCACTGTCGCCAGTTTGGGGAGCATGGCTTGGCTGATGTCGTGACCGTGAAAACCGGCAATCGCAATGTGTTCCGGCACCTTGATCCCGCGTCGTTGGCATTCATATAAAGCGCCAATCGCCAGGTCATCGTTGGTGCAAACAATGCCATCCACCTCGGGATGTAACTCAAGGATCTGGCCGAGTAACTTGGCCCCTAAGGTAAATGACGAGGCGTCTTCAGTTTGCAGGCTGATCGGCGCTTGTTGGGTTTGAGCAATCGCTTGATGATAACCCTCAAGCTTTAAGCGCGTGCGCTCATCCATACGAGCAGCAAAATACGCAATGCATCGACGCCCTTTTTCAATCAGGGCGTTGGTCATGTCGCGCGAGGCTGTGGTGTTGTCAAAACCGACCGCTTGCTCGAGGCGTGGCGACACGCTGTCCATGATTTCAATCACCGGAATCGAGGCGGTTTGCAGCATTTTGCGCGCTCTATCGGTATGGACATTTTCCGACAAAATGATCGCATCGACGTTATACGAGAGCAAAGACTCAATGCTCTGCTCCTCGAGCGCAGCGCTGTAGCTGTAGTGGGCAATCATGGTTTGATAGCCCTCTGGTGAGGTGACGGATTCAATCCCGCGGATCACTTCGGCAAAGACTTGGTTGGTCAGCGAAGGCACCAGTACGCCAATTGCGTGGGATTTCGCATTAGAAAGAATATCGGGGGCGCGGTTGGGAATATAACCCAGCTCTTCTACCGCCAATTGGATTTTTTCACGGGCGGCGTCCGAGACCATCGCCGGGTCGCGTAAACAGCGGCTTACTGTCATTTTGGTGACGCCGACTCGGTCGGCAATGTCTTGTAATGTCGGTCGCTTTTTCTTATTCGCCATCTGGGTCTGTCGTTGATGCAGTCTTGTTTTGGCTCCATCATACCCACTCTTTGGCCCTTTTTGTTGTTACGTGTAACAAAAAGGCGCGCCCATCACAGCGCGCCTTCTATTATCGTATTTGCTGGCGCTTTGGCTGCTCACTCCAGGTCAAATGGTACTGGCGTGACTCATCGTCATCCACACGTGCATAACCATGGGCGCCAAAATAGTCGCGCTGAGCCTGAAGCAAGTTAGCGGGTAACACCTCGCTATAAAGAGCATCAAAATAACTCAATGACGCCGCCATCGCGGGAATAGGCACCGCCGCTTGCGCGGCACTGGCAACGGTCGCACGCCAGCCGGGAGCTTGGCGGTTCACCGCCTCGGCAAAGGGCGCGACGAGAAGTAAGTTAGCGACATCTGGCGTCTGTTGATACGCACTGGCAATCTCGCTTAAACATTGTGCGCGGATAATGCACCCTGCGCGCCAAATCTTGGCAATTTGCACAAAATCCAGTGTCCAGCCTTGTTGCTGCGCGGTGGTGTTGATCAGATCAAACCCTTGGGCATACACCGATAATTTGGCGCAATACAGGGCGTCGTGCAGGCTTTCAAGCTGTGTATCAATACCATCATACGCAACAGACTCTGGGTTAGTACGGGTTTTCGCTGCCGCCACTCGCACCGCTTTTAAGCCACTTTGGGCGCGAGCAAACACCGCTTGGGCAATGGTCGGTGCCGCGACACCGGTTTGCAGCGCATTCACTGCCGTCCACATGCCTGTCCCCTTTTGGCCAGCTTTATCCAGTACCACCTCGACGAACGGCTTACCTGTGATAGGGTCTGGGGTTTGCAAGATCTCGGCGCTGATTGCCATCAAGTAGCTATTAAGTGGCCCTTGATTCCAACGAGCAAAACATTGGCCAATTTCCACCGCCGACAGTCCTAGTGCTTGCGACATAAAATGGTACGCTTCGGCAATTAACTGCATGTCCGCATATTCAATGCCGTTATGTACCATTTTGACATAATGACCCACGCCCGCCCCGCCTAGATAAGCGGCACACGGCTCCCCGTGCTCAAACAGGCCCACAGGCTGACCGGCGTGATCCACTTTTGCCGCAATCGCCAACCACATGGGTTTAACCTGCGCCCACGCTGACGCATCGCCACTGGCCATCAGCGAGGGGCCGGTACGTGCGCCCACTTCCCCGCCGGAAATGGCGGTGTTAAAAAAGCGCAATTGCCCTTGGTAGTCGCGGGCGCGCCGTTCGCTATCCGTCCACAGGCTGTTGCCGGTATCGATAACAATATCGTCAGATGCAAGCCCCGCCGCTAGCAACTCACGGATCACCGTGTCGACCACCTCGCCGGCAGGCACCGACAAGGCGATAACGCGCGGCATTTGCAAACTGGTCAGCAGCTGAGATTGCGAATCAACTACCGTTAGCTGCCCCTTGTCCGATGCCTGATTGAGGGGTAACGCGGCCTCATGCGCCGCTTGCCGGTGGTGCGGGTCAATATCAAAGCCTGCGACATTAAAGCCGTGATCGACCAGGTTTAAAGCCAGGCTTTTCCCCATCACACCTAATCCAACCAGACCTATCTGTGATGGCATCATGACTCCATCTCCTTTATTTGTTGCAACGCGTGCGCGACCACAGTATCGGCGGGGTAAGAGATATCGACAAACAAGGCCTCTTCAGCGCTGGGCTCGACCAAGGCATCAAATTGGCTACGCAGCATGGCCTCACCATGAAAATAATGGTTAGCCCGTTTTTGTAGCCGTGACCAAATCGTGGCGTAATCCCCTTGCAGGTAAACAACCACTAACTCTGGGTTGTTTTGTCGCAGAACGTCGCGGTACGCCGGCTTTAATGCTGAGCAAGCAATCACCGCTGCCTCATTGTCGGTATACAGACGGTTCAAGGTACGTAACCAACCGCTGCGGTCAGCATCAGTCAGTGGGATCCCTTGCCGCATTTTTTCTACATTGTCAGCGGGATGATAATCATCACCGTCATAAAAAGGCAGGTCGAGTGCACGGGCAATTTCACTGCCAATCAGGCTTTTGCCGCACCCTGAAACCCCCATGATTAATAGTTTTTTTACTTTCATTGCACACCACAACCCTTAGCCAGGCCACACGCCAGCGATAACACCTTGAGAACTCGATATTGCTGTTTTAATACCATGATCATTGCCACCACATTGCCAACTCAGGGAAGATAATCACCAATGACAGCACGAACACTTGCAGGGCGATAAAAGGCAGGAGTGAGGTAAAAATCTCACCAAGACTAATGTCTTTCGGGGCAACCGATTTGAGGTAAAAAGCAGCGGGTCCAAATGGTGGCGAAAGGAACGACACCTGCATGTTGAGGCAGAACACCACCCCGAACCAAATGGGGTCAAAACCAAGCCCGGTGATGATGGGCACAAAAATCGGCATGGTTAACAGCGCCACCCCGACCCAGTCTAAAAACATCCCTAAGACGAGTAAGATCACCATCATGATAAGCAAGGTACCTATCGCACTGCCGCCACTTAGGCTCAGGATCACTTGTTCAACAAAATCAATCCCGCCCATCAGGTTGTAGATTCCCACCAGGGCGCTGGCACCAATGCCAATCCACATGATCATCCCGCAGGTGCGCATAGTGGCAATCGCGCTCTCTTTGAGCATCGAAAGGTTCATCTCACCACGGATAATCGCAGACAGCATGATCCCCACCACGCCAAGCGCCGAGGCTTCAGTGACCGAGGCCACCCCAGTGTAAATACTGCCAAGTACCACGGCTACCGAGAAAAGCGGGAAAAACAGCGCTTTAAAGTAGCTCACTTGCGGCTCGTCGTCTTCGCCGCTGTCACTTGGGATCGGCGCCAGTGACGGGTTTAACTTACAACGAATCAACACATAAGCGATGTAACAAGCGGCGAGAATGAAGGCGGGGAGAAAGGATGCCTTGAACAAATCACCAATCGACACACTAGCGGTCATACCATAGATAATCAGTACGATACTGGGCGGCAGCATGGTCCCCAGCGCGCCCCCCGCACAGGTGGTCCCGATCGCCAGCTTGCGATCATAACCAAGGCGGAGCATTTGCGGTAACGCCAAGATCCCCAATAACACGGTTTCACCGCCAATCACACCAGACATAGAAGCCAGCAACACCGCGACTAAAATGGTTTGAACCGCGACCCCGCCTCTCACCTTGCGCCCAAGGGACTTCATGGCATCGAAAAGATCTTTGGCGATGCCTGAACGGTCAAGTAGTGCCGCCATTAATACGAACATCGGCACGGCTAAAAAGACGTAACCAGAGGCAAAACTGTAGGTACGGCTGGCAATTAATGGCATCGCCTCGGGGCCAAACCAAAAGAGGGTAAAAAAGATCGCCACAAACCCAGACACAAACGCCAATTGCATCCCAGTGAGTAGCAATCCAATCAGCATCACCAGCATGAGCAGGCTTCCCCACGCCAGTCCAATCGAAGATAAATCAAACATCGTCTTTGTTCCTCAGCCCCATCAGCTCTTGGATGAGATGCAATACAAACTGGAGCACAAGAATGCACAGAGCGATAAAAATCAGCCCTTTAAGCAGCGCCGGATAGGGCGCATTGAGCACAGACCCTGAGGTCTCAAGTCGTAGCTCGCCCCAAGGTGCAAACCAGGCTTCCTTGGCAAGCGAGTAGGATGAATAGGCCAGCATGCTGGCAAACGCGAGTCCGACGAGGTGATGAACCAGGTTGAGGTATTTGCGCGTTTGTGACGATACCGCGTCGTAAACTAAGACCACACGCACATGGCGGTTGGCTGCAAAGGCATAAATACCACCGATAATGAACAAGGAGCCGCCGATAAATGAGGCCGTTTCATGCACCCAGGTGGTGGGCGAATCAAACAGGTAACGCATCACCACTTCGTAAAACGAGATAAAAACGGTGGCGATAAATAGCCAACTTAATAAATGGCTCACCTTAATGATCGCTCTATCGAGTACGTTTCTTGGGTGCTCGTCGGGCTCGGGCGGGGTATGAGGTATTTGTTCAGTCATAAAATAGGTCCACAATCAGGAGGGCGATGCCCTCCTATCACTGACAAGACAAGGATGAATGCTTACAACAAGCCATTGGTTTCTAAGAACTCAGTGACTGAGTCATACACTTTTTGCGCATTCGGTGAGCGCTCGGCAAACACCTTCCATTGGGTTTTGGCGATTTCACGAAACTTCTTGCGCTCTTCGTCAGACCAATCGTGGATAGTGATCTCTGGGTTGGCTTTGGCCTCTTTCACTGCCGCCATATCTGCCATTTTCAGCTGGGTGGTCATGTCGTAAGAAAAGTCCCGCACCGAGGTTTTCAAAATGGTCTGCAAGTCTTCCGGCATCTTGTCCCATTTTTTCTGCGCAATAGAGATATCAATCAGTGGCAACGAGTGGAAGCCTGGTTGCACTGGGTGCGGTGCAATATCATTCATGCCCGCTTTTTGGTTGGTGGAAAACACGGTGTAATCGGCCGCATCAATCACCCCTTTGCTCAGACCGGTAAAGACTTCCGAGCCAGGCAAGTTAACTGGTGTGGCGCCAGCGGCGGCAAACACTTGCTGCACCAAGCCTTCTGGGGCACGCAGCTTGAGTCCTTTAAGATCAGCCACGCCGTCAATCGGTTTTTTGGAGATAAACGACTCAACGCCTGTGGTCGATGCGCCTACAAACTGCACACCATACGGGGCGTAAAGCTCGGTCATCAGCTCATTTCCGCCACCGTAATTCATGTATTGCAGCAGCTGGGTGGTATCGGACCAAGCACCGACCATATTACCAATCAAGCCAAAAGCAGGATCTTTGCCGGAAAAGTAGCCCGTGGCAGTGACATGGCCGTCTAGGATCCCCATTTTTATCGCCCCGAGCGTCTCGGTGTGTTTCACCACAGAGCCAACAGGCAATAAATCAATATTGATTTGGCCATCAGACATGGTCTCCACACGGTCAGCCCAGCGCTGCTGAACCTTAAAGTTGAGATCACCTGAGGGATCAGACGATTGGATTTTCAGATTAAAATCCGCCGCCATCGCTGACATAGAGAACAAGCCAGAGATAGAGGCAGCGAGCAGGGTTTTCGTTATTGCTTTCATAGTAGGATATCCTTGTTTTATTTCCATTTATTCCATCAAGCTGGAATGCGAGTGGTCGAAACGCTGGATGTAATTGTTATGTTACCAACCTTCTACGACGCAAAGTTACCGGTAACACTAATGGATGAACAGAGATCGCACTCACAGTTATTGATTAATTTGTCACAAGGATAAATCAAAGAGGAAGAAGTGTGAGACACACCACATTGGCGGTTATCGGGCTAGCATCCTCGGCAAAAAGCGCAAGCATGAGCCGATGCCCACCCTGAAACAGGGTGGGGAAACAGAACTAGCGGGTGGTTTCAGGCTTTTTTTCGTCCACCGACTCATCCCTTGCGTCCGCGTCAGCGGCCGGTTGCTCAGCGCGGCGCTTGTGTTTGCGGTATTTAGGGTGGGTGATCGGAATCGCAGAGAGTAACTTTTGCGTGTACTCATGCTGCGGCTGATGATAGACGGTTTCGGTCGGCCCCTCTTCTACTACATGACCAAAGTACATCACTGCCACCTTATCGGAGATATGACGAACCACCGATAAGTCGTGGGAGATAAAAATCATCGCCAAGTTCATCTCTTGCTGGAGTTTCAGCAGCAAGTTAAGAATCTGGGCCTGCACCGATACATCCAAAGCGGAGACGGATTCGTCACAAATAAGCAGTTTCGGTTTAAGGGCAATCGCGCGCGCAATACCAATCCGCTGGCGCTGACCGCCCGAAAACTCATGCGGGTAGCGGTTGACCGCATCGTGGGGCAAGCCGACTTTATCTAGCAGCTCAAGTACCCATTGGCGACGCTCTTTCGCGGTGCCTATATTGTGAATAATAAAGGGCTCTTCTAAGATCCCGCCGATGGTGTGACGCTGGTTTAGCGACTCGAGCGGGTCTTGAAAGACAATCTGCATGTCTTTACGCAGTGGCCGCATCTGACGTGGCGATAAATGCGTGATGTCTTTACCTTCAAAGAAAATTTTCCCTTCGGTAGGCTCAAACAGCTTAAGCATGGTACGGCCAAGGGTGCTTTTGCCACACCCCGACTCACCCACCAGCCCGAGCGTTTCACCTTGTGACACCGAGAGCGATACGCCATCGACGGCTTTAATGGTATAGCCTTGACGAAGCAGGCCTTTGCCCGAGACAAAATACTGCTTCAGGTTTTCTACTCTGAGGACTTCCTTGCTCATCGCCTTCTCCTGCAACTACGGGGATGATGGCGCGGCATCAAACGCTTCCAACGGGCGAATATCAATCATCTGTTTGGGTTGATGGTGACGCCCCGGCATTAATCCCAACAAACGCTTGGTATATGGGTGGGATGGGTGGTCAAACAAAGTAAAGATATCTGCACGTTCACGAATTTGGCCATCGTACATCACCGCCACATCGTCACACACCTCGGCGACTACCCCCAGATCGTGAGTGATAAAAATCACCGCCATGCCGGTTTCTTCTTGCAGCTCGTTAATCAAGTCCAAAATCGAGGCCTGCACCGTCACATCCAAGGCGGTGGTTGGCTCATCACAAATCAAGATATCGGGTTTGCAGGCCAGTGCCATGGCGATCATTACCCGCTGACGCATCCCACCGGATAGGTTATGCGGGTACTCGTTCAGTCGCTTTTCTGGCATCGGGATTTTCACCTTGGCCAGCATATCGAGCGCACACACCGCGCGCGCTTTTTTATCCAGCTCTGGGCGGTGTAGCATCAAAACTTCATTGATTTGCCGACCCACGGTATGCACCGGGTTCAGTGCCGTCATCGGGTCTTGAAAGATAATCGAGATCCGATTGCCACGCATCGCATAGCGCTCTTTGGCGGGCAAGGTCACCAAGTCGGTCCCGCGGTACAAGATTTCGCCGCCCGTCACCTGGCCGTAGGGTTTAGGAAGCAGACCCATGATTGACATTGCTGTGACACTTTTGCCACTGCCCGACTCGCCCACCAAGCCGAGCGTGCGCCCGGCTTTTACGTCAAAGCTTACCCCGTGAAGTACCTCACGGGGGCCGTCGTCAGTGGTAAAATTAACGGTCAAATCCTTAACCGAAAGAATGACATCCTGCGTCATAATCGCCCCTACAGCTTGTATCTGTCATCAATGATGGTCACCGGCTCAAAGGCTTTATCGTCATCCATCGCCTCTTCGGTGGCGTCTTTCATCTCTTCATCAATCCAGAAGGTACCAAAGCCCATCACGCGGCCACTGGTGACCATTTTTTCGGTGCGCTTGGTCATTGCGTTGTCTGGGATTTGTACATAACGCCAAAAACCTTGACGCACATACGGCACCATGTACCCAGGTACAATCACACTGGCTTCTGAGATCTTAGCGCGGATCTGGTGCGACAGCTGGTATTTCTTCGCCATGTCGAACTCGGTTTTGTACGCCATGATCAGCTTATCCAACGCCGGGGAGCTGTAATTGGTGTGGTTGTTGGTTTGCTTTTTATTAGCGTTATCCGAGTGGAAGTATTCCCAATAGGCCGGGATTTCTGAGGTGCCCATATTGAGAAACGCCAGCTGATGCTTTTTCTCCAGTATGTATTTAAACGCCGATGAGCCATCAACCAAGTGAATGGTAAAGTCCAACCCTGCTTTTTTCGCTTGCTCTTTCAAGTAAGCGATGCGTGGAGTGTGGTGTTGGTACCCATAAGTGATGGCAAAGCTTAAACGCTCGCCTTTGTCGTTAATACGAATGCCATCGGGACCCACTTGGTCAAAGCCAGCTTTTTCGAAATAGCTGATCGCTTTTTCAGGATCAAACGCTGGCGGTGTCGCACCATCGTTGTCGTACTCACCATGACCATGCCCCATTGCATGTGGCTTGCGTGAGTAGTCACCACGGGTAATGTTTTCAATCATGCCATCAAAGTCCGTGGCATAGAGGATGCCTTTGCGCACATTGATATCATCGAGCAGCGGCATAGCCGTATTCATCCATAAACCGCCCGCGCCAACCGGTAATTCGTTGTGGCCCCAGAATTTGGTGATATAGCCTTTTTTATAAGGTTCAGATTGGGTTTTGTCGTGCCACACATCCGGTAATAGCAAATCGAACACATCCAAGTTGCCTTTTTCAAAGTGCTTCATGGCGATATCGTTATCCCGGATCACCCGCAGACGAATTTTGTCGACGTTATAACGGTGCTGATAATAGGGGTTGGTGTAGCCCCACCAGTCATCCACATGCTCAAAGGTGACGCTACGGCCTTTTTGCACCCGCGCTAACTCGTACGGGCCCACGGTGGGGGTCGCTTTGAAGTTATAGCGACGTACAAAGTCGTCGGCAATGCCGTCTTGGTTTTCATCTTTACGCGGATTGGCGTAAAAGTGCGCGGGACGTGGGACCAAACTACCCAGGGTATACATCAGATCTTCGTCGCTTTTCTCTATTGCAGTCGATATCGCAATGGTGTGTTGGTCAATTTTCTCTACCCCGCCAATGGTGTTGGTGTAGTACTCGTTGTACCAAGGCGCAACAATGTCTTTCGAGCGGTAGAACTGCATCATAAAGACAAAATCATCGGCGGTGACGGGCTCGCCATCCGACCAGGTCGCCTCTGGGTTCAGCTTGAAGTAGATGGTTTTATGATCATCGCCAAACGCCCACTCGTTGGCCAAATCCGGGATCCATTCCAGTGTGTCTGGGTGGCGCTTTACCAATGAAGGCATTTCATCGAGAAAATAACTGCGCAGGCCTGAGTTGGAGTCTGGGCCAACCGTGCGCAGCGTCTGGGGAAAGGAGCTTAAGTGTGAGCGCAAAACGCCGCCACGTTTGGCGTCGGGAGAGCCGATTTTAGGTGCATCCCAATTGGTTTGCCAATTAAGGTTTTCAGGCAAATCCGCCGCCCAGCCGCTGAGGCTAAACATCGAAATTGAGGTCGCAAGGATCAGTTTTTTCATCGTGATTTCCTTATCGTGATTCAAACATTGCACATTGTGTTTAACGTTAGTCGTAACGGGTGAATTTTTTCGGGTCGAACGCCGCGCGCACCGCTTCACCAATGAAGGTCACCATCACCAATACCACCACCAGTGAGGTCACCACGGATGCAACAATCCATGGTGCGTCCAAATTCGATTTGCCTTGCTGTAACAGCTCGCCCCAACTGGGCGTCGGCGGCATCAGCCCAAGGCCGAGATAATCCAGCGCCGTTAGCGCGGTAATATTGAGTGCGATGGTAAAGGGCGCCAAGGTCACAATCATCACCATGGTGTTCGGTAAAATATGCCGGAATAAGATACGGCTGGTCGAGGCACCGAGTGCACGCGCGGCCATCACATAATCGCGGGCTGACTCTTTATAGGTCATGGTGCGCATATACCAGGTGATCGCCATCCAGCCAAATAGCACGTTAATCCCTACAAACAGGGCAAACGTGGGCTGAAGAATCGAAACCAAAATCATGATCACGTACAAAAACGGCACCATCGACCAGATTTCGATAAAGCGTTGGAACAAAAGGTCAAACTTGCCGCCCCAAAAACCCATCGCACAGCCGACGGCTGTACCAATCGCATAGGAAGCGGCCATGGTGAGTAACGCAAACCCCATGGCGATACGAAAGCCGTACACCAAGCGAGCGAGAATGTCGCGGCCAATCTCATCGGTGCCAAGGTAATGCTGATGCTCAGCGCTCGGCGCTGTCGGCGGGAAATCCCCGCTAAAATCTTGCTCCAGTGGGTTCCATGGCACTAGGGGCATCACCACATAATTGTCACCGCCTTGTGCCTCAAAGGCTTTGGCAAGTTGACGATAGTTGGCTTCGCTAGTGCCCACTTGACCAAAGTCGCTCGCCAAGTACACATCACTCAGTACCGGGAAATAATATTCACCGTCGTATTTGACCATTAACGCTTTACTGTTGATAAAAAGCTCGGCAAAAAGCGACAACACCAGCATGGTGGTCAAGATCACAAACGACCAGTAACCGCGTTTAATTTGCTTAAAGCTGCGGATTTTCTTTTGAGTTAAAGGGCTAAACGTCAACATATCAAGATCCAAACTTCACGCGAGGGTCAACCAAGGCAACACAGATATCGGAGATAATATTGCCGGCCAGCAGTAATAGCGCATTGATGGCGACAATGCCCATCACCACCGGATAATCGCGCTCCATAATTGACTCGTAGCCAAGTAAGCCGATGCCATTGATATTGAAAATGACTTCAATCAAAAACGCGCCGGTCATAAAGAACAACAACGAGTTGCCAAAATGGCTAGCAATCGGGATCAAGCTGTTGCGCAGCGCGTGCTTGCGCACCGCCGAGCGGAACGGTAACCCTTTGGCAATCGCCGTACGGATATAATCCGCCGAGAGGTTTTCCATTAGGTTGTTTTTCATCGTCATGGTCAGGGTGGCAAAGTCACCAATCAGATAACAAATCAGCGGCAGTACCGCATGCCACATCACATCTTTGGCGCGTTCCCAAAAGCTGGTCGCGTCGTAGTAGGCATCGCCCACAAAGCCCCCCATCGGGAACCATTCGAGGTGATAGCTAAACAAGGTGATCAGTAATACCCCGACCACATAGCCAGGCAAGGCAAACCCAATGAAAATCAGCACAGAGGAGGACGAATCAAACACTGAACCGTGTTTGAGGGCTTTGTAATACCCGAGCGGAAGAGAGATAAAATAGCTGATGAAGAAGGTCATGCCGCCGTAAAACAAGGAGACGGGCAGACGCTCGGCGATCATGTCGGTGACCGGCTCGTAGTAGCGCGTCGACTCACCCAGATCGAAATTGGCGAGCTTGCCCAGCCAATCGACATAGGCTTCTAGCACGGGTTTATCGAGGCCGTAAAATGCCTTAAGTTCGGCAATCTGATCGTCCGATAACGCCGAGCTGTCACCAGCACGTTGCAAGCTCGAGCCGCCATCGGCTTGTGCCTGCATTTGCGTCATCATTCGCTCGACCGGCCCACCCGGCACAAGACGGGTGATACCAAAGATCAAAATGGTAATGCCGAGAAATGTCGGGATCACCAACAGTAACCGGCGTAAAAAGTACGACAGCATAGTCCACTACTCCCTGTCCACTGTCTGATATTTTTGCAGGTCATGGAACCTGCCGTTGTGCTCTCTTGGCCATCCTAAGCACTGAAAGCAACACTACGTATTACACACTCACATAAAGTGGTCTATATTTATCTCGATTTTTAGTCACGATCAACGATAACGGCCTGTTAGAAGTGATTTTTTTTCCACAAGACAGCGAAAACTATGCCATTTTTCTACTGCGTTGTGCTAACTCCCTTATCACCAAAAGCAATAAATATTTCACTCAATAGTCACAAAAGTTTGGTTTAAAATGCAATAAAACTGACATTTCACCTAAACATTGTCTCTTTTCGTCACTTCACTTACCAATAACCCACCGCGACAGCCTGTCTTGGTAAAAAGACAATCCATCTTCCGGCCTCATCTATTCTCATATTCATTCACCAAAACCGGCGCAACAGTGATAGTGATTTGTTTCACCATAATCTGAACCACCAGCACAAATCACCAACATCAATTACTGTATGCAGAAGCGCCCCTAATCGCCCCATACACACTTGAGTCAGGAGCTCAAACACTGAATACCCGCATTTATTAGGGGTTGGTAATTTTTAGCAATCCTCTACAATTGTGCAGGTTATGCCGAGCCGCTTCCTGCTCGGCTTTTTTTCCCTTTATTAACGCAAAGAGTGCCTGATGGAGTCTGCTTCTCGCGCAAAGCGCTTGTTCTCGACCACCCTCCCCATGCTGTTTGGCGTACTGTCACTAATGAGTTTTCAACTTGTCGATAGCGCCTTCATTGGTCAGTTGGGCGTGCTACCTCTCGCGGCACAAGGCTTCACCTTGCCCATTCAGATGATCATTATCGGCATTCAAGTCGGCCTCGGGATTGCGACCACGGCGGTGATCTCACGTGCGCTCGGGGCCGATCAGTGCCGCTATGCCAAACAATTAGGCGGCCTGATTTTATTTATTGGCACCGCAGGCGTTGCTTTGTTTGCCGGCTTGCTCTACGCCTTGCGCCATCCAATCTTGATGTTGCTTGATGCGCCGGACAAGGTATTTCCGGTAATTGATAGCTATTGGCAAATTTGGTTGGTCAGTGCTTGGACAGGCGCAGTGCTTTACTTCTTTTATAGCCTAGCACGCGCCAACGGGAACACCATGTTGCCCGGCTCCATGATGGTGGTCACCAGCTTATTTAATCTTGCGCTCGACCCGGTATTTATCTTTTGGCTCGATTGGGGCATTAATGGCGCGGCCGTGGCAACCTTGATTGCGTTTGGCGCTGGCATTGCCATTGTCGCGCCTCGCGTGTTCGGTAAAGGCTGGGTTTCGTTTGACTGGCAGGACTTAAACATCAAACAAAGTGTGGGTTCGATTGGGCATATTATGGGGCCAGCGATGATAAGCCAGCTGCTGCCGCCGGTGTCATCTATGCTGGCGACCAAGCTGCTCGCCAGCTTTGGCTCAGCGGCAGTGGCCGCCTGGGCGCTAGGTTCACGCTTTGAGTTCTTTGCCATTGTCTCGGTACTGGCGCTGACTATGTCAATGCCCCCCATGGTGGGTCGTTTGCTGGGTAAAGGCGATCTGACCGAAGTGCGCCATTCGGTCAAGTTAGCGTGTCAGTTTATTCTCGGCTTTCAATTGCTGATTGCCGTGGTGACCTGGCTTGCTGCCGCGCCCCTCGCCGATTTGATGACCAGCGATCAACAAGTCACCGATATCTTGTACACTCACCTTACGCTAGTGCCGTTTAGCCTGGGCGCTCTAGGAGTGTGTATGTTGATGGTGTCGATTACCAATGCATTAGGCCGCTCATACATCGCCCTAACCATTTCTGCGCTCCGCCTATTTGCGTTTTTCCTGCCCTGCCTCTGGCTAGGCGCACAAATTGGCGAGCTGTTTGGCCTGTTTGCCGGTGCCTTAATCGGTAACCTCCTTGCGGGCGCAGTGGCTTATGCCATGTACCGACGTACGCTGGCTAAACTGATGGCGCATCAGCCCCACTAAACTGAGTCGATGCTCGCTACTATCATCGACTGGATTCGCTTAGCAGACCCTCCGCGCCAAGGATGGCGCGGCGGAGCCTCCAGGGATGGATTAACGGCGTGTCTGCGTGCGGCTCCAGTCGATGCACATAACTAAAAAAGCCCGCTAATAACAGGCGGGCTCAAAAGGTAAATACAGTTGACGCGCAGGGTTAATAACCCAGTTGCGTTAAGGTCGCTTCAATGTCTTTACCGTCGCTGTCGGTTAAGGCTTTAACCGCCTCGTTAGGACGGTTGGTAAAGAAGCCATCCACACCGCGCTCACGGTAACGAATCAAATCTTCGCGATCGTCCAGGGTATACATGTGCATCAGCAAGCCTTTTTCATGGCTCATATCCACCATCCAAGACTTCGCCAAGTCCATATAGCTAAACTGGCTTGACCAAGCATCATCAAAGTTGGCTTGGGTGCCCGACGGCCCCACACCGATGGCGCCATGCTCCTTGGCATAATCCAACCATTCTGCGTAGCCGGATTTTGAGGCCACTTCCTGACGCGCGTAGTACTGGGCGTAAGACTCATCATCCGCTTTAGGCGCGCTGTCTTTAGTGGGAATGTAGCCATCACCCGCCCAAAGCAGCAAGATTTTTGGCACATTCGGCATCACATCTTGCAGCGCTTCAAGGCTCGATTTATTAAAGGTCTGCAGGATCACTTTGCCTTTGGCGTCGTCATCTAACCAACCATGCTCGGTCAAGTCTTGCTTCAAATCCTGCTCAATCCCCGGGAAGAACTCAGGCACCTTGGTTTCAATATAAAGCCCAGGCTGGTGCGCACAGTCTTCAGCAATTTCACGTACCTGATCCAGCGTCACTAGCTTCAAGCCGCTAAAGCTCTCGCGTGCGCGCTCGGGATAGGCTTGGTTATACCAGCTACCGGCATCCAGTTTTTCCAGCTCTGCCCAAGTAAAGGTATTGACCGGATCGTCGGCACGCTCAGGATAGACTGTCTCAATATTGGTGTTGCGCTTAAGGTTGTCGTCATGCACCGCGATCAATTTGCCGTCTTTGGTGCGCTGCAGGTCAAGCTCGAGATAATCGGCTCCCACTTCACAGGCAAGCTGGTAAGCCGGCAAGGTCGACTCTGGTGCATTGTAAGAATCACCACGGTGGGCAATGACCGCGTGATCGGCAATGCCAAGTTGTGCGCTTAACGCCGTGTCACTGGCTTGAGCAAAAGAAGAGAAGGATACGGCACTGGCCACACTCAGGGCAGTAGCTGTCACGCTCAGGGTCGCTTTTAATGATGTGTTCAACGGAAACTCCTTAATGTCGTTGAAGTTGGCGAGATAATTAAACGCTTGTTCAATTATCGAGACAGCATAGCAAAACCCTGATTTAAAGCGAAAAAATAAAAACGCCCACAAAGACGTGGGCGTCAACACGGTTAAGAAGCCAGCGGCCAGAGTGACTCTACTGCCTGTAGGGGGCGTTGATCGGGGTTAGATAAATAGTGCGGGCGCGGTGGCAACCCACTAAATGGCGTCACCGGTTTATTCTCCACACTGTTATAGACAAACATTAAAATCGAACGTGGGTCGTTGGCGATATTATCGGGTGAGCCATGCATCAAGTTACAATCATGGAACACCAAGGTACCGGCTTGTCCCGTTACCGAGGCAATGCCATTGTCTTCTAACAATGCCTCCATGGTCTCTGGCTTGGGCACGCCCAGCATTTGTTTTTTCAGCGACTGCTGATAGTTCTTCTCGCCGGTATTGCCTTCACAAGACGCATAGTGATGGTGCGAGCCGGGGATCACATACAAAGGCCCATTGTGCTCGGTGTTATCGGTTAACATCAGCCATACAGTCACGGCTCGCATCCGTGGCATTCCATCCTCAACGTGCCAAGTCTCGAAGTCAGAATGCCAAGGAAACGACTTGCCTTTAAACGCAGGCTTAATGTTGACGCGCGATTGCATCAAATATGCATCCGAGCCCAAAATTTGCCGAACTTTATTGAGAATGCGTGGATCACGTGAGAAGCGATCAATTAAGTCACTGTAGGCAAAAGGTTTAAAAATAGTACGCAGCTCGTCACTATCTGGCTCGGTATATAGCTCTTCATAGCCGGCCATATCATCGCGTAAACGGGTGATTTCACGTTTAAGCGGTGCCACCATTTCCGGCATATAGTCATTCATCACCAAAAAGCCTTGGCGATCAAACGTATCCAGATCACGTTGGCTCAAGCTATGCGGTACCTCTGGCTGCGCACCGCCGTACACAACAGGGTCTAGACGTGGGGAGAGGGTTTCTTTTCCATTGACGCGTGAGGGATACAAATCGGGTGTACCTTCCATTATTGACACCTCCTTCATGTCGTTCGTTTTTTAGTGATATCTTCTCGCTGTTTGAGGCCCTTAAGGGCGTGAATTGCACACAACACAGGTGTGGGCGGCTAATCTAAAATCAACCCCCTACGCGTGCTATGCATCTTCTTGGATAACTGCGAGCTACCCTACCAGCTCCACATCGAACAGTGAACCTTTGCAAACCCACAACCGCTATGCGTCATGACAAGCCATCTTAATGATCGCTTTCACCGCGATCCCGTTCAAATCCAAATGAGTTCGTGCTACCCTGCGCGCCTCCCACGGGGAACAACTATCTATTCGTCGATCGACGCCTGTACGTATACGCTATACTGCGGATGGGCATCAGCCAGTGAAAGTGATCAATCCATGAGCCAAGGTACGCTTTACATTGTTTCCGCCCCAAGTGGTGCGGGCAAATCCAGTCTGATTTCAGCGTTGCTGAATGATAACCCTCGCTATGACATGAAAGTGTCTGTGTCTCACACGACGCGCGCCATGCGCCCAGGTGAAGAAGATGGCGTGCACTATCATTTTGTCTCCGTGGAAGAGTTTCAGTCACTGATTGCGCAAGAAGCGTTCTTAGAGCACGCACAGGTATTCGGCAACTACTACGGCACATCCCGGGTATGGATTGAAAAAATGCTCAATAATGGTGTCGATATTTTCCTCGATATCGATTGGCAAGGCGCTGAACAAATTCGTCAGCAAATGCCGAACAGCAAGAGTATTTTCATTCTCCCTCCCAGCCGAGAAGAGCTAGAAAGACGCCTGACCACTCGTGGTCAAGACAGTGAAGAGGTGATCGCACAGCGTATGCAAGAAGCACGCTCCGAGATCTCTCACTATGCTAATTATGATTACCTGATTATTAATGATGACTTTGATGTCGCATTGATGGATATTAAGGCCATCATCCGTGCCGAGCGGATGGCACAAGCCAAACAAGCCAGCAAGTATCATGCGATGATCGACGAACTGTTGGCTGACTAACCACCACATTGAGACGTGACCATTGCCCCAGCCAAGGCTGGCAATAGGTCGCGGCCTTTTGTATACTTTTCGGTCATTTTGAATGACCTATTGATGACATAGCTGGAGTCCTTCATGGCACGCGTAACTGTTCAAGACGCCGTTGAAAAAATTGGTAACCGCTTCGATCTCGTTCTGGTTGCGGCTCGCCGCGCCCGTCAAATGCAAACCGGCGGCAAAGATGCCCTCGTTGCAGAAGAAAACGACAAGTACACAGTGATCTCTTTGCGTGAAGTTGAAGAAGGACTGATCAACAAAGAAGTCCTCGACGCACGTGAGCGTCAGGAAAAGCAAGAGCAAGAAGCCGCTGAAATGGCCGCGGTAAGCACCATTTCTGGTCAACGTTAAACGCTGCATTTATCAGGGACAGGCCGTTTGTATCTATTTGATAGCCTGAAAGAAGTTGCTAGCCAGTATTTGCCGGAGTCGCAGCTTGAAGCGCTTCGGCAAGCCTACCTAGTAGCCAGGGATGCCCACGACGGGCAAACTCGCTCAACCGGCGAACCTTATATCATTCACCCCATCGCGGTGGCACGTATCTTAGCGGAAATGCGCTTGGACTGTGAAACCCTGATGGCGGCATTGCTGCATGATGTCATTGAGGACACTGAGGTGACCAAAGAGGACCTGCAGCAACGCTTTGGTGATGTGGTGGCCGATTTGGTCGACGGGGTGTCTAAGCTTGATAAGCTTAAATTTCGCGACCGTAAAGAAGCCCAGGCCGAGAACTTTCGCAAAATGGTCATGGCGATGGCCCATGACATTCGCGTGATCCTGATAAAACTGAGTGACCGCACCCACAATATGCGTACCTTGGGCGCCCTCCGCCCAGATAAAAAGCGCCGTATTGCCCGTGAAACGCTAGAAATCTTCGCCCCCCTCGCCCATCGTCTGGGTATCCATAATATAAAAGTCGAGCTTGAAGAGCTCGGTTTTGAAGCCTTGTACCCCAATCGCTACCGCGTGCTTAAAAAGGTGATCGCGCAGGCACGGGGGAACCGCAAAGAGATGATCCAAAAAATCCATGCGGAAATTGAAGGCCGACTGGAAGATGCGGGGATTAACGCCCGTGTGCTGGGCCGAGAGAAAAACCTCTACTCCATCTATAACAAGATGAAGAATAAAGAGCAGCGTTTCCACACCATCATGGATTTGTACGCGTTTCGGGTGATTGCGGGTGATCTCGATACCTGCTACCGCGTGCTGGGGCAAATGCATAACTTGTATAAACCACGCCCAGGCCGGCTCAAAGACTATATCGCGGTGCCCAAAGCCAACGGATATCAGTCACTGCACACCTCTATGATTGGCCCGCACGGTGTCCCGGTGGAAGTACAAATTCGTACCGAAGACATGGATCAAATGGCAGATAAAGGGGTTGCTGCACACTGGGCCTATAAAAGTGGCGCCGACAGACCGTCAGGTACCACCGCGCAAAAACGGGCGCAACGTTGGATGCAGAACATCATCGAGCTTCAGCAAAGCGCTGGCAGCTCGTTTGAATTTATCGAGAGCGTTAAATCCGATCTCTTTCCCGACGAGCTGTACGTCTTTACCCCCAAAGGGCGGATTGTCGAGCTGCCTGTCGATGCCACCGCGGTCGACTTTGCCTATGCCGTCCACACCGATGTGGGCAACACCTGTGTCGGCGCGCGGGTTAACCGTCAGCCTTATCCGCTGAGCCAGCCGCTCAAAAATGGTCAAACAGTTGAGATTATCACCGCTCCGGGGGCGCGTCCGAATGCCGCTTGGCTTAACTATGTGGTCACGGCGCGGGCACGGACGAAAATCCGTCAAGTGCTAAAAACCATGCGTCGTGAAGAGTCGGTAACCTTAGGGCGTCGCCTGCTCAATCATGCGCTTGGAGAGCAAAACCTACCGGATATCAATCCTGAGCGCGTTGACGCAGTATTGAGTGACTTGAAGCTAAAAACCAGCGACGATTTACTCGCGTCGATTGGCCTTGGCGAACTCATGAGCGTGGTGATTGCACGTCGCTTGCTAGACCAAGACCCGGCTGCCCCCACCGAGGGAAAAATGCCGATTCGTGGTGCCGATGGCATCTTGGTGACCTATGCCAATTGCTGTCGTCCGATCCCAGGTGACCCGATCATTGCCCATGTCAGCCCAGGTAAAGGCTTGGTTATCCACCGTGAAACCTGTGCCAACATCCGTGGCCACCGCCAAGAGCCGGACAAATATATGCCCGTCGAATGGGCGGACGATTTTGAGCAAGAGTTCAGCACCCGGGTACGCGTGGATATGCAAAACCACCAAGGGGCATTGGCCGACCTCACCAATACCATCGCCGCAACCGGATCCAATATCCAAGGGTTAACCACCGAGGAGCGCGATGGTCGCCTGTACACCATTTTTGTTCGCTTAACGACCAAAGACAGAGTGCATTTGGCCAACATTATGCGCCGCCTTCGCGTGATGCCTAATGTGGTGAAAGTGAGTCGCCAGAAAAACTGAGTGCCCCAACCCATCATTACCTGTCGCCCGCCCTTTGGCGGGCGTCACCGTTTTTTGCCTGTTATTGACGGAATTGAATCATGACCCCTGAACGCTTTGAACGCATTCATCAGGTCTTGGCCCAACGCCAGCCTGATCTCACTGTCTGCATGGAGCAAGTTCACAAGCCCAACAATATTTCCGCCATCATTCGCACTGCCGACGCCGTGGGAGTCCACCGCATGCATGCGGTGTGGCCAGAGGGCACCAAGATGCGCACCCTCGGTGGCACATCGGCCGGCTCGCGTAACTGGATAGATGTGGTGACTCACAACACCACGGAAGAAGCCTTTGAGACCATGCACGCCCAAGGGATGCAGGTGTTAGTCACCAACTTATCGGATACCGCGGTCGACTTTCGCGAGATTGACTACACCCGCCCGACGGCCATCGTGCTGGGGCAAGAAAAACAAGGCATCAGTCGCGAAGCACTGGATAAAGCAGACCAAGACATCCTCATTCCTATGGTGGGTATGGTACAGTCACTCAATGTGTCAGTGGCCAGTGCCTTGATTTTGTACGAAGCACAGCGCCAACGCCAAGCGGCTGGCATGTACCAGTTGGATAAGACACGCTTGCCCGACCACGAGGTTCACCACATTTTGTTCGAGCGTGGTCACCCGGTGCTTGCCCGCGTGGCAAAACAAAAAGGCTTGCCTTATCCGCCCCTAGATGAACACGGTCAAATTGTGGCCGACGAGGCGTGGTGGGCACAGATGCAGGCGGCCAAACATCCACGTTAGCCCGACACGCGAGCCAGAGTGAATCAGTAGAGAAACGGATGCGATCTTCGATGCTAAGTGCGGTGACTGTTGATACCTTAAGTGGCGTTGGCAGCAAAATGGCAGAAAAACTGGCGAAAATAGGCCTGCATACGGTGCAGGATGTATTGTTTCACCTGCCTTATCGTTATGAAGATCGCACCCGTGTGTGGCCGGTCGCGAGTCTCTTACCGGGTCAACATGCCACCATCGAAGGGGAAATCACCCACAATGACACCGTGTTTGGCCGTCGCCGGATGCTCACCGTCCGAGTGCAAGATGGCAGCGGCGCGTTAACGCTGCGGTTTTTCAATTTTAATGCCGCGATGAAAAACAGTTTAGCGGTAGGCAAGCAAGTAAAAGCCTACGGCGAACTCAAACGCGGAAAGCACGGGCTGGAGATCATTCACCCCGAGTATCAGGTATTTTCCGAACCCACCGAACTGGTGATGGAAGAAACCCTCACCCCCGTGTATCCCACGACGGAGGGGCTGCGCCAAGCGACGCTGCGTAGCCTGACCGATCAAGCCCTGGCTTTGTTAGACAAAAGTGGCGTCGACGAGCTGCTGCCGGAAGGCTTGTACGATAGACAGCTTTCGCTGCGCGATGCATTACACCTTTTACATCGTCCGCCGCCCGAGACCGTGTTGGAAGACTTACTAGCAGGGCAACACCCTGCTCAGCGACGCTTGATCATTGAAGAGCTCCTTGCCCAGCATCTGTCGATGCTGTCTGTCCGTCATCATGCCCAACAAGTGAAAGGCTTTGCCCTCGCGCCCAGTCAGTCATTAGGGCAGCGTCTTTTAGATAACCTGCCTTTCACTCCCACCGGCGCACAAACCCGAGTGGTGAGCGAGATAAGCACCGATTTGGCCAAGCCGTTTCCAATGATGCGCCTCGTGCAAGGCGATGTGGGTGCAGGTAAAACCTTGGTCGCCGTGCTCGCCGCCTTGCAAGCCATTGAACAAGGCCATCAAGTCGCGTTGATGGCGCCAACCGAGCTATTGGCCGAGCAACACGCCACTAACTTCGCTCAGTGGCTCGAACCACTGGGCATTCAAGTCGGTTGGCTGGCCGGCAAGCTAAAAGGGAAAGCGCGGGAGCAAACCCTTGCAAGCATCGCTGACGGCGAAGCAAAAATGGTGGTCGGTACCCATGCTTTGTTTCAAGCGAGCGTCCACTTTGACAGCCTAGCGTTGGTGATTATTGATGAGCAACACCGCTTTGGCGTTCACCAACGTCTCGCGCTGCGAGAGAAAGGCGAGCAGCAAGGCGCCCATCCGCACCAGCTTATCATGACCGCGACCCCCATTCCCCGTACCTTGGCGATGACTGCGTATGCTGATCTTGAAACGTCCGTCATCGATGAATTACCCCCAGGGCGCACCCCCATCCAAACCGTCGCCGTCCCCGACACCCGCCGTGACGATATCATCGCCCGCGTCAGTGCCGCGTGTGCAGCCGGTCGACAAGCGTATTGGGTGTGTACCTTGATTGAGGAGTCCGACGCCTTAGAAGCGCAAGCCGCCGAAGACACAGCCACCGCGCTTAAAGAAGCCCTACCCAACCTGGAGATTGGCTTGGTTCACGGGCGAATGAAAGCGGCAGAAAAGCAAGCGGTAATGGAAGCGTTTAAGCAAGGCGAGTTACAGTTATTGGTGGCGACCACTGTGATTGAAGTGGGTGTAGACGTGCCCAATGCCAGCTTGATGATCATTGAAAACCCCGAGCGGCTCGGACTCGCCCAGCTACATCAGTTGCGTGGCCGTGTCGGCCGTGGCTCCGTCGCCAGTCATTGTGTACTGCTTTACCACGCCCCTTTATCCAAAACCGCCAGTCAGCGGCTTGGGGTGCTGCGCGATAGCAATGATGGCTTTGTGATTGCGCAGCGCGATCTCGATATTCGTGGACCTGGCGAGCTTCTCGGCACCCGCCAGACTGGGCTGGCTGAGTTTAAGATTGCCGATTTGGTCAGAGATCAGGGGCTGATCCCTGAAGTGCAAAAACTGGCCACGCACTTACATCAACACTACCCACAACATGCTCAAGCGATTATTCGCCGCTGGCTGGGGCATAAAACCCACTATTCTAATGCCTGATCGGCGCTGTAACGCTCCCAGTGCGTCATGATCAACGCCATGGTTTCTGACTTGCTGTAGCCCGCTTCACTGGCCGCCTGAATAAAATGCGCCAGTGCGCCTTCAACGTAGTGCAAACGCTGCTCGGGCTCAGCCGGGCGCATGGTTTCACTCACTTGCATACCCACACCGGGTAAACGCTCAAGCCAGCCCTCGTCGGCCAATTGTTGATAGCTGCGCGACACCGTCATTGGGTTCATCGCCAATGTTTTGGCCAGTTGCCGCACCGAGGGAAGTCGCGCACCGGGGTAGAGGGTGCCGCTGGCAATATGCCGTTGAATTTGGTCAATCAGCTGCTGAAATTTAGGCGTCGGATCCTGACTGTCTAGCGATAAACGCATGGCCGTTTCCCAGTGTATTGAGTCTCTATGACAGTATGGCCTACCCCCCTGGTTCCGCGACTTCCGCGACCAAAAACGTGGTCACACGCACACAAGGGCGTTATTTTTTATTGCCCACAGGAAACGTCATTTGAATTCTTAACCCACCTTCAGTGCGTGACGACAAGCGAATATCACCGTGAAGTTGTTCCACAATGCGTTTCACGATCGCTAGCCCTAGCCCCGTTCCTTCGCTGCCGCGAGCGGTGTCACCGCGAGTAAAAGGTTGAAATAGCGAATTCTCTAAACTCGCCTCGATCCCCGGGCCATTGTCTTCCACTTCCACCCACTGATAGGTGTGATCGGCATTGCTGCCACAACCGAGACGGACCCAACCATGGCCGTATCGCACCGCATTAACCACCAAGTTGGTTACCGCACGCTTTAACGCTACCGAGTTAGCAAATAACTCTCCGTGCAATGCCCCTAAGTCGAGATCAATATCGACCCCCATTTGTTGCTGATTACTCGCCACATCGCGGCAAATGCTCGCTAAGTCGACAGGATCAGGGTCTTGCTGCTGCACGGCGCGCAAGTAGTCCATAAACTGGTTGATGATTTCATTACACTCTTCGGTGTCCTCGGTAATGCTATCGGCCAAATAGGCGTCATCCGATGACATCATTTCAGTGGCAAGGCGAATGCGCGTCAGTGGCGTGCGCAAATCATGGCTCACTCCAGCCATCAGCAAGGCGCGGTCTTCTTCCAACTTACGGATACCCGCTGACATTTTATTAAACGCGACCGTCACCGCCTGAATTTCTGACGCCCCTCGTGGCGGGACAGGATCGGGAAAACGGCCATCCGCCACATCTAACGCCGCGCGCTCAAGGGCCACAAGTGGGCGGTTTTGCATCTTGATAAACAGCCACCCGCCCGCAATCACCAACAAAGCAATCACTAAGCTGTATTGAAACAAAGGAGCAAAATCGTCTTGATGTAGCTCGGAAAGCGGGATCCGCATTAAAAAGTCGTCAATCTCGTCAAACTTCAGCCACAGTACGTAACTGTCTTCGCCACTGACCAAGCGTACTTCGGTTTGGGTGCCCAACTCCTCGCTGATATGCTCGCTTAAATAATCAATTTCCATGGCGTCTTTAAACGCCGCCGCTTGCTCACTGTTGGGCGCATGCAAGGTAACACCAATCTGCTCCAACAATTGCCGCCGCACAGGTTCACCAAGATGAAGGACTTCACCGTCTTTGAGGTACCAGTCCTCCTCCAGCATCAGGCGCACTTCAAAGGCGAGGATCTTATTGAACTGCTGCAAACTGGGCAGCAAGGCATAATTGACGATGGTCAGATAAGAAAAAACTTGGCTGGCAATTAACAAGCCAGCCAAGATAAACAAGGTACGTGCAAAGTTAGTCCGCGGTGACATCCGCATCGCTATACCTCTCCATCCGGCACAAATACGTAGCCGAGCCCCCATACGGTTTGGATGTAACGCGGTTTACTCGGGTCTTCTTCTATCATCCGACGCAAACGCGAGATTTGCACATCAATCGAGCGCTCCATCGCCGAATACTCACGGCCACGCGCCATGTTCATCAACTTGTCACGTGATAACGGCTCGCGCGCATTGGTGACCAAGGCTTTAAGCACCGCGAACTCGCCGGATGTGAGCGTCATGGGCTCATCATTGCGAAACATTTCCCGGGTGCCGAGGTTGAGACGAAACTCGCCAAAGGTCACCGTGGTAGAGTCTGCACTCGGCGCGCCCGGTGCTTCAATGGTCTGCCGGCGCAATACCGCGCGTACCCGCGCCAATAGTTCACGCGGGTTAAAAGGTTTGGGTAGGTAATCATCGGCACCCACTTCTAAACCGACAATGCGGTCAATCTCATCGCCCTTCGCGGTCAGCATCAAAATCGGCAATTGGTTATTCGCTTGACGTAAACGGCGACACACAGACAGGCCATCTTCACCCGGCAACATCAGATCGAGCACCATCAGGTGAAAGGCTTCACGCGCGAGTAAGCGATCCATTTGCTCGGCATTGGCCACACTACGTACCTGAAAACCTTGCTCGGTCAGGTAGCGTTCCAGTAGCGAGCGCAGACGCATATCATCATCCACCACTAGAATTTTATAGTTCTCTTGCATGCTAAGCCCTCAATGCTGATCGTTGCCCGGCCATCGATTGGCCGTCACTTATATCATACTGAATTTTGCCACAGTTCTCTTTCAGACCGCGTGTTTGTCTGTCGCCAAGCGAGGGGTAAATTGTTACCGAGTGTTGCCTCGACAAGTTTGCCCGCTTCTTGTACTTTCCTGAACAAGGTTATATCGCGCGACGCCGAATGGCTAGCGAAAGGAGAGGTAACGTGAAAACCAAATTGGTGACCCGAGAAGGGTTTAACGCGCTCAAAGCCGAGCACGATTACCTGTGGCACGAACGGCGCCCAGAAGTGACCAAAATTGTCAGCTGGGCCGCCAGTTTGGGTGATCGCTCAGAAAATGCAGACTATACCTACAACAAACGTTTGTTACGCCAAATAGACCGCCGTGTTCGCTATCTGCGTAAACGCCTCAATGACTTAACCATTGTCGATTACGCGCCCGAGCAAGAAGGACGGGTCTTTTTTGGCGCCTGGGTGGAAATTGAAAACGAAGCCGGCGACACCAAGCAATTTCGAATCGTTGGCCCTGATGAGATTTATGAACGCAAAGATTACATTTCTATCGATGCCCCCATGGCCCGTGCGCTATTAAAAAAAGCCGTTGATGACGAAGTGGTGGTCTCAACCCCTGAAGGCGAAAAGCAATGGTTTGTCAATACCATTACCTACCCAAAGCCCAGTGACGCCGAAACCCAGTGACACCTGAGGGAACCTTCGTCCCCATCGCGGTCAAAAATGCTATCCCTTGGCAGGGCGTTCCCCTGCCGTGCTTGTAGAGAAAAGGAAACACATGCACACATCTATTACACAAACCCTGGCGCACGAACTCAATGTGGCGCCAGGCCAAGTCAAAACAGCGGTTGAATTACTTGATGATGGCAACACGGTTCCCTTTATCGCCCGCTACCGAAAAGAAGCCACCCAAGGGCTGGATGACTCGCAGTTGCGCACCCTTGAGAGCCGTTTGGTCTATTTGCGCGAATTGGATGCCCGGCGCGACACCATCCTGAAATCGATTGACGAGCAAGGCAAACTGACCGACAGCTTGCGCCGCGATATTCTCGCCGCGGAGAGTAAAAACCGCTTAGAAGATCTCTATCTGCCTTACAAACCCAAGCGCCGAACCAAAGGCCAAATTGCGATTGAAGCGGGCCTCGCCCCCTTGGCCGACACCTTATGGCAAGATGCCTCGCACGACCCTGACACGCTTGCCGAGCAATACATCAATGCTGAAAAGGGCGTCGCCGATAGCAAAGCGGCACTCGAGGGAGCCCGCGCGATTATGATGGAGCGCCTTGCCGAGGATGCGAGCTTATTAGAGACGCTGCGCCAGTACCTTAAGCAATATGCAGTGCTGCGCGCCACCGTGGTTGCCGGCCAAGAAGAAGCCGGAGCCAAGTTCAAAGACTACTTTGCCCACCAAGAGCCGATTGCCAAGGTGCCCTCTCATCGTGCCTTAGCCATGCTTCGTGGTCGCAATGAAGGTGTGTTACAGCTGGCACTGATTGCCGATCCCGACCAAGCACCAGACAGCAAACAAAGCGTGTGCGAAACCATGATTGCTCAGCACTATCAACTGTCTTTGGGCACCGCACCGGCAGACCGCTGGCGCAAACAAGTTATTGCTTTTGCTTGGCGGGTCAAAATCTTGATGCATCTCGAGACCGAGTTCATGGCCAACCTGAAAGAGCGCGCGGAAAATGACGCCATTGATGTGTTTGCGGCCAACTTAAAAGATGTATTGATGGCCGCACCGGCTGGCCCTCGCTGCACCATGGGCATTGACCCAGGCCTACGTACCGGCTGTAAAGTGGCGGTGGTGGATGGCACGGGCAAATTGCTCGACACCGCCACCATTTATCCCACCGCGCCTAAACACGATATTGAAGGGGCGAGTAAAACACTACACCGTTTTATTGACCGCCACAGCGTGAACTTGATTGCGGTCGGCAATGGCACCGCCTCACGTGAAACGGAGCACTTTGTCACCACCATGCTCAAACAAGCTGACTTGAGCATCCAAACCGTGATGGTCAGTGAGGCCGGAGCCTCGGTTTATTCGGCGTCAGAGCTGGCAGCCAAAGAATTTCCCGACCTGGATGTCTCGCTACGTGGCGCGGTTTCTATCGCCCGCCGCCTGCAAGATCCCCTCGCCGAGCTGGTTAAAATTGATCCTAAGTCGATTGGCGTCGGTCAGTATCAGCACGATGTCTCTCAACACCAGCTTGCCAAAAAGCTTGATGCGGTGGTGGAAGACTGTGTAAACGCCGTAGGGGTCGATGTAAATATCGCGTCCGCACCACTGCTCACCCGGGTGGCAGGCCTTAGCCAAACCATGGCACAAAACATTGTTGCCTTTCGCGACGAAAATGGCCGATTTGGCGATCGTAAAACCTTACTGAAGGTCCCGCGCCTTGGCCCGAAAGCCTATGAGCAATGCGCTGGCTTTTTACGGGTGATGGATGGCGCTAACCCGCTCGATCGCTCAGGTGTCCACCCAGAAACCTACCCTTTGGTTAAACAAATCGCCCAAAAGACTGGCAAGGCGGTCGATGCCTTAGTGGGTAACACAGGCTTATTACAAAGCTTAGACGCCAGTGACTACGCGGATGACACCTTTGGCCAAATCACCGTCACCGATGTATTGAACGAGCTGGCCAAGCCAGGCCGCGATCCGCGCCCTGAGTTTAAAACCGCGACCTTTGCCGAGGGCGTGAATCAGATCAGTGACTTAAAACCAGGCATGCAACTCGAAGGCGTGGTCACTAACGTCACGCACTTTGGTGCATTTGTTGATATCGGCGTCCACCAAGACGGCCTCGTGCACATCTCCGCGCTATCGAACCGCTTTATTAGTGATCCCCGCGACGTCGTCAAAGCCGGGGACGTGGTGAAAGTCAAAGTCATGGAGGTGGATGCACCGCGCAAGCGAATTGGGTTATCGATGCGCCTTGACGATACGCCGGCTGCTAGCGAAACCCCAGCAGCCGCCCCTAAGCCGCGTGAGAGAAGTCCGAAAAAACGCCAGGACAAACCCGCGGCAATGGGCAGCATGGCCGATGCCTTCGCCCGCGCTAAGCGCTCCTAACCAAAAAGCCCCACGCAACATCGTGGGGCTTTTTCATCGTGGGCTTTCTCAGCATGGCGTCATGAACACCACTTAAATCACAATCAGCACTTCTGAGGGCATATTCGCCACGGTCGCTTGCTGATAGCGCATCGCAACCACTGCACGCGTTTGCTCGAACCTTTTCAGCTCTTCGACTTTCTCCAGCACTTCTTCCGGCATTTTCAACCCCAGCGGGTAGCCGTTGTCTTTACGTGCTTGCTCACCCGGCTCGGTACGCGCCATGGCATCAACACGCCCGGCAATGTTCGCACCGTCATAATCAGCGTCGGACAAGGACTCGCGACTGTAGTCGAGCGAATAATTAGGGTGTTGTGACGGATCCCAGGATGAGCGGCCGAGCTGCTTGCCTTGATCGGTCGCCGCTTTGCCGTGTTCTGGCTCTGGGGCTTGCTTGGTGGGGACAATTTTTTCGCGCATGCGATTATCCCGCGCAACTTGCTCCGTTGGCGGGTTCACCGATGGCGCGACAGTTGGGATACTGACGCTTGCTGGCGATATATTCATCTGATGCTACCTCCCAACATCAGCTGAAGGCCTAATTGTCAGTGCGGCCTCGTCTCCTTACAGTTTAGACGACAACCGCGAGTATTGTGCCTATTGTGCCCAGCGCAGACAAAAATTGTCCCGCACTGTAGGCCGTATCATCGTTTTCTTTCACTTTTTCCGGGTGGTCCATGCCCAACGCACCATAGGTAAAGGATTCAACCGATGATTTCTCTTCTGGCTTTTTAACACCTTCAGCGTTTTTCGCTGCTTTCACATCTTTGCTTTCTTTTGCTGCCTCGGCAGCGGAAAGCGTCTCAGCAGCCTTGGCTGCTTTCGTGTCTTTGGCCGCGTTGTCCGCATTTTGTTGCGGTTGTGTCGGCGCTTTTGGCTTCATCGTTTGTTGATGATACGCCTGAGACTGCCCAACGTTACCTACGTTCATTATGGTCTCTCCTAATGTCAGAGCAAGTGACATAGTTAACTTATCGGCAGAACCATGACAGGATTTAGTCAATTCTACCAAAAAACGATCAGCGCACACTATTTGGGCGGCAAGTTTGTGCCTAAAAAGGCAAGCAGCTTGTCCACCACTTCGTCAGGCTCCGTCACAAAGGGGGCATGAGCACTGTGTGCTAATACCTCACATTGCGAGTGAGGCGCTAACGCAGAGACAGCTTCCGCCACCGACGCGGGCACTAAACCGTCTAGCCGCCCGTATAATCGCAGCCACGGTACGGAAATCGCCTCACACTGCTGGCGCAGATCCGTGGTGGCCAGCATCGCCAAGCCATCCGCCAACGCGCGAGGGTCAGGCTCCGGTCGCGAGAACACCGCTTGCTTGAGCGCTTTCACATCTTTTCTTGCCGTGGGTGACCCCATGGCTTGCAGCGCCATAAAACGCTCCACCGTTTGCGAAAAGTCGCGCTCAAGTTGGCCGGCAAAGTCGGTGAGTACCGCCGACTTGATCCCACGCCACCCTGGCTCTGCAACAAACTTGGGTGAGCTGGCGATAGTGACCAATCCAGTCACGCGCTGTGGCGATAAAAGTGCGGCTTGTGTTGCCACTAATCCGCCCAGTGACCAACCTATCCAAGTTGCATGCGCTGGTGATTCTTTAAGCAACACTTGTGCCAGTTTCTCGATATCAAGATCCGGTTGGTAGGCACTACCGCCAAAACCCGGCAGGTCAACGCAGTGAACACGGTAGTGCGCCGTCAAATAAGGGAGCAACATTGACCAGACAGCGCTGTTCATTCCCCAGCCATGAATGAGAACCAGATCGGGACCTTGCCCGTGAGATTGCCAATCACATAACGCCATGCTTTACACTGCCTTGGTTGCTTTTCAATCAAGGTGCCTATGATATCAGCAATCACACCACAGCGCTTCACACGTTTACTCACCCATTGGAGAGGCAAACTCTTGCCCTCTCAGTGTCCAGTTTGCCACTTGTCATTGGATGCCGGACCCGAGGGTGCCACCCCGGCTTTATGCTGTGCCGCCTGCTGGGATGCGCACTACGCTTATTATCTATGCCAATGTTGCGGCCTGCCGGTCCCAACACCACAGACACGCTGTGGTGTCTGCCTTAGCCACCCTCCAGCATGGGACCGTTTGGTCGCGATCAGCGCCTACGAGGATCCGCTGCCGCAGCTTATCCATGCATTTAAATACCAACAGGCCTTTGAATTAGCGATACCTTTTGCCCGCCAGTTAAGTGAGCGAATTCATTCGCCCGCGCCCGTACTGCTGCCTGTTCCACTCCATTGGCGGCGACGCTGGCAGCGCGGATATAATCAAAGTATGCATTTAGCCTGGGCACTCGCCGACTACCTGGATACTCACGTCGTCGATAACGTTTTAGCCCGAAGCCGCCATACAGCACCACAGCAAGGTTTGAGCCGACAGGCACGGCTATCTAATCTTAAAAACGCGTTTGCGATCAACGGCGAGCTGCCAAGTTCGCATGTGGCGATTGTTGATGACGTGGTGACAACCGGGCAAACAGTGTCGCAGCTGTGCCGATTATTGCGACGAGCCGGCGCAGAAACGATCGATGTTTACTGCTTGGCACGTACCGATCTACCCTAACGGAAAGCGTGCTATCCATGCGCAGAAAGTAGCCACATGCTTCAAGGGGTGATAGCCAACGCAAACCGGAGTACACTGTATAAAACACACTGGATTAGTCAGGTATTTGTCGTGTCAGAAGTCAATATTTCAGAAAATGCACAAAGCCACTTTGTGAAGCTGCTTGAGCAGCAGCCCGAGGGCACCAATATTCGCGTGTTTGTGGTTAACCCAGGCACGCCAAACGCTGAGTGCGGTGTTTCTTATTGCCCACCCGAAGCGATAGAAAGCAGCGATACTGAACTTAAGTTCAACGGCTTTTCGGCCTTTATCGATGAGATGAGCCTGCCATTTTTAGACGAAGCGGAAATCGACTTTGTCACCGATAAAATGGGTTCACAGCTGACGCTGAAAGCGCCGAATGCGAAAATGCGGAAAGTGGCCTCCGATGCGCCTTTGATGGAGCGTGTTGATTACGTGATTCAAAGCCAAGTTAACCCACAGCTTGCCAGCCATGGCGGCCATGTGAACTTGATTGAAATCACCGATGACGCGGTGGCGATTTTGCAATTCGGGGGCGGCTGCAATGGCTGCTCGATGGTGGACGTGACCTTAAAAGAAGGGATCGAAAAGCAGTTGCTGGCTGAGTTCAGCGGCGAGCTAAAGGGTGTGCGCGATGTGACCGAGCACGCGCGTGGCGATCACTCTTACTATTAAGACGCTGCCCTTCCATCGCAAAAACAGGCCAACTGGCCTGTTTTTTGTTGATAGGTCTCAGTGTGTGACGTCAAAAAAGCTATCTCGTCGCCAATGGTAAACAAAGCACACCGCGAGACTGAGCCCTCTTAGCGCCATAAAAGTAAGCATCGCTAACCACAGGGCGTGATTGCCCCAATCTTGGGCTAGCCACCATGCAGCAAAAAAGCCCGCGGTGGCGACGAACATCCCATTGCGCATGTCTTTACCCCGCGTCGCACCAATAAAGATACCATCGAGCAAAAAGCACCACATCGACACCAAAGGCATAGCCACTAGCCAAGGCAAATAACGCGCCGCTTGATCACGCACCGCCTCTATATCGGAAATCAGCGCAATGATGTGATGGCCTGCCACGCCAAACGCCAGCGTGATCGCCAAGCAAATCACCAACGACCAAAACGTGCTGCCTATGAGTGACACTAACAACGCAGACTTGCTCTGTGCGCCAATCGCTCTACCCACCATCGCCTCCATCGCATAGGCAAAGCCGTCCATCGCAAAGGAAATCAGCATCAGAAAGCTCATCAACACCGCATTAGCGGCCACAATCTCGTCACCAAGAGTCGCCCCTTGGAAGGTCATGAAGGTAAACGCCAACTGCAAGCTAAGGCTACGTAAAAAGATGTCTCGATTAAGCTTTAGCAAACGGCTCATCCCAGTTAGCCCGCGCTCAAACACCGACCGAACGGTCGGTAACTGACGCGACTGCCAGATGCCTTTGACAAAATAGAGCCCCAGCATGAGGCCGAGATAATCGGCAACCACACTTGCCGCCGCGGCCCCTTCCACTTTCATATCGAGACCGACCACAAACAGCAAATCAAGGACAATATTGGCACTGTTGACCACGATCAGCAGCCACATCGGCTGACGCGCATTTTGCGCCCCCAGTAGCCAGCCCATGATCACCAAGTTCATCAAGGTCGCCGGCGCACTAAAGATCCGAATGGAGAAGTACTGGCTCGCGTAATGTTTCACCTCGGCGCTGGCATCACTAACGTGCATCACCCCCTCTAAAATAGGCACATGCAGTGCGATTAATAGCGCAGCCAACAGGCCCGCCAAGGTCGCCCCACGCACAAAGGTGGCCGCCAGCTCACGGTTATCATTCGCGCCATAGGCTTGCGCGGTAAACCCAGTGGTCGCCATACGCAAAAAGCCCAACAGCCAAAAGGTGACATTTATCATGGTGCTGCCAACCGCCACACCACCTAAATACCACGCATGATCTAAATGGCCGATCACCGCAGCATCGACTAGCCCTAGCAAGGGAACAGTGATATTGGAGATCACCATGGGTAAAGCCAGCGATAAGACCCGCCAGTGAAGCTCACGCTGGGTTAAAGACTGCCACATACTGCCTCATTCTGAAGTTTGAATTACACTCAATCCGTCATGATGACGTATCGTTTTTGATAAAGCGCACGATTGCGTTGATAAGCGACGTGGTAAGCGGTAGCCCTTATCGGTGCAGCAGTGTACCATTACGGCAATCTAATCGACGAGCGGCAGCCCACTGCGTCAGTTGCACTGCGTCAGTTACACTGGGTCAACTGCCCTCAACACTGAATGAATAAGGAATGGTTATGCGTGTGTTTTTTGCCTGTGTGTTGGTGGTATTGCTAGCGGGCTGCTCGAAAGTCACCAAGCAAAACTATGATCAACTTGAAGTCGGCATGAGCTATGACGTGGTTGTGAGCCATATTGGCGAGCCGAGCCAGTGCGACGACACCATGGGCCTGACCCACTGTGTGTGGGGCGGTGATGGTAAACACATCAAAGTGTCTTTTGTCGCCGACAAAGCCACCGTGCTGTCGGCGCAAGGGCTAAAGTAGTCCCTTAATAGAGCAACGCGTGGTCGGCAAGGAGCACCACAAAGGTCGCGAAGATATGCCATATCGAGAACTTAAAGGTCTGCCACGCGATGCCTTTTTGCGACTGGGTTTTCAGTCGCCAAGCGTACCCGACAAAGACCAGATTTAACGTGGTCGCCCCCACTAGATACAACCAACCACTCATCCCGGTCAGCCAAGGTAAAATGCCCACGATGACCAGCAGTAGGGTGTAAAGTAAGACCATAGTTTGGGTAAACCCGACCCCATGAGTGACAGGCAGCATCGGCACATCGGCTTTGGCATAATCATGGCGGCGATGTATCGCTAACGCCCAAAAGTGAGGCGGCGTCCAAGTAAAAATGATCATCACCAGCAGCAACGCGTGGGCGTGAAGCTCTCCGGTCACCGCGGTCCAGCCTAGCAAAGGCGGCATTGCACCGGCCAACCCGCCAATCACGATATTTTGCGGGGTCGCAGGTTTAAGCCATTGGGTATACACCAACGCATACCCGACCAAGCTAGCAAACGTTAGCCAAGCGGTGAGCGGATTCAGCCACCAACAGGCAATAAAACCACTCACCATCAACCCCACCGCAAAGGCCAACGCGGCGCCTTGACTGACTCGTCCCTCGGCAACGGGGCGATGGCGGGTGCGCTGCATTTTCGTGTCAATTTTCCAATCGATAACGTGATTAAACACCGCCGCGGCACTGGCTTGCGCACCAATGCCAAACAATCCCACCAGCACTGCCGACCACGGCGGCCAACCGGGGGTTGCTAAACACATCCCCACTAACGCGGTGAGAAGCAACATGGCAACCACACGCGGTTTGGTCAGCTCATAATAATCTCGCCAACTGGCGCCAGCAGGCGTCGAAACACTAGCGGTACGTTGAAACTGTGCCATCACGGGCTCCTTGTCGGGTCGACGGTGAAAGACATAGAAATCGGGTGAGGAGTAATGTGGCCAATAGCGACAATCCACCGAGGTTATGCGCCACCGCCACACTCAGCGGCAGTAGCGCGACCACATTGGTCACGCCCAGGGTAATTTGAATCGCCAACACGGCGCTGACACTCATTGCCAGCGCGCGCGCCCCAGCACGCCACAGCATCCATGCCCAAGCAAGTACTAATGCGGTGACCACCATGGCGCCGAGACGGTGGGTGGCATGAATGGTCACCCGCTCGGCATGGTTCAGCACGCCAAACTGATAGGTTTCGCTAAGAGGGCTGACGGGATGAAAGGCGGAAGGGGTGAAAAGCTGCCACCAAGGGCTTTCACAGATAGGAAGCTGAGTGCAGACGGTGGCAGCATAGTTGGCCGAGGTCCAGCCGCCGAGACCGATTTGTACAATCACCGCCACCAAAGCCAACGTGCCTACGCGGCGCGCGGATGATGACATCGAAATCACCGGCAATCGGAGCGCGCCTGTCGCCACCGCTAGCCAAACCAGCAAACATACCGTGGTGAAACCACCGAGTAAGTGCGCCATCACCACCACCGGCATTAAACTTAAGGTCACGGTCCACATTCCAAGGGCGGCTTGCGCGATGACGACCACACTTAGCAAGGTGGTTAGTGGTCGTAAAGCCTGATAGTCAGGACGTCGCCAGCTGATCCACGCCAACGTAAAAATCGCCAGACCTAAGGTGCCCGCCACGTAGCGGTGCAGCATTTCATTCCATGCTTTATTGATATCAAGCGGCGCATCTGGGAAACGCGACATGGCGACCGATTGCGCGCTTTCACTGGCCGGTACTGCCAAATGGCCATAGCATCCGGGCCAGTCTGGGCAGCCCAGCCCCGCTTCAGTCAGGCGGGTAAACGCGCCAAGCCCAACCACCAGCACGGCCAGTATCAGTGTCGATAAGACAGCGAGTTGGTAGCGACGTGTTGCCATAATCAGCCTACCTTCGATAATTTAAGAAGCCGTTTGAGATCGCGCAATAAGCCTTTACCTTGCGCCACCCACTTCGTTTTATCGTCACTGACAGGATAGGCCAGCACCACATTGTTCATCGGATCGCTAAGATAAATGGTATTTTTATCAAACGCTTGCTGCTGCCATGCCTGCGCCTGATCTGTGGTCAGGGTTTGCCATGTCAGCACTTCCGGCGCGTTAAGGGTCGAGCTTGTCAGTGCCACGCTACTGACCCGATCGCGCTCTTTGCCGACCGCAATCGGAATTTGTGTTAACTGAAACAGGGCTTGCTCGCACACGGAATCACATTGCTCTGGCACCCGATAAATCAACCGCCACTGGCCTTGCTTGGGTAACCAATTCAAGGTCGCCGGCTCAGAGAGAAACTGCCCATAATTGGTGACCCCTTTTTCATACCAGCTTTGCTCCAGCACCAATTTCGCCACCACCACGGGCAGGACAAAAATGCCAATCAGTGCAACCAGCGTCATGCGTCCTTTCACACAGCTTCCCTCTGTTTTGTTTTGTACCACCAGATGCCCGCGCCAATACTGACCGCGAGCGCCATTAATGCCCATTGCAAGGCATAGCCATAGTGTTTCTCAGGCGGCATCACCACCGGCTGCCACACTGGCGTCACCCCAACTTGCGCCAAGGCATCCTGGCTCTGCGCTGACCGATCGACCAATGTTTTTGTCCGTATCAGCCACTGCGTATTCAGCGTTGGCAGTTGGGCGTTAAGTGCTTGTAAGTCAATGCGCTGAACTCGAGCGGGCCACTTATGCGATGCCGTTTCTTTCTTGAGCACCACCCGCTTGGACGGTGTATCAATAAAGCCAGACAGCTGATAGCTCGATGCCAACGCGGGCACCGCCGGCAAGCGGCGCAGCGCAGGCGCGGCCATCCAGCCTAATTCGACCAGCCACCATTGCGATGGCTGCTGGCTTGGAATGAAGGGAAGAAAAAGGCGATAGCCTACGCGACCTTGGTGAGTCTGATTATCGAGCCACACGGCAAACTCGGGGCGAAACTGGCCATCGATCGCCAGGTATTGCCCTTTTTGCACCGTGCTTGAGAGCGACGCCGGTGCTTGATTGGCCTCAAACTGTGCCTGGTGTTGGGCTTTTTGCTCGCCACGCGTCCATTGCCAGTGGCTTAACTTGACGAGCAGCAAGACCACAACCACAGTCAATATCAGAAACCCCATTCGCCGTCCTTGTTTCATGATTACCTATTGCGCTAAGGAGCGCTTATGTTGGTCAAAGCTATTCTGATTTGCTTACTGGTTTTTATTCTGTTTAACCTCTTTCGTGCCTTGCCGGTACTCCTAAAAGGCGATAGTTCCGTGCCTTTATCGCGTTATCTCGGTCGGCGTGTGCTGTTTTCCGTGGTTGTTTTTGTCTTATTGCTGATTGCGCTCTCCATGGGCTGGATTGCCCCTAACCCGCGTCCTTACTGAGCTACAATATATACACAAAAACAAACAGGCATAGCCAGACCACATCGACAAAGTGCCAATACCAGGCACTGGCTTGAAAGCCAAAGTGATGTTCAGGGCTAAAATGCCCACGCATCACCCGTAGCCACACCACCAACAACATGATGGTGCCCAAAGTCACGTGTAGGCCATGAAAACCGGTCAGTAAATAGAAGGTGTTGCCATACACCCCGGAGTCGAGACGTAGATTCATTTCTTGATAGGCGTGCACATACTCTTCGCCTTGAAAGAACATAAACAGCGCCCCAAGCAGCACTGTCACCAGTAGAAAGCCTTTCAATCGTTCACGCTGATTTTTTTCAATTGCGGTATGGGCAATATGGAGCGTGACCGACGAGGTGAGGAGGATAAGTGTGTTAAGCAAGGGCAGTCCCATTGCCGGCATCGCAGTGGTTTCAATCCCGCCCGGGGTCAAAGTAAGTGGCCACTGGGCGACAAAATCCGGCCACAGTACCGCCGCGGTCATCGCGTTATTGCTCGCCCCCCCCAGCCACGGAACGGCGATAAAGCGGGCATAAAAGAGCGCGCCGAAGAAGGCACCAAAAAACATCACTTCAGAGAAAATAAACCAGCTCATTCCTTGGCGAAAAGACCGGTCCATTTGCGCCGAGTAAAGCCCTTGCATAGATTCGCGGATCACGTCGCGAAACCAGCCGGTGAGCATAATCAAAATAAGCACGGAGCCTGCCAGCAACAGCCAAGGGCCGTTGCCACCAAATAGACCGCCCACCGTGGCACCTGCGCCAGCGGCAATCAGGAACAGCGCTACCGCACCAACAATCGGCCAAATACTCGCCGCAGGGACATAATAACGTTCAGGCGTCGCCATGAGCGCCTCCTTATTCTTTGGCGCTGGCAGTCACATCAAACAAGGTGTAAGCCAGCGTTAAGTGGTTAATATCATCCGGCAACTCGGGGTCCACGTAGAAGATAAGCGGCAAGGAGGCATCCTCGCCACGCGGCAGTGGCTGACGGTTAAAGCAAAAACATTCGATTTTATTAAAGTACTGTGCCGCCAACCCAGGCGAGACCGAAGGCACGGCTTGGCCTACCGTGTCATAACGCGCATTGTTGGTGGCTAGGTAGTTGATGGTATGGGTCTCACCAGGGTGCACTTGCATCTGATTAACTTGCGGCTCAAAGGTCCAGCGCATTCCTGGGTTGGTGTAGGCAACAAACTCGACAGTCACCAAGCGATCTTGGTCAATGCCCGCACTGGATGCGGCGGCTTCATTATCGGTTTTACCGTTGATCCCAGTGACTTCACAGAACACGTCGTACAAAGGCACCAAGGCAAAGGCAAAGCCAAACATCGCTACTGCCAGTAGCAGTAATCGGCGCACGGAGCGCGCGGACTCAGTGGCCATCGCGCACCTCCTCCAGATCCGGTGGTGTCTCAAAGGTGTGATAAGGTGCCGGTGAAGGCACGGTCCACTCCAGCCCTTCGGCGCCATCCCAAGGCTTCGCCGCAGCAGGCTCACCACCACGCGCGCATTTGATCACCACCACGAGGAAAATAAGTTGCGATAAACCAAAGGCAAAGCCACCGATGCTGACAATGGCGTTCACGTCCGCAAATTGCAGCGCATAATCAGGGATCCGGCGTGGCATCCCCGCCAGTCCCAGAAAGTGCATGGGGAAGAAAAGCACATTGACCGAAATCACCGAGCACCAAAAGTGCCACTTGGCCAAGGTTTCATTAAACATATGGCCGGTCCACTTGGGGAGCCAGTAGTAAGCCGCAGCCATAATCGAGAACACCGCCCCCGAAACCAGCACATAGTGGAAATGCGCCACCACAAAATAGGTATCGTGATACTGAAAATCGACCGGCGTGATCGCCAGCATCAAGCCCGAAAACCCGCCGATGGTGAACAGCACAATAAAGGCAATCGCAAACAACATGGGCACTTCAAAGGTCAAGGATCCCCGCCACATAGTGGCGACCCAGTTAAAGACCTTCACCCCAGTCGGCACCGAGATCAGCATGGTGCAGAACATGAAAAACAATTCGGCAAATACCGGCATCCCGGTGGTGAACATATGGTGCGCCCATACTAAAAAGCTTAACCCCGCAATCGAGGCAGTGGCATACACCATCGAGCTATAGCCGAACAGGCGCTTACGTGAAAACGCAGGGACAATGGCCGAGATAATGCCAAAGCTGGGCAAAATCATGATGTAGACCTCGGGGTGACCAAAGAACCAGAAAATATGCTGGAACATCACAGGGTCGCCGCCCCCCGCGGCATCAAAAAAGCTGGTGCCAAAATACTTATCGGTAAGCACCATAGTGGCGGCCCCTGCCAATACCGGCATTACCGCAATCAGCAAAAAGGCCGTGATCAGCCAAGTCCAAACAAACAGCGGCATTTTCATGTAGGTCATGCCCGGCGCACGCATATTGGTGATGGTGACAATCACATTGATAGCCCCCATGATCGAGCTGATCCCCATGATATGCAGGGCAAATACAAATAAACCGGTACTGTCTGGGCTATAGGTGGTCGACAGCGGTGCGTAAAACGTCCAGCCAAAGTTAGGGCCGCCGCCTTCCATAAATAAGGAGCCAATAAGCAGTAAGAACGCGAACGGCAGGATCCAAAAGCTCCAGTTATTCATCCGTGGCAGCGCCATGTCCGGCGCCCCTATCATCATCGGCACCATCCAGTTAGCCAAACCGGTAAACGCAGGCATCACCGCACCAAATACCATGATCAGGCCGTGCACTGTGGTCATTTGGTTGAAAAAGTTAGGCTCAACCAGTTGCAGGCCGGGCTGGAAAAGCTCAGCACGGATCACCATCGCCATCGCCCCACCCAGTAAAAACATGGTGAAGCTGAAAATCAGATACATGGAGCCAATATCTTTGTGGTTGGTGGTCAACACCCAACGCATGATCCCACGCGGTTTGTGGTGATGATCGTCATGCAAGGTATCTGGGGTAGTATCTGTCATCACGCGCTCCTAAAGATCTTCACCTGACTTCACCGCATTGATTTGCGCAGCCTGCACCGTATCACCGGTGTCATTGCCCCACGCATTGCGCTCATAAGTCACCACCGCCGCCAATTCTTTGAGCGACAGTTGCGGACCAAACGCTTGCATGGCAGTACCTGCTTTGCCGTTAACGACGATATCGATATGGTCGACCAACCTATCCGGTTGAATGGCAATCTCAGCGCCGGCCAACGCGGGGAACACGCCCGGCATCCCTTGCCCTTCGCTTTGGTGACACATGCCACAGCGGCTGTCATACACCTGCTTGCCTAGTGCCATCAGCTCATCCATCGGCATTTCCATGTCTAGCAAGCGTTGCTCCTCTTCGCGCGCTTTTTGCTGTGCTAGGGCCGTTTTTTGCACCCAAGCATCGAATTCCTCTTGCGGCTTGGCGATCACCACAATCGGCATAAAGCCGTGGTCTTTACCGCACAGCTCTGCACATTGCCCGCGATAAATGCCGGGCTTATCAATTTTGGTCCACGCCTCATTAATGAAACCAGGGTTCGCATCTTTCTTCACCGCAAAGGCGGGCACCCACCACGAATGAATCACATCTTGTGAGGTGATTAAAAAACGGACCTTGCGCCCGACTGGCAACACCAACGGCTGATCGACCTCAAGTAAATAGGTGTCACGCTTTTGTCTTTCATTGCGGATTTGTTCGGGGCTGGAGGCAAGCAGTGAAAAGAAGGCAACGTCATGGTCAAAATAGCGGTAATGCCACTTCCATTGTGAGCCCGTTACCTGCACCGTAAGCTCCGGCTCAGTGGTGTCTTCCATATCAAGTAACACCTGGGTGGCCGGAATCGCCATACCGACCAAAATCAAAAACGGCACGAGTGTCCACGCAATTTCTACTTTGGTGCTTTCATGGAATGAGGCGGGTTTTGCGCCTTTGGATTTACGGTGACGGATGATGGCCCAAAACATCACACCGAACACCAAAACGCCAATCGCCACGCAGATGTAAAAGATGGTCATATGCAGGTCATACACCTGCTGACTAATGGCCGTCACCCCTTGGGTGAGGTTCCAGCCTTCGCGCTCTGCGGCCAGTGCTGGACCACTGAACAAGGCCATTCCCAATGCTAGGATTCGTCGTTGGTGCCTCAGCACGGCTCCCTCCTGCCTCACGGCATCAATGCAATGCGTCACGGCTTGTCACCACATGCCGACAGTTTGCTCTGTCATCACGGCTCGCTCTGTTATCACGGCATGGAGTGGCAATATCCGTCAGTCATCGTTAAGGAAAAAACGCGATACAGCCGGTCACATTCATTAACGTTTTATTTACATTCAATTTAGGAGAGGTTTGCCCAAAGAACAAAAAAACAGCAGAAAAAAGATCGTGATGCCAAGCACATACTGATGCATCACGCAGCAGGATAGATGGTGAACCACACCGCATTACAGCTCTAGGTGCAGTACCACAGGGGTAAAACGCAGGCGGTAACGCGGCATCGCTGCCAGTGCACGCTGCCACAGTCGCCAACGCGGACACGGCTTATCAAGCGGAGATCTTTCTTCCACGCGACACGCCCAAGGTAACGCATTAATAATCGCCATTCTGGGGTCGGTGAATCCGTGTTGATAGCGCTCACAGCCGAGTTTTTGACCCATACGGGTATGACATTTGTCCCCCGCCAAGACCAAGCAAGCCTCAAGTTGAGGGAAATAACGGCTAATGTGGTGGCAAAAGGCAGAAATTTCTTGGTTAGTGCATTCTAGCAAGGCTTGATCGCAAATCAGCATGGTGGGATGACCAGCAGGCACCGCCAGTTGCTCCAGCCAATCAAGCTGCTTGACCGAACCTTGCACCATGCGAAAACGCTCACTGATATGAAAGAGGCGCTCTCGCCAGAGCAGGGTTTCGTCCACGTCCACTTCCAACCAGCGACAGCGGCCGTTATCCAGTCGGTAAAAGCGGGTATCGAGTCCGCCACCCACGTTAATAATCCACGCGGTGGGATGCTGGGCCAAGAACTGTTTTACGATGGCATCACATTGGCTAGTGAGAGTGGCATAAAGCAGCTGGGTTTGATCTAGGTTGTGCCAGTCACATTCAGGTTGCAACACGCACCCCTGGCAAGCGGCAGCCGCCATGGGATCATAGATCACGCCGTCGTCAGTCAGGCTCTCACGACTGCGCAGCCACATGGGCTTAAATAGCTTACTGGGAACAGAATGCTGTTGAGTACGCACGGACACCTCCACACACGATAATCACTGATGATAATAATTATCGTTTAACTGAGCAAGAATGCAAAGGTGTTTTTTTAACCGCGTTCCAATGGCGGACGCTATCGTCCGCCAAGGTTCAGATTACATCCAGTCGGTATTACGGATCACGCCCACAGCGACACCTTCAATGGTCAGCGATTGTGCGGTTAAGTCCACCGAAATTGGCATAAATTCGTCGTTTTCAGCATGAAGCACCACTTGCGATCCTTTTTTCTCAAGACGCTTCACGGTCACATCGTCATCGACACGGGCAACCACCACTTGGCCGTTGTGCACATCTTGCGTTTTGTGTACCGCCAGCAAATCACCGTCGAGAATACCAATGTCTTTCATGCTCATGCCATTGACACGAAGCAGGAAGTCAGCATTGGGCTTGAACAAAGCAGGATCGACATGATAATGGCTTTCTACGTGCTCTTGCGCCAGTATTGGCTCACCGGCGGCGACACGACCAATTAAGGGCAACCCTTGCTCTTCCGGCGTGACCACTTCTTCTTCACTGATCAAACGAATACCACGTGATGCCCCTGGAATAATCTCCAGTACACCTTTACGGGCCAAGGCTTTTAAATGCTCCTCTGCGGCATTCGCGGAACGAAACCCCAATTGACGGGCGATCTCGGCACGGGTCGGGGGCATTCCTGTTTCTTCAATGTGGGCTTTAATCAAATCGAAGATTTGTTGCTGTCTCGCGGTTAACGGCTTCATGCTCTTACCTGTCTTTTTATACAGTTAACTGTGAGTATATCCAGTAATATACGGCTTGAAAAGCACTAATTGTGCGCGCGAGAAGCAGATCGCATTCTCGTGAACGCCGCCGATTGCACGCAGGAGAGCGGTAAATCTCGACCTTTGTTTGCAAGTTCGCGGCACTTTTCTGCTATCCTTGGCGCGCATTTTGAATTTGAGGCACTGACAATCATGGCGCTCTGGCAAAAGATTTATTACAAGCTATTGAATTTGCCGCTTTCTGCCTGGGTAAAAACCCAATGTATTCCCTCTGAACCGGTCGAACAGCTTAATCTGTCACTCGCGCGGCCTATCGTGTATGTGTTGCCGTTTCGGTCTCATTCCGATTTATTGACCTTACGGCGTACGTGTCTGCGTCAAGGGCTTCCCGATCCGTTAACGCCCTTGACCATTGGCGATGTCACCTTGCCGCGCTACGTGTTTATTAGTCACGGACGCAAGGTGTTTGCCGGCGATGACGATCTGCCTGCGCGCTCGCTCGCGCATTTTAAAGACTTACTCCATTTACACCGACAAGATAGCGAGCTAGATATTCAACTCGTGCCTGCCTCGGTGCTTTGGCAGCGCGACCCGGGCAATGAGACCCAGCGCCACCAAGCTATTTTGCGGGCAATGAATGGCCCCGAGAAACTGTGGACCATTCTGACTCGTGGCCGTGATGGCATGGTGCGTATCAGCCAGGCGGTGTCACTGCGTTATATGGCCGACAGACACGGCACCGACCAAGCCATCGCCCATAAACTGGCGCGGGTGGCAATGATCCACTTCTCGCGCCAAAAGCTTGCTGCTTCAGGGCCGCGCTTGCCCAACCGTAGCTTACTGTTTAAGCGACTGCTTGCGTCGAAAGCCATCGATAAGGTGGTACACGACGAAGCGCAAAGCCGTGACGTTTCGGTGGAGAAAGTCCGTAAAGAAGCGGTCGATATGATGGAAGAGATCGCCGCCAACTTTTCCTATCGTTTGATTCGTTACAGTGACCGCATTCTTACCTGGCTTTGGAACAAGCTCTATCAAGGCATTAACGTCAATAATGCCGAGCGGGTGCGTCAGTTAGCGCAAGACGGTCATGAAATCGTCTATGTGCCCTGCCACCGCTCGCACATGGACTACTTGTTGCTATCGTATGTGCTGTACAAAGAAGGGTTGGTGCCACCGCATATTGCCGCTGGCGTGAACCTTAACTTCTTCCCAGCCGGACCCTTATTCCGCCGTGGTGGTGCCTTCTTTATTCGTCGTAGCTTTAAGGGCAACCGCCTGTATTCCACCGTTTTCCGCGAGTACTTGGCCGAGCTATTTGCCCGAGGTTACTCGGTCGAGTACTTTGCCGAAGGTGGCCGCTCTCGCACAGGCCGCTTACTGCCAGCGAAAACCGGGATGCTCGCGATGACACTGCAAGCGATGCTTCGCGGTCAACAGCGCCCCATTACCTTGGTGCCTGTCTATATCGGCTACGAGCACGTAATGGAGGTCAACACCTACGCCAAAGAACTCCAAGGCCAACGCAAAGAGAAAGAAAGCTTTGGCCAGGTGCTGGGTATCGTGCGCAAACTGCGTAATTATGGCCTCGGTTACGTTAACTTTGGCGAGCCCATTGCACTCAATCAGCACCTTAATGAACAAGTCCCTGACTGGCATGACTACGTCAATCCAATCGAGCCACAAAAGCCGGCATGGATGAACCCAGTCGTCAGCGATTTGGCCACCAAGGTGATGACCCACATTAACGATGCGGCAGCCACTAACGCTCTCAACTTATGTGCCACCGCGTTGCTCGCCTCGCGTCAGCGTGCCTTAAGCCGTGAGGCACTCGAAACACAACTGGGTGTGTATAAGGCCTTGTTAACGCAAGCGCCTTACTCGCCAAGCAGCAGTGTGCCTCAAGACTCACCGGCAGATTTGGTCGATCACGCGTTATCACTCAACAAACTGATTGTCGAAAAAGACACCATGGGTGAGGTGATTTCTCTGGATCGCCAACAAGCGATCTTGATGACCTACTACCGCAACAATGTGATTCATCTGGTGGCGCTGCCATCGCTGATCGCGCAAATATTGGTGACCCACCAGTCAATCAGCCAATCGGGTTTGCGGGCTTGTGTGCAGCAGCTGTATCCCTTGCTCAAAGCCGAGCTCTTTATGAGCTTTGATGACGCGGGACTCGAAAGTTATTTCGATGCCTTACTACATGCGATGCACGATCAGTCGCTGCTGTGTTGTGACGATGGCAAAGTGACCATGAACAAGGCGAAGCTCGGTGAACTGCAATTGCTTGGGCGTACCATTGCCGAGACGTTGCAGCGCTACGCGATCACGCTCACCTTGTTCAGCCACCAGCCACACATTGATAAGCGCGATTTGGAAAAACACAGCCAAATGCTGGCGCAGCGTCTGAGCCGCTTACACGGTATTAACGCGCCTGAGTTCTTTGATAAAGGCGTATTTAGCACCTTCGTCGACACACTCCGTGAGCAAGGCTATCTCGATGATGATGCCAAAGCCAATGCCGAGCGTATCGCCGCACTGAACAATTTAGTGTGCGAGTTAATTTCACCGGAAGTGCAATTGACCATTCAAGCGGTGCTTAATCAGCCACTAGGTACGCACAAGGCGGACAAAAGCTAAGCGAAACCGTCCGTTCACCAACCAACCCTGATCAAAAAAGGCGCTTTACCAAGAAGCGCCTTTGTTATTTCTTTTTCAAACTCGGCTAGCCGTATATACCGGCCAATACACCAATAAAAATCACTAGGCCGACATAGTTATTGTTCAAAAAGGCTTTAAAGCACGCCATTCGCTCGCGCTCTCTGGCGAGGTATTGCTGATAGACAAACAAGGCAAAGGCGGCCAATAAGCTCCACTGATAGGCTGGCGACAGCGCTAACCACTGCCCGGCGAGCATCAGCAGCCCTAGGGTGAGCAATTGCAAGCCACCCACTGCCGCTTTGTCCCAACGGCCAAATAAAATGGCGGTCGATTTGATGCCAATTTTAACGTCATCGTCTCTGTCGACCATGGCATATAAGGTGTCGTAAGCGATGGTCCAACAAATGTTCGCCAGAAACAGCAACCAAACCACTGGTGGCAGCGCATTTTGCGCCGCCGCAAACGCCATCGGGATCGCCCAGCTAAACGCCAGCCCCAATACTAACTGAGGCAGATGGGTGTAGCGCTTCATAAAAGGGTAAACAAACGCCAGTACAACACCGACAAAAGACAGTTGAATGGTCAAACGGTTTTGGGTCAGCACCAGCAAAAAAGCGCCCAACACCAACGCGATAAAAAAGCCAATGGCCTCTTTTTCGCTGATCGCTCCGGCCGGTAAGGGCCTGTCTTTGGTGCGCTTAACATGGCCATCGACGTGGCGATCTGCGTAGTCATTAATCACGCAGCCTGCAGCACGCATCATATACACACCGAGCACAAAGACCACTAAAGTTGATGTTGGCGGTAGACCATCCGCGGCTAAAAACAAAGCCCATAATGTTGGCCACAACAGCAGTAAGGTGCCAATTGGCCGGTCTAGACGTGCTAACTGTCCAAAGGCCGCCAGTTTTGCGCTCATGCAGGGATCTCCTTTCCATACACAGGTGAGTCTGGAAGAAACAGTTCCGCCACTAACATCGGTCGATTGTGGAGCCACAGGCGAGAGCGACGCGCATGCAACTGATGGGACAGGCACACCACATTAGCGGTTTCAATCGCATCACGGCGTGAGGCGCGCTGTTTAAACACATGTTGACCTAATGGCTCGGTGCCCAAGGCATGCAAGTGTCCCCCTTGCCCTTCTAAGGTTGAAGCGGGCATCAGGGTGCGTGCGCACAGCCAAGGAAGCCCATCGCCTTTTAACACCACTTCACGAACGACACACGCCTCTTGGCCAATCAGCGCAATTTCGCTGTCGGTCAGTTTGTCTGGGGTTAATTGATAAACAGCAACCACATCGACGTCAAAGTCATGACAGTGGCGCTTTAGCCTCGCCGTCATCGAGTGCGATTCGAGTAACCAACTGCCCTCTGCGGTGCGCTTTAGCGCCGCAATATCTGGTCGCTCCCAGCGTGCTGTTTGCAGCGCCTCTAAATAGGTATAATTTAATTCCGACATTGTTTCCTGTGCCACATCGCGCAAAATTCGCCTGTCCTTACCGCTAAGGGGTGGACAATGTTGCTATACTCGGCTGGTAATTGTATCAGGCTGGTTGCGTTTGGAGAATGCGCTCGGCCTACTCCTATCACACCATGAACGGAATTACTGGGCCACTATGAGTAAAAAACAACCCCTATTAATGGTCGTGTTGAGCCTTTTTTTCTGGCTCAGCGCAGCAGTCCATGCACAAGAAGAGGGGGAGGGTAACCCCAAATACAGTTACTATTCCTTGGAGCCTGAGATCACCACCAACTACGTGACCGAAGGTCGCCGACTGGGCTTTATTAAGATAAAAGTGGAGCTGATGGTCGATAACCCCAAACTGATTAGTGAGCTTGAGTACCACTCTCCGCTGATCCGCGATGTGATTATTGAAACCTTAAACCAACAAACCGCCACTCAGATTAAGTCGTTGTCTGGCCGAGAGACAATTCGGAAAAAGTGCCTAGAAAAGGTCAACGAGCACTTATTAGCCGAAACCAATCGCCGTATGCTCACCGACCTATTATTCACTAAATACTTATACCAATAATTACTCAGCGGTGACGTCAGCGACTGACTCAGGGTGGCTAATCACCTCAAGGTGGCTACCCTGCGCGCTCAGCATGTCACGGATTTGCGCCGGTGGCGTCGCGTCAGTAAACACCATATCAAGCTGGGTGATATTCCCCAGATTCACCATGGCATTGCGACCAAACTTGGTGTGGTCTGCCGCTAACATCACACAACGACTATTATCTAAAATCGCCTTTTTCACCCGCACTTCATGGTAGTCAAAGTCCAGCAGTGAGCCATCATCATCAATACCACTGATACCAAGAATGCCAAAGTCGAGCCGAAACTGAGAGACAAAATCGAGTGTGGCTTCACCCACAATCCCGCCATCGCGGTTACGCACCTCGCCGCCAGCAATAATCACCGTAAAGTCCTGCTTTGGCATTAGGATCGCGGCGGCATTCAAGTTATTGGTCACTACCCGTAAGTTTTGGTGCTCTAACAATGCCCGCGCCACTGCTTCAGGTGTGGTGCCAATGTCGATAAACAAGGTAGCGCCATCGGGAATGTGTTGGACAAGCGCTTGGGCGATGGTGTCTTTTTCGTGCTGCTGAAGCACTTTACGGGTGGCATACGCGGTATTTTCAGAGCTAGATGGCACTGTCGCACCACCATGATGGCGACGAATATGGTTCTCTGCAGCCAGCTCGTTAAGATCGCGTCGAATGGTTTGCGGGCTGACATTGAAGCGCTCAACCAAGTCTTCCGTGCTCACGTATCCTTGTGACTTAACCAGATCAATGATTTGCTGATGACGTTTGTTTTGCTTCACTGCTTCTCCCCTTACAAAAAAGCCCCCGCGAACACGAGGGCTTCCTAGTTTACGCCTAGCCACTAGGCGATGCCAAGACAGATCATTTAGACAGCGTGCACAGCTGTGTCACGACGCACACGATGCTCCCCGACCCATGCCAAACACAGGAAGAAGATGGCCAACCCACATCCGCCGGTGAGCAGCATAAAGCCACCATCCCAGCCAAAGTGGTCGACGGTATAGCCAAGCGCGATATTCGCGACAACCGCGCCACCCAGATAGCCGAATAAACCGGTCAGGCCGGCCGCAGTGCCCGCCGCTTTTTTCGGTGCCAACTCCAAGGCATACAGACCAATCAGCATCACCGGCCCGTAAATCAAGAAACCAATCGCCACCAGTGCGACCATGTCGATGCCCGGATTGCCAGCTGGGTTAAACCAGTATACCAACACTGCCACGGTCACCAGCACCATAAACAACACACCGGCTGGCGCCCGTGCCCCTTTGAAGAATTTATCAGACATCCAGCCACATAATAAGGTGCCTGGGATCCCCGCCCATTCATAGAGGAAGTAGGCCCATGAGGATTTATCCACGGTAAAGCCTTTGGCTTCATCAAGATAAACCGGTGCCCAATCGAGTACGCCATAACGAATCAAATAGACAAAGGCGTTAGCAATCGCGATGTACCATAACAGACGGTTCTTCATCACGTAGGTGACGAAAATGTCTTTGGCGGTCATCTCTTTCTCGAACGCGTCCTCGTCATAGTTTTCTGGGTAATCGTCTTTATACTCCTCAATCGGTGGCAAGCCACACGATTGTGGAGTGTCACGTAGGGTTAACCAGATAAACACAGCAACCAGTGCGGCAAAAAATGCGGGCACATAAAAAGACGCACGCCAGTCATCATTGAACAGCCACAAGCCGAGCAAGAATAGCGGCCCAATCAAGCCACCCCCGACGTTATGCGCCACATTCCAAACCGACACCAGCTCACCACGCTCTTTCCGTGACCACCAGTGCACCATGGTGCGCCCACAGGCAGGCCAGCCCATGCCTTGTACCCAGCCATTAATAAACAGCAGGATAAACATGATGGTAATGCTGCTGGTTGTCCAAGGAAGGAAACCAAAACTGAACATCACCAACGATGACATTAACAGCCCAGCACTAAGGAAATAACGTGGGTTTGAGCGGTCAGAGACACTGCCCATTAAGAATTTTGATAAGCCGTAAGCAATCGAGACAGCGGCCAGGGCTACCCCCAAATCGCCACGACTAAAGCCATACTCATCAATCAAATACGGCATGGCCAAGCTAAAGTTTTTACGCACGAGATAATAACCGGCGTAGCCGATAAAAATCCCAATAAACAATTGCCAACGCAGTCGAGTGTAGGTGTCACCGATCTGCGCTTGGGGCAATCTTTGCCGGTGAGCAGCCGGACGGAAGATTCCAAACATGAGAGGGTCCTCAGTAAGATGTACGCGATGGATTTATAAAAGGATAAAAATCAAAGAAGTGAGCAATAAATTTTCGTATTCGCTCAACGGGTAGAATAATTACTCAAATTGAAAACAAAAACCGTGAAAGCGAACATAAAAACATAGATCTGACGCAATAAAATTGCGCTTACGAACAAAAAAGAGCAGATACCTGCTCTTTTTTCTATCAACGGCGGATAAACCCACCACGTGTAGACCCCTTTCAGCCCGTTGAATGGCGTTTTGCATCCCAAAGCGCCAGCAAACAGCCGATGATCAAACCAAATAAATGCGCCATATTGGCAATGTTCATACCCATCGGCTGGAAAAAGCCAATCACCAGCCATGCCAGCATAAAGACAACATACGGCTTTTCTACCGTGAGACCACGCGATGGCGCCAGCCAAGTCATCCACCATAAATAGCCTAACAGCGCGTAAACCACGCCCGAGAGACCACCAAAGTAAGGCCCTTCCAACCAATACTGGCCGAGTCCCGAGAAAAGCGCGGCGAATAAAAAGATTTGAACCAGCTTACTGCTGCTGCCGAGGCGCTCGATGCGACCACCAAGCACCCACCACCAGAGTAAGTTGAAAATAATATGCAACGCGGAAAAATGCAGCAGTGCATGGCTGAATAGACGCCACAGCTGCCAGCGCTGTTCACTGTCTGCCGGAAACAGCAAGCTGCGCACCACGACCTCAAACCCACCGAGCGTCATAAGTGCAAACAACACCACGCTGGCACTCATAACCATTAGAGTGACCGGGCCAGATTTATCTTTAACGGTTTGCCACAATCCGGCTGACGGATAGTGAAAACGGGCATGACGGGTTTCAGCCACTTGCCAAGATGCCGCTTGATAACGACTGTGCATGGGATCAGCGATAAATCGTTCCAGCTCGCTATCCACCCACGCCTTATCATTATCGTTGACTAACCAAATCGCCACTTGTGCGTCTGGCTCGGGGGCAAGCTCAAGACTGACCCGATGCGCCGCCGCATAATCGACAAACGCCTGTGCCAAGCGTGCATTTGGCAGTACCGCGAGTTTTTGCATGACGTGTCCTATTGATGATCACTATTTAAGATCGATACCCGACGCGGTCGGCAGCGCTTGGCGCTGCCAAGCCTCAAAGCCACCATCGACACTGTATACCGCATCAAAGCCTTGATTGATCAAATACTGTGCCGCGCCTTGGCTGCTGATCCCGTGATAACACATCACCAGCACCGGCTGATCAAAATCGACCTGATCCATAAACGAGACCAGGGTATCGTTAGTCAGGTGGTACGCATCTTGAGGGTGAGCAACCTGAAATGTTTGCGGATCGCGAATATCCACTAATACTGCATTTTGCTGATCATCACGCAGCATTTCCCACGCATCGGTCACAGAGATGTGTGCAAACTGATCCATACCTTTTACCTCTTCACTCACAAAGTTATTCCCAACTGACGTCACACGGCGATAACGTGCTCCTCACGGTGAACCTGCATTGTACCTGAGTTTGCGCGCACGCGTCTGCGTCACCAAACCAGCAACGTGCGTTTTTTGATCGACTGTGGAAAAAGGTGTGGATTGCGTTGATAAGCGATGATCCTTGATTCGGATCCACTAGATGTAGTAAGGATCCAGGATAAGCTGTGAATAACTTTTTAATATCACGGTTTTCATCTATTCGATAGACATAAAAAAACCGGCCTAGTGGCCGGTTCATCTTCGATTGACTGCGCGCTTACAGCGCATCACCCATTGCTTGCTTCAGTTTTTTCATCGCGTTCTTCTCAAGTTGACGAATACGCTCCGCCGACACTTGATAATGATCCGCGAGATCTTGCAATGTGGCCTTATCATCGTCTAACCAACGCGAGCGAACAATATGTTGGCTGCGCTCGTCCAGTGCCGAGAGTGCGCTGGCCAAGCGGCGATTGGCGTGCGATTCCCAGTTCTCCGCCTCTAGCGACGCGGCAATATCGGAGGTTTTGTCCTCCAGATAATAGACAGGGGCCATTGGACCGTTTTCGCGCTCATCGTCGGCATTCGCCGGCGCTTCAAAGGTCGCATCTTGTGCGGCCAACCGCGCTTCCATTTCGCGCACCTCAGACGCTTCCACGCCGAGTTGCTCTGCGACCATATTCACTTCGTCGTTATTAAACCAACCCAAGCGCTTTTTGTTTTTACGCAAGTTAAAGAAAAGCTTACGCTGCGCTTTGGTGGTTGCCACTTTAACGATACGCCAGTTACGCAATACGTACTCGTGAATTTCAGCTTTGATCCAATGGACAGCAAAGGACACGAGGCGCACGCCAACCTCTGGGTTGAAACGCTTCACCGCCTTCATCAAGCCAATGTTGCCTTCTTGTACCAAGTCTGCCATCGGGAGACCGTATCCGGTGTATCCACGGGCGATATGAACAACAAAACGCAAGTGAGATAAGATCAGCGACTTCGCCGCCTCCAGATCACCATGATAATGGAGACGCTCGGCCAGCGAATGCTCCTCTTCAGCGCTGAGCATAGGGTGGCTGTTTACCGCTTGCAGATAACCGTCGATGTTATCTTGAACAATCGGTGCCAATGCGTTCATCTCTTTTGTCATTCAAACCTCGTTTCCGAATCGTCGAAGACCGAATTGCTGATTAAGCATGCAAAAATATACCCAAGCAGGGGCAAACTGCAAGCCTTTATCTGTGTGTTGTGGGTTTATGACCGTATTACCCCTACACAGGTTCAATTTCTTTTAAATGTCGGCGCGTTGCCAGTAATGCTGCCAACACCCCTAATAAGGTTGACGCCATTAATAATAGCAAAGATTCATCCCAATTCAGTCCGCTGAGGGTGAAGGGACTATCATAAAGCTGTGCGAATTGTCGCACCGCCCCATCCATCAACCAAGTGTTTAACGCCGTTAGTAGCCAAGCGAGTACCGCGGCTAACACGCCTAGCCACGCCCCCATATAAAGATAAGGGCGAAGAATAAAACTGTCGGTGGCCCCCACCATCTTCATTACCTGGATCCGTGCACGATGGTGCAGCACCTGCAAACGCAAGGTATTACCCACTAATAACACCACCGCGGCTAGCATCAACCCGGAAAAAAGCCAGGCAAGTGTGACCGCCAAGGTTTTAATCGCGTCCAACCGTGCCAGCCAGTCGGTATCTAACCGTACTTCATCCACTTCTGCCAGTGCCGAAAGCTTGTCGGACAAGGCTTCCACACGCGCGGTCAAAGAGATGGCGTTTTCTCCATCTGCGGGGGTCACGTCAGGCACCACCACCAACACCGCGGGCAGTGGATTGCGATCAAGCAAGCTCACCGCTTGGTTAAAGCCTCGCTGCTGTTTTAACGATGCCATCCCTTGGTCGGGCGAAATGTACTCAATGCTATCAATCGCGGGCCAGTCACCCAGCTGCTTTGCCAACACTTCACCTTGTTGCGACGACTGATCGGGGGTTAAGAACACATTGATCTCGGCGGGGCTATGCCACTGCGCACTCACTGCCACCACATTCTTGGCTAATAGGTAGAACGTGGCGGGTAACGACAGTGCAACCGCTAGCACCATCAAGGTGAGCAGATTCCCCATCGGGCGTTGAAACAGATCCTGCCAGGCGGTTAATGCGTGGCGTTTTTGCGTTTGGATGAAAGATTCAGCCATGCCCCACCTCCGCCAAACTGCCTTGCTCCAGGTCAAAGCGCCTAAGGTGGCGATACTGCTCAAGCAAGCTGGTGTCATGGGTAGCCATGAGAATGGTCACGCCCACTTGATTGAACAGGCGAAAAAGCTCCATGATTTGCGCTGACAACGCGGCATCGAGATTTCCTGTCGGCTCGTCCGCCAACAGCACTTGCGGGCGATTCACCACCGCCCGGGCAATCCCAACACGCTGCTGTTCGCCCCCTGATAGTTGAATCGGGAAACAACGCGCTTTATCCAACAGCCCCACTTTATCTAACGCCGCAGACACGCGTTTTTTGATTTCACCTTCTGGCTGCTGCTCAATACGCAGCGGCAACGCCACATTCTCGTAAACCGTCGCGTCCATCAGCAGGTTATGGTCTTGAAAAATGATCCCCAAGTGACGGCGCAAAAACGGTATATCTTGGCGCGGAATACGGGATATATCATGGCCATTGAAATATATTTGCCCATCGCTGGGGCGCTCAATGGCGCAGATCAATTTCAGCAGCGTGCTTTTCCCGGCGCCAGAATGGCCGGTTAACAGCGCCATATCCCCTTTGGGAAGCTCAAAGCTGACTTTTTGCAGCGCCTGACGACCGCCCCGATAGGCTTTACTTACCTGCTGAAACTGAATCACGGTTATTCCTCCCGGCTAAAGAGCGCCTCGATAAAGTCGTTGGCGTTAAAGGTGCGTAAATCTTCAATGCCTTCACCGACACCAATATAGCGAATCGGAATATTAAATTGTTCTGCCACGGCAAAAATCACGCCGCCTTTGGCAGTACCGTCTAATTTTGTCAGCGTAATACCCGTTATCGGTGCAATCTCATTGAACAATTTCGCTTGGCTGATGGCGTTTTGCCCGGTGCCAGCATCCAGTGTCAGCATTACCTCGTGTGGGGCACCCACATCCAGCTTTTGCATCACACGCACAATCTTACGCAGCTCTTCCATTAAGTTGGCTTTGTTCTGCAAGCGCCCTGCAGTATCGGCAATCACCACATCGACGTTGCGCGCTTTGGCCGCTTCAATTGCGTCATACAGCACGGAGGCACTGTCGGCGCCTGTGTGTTGCGCGACCACTGGCACCTGGTTGCGCTCGCCCCAGGCTTGCAGCTGTTCCACCGCCGCCGCACGGAAGGTGTCACCGGCAGCCAGCATCACCGACTTACCTTGATCTTGGAATTGGCGCGCCAATTTGCCAATGGTGGTGGTTTTTCCCACGCCATTGACCCCGACCATTAAGATCACGTACGGCTTTTGGTCGGTCAGCACCAGCGGTTGCTCGACCTTTTCCAGCATCTGCGCCATTTCTTGTTTGAGGATGCCATACAGAGCTTCGCCATCTTTTAAATCGCGACGACTGGCTTTATCGGTCAGGTTATCAATGATTTTGGTGGTGGCATCCATCCCCACATCAGAGATAAGTAGCTGCTCCTCGAGCTCTTCGAACAGCTCATCATCGATTTTCTTACCGCTAAACAGGCCAAAAAACCCAGACCCTAAGTTGGTTTTGGTTTTTTGCAGGCCACGTTTTAAGCGGGCAAAGAAGCCCTCGCGTTGCTCTCGCTCTGGCTCTGGCTCTGGCTCTGGCTCTGGCTCTGGCTCTGGCTCTGGCTCTGGCTCTGGCTCTGGCTCTGGCTCTGGCTCTGGCTCTGGCTCTGGCTCTGGCTCTGGCACGGTATTGGCTTCGCTTTCGCTATCAGATGCAAGGGTTTCTTGCGGTTGTTGCGCGCTCGCCTCATCAATCGGTGTTTCTACCGATGTGGCTGACTCTGCCGTCTCTTCCGCCACGTCTGGCGCAGTCGTTGGCGACTCTTGTTCTGGTTCAGGCTGTGTCTGGTCTTTTTTCCGACCCAGACCAAGCCATGACATAAATCCACGTTTCTTTTTTTCTGCCATTGGCAAATCCTAAAGCATGCTTGATACAATCAGCGGCTCAATACCGAATCGGCATAGTCTATCACCTTCTTTACGGTCAAAAAATCTATGGTTAAACGCGCCAACCGCAAATCTTCATCGGCTCACAGCTCTCGTGGGGCTGGGTCTGTTCGTATTATTGCTGGCCGCTGGCGTGGCCGTAAGCTTGTGGTGCAAGACGCACAAGGGTTACGCCCGACCACAGACCGGGTAAAAGAAACCGTATTTAATTGGCTGGCACCCTATTTACCAGGGGCACGCTGCTTGGATGTGTTTGCGGGCAGTGGCGGACTGGGGTTTGAGTCCCTCTCTCGCGGTGCAGCTTGGACGCAGTTTTGTGAAAAAAACCCCGCAGCAGCTAAGCAACTGCGAGATAACCTCGCGCAGCTTGGCGCAGAGAATGCGCAAGTAGACAGCACCGATGCCCTAACGCTTCTCGCCGCGCCGCCGCAAAACGGCCCATTCGACGTGGTCTTCGTCGATCCTCCGTTTCATCAAGGGTTACTTAACGACACCTTGACCGCGCTAGAAAACAACGGGTGGCTCGCACCTGGGGCATGCATTTACGTTGAAGCGGAAAGTGAGCTGGATGATTATCACGTCCCCGCGCACTGGCACTGCCACCGTGAAAAGCGTGCCGGACAAGTCAACTTCCGTCTATATTTCAACGACAAGGCATAAGAGAAACGCAATGAAAGGATTAATTATACTCGCCAAAGCGGCCATCGCCTTTGTTTGGGTGGTCTTGCTGGCTAACATTGTCCATCCATTTCCGGGTGTGGCCGCCATGGCGCTTTATATTATGACGGGCTTTTTGCTGGTCATGCACGGGCTACAAATGCTGATTTTCTTGGGGGCATTTGGCGATAAAATCGCGATGACGCGCTGGGAAAAATGGTCAATCCTGATTTTTGGGATCTTTGCGCTGCTCGATATTCGCCGCAAGCATATGATGTAGTTCTCACTCGCGACTATGCTGGCATTGCCAGCATAGTTCAAAACTGCCGGCGTTCTCTTCTCCACAGTGTTGGCATACCCAGAGCGTCTCGCTTTGCCTTTCATACGCCTGCAGTAATTGCCTTGCTTGAGCGACGTTTTCTGGCGCAACCCATAAGGTCACGCCTTGCACATCGGCAGGTAACTCGCCCACTGCCGCATTCAGCGCTTCGCCTTTCAATACACACTCAATGTGATGGCTAGATAACAGGCCTTTTAAGCTATGGGCCTCCAATGTATTCATCGCTTGATAGACTTTTTCCATCCTCACCCTCCTTGGGCGATCACCACCGAGGCACTGATCAGTGCTTGCGCGAAAAAGTAACTCGACATCACCATCGCTTGTGCGGGGCGAAACTCACCTTTAAAGCGGGCAAACGCCAGCACGGTATCTGACACCATAAAGCTGATCGCGCCGGCCAGTGCGAGCGCCGCCGCGGGCGAGTGGGTATTGAGCCAATATTCACCCGCCGCCCATACCATCTGGGTGATCACGGCAATATACACGGCCACAGGCAGCGCGAGCTGGCCCAAGTTTGGGAGCAGTAAAAGAAAGACGATAATGCCCAGCCCCGATAGCATGGCGGGCAACCACCACACCATATGGCCATCAAACTGTGCCCAAAACGCGAAAATATAGATAAGGTGGGCGAGTAAAAAGCTGGTTAGCCCCTGAACAAATCTGTCTTTGGGCAGCATTAAAAAGACATCACCCACCACGGAGAACAACAACGCGACGAACACCCATTGCGCATAATGAGATGCGCTAATGTGAGTGCCCACTATCGCCATGAGCATCACAATAGTCAGCGGTTTAAAAAGATAAAACTGCCAACGCGGGCCCCGGTAGGCTGCGGAGATATGCAGCAGTCCAGAACAACAGACAGCGAACCAGCTCCACATGAGTATCATTCCTTTCAAGACAAGGACGCCAAGTCTATGCCCCGTTGGGCAGATGTCCAGCGTCCCTTGATGAGAACAAGATCCAGTTTAAAAAAATCGTAACGTTAACCGTGAAGTGACAACTGATAACGATGGTTGGCTAGCCACTCCATTGCGGCCACACTTGCGCGTAAAACCCAATTGCCCCAGCGGTAAACAGCAGGATGAGGCCCGCGGCAAGCCGCCAAATCAACCGGTTGCTTCGCGGCACTAATTCTGACTCACAATACTTGCTCACTGATATGAATTCACGAATGTCATCCACTTCATACTCGTCTTCGTGGACGACCTTGTTGCGAATAGTGGCGACGAAACGCAATTTTTTGATCACATCATGCGGCAGGCGTTTTTGGCTACTGTCGATGAGCTGATGGAGCCCCTTCCCTTCGGCGTGATAGTGCTCACGCAGCAAGCTTTCTAAGCGCTTACTGTGCTTAATCACGACTGCAACGTCATCCATGGTGTTTCTCCTAACCGGCTCCCATTTTATGAGTATGGTGGTTTTTATACCATTTAGCGGCATCAGGCTTCATGATTGCGATCTGAACCTGCCATTTTACATTCAACCAGTTATGACCACTGTTGTCGCCAAAAGTGTCATCATTTAGGGTACCAACCAAGCAGTCGCGCGATATCGCTGGAGTGCGGCAGTGGTCAGCGCTGCCCCCGTAAAGGCATACAGCGTCAGCAGGGGGATCCAAACCAGTGCGGGCGATAAGGTGGGCCAATAAGCACGCACGGGCCAAAGAAACACTGGGTGAATCAAGTAGATCCCGAGACTATAACGGCTCAAGGTCGCCAGCCACGGTGGGGTTGCTTTCCCCGCTCGCCATTGCCTCACCGCCAAAAACAGGGCGGCACTGATCAGTACCGTATTAACCGTGGTATACGACAGCCACCCCTCGGTAATATATCGCTGATGCGCGACACTGGTGGTTAACACGTGGTACTCGGTCATTCCCAACGCCAGCAAGCCCAGCCCCCACCACAGTGACAACGCTCGTGGCGCTTGGTGTAGCCAGTAGCCGAGCCATAAGTAGCCTCCGTAAAGGATAAAATCATTCCGCCACCAGCCATGCGCGCCGGTTAAATACCAAGCCGTTAAGCTTATCCACGCCAATCCGATAAAAGCCACTGACCATGACGGTAAGCGTGGCATTAACGGGCGTAGCAAGGGCACCCAAAGTAGTAGCGGGATGTAATAGTAGAAAAAACCGAGGTGATAATAGGTTTCATGGTCAGGCGCCGCCTCGAGTGTTTGAATGACGGTCTGCCACGAAAAACCATCCGGTGTCAGTCCAGACAGGCACGCAAACGCGAACGACCACACCAAAAAAGGCACCACCACCTTGATCACGCGGCGGCGGATAAAATGGCGCAAACTGAAAGGGCGCGTCGACGAGAGCAATAGTAAGCCTGAAATCATAATAAAAATCGGCACCGCCCAGCGACTTGCACTGTTTAGCCCTACCGCAACGGCCCAATCACTCAGCGCGATATCACCGATTTGAAATCGATACGGGCCGAGTACATGAATCGCCACCACGAAAAAAGCGGCAAGGACACGCAATATGTCGAGGTAATCAATATGTGTCTTAGTCTGTTGCATTTGTTAATACTTTTAACCCGTTACCGGTTCGAGCACGTATCCATCATACGCCAACTTCCCGTCAAATGATGTCCGTTAAAGTCATTATCCAGTCAAATATGTTTCTTTATAGGCTTTTTAGTAGCACACAGATCGCGTTTTAAACTCAATAACTAGCTTTTAATCTTGCTATTTTATTTAAAAAACAATTAACATTCGGCCTCCTTTTCCCATAGACGGGAAATGCAGTACAACCAAGGAGACCAATCCCATGCACTCAAGTACCACAGAGCAACAAGGTGGGCCGCACAAGCGCAAACTGTTTACGCGCTTTCTCGATACCGTCGAGTGGCTCGGTAACCTGCTCCCTCATCCAGTGACCTTATTCGCGATTTTCTGTGTCGCTATCCTGCTCGCCTCGGGTGTCGCTGGCTACTTTGATGTGTCTGTCGCCGACCCTCGCCCAGAAGGTGCCAAAGGGCGTGCGGCCGATGGCATGATTTATGTGCAAAGCCTGCTCAATGCCGAAGGCTTGCAAATGATCGTCACTAATTTGGTGAAAAACTTTACCGGCTTTGCCCCACTCGGCACCGTGCTGGTGGCCATGCTGGGTGTGTCGGTTGCAGAACACTCCGGGCTGCTGTCTGCCTCGATGCGCGGGCTAGTGATGGGCGCGTCGCGTCGTACCGTGACCTTCACTATCGTATTTGCCGGTATTATCTCAAATACAGCTTCAGAGCTCGGTTATGTGGTGTTAATCCCGCTAGCGGCGATGATTTTCCACTCATTAGGCCGTCATCCATTGGCCGGGCTTGCCGCGGCGTTTGCCGGCGTATCCGGCGGTTATTCGGCGAACTTGTTGTTAGGCACGGTCGACCCCTTGCTGTCGGGGATCACCGAGTCAGCCGCGCAAATGATTGACCCAGATTACATCGTTGGGCCCGAAATGAACTGGTACTTTATGTTCGTTTCTACCTTCTTCATTGCCATTGTTGGTGCGTGGATCACTGATAAGATTGTTGAGCCTAAGCTCGGTCAGTATGACCACAGCCAAGCCTCTGAAGATGTCGCTGCCGCCTCCGCGAGCAAGCTGAATGACGACGAGAAGCGCGGTCTTCGTAACGCAGGCATTGCGGTGCTGATTGTCAGCGGTATTTTAGCGCTCACCATTGTCCCTGAGTGGGGACCACTGCGTCACCCCGAGACCAATGAAGTGGCAGGCTCGCCGTTTTTGAAAGGGATTGTTGCCTTTATCATGGTGTTCTTTGCTGTCCCTGGTATCGTGTTTGGCCGCACCGTCGGCACCATCAACAACGATCGCGACGTGATTGATTCGATGTCTAAGTCGATGAGCGCCATGGGCATGTATATCGTACTGGTGTTCTTCGCGGCGCAATTTGTGGCGTTCTTTAAATGGACCAACTTTGGCCAAGTGATTGCCGTCGGCGGCGCTGACTTTTTGCAAACTATCGGTTTAACAGGGCCAGCATTATTCTTTGCCTTCATCTTGATGTGTGGCGTCATTAACCTCTCGGTCGGCTCGGCATCGGCGCAGTGGGCGATCACTGCCCCGATCTTTGTGCCGATGTTAATGCTGGTCGGTTATGCCCCAGAGACGATTCAATCGGCCTACCGGATTGGTGATTCCGTGACCAACATCATCACCCCGATGATGAGCTACTTCGGGCTGATTTTGGCAGTGGCGTGTCGCTATGTGAAAAACCTTGGAATAGGCACCTTGATTGCCACCATGCTGCCTTATTCGATGATCTTTATGGTCGGATGGAGCATCCTGTTTTACGTATGGGTTTTCGTGCTTGGTCTACCCGTTGGCCCTGGTGCAGAAACCTACTACAACTTCAACCAGTAACTTCTCGTTATTCGGTGGAAAGGCAAGCGCGAGCGCTTGCCTTTTCTTTTTTGCGCGGTGCTTTTCCCATAAGTGTCATTTTCATCCATCCCCTAAGACGGTTATAGTAAGCCTATCTCAGTGATGGTAAACCAAGATGACAGATCTCGCCGACAGTAAGGATCAGCCGGCTTTTGACGCGCACTCTCTCGCCCGTGAAGCAGTGCTGAGCGACGCATTTAAGCACCACATAACACCTTTTTGGCAACAACGTGAACAAGGCTACTTCCACGGTGAGGGCGGGCTGCGTTTACACTGGTGCAGCTTTACCCGTCCGCACAACACGCAAGCGGTCGTGGTGGTCAATGGCCGGATTGAAAGCGTGATGAAGTATCAAGAGATCTTTTATGATCTCGTGCAGATGGGCTATGACGTTTACAGCTTTGATCACCGCGGCCAGGGCTTGTCCGAGCGGCTGGTGATCAAGCCGCGCGATCTGGGTCATGTCGAACGCTTTGACGACTATGTCACTGATCTGGCGACCTTTATGCAATTTATTGGCGCGCACCGGCAATACGACCAAACATTCATGCTCGCCCACTCCATGGGCGGAGCGATTGCTGCACTTTATGCGCATCAATTTCCCCATGCGATAGACGGCCTTGCGATGACTGCGCCGATGTTTGGCGTGCAAGTCAACCCCTGGCTTGGGCGTATCGCACCTTGGCTATGCCGTTCGCTAGCGCGCTATCAACATCCACCACGCTTTGGTCCCGGCCAAGTCGGCTATCGTCATGTGCCCTTTGAGCAAAACCGCTTAACCCATTCACGCGCACGCTACGCCTGGTTTCGCCAGCTCTACATCAATCAGCCTCAATTACAAATTGGCGGGCCAAGTGCGCGTTGGATTGCCGAGGGGATGGCGGCGGCCCAGCGCTGCCTGACAATCGCGCCGCAGCTCACCACCCCCACACTGATCTGCCAAGCCAGTGATGACCAAATCGTATCGAACCCCGCGATGGCCCAATTTCACTTTTTACGTCAGCAAGCACAACAGCCCAGCCAATGGCAGTCTTTCCAGGGGGCTCAGCACGAAATCTTGTTTGAATCGGATACGCATCGCTCGGCGGCGTTCGTGGCCATTGATGATTTTTTTCAAACTCAGTGCCAACGTTAAAAGCGGAAATCTATCAGTGAGAGGGTTCCCTTTTTCACCATCGTCAGTTGCAGTAGACTCAAGCATACTGTGATTGTGATCGCCTAACTAATGAGGACATGATGTACAAACTCGTCGCTTCCGATCTAGATGGTACCCTGCTCACCCCAGAGCACAGTATCGCGCCCTATACCAAACAGGTGTTGGAACAACTGCACCAGCAAGGCATCCATTTTGTGTTTGCCACGGGTCGTCATCATGTTGACGTAGCGAGCATTCGTGAGACCGTCGGCATTCCTGCATACATGATCACCTCCAATGGCGCGCGCGTGCATGACAGTGATGACAATTTAGTATTCCAGCATAATGTTGACCCTGAGATTGTCGCCAACCTCATCAATGAGGTGAAACACGACCCGACCGTCACCATTCATCTGTACCGCGATAATGACTGGCTGCTGAGCAAAATGGATGAAGAGCTCGCCCGCTACCACAAAGACTCCGGCTTTAACGCCAAGGAGTTTGACGTAGAGAATCCACCCGTCGATAACATCGCGAAGATTTTCTTTATTCGCCACGATCACGACCACTTACTCAAATACGAGCACCAGTTTTTATCCCAGTATGGCGAGAAAGTCAGCGTGGCATTTTCGACGCCATTCTGTCTGGAGGTCATGGGCAATGGGGTGTCTAAAGGCGCGGCGTTGGAGGAAGTGGCGCGTCGCCATCAGCTCAACTTGGCCGACTGTATCGCCTTTGGCGATGGCATGAATGATGTGGAAATGTTGCGCGCCGCTGGGCAAGGCTTGGTAATGGCCACCGCCCAAGCTCGCGTTAAGGCCACCCTCTCAGATAAAGCCATTATTGGCAGCCACGCTGATGAGGCGGTGGCACGCTACTTAAAAGCCCATCTGTTAGACAACCTGTCCTAAGCGGTTTGGCCCACAGGGTGGGCCTACAGGCAGCAGCTTGCGATGCACTATTCCCCCGCCATCGCCAAGATTGCCTGCCATTGCGCTGCGGTAACCGGCATCACACTCAGCCGGTTACCTTTTTTCACTAAAGGCATCTCAGCCAGTGCCGGGTTTTGCTTCATTTCAGCCAACTCAATCAGTGGCAGATGACGCTGATATTCCACATCCACCATAAACCAACGTGGGCTGTCAGGCGTGGCTTTCGGGTCAAAGTAGCCGCTTTGTGGCTCAAACTGAGTATGATCGGGGTAACACGCGCGCACGACTGTGGCGACGCCTACCACACCGACGTGTTTGCACGAGGAGTGATAAATCAACACTTCATCGCCAACGCTTACCTCATCACGCAACATATTACGTGCCTGGTAATTGCGTACGCCCTCCCAACATGAAACCTTTTGCTGCTTTAGTGTGTCTATCGAAAAGGTATCTGGCTCTGTTTTAAATAACCAATAACTCATGCTAGCTTGCTCTTAACCGGATGATGGCGGCAATCTTGCCCTGCCCGCATTCAAGGCGCAAGCCTCTCTTTTCGCTCAGTACAAGGAGTTTTTCGTGCCATCTCTTCGCCCTCTTATTATCGCGTCGGTCGGTATGCTGACCCTCGCAGCTTGCAGCAGCAGTCCTTCGGGCCCCGTAGAGCTGGGTCACCGTAGCGATAAGGTTGACACGGGTCTGGTTCATACGCCGCAGCCTTTTATGCAAACCGGCCAAATCTCTGTCAGTCCCGAAACAGCAAGCTTCACGCCGTGCGGCAGTCAAAAGCAATATTGGCTTGATTTAACCGCCGAACAACGCGCGACCTTATCCCAGCAGGCCGGGCCGGTATACAGTGAGTTTGAGGGCTACTTTACGCCGGTGTCACGCCGCGGATACAGTGCTGATTACCCCGCTGCGGTGACCATGACACGCTTAAATATGATCACCAGCGAACTAGAAGGATGCGCGCAACCTCGCAACACGCTCTTGGCGGAAGGCCAGACTCCTACCACTTGGTCGGCGGCCGTCGGCCAAGGGCACCTAGCTTGGGAAAGCGAGCAAGACTCACAAGAACGCCCGCTCAGTGGACAAAGCATGAGCCAAGACCAAGCACAATTCCGCGCCCAACACGCCGCTTTAACGCTTAGCGCGCAAGGCTGCCAACAAAGCGCCAACACCCTCTATGGCTGGCAAGCACGTTTGCAAACGGCGAAAGGCACATACCAAGGGTGTGCGATCTTGCCTTCGGTAGATACCAGTCAGCATTGGGCCGGTGAGTACCAGGGTACCAGCCAGTCGCCCGGCCAACCGGCACTGACCACACAACTGACGTTGCTGCCTGATCATAGCGCCATCACCACTTACCACCCGCAAGGGGAAGCGGTGACCAAAGAAACCGGGATTTGGCAGCCGGTCGGAGAAAATCAAGTGCAAGTGCTCACCACCCGCAGCGGTGAGCAGATGGTGGTGTCTGAGCGCATATATACACGTAACGGGTTTACCCTCACCGCCTCCGAGGAAACCTTTAATGGCAACACCTATTCATTGGGTCATGACGGGTTAACGCTAAGGGTCAAAGTCGGGGATGCCGTGAACGAATCGAACCAAACGGGCGTTAAAGGCAGCGCCGAGAAAAACCCGCGCGTCGAGCAAGCACTCAAAGACTACCTTAGCGATAACGGCCAAACCGGCCCACTCACTTATCGCTGGCTTACCCACGACCTCAATCAAGACGGACAACCTGAGCTATTGGTTTTGACCGACAGCTGTGGCAGTGGCGGCTGCACCTTATTGGTGTTTAAGGGCGAGGCGCAAGGCTGGCAGTTTAATAGCCGCATGACACTGGTGCATGTGCCCCTTTTATTAGCACGCAGCCAAAGCCAGGGTTGGCATGATTTGGTCGTGCCGGTCGGTGGTGGCGGTGCGCCGGCCGGCCACCATGTGATGCGATTTGATGGGCAGCGTTATCCGCTCAACCCCAGCACTGCGCCTCGCGCGCCTAAACCGGATGACTCAGACACCACCTTGTTTGCCGATGGCATCTATGCCACCCAACAAGGGGCGGTATTGGGAGAAGAATAACGTAGACGCGCGCGACCGTGCCACGCGGGCTCGCATTCCTTGTCGGACTTGCGCACAATAACGACCTGACACCTTGAGGAGAGTCTGATGGCCCGTTTGCCCTGCCGCCAATGCGGTTTTACCTATCACTGTATCTGTCACTGCTATTGGCCCCTGCAAAGCCAATTGCAATGCGTGCTGGTGATGCATGAAAACGAAGCGGCGCGCCAATCCAACACCGGCAAACTGGTTAAAGCGGCGCTACCCCACACTCAGATAGAGATTTGGCAACGCAAACACCCGCCGCAAGCCTTGCTCGACAGCTGGGCACGCGGTGATGTGTCACCTTGGTTGTTGTTTCCCAGTGATGATGCCGTCCCCGCCGATAGACTATTTGCTGACGCGGTTCGGTCTGTCTCTTGCGCGCCATTACAGTTTGTGGTGCTGGATGCAACCTGGCAGCAGGCGCGAAAAATGCTCAATAAAAGCCCGTGGCTCCATCGTCTGCCGCGGGTCAGTTTGCCGTCGACTGCCGCCTCGCAATATACGCTTAGGCGCAACCAGCCACCGGGACACCTGTGTACCAGTGAAGCGGTGAGTGGATTACTACGAAGCCAAGGCGACGTGAACGCCGCCACGCAGCTGGACCATTTCCTTGTCCACTTTATCGAGAGCTACGAGGCCGATCGCCACCATCACACTACACCGCTCCCCGCCCCCAAGGTGCTGACACCAAACACGTGAACAAAAAAACGCCGAGCACAGCGCGTTGCCATGCTCGGCGTTTAAGTCGTTTATCGGCTACAGCTTAAAGCGGCTGATCTCTTGCTCAAGGCTATGAGAAAGCTCGGATAACGTCGCGGCTTGACGCGCGGCTTCATCCGCTTCGGTCGATAGCTCATTGGACACATCGCGAATACCCTCTGAGTTACGGGTGATCTCCGCGGTGACGCTCGATTGCTCTTCCGCTGCCGAGGCAATTTGGGTAGCCATATCGCTAATCTGGCTCACCGCCGCAACAATCTGGCTCAAGCTTTCGTTCGCCGCGCTGGCATCTTCCACACTGGCATGAGCACGCTGCTGGCTATCTTGCATCATGGTCACCGCGCGACCAGTTGCCTGCTGCAAGGTATCAATCATCTGCTGAATTTCGGTGGTTGAGGCATGGGTGCGCTGACTCAGAATCCGTACCTCATCAGCCACCACCGCAAAGCCACGGCCATGCTCACCGGCGCGTGCTGCTTCAATCGCGGCATTCAACGCCAGCAGATTAGTTTGCTCGGCCACTTCTTGAATGGTCGACAAGATGCTAGTGATGCTATGCGCATGCTGGTCGAGCTCACCAATCACACCGGTCGCCGCTTCCACTTCACGGGCAAGCTCGGTGATCGAGTCCTTACTTTGCTCCACTTGCTGGCCGCCATCATTGGCAACGCTTTCGGTCTCTTGGGCGGTGCGCGCGGTATTATCGGCATTGCCGGCAATATCTTGGGTCGCCGAGGCCATTTCATGGATAGCGGTCGCCACCATATTGATTTCATCTTGCTGATGACCAATACGGGTAGAGCGCTCTTCGGCTTGTGCCGCAGTCAGCTCGGCTTGTTGCTTGAGCGAGCCAGACAGCTGGCGCAAATGCGACACCATGGCATGCATGTTGCCGACAAAGCGGTTGAAGTTGTTGGCAAGTTTGCCAATTTCATCATTGCTGTGTGGCTCAAGGCGCTGGGTTAAGTCCCCTTCACCGGAGGCAATTTCTTCTAGCGCAGCGGACACATTGAGCAAGTCACGGAACAACACGTGCATCAACCACGTCACGGCACCGGCCACCAACAAAGTGATCACCACCGCGGTTAGCATTAGGTCGAACAAGGTATCACGCTGGCTGGCGTATTCGGTGCGCTTATCCAGCTCAATGGCCAGTACCCAATCAGTGTTAGGAACCGAGGCAAAATAAAACAGTTTATCAACGCCATCGACAGGCAATTCCACCAGCGATTGCTGTGCCAACGCCTGACGCACGCGGTTTTCATTCAGCTCAGGAGACAGGCTGCGATACGGCTTTAGCAAGCGCGCTTTGTCTTTGTGGGCGAGAAAAGTGCCATCAGCGCCTAGCAGCATCGCGTTCGCATTTTTGCCCACTTTTAATTGGGTCACGTCACGGATCAGCTGGTCAATCAACACATCTGCGCCCACCACACCGATCAATTCGCCATTACGACGCACCGGCTCGGCCAAGGTCACCAGCATCGCACCGGTAATCGCATCACTGTAAGCGGTGGTAATAATCGGGCTACCTGCACTCACCGCTTGCTTGTACCACGGACGGACGCGAGGGTCATAGTCATCGCGGTTACGCTCAGGGCGCGAGCGATACATGGCACCTTTTGGGGTACCAAAGTAGATATCGTCAAACCCACCGGCCTCACGCGCTTGCTGCAAATAACTCACACGGCGGCTACTGCTGGTGTAATCGGTAAAGGCACTGGTGATATCAGCACGGATTTGCACCCAACCGCTGATCGATTCGGTCGCCGCATCGGCAATACCACTGACGCGGCTATAGATGCTCGACTGGGTTTGGGCTTGAATTTGACTTACAGCAAGCCAGGTGAGAAAGGCGGCCATCAGCAATACAGCAGATAAGCATGCCCCAATTAATTTTTGTTTTAGTGATAACTGCATGGGAACGGCTCTCAAAGCAACGACAGGTTAATTCCAAACTCCCCGGATAACCGAGGTAGCAATAGTGAACAGCCGTCACCCCGTCCCTAGGGTACCGCGAGCCCATCCAGCGCATCGCGGGTTCACAGCGCCGGATAGTTTTTATCCGACATGGCAAGCGCGCGCTAATGTAACAGCGCGCAAGAAAGATTGCCATTTTTAAGTTAAAAAACAGTCAAGTAGGTATTATTTAGAACTAACGTCACACATGCTGCCCAGCGACCCAGCCGGAGCTCCAGGCCCATTGAAAGTTATAGCCGCCGAGCCAGCCGGTGACATCAAGCACTTCACCGATAAAATACAGGCCGGGGATATCGCGCGTTTCCAGGGTTTTCGAGGAAATCGCGTGGGTATCTACCCCGCCAAGCGTCACTTCTGCGGTGCGGTAACCTTCAGTGCCGTTTGGGGCAATAGACCACTGGTGAAAATAGTGATGAAGCTGATCGAGCTGCTTGTCATCGAGCTGCTTGAGCGGTTTATCCGGCAAGCTATCGCGCGCAATCAAGACCTCGACCAAGCGTTTGGGGAATAGGCGAGACAGTGAGGTTTTTAAGGTTTGGTTGGGATGCTTATCACGCATCGCCACCAGCACGTCTTTTAGCGACTCACTAGGGAGTAAATCGATGGTGACCGCTTCGCCCGGCTGCCAAAACGAGGAGGTTTGCAATACCGCCGGTCCCGATAAACCGCGGTGGGTAAAGAGCAGATTCTCGGTAAAGCACACCCCAGACTCAGTGGTGATCGAACATGGCACCGACACCCCGGAAATATCGGCAAAGCGCGTTTTGTCCTCTTGGTGCAATGTATATGGCACCAAGGCGGCGCGAGTGGGCAGCACTTTTAGGCCAAATTGCTCGGCAAGCTGGTAACCAAAGGGAGTGGCGCCAAGCTTGGGCATCGAAAGGCCGCCTGTGGCGACCACCAACGACTGGCAGCGTACCGGCTCACCATTGAGTTTAAGGCGAAAGCCGGTTTCTTCTTGCACGATATCATGCACTTCACAGCGATAGCGTTGACTGATGGTGGCTTGGTCGCATTCGGCCAACAGCAGGTTAACGATATCTTTAGCGCTGTCATCACAAAATAGCTGGCCGTGGTCACGCTCGTGATAGGCCACGCCATGGGTGGCCACCAGACCAATAAAGTCCCATTGGCTGTATTGCGCCAATGCGGATTTGACGAAGTGCGGGTTTTCACACAGGAAGTTACTGGCGGTGACGTCATAGTTGGTGAAATTGCAGCGTCCGCCGCCCGAGATCAGGATCTTGCGGCCCGGCTTTTTGGCATGGTCTACCACCAAAACGCGGCGGCCACGTTGGCCGGCTTGTGCCGCACACATCAATCCTGCCGCACCGGCGCCAATCACAATTACATCATACTCAGTCACACGCTTACCTGTTTATTCTCTGCTCACCCTGTGGGAGCGGCATTGTAGCAGCCCGCACGTGAGCGGCAAGCGCGATTTAACGCGCCTGCGCTTCAGGCGGTGGCACCATGGCATCGGCGCCCTGAGCTATCATGCTTGGATCCATATGCAGCGTACGGGTTGGGAAAGCAATATCCGCACCGTGCTGATGAATAATACCAATCACTTGCAGCAACACATCTTGCTTCACGCGGTGATAACGTTGCCAGTTCACCGTTTTGGTGAAGGTGTAAATAAAGAAATCGAGCGAGTGTGGGCCAAAGCTGTTGAAGTTCACAATCAAGGTTTGTCGCGTCTCGATGTCTGGGTGGGCTTCCAGCATGGCATACACATCATCAATCACTGCGCTGATTTTATCGGCGTCTTGGTAGCGCAGTCCGATGGTTTCATAAATGCGGCGATTAAGCATCCGCGAGGGGTTTTCCACCACTACGTTACTGAATACCGAGTTGGGCACGTATAAAGGGCGCAAATCAAAGGTGCGTACCACCGTCATGCGAATACCAATTTTTTCCACCGTGCCCTCAATGTTGCGATCGGGGGAGCGCACCCAGTCGCCCACTTTAAACGGGCGGTCAAAGTAAATCATCACCCCACCGAAGAAATTCGACAGCAAGTCCTTGGCGGCAAAACCGACAATTAAACCTCCGACCCCACCAACGGTCAGTAGGCCAGAAACACTGACCCCCAGGCTTTTGAGCAAGGATAGCATCCCGAAGCACACAAAAAGTGCACGAAGCACATTACCCAAGGTATTAATGGTGGTGTGATCGCGTTTGCTCGTCTCAATCATCACCTGCTCGCCGCTGTTAACTAGGCGTAACAGCACCCAAATGATGACCCAGATCACCACCAAATCTTGCACCAAGGTGAGCCAACTGAGTGAAACATTGCCTAAGGTATTATCGACAATGATTTCGAGCGAATGAGAAGCTGGCCATAACCAAATCAACACACTTAAAGGCGTGTCGATCGCCGGCCAGATGATGTCGTCCCAGCGGGTGATGGTCTTTTCCGCTAAGGCTTTCAGCCGCCCAACCAGCACGTGCCAAATCGTCCAGGCAATGGCACTGATGCCCGTTAACGTGACAACATCAGAGATCCATTCCCACGCCGCTGCCTCATGAAGCGACTGCCACCATTGGAGTAGGCTTTGCATGATTCCCTCAATTACGCTGTGATCCAAGTAGTGGCGTCAGGTTAACAAAAAAAATGCTGACCGAGGTCAGCATTTTGTCGAATTTGTTGGCGTCCGCTTACCAGCCCGCAAAAGCGACAAGAAAAAAGGTCGCGAGCAAGGCACCAGACAGCGCAGCGTTAAGGATGAACAGGTGGCGTACTTTGTTGCATTTTCCCACGAAAACTTCATCGTGGTGATGCAGATACTCCTGACTGCGAATATATTGGTACAAGCGTTTTTGCCGAGAGATATCGCCTTGGGGTGAGAGTGAGAAAAAGTTGTTATCTCCACGACAAATTTGCTGATAAAGCAGCGGATTGGCGTCGCGTAACATCACAACCAGCGCGCGCAATGAAGACAGGTAGCGCGCGAAATTAATCAGTGTGACGGTAAATACTGCCACGATTAGGATATCACCGTTCATAGACCTCTCCCTCCGCTACGCCGGATAGCGCTCAGAGGGAGGGGTAAGTCGATTACTGCCCTGCTGAGCCGTCCATCACTGACGTAGACTCTTCAACTGCCATCGATGCCAAGTCTTTGTCGATAAAGAACAAAGCTTTACCATCTTCGCCGACTAACTCGATCTTATCGAGTATGCCTTTAAACAGCTTCTCTTCTTCATGCTGCTCCGCCACATACCACTGCAAGAAGTTGAAGGTTGAATAATCTTGCGTGGTAAACGCAACGTGCGCCAAGCTGTTAATCTTTTCCGTTATTAAGCGCTCGTGCTGATAGGTTTCACGAAACACTTCGCCCAGTGAAGCGAACTCATGACGCGGCGCGTCAATCGAACCCAAAATAGGCATCGCCCCTGTCTCACTGACGTAAGTAAAAAGGCGCTGCATATGCTGCATTTCTTCTTGTGCGTGCTTATGCAGGAATCGCGCGGCTCCTTCGAAGCCTTGATCCTCACACCAAGCGCTCATTTGTAAGTATAGATTTGATGAGAAAAACTCCAAATTGATCTGCTCATTGAGCCTGTCAACCATGGCAGGTGCTAGCATATAAAACATCCTCTTTATTCGGGGTTAGCTGCCATTCTGACCAGCAGCACGTTGGTTTTCAAGCGGATCACGCCGACTAACTGCATCGATACCGAGTCTTGTATCGAATTTATGACTCGTGTCATCGTCGAATTGTTGATCGGAATGCGATCACAGTGACTGTTTTTTATACGCAAGCTCGCTAGACTGCGATGACAACCTCGAAGAAAAAGGATAACCCTATGTCATACAAGCATATTTTGGTTGCTGTCGATTTATCAAATGACAGTGAACGCCTGCTTAAAAAAGCCGATGCCTTAGCCAGTGCCCTCAACGCCCAGCTCTCCTTGGTGCATATCGACGTCAACTATGCGGAGCTCTACACTGGGCTCATCGATATCAACTTAGTCGAATCGCGTAATCGCGTGATTGAAGAGGCGCAGCAAAAGCTCAATCAACTGGCCAGTGATGCGCAAAGTGCAGTGACACATACCTTGGTGAGCAGCGGCGATTTGGCCGAAGAAATCACGGAGTCGATTCAAAACATGGGGATTGATTTGGTTGTGGTCGGCCACCACCAAGACTTTTGGAGCTCGCTGCTGTCCTCCACCAAGCAATTACTCAATAAAACACCGGTCGATTTGTTGATGGTGCCTATCCGCGACTAGCCGCACCGCACTTTCTTTCCTGTGAAGGCGGCGATCCCGCCTTCTGCTTCCACGATCGCCTACTCTTACTTACGCAAGACGAACCGATTGCGTCCCCGCGACGAAACGGTACACTGCCCTTTTTATCACTTTATCGAAGGAACCGAAGCCATGGGGTATCTTAGCGGCGTGACACTGCTGTGGGCCTTTTCATTTAGCCTGATTGGCGTGTATCTCGCCGGCCAAGTGGACAGTTACTTTTCCGTCCTGATGAGGATTGTGTTGGCCGGATTGGTGTTTTTGCCTTTTTTGCGTCCTCGCCAAGTAAAACCAGCGTTTGCCGCTAAGCTGATGTTGGTCGGCGCCTTTCAACTCGGCATTATGTACTGCTTTTTCTATCAGTCCTTTTTATTTTTGTCGGTGCCAGAGGTGCTGCTGTTTACCGTCTTTACCCCGCTTTACGTCACCTTGATTTACGATGCCTTAAAGCGCCAGTTTAGCGCGTGGTATCTGCTCACCGCCGCGATGGCGGTGCTCGGCGCCGTGGTGATCCGCTATGCCACCGTCAACCCAGATTTTCTGGTCGGCTTTTTGGTGGTGCAAGGGGCGAACCTTTGCTTTGCGATTGGCCAAGTCGGTTACAAATACCTGCTTGAGAAAGAGCACACTCAATTGCCTCAGCATGCGGTGTTTGGATGGTTTTATCTTGGCGCCTTAGTGGTGGGTGTGCTGGCTTTCGCCCTGCTGGGCCACAGTGACAAACTGCCCACGACACCCACCCAGTGGGGTGTATTAATCTACCTAGGCACCATCGCCTCAGGGCTGGGCTATTTCTTTTGGAATAAGGGAGCGACGCTGGTGAATGCGGGGGCGCTTGCAGTGATGAATAACGCCTTAATTCCAGCCGGCATTGTGGTCAATGTATTGATCTGGAACCGCGACGCTGATCTGCTGCCCTTACTCAGTGGCGGGGTGCTAATTTTAGCCGCACTGTGGTTTAACCAAACCTGGGTAAAGCGCCGCGTCGAAGCCCAGCGGAGTGCCACCCCACAGTAGGCCGCCCCAACATCTCAGTCACCTAAATATAAAACAGGCAGGGAAATCCCTGCCTGTTTACTTACCCGAGAAAAAGACTTAATCAGATAAAGGCAAACGCGTCTGAGTAGAGGTGATCACGACTCACACCACGCTCTTTACAGAACATGTCGCGTGCGACACCTGCCATTTCAAAACGGCCCGCGATATAAATGTCATAAGCGCCAAGGCTGACAAAATCTTCCATCACCGCTTCTAATACATTGCCTACTTTACCGCGCCACTCGCCTTCAGCCTGCTCCACCACGGGCATGAAGGTAATATTGCTATGTGACTCAGTCAGTGCTTGCAGCTCGTCATGGGCATAGAGCTGACAAGGGGTACGCGCGCCCCAATAAATAAAGATAGGTGACTGTATTCCTTGACTAATACAGTGATCGACCATGCTGCGCACGTAAGAAAAACCGGTACCGCCGGCAATCAACAACAGGGGGCGATCGCTATCACGTAGCCAAGCGTCACCGGCAGGCTCTGTGATTTCAAAGCCCGCTTCACCGCTTTCTAGCACAGCTTTGGCTTTCTCAACCACTTCTAGCGCAAACGGGTTCTCGTCTGCCGCGCCAACGTGTAGTTCGAGTTCGGCACCATCTTCACGGCATGGGCTACTCGCCAGCGAAAACGGGCGCTTATCTTTTTCGCCCATCACCGCCATCACGTATTGCCCTGGCTGGTAGCTCACCGCCTGCTGTGGCTTCAGGACAATGCGGTAGGTGTGACATGCCAACGGCTCAACGGCTGTCACTTCACATAGTATTGACATTCTGTTCCTCTGTTCGTTTTGCTACAGCCGATGAGGTTATAAGAGGCGGCATCACTACCGCCTTGGGCTGTGTTTTTATCGTTAACGGTGAATGCTAGCGCATTCCAATAGGATTAGTCTAAGATCCCTAATTCATCCCAAATCGCATCGACACGTGCGACGACCTCTGGGTCTTTCGCAATCGGTGTGCCCCACTCGCGATCGGTTTCCCCTTGCCATTTATTGGTGGCATCGAGACCCATTTTCGATCCCAGCCCCACCACAGGTGAGGCAAAGTCGAGTGAGTCAATCGGGGTGTTGTCTACCATTACGGTATCACGCGACGGATCCATACGCGTGGTAATCGCCCAGATCACGTCATTCCAATCACGCGCGTTGACGTCGTCGTCACACACTATCACAAACTTGGTGTACATAAACTGGCGCAAAAATGACCACACCCCCATCATCACTCGCTTAGCATGACCGGGGTATTGTTTTTTCATGGTCACCACCGCCATACGGTACGAGCAGCCTTCAGGCGGCAGATAGAAATCGACAATCTCTGGGAACTGCTTTTGCAAAATCGGCACAAACACTTCGTTCAGCGCCACGCCCAGTACCGCGGGCTCATCGGGTGGACGCCCCGTGTAGGTGCTATGGTAAATCGGTTTTTTGCGCATGGTCAGATGCGTCACGGTGAACACATGGTGGCGCTCAACCTCATTGTAGTACCCGGTATGATCGCCATAAGGCCCTTCATCAGCGTATTCATTGGGGTCGATGTAGCCTTCCATCACGATTTCCGCACTGGCCGGTACATCCAAATCATTGCTGATACACTTGGCCACTTCGGTTTTGCTGCCGCGCAATAAGCCAGCAAACGCGTATTCCGACAAGGTATCAGGCACCGGTGTCACTGCCCCGAGAATGGTGGCAGGGTCAGCGCCATAAGCCACGGTGACCGGAAAAGGCTCGTTGGGATGGGTTTGCATCCAATCATGTAAATCTAACGCGCCACCGCGATGAGCCAACCAACGCATGATCACTTTGTTTTTGCCGATTTTTTGCTGGCGATAGATGCCGAGGTTTTGCCGCTTTTTATTCGGTCCGCGGGTAATCGTCAGCCCCCAGGTCAGCAAGGGTGCCACATCCCCGGGCCAGCAGCGCATCACCGGAATCTTATCCAAGTCGACCTCATCACCACTCAGCACCACCTCTTGGCAGCGTGGACGACGCACGGTTTTCGCTGGCATGTTGAGCACTTGACGAAACACGGGCAGTTTATCGAGGGCATCACGAAAGCCTTTGGGTGGCTCAGGCTCTTTGAGGTACGCAAGCAATTTGCCTACCTCGCGCAGCTCAAGCACGTCTTCTCGGCCCATCCCCAAGGCAACACGTTTGGGCGTACCAAAAAGGTTCGCCAGCACCGGGATGTCATAACCCACCGGGTTTTCGAATAACAGCGCCGGCCCGCCCGCTCGTAGGGTGCGGTCGCAAATCTCGGTCATCTCCAGGTCTGGATCAACCGGCTGGGTAATGCGTTTTAGCTCACCTTGAGCTTCAAGGTAGTCAATGAAATCGCGCAGATCGGAAAGTTTCATATCAGGCTCAACGGGTTAATGGTCACCTCTATGATACCAAGTTAAGCGGTATCCGGATCGGTAAAGGCTCGACATTAGCGCGACGACAACGCAGATGCAATGTGCTGCTGCCCAAGCGGCCCTAACTGATCTTGCAAGCTACTCAACCAGTCACCTTTACCCGCCTCCACCAGCAGCTGCGCCACGTGATTGCCTTGTCGCAACGACAGTTGTGTCAGAAGAAAATCGGCAACCGGTGCAGGCAGTGGTGATAGGTTGGCCAGCTGGCGAATCGCAGGTCCACGCAACGAGGGGTTATCGGCCGCGGCCATCATCTGCTGCAGTGCAAACGGCTCTGCTCCGCGGTCACGCAGCGCGTGCAAGGCTGCAAGGCTATACTGATCGGTGCCTCGGCGCCATAACCTTTCATACAGCGCGGGACGATCCGTGGCCTGTGCCAACGCGGCTAAAATCGCGTTGTCTGGCATCCACATTAAGGTCGGATCATTAAGATACTGATCGGTCAGATACGCTAAGCCATCGCCGTCATAGTCAGCAATCATGCTTACCAAGGCATCACGGCGTCGCGCATAATCGGCCTCATCAGGTTTCACCCAATCAGCAACGACCAACTGACGATAGCTCAATAGCATGCCGAGCTCTTGGGTTAATTGCTGCTGGCGGTAGCGATTAAGCTGCTTGCGCGCCGCGGCGGCGTAATGAAACGCAGGCGTGGTCACCCAATAACCGTCTTGTTGGTGACGTAACAGAAAGTGTGGCTGCTGCTGACTTAAGGTCACGAGATAATCGCGCCATTTCTCGTTATCCAGACGCAACGGTGAAGAGAGCAGCCGATATAAGGTTGCCTCACGCGTCAGAGGAGGAAGCTGGCGAATGTGTGACTCAAGCGCATTGATATCGCCGTTGGCTTGGAGGGTAAAGGCAGTACGCATCGCATCCGCCGTACTGGCTTTATCTAACACTTGCTCAATAAAAGGCTGCGCTACGATTTGCCCATCGGCCGCTGGCTCATTGGATGCCGATACCGTGGAGGAAACAAAGCCCACGATCCCTAGGCATATCCCTGCTAGCTTGATGCGAAAACGTCTTGCCATCCGTTGCAATCCTATCTTCGGTGTCACGCGTCCTGCGTCACCTTTCCTTGGTGACTCGTATTGTGCGAGCTCGGTATGCGCTGAGCAATAAAAAAGCACTGCGAATGCGCAGTGCTTAACACTATTGCGTCACCAATTACGAGTTTTGCCGACGCATGGCATCAAAGAATTCGTTGTTGGTTTTGGACATCGCCAATTTACCAATCAAGAATTCCATGCCTTCCAGCTCGCCCATTGGATGCACAATTTTGCGCAAGATCCACATTTTTTGTAGTTCATCGGGCTTGGTCAGCAACTCTTCACGACGGGTACCAGAGCGGGTGAAGTCAATAGCAGGGAAAACACGTTTTTCAGCAATCTTACGGGACAGGTGCAATTCCATATTACCCGTGCCTTTAAACTCTTCGTAGATGACTTCGTCCATCTTAGAGCCCGTGTCTACCAGCGCAGTGGCGATAATGGTCAGGCTGCCGCCTTCTTCCACATTACGCGCCGCACCAAAGAAACGCTTCGGACGGTGCAAGGCATTGGCGTCAACACCACCGGTCAATACTTTGCCTGATGATGGCACAACTGTGTTGTAAGCACGCGCCAGACGGGTGATCGAGTCCAGCAAGATAACCACGTCTTTTTTGTGCTCCACCAAACGCTTGGCTTTTTCAATCACCATTTCGGCGACTTGCACGTGGCGGTTCGCGGGCTCGTCAAAGGTTGAGGCAACCACTTCGCCTTGTACCAAGCGCTGCATCTCGGTCACTTCTTCCGGACGCTCGTCAATCAACAGCACCATCAATTCACAGTCTGGGTGGTTAAACGCGATGCTTTGCGCAATGTTTTGCAGCAACATGGTTTTACCCGCTTTTGGCGGTGCCACAATCAAGCCGCGCTGGCCTTTACCAATCGGCGAAGCCAAATCCAGCACACGTGCTGTGATGTCTTCCGTGGAGCCGTTGCCACGCTCCATCACCATACGCTCGCTGGCATGCAGTGGGGTCAAGTTTTCAAACAGGATTTTGCTGCGCGCGTTGTCCGGCTTATCGCTGTTCACTTGGTTGACTTTTAATAGCGCAAAGTAACGCTCGCCATCTTTTGGCGGCCGAATTTTACCCGCGATGGTATCGCCTGTGCGCAGGTTAAAGCGACGAATTTGGCTTGGCGATACATAAATGTCATCAGGGCCGGCCAAATACGAGCTGTCTGCGCTGCGCAAGAAGCCAAACCCGTCTTGAAGAATTTCCAGTACGCCATTGCCGAAAATATCTTCACCGCTTTTTGCGTGCTGTTTGAGGATCGAAAAAATGATGTCCTGTTTACGCAAGCGAGCCAGGTTTTCAAGTCCCATGCTTTCGCCAAGCGCAACCAGCGTCGAGACGGGTTGAGTCTTCAGTTCGGTAAGATTCATAGTGGTGAGTGTCTTGTTTGTCAAAGTTGAGGTCTGAAATTAGTTAGCGTGTCGAGACCAGTGGTATGTTCGAGAGATGAACAGAAGTACAAATTCCGTGCAATAAGGTAGCACCTAAATGGGGTATCGTCTAGTTGGCAGAAAAACAACCGCCGCTGAGAGGCAGCGACGGTTACTTTAGCATTATAGGTTGGCGTCAAGAAACTCTTTCAGCTGAGTTTTTGACACAGCACCAACCTTGGTTGCTGCCACGCTGCCATCTTTAAACAGCAGCAGTGTTGGGATACCACGGATGCCGAACTTAGGCGGTGTACCTGCGTTCTGGTCAATGTTCAGTTTTCCGATGGTGACTTTACCTGCGTATTCTTCAGCGATTTCGTCCAGGATAGGCGCGATCATTTTACATGGCCCACACCATTCTGCCCAAAAATCCACCAATACAGGCCCTGCAGCTTTTAGAACGTCTGCCTCAAAGCTGTCGTCGGTTAGCTGCATAATTTTGTCGCTCATCTTCTACTCCAATACATGTTTTTGTTACTGGCTAAATTGCGACCAGTAAATTATGGGACTATTTGACTGGATTCGCTTCCGTATTGCAAGCCTAAGCTGATATTCTATCCGGATGAAAATGACGCATATCACAGAGCAGAAATTTGCCGAGCTCGGCTTGCACGCCGATGTTCTCAAGAGCTTGGAGGCCAAAGGGTTTACTCAATGTACCCCTATCCAAGCCCTGGCATTGCCGGTCCTGCTCACCGGCCAAGACATTGCAGGACAGGCGCAAACGGGGACAGGCAAAACCCTGGCGTTCCTGGCTGCGACGTTTCATCACCTCCTGACGACCGATGCGCCTGCATCGCGTAAAAAAAATCAGCCGCGTGCCATTATATTAGCTCCTACGCGTGAATTAGCGATTCAGATCTATAATGATGCTGAGCCGCTTTTAGCGAATACATCGATCAGCGCAGGGCTCGCGTATGGTGGCGAAGGCTACGACCAACAGCAACAGACGCTAGAACAGGGTGTCGATATTTTAATCGGTACCTGTGGCCGTATTATCGACTTTTACAAAAAGAAAGTGATTGATTTACACGGCATTCAAGCTGTGGTGCTCGATGAAGCGGATCGCATGTTTGATCTCGGTTTTATCAAAGACATTCGCTTTTTGTTTAACCGCATGCCCGCCCCCGATCAGCGCTTGAACATGCTATTTTCGGCGACCTTGTCGTATCGCGTACAAGAGCTGGCTTTTGAGCATATGACCAACCCAGAACATGTGGTGGTCGAGCCCGAACAAATTACCGGTCATCGCATCAAAGAAGAGTTGTTCCAGCCATCAAACAAAGAAAAGATGCCGCTGTTACAAACCTTGATTGAAGAAGATTGGCCTGAGCGCGCGATTATTTTTGCCAACACTAAGCATCGCTGCGAATCAATTTGGGCCCATTTAGCGGCTGATAACCATCGTGTGGGCTTGCTCACCGGCGACGTTCCCCAGAAAAAACGGGTTAAAATCCTCGAGCAATTCACTAATGGCGAGCTCGATCTATTGGTCGCAACCGATGTCGCCGCGCGTGGCTTGCATATTCCGCAAGTGACTCACGTGTTTAACTACGATCTGCCAGACGACGCGCAAGACTATGTGCACCGTATTGGCCGTACTGGACGCGCGGGTGCCAGTGGCAGCTCCATCAGCTTTGCCTGTGAAGAGTATGCGGTAAACCTGCCCGCGATTGAAGAGTACATCGAACACAGCATCCCGGTTAGCGAGTTCGACCGCAGTGCACTGCTAAAAGATTTGCCACCGCCAAAGAAAATGGCAAAGCGCCCTAATACGCAGCGCCGCAGTAACAATAACAAAGGTGGCGGAAATAACCGCAACCGCCAACGTCGTCGTCCGCAAAAGTCGGCATAAGGTTTCACGACAGATAGGTCAGAGCGCATCATGAGTGGTCACGGACATCCCACATCGACCCCGTCGCTGTACGCCGCGATTGATTTAGGCTCCAACAGCTTTCATATGCTGGTGGTGCGCCAAGTGGCAGGCAGCGTGCAAACGCTCGCTAAAATTAAGCGAAAGGTTCGCCTTGCAGCCGGCATGGACGACCAACAACAGCTGAGCGACGAAGCCATGCAGCGTGGCTGGGATTGCTTGGCCTTGTTCGCCGAACGTTTGCAAGACTTCAACACTGACAACATCCGTGTCGTCGCCACCGCGGCCCTGCGTCGTGCCAGTAACGCCGAGGCGTTTTTAGCTAAAGCCAACACCCTGCTTGGTCACCCGATTGAGATTATCTCCGGGGAAGAAGAGGCACGCACCATTTATCAAGGGGTCGCGCATACTTCTGGCGGAGCGGGCAAACGCTTGGTGGTCGACATCGGTGGTGCCAGCACCGAACTTATCATTGGCGAGCAATTTGAGCCGACAGTGCTACAAAGCCTCAACATGGGCTGTGTCACCTTTTTAGAAGACTATTTTGCCGACCGCGTGCTCAATCAATCCGCCTTCGATACTGCGATTGCTGGCGCTAAAGCCGAGTTAGCCCCGCTGATAGAGCAATATCGTGCGCTCGGCTGGGACTGCTGCGTCGGTGCCAGCGGCACCGTACAGGCACTGCAAGAGATCATGGTCACCCAAGGCATGGATGAAGTGATCACCCTAGAGAAGCTTCACCGGTTGCGCGATCAAGCCATTGCCTGTGGGCAAATGGACGCGCTGGACATCGAAGGCTTGACCTTAGAGCGTGCACTGGTCTTTCCCAGCGGCTTATCGATACTGATCGCCATTTTCGAGTGCTTAGAGGTGACACGCATGACCTTAGCGGGTGGTGCTCTGCGCGAGGGGTTGGTGTATGAAATGATGACCGCGATGCGCCACAGTGATATTCGCGCCCGTACCATCGCCAGCATTCAATCCCGCTATCAGCTTGACCAAGCTCACGGCATCAACGTCGCCGATACCGCTCTCGAGCTGCTCAACCAATGTCCCGCCTCTTGGGTGCCAGAGCCAGAAGCACAAAGCTTGCTCCATGCCGCCGCGTGCGTGCATGAGATTGGCTTAAGCATTGGCTTTAAGCAAGATGGTGACCATGCAGCGTATTTAATCACCCATCTCGACCTGCCCGGCTTTACGCGAGCGCAGAAACAGCTGGTTGCGACCTTGTTGCGCTACTACCGAGAGCAACTGGTGTTAATTGATGGCCAGCATGCGCTGTCTACCACCAGCGCCAATCGGCTGTTGCGTCTCCTACGCATTGCGGTGATTTTATGCCATCGCCGTGACAGCCGCGTCCGCCCGGTGATAGCGCTCACTGCCGAGGAGGACGCCCTGACTCTCCACTTGGATACCACACTGCTTGAGGCCAGCCCATTGCTCCGCGCAGAGTTAGAGCAAGAAGCACTGCGCCAATCAAGCCTAGGGTTGCCCCTGGTGGTGCTCACGGATGATACAAGCCTCTGACCCTACCGATGAATCAAAAAAGCCCGCGTCGTTACCGATGCGGGCTTTTTTATGGTGAGGGTTCAGCCGCTACGCGGTGGTGATACCACTGTGACGCAACAAGGCCTCAGGGCGTGGTTCACGCCCTCTAAAGCGCTCAAATAAGTCTTTCGGCGCTTCACTGCCACCGCGGCTAAGAATATGGTTAAGGAAATCTTCACCGGTATCACGGTTAAAGATCCCTTCTTCTTCAAAGCGCGAGTAAGCATCGCTCGACAGCACTTCTGCCCATTTATAGCTGTAGTAGCCGGCACTGTAGCCACCGGCAAAGATGTGGCCAAACGCGTGAGGGAAGCGGTTCCACTCTGGTGTTGGTACCACAGAAACCTGCTCACGCACCGCACTTAGCGTTTCCATGATCCGTGGGCCCACCTCTGGGTCAAACTCGCTAAACAAGCGGAAGTCGAACAAACTGAACTCGAGCTGGCGTAACATGGCCATCGCTGAGTTAAAGTTTTTCGCCGCCAGCATTTTCTCCAACATATCTTCCGGTAAGGCTTCCCCAGTTTGATAATGCCCCGAGATAAAGCTCAGTGCGTCTTGTTCCCAGCACCAGTTCTCTAAAAACTGGCTGGGTAACTCAACCGCATCCCAAGGGACACCATTGATCCCCGACACATCCGCTACTTCTACTTTTGTCAGCATGTGGTGAATGCCGTGGCCAAATTCGTGGAACAAAGTGACCACTTCGTCATGGGTAAACAGCGCCGGGTCATCGCCCACTGGCGGATTAAAGTTACAGGTTAGATACGCCACTGGCGTTTGAAGCTCGCCGTTAGCTTTGCGGCGACGGACACGACATTCATCCATCCATGCGCCGCCACGTTTGTTTTCACGCGCGTACAGGTCAAGGTAGAAGCTGCCGCGCAAGGTACCTTCGCTATCATGAATATCATAAAAGCGCACACTGTCATGCCACGTATCGATGCCCTTGCGCTCAGTAATGGTCATGCCAAATACGCGTTTCATTACTTCGAACAAGCCAGAAAGCACACGTGCCTCAGGGAAATAAGGGCGCAGCGCTTCATCAGAGATGGTGTAGCGGGCTTGTTTGAGTTTTTCGCTGTAGTAAGGGATATCCCAAGGCTCGAGCACATCAACACCAAACTCTTCTTTGGCATAGGCTTTTACTTCTGCAAACTCTCGCTCACCTTGCGGACGCGCTTTATCAACCAGGTCGTTCAAAAAGCCCATCACTTGTTCCGTGCTCTCTGCCATTTTCGTGGCCAGTGACAGCTCACTATAGTGATTAAAGCCGAGCAAACGTGATAGCTCATACTTGAGGCGCAACGACTCATTCATCAGCTCAGTGTTGTCCCACTGCCCCGCCTGCGGGCCGCGATCAGAGGCGCGTGTAGTAAAGGCTTCATACATTTCCTGGCGCAGCGCTCGGTTATCGCAGTACATCATGACTGGCAGATACGAGGGAATATCCAGCGTAAATAAGTAACCTGATTGCGACTTACTTTCAGCCTGCGCTTTCGCTGCATTGAGCGCCGATTCAGGCAAGCCGGCTAATTCACTTTCATCGCTAATCAGCTTACTCCAGCCCATGGTGGCATCGAGCACATTGTTGCTAAATGAAGAGGAAAGCTCCGACAAGCGTTTTTGAATTTCACCAAAGCGGTGTTGCTGATCGGCTGGCAGGGCAATCCCGGACAGCTCAAAGTCTTGCAACGCATCGTTAATCGCTTTTTGCTGCGCCACATCGAGAGCAGCAAACTCAGCACTGTCTTTCATCGCTTTGTATGCGTGGTATAGGCCTTTATGCTGACCGCGCCAGGTGGAGTATTCCGACAGCAACGCCAGGCAGCTTTCATACGCCTCACGCAATGGCTGACTATTGACCACCGCATTCATATGGCTCACCGGTGACCAGATGCGGCCAAGACGATCTTCCGCCTCTGTGACCGGCACGCTAACAGTATCCCAGCTTGGTTGCTCGGCCGCCGCTGCGGCATCCACCGCTTGGCGACAGTCAGCAATCGCGGCTTCGACGGCCGGTTTAACATGCTCTGGCTTAATGGCGGAAAACGGAGGTAAATCCTCAAATTGAAGAAGCGGGTTGGACATAGTGCCTTCCTTTTTGCTGATAAGGCGCTCACATTGCGAGCCCCGGGCAGATAAGTAACTTTCTTTATATGCCGTCTCTCTTGACGCTTTTCAATCCCTCCCCGTTTACCGGCGTGTATTGCGAGCGTTACAAAATGATTCTGAGACTGCTGCCTCACTGCCGGTTTGGTATGCTATTGCTCAGTGGGTCAGAGATGGTGGCTTTACAAGCGACGCCAAACACGACAAGCTGACCTCGATATCAATGCCAGTGGCACCCAGTGCCTATAAGATGGAGAAAGACATGGCGAAGCATTTCGACTACATCTGTATCGGTGGCGGCAGCGGCGGTATTGCCTCAGCCAACCGTGCCGCGATGCACGGTGCTAAAGTCGCCCTTATTGAAGCAAAACACCTTGGCGGCACCTGCGTAAACGTAGGCTGTGTCCCTAAAAAAGTCATGTGGCATGGCGCTCAAGTTGCTGAAGCGCTGAACCTCTATGCATCAGACTACGGCTTTGATGTGGATGTAAAAGGCTTTAATTGGTCAACCTTAGTGGATAACCGTGAAGCCTACATTAGCCGCATTCACAAGGCCTACGACAACGTACTGGGCAAAAACAATATCGATGTCATCCGCGGTTTTGCCCGCTTTGTCGATAACAACACGGTAGAGGTAGATGGCGAGCACTACACCGCCGATCATTTTTTGATCGCCGTGGGCGGCACGCCAACCATTCCAACTATTCCGGGTGCGGAATTAGGGATCGACTCTGACGGCTTCTTTGCCCTCCCCGAGCAACCTAAGCGTGTGGCTGTGGTGGGCGCCGGTTACATCGCGGTCGAAATCGCCGGTGTCCTGCATGCGCTAGGCTCTGATACCCACTTGTTTGTGCGTAAAGATCGCCCACTGCGCACCTTTGACCCCATGGTGACCGATACCTTGGTCGAAGTGATGGAAAAAGAAGGCCCCACCCTTCACACCCAGCATGTGCCCGTGTCGGTAACGGAAGAAAGCGACGGTAGCCTGACGCTTGCCTTTGAAAACGGCACCACTCACAACACGGACACCCTGATTTGGGCGATCGGTCGTCACCCAACCACGGATAAAATCAACCTCGGCGCCACCGACGTGCAGACCACGGCCGATGGCTACATCAAGGTTGACCCGTATCAGACCACCAGTGTCCCGCACATTCACTGTGTCGGTGATATCATGGATGGCGGGATTGAGCTGACGCCTGTCGCCGTCAAAGCGGGGCGCTTACTGTCAGAACGTCTGTTTAACGGCCAAACGCATGCCAAAATGGACTATGATTTGGTCCCCACCGTGGTCTTTAGCCACCCGCCAATCGGCACCATTGGTTTGAGCGAGCCAGAGGCACGTGCCAAATACGGTGATGACAATATCAAGGTTTACACATCAAGCTTTGCGGCCATGTATACCGCTGTCACTCAGCACCGCCAACCCTGCAAAATGAAGCTGGTATGTGTCGGTGATGAAGAAAAAGTGGTCGGACTACACGGTATTGGCTTTACCGTTGACGAGATGATTCAAGGTTTTGCGGTGGCGATGAAGATGGGCGCCACCAAAGCAGACTTTGACAGTGTGGTCGCGATTCACCCCACCGGCTCGGAAGAGTTTGTTACTATGCGCTAAGCCGCGCAAGATGGGCTCATATCAAAACGCCGTGTCAACACACGGCGTTTTTTATTGGCAGCTCACTACTCTGTCCAACACAATGCTAGTAGGTAAGCTGTGCGCAAAATCGCGCCAGGCCTTCTTTGATGTCCGATAGCGCCTCAGCCGCGTGGTCGGCGGCTTCCTGCTTTGCCGCTTGCTCGAGCGCAAGCGCTTGCTGATGCAGCTCTAGCGCAGCAAGGTTGCCCGCACTGCCTTTCATCTTATGTGCTTCGCGCGCCAAGGCGGCATAGTCGGCATTGGCAAGCTGCTTTTCCATGCTTGGCAGTTGTTGCTCACTTTCCTCAACAAATATACTGCAAGCCTCATCGAGAAGCGCCGGGCTATCCATTAGCCGGCTCAATGCTTCCTCTTTATCCCAAACCGGTATCTCGGCTTTTCCTTGATTGACACTCATGATGGAGACCCTTTGTACTAATAGACCTATGTGCCACGGGGGCTTGTTGATGGCTTTATCACCACCTTGTTTCTAATAGTTACTAAGCTTAACTGGCTACGTCTAGCACGTTGCGAACGTGGCTAAACTCAGGCTCAATCATGCTCGCTTTTCCCCCAATTCATAAAAAAAGAAGTGAGTGCAGAACATGATGGATATGTTGCCTTGGCTAATCGTTTCTGGCCTGATTATCTCAGTAATTACCGGACTGCTAACCGTACTGATGGTAAAAGGCCTCGACTAAGCGCTCAAAGGCTCCATGGTTCGCTATGGAGCCTTTGTTACTGACTGCCCTTATTCGCTTTCTTTTTTTCTTTCTTATCCTTCTTACTCTTCTTGCCTTTCTTTTCGGCTTTTTGCTTCACTTTCTTCTTGGCTTTTTTCGCCTTTTTGTCGACGTTATCCGCGCCTTTGGCCACCTTCTTCTCCGCGCCATCGACAAGCGAAACGGGACGACATAAATAGCCTTTATCACTGGCCACCCGCGCACACTTGCTACAAGCAGCTCGCGGTGGCATGGTAATTGCCGCAAGGGTACTCAAGTTAGCCTCAACCTCACCCCGTCGCCATTTACACAAAGATTTAGCCATTTACACCTCCGCACTTAACGCCGCGTTGATGTACATGTCAAAACGGTTTTTCTTGGTGGTAATACTCGAGTGCGGGGCAATGGCCGCCAAAGGCTCAGCATAATCTGGGCGCTTAACGACCACACGACTACGTGCAAGTTGACAGGCTGGCGATAACAAGGCGTCGGCGTCCGTGTCCGCCCCCACTAAAGACTGGAACACGCGCATTTCTTTCTTCACCAGGGCTGCTTTTTTCTTGTGCGGATACATGGGGTCTAAATAGACCACATCAGGCCGTCGCAGCCCGGGGGTCTGCGCCATATCGGTGAGTGCTTGCTCACTGCTGGCATGCAGCAATGTCATACGCGATTGCATCCACGCGCCAATATCTGGATCGCGATAGCCACGCTGTAAGCCGTCGTCGAGTAGTGCGGCGACCACCGGGTGCCGCTCAATCATTTGCACTTGGCAACCCAAGGAAGCTAAGACAAACGCATCACGTCCGAGTCCCGCGGTCGCATCCAGCACGCTTGGCGTCACGCCTTTATTGAGCCCCACCGCCTTGGCAATGGCTTGCCCCTTTCCGCCGCCAAATTTACGCCGATGACCGACCGCACCACCGACAAAATCCACAAATACTGCGCCTAGTTTAGGTTCATCCTGTTTACGCAGCTCAAGACGCGCCTCGGTCATCACCAGCGCAAATGACGAATCAGGTGTGTGTGTAAGTGTCCACTTACTTTTTAGCTCCTCAAACTCGTGCTCTTTTTCAGGGGCCTCGCAAATCAAACTGAGTTGCACATTGGATCTCCACAGCGGGTTACCGCTCGAGTATATCAGAGATGGATTTTTTCCTTCATCGTCTCTCGACGTGCAGACCAACTTTTTACCTGCTCATCCAAGGGCGCGGGCACACTAAAGTGGTACCCTTGAGCAAAATCCACATCCAGTGCGCGCAGTTTGTTGAGAATGTGAGCATTTTCCACAAACTCTGCCACGGTTTGCTTACCCATTTGTTTGGCCAATTCATTAATTGCTTTCACCATTGCATAATCGGTGGCATCGGTGGCGATATCGCGAATAAATTGACCATCAATCTTGATGATATCGACCGGCAAGCGCTTCAAGTATCCAAACGATGAAATGCCCGCACCAAAGTCATCTAGCGCAATGACGCACCCTAATGCCTTCAGCTGGGAGAAAAGATCGATCGCACTACTCATGTTAGTGATAGCCGCCGTTTCCGTGATCTCCAAACAAATGCATTCGCTAGGCACTTGGGTTTGCTTAATCGCGGCGATTAAGAAGGTGACAAAATCTTTTTGGGTGATCGACCGCCCCGATAGGTTTATAGAGACTTTCCCAAGCTTAGCAATTTGCTCAGGGTGAGCATCAAACCACGCCAGGGTTTTGGTCACTACGACGGTGTCCAGTTGATGCGCCATGTTGTAGCGTTCGGCGGCTGGGATAAACATGCTCGGCGGTAACCAACCGCCTTTGGTATCACGCATCCGCACCAAGGCTTCAATATACAGCTTGTCTTCGGTGCCCGGACGGATATCCACGATTTGCTGCGCGTAGATATCAAAGCGATCGTGGGCAATGGCATCATGGATATGACTCACATAGGCCATTTCTTGTTCGCGACGTTGCAGCTCTTCATCATCTGGGTGGTAAAGGTGCAGGCGATTACGCCCTTCATCTTTCGCCGCGTAGCAGGCGGTATCCGCTTGCGCATGCACTTGCTGCGGCGAACCGGCGGTACGATCTAGAAGGCGAATACCCAATGAGCATGCTAAGCGCATACGGCTGCCATGCCAGAAAAACTCACTGTCCGCCAAGGTTGCCAGGAGTTGGTGTCCCCAAGTCAGCGCGCGTTCGGCCGAGTGATGATAGGCAATCACGCCAAATTCATCGCCCCCGAGTCGCGATAAGACCGCCCCTGTTGGCAGATGTTGCTGGATAATCTGCGCCACTTGTTTGAGCGCCTCGTCCCCTGCTTCATGTCCGGCGGTGTCGTTAATCAGCTTAAATTGATCCATATCGATGTAGTACATCGCGTGACACTGATCTTCCTCTCGCGCCTGTAACAGCGCGGCGGCGAGCTTTTGCTCAAAATAGCTACGATTATACAGCCCCGTTAAGTAGTCGTGATGGGCTTGATAAGTCAGCTGGTTTTCCATTTCTCGATGCGCAGTGATGTCTTCGCCCACCACCAGCAACTGCGTCTGATTATGCATCGCGCGCACGGTTTCACGCACCCACAAGGTATGACCATTGCCGGCACGATACGGGATCTCACGCCGCCATACCTGCTCTTGGTTGTTGTGATCGCGTTTAATCATTCGATGGGGAGGCACTTGATGATCCTCATATAAAGAGGTGATCTTGTGCCCTAATAAGGCGGCTTTGTCATAACCAAACAAATCGGCGGCATACTGATTGAGCGATTGAATACGTGCTTGGTAATCAATGGTTAATAGGATCACAGGTTGCTGTTCATACAACATGCGATATTCAATTTCGCTTCGTTGTAGCTTCTCTTCGGTTTGTTTGCGCTGGGTAATATCACGGGCCTCTAACAGGACGCGCCGTTGGCCATTTTCGCTGGGAAACCCCTTGACCGCTACATCCAAGATCACCTCACGATGCGCTTCACTGAGGCAAAGCTCAAACCGGCGAGGCTGGGAGAAATCGGTGAGCTTGAGGTACTCCTCCAGGCGGGCGGGGTTACGCCAAATCGGCCAAAACCACAAAGGCCGACCACGATAAGGGTGACTCACGCTGATTAATTGGTTAAAACTGGCATTGCCTGAGACCAAGATCCCGTTCTCATCCAACAGCGCAATAAACTGGTTACTTTGATCAAAAATGCCTTTAAGCATCGCTCGGTGGCGCTTTAACGCTGATTCACTGCGGCGTAACTGGCGAATATTGGCACCGAGCATGGCAATCACGCTTCCCAATACCAACACCGCCAATGCCACGGCTTGAAACGCAACTTGGTGCTTTAGCCACAGCGGCTGAGGCTTATTGATCACCACAGCGTCTTCGATGGCGCTCACATCCACGCCCCAATCTTTCAGCGCCGGGTAATCGAATAACATCAGGTTCGTACTGTCTCGCTCAGGGGGAAGCTTGCCTGCCAGTACATCCAACAGCAGCTGACCTTGGTGCTGACCTTGAGTTTTTCCATCGATGACAATGCCCCCGATCACGCCCTGACCCAGCATAAAGCTCATCGCACCATAAATTGGCACGGGCGCGTTTTGGATCAGTGAGTTGATGCCACTGAGCCTATCGAGAAAGGTGCCATTTTTATCGCGAAAGTAGGATAAATAATATACCGCCTCGCCCGGCTGCATCGCTTGAATGCGGTCATGCAACGCTTGGAAAGAGAGGCTAGATAGCCTGACAACCTCAACACCCGCGTTACCATCGTTTCTCAGCTGAGCCTTCACCACATTCCAATACTGACGACTGGAAAAGGTCTCATCGAGCAGTACGTACACCCGCTTTAAATCTGGGTGTAAGCGCTTCATTAATGACAAGTTGCGCGGTAAGTCTATTTCTTCTTTCACCCCAGTGACCTTGGGCAACAAGGGGTAGTGTTGGCGACCAAAGTTATTGAGCCCCGCATACACCACCGGTGTCTCCCCCACGTATTCATGCAGCTCATGGATGAGCCAGAGTGCGGCATTATCCGTGGTGAGAATGGCATCAAAATCATGGTTGGTCAGTTTATGGATATAAACATCTTTAAGCTGTTCGCGATAGGCATCCGATTGGTAGCGTTTACTTTCTAGGTAGGAATGCTGGAAGGCGATCTCTTCGCCTTGTGTCGCCGTTTCCAACCCTTCAACCAGCGCCTGATTCCAAAAGAAGCCAGGATGATAGGAATGCACCACCAGCACATCTTTTTGTGCGGCATTGACGCTACTGGCGATAAGCAGTAATAAACCACCGAAAATGTATCTGATCCCCACATCCCCTTCCTGTTGGTTTGTTGGTATCTTGCTAAACAACGCGATACCCTACATTAGGCGTTAACGAAGTGGCTAAGCAACCGCGTTAACGAAAAGTCTGGCCATGCTATAACAAAAAGACTAAAACAATGAACGAGTTGCCAAAATTAGATGACCTAGATCGTCGTATTCTCTCTACCCTGTTGGATGATGCACGCGTCCCTTACGCAGAAATGGCCAAGCGCTTTAATGTCAGTCCCGCCACAGTTCACGTGCGGGTTGAGAAAATGAAAGCTGCGGGCATCATCGAAGGCACGGAAATATTGGTCAATACCAAAAAACTCGGCTACGACGTGTGCTGCTTTATCGGTATCAACCTTAAAGCGGCGCGGGATTACCACTCGGCGCTGGACAAACTCAATCAGCTCGACGAGGTAGTAGAAGCCTACTACACCACGGGGGCCTATAATATTTTCGTTAAGCTCATGTGTCGCTCTATCGAAGAATTACAGTTTGTGTTGATTGACAAGCTACAAGCCATCGACGAAGTGCAATCCACCGAAACACTGATCTCACTACAGAACCCCATTAATCGCAATGTGATCCCTTGAACTTTGTGGGGTTATACTGGGCAGGCTAAAAAAACGCCCTTGCCCGGGGCAAGGGCGCTGTCATAAAAGGAGAGTTAACCGACCGTCTCTTCCGGTCTGGGAGGCAAAGTAGCGCCGGCGTCTTCCGCTAACCACTCGGCCACTTGCTTAGCAAAGTAAGTCAGGATGCCATCGGCCCCCGCACGCTTAAAGCACAATAATGACTCCATCACCGTCTCGCGCTCTTTTAGCCAACCATTATCGATTGCCGCTTTGTGCATCGCATATTCACCCGATACTTGGTAAGCAAAGGTTGGCACCTTAAGCTCATTTTTTACCCGGCGTACCACATCCAAATACGGCATCCCGGGTTTAACCATCACGGTATCCGCCCCTTCAGCAATATCCATCGCCACTTCGTGCAAGGCTTCATCACTGTTGGCCGGATCCATTTGATAGTTGGCCTTGTTACCGCCTTTCAGATTCGCCGCCGAGCCTAATGCATCGCGAAACGGGCCATAGTAATTGGACGCATACTTGGCAGAGTACGCCATGATCTGGGTATTGATATGACCATTGGCTTCCAACGACTCACGAATACGACCAATTCGTCCATCCATCATGTCAGAAGGCGCGACAATATCGACGCCCGCTTCGGCATGAGATAGGGCTTGTTTGATCAGTACCTCGGTGGTGGGCTCATTCATCACATAGCCGTCTTCATCAATGATCCCGTCTTGGCCGTGCACGGTGTAAGGGTCTAACGCCACATCGGTGATCACGCCCATTTGTGGCACATGCTCTTTGAGCAAGCGCACCGCGCGTGGCACTAACCCTTCGGGGTTAAATGCCTCCGAGGCACAGCTGGTCTTAAACTCTTTCGGGATCACAGGAAAAAGCGCAATGGCAGGGACACCCAGCTTGGCCAGGTAATCCGCTTCATGGAGCAACAAATCGATCGAGAGCCGCTCGATGCCGGGCATGGATGCGACTGGCTCACGACGATTCTTACCCATCAACACGAAGATCGGGTAAATCAAATCGCTTGCGGATAATGAGTGCTCCGCCACCATACGGCGGCTAAAGTCAGTTTTGCGTGTACGACGCAGGCGTCGAGCAGGAAAGGCGCCTTGAATGGATACGGTCACAGTATCCTCCTTTAAGTTGCAGACCTGGGCTTTGGGGCAGCGAACTGCCTCGTGTAGTGTTCACCCAGTCACTGAATCGAAAAGCAGCGCTGAGTGTTTTTTATTGTACAATCAATAATATGTTCGACAGGCTGTTGGCGCAATCGTGCCACTGTTTGGGCAATGTGTGGCAAATATTTCGGCTCATTGCGACTGCGTTTGGGTCGCGGCCGTATGTCGCGAGGCTGTAAATACGGCGCATCGGTTTCTATCATCAGCCTATCATTGGGCAACCAGCTTACCTGTTGCTGCAGCTGCTGTCCGCGGCGCTCGTCGCATAGCCACCCCGTCACCCCTATATATAAGCCGGCATCGAGGCAATCGCGCAGTGCACGGTCATCGCCAGTAAAACAATGCAGTACCGCTGCGGGCAGTTTGTCGAGCCATGGCCGCAAAATGGCGAACCAGCGATCGTGGGCATCACGACAGTGCATAAACACTGGCATCGATAACTCAGCCGCTAGCGCAAGCTGCGCCTCAAACACCGCTTCTTGTTGCGGCCGCGGCGAAAAATCGCGATTGAAATCGAGCCCACACTCACCGATCGCCACCACCTCGGGACGCTGCGCTAATTGCTGAATAGCGCTTAAATCTGTCGCCTCGACCGATTTGGCATCATGCGGATGAACACCCGCCGTGGCATAGGCAAAACCAGGATAAGACCTCGCTAGCGCGGCCGCCGCTTGGCTTTCTTCAACACTGGTGCCGGTCAAAATCATGCCCGTGATGCCCGCCTGTTTGGCATCCGCCACCACGGTGTCTCTGTCTTGCTCAAACCGTGTACTGGTCAGGTTAACACCAATATCGATCATTCACTGGCCTCTTCGGATGTGGACTTTTCACGCGGGACATAAAAGCGCGACAGAACCACGCCCAGCTCGAACAGCAAGCACATAGGAATAGCCAGCAGGGTTTGTGAAATCATATCCGGTGGTGTCAGCATCATCCCCACCACAAACGCAGCTACAATCACATAAGGCCGCTTGCGGGTTAAGCTTTGTGCCGTGGTCGCGCCTGTCCACACCAGCAGTATAATCGCGATAGGGATCTCAAAGGCAATCCCAAAGGCGAGGAACAGCGCCAAGATAAAGTCGAGATAACTGGCAATATCGGTTGCCACTTGCACCCCTTCTGGCGCGATAGAGGTGAAAAAGCCAAAGACCAATGGCAGCACAACCCAATACGCAAACGCCACGCCCGCGTAAAACAGCAATGAACTGGAAACCAAAAGCGGCATCACCAACCGCTGTTCGTGCTTATAGAGGCCGGGGGCCACGAACGCCCAGATTTGGTACAGCACCACAGGGATGGCCACGAATACCGATATCACTAGCGTAAGCTTAATGGGGGTAAAAAAGGGTGAGGCCACATCGGTGGCGATCATGCTCGCCCCTTCGGGCAGTTTGTCGATCAGCGGTTGGGCTATCAGGCTGTAAATATCATTGGCAAAATACACCAAGCAGGCAAACACCACCAAAATGGCGATAATTGCGCGCAGCAGGCGGTTGCGAAGCTCCATCAAGTGGCTGATAAGAGGCTGAGTATCGTTTACAGACATAGTGGTTTGTTCACCGAAAACATAAAGCGTCGGGCTCGTTATCGCTTATCCGTTGATGGCGCATCGTCGCCTTCATCTGGGTGATGAGAAGCAGGTGATGCTGCATAAGGGCGTTGTACATCCGCCGCGCGTTGACGTAGGGTGTCGACCGACTCTTGTAACTCAGGTGACAAATCTTTCATCCCCGCTTGTTCGGCCTTATGTAAGTTGTCCTGGAGCTCTTTGAGTTTGAGCTCTTGCTCAAGCTCATCACGGACGGAGCCTGCCATCCGCTTTGCCGCCCCCATCCAGCGCGACACATTGCGTATCGCGACCGGTAATCGCTCTGGGCCAAGCACCACCAAACCAATGATGGCAATCAGTACTAGTTCCCAGAAACCAATATCAAACACGGCTTACACCTGCTCTTTATCTTTGCGTGCTTGCTCATTTTTCGACGCATCGGTGTCACTGTTATCCAGCGACTGCTGCTGAAAATCCGCATCTTTGTCAGTGGTTTTGGTTTCATCATCGTTCATTGCTTTTTTAAAGCCTTTGACCGCTGAGCCAAGATCGCCCCCCATGTTACGTAGCTTCTTGGTACCAAATAACAACACCACAATCACCGCAATGATCAGCAACTGCCAAATACTAATTCCACCCATACCGGTTCCCTTTCTTCCGTTTGGTTAACTTGATGTGCGCAGCAGTGTAACTGCTATTTATTACAGGTTTTATTACAAAGTCGCCAGCCCCACAACCAAAAGATAACCGCACCTGCAGCGGCGACACTCGGTAAGGTCTCGACTCGATTGGCAAACAAAATGGTCGCCGTTAGCAGTAACGTCGCACCAATCCCGAGCATATAAGTGGCGCGCGAGTGACGCTGTTTGGTCTGCAAGTAACCGTGATAATAGGCTTCTAAACGCTGATTGACCTGACGACCTTGCCGTAAACCATCGTATACGAGCTCTGGAATTTCAGGCAGCTTCTCTGCCCAAAATGGCGCTTTCTCTTTGACCGCTGCCCACACCGCTTGGGGCCCCACTTGCTGCTTCATCCACGACTCTAAAAACGGCTTGGCCGTGGTCCACAAATCTAACTGCGGATAGAGCTGACGCCCCAGTCCTTCAATGTAGAGTAAGGTTTTTTGCAACAACACCAGCTGCGGCTGCACTTCCATATTAAACCGGCGCGCGGTATTAAATAGGTTTAATAACACATTACCGAACGAGATTTCGCACAGTGGCTTTTCGAAAATGGGCTCACACACGGTGCGAATGGCAAACTCAAAATCATCCACGTTGGTGTCGTGCGGCACCCAGCCAGAGTCGACGTGTAATTCGGCCACTTTGCGGTAATCGCGGTTAAAAAAGGCGATAAAGTTTTCCGCCAAATAGCGTTTATCGTCGCGATTTAAGGTACCGACAATCCCGCAATCCAGCCCAATCCACTGCGGGTCATCCGGGTGCTCGTAGGAGACAAACACGTTGCCCGGGTGCATATCCGCATGGAAAAAGCTGTCACGAAACACCTGAGTAAAGAACACCTCCACCCCGCGCTCAGCCAGCAGCTTCATATCAGTGCCATTGGCTTGTAGCGCCTCGATATCCGACACTTGAATGCCATAGATTCGCTCAGACACCATCACGTCTTTGCGGCAGTAATCGCTGAACACTTCGGGCACATACAGCGCCGGGTCGTTTTCAAAATTGCGGCGCAGCTGAATGGTATTGGCCGCTTCGCGCATCAAATCTAGCTCATCGAGCAAGGTTTTTTCGTACTCGCGGATCACTTCGACCGGTTTTAACCGCCGCGCATCAGGCAGAAAACGCGCCACCAACCGTGCCACACGATACATTAAGCGCAAGTCAGCTTGGATCACCGGCAAAATATCGGGGCGAATCACTTTCAGCACCACTTCGCGGCCGTTCGATTTGAGCGTAGCGGTATGCACTTGGGCGATTGAGGCGGAGGCGAGTGGATGGGGATCAAAGTCGCTGAACCAGGTTTCTAATGGGCCGCCTAGCGAGGCTTCAATTTGTGCCTTGGCTTTGTGTCCATCAAACGGCGCCACTTTATCTTGCAGTTGCGCCAGCTCGTTGGCGATATCCCCCGGAAAGAGATCACGACGCGTTGACATCATTTGACCCAGCTTGACCCATACTGGCCCTAAGCTTTGCAGCGCCAACCGCAAGCGTTCTCCTACCGGCTTGTCTGGGTGCTGGTTTTTCAACCAAAACAGTGATTGACGACCAAGGTGGGCAAGCCGAGTTAACGGCTGTTTGGGCAATAAAGCATCGACACCGTACAGAAGTAAGGTACGGATGATAAAATACAAGCGACGAATTTCATTGAGTGTCATGCAGACTCCACCCGTTCTACCAACTGCTTAAACCTGGCTTCCAGTCGCGCCACGTCGCTGCGCAGCTCGTCCACTTGGTCACTGTAGGCGGCGACTTCAAGTGGCCCAGGCGCTAAACGCCACTCTTCAGTAATCACATCCCCCACATAACGCTGTTGTTGCTGAGCCAATTGCTGGAGTTGCTGCCAACGCTGCTGGGCGTGACTCACTACCGTGTGGGCAATTACATCGCCAGTGTACGGTGCCAACCACTCAGCCACATCCAGTTCGATACCGCTGAGCAACTGTGAGAACTGCTGTGCCACGTCAATATCGCCATCAAGCGTGAGTTTATCCGCTTTGATTAGCGCGGTTAAATTGGCCTTTTGCTGTAACTGCGGCAGTGCCGATAGTGATAATGACAAATCCGCATCACGTACGCCCTCATAATGACTGAGTACATCAATACGTTGGCCGAAGACAAAAATCATTTGTCGATCAAGCTCTTGGAGCGTAACACCGATACAACGCCCTTTTAGCCGAGCCAGGCGACGCTGGCTGTCGGCGTCTTTGGTAATCACAGCATTTAACGCTGTTTCAAGGGCCGCGCATAAAAGTGAATCAAGCGCCATGTGGGCTCCTTAGAATTTAAATCCGCGGTGCAGGGCGACAATACCACCGGTCAGGTTGTGGTAGCTGGTTTGTTCAAACCCGGCTTGTTCCATCATTCCTTTTAATGTTTCTTGATCAGGGTGCATGCGAATCGACTCGGCCAAGTAGCGGTAGCTGTCTGGGTCATTAACAATCAGTTGTCCCATTTTCGGTAACACATGGAAAGAGTAGGCGTCGTAGACTTTTGACAACGGCTCGGCAACCGGCTTGGAAAACTCCAGCACCAGCAAACGCCCACCGGGTTTAAGGACACGAAACATTGAGCGTAAGGCCGCATCTTTGTCCGTCACATTACGCAGGCCAAACGCGATAGTGATGCAATCGAAGTGGTCATCTGGGAAAGGCAGCGCCTCGGCGTTGGCTTGCACGTAACTGACATTGCCGACAATGCCTTTGTCGCGCAGTTTGTCACGGCCCACCTTGAGCATTGAGTTGTTAATGTCGGCGAGCACCACTTCACCGCGCTCACCGACAAGGCGAGAAAATTTTGCCGTCAGATCGCCTGTCCCGCCGGCTAAGTCGAGCACTTTTTGCCCAGGACGAACACCACTGCAATCAATGGTAAAGCGTTTCCAGATCCGGTGAATGCCCATCGACATCACATCATTCATCAGATCGTACTTCGCCGCCACCGAGTGAAACACATTGGCCACGAGGCTTTCTTTTTCTTGGCGTTTGACTTGCTGGTAGCCAAAGTCGATGGTCTCTTGATCCTGGTGCGCGTTTTTATCTGTCATTTTGTTCCCCTAACGTATTGGCTCCAGTTTACTTTATCGCCCATCCCGACTCCAAGCGTGCAGCCAAGTTTATTAGAATTATTGCTGGCTGGCGTCCCGTTCGGCCTGGGTCAGGTTAAGAGGTTCATCTGCCGCCGGCTCGGTAGCGACACTGGCGAGCGACGGGCTGATATCCCTTTTTACCTCAACCCCCAGCGCTTTAAACCCCTCTGCTTGGCGAATAATATTACCGCGGCCTTGGCTGAGTTTATTCATCGCCCCTTGATAACTGTCACTGGCTTTACCCAGTGCATTGCCTAGCGCTTCCATATCACCGACAAATAGACGCACCTTGTCATAGAGCTTGCTCGCTTTCTCTGCGATTTGTTTGGCATTTTGGTTTTGGTATTCATAGCGCCATAGGTTATTGATGGTACGCAGTGCCACCAGCAAAGTGGTGGGACTGACCAACATAATATTATTGTCCATCGCCTCACGGATCAGGCGGGCATCGGCCTCGACCGCAACTTGGAAAGCCGGTTCCACTGGAATGAACATCAATACATAGTCCAGTGAACGCACCCCATGAAGCTGATGATAGTCTTTACGCCCCAGCCCACGGATATGCTGGCGAATGGCTTGTACATGCTCTTTGAGCGCCGCATCTTGCTCAGCCAAGGTGTCTGCGTTGTAGTAACGTTCATAGGCGACGAGAGCCATTTTGGCATCAATCACCACGTCTTTTTCTTGGGGTAATTTCACCACCACATCGGGCTGATAGCGCTTACCTTGCTCGTTTTCAAAGCTCACTTGGGTTTGATACTCACGCCCTTCACGCAAGCCAGACTCTTCCAAAATACGCGCCAACACCACTTCGCCCCAGTTGCCCTGTTGCTTGTTGTCACCTTTTAGTGCTTGCGTCAGGTTGTGCGCTTCACGGGTCATATCCGCGTTCAGTTGCTGAAGGTTTTTGATTTCATGAATCAGGGTATGGCGTTCTTTCGCTTGTTCGCCAAAGCTGTCGGTCACTTGCTTTTTAAACCCTTCTAATTGCGATTTCAGCGGCCCGAGTAAGGTCTCGAGACTCATTTTATTTTGCTCGTCAACGGAGTGAACTTTTTGTTCAAACACTTGATTGGCCAGCTGTTCGAATTGGGCGCGTAAGCGTTCCTCTGCATTTTCCAATAAGGCGTGCTTTTCTTTCGCCGCATTGAGTTGTTGCTCCGCGCTCGCTTTGACTTCACGAAGCTCAGCTAACAGCTCTGACTTTTCCTCGCGTACTGCATCCAGCTTGTCTGATAGCGCTTGATTGTCTTGGCGTAATTGCTCCTGTTGACGTAGCTTCTCACTGGCAGAGGTTAATTTGCCGTAATACTGGCGCAACTCTTGCGTCAGACGATCGCGCTCAATATCCAAACTATCCAACTCTTGTTGTTGCTGCTCTAGTTGCTCACGAAGCTGTTGTTGTTGCATGTCCGCGGTCGACTGCTGTTGGGCATATTGGCTATCAAACCATTGTTGATATTGGGCAACCACACGCCGATGCAGCCAATAGCTCAGCCCTGAGGCACTGATAACGCCGACACAAAACGTCAGGATAGACAAGGTGGATAATGATAGGCCATCAAGCATAATGGGTTCTCTATTGTACGGTCACTGATGTCAGCAAGGCTAATGGGATACTGGATAGATGTCCAGTCTATCTCGGTGCGTACGAATACCGTAGACTGCCTAATTTAAAAGGCATTTTTGCAAGGAGGTAGTATGCACAACGAGCGTAAGGCACTGATATTTGGGTTGTCTGCCGTGCTATTGTGGTCGACGGTCGCGACCGCGTTCAAAATCACCCTAAACTATATGACCCCGATTCAAATGCTGGCCGCCGCCAGTGTCGTATCGGTAGTCGTACTCGCCGCCATTGCCGCTGTGCAAGGCAAACTATCGGCACTGTGGCCGACGTTTCGTCGTCGGCCAGGCTATTATTGCCTGCTAGGGATGATTAACCCCTTAATTTATTATTTGGTCCTTTTCAAAGCCTACGACCTTCTCCCCGCGTCCTTAGCGCAACCCTTGAACTACAGCTGGGCCATTACGCTCACCTTAATGGCAGCAGTGTTTCTCGGCCAAACCATTCGCCGCCAAGACTGGATCGCGGCAGCATTAGGCTATTTTGGTGTGGTGGTCATTGCCACCAAAGGGCAATTGCTCTCGCTACAATTTGATAGCCCGCTGGGGATTGGTCTCGCGCTGCTCTCCACCCTATTGTGGGCAGGTTTTTGGGTACTTAACACTAAAAACCCCGCTGATCCCGTGCTCGGCATTCTGTTAAGTTTTATGCTGTCGCTACCGGTGTCCTTATTGTTAGCCGGAATGACAGCATCGTGGACAGGGATCCCTTGGCAAGGATGGCTCGCGGTAAGCTATGTGGGATTATTTGAAATGGGCGTGACGTTCATGTTGTGGCTAAGCGCAATGAAATATACCCAGAATACCTCTCGCATCAGTAATCTGATCTTTATCTCGCCCTTTATCTCTTTGGTGTTACTGGCCACCATTATTGGCGAAACCATTCATGTCAGCACCCTCATCGGCCTTAGCTTTATTGTGGTGGGCCTGCTTATTCAGCAACGTAAACCCAAAAAGCGTGAGCAACCAGCCACAAGCGCATAATGGTGGCGCGATCCACACGCCACGCGTTCGCGTTTAATCCCTTCAGTGATGGGCGATCAGCCCATCTTGCGTTGGATTACATATTCATAAAGCTCGTCGACAGATAAACCGTCTTGCGCCAAGCCTTGAGTGATTTCTTCAATGCGCTCAGAGCGGCGCTCATCTATCACTTGATTAAATTGATAAACCAGTTCGCGTAAATATTTCAGTGGCACCTGATGAGCGGCGCTACGTACACGCTCTTCACTTTGGCTGCCTAATTCTGCCAGCAATTTGCCAAACATGATTTTCTCGGGCGATTCCTCAAGTTGCTCAAGGACGCGCGCCATTTCGATTGCCGATAATGACATAGTGTGTAACAGACCTTTGGATATAAAACGAAAAGGAATGAGCATTAATTTGGTTTGCTTAGTAAATATACTCTCAATTTGGGGCTTTTAGCAAAATAAAAAAAACGCTGGCCGAAGCCAGCGAAAAGGGATGATGGGTTGTCGAGACCCCAGCGTTTTGCACGTCTTATTATATTTGCCAACTGAATTGTCGCTTTTACTGATTATTTAATCTCTTACTGCTTTGGCATGCCATTGCTTGCCTTTCGGTGACCACAAAATAATTAAGCCAGGTAGCAGCAACCACATATGGACGGTCATTAAATCACTGGCCGATAGACCTAAACGCTGAGTCAGGCTAACCAACAGGCCTGCGCCGCTCATTTGGAACAATCCCAACAAGGCTGCCGCTGTGCCAGCACGGTCAGAAAACGGCGCTAAGGCTGCACCTGCTGACGCACCTAGCACCCAGGCAAAGCCGAATGAGGAGGTAAAAATCGGCAACATAAAAGCCCAAGGGGCGGCGATGGGGCTTAATGCCAGCATCAACCCGCCTGAGCCAACCAGCATCATCAAGCCAATATTGAGCGCACGGCGGCTGCCGAATTTTTGCATATAGCGCGGCGCTAACATCGCCGCAGCGATATTTAAGGCCGCGTTGGCACCAAACCAAAAAGTGAAGCTGTTCATGGAAATACCGTACCTATCCATCAACAATACAGGTGCGGAAGTGACGTAAGCTAAGATCACCGCCATCGCCAGCATGCAAAGAATAATGTGATAGGTAAATGTCGGCACGCGTAGCACTTGCCAATAGCGGCGTAAGCTGAATAAGCGCCCAGAGTTGTCTGTGTGTGTCGGGCGTGTCTCAGGCAAAAATACGCTGACCAAGACCAAGCCCAAAGCCGCGTAACCCAGCATAAAGCTAAAGTTGGCACGCCAATCAAACATTTGAGTGAGCCAGCTACCCAGTAGCGGAGCCAGGGCGGGCACAAAGCAAATCGCACCATTGAGATAGCTAATCATATGGCCGCTGCGCTCGGCACCGAACCGGTCACGCACCGCCGCAAACGCACACACGGACGTGGCACACGCGCCAAAACCTTGCAGCAAACGCGCCACCAGCATCATGTCCATCGAGGTCGCGAGCCACGCCATCAGTGAGCTCAGGCCATACAGTGAAATACCAATGATCGCGACAGGCTTACGACCAAAGCGGTCAGCCAATGGCCCAGCAAACAGCTGGCCTAAACCGAGACTAAACATAAACCAAGTGACGGTATCTTGCGCCAAGGTTGGGCTCACATTAAAGTCACCTGCCATATACGGTAATGCAGGCAGATAAATATCAATCGCCATCGGGCTAAACAGCACCAGTAACACCATTAAGGCGACCAGTAAGCGATTCGATGTCGGTGAATTTGTGTGTGTCATTGGTTACTCCTCTATACAGGCACGCAGTATAGTGGCTTCACGATATGAACCATAATGGTTTATAGTAAAAGCAGTTATTCCCACGGAGAATACCTGTAATGGATTTGGACCAGCTGCAGCGCACCGACCTTAATTTATTGGTGTGCTTACATGTATTATTGGAAGAGTGTAATGTCACGGGGGCGGCAAAACGCCTGCATTTAAGCCAATCGGCGGTGAGTAAAAACTTAGCGCGACTGAGAGAGCAGTTTAACGATCCGCTTTTTACCCGTGCAGCTCACGGGTTAAAGCCCACAGCACGCGCACAAGCCTTACAACCCAAACTACGGGCTTTACTCAATGATGTTGCGGCGATGACCGAGCCGGACCACTTTCAACCACACTTAAGTGATCGCTGCTTCCGGTTTTCGTTGGTAGAAAGCGCCTATCCACTGCTTTTGCCACAGTTTATTGGCGATATGCTGGAAGCGGCTCCAGCTATCACTCTTAATACCGCTGCTTGGGATCAAACCACCTTTGATGGTCTCGCGCGCGGTAATATCGACTTTGGCATTACCGGCAAAGATTTAAATCCCGCCGATGCCATGCTGACCATGATGCCGCCCAAAGGCGTACGCTACCAAGAGCTTTGCCAAGATCACCAGTGTGTGTTGATGCGCGCTGATCATCCAGCACTCAAGGGCCCATGGGATGAAGCGCGTTACCTTGGACTGCGACATGTACAGGTGAAGTGTGATGGGAATGACCGCTGGCTGTTGGACTATAAACTAGCAGAGCGTAATATTGAGCGTGACATTGCCATGTACGTGCCAGATTTCAACAGTGCGGCGAGCCTGTGTACCTATACCGACCTGGTGTTTACCTCACCAAGCCAGTTTGCGCATTATATTGCCGCGTCGCTCAATTTGGTGGTACGGCCGTTACCAACGCCAATACCGCCGATGGCGTACACCTTGTTTTGGCATCAAAATCAAGATAATGACCCGGGGCACCAATGGCTGAAAGCCTTGATTATTTCACGCTGTCAGCAATTTAGCCCAGCAAAATTGCAGCCTATCGCCAATCGCGCTAGGGTCTAACGCACTGGTTTTTTACGCGTAGCCGAACATGGCAAGTTCACCCCCTACAAAGAAGGAAGAATAATGGACGCGACCCTTACCAAGCGTATTGAGCAGCTAAGACACTGGCTGGCTCAACACGATTATGACGCCCTACTCATCCCCCATGAAGACGAATATCTCGGTGAGTATGTGCCTGAGCACAACGAACGCCTCCACTGGGCGACCGGCTTTACCGGCTCAGCAGGCGCCGCGGTGATCACCCGCGACAAGGCAGCGATTTTTGTTGATGGCCGCTATGTGGTTCAAGTCCGTAAGCAAGTCCCCGCCGGCCTGTTTGACTACTGCCACCTGATTGATGAGCCACCGGTGCAATGGGCCCAGCAACAATTGCCAAAGGGTGCCAAGCTGGCTATCGACGCTCGCATGCATAGCGCTGCTTGGTACAAACGTACCCAACGCGCGTTGGATGGGGCTTTGACACTGGTGAGTGTGGAGCAAAACCCGATTGAAAGCTTGTGGGACGATCGCCCCGCCCCGCTTAATAGCCCTGCCATTTTACTGGGTGAAGAGAAAACCGGCCGCGCCAGCTTAGATAAGCGTCAAACCATTGGCCAGCAGTTAGCCGATCAGAACCTTGATGCCGCGGTACTCACTCAACCCGATGCCGTCTGTTGGCTGCTCAATATCCGTGGTCGCGACATCCCACGTTTACCCGTGGTGCTGACCCAAGCGATTATCAAGCAATCCGGTGACGTCACCGTGTTTATCGACCCTGACCGTCTCCCCGAAGGCTTTGATGCACACGTGGGCCAAGGCGTGAGCGTCGCGCACCCAGACAGTCTGGTTGATGCCCTGCAAGCGCTGAGCGGTCAACGTGTATTGGTCGACCCAAACGGTGCCAATGCGTGGACACTGGACACCCTCCAACAAGCGCAAGTCACTGTGGTGGAAGCGCAAGACCCATGTGCGCTTGAAAAAGCAGCCAAGAACCCGAAAGAAATCGCCGGTATGCGTGCCTGTCACGTGCGCGATGGAGTTGCCGTGACCCGCTTTTTGGCCTGGTTTGACCGTCAAGTCGACGCCGGTGAACGCCCTGATGAAGCCGTGCTCGCGGACACCCTGTATCAATTCCGCCAACAAGACGATCAACTGGTCGACTTAAGCTTTGATACTATTTCTGCCGCCGGTGGCAATGCGGCCATGTGTCACTATAACCACAACAATCAGCCTAAACCGAGCGTGATTGAGAGCAACAACGTCTACTTAGTCGACTCAGGCGGTCAATACTATGACGGCACCACCGACATTACCCGTACCGTGCCGGTGGGCGAATGCAGCGCTGAGATCAAAAAGGCCTTCACGCTGGTGCTTAAAGGGCATATTGCGCTGGCCACCGCGCTGTTCCCGAAAGGCACCTCAGGCAGCCAGCTTGATGCCTTAGCACGCCAGTATTTGTGGCAACACGGCTATGATTTTGACCATGGCACCGGTCACGGTGTCGGGCATTTCTTGGACGTGCACGAAGGTCCGCAGCGCATTTCCAAAGCGCCCAATAGCGTCGCGCTATTGCCGGGCATGGTGGTATCAAACGAGCCGGGCTACTATCGCGCCGACGCGTTTGGGATCCGGATTGAAAACCTCGAGTTGATTGAAGAAAAGCCCACCGAGGGTGACATGACGATGCTCGGGTTTGCCTCACTCACGCGTGCACCGATCGATCGCCGTTTGGTCGATGTGAGCTTACTTAGCGAGGCGGAAATCCAGTGGTGGAATCGCTATCATCAAACCGTGTGGGATGAAATCAGTCCCCACCTCGATGATCAAGACCAAGCTTGGTTAAAACAAGCGACCGCACCGCTAAGCCGTTAAGTCGTGTCTTCACCGAGTGTGAAAAACAAAAAGCGTCCGATTGGACGCTTTTTTATTCCCCTTTCAGGGCTTTCTCGACCGCTTTGGGCGAAAAGCCGCGCAAAGTCGTATCGCCAATGCAAATCACCGGGACACCCCGCGAGCCAGTTGCCGCCAGCAGCTTCTTGCCTTTAGGCGTGGCCGTATCGACAACACGATAACGCAGCCCTTTTTTATCCAAGTAAGCTTTGGCCGCCTCACAGTGAGGACAGCGCGGACCTACATATACAGTAATACGTTTCATGCCCGCATTGTCGCTAACCCGCTGCCGTTTGTGAAGCCATTTGCGCCTGACGCGCCACATCGTAGATGTTATCCCAATCTTTCCATACCACCTCAAAACCGAGGGCACGGACGCTGGCGGCCACCTCTGCCGCGCTACGTTCATCACTGATGGCAAACTGCTCTAATTGTGGCTCAGGGTTCGCATAGCCGCCCGGTTGGGTTTTTGACGCCGCGGATAGGCTCGTGACGCCAAGGGGTAACACATTGTCGCGAAAGTGGGGTGACTCTCGTGTCGATAGCGACAGCTCGACCTGCGGATTCCACAACCGATAGGCACAAATCAACTGAACCAGCTGCTTATCCGTCATCACTGATTTCGGCTGCAGCGCGCCCGCGCAAGGACGTAAGCGTGGAAAGGACAACGAATAGCGGCTTTGCCAGTATTGCTTTTCCAGATAATCCAGATGCTGGGCGGTAAAAAAACTGTCGGTGCGCCAGTCCTCAAGGCCAATCAAGGCGCCGAGACCGATCTTATCGACCCCTGCTTGTGCCAACCTATCTGGGGTTTGCAGCCGGTAGTGAAAGTCGGTTTTATTCCCGCGCTTGTGGTGTTCCCCATAGGTTGGAGCGTGGTAGGTTTCTTGGTACACCATCACCGCATCCACACCTTGTGCCACCAAGGCGCGATACGCCTCGGTATCTAGCGGCTGCACCTCCATCGCCACATGATGAAAGTATCGCTTCACCACGGGTAAGGCGCGGAGAAAATACTCGAGCCCTACCTTGGTTTCATGCTCACCGGTCACCAAGAGCACACTGTCAAAGCCCATTTTCTTGATCGCTTCACACTCGGCGGCGATTTCGGCTTCATCCAGCGTGCGCCGTTTGATTCGGTTTTCCATCGAAAAACCGCAATAGGTACACACGTTGGCGCATAAATTGGAGAGGTACAGCGGAATATAAAACCCCATGGTGTAGCCAAACCGCTGCCGCGTCAGCGCCGCAGATTGCTGAGCCATGGCCTCAAGGTAGGCTTCAGCGGCAGGACTGATCAGGGCAGCGAAGTCGTCCAAATTGCGCGAGGACTTAGCCAGCGCCCGCTCGACATCTTGGCGCGTTTTGCTGTAAATCGAAAGGCGATGATGATCCCAATCGAGTGCCGCCCACCGCTCAGAAAAGCTCATCACGCCTCCTTAACGTCAAGAAACGCGGTTAAGGGGCTAGATGCGTGGGCGTGATTGTGTGTGCCCGCCAGCCCAGCGCGATACGCACATCGTCCGGCTTCAACCGCTTGTTTAAACGCCGCGCCCATGGCAATCGGATCGCCAGCCGTGGCAATGGCGGTGTTGACCAAAACTGCATCGGCACCGCGCTCCATCGCTAACGCCGCATCGGACGGTGCGCCAATGCCGGCATCAATGATCACCGGCACACGGGCTTGCTCGATAATGATGTCGAGAAACGCCATTGAGGCCAGTCCTTGGTTGGATCCAATCGGTGAACCAAGGGGCATCACCGCCGCGCATCCCACCTCTTCCAAACGCTTACACAGCACAGGATCGGCATGACAATATGGCAGCACCACAAACCCCTCATCCACAAGGGTTTTCGCCGCTTGAAGGGTTTCAATCGGATCAGGCATCAAATACTTGGGGTCGGGGTGAATTTCCAGCTTCACCCAATGCGTTCCCAATGCTTCTCTAGCAAGACGCGCGGCAAAGACCGCTTCTTGCGCATTTTTCGCCCCTGAGGTATTGGGCAACAGGCGCACACCGAGCTCGCGCAGCGGCGTTAAAATATCGTCTTGTGTGGCATGCACATCGACTCGCTTTAGCGCCATGGTGACCAGTTCAGTACCACTGGCCGCCAGTGATTCGGCCATGGTCTTGCGACTGGCAAACTTGCCGGTGCCGGTTAACAGGCGAGATGAAAACGTCGTATCCGCAATGGTTAACATAATTATCCTCCAGCAATCGCTTGAAAGACCGCCAAGCTATCGCCAGCGGTGAGTGACGTGGATGACCAAGCATCACGCGCAATAATGGTCTGATTTAGCGCGACCGCGACTGATTCGGCCGGCACCTTCATCTCCTCAATCAGTTGCGCGACGGTCGTGGCATTGACCTCTGTAGGCGTGTCATTAATGATTAACCGCATCTTTTACCTCCCGCATTGGCTGACAAACCGCACAGTGCGGATTAACGGACAGCGAAAAGTGCTGCCATGTCATGGTTTGTCCATCCAGTAGTGACAAGCGATTGGTACCGACCGCCTGCCCTAATAACAGTTTTATTCCTTCCAACGCTTGCGCGGTGGCCATCATGCCGACCACAGGTCCCATTACCCCAGCTTCAGAACAGCGCGTGGGTTCAGAAAGCGTCACGTCTGCGAAGGCGCACGCATAACATGCGCTATGCGGTTGATAAACCAATAACTGGCCTTGCCAACCGATCGCCGCTGCGCTCACCAAGGGTGTGCCAGCCTCTACACAGGCTTGATTGACTGCATGGCGAGTAGCGAGATTATCACTGCAATCAAGGACCACATCCGCCATCGCCACTTCAAGCGCCAAACGTTCACCTTCTAGATAGGCATTGATGGCTCGGCACTGGCAATGTGGATTCAGCGCGACCAAGTTAGCGGCTAGCGCTGCGGCTTTATCGGTGCCGATTTGTTCATCCCGATACGCCACCTGACGCCCCAAATTAGATAGCTCAATGTGGTCTGAGTCAGCAATCGCTAACTGACCCACGCCAGCGCCTGCAAGATAGAGACCCGCGGTGGTTCCAAGCCCACCGGCACCGACCATTAACACGCGCGCCTTGCTCAGTGCCTGTTGCCCGCACTCTCCAACTTCTGGCAGCATGATTTGCCGGCTATAACGCAGGTATTCACTGTCCGATAGCATCACGCCCTCCTTGTTGTCTTGATGGATTAAGACAGCGATTAAATGCGTCAATGCGCGCCGCTAAATCAGGCGCTTGCGTCACAGCACGGACCACCGCAATGGCGTCCACGCCGGTGCGCCAAACGTCAGGGGCTCGGTCGAGATCAATACCGCCAATCGCCACCGTCGGGAAACGGCCATCCACAGTCGCCACCTGCTGCGCTAACGCTGAAACGCCTTGCGGTGGCTCGGCGAGCTGTTTGGTGGTGGTGGGAAAAATATGGCCGATGGCGAGATAACTGGGCGAGAGGTTAACCGCTGCGGCGAGCTGTTCGGGACTGCGTGTCGATACGCCAAGACGCACGCCTTGCCGCGCAAGCCGGTCAAGATCCGCCTCTTGTAAGTCTTGCTGTCCCAGATGAACGCCATAAGCGCCAGCCTCAAGCGCGAGCTGCCAGTGATCGTTGATAAACACCTGCGCATGGTGCGCGCGGCCCAATGCCACCGCGCGCTGTACCCAATCTCGCAATTGTGGATATGCTGGCTGCTTCACACGCAGTTGCACGGTTTTCACCCCCAAGCAAAGTAAGCGTTCGAGCAAGTCCACATCGTCCACCACCGGATATAATGGGCCTATACCTTCAGACATAGGCGCAAACGGGGTCAGGCTCATGACTCCACCTTATCGCTGTCCGCTACCTCAGCGCCTTGTGGTGACGAATGATGGGATTTTTGCAGGTAGATCTCACTGCCCTTTTCTCGAAATTCTTGCGATTTTTGCTGCATACCTGCTAACGGGTCTTCCAGCATAGTGACATCAATAGCTTCGCCCGCGGCGGCATAGCCATTTTCTTTGGCATAATCTCGAACTTCTTGGCTGATTTTCATGGAGCAGAATTTCGGCCCACACATGGAGCAAAAGTGTGCGACCTTGCCAGACTCTTGAGGCAGTGTTTCATCGTGATAAGCACGCGCCGTCACCGGATCTAAAGCAAGGTTGAACTGATCTTCCCAGCGGAATTCAAAGCGCGCTTTGGAAATGGCGTTATCTCGCACCTGCGCGCCCGGATGTCCTTTGGCTAAGTCGGCGGCGTGCGCACACAACTTGTAGGTGATAAGCCCAGTTTTAACATCCTCTTTGTTGGGCAGACCCAGATGTTCTTTAGGCGTGACATAGCAAAGCATCGCACACCCAAACCAGCCAATCATCGCCGCACCAATCCCGGAGGTGATGTGGTCGTAACCAGGCGCGATATCGGTAGTCAGCGGGCCTAAAGTATAAAAAGGCGCTTCATGGCAATGGGTGAGCTGCTCGTCCATGTTCTCTTTGATCATGTGCATGGGCACATGGCCGGGGCCTTCAATCATCACCTGCACATCGTATTCCCATGCCACCTTGGTAAGCTCGCCCAGAGTACGTAGCTCACTGAATTGCGCTTCGTCGTTCGCGTCAGCCACTGAGCCGGGACGTAACCCATCGCCTAGTGACAGAGAGACATCATACGCGGCACAAATCTCGCAGATTTCACGAAAATGGGTATAGAGGAAGCTTTCTTGATGATGCGCCAAGCACCATTTGGCGATAATCGACCCACCACGCGAGACAATCCCAGTCACGCGATTGGCGGTCATGGGCACATAGTGCAAACGCACCCCAGCGTGAATGGTAAAGTAATCGACCCCTTGCTCGGCTTGCTCTATCAAGGTATCGCGCATCACTTCCCAAGTCAGGTCTTCGGCAATGCCATTCACTTTCTCAAGCGCCTGATACATAGGCACAGTGCCAATCGGGACTGGGCTATTGCGTAAAATCCACTCGCGGGTTTCGTGGATATTGCGTCCGGTCGATAAATCCATCACTGTATCCGCGCCCCAACGGGTCGCCCACACCAACTTTTCGGTTTCTTCTTCAATGGAGGAGCTCACCGCCGAGTTACCAATATTGGCATTCACTTTCACGAGAAAGTTACGCCCAATGATCATCGGCTCCGCTTCTGGGTGGTTAATGTTGGCAGGAATAATCGCACGCCCTTCAGCAACTTCTTGGCGCACAAAGTCGGGGGTGATGTTTGAGGGTAAATGCGCGCCAAAGCTTTCCCCTGGGTGCTGGCGGTTTAGTTGCTCTTCACGATACTGCTGACGACCCATATTTTCCCGGATAGCGATAAATTCCATCTCTGGGGTGATAATGCCTTGGCGTGCGTAGTGAAGTTGGGTCACACATTGGTGAGGTTTCGCCCGACGGATAGGCGGTAAGGCACTAAAGCGAAGATCATCCAAGGTTTCATCACTGAGGCGGGTCTTTGCATAGTCTGAGCTCACTGCATCAAGAAACTCAGTATCAGCACGCTCATCAATCCAGGCTTTGCGCACTGGAGCTAAGCCTTGGTAAATATCGATAGCACTCTGTGGGTCGGTATAAGGTCCTGATGTGTCGTAAACGCGAATGGATTCATTGGCCTCGTACTTTGGATTGTCTTTACTCCCGCCCACAAAGGTCGGAGACAGATGGATTTCTCGCATGCCTACGCGAATATCAGGTCGTGAGCCCTCGACATAGACTTTTTCCGAGTTAGGGTAGGTTTGCGTAGAGAGAGAATCGATAAAAGATTTGGCCTCAAGACGGGCCTGTTTACGGGTCGACATAGCATTACTCCGGTGTTCATTATGGGAATTAATGCTTGCCGGAAAACGCTGAATTGAGATGTGAGCAAACTGGCAGACGCGTACGGTCTGTGATCTGATGCATCTCTTGTTCCCTTCGCTGGTCCTAACCAGATCAGGTTCAACGGATCCCACTTAACGTGGTCTCAGCCAATTGGCACTCCGACAAGTTCAACGCCAGTATAAGAAATCACCGCCGCAACAACAAGCGACGTAACACAATGTTTTCACCTAGCCAGTGATGCGTGCTAGTAACCAAGCCCCCATAGCTGCCGCCCCCAAGCACAACGCGAGATTGAGGCCCACGTTTAGCAAAGCTTTTACCGTCTCACCATGCTGGAACAACATCAAAGTATCCACAGAAAAGGTTGAAAAGGTGGTGAACGCGCCTAAAAAGCCAATCGCAAATAGCTGCCGCCAAGGAGCTGGGGCGATTAATTCTTGGCTCATCGCCGCTAAAAAGACCCCCATCGCCAATGAGCCCAGCACATTAACGATTAAGGTGCCGTAAGGGAATCCACGGCCAAAGACTGTGATGCTCCACTCTGAGACCAAAAAGCGCGAAGACGCTCCTAGTGCGCCACCAAGTCCTACCCACAATATGCTTACCACTGGGTACTCCTTTCGATTGGTAAAAAGTCATCATACCGCGACATGTGGGCAAGAAACAGGAGGAAGAAAAAGGGAAGAGACGCTGAGTTGCTAGAAGCCTGATGATTCACATACAAAAAAAGCACCGACAATGTCGATGCTTTGATATTTGGCAGGGGTAGAGGGATTCGAACCCCCAACACGCGGATTTGGAATCCGCTGCTCTGCCAATTGGAGCTATACCCCTGTAGATAGATGCCTATTGTAGCGATCCCGCGACAAATTACCACCACCAATTACTCTTCAGACGTTTAATCGCTTATTTATAAAGCAAATCACCCCAACGACCCAATAACAAAAAACCCCAGCTTTTCAGCTAGGGTTTCTAAGTAGTGGCGGAGTGGACGGGACTCGAACCCGCGACCCCCGGCGTGACAGGCCGGTATTCTAACCAACTGAACTACCACTCCGCACCAATTCTGTCTCATCAAAGTCTTACGCAAATCTGCTTTGATGATTAAATTGCGAGCTATGCGCAGAGAGTTTTGAAGCGAGACGCACAGTGTATGCCAATACATGAGCATCGCAGCTATCAAAAATCGCAAGCAATAGGCGCAATTTATAATTAAAGCCTGGCGATGTCCTACTCTCACATGGGGAGACCCCACACTACCATCGGCGCTGCTTCGTTTCACTACTGAGTTCGGCATGGAGTCAGGTGGGTCCAAAGCGCTATGGTCGCCAAGCAAATTCGGTAATCTAGAAAGCTGTTCGTTCTCGCCACAATCAACTGGCTTATTTCAAGTCCAACCCAAAACCTCTTGGGTGTTGTATGGTTAAGCCTCACGGGCAATTAGTACAGGTTAGCTCAACGCCTCACAGCGCTTACACACCCTGCCTATCAACGTTCTAGTCTAGAACAACCCTTTAGAG
>NZ_MUFC01000040.1 GCF_001995985.1 Salinivibrio sharmensis | reverse complement strand
TTCGGACATCGATGGCTCAAATGCTTCTTACCAGCTCACCATCGCTTTTCGCAGGTTAGTACGTCCTTCATCGCCTCTGACTGCCAAGGCATCCACCGTCTACGCTTAGTCACTTAACCATACAACCCCAAAAGGTCTTGTATGAAAACAACTAAGGTTTTGTTTTTGCCGGACTCAAAATAGAGACTTTGCTTATCACTAAGACAAAGCCCAAGCACACTTGATTGTGTGAGTGACATTTCTGTCACTGATTGAGAACTTTACTGTCATTCTTTAAGAATGACTTGTCAGCTTTCCAGATTGTTAAAGAGCATCTCTTTTCAGAGTAACGCCTAAAAGCGTTAACCAATGGATGACCATTAGTTAGCGCTTTTCAATATGACCGTGCAATCTGTGTGAACACTCGCAACAATAGCGTCAGTAAGGAGGTGATCCAGCCCCAGGTTCCCCTAGGGCTACCTTGTTACGACTTCACCCCAGTCATGAACCACACCGTGGTAAACGCCCTCCCGAAGGTTAAGCTATCTACTTCTGGTGCAGCCCACTCCCATGGTGTGACGGGCGGTGTGTACAAGGCCCGGGAACNAGCACGTGTGTAGCCCTACTCGTAAGGGCCATGATGACTTGACGTCGTCCCCACCTTCCTCCGGTTTATCACCGGCAGTCTCCCTGGAGTTCCCACCATTATGTGCTGGCAAACAAGGATAAGGGTTGCGCTCGTTGCGGGACTTAACCCAACATTTCACAACACGAGCTGACGACAGCCATGCAGCACCTGTCTCAGCGTTCCCGAAGGCACTCCTCTATCTCTAAAGGATTCGCTGGATGTCAAGAGTAGGTAAGGTTCTTCGCGTTGCATCGAATTAAACCACATGCTCCACCGCTTGTGCGGGCCCCCGTCAATTCATTTGAGTTTTAACCTTGCGGCCGTACTCCCCAGGCGGTCTACTTAATGCGTTAGCGCCGAAAGCCAAAGTCTTAAACCTCAACCTCCAAGTAGACAGCGTTTACGGCGTGGA
>NZ_MUFC01000039.1 GCF_001995985.1 Salinivibrio sharmensis | reverse complement strand
TCCACGCCGTAAACGCTGTCTACTTGGAGGTTGAGGTTTAAGACTTTGGCTTTCGGCGCTAACGCATTAAGTAGACCGCCTGGGGAGTACGGCCGCAAGGTTAAAACTCAAATGAATTGACGGGGGCCCGCACAAGCGGTGGAGCATGTGGTTTAATTCGATGCAACGCGAAGAACCTTACCTACTCTTGACATCCAGAGAACTTTCCWGAGATGGATTGGTGCCTTCGGGAGCTCTGAGACAGGTGCTGCATGGCTGTCGTCAGCTCGTGTTGTGAAATGTTGGGTTAAGTCCCGCAACGAGCGCAACCCTTATCCTTGTTTGCCAGCACATAATGGTGGGAACTCCAGGGAGACTGCCGGTGATAAACCGGAGGAAGGTGGGGACGACGTCAAGTCATCATGGCCCTTACGAGTAGGGCTACACACGTGCTNACACCATGGGAGTGGGCTGCACCAGAAGTAGATAGCTTAACCTTCGGGAGGGCGTTTACCACGGTGTGGTTCATGACTGGGGTGAAGTCGTAACAAGGTAGCCCTAGGGGAACCTGGGGCTGGATCACCTCCTTACTGACGCTATTTTTGCGAGTGTTCACACAGATTGTATAGGTTGAAGAATTAAAGAGGATATGTACCCAAACATATCGATGCGTCCCATTCGTCTAGAGGCCTAGGACACCGCCCTTTCACGGCGGTAACAGGGGTTCGACTCCCCTATGGGACGCCACTTTATAAACATTCTTTCGAGTGTGATTACAAAGTGGTTTATTTAGCAATAAACGACATGCTCTTTAACAATCTGGAAAGCTGACAAGTCATTCATTAAAGAATGACAGTAAAGTTCTCAATCAGTGACATGTAATGTCACTCACACAATCAAGTGTGCTTGGGCTTTGTCTTATTTGATAAGCAAAGTCTCTATTTTGAGTCCGGCAAAAACAAAACCTTAGTTGTTTTCATACAAGACCTTTTGGGGTTGTATGGTTAAGTGACTAAGCGTAGACGGTGGATGCCTTGGCAGTCAGAGGCGATGAAGGACGTACTAACCTGCGAAAAGCGATGGTGAGCTGGTAAGAAGCATTTGAGCCATCGATGTCCGAA
>NZ_MUFC01000004.1 GCF_001995985.1 Salinivibrio sharmensis | reverse complement strand
ACGGCTCACAGCCGTGACCCCATTATTAAAATATTTTTGAACAATTCAACTATCGTTATAGTGATAGCATAATTGCGCAACAATTTACTGCGTAAGATCAAGCTAAGTGTGCACGGACTAGGCAAAAACAAAAACCGATAAATAGCTCACAGCGGCCACTACCAACACTAATGATAAATAAGCAAACAGTTTGGCACGCCTCCGGTGGCCCCAAGTCCCCAGGCCCGTGAACAAGCTACGATGCGGGCGCATCACCCCCAGACTGAGAGCATATTGATGAGCTAGACGTTGGTGGCCTTGCGCATATAACCGCTCAAGCAGCTGATGGACATGCGCCACTGAGCAGTGACCCAGCACAGCCATACACTCCTCATGGGGCATGACCGTGAGCAATTCAACTTGCTTGTTGAGCTCATATTGCAAAAAGGCATTGCGAGCGGCCACGATTTCTGACGTTGAAAAAGTGGTCGGTTCAGTAAAAGGGTTGTTCATTACCGTCATGGCGAATCTCCCGATTGGCAGTAGGTAACGACCATCAACAACATAGTGCCCAACTAGGCAAAGTGATGTGTAACAGCGAGAGGAGAAAAACAAAGCGGGCGGAGCCAACTATCGACGACAGTTGGTAACGATGAGATACAGCAATACCAACAGTCGCTATTTTTCTCTGTTCAGACTCGGAGGATGGTCGGTATTGTTCATGGTTGTCTCCAAATACATGTGTTGCTTGGAAAGCATGACAACTATACCAAGAAACGCAGGGACTGTCTGTCAACGGAAGGTCATCTCTCACCCCATAGCTCGATCAACAATAGCCATGACATTAGGATTTCGTTTCAGCGCGCTGACGACATAACAACAAACTGGCGCCCAACAATTGCGAAAAAGCGACCGTTAAATCGGTTTGCATTTGTTGTTCACACTCTTGTTGTAGTGTTTTTAAACATCTGAATGCGGCACCATTATCGGCTTTACCGCTGATTAACACATAAAAACAAAGCTTTAGCGTTGCTTTAAACTCACCCTCGGCATGCATCGCTTGCATCCAGCTTTTCATAAACGCATTGATGGTACTGCGAGTATCGAGGGGCGTACGCAGGCTCTCCACCAAAAAAGGCTCTAATGCGACCATAAAATCTTGCTTGCGGGGAAAGTGGTGGCTGATCCCGGTGCGCGATACGCCTGTCGCTTCACTGAGCGTGGTATAAGACATTCCTTCATAACCAAGCGCCAACAGCTGCCGCTTCGCCTCTGCCAAGATAGTCTCAATGGTTTGCTGTGTTTGGGCTTTACTGCGTTTTGGCATGCGTAATCTGTTCTCCCCGTCAATCGCCGTCATTGGCGCTGTGATGACACGCGCGCCACTCGGCTCGCGGTCAGGCTAACTCACGAAAAAGTCCCGCCCCTTTTAAAATAGTACAGACTGACTCACTCAGCCTGACACTAACGCTGTACCAAGACGCTGAAGCGGATCAAACTTCCAAAAACCTTATTGAGAAGAATATGAAAAAACTGAAAAATCCGAAGCAAATCACTGCAAATAGTGCCGTCAGTCATAATTTGAACACGTGTTTAAATGATTATCTTGCTTCTCCTCGCCCCTGATCACTAAATTAACATTATTATAACGTTTAAACGTAGTCTTACGTTGCGACAATGAGGAAGTCCAATGTCACATATCAAACCGAACGATCAGATCCTGCGGTGGGCCGAGGAACGTCCAAGCCATGTTTTTCTGCGCCAAATTCACGGTCGCCGCTTTCATGACTACACCTTTGCCGATGTCGCAGACCAAGCATTGCGCATGGTGACTGCACTGCGTGACATGGGGCTCAAGCCCGGTGATAAGGTCGCGCTCATCTCCAAAAACTGTGCGGAGTGGTTTATTGCCGATTTAGCGATGATGATGGGCAGCTATATCAGCGTGCCGATATTTCCAACGGCCGGGACAGACACCATTGACCATGTGGTGACCCACAGCGAATCGAAAGCCATGTTTGTGGGCAAGCTTGATGACAGCAAAGCCCTGAGCACCTCACTGGAAAGCATGCCAGGCTTAAAAACCATCGCCTTTCCTTATCCGACGATCAGCTGTCATTTCGAGTGGCATGATTTAATCGCCAACCACGAACCATCAAATGAGCGCCCGGTACATCAAGACAGTGATGTAATGTCTTTGGTCTATACCTCTGGCACTTCCGGCTTACCCAAGGGCGCCATCTTAAGTTACGGCGGCTATTGCTGGTCCGCCCAGCGCTTGATTGATCATATTGGTATTGAGCCTGATGATCGCTTGTTCTCTTATCTGCCACTGGCGCATATTACCGAGCGAGTTTACATCATGGGATCGGCGATCATGGGCGGGATCCCAACCGCTTTCCCTGAGTCACTCGATACCTTTATCGAAGACGTCAAAATGCATCGCCCCACCTTGTTTATTTCTGTTCCTCGGCTTTGGACGCTGTTCCAGCAACGCATTCAAGAGAAGCTTCCGGACGGAAAGCTTAATCTTCTCCTTCGCATCCCCTTGGTCAATAGCCTGATTAAAAACAAAATCGCTAAAAACCTTGGATTGGATCAGGCACGCGTGTTGGGGTGCGGCTCAGCACCTGTCGCGCCCGCATTATTGCAATGGTATGAAAAACTTGGGTTGCACATTACCGAAGCGTGGGGCATGACAGAAAGCTATGCCTACAGCACCCTCAACTATCCGTTTAGAGCCGATAAGATTGGCACAGTGGGTAACGCAGGGCCTGGGGTTGAGATCAAAATTGCCGATGATCAGGAAATCTTGGTAAAAAGCCAAGGCCTATTCAGTGGTTACTACAAAAACGAAGAGGCCACCGCCGAAACCTTAGTGGATGGCTGGTTACACACGGGTGATTTAGGTGAGCTGGACAGTGAGGGGTATCTGAGTATTTCCGGGCGTAAGAATGACACCTTTAAAACCGCCAAGGGTAAATTTGTCGCACCGGTGCCGATTGAAAAACGCTTGTTCGAACTCTCTAATGCCGAGATGCTATGTGTGATCGGTTCAGGCATGCCTGCGCCTATTCTACTGGCGTTGCCTCATCACTTCCCTAACTTTGACCGTGCGCGGTATGAACGCCGTGTCAAAAAAGTGGTCGACACCATCAATAGTGAGCTGGAATCGCATCAGAAAATCAAAGGTGTGTTGATGATTAAAGAGCCGTGGAGCATCGAGAATGGCAAGCTCACGCCGACACTCAAAATCCGCCGTCATAAATTAGAACAAGAGTACCATGATATTGGTACCCAATGGCCTAAAGACACCTTGGTGCAGTGGGAAGAAGACTGGTGTTAGTCTTTTAAACGCATTGTTTACACGTTCACCCACTATTAGCGCATTCGCCAATAGTGGGTGATGTCTTTGTCAGCACCTGTATCGCTGTCATCGCCACGCCGTGCGACAAAGCCCGCAAAATCTGACCTGCCTCAATGTGCCACAACCTAGAGTCTGCTAAAGATCAGTGTATTGATTTTACAGCAGGCGATCAGCACCTTTTCTCATGCCTGCTGTTTGTTTAATTGTAGGGGAATACCATGAAAGAGAATCAAACCGATGCCTGTGATGCATGCGGCGTCAGCGCTGAAATTGGTTATATTATTTCGGAAGGCGACGAAGTGGCTGAAGTGACCATTCACGGCGACAGTGGCGACGCGATTCAAGCACGTTTTGACAAGTATCTTGCACTTGCGACCAGCATTAACCCTGAGGTTAAGCACGACTTTGAACCGCAACGCATCGAAGGCCATACCGCACACATTAAAATGCAGTTTGAGTGCAGCGCCGAGAAGCTGATTTTTGAACTGCGCAGCCGTGGTCTTAATAACGCCTAAGTGTTACACAGAAACGGCGTGGTCAAGCAACAGGGTGTTTTCTCACACCCTGTTGTCGCTTGCTGAAGGCCTGTTACAAGCGCAAGCTTTGCCAAGCCTCACACATTTCACGAAACGTAGTCGCGTCCCCTTCCGGGCGATCGGGGTGCCATTTGAGAGCCATTTTGCGCCACTGACGCCGAATTTCATGCTCACTGGCATTCTCATCCAACCCCAACACTTTTAACGCCTTATTGCGCTCCAACATGGCTTCACCCGGCGCCTCGTTGCCGATATGACGCTGGTAGTGCTTCCAAAACGAAGACAACAATTCTTTGACGTCATCTTGGCTCGCATCATAGTTGTTCCAGTCCATGTAGTAGTCGCGTAGCGGGTCTTGGTAATCGATCTCTTTTGCCACGAAACCACTGTTACCAACCCGCCACTGCAACTGAATGTCCATGGATTCCACCTGCAACCACTGCTGCGGCAACAGCATTTCTTGCAGCTGATACAGGGCATTCATGATCAGGAAATTACGTTTAAATAAATCAAGGTGGGGGTCAGCATCGAGCTGAGCCATCATGGTATCTTTTTGCAGTTCACCTAAAAGGTGGTGCACTTTCCAGCTTTGTCGTGTTGACTCTAGAATACTGAGTATTGGCCAAATCAGGGGGTTATCGATTTCGTCCCGTTTTTCAGCAAGCATGACGTTCATCCTCTGTCGCTGGCCAGCTACCTTGAACCGGCATCTCTTAGGGTTGGTTGTAAAGCCACCTTATTAAGGTATAAACCAATTCTGGCTATTTTGTGGCAATTATCAGGAAATCCCTTCTTTGTCAGCGAAACTCGTCATTATAATGACGCGCCGTCAATTGCCGGTTAATTATTAAGCATATCTAGTGCCAACTTATGGGCAAACCGTAAGGTTTTGCTACACAGCAGTACCATGCGCGCGTTGCCTTCGGGGAAACACCGATATCGCACACCACTTTATGCGTGCAAACCCCATAATTTTTGTCATCTAATTCGCATTCTGCTCAGAACTCCATTAATCTTTCTACAAGCACAGACTAAACAATCTCTTTTCTATGACAGCTTCTCCAACACAATGCGAGGCCTGCAGGGATGCGCAGCCGCTCACATTCGAATTTACCATGGCATTCCAACCGATCATTCAGCTTTCTACCGGTTCCATTTATGCCTATGAAGCACTAGCTAGGGGGATAGATGGCAGTGGTGCAGGCAGTGTGTTCCAGCATGTCAATGCAGATAATCAGTATAAGTTTGACCAAACCTGTCGCATCAAGGCGGTGAAGCTGGCCGCTGAGCTGGGTATCCCTTGTTATCTCAGCATTAATTTCATGCCCAATGCGGTTTACGAGCCAGAGCGTTGTATTCGTACCACCCTTAAAGCAGCGAATGACTATCACTTCCCACTTGATCAGATTCTGTTTGAGTTCACGGAAGGTGAAGAAGTGTTGGATTACGGCCATATTCAACGCATTATTCGCTATTACCGCTCGCAAGGTTTTTTGACCGCAATCGACGACTTTGGTGCTGGCTATTCCGGCCTAACAGCACTGGCCAATATTGACACCCATATGGTGAAACTGGATATGGCATTGGTACGGAATATTGACACTGACGTCACCAAACAAGCCATTGTTCGCCATAGTGTGGCTATGTGTCATGAGCTACATCGTCAAATTATTGCCGAAGGCGTTGAAACAGAAGCAGAGTTGCAGTGTTTGGTCGGGTTGGGGGTCGATTTTTTTCAGGGCTATTACATTGCCAAGCCTGGATTTGAGTGTTTACCTGAAATCAATCAAGCACCTGGATTGGATGCCTTTCACCGTCAATAATCTGACTGCCCAGCGAGTTTGACCGCTCGCTGTTTTAACTGCCTCACACTCACAATTGATAATCTTTCTCAACTATTGTCTTCCAGGGTATACTGGCGAGCATTCACCATGTTGAGGAGGTTTACAGGATGAGCTGGGATAAGTTGAGCTCTCAGGGCGTTTCCCGACGCCAATTCTTACAAAAAACGGTAGCCATTGCAGCGCTTTCCACTCTGCCCGCTTGCTCCCTAGTCTCTGCCTCTCGGCAAAACGGCCAGTGGGAATACCATTTAAGCGCTGAACCCAGTCAGGCTGAGTTGGTGCCCGGTCATCAAACCGACGTGCTCGCCTTTAATGGCGAAATCCCAGCCCCCACGATCCGCTGTCGCCAAGGCGAGCCAGTAACGATTCACTTTACCAATAACCTCAACGAACCCACCACCATTCACTGGCATGGCTTACGTATCCCGATTGAAATGGACGGCGTCCCCTTTTTATCGCAAGCGCCTATTCAGCCGGGTGAAACCTTTATCTACCGCTTTACCCCACCGGACGCTGGCACTTTTTGGTATCACCCCCATATGAACTCTGTGGTGCAGCTAGGAAAAGGACTGGTAGGCACCATTGTGGTGGAAGAGTCATCACCGGTCGAGTTTGACGAAGAACATGTTCTCATGCTCAAGCACTGGCATCTCGACCGCCAAGGGCAATGGAAAGATCTCGCTATTCCGCGTTATAGCGCTCGCATGGGCACACCCGGCGAGTGGGGTACCGTGAACGGTATTCATCACCCTGAGTATACACTGCAAGAAAAAGCGACCACTCGGTTGCGGCTCGCTAACGTGGACAATACGCTCACTTATCCCATTCAAGTTCGCGGCGCAAAAGCCTGGATAATCGCCATCGATGGTAACCCGATTGCCACACCACGCCGGTTAGAGGAGCATAAGATAGCCCCAGGGATGCGGCTAGATATTGGCCTGATTGCACCAAGCGCCGGTGAAAAAGTCGAAATAATGCAGATGAAAGGTGATTTTCCTTTCTTGCTCGCCAGTTTTATCTCGACGCCCTCGCAGTTGCGCGAGACAAAGCTTCCGGCGCTCCCGCTCAACCCTGTGCCTGCGCTTGATTTAGCCAACGCCGAAACCCGACATTTTGTTTTTGAGTGGGCTGGAGCCATCACACCTGCTGATAAGCAAGGCAAAGGAAAACACGAGTTTTGGCTGATGAATAAGCGTGCCTGGGAGGGAATGAGTAGAGGTAACATTCCTGAGCCGATCGCAACACTCGAGCGGGGTAAAACCTATATTTTCGATTTGAAGAATGTCACCCAGTACCACCACCCCATTCACCTGCATGGACATACATTTACAGTACTAGAAATGGACGGTAAGCCGGTGACACCTTTCCACACTGATACCGTGCTGTTGGGTAAAAATGGCCACGCCAAGGCAGCGTTTGTGGCCGATAACCCGGGCCGATGGATGTACCATTGCCATGTGATCGAGCACATGAAAACCGGCCTCATGGGCTTTGTTGAAGTTAGCTAGCGGCCAAATGACGCCCATAAAAAAAACGGCGGGCACTTGGCTCGCCGTTTTATATTGTCGCTCAATGTCCCCGACGCCGTTACCTGCCCTTCTCGGTTTTAAATCGGTTGACCAGCTCAGAGAGCTCTGAGGCCACCATACGCAGCTCGGCCGCCGTGGCATTGGTTTGCTCTGCCGTGGACGCTGCACTGTTGGCGCCTTCTAACACACCAGTCACATTCTGATTGATATCTTCAAAAACAGAGTGCTGCTCCTCGGTGGCCGTGGCAATTTGTGCCGCCATGTCGTGAATTTGCCCTACCAAACTTTGGATGGTGTCAAAGACGCTCAAGGCCTCTTCCGTCGCCTCCGTGGTGGTTTGTGAGTGCTCAACACTGCCTTGCAGCTTCTCGGAAAGCTGATTCGTGCGCTGGGTTAAGGCCTGCAACAGCTCATCAATTTCTTCGGTTGATTTGGTGGTTTTTTGTGACAGCACCCGTACCTCGTCGGCCACCACGGCAAAGCCTCGCCCATGCTCCCCCGCACGCGCTGACTCAATCGCCGCATTAAGCGCAAGCAAATTGGTTTGTTCAGCAATGCCTCGAATGGTATCCAGCATGGCGGTGATATTATCGTTCTCTTTGGTCAGCTCAGCCATCGCGCTATCCGCTTCGTTTAGCGTGGTGGCCATTTCTTGCACCGCTGCGCGCGTATTATTCATCAAGGTCATGCCACGATCGACCTCCGACTGACACTGCTGGGCAGAATCCGCCGTTTGATTGCAGTTTTGAGAGACTTCGTTGGCGGTGGCCACCATTTGGTGGAAGGCGGTGGCGATTTGTTCTAACCCTGAGCGCTGTTGGTGACTGGCGCCGTCCAGCTGTTCAGCAAATTGAGTGGTGTGATCGGCATGAGACGACAGCTTGGTGGATCTGTCCTTGATACCGACGATCAACTCTTGAATCACATCCACAAACTGATTAAAGGCACCCGCCGTTTTACCCAACTCATCCTGGCTGCGAACCGGTAAACGCTTGGTCAAATCACCATCACCGCTTGCCGCATCACTCAGCCCATCACTGACGGTAATGATAGATGCAGATATACGTTGAATCATAAAGTAACCAAGCACACCAAACACGACAACAAGGATCAGGCTGATGGATAAAATAACGGTTTGCAGCCGGGTAACCTGACCTAGAACTTCTTGCTGCGGCACAATCCCAATCAAGCGCCAGCCACTCTCTGGCGCTTTGTACTGATTGACAAAATAATCTTTACCAGAAAAGGAAACAGCAGTGAGTGATTCACTAAAATTCCCACCGCTGTAAACACTGTCGACACTCTGGGCAGGTTCAAAGTTATTGTCTGGGTTGTTCGGGTCAGCAAGCACCGTGCCTGTGTCTTCCACCAGCACAATATACCCCGACTCACCGAGGGTGACGTCACCTAACATATTTGTCAGTGCTTCTAGCGTAACGTCGACACCAATCACACCACTCAGGCCGTCTTGGGCTTGAAACTCCATCACATAATCAAGGAGGGGGGCACCCGTCGTCACATCTTGATAAGCAGGCACCCTGACAGGATTATTGCCGCTTCCCTGGCCCGTCTGGTACCAAGGACGCTGACGAGGATCATAGTTGCCAGATTCCCCTTGCGGCCACTGAATGTACCCACCATCACTTAGCCCAAGGAACACATACGCAAAATCTTCTCGTGACTCGCCCATCGCCTCAAGCAACCCATATGCCCGTGCTTCAGCGGGGCTATTTTGCTTGGAGGTCATGGTTTTGGTTGCGCCCATGTATTTGGTGACGGAGCTGTCTAAACGTTGAAGGGCGTCGCTGTTACCCAGCATTTTGGCGTTTGCGGCCAACCCCTCTAAGTAGAATTTAAACGCATTGCCTATGTGCTGCATCTCTTTGTACGAGCTCTGCTCATAGCTTTGCAACGTACTCGTTCGGAACTGGTAGAGTGACACAATGGCGATAATAAGCGTGGGCAGGATAACGCCTGTCAGGACTACCACGAGTAATCGTTTTTTAATACTCATACTGACCTCCGTCAGTGACTGCACATAGAAGCATATCTAGTTAAAAGGTGAAGCGTGTTGTTTTAAACTAGAACAACTGTTAATGACAATCTAATAAATAACGCGTTTATCCCTATTTTTCCTAAAAGGCCGACTTGTGCTGCTCGCCTTTTTAGACAAATGCAACGACTCGGCAGGCACAGATTGCATCTACACGCAAAACCCTTTAAATTAGACAAAACTAAACTAAAGGGCAGGCCTTATGACGAAGAAAAACTATCAGGAAATCAATCAGCAACAATTGGCGCTCAATAAACAATTTAAAGCTCACAGCAGTGATACTCTGTCCGCATTTGGACAGCTTCATCGGGCAGCCATGGCAGAGGGCGATCTTGACGTAAAAACCAAAGAGTTAATTGCACTAGGGATTGGTATTGCCGCACGCTGCGATGGCTGTATTGGTGCGCATGTGGCCGCCGCGCTCAAACACGGTGCCACCAAGCAAGAGTGCGTCGAGACCATTAACGTCGCCGTATTGATGGGCGGCGGCCCGTCTTTGATTTACGGCTCTCAAGCACTGGAGGCGGTCGAACAGCTGAGTGAGGCGTAACTTATTAGCGCTCGGCAACATTATCAGGCTGAGATTAGACGGTCTCAGCCTTATCGAGGACCCTTGTTACTACTAACGCAAATAGTGTATCGATATGCTGCCAAAACACCTACTCGTAACATGTTCGATAATCTCTCGAATCCCACCTCCCATGAGCACAGAGAACACAAACATTCCCAGCCGCCCATCTCAGCGAAAATCGGTTCATCCCCGTGGGCACGGGGAACACAGAACAAGCCAGCCCCGAGGGTGCCGCGCCGCGGGTTCATCCCCGTGGGCACGGGGAACACCGGTCTATTCTTTAACAAAATCCGTCTAATAGGCGGTTCATCCCCGTGGGCACGGGGAACACCCAGGCATTGAGATGGTTTTTGATCGCCATCACGGTTCATCCCCGTGGGCACGGGGAACACGCTTTAGCATTATGGATTAAGATTACCCCAGAGCGGTTCATCCCCGTGGGCACGGGGAACACCAGAATTCACCATCAATCGGCTCAGGTTGATACGGTTCATCCCCGTGGGCACGGGGAACACAGCATCTGAGTCATCTGTTCCTGTCTTTTTAGCGGTTCATCCCCGTGGGCACGGGGAACACAGATAAGAGTTGGTTTGATGACCGTGTAAAACCGGTTCATCCCCGTGGGCACGGGGAACACCGTCCATCAAAAAGAAAACATCTTGCTCAATGCGGTTCATCCCCGTGGGCACGGGGAACACGCTCAGCGCATCGATAGCGATGGACCCAAGCGCGGTTCATCCCCGTGGGCACGGGGAACACTCAGACGAACAGCACGCCGACGCGCCGAATGTCGGTTCATCCCCGTGGGCACGGGGAACACATCAGCGCGCAGCTTGTCATCAAACTCGATGGCGGTTCATCCCCGTGGGCACGGGGAACACACCAAGACTTTGAGGCCACCGTGACAGGCGGCCGGTTCATCCCCGTGGGCACGGGGAACACCCGATGATTATATCGAGAGGGAGCCCAGTAAACGGTTCATCCCCGTGGGCACGGGGAACACCCGACAGACTCAATCGTTAGGCCGCCAACCACCGGTTCATCCCCGTGGGCACGGGGAACACGATTTAGTGTCCGTGTCGGTCGCCAATGACGGCGGTTCATCCCCGTGGGCACGGGGAACACGGTTTCGCATCACGCAAAGCCTATGCCGATCGCGGTTCATCCCCGTGGGCACGGGGAACACGCATGGATTGAAAAAATCCGTCGTGATCTCGACGGTTCATCCCCGTGGGCACGGGGAACACAATCACCGTTTGAACACCTTAAGCACAGAACGCGGTTCATCCCCGTGGGCACGGGGAACACTTTGATTTGGCCGGCATACGCATCCGAGCGTGCGGTTCATCCCCGTGGGCACGGGGAACACAAGGTATAGCACCCGTCGAAGACACTGATGAACGGTTCATCCCCGTGGGCACGGGGAACACGGTTTGCCAGAGCCGAGCCTCGCTGATCGAAACGGTTCATCCCCGTGGGCACGGGGAACACGCTGACAGAGATTTGGCCGCGCCTTCGCGATTCGGTTCATCCCCGTGGGCACGGGGAACACTTCACCGCGCCACCGGAACCCGCGCCGGAACGCGGTTCATCCCCGTGGGCACGGGGAACACAATGATGGCATTCATTATGAATGCAGTCTTGGCGGTTCATCCCCGTGGGCACGGGGAACACTCCGCCATTGGTGCAATTACCATTTCGAGCGGCGGTTCATCCCCGTGGGCACGGGGAACACGCGGTAGGCTTTTGACGGCCACATCAGGCAGGCGGTTCATCCCCGTGGGCACGGGGAACACACTTGATGCGTCATTGAAATTAACGCGCATTTCGGTTCATCCCCGTGGGCACGGGGAACACCCAACCCGCTCTGTCAAGACCCCATGTTCATGCGGTTCATCCCCGTGGGCACGGGGAACACTCAGGGTCTATCCCATGCGACTGAACCACTGACGGTTCATCCCCGTGGGCACGGGGAACACGTTTCATGTTGATGTTGAGCAAGGGACTGTATCGGTTCATCCCCGTGGGCACGGGGAACACAGAAAAGGAAGAAAATGCCCGTCTAATCAAGACGGTTCATCCCCGTGGGCACGGGGAACACGCTTTCGACTTCAACAGGTGGCATTTCGCGCACGGTTCATCCCCGTGGGCACGGGGAACACGTCTGCAAACAAGACATTGTTCACACTAATATCGGTTCATCCCCGTGGGCACGGGGAACACAGAGGGATACAAGGCAGTCCCACGCCCAGCACCGGTTCATCCCCGTGGGCACGGGGAACACTTAAGATATTGTTTCGCATTTTGGCGGGGTCACGGTTCATCCCCGTGGGCACGGGGAACACCTTATTCAGCTCACGCACAACGTCGTCGTGCGCGGTTCATCCCCGTGGGCACGGGGAACACTGAGCGATAGTGGCGGTTGGTTTGATGGGGTGCGGTTCATCCCCGTGGGCACGGGGAACACTGATATTGACGTGTTCAAGCTCGGAAAGATCGCCGGTTCATCCCCGTGGGCACGGGGAACACTTAATTTAATCACTGATTTGGGGATCGTGCGGCGGTTCATCCCCGTGGGCACGGGGAACACATCACGCACCTAGCGCCCAACTCCCGCGAAACCGGTTCATCCCCGTGGGCACGGGGAACACGCCAAGATGCCGTAGCCAACGGGTATTGTCCGCGGTTCATCCCCGTGGGCACGGGGAACACGCATTTATCACCGTTATCGGCACACGTATTTACGGTTCATCCCCGTGGGCACGGGGAACACCAAACGTGCCGCACAGGCTCGCCGTGCGCGCGCGGTTCATCCCCGTGGGCACGGGGAACACCGTAACTGATATAAGCGGCGGTGTTGTTTTCGCGGTTCATCCCCGTGGGCACGGGGAACACTAGCGGAATTGCAAACGGCATCGCTACCCCTCCGGTTCATCCCCGTGGGCACGGGGAACACATATCTATACGAGTAAATCCTAACTGCCCCGCCGGTTCATCCCCGTGGGCACGGGGAACACGACTCTGATGCCTTTGCTAACGAGTTATCGCTCGGTTCATCCCCGTGGGCACGGGGAACACGTTGCGTATCAAGATGGGGAAAAACGAGTTTTCGGTTCATCCCCGTGGGCACGGGGAACACTCAATGATGACGAAACCGTTCTCTGAGATAGCCGGTTCATCCCCGTGGGCACGGGGAACACCGCTCGGGATAATCGAACATCTGACGGCCAACCGGTTCATCCCCGTGGGCACGGGGAACACTTAAGATATTGTTTCGCATTTTGGCGGGGTCACGGTTCATCCCCGTGGGCACGGGGAACACCTTATTCAGCTCACGCACAACGTCGTCGTGCGCGGTTCATCCCCGTGGGCACGGGGAACACGGGCAGTTCGCGCACTTTAACGGCTGGCAACGCGGTTCATCCCCGTGGGCACGGGGAACACGCTGCTTTGGCCGCTTGGTACACATCGGCGAGCGGTTCATCCCCGTGGGCACGGGGAACACGCGGTAGGCTTTTGACGGCCACATCAGGCAGGCGGTTCATCCCCGTGGGCACGGGGAACACCAAACGTGCCGCACAGGCTCGCCGTGCGCGCGCGGTTCATCCCCGTGGGCACGGGGAACACCGTAACTGATATAAGCGGCGGTGTTGTTTTCGCGGTTCATCCCCGTGGGCACGGGGAACACCGAATGGCGTATGCCACGTCCTGGCGTACTAGCGGTTCATCCCCGTGGGCACGGGGAACACTTGAAGTAGTGAATTCGGTGGCGGACATAGTTGCGGTTCATCCCCGTGGGCACGGGGAACACGCCTCGTGGGTAGGTCAAGAACGCGGTACCAGCGGTTCATCCCCGTGGGCACGGGGAACACTGGTTAGTGAATGCTGTATAACCCCATTGTTCCGGTTCATCCCCGTGGGCACGGGGAACACCAATGGGCAGGGCGCGAGGCTGCTTCTAATGCCGGTTCATCCCCGTGGGCACGGGGAACACTCGGTATTAGGGCCGCTCGGTGAGGGCGTGAGCGGTTCATCCCCGTGGGCACGGGGAACACAGCTCTATATCAAGATCGGTGAGTGTCGTTTTCGGTTCATCCCCGTGGGCACGGGGAACACTTGCTGGTTTTTTTATGCGTGTCGTTCGCACACGGTTCATCCCCGTGGGCACGGGGAACACATTTCACCTCGCTTAACATTCAATACAAATCACGGTTCATCCCCGTGGGCACGGGGAACACCCACGCCACGGTGCCCGACTCGATAACGCGGCCGGTTCATCCCCGTGGGCACGGGGAACACGTAAACAAACGACACGTTCATGTCGTATTGCGCGGTTCATCCCCGTGGGCACGGGGAACACATTCGGTCACGAACCGCCGGAACATCTGCAATGCGGTTCATCCCCGTGGGCACGGGGAACACGTGCGCTTTCAGTGCGTTGTACAGCGCAAGGCCGGTTCATCCCCGTGGGCACGGGGAACACGTGAGCCAATCCACCAACTCTTCGAGAATCGGCGGTTCATCCCCGTGGGCACGGGGAACACCTTACGCCATGAATATCACCAATAGTTGAATACGGTTCATCCCCGTGGGCACGGGGAACACTGTCGTTTGGATAGTTCATCATCGAACCTGGGCGGTTCATCCCCGTGGGCACGGGGAACACACAATACAGAAAGTAAAATGACCGTAATACAGCGGTTCATCCCCGTGGGCACGGGGAACACCTCGCTCATAATAGTCTCGGCTACGGTAGTAGCGGTTCATCCCCGTGGGCACGGGGAACACCCGTTCGGAGACTATGAGGGCAAGCTCGCAGGCGGTTCATCCCCGTGGGCACGGGGAACACGTATGGGGGCTGGGCGATGGCAACAAGCAAGCCGGTTCATCCCCGTGGGCACGGGGAACACTGGTCGGGGTTTCGCGTGGATGAAGAAAACGGCGGTTCATCCCCGTGGGCACGGGGAACACGTTATCTTCCGGATTCGCCGATTGGCTGGCCGCGGTTCATCCCCGTGGGCACGGGGAACACTCTAAGCGGATAGTACTGTTTTATATAACAAAAATCGACCTGCATTTTTCTACCAACTTTTTAAAGAGCAAACTGGGCTTATTTATCCTCATCACTCGGCTTGAATACCACCAGCCTTAAACCATCCAAATCGACAGGCTCTCGGCGATTCTCACCATAAGTTTGAAAGTCAAAACCTGATTCATTATTCACCGCCCAACACATCACCACGTTGCCTACATCAGCGAGTTCAGTTATCTGCTCCCAAATCATTTCCCGCACGCGACGTGTTACATCGCCCACATAAACACCAGCGCGAACTTCGAGCAACCAGACAGCAAGTCTGCCACGTAATCTTGGCGGTACGGCTTCGGTGACGACAACAAGCATACTCATTATCTAGCCGCTCCTATGTCCGCTATCACCGATTGATTTTGGCTCAGGTATAGCTGGTGGTTGAGCGTCATGAGGCGGTTCAGGTGGTGTAATATCACCGGCCGCTAATACCTCTTCGATCATCGGAATAATATTTTTCAATAACTTGCTAGTTCTAAAGAGTTCACGACAAGCAAGGCGTACTTGTCTGTCAGGTGCTGCGGGTGAAGAGGCGGCAACTTTGAAGGCGAGTGGTACGACCGTGTCAAACTTAACAATGTCTGCAATATCATAAACAAACGAAAGTGGTTTACCCGAGTGGATAAATCCAATCGCCGGCGCGTAACCAGCTGCTAAAATAGCCGCTTCAGTCACGCCATAAAGGCAACTGGTCGCCGCACTAATACATTGATTGGTCACATCGCCTTTATCCCAGTCATTTGGATCATAGTTGCGGCCATGCCATTCAACGCCGTATTGCTTGGCCAATATTTTGTAGCTGTTGCGTACTCGAGCCCCTTCAATTCCACGTAATTGTTCAACACTACGTCTTTGAGGCGCCGGCTCACCAAATCGTAGCTCAAACATTTTACGCACGACTTTTAGACGTAAATCAGGGTCAAGCGCAAGCTGCGCTTGGTATAAAAGACGATCAGACCGCGCACCGCCAGGTTGCCCCACAGAATACAGTCTCACCCCTGCTTCACCGACCCAAATCAATAATGTACCCGTTGTTGCCGCGAGTTTAACCGCAGCATGACTGATGCGCGTACCCGGCTCCAACATAATGCATACCACTGAGCCCACCGGGATATGCATTCGTTCACCATTAACCTCATCAATCACAACAAAGGCACCATCACGCACATCAATGCGCCCCATCCCGACAAAAACCATCGAACGCCTGTCTTTTACCGGGATAGGTTTCAACGGAATGAACCCCATGGTGCCTCCATATTTATTGGCCAATATCTATGCAGGCCGAATCAGCATTAACCCACAACCCATAGCTTTGGCGCGCCCAAAACCTTTTGCATATTGTTCCAAAAAGCGTTCGCTGTCTTGGAGCGTTAAAGTACCGCGAGCATTCACACTCGAAAACTGCACATGCGCGCCACTCTTTTTCCAGCTTTGATGTTGGGTATATCCCTCAATCGTTGGCACGTTATCGAATGTTATACCCCACTGCGACAATCGATTTTCATCACAAAGCCATTGTTGCGCGGCCTGATCCATAGTTTCCTGCAATGCGATAGCGCTTACTTCCCCCACTTGCTTTTTCGCATGCATAAGGACATCGTGCCGCTGTCGCTTTCCTTTTGCATCTGTCACACAAATCGTCGGGTTAACCCTTAGCTGAAAGTGAAGTCGCTGACTATTGTATAACTGGGGCGAAAATGGCTTGATTTGGAGGTCGAACACACCGGTTTCATCTTGTGGTGGAATAGTAGAAAGCACATAAAACAGAGGCCGTCCCGTGGCTTGATCTTGCTCCTCTCGATATATAAACGGTCGTTCACTCGCATGACGAAAGAGTTGCCAAATGATTTGGTGAGCACTATATGCACCATTGTGGCCAAATTTTGAGATCAGTTTAACTGCTTGTGCGGATGAAAGTAGCCGGACTTTAGACAGATACATCATTGGCCTCCTTTACCGTCAATTGATGCATAACACGTTGTTTAAACTGCCAACGACCGCGATTGATAGGCTCATCCCAAGGGTGGGTGGTTAATACGCGCTCATCATCAATTTCTCCCACATCGCCTTCCCAAAAGTAAGTCGCATAAGGTGTCGCCCCCAGCCAGAGTGCATCGCTTTTATTCGATGCTGTTATCGCTGGAAAATCGATATCTAATGCTGACTTTAAATCAGCATTGGCCACCAAGGTAGGTTGTAGTGGTAAGGCCGGTGGACATGATTTTCTCCCCAAAGAAAGGGGATACACAGGCTTTAACAACGCCTTTTTTAGCTCGTTTAATGACATCGTAGCCGAGGGCGAGAGCCACACTGCAACTACCCACAAACCGTCACAACGATAATCACGTTTTGAGAGCACAGTTTGTAGTTTCTTTCCCGTTTTTAATTCACTTTGGCGCGTGCGATGTATGCGCTTTTTATCGTGACTCGGCACCTGCGCGGTATGGTAGTCACGCAAAAGCGAACCCGGTACACACTGTTTGATGCCGATACATACGCTTTGTTGCAAGCTCAAAAGCTGCGTCTCATCATCCCGTTTTATGCCAAGTGCCGCCCCAAGTAATCCAAGTACGGCTGAACGCGACGGATACGCGCTGGTGGGTCTGTCGCCACCAACGGCTGGCTCCCCCCAACTGGCTAGCGGTCCATATAGTCGAAAAACAAGATAATCTCGCATCTTGCCTCCCACTTATTCTGTAACGAAGTTGAGTAGTTCATCAAACGAGCCGCTACCCTCAAATACATTTAATGCATAGCGGCTATCTGCACACTCACCATACACTTGATCGAATTTTTGCACTTGATCGTTGAGCGCCGCTACGGCCGCTTGACCTTGATCGGGATCGTTAATGGGTTTAAGAAACGCTACCGATAATTGTCTTGGCTGGTGTTCGCCTTTCTCGGCTAAAACAAAACTCGCGTAAGCACGTGAAGCAAAGCTATTTTGTTTTCCTGAAGGTGCTACTTTAACCGCCGCTTCCGTCAGGGCTTTGATCGCGCTATCGGCAAGTGCCTCATCGCCCTGCAAGTTGTCAATCAACTGCGTTTTGTTGATGCAGATATAGGAATAGAATAAAGCGGCCGCAAAACCCGCTTCGCCAAGGTGAGCGGAGCCCGCATCTTCCTCTTTGTTGTTCAAATCATCCACAGCAGTGAAATAATCATCTTCCACAACCACGCTATGAACACTCAATGCATGCGCAACTTGGCAGGCCGCTTCTACGTTAGACTCCTTAGAAGCGGTTAACATACGGCCAAATAAGGCGATGTCGGCTGCTGCATGACCCGCTTTTAATAGATCCAGTTCTTCTTTTTTGGGCGCACGATTTTCTTCTGCTAATACCGCAACCAAAGAGCGTGCAGCATCTTGCTCTTCTGGGCTAATATGAACAATTTGCTTAGTGTCTAATTGATCTTTTTCAATGTTACCAAAAACACCCGCTATCTCTGCCGCCCATACTTTGGCGGATTTTTCGGTAACACCTTGTTCGACAAGCTCACTGTATAACTGTCGGCCGAAACGTTTGGTCCGAACCCCAATTTTACCTGCCAACGCCGTTTCAAAAACTTCCGATGTCCGCCAATGACGTTTTAAACTTTGCGAGCTCACACGCAAGCGCTCAAATCCGCCCATTTTTGCGGTTTTGGGCCGACCTAAATCGTCACGGTTCAGATTAGAAGGCGCATACGAAGTCAGTAGGTGTAGTTGAATAAATTGGCTCATTCTCTTTTCCTTTTTTCTATTTAGTTCCCGCTGCGCGGTAATAGTCCATTGCCCATTGAACAGTGATGCGTTTATCTGCTTGGCGAGGATAAAATTGGCTGTGTTCCCCAAACCATTGATAGATATCTTTCGCCAAAGATGAAACCAAAACACTGTGATCAAGCTGATGCAGGATCCTCCTTAAACGGCGCAGAAATTCATCCGGTGTCTTGGTATCTTGTAGTTGTGCAAAGCGCAGCTCACTCACTCTCGATTTATCACTCTGTGCTTTGCTCCCCGCCGCCGTCGCCAGATTGTGTGCGCTATCATGCTTCACATGTACTAGCGCACCAGCAATAGCTGCCCAGCATTCCATGTCATTTGATGTGGCATGCTCCGTTATAGGCGCAGGCAAGCTTTGCCATAAGGCACGAAACCCTGGCGTCAGCATAACGGCGTCAAGATCTCGACAACGTTTTAGCTGTGCTTTTTGTGCGTTTGGGGCTGGCGTGATACCTTTTTTGTATAATTCATTCGGTGATAAGTACATACTTTGCCACCAGCGTAAAACACTATGTTGTAGTGTACTATCCATTAGGCGATCTCCTTATCAATCGCAATATCGTGTTCACGAATAAATGCTTTTATATCTTTACTGTTAAATAGCCACCAGCTCAGAGTCTGTCTCGCTTTAATCCGTCTCGCCATATTCCTCGCATTACCCAGCTCAGTCATGGCATAACCATCAAATAAGTCGAAACATACAGCGCGTAATGTGTTGAGCCATTTTTTTGCTTGTTCCGGGGTTAAGCTCTCGTCTTCTTGCTCTATATTTTCAATCAACTGCGACACGGCAGTAAAAAAACCAGACTCCGTCTTCTGCCAGAACGCGAGATCGATAAAAGATGTATCGCCTTTCGCATCCTTTGGACGATCAAACCACGCATTTTTAATTTGGTCGCGTAGCTGATTAAGACTTTTTACCGATAAATCTTGCAGTGTGTTAACTTCTAGTACTATTTCATTTTTCTTATTTAAATCCAAATAAAAAATGGGAAAAGTGGAAGAGTACCAGCCGTCGACACGAGCACTATTATTTATATCATAGCCAAACATCCATAATCTTGGGATATGTGGATCAACACCATCTTGACTATTTAAACGTAATGAGTAGAACCTATCAACTACTTGTGCGCACTTCAGACCATAAGAATCGTGATTAAGAAATAATGACGTCCAGTTTTTATGGTAAAATTCGTTGCAATGCCCGCCAAATGGTAAATATTTATTCTCACCACTTTCCTTCTTAACTCGATAAGGCGTTAGAGGATGAATCCAATTTCCCTTATAACTATTCCCATACCCTTTAAATTTACACGATGATACTGAGTATGATTTTTCTCCCGAGATATCACAGCATGCAACTCTATTTTCACAAGATAGTCTTATTCGATATGGCATTGCCCAATACATGTGTAAGGGGTGAAGGGTGGATGGGTATATTTCAGAACCTGGCTTATCACTTACTTTCGTTTTTCCTAACCAAGGAAAAACAGAAGCATCGCTAAAACATGGTTCATTATATTTAAAGTCTTTCCGATTAATAATATTAAGCCAGAGCTTATGCCAAAGAGTAGACTTGGTATTAGTAGGCATAATCAAGGTTGTTAGAGGACCAACTCCCCTTAATCCGGCACGCCCATTTTTACACCCACGATTTGGAACGGTATTAATTTGAAAAGTAAACAAAGCCAACGCTGCCATTTCGAGAGACAACACTTGGCCAATACCCCGCTTGATAAAATGATCGGTATTGTTCTTTATGCCGTTTGCGCCAGGCGCTTCTATCAATAGCCCTGAGACCGTGGTCGATGGCGCATCCTCGAGGGAGTCAAAATCCTGCATAAATAAGGGACCTTCTCCAACCACATTAAAGGCGTGACTGACCTGATTAAAAGCTTCTTCCAAAACAACATCGGCCGGTGGCGTTTTAAAGTAATGGTGCCATTGTGACAAATCTTTTGGCGCAAACGCGGTTTGTAATAAGCCAATAGCAAACTGATACGCTGCGCCATAAAAATCGGCCCTTGGTAGTGAAAAATCTACGACGTCGGGATCACATATCGCAGTGATCGGCCGTTTCTTAATGTCGCCATTACGATGGATATAATCCAACCATGGGTCTTGAATTAAATTCATGTCGCCTCCTGTGGCCGCTCGTAAAATCCTTTTTCCTCGCTATAAGCAAAGCGAGAATCGTTTTCGGGCAACCAAATTTTCATATATTTCACATGAGGGTGTTGCTCGATCAACTTTGTCAATGTAGGCTCAAGCCGCTCGGGCAAAGGCGCAAGTTGTTCAGCGTACTTTCTTTTTGACAGCTTGACCGTACTCAGCGCCACTGCAAATCGATTGTCTTTTGCTATTGGCACTAGTTCACCTTCTTGTTCGTTAACCAGCAAAACGTCCACGGTTTCTATGTCGTTATAGCGGGTACTAATATCTGTTTCATCATCAAACCAATAGTCTGCACTGCGATCACAATAACCATATTGCCAATCAATACATTGCGACTGTGCTCTCGCGCCAATACTGTATGTTTTCCCCAAATACTCTTCTTCCATAGGTTGGAGCGCGGTTGGAATTTGTGCTAGTGATTCATCACTGTAAACGGCTTCAACCAATTCACGTGCATGCGTTGGCATGCAGATTTCGCCTAATTGGCGTAGTTTTCTAAGCCCCAACCAAAGTCGTCCAGGTGAGCGATAAACAAATTGCGTGGGTTGAAAGTGACGACTTAGCCAGTCGGCTTTCGGCTTGTCTTCCCAAGAGGGGGCATGAATATAGAGAACGGGAGGGTCGCGTTCGTCGTCACCTTGCGCAATATAGACACCTTGTTTGTTTCTTTTATGACGGTGCAAACGTCCCGCGCGTTGGATCAAGTCATCAATCGGACAAATATCGGATATCATCACATCAGCGTCAGCATCTAAGCTCTCTTGAAAAACTTGAGTCGCAACTAATACACGACCTTGACGCTCTGATTGCGAACTGCTTTTTCCAAAATTGTCGAGAACGGTTTTCTCAATATTTTTTCGATCGGCTAAGATAAATCGGCTATGAAATAAATGGCACCGTTCCGGATGATCAAGCCGACTCATTAACGTTTCATACGCTTCACGTGCATCATCCACGGTATTTCTTATCCAAACCACGCATTGCCCTTTAGCAACCGCCGTCAACACCGTTGCTAAACAGTCATCAAACTGAGTGAGCATATCTACTGCGACCGCACGTTTTTGTTTAGCTTGCCGAGCAATAGCGGTTTCTTTCAGCGCTGGGGCTTTATCAATCGCCACTTGGGTAGCTAAAGGGAAGTGATCCTGACTCGGCATCACAGGGGCTAAACCGGCGGCTTGCTGCCAAACTTGACATAAGCGTTGCCGTTGTTGCTGAGATAAGGTAGCCGTTAACAATATAACCGAGCCGCCCTGATGCAGATGCAATGATAATAAGCTTTCCAACAAGGCGAGCATATATTCATCCGCTGCGTGGATTTCATCAAAAATCAGGATCTTTCGGTTTAACCCCAGCAAGCGCAAAGATTGGTGCCGACGAGGCAGAACAGCGAGCAACGCTTGATCAATGGTGCCCACGCCAACAGGTGCCAACAACGCTTTTTTGCGCGAATCCGCAAGCCAAGCATTACATTGTGCCGTCACGGTTGCATCACGCTGGTGATAGTTGCTATCTACCGTACCTGTGGTGTGCACCATTTCTCGAAATCGGTCATTCATATCACGGGCACCGTGTGCCAGCGTAATACTGGCTTGTTCTCCCTCACCAAGTTTCACCATTTGCGTATAGTGATCGGCGACTCGATCAAACATGGCATTGGATGTCGCCATGGTCGGCAAGCCAAAATAAAAACCATCGGCCGCGCCTGCGGCCATGAGTCGATGTGTGAGTGTGAGCGCGGCTTCAGTCTTCCCTGCCCCTGTCATATCTTCTAAGATAAACAGCTGAGGTTGGTCGTTGATTTCTACCGACGCCGCCCAAGCCTGCAAAGGTGTTGGGGAAAAGGGGAAGATATCGGAAAAGGCACCAAAAGGTGTCACTGTCGGTGTGCGAGATAAGTCGGTATGGCTTAATGCTTGTTCGGCACACGCCAGCGCACAATGCCAATACTGTTCAAGCGGTTGAGGCTGAGAGACGTAGGGAAAAAAGTGAGTATCTGAACCCATCCAGTCCGCCAGTACGGCCAGCCCTGCTAGTTGCCAGCTCACTTGTTCAAGTCGCGTTCGCCAATCAGCAGACGACAATATCTCAATATTAATTTGCGGCTGAAACAGTTCACTCACATCGGCAATAAATGCTATCACCGCATCATGGTTACGCACTTCTGTAAAAGACTTAATCCATGGCGGCATTTGCCGATTGATTGGCTGACCGTGATGTCCCAATACACATTGCGCCAGCACGTCAACTGCTTCATAGATGGCTATTTCATCATCCATTGAACCGAGCGATTGACCACAAATAGCTTGAACTATCTCAGTCTCATGCTGCTGCCAGAAATAATACCCTAGCCTGTCATGTCGGTATTCTCGCCCGTCATATTCTTTTTTACTTCGAGGGTTTAATAGGGCAGCGGAAACACTGAGGTTCAGTTCCTGAAATGCGGACGCATACTTGCCTAAGTCATGAAGCGACATCATGAAACACCATAGGGTTCGTAGCTGTTCTGGAGAGAGTTCGAGAAATTCCGCGATGGCTTTCGTGAGCGGCCGCTCTTTATGAAGGAGGCGATAGCTAACGGCCGCTACGTCCAAACAGTGATAGGCCAGCTGGTGATAAGCATCTCCGCCTCCTAAATCAGCACTGGCTTTTCCCCAATAGGAAAAATAAGGCTTATCGTTATCCACAACCCATACCCAAGTCCTACGCTTTTATAGACGCTAACATAGGCATATTCAGCCAGCAATTTAGCCATTTGAGTTATGTGAGTTAGAAACGAATCGAAACAGTCGCGGTATAATGTCATTAAAAATGAAGATGGCACATCGAACCCCTATTCACCATAATCAATAAGTGATGTGTGCCATCTATATGAGTAACAATCATTTAACCGCGATAATACCGCTGCGGTACAAAGGGCATTTTTTCGACTGTCATGGGCAGTTTTTTGCCACGTACTTCCGCGTATACCTCGGTGCCGGGGGCAATGAACGCAGGAGGGAGGTAACCCATTGCCACGGGCATGCCTTTGGTGGGGCCAAAGGTGCCGCTGGTGACCACGCCGATTTCATTATCGTCTGCATCAAACAGCTTGCTGCCTTCACGCACAGGGGCTTTGCTTTGGCCCACAAGGCCAATCCGCTTGCGGCTCACCGCTTTGGTAGCGATTTGATCGAGTATTTTCCCCTCACCGGGGAAGCCACCCGCACGCTCACCATCCGCACGGCGCACTTTACTAATGGCCCAAATCAAGGTTGCTTCAACCGGCGTCGTGGTGGTATCCAGATCGTGCCCATACAGGCAAAGGCCGCACTCAAGGCGTAGTGAGTCACGCGCGCCGAGCCCAATCCATTCCACCTCATCGTGAGCTAACATGGCTTTGGCGAGTGACTCTGCATGTTCGGCCGGGACAGACACTTCAAACCCATCTTCGCCGGTATAACCTGAACGACTCACTACACACTCAATGCCATTAATCTCAACAGGTTGAATGTCCATGAACACCATGTCATTAACCTTCGAGTTGAATATCGCCAGCACTTGCGCCGCCTTCGGGCCTTGAAGTGCCAATAAGGCGCGATCCTCAAGCACCTCGACGGAGACATTCCCTTTCAAGTTATCGCGCAGGTGCTGAATGTCTTGTGCTTTACATGCCGCGTTGACCACCAGAAAAAGGTAATCGCCGAGGTTGGCAATCATCAAGTCATCCAAAATGCCGCCCTGCTCATTGGTGAATACGGCATAACGTTGTTTACCTTGAGGGAGATCCAACACATCGACTGGGACGAGCGCTTCTAATGCTTTGGCCGCATCCGCGCCGTGAAGGCGGATTTGCCCCATATGAGAAACATCAAACAACCCGGCATGCTCACGGCAATGAAGGTGCTCTTTGCGCACACCCAGCGGATACTGGACCGGCATGTCATAGCCAGCAAAAGGGACCATTTTTGCGCCCATATCAAGGTGCAGGCTGTGTAACGGGGTCGTGAGTAACTCTGCCATTATTCTCTCCATATTGTGCCAGCGGGCATCTTGCCCACGTTAAGCAATGCGTTTATGTGGTTGGTTAAGACGCCGTTACCCATAAGATCAGTGCATCGTCATCACTGACGGAAGCTAGCATGTGTCCCATGGTGGCGTCGTAATATACGCTGTCACCCTCATTGAGCGTGATCGCTTCATAAAACTCAGAAAAAAATTGGATGCTGCCTTCCAACACCAATAAAAACTCTTCACCGTCGTGTCGAATCCAGTCGCTATAATCCTCAAAAGCACGTGCCCTGACCCGCGACTTAAACGGCATCATTTTTTTATTGCTTAGCTGTGTTGCCAACAATTCATGCTCGTACGTGCCAGTGGGATGCGCTTTACCCTGACCGGCAAACGTCACATCTCGCCGTCCCGTAGCTTGCCGTTTTTTGGGCGGGGCAAACAACTGCGGGATATCAATGTCCAATCCGTGCGCAAGTTTTTGCATGGCTTGAAAGGTGGGAGATATCTGCTCATTCTCAATTTTGGACAAGGTTGAACGCGCCAAGCCTGTGCGCTGGCTGGCCTCTTCAAGTGTCAGCCCTAACCCGACCCTCACCGCTTTTAAGCGCGGGCCCAAACGCAACGGCGCAATAGGCTCACTCGCTTCCCCCTCGCGCAGCGATCGTTCAACCTGCATCGACGGGTACACATCCTGTGTTGATTGGTCTGTTGTCACCAGCTTTTCGCCTCTATCGGTTTGTCCCACTGTGTTTAACGCTTTAACACTTTTAACAAAAAAGTTTCCTATCGGAAAATAGCGATACCATAAACGTGACCTCGCAAGCGAATTGGCAAAGAAGCACGACATTCGATACGTAGTCAACGTGGCAGCATTGAACATTAAACACTACTAAAAACAATGATTTAAACGTTTACATGGCACAATAACAGTGCTAGCCGCTGACAAAGGCTTCGTGTTGTTAATGCTGCCTATTTGCAATTTACCCTAGTTTAAGATAAAAAGGCAAACGTTTGCTTTGCTTGGTACGTGGCCAACAGAGCAAGGTTTTGTCTCCATGATCACAACATACGTTTCTTATTGGAAATTTATTTTGCGGAAAAGTGAACGCTTAGGTACGTTAACAAAATGTTTAAATCAACAGTAAGCGTAGAATCATCGCGGATCTGTTGAGTGCAACGTGAAGCAATGTCGACATCGCCGATGTCAGGACAACATAAATAATGACAACAACGTACCTTACTGATTTAGGAGACAGGCCATGAGTCACAGCATGTTTGACCTGTTTAAGATAGGCGTCGGGCCATCTAGCTCACACACTGTCGGCCCGATGGTTGCCTGCGCACGCTTTACCCAATATGCGGCGCAAACGCTGTCCATGACCGATATCGACAACGTCAGAGTCGACCTATACGGTTCGCTGGCGTTAACCGGTAAAGGCCATGCAACTGACGTGGCATGTGTGATGGGGTTAATGGGCGAAATGCCTGCCACCATCGAGTCAGATGAAATCGATACCATGACCAAAATGGTCAAAAATGGTGGCGAGCTTCCTTTTGCGGGGCGCCACTATATTCGATTTAACTGGGAGGCAGATATTGCCTTTCACTATGAGAAGGTGCTGCCCGAGCACCCCAATGGCATGACGGTAAGCGCCTTTACCAACGCAGGAAAGTGCCTTGTTCGCAAAACCTATTTCTCGGTAGGCGGTGGCTTTGTGGTGGAAGAAGGTGAAACGGATGCGCTGGCGACTGATTTCACTCCGCCGTATCCATTTGAGAGCGCGGCGGAATTACTTGAGCAATGTACAAAAACGAACATGACCATCAGCGAGCTGATGTTCGCCAATGAGGTGGCACGCGCGCAATATCACGACACCAAGGCCACACGCGACACGGTCAATCAAGCGCTCGACCATATCTGGCAAGTAATGCGTGAGTGTATTGATCGCGGGATTAAACAAGGCGGCGTGCTGCCAGGGGGTTTGAACATCAAGCGCCGGGCTAAAGGCATGTTCGAAGCGATTCACGATAAACAAGCCCATGGGTTACCGACAGATACCAATGATTGGGTCAACCTCTTTGCGATGGCGGTCAATGAAGAGAATGCCGCCGGTGGCCGAGTGGTCACCGCCCCAACCAATGGCGCCGCGGGCGTGATCCCTGCCGTGCTTGCTTATTACGATAAGTTTGTATCGCCCAATAACCCAGATGGCATCCGTACCTTTATGGCCACCTCCGCGGCTATCGGCTCTTTGTACAAGACCAATGCCTCTATTTCGGCAGCAGAAGTCGGTTGTCAGGGAGAAATTGGCGTGGCGTGCTCGATGGCGGCGGCAGGATTAGCAGCAGCCATGGGTGCAAGCAATCAACAAATTGAAAATGCGGCAGAAATCGGGATGGAGCATAACCTAGGCCTTACGTGTGACCCGATTGATGGCCTGGTGCAAGTCCCCTGCATAGAGCGCAACACCATGGGCGCTGTAAAAGCGATTAACGCCACCCGATTGGCAATGGGTGGCGACGGTGAACACCATGTCTCACTCGATAGCGTGATTAAAACCATGCACGAGACAGGGCTCGACATGATGAGCAAATACAAAGAAACCTCACAAGGTGGCCTCGCCACCAATGTGATCCCGATTAACGTCGTGGCCTGTTAGCCACCATCGCCAATAAGGAAAGCGCAATGAAACCGAGCTACCCGAATGTAGAATTGGAGCAGTTTTTCTCCACCAACTTATCGGAATCCGATGGTGCTGTGATGTCGGCCGTGCAGGCCGAACACAAACGTCAGCAACAACAAATTGAACTGATCGCCTCAGAGAACATCGTCTCGCAAGCCGTCATGCAAGCGCAAGGCACCTGCTTAACCAATAAATACGCCGAAGGCTATCCGGGCCGCCGCTACTATGGCGGCTGCGAGCACGTTGATGAAGTCGAAGCCATCGCCCAGGCCCGCGCAAAACAGCTGTTTAGCTGCGAGTATGTCAACGTACAGCCGCACTCTGGCGCACAAGCCAACGGTGCGGTGATGCTTGCGCTGCTGCAACCTGGTGACACCATTTTAGGTATGTCGCTCGATGCCGGCGGCCACCTCACTCACGGCGCGCGCCCTGCGCTATCGGGTAAATGGTTTAATGCCGTACAGTACGGAGTGAGCAAAGAGAGCTTAGAAATTGATTACGATGAGGTTGCGGTGCTGGCTCGTGAGCATCAACCCAAGATGATCATCGCTGGTGGCAGCGCGATCCCGCGTCCGATTGATTTTGCCCGTTTCCGCGCGATTGCCGATGAGGTAGGCGCCTACCTGATGGTTGATATGGCGCATATCGCTGGCTTGGTTGCCACTGGTGCCCACCCCTCGCCACTACCCCATGCGCATGTGGTCACTACTACTACCCATAAAACACTGCGTGGCCCGCGCGGTGGCATGATCCTGACCAATCACGAAGACATCAACAAAAAGATCAATTCGGCGGTGTTCCCCGGCCTGCAGGGTGGTCCGTTGATGCACGTGATTGCGGCTAAAGCCGTCGCATTTGGTGAGGCGCTAGAGCCTGAGTTTAAATTGTATATTGATCAAGTGGTTGCTAACGCCAAAGTCTTGGCCGAAGTACTACAAACACGTGGCTGTGACATTGTCACCGGCGGCACCGATACCCATTTGATGTTGGTTGATTTACGCCCCAAAGGCTTAAAGGGCAACCAAACTGAGCAGGCGCTCGAGCGTGCTGGGATCACCTGTAACAAGAATGGCATCCCCTTTGATACCGAAAAGCCAATGATCACCTCCGGCATTCGCCTCGGCACCCCCGCTGGTACCAGCCGCGGTTTTGGCACCGAAGAGTTCCGCCAAGTTGGTCAGTGGATTGGGGACGTGCTCGATGCTTTAGTCGAGGCACCAGAAGGCAACGCCGAGGTTGAGGCACGCGTGCGTAAAGAAGTGCAGCAGCTGTGTGCTCGTTTTCCGCTTTATCGTCAGTGATAAGGATATGAAGCAACTCGCGAAATAATCTCGGCATCGTCTATCACGATTGCAACCAGCACAAGCAAGACACAGGAGGCGGTGTAATCACCCAAACGCCGTCTCAATTTACATTGTAAATCGCTCAACGATTGAGCAGCTCGTATTAAAGCAGGAGAGTAACAAATGGACGCGACACTAAAGTTTTCTGAAAGCCATGAGTGGGTCAAAGACAACGGCGATGGCACTGTCACTATGGGGATCACCGATCATGCCCAAGGCCTGCTTGGCGATGTCGTGTTTGTCGATCTGCCTGAGGTGGGCGACAGTACTGAAAAAGGTGAAGGCTTTTCATTGGTGGAATCGGTGAAAGCCGCGTCGGATATCTATGCCCCCGTAGACGGTGAAGTGGTAGCCATTAATGAAGATCTGGAAGATAGCCCAGAACTGGTCAACGAAGAACCTTTTGAAGGTGGCTGGATTGCCAAGATTAAGCTGGCAGACGACACCAACTTGGATCATCTGATGGACGCGGACGCCTATACCGCCACAATCGACGACTAATTCAGGACGAATACCATGACGCAGACTCGTTTACTCGATAGCCTGGTAGCCGATAATGATTTTATCGCGCGCCACAATGGCCCTGATACCAATCAGCAAAACGCGATGCTGGCAGCGATCAATGCCACCAGCCTCGAGCACGTGATTGAAGAAACTGTCCCTGCTGACATCCGCTTACCACAGCCTCTTAACCTCAGCGCTCCTAAAAGCGAAACCCAGATGCTGGATGAGCTAAGTGACATTGCCGCGCAAAATACCATTAAGCGCAGCCTGATCGGTCAAGGCTACTACCACACGCATACTCCACCGCCTATTTTACGCAATGTGCTAGAAAACCCGGGTTGGTACACGGCTTATACCCCTTATCAGCCCGAGATCTCGCAAGGCCGGTTAGAATCGTTGCTGAACTTCCAGCAGATGGTGATGGACTTAACGGGGATGGATTTGGCGAACGCGTCACTGCTCGACGAAGCTACTGCAGCCGCGGAAGCCATGACCCTGTGTAAACGTGGCGGCAAGCACAAAGGCAACGCCTTTTTTGTTGCCAGCGATGTGCACCCACAAACCTTGGACGTGATTAAAACGCGCGCCAACTTCCTCGGCTTTGACATCGTTGTTGATGGCACCGACACACTGAACCAGCACGATGTATTTGGCGCCCTGCTCCAGTACCCGGGCACCACCGGTGAAGTGCGCGATCTCAGCGCGCTTATCGCGGAAGCGCAAAGCAAGAAGACCTTGGTCGCCGTCGCCACCGATCTGCTTTCACTCACTTTGCTCAAAGCACCGGGTGAAATGGGCGCGGATGTGGTGATTGGCTCAGCACAACGCTTTGGTGTGCCCATGGGTTACGGGGGTCCACACGCCGCCTTTATGGCGACACGCGACAAGCTAAAACGCACCATGCCTGGCCGCGTGATTGGCGTATCGGTCGATAGCAAAGGCAACCAAGCCCTGCGCATGGCGATGCAAACGCGCGAGCAACATATTCGCCGTGAAAAAGCGACCTCGAATATTTGTACCGCCCAAGCATTGCTCGCCAACATGGCTGCTTTTTACGCGGTCTACCACGGCCCCGACGGTTTGAAGAAGATTGCCCGCCGTGTACATCATCTGACCGCGCTGTTCGCCAAATCGGTACAAGCGGCCGGCTTAAACCTCGCGCACGATAGCTTCTTTGATACCGTCACGCTTAATACAGGCGAGCAAACTGATACCTTGTACCAAAAGGCGCAAGATGCCGGTTTTAACCTGCGTAAACTGGATGGCCAACTCGGCGTGAGCTTTGATGAAGCGAGCACGCTGGCAGAAGTCAATCAATTGCTTACCGCGCTCACCGGTCAAGGCAATGCGGAAGCCGTGTCGAGCGACATTGAAGCAGATGAATTTGCCGCCATTCCTGCCGCATGCCGCCGAAGCAGTGCATACCTGACGCACCCCGTCTTTAACCGCTATCACAGTGAAACCAAGCTGATGCGGTATATGAAGGCGTTGGAAAACAAAGACTTCTCCCTCACCCACGGTATGATCCCGCTGGGAAGCTGTACCATGAAGCTGAACGCCGCGGCCGAGATGATCCCTGTTACCTGGCCAGAGTTTGGCGCCCTGCATCCGTTTGTGCCATTGGAGCAAGCCAAAGGCTATCAAACACTGGGCAAATCACTGCGTGACATGCTGTGTGAAATCACCGGCTACGACGAGATCTCCATGCAGCCGAACTCAGGCGCACAAGGGGAGTATGCGGGCTTGATCGCGATTCAGCGCTACCATGAAAGCCGTGGTGACAGTCACCGCAACGTGTGCTTGATCCCAAGCTCCGCGCACGGCACCAACCCTGCCTCCGCGGCGATGGTCTCAATGAAAGTGGTCGTGGTTGGTTGTGATGACGATGGCAACATCGACATTGACGATCTGAAAGCCAAGATCGATAAACACCGCGATGCGCTCTCGTGCATTATGATCACCTACCCATCGACACATGGTGTGTACGAAGAAACCGTGCAGCAAGTGTGCGAACTAGTGCACGAGTCAGGCGGCCAAGTTTACTTGGATGGCGCCAACATGAATGCGCAAGTGGGGCTGACAACGCCGGGTTACATTGGCTCAGACGTCTCGCATCTCAACCTGCACAAAACCTTCTGTATTCCCCACGGTGGTGGCGGCCCGGGCATGGGACCGATTGGCGTGAAATCGCACCTTGCGCCTTTCCTCCCCGGTCATGTCGAGCAAGGCGACGAATTTGCCGTCTCGGCTGCACCAATGGGTAGCGCCTCGATTTTACCTATTTCATGGGCGTACATTGCCATGATGGGTGAACAAGGCCTGACCCGCGCGACCGAGTTGGCGATTCTCAGCGCCAACTATGTAATGGAGCGCTTGCGTCCCTACTACCCCGTGCTCTATCGCGGCAAAAACGGACGCATTGCGCACGAATGCATTATCGACATTCGTCCGCTCAAAGAGGCATCCGGCATCAGCGAAGAAGATATTGCTAAACGCTTGATGGATTATGGCTTCCATGCGCCGACCATGTCGTTCCCGGTCGCGGGCACCCTGATGGTTGAGCCGACCGAAAGTGAAAGCCAAGAGGAATTGGATCGCTTCTGTGATGCCATGATTGCCATCCGCGAGGAAATTGCCAAGGTGCAAGACGGTGAGTGGACGCTGGAAGACAACCCATTGGTCAATGCGCCACATACCCAAGCAGATCTAATGGCTGACGAGTGGTCCCACGCCTATTCACGTGAGCTGGCTTGCTTCCCATCTGCTCATAACAAGGCAAGCAAATACTGGCCATCAGTCAATCGTGTCGATAACGTCTACGGTGACCGTAACCTCATTTGCTCTTGCCCTAGCATTGAAAGCTATATGGATGAGTAATCCACTCCGTTAACGGACACAGTGATGTTAATGGCGAGCCACTCGGCTCGCCTTTTTTGATTGCTTCGTGCTATCCAACATTGCGATTCAACAACCTGTAGTGACAGCTTTGGCCAATCCCGCTCAGCGAAATTTTTCCCCGCCTTACCGCTTGCTGGCTAAACTTAAAGTAATGCACCATTTTACTGAGAGTGATCAAGCCTTGCTGAGTCTATGTCGACGCCCTGTTGTACGTGTGCTATTGATGGTACTGCTGTTGGGAATGACCGGAGTAGTCCATGCTGCTACGGCAACCGTGCGCTTAGTCACGTTAGAATACCCTCCCTATATTCAAACCTCGGATGGCTCACTGGATGGTGTAGCGGTGCGGGTGGTCAGTCGAACCTTCGCCAAGCTAGGCTATGACGTCGAGATTGAAGTGCTGCCATGGGCGCGAGCACTCTACCAAGTCCGAACCGGCCTAGCGGACGGTATATTCACCATTTTCAAAACATCAGAGCGCGAAGCCTTTCTCGATTACTCTGAGCAGATTTTATTCCAACAAGGGATCCGTTTTGTTCATCGCCCCGATGTCAGTGTCTCTGAAGATGCTATTCAATCGTTCAATTTTGACGCTTACTCCGTCTGCGTGATCAATCAAGTCAGTTACGGCAGCCGAATGGATACTGCCTTGGCGCAAAATCAATTCGATCAGGTTTTCCGGCTAACTCGCGCGCCACAGTGCCTTCGGATGTTGGAAAGTGGCCGAGCACGCTTGTGGCTCAGCAACCATTTTGGAGCACGCGCGCTGATTAGTCAGCTGAATATGAAGGGTATTGTCGAGATCAACCCCCACCCGATTGAAGACACCCCCAGTTACATTGCCTTTTCTAAAGTGCAAGGGCTATCAGCTCTGCGCGACCAATTTGATCACGCGTTAGCAGACATGAAAGCCACCGGAGAGTACCAAGCGATCATTGATGACTTTTTTAATGATTAACCGCTGACATTCCTGCAGAAGGTTTTATCGCGCACCCACTTTGAGCCGCTAAAAAGCAGCCGCTTATCATCCAAGCTCACCCTCACACCGTAGTGGAGCATGTCAGTTATCAACAAAGGACACGACATGCTCTCATTTTTAAAGCCAAATCCGGTTAAAAAGCTAAAAAAGCAGTACGAAGCTAAGCAACAGCAAGCCTTTGAGGCCCAGCGCAATGGCGATATCAGAGGTTACTCACTACTCACCGAAGAAGCGGAAAAGATTGACCAACAAATCAAAGAATTGGAAAACAACGCTTAAGGATGCGATGGCTGACTAAATTGCCGTTTTACCAAGCGTTGATACAGAGGGCAGCGCGCCAGCAAGGCGGTATGGCTGCCTACATCAATAAGTTTGCCTTGATCCATCACTACAATGCGGTCGGCATGCTGAATGGTCGATAAGCGGTGAGCGATAATCAAGGTCGTGCGGTCCCGCATTAAAGCTGCCAAGCCTTGCTGCACCGCATGCTCACTTTCACTATCGAGTGCACTGGTGGCTTCATCGAGCAACAAGATCCGTGGGTCTTTAAGAATCGCGCGAGCGATCGCAATTCGCTGTCGTTGGCCGCCCGAAAGCCGCACGCCTCGCTCACCTAGAAAGCTGTGATAACCATCCGGTAATTGCTGAATAAAGGCATCGGCGTGCGCTTGCATGGCCGCCTCTTTCACCGCTTGCTCACTGGCATCTGGCCTGCCGTAGCGGATGTTACCTATCACATCATCGCTAAACAGGGCGGGTTGTTGTGGCACCAGAGCCATTTGTTGGCGCAACGCTTGCGGGGACAAGCTGCGGATATCTTGTCCGCCCAACATAACCGCGCCTGATTGCGGATCGTAGAAACGTTGCAATAATTCAAACACGGTGGTTTTCCCCGCTCCCGATGGCCCTACTAACGCCACGACTTCACCGGGCTGAATAGCAAGGTTCAGCGTATCAATCGCCGGTTGATGGGACCGCGTGGGATAATGAAAATGCACCGCTTCAAAGCGAATATCATTGCTCAGTGATTGGGCATCGACACTCGGTGAGGTAGAAGGAGTGCGAATATGGCTTTGCACGTGCAACAGCTCCACCAAGCGCTCCGTCGCACCTGCCGCGCGCTGCAACTCCCCCATCACTTCCGACAAGGTAGCCATCGAGGAGGCAACCATGATGGCGAAAAATACAAAGGCGCCCAAATCGCCTGCTGACATGGTATCTTGAATCACATCGCGACCACCGACCCATAACATGCCAGTAATGGCGCTGAACACAATCACGATCACGCCAGAAATAAGAATGGCTCGTTGTTTCACGCGCTCGCGTCCGATGTGATAGGCACGCTCCACCTCTTGCCCAAATGCGGCTTTGGCGTGATCTTCTACTGCGAAGCTTTGCACGGTTTTGATATTGGTGATGGCTTCACCGGCATAGCTGCCTACATCAGCCATCGAATCTTGGCTTTGCCGCGACAACGCCCGCACACGACGGCCATAGATAAGTATTGGCACCAAAATAAAAGGCACGGAGGCCAGCACAATCAAGGTCAGTTTAATATTGGTGGCAAACAGCATGATGATGGCGCCCACGCACATCAGCGCACTGCGCATCGCCATGGAAAAGGAAGAGCCGATTATATTTTGCAGCAAGCTAGTATCTGTGGTGATACGCGACATGATTTCGCCACTGCCATGGGTTTCAAAATAGCTCGGATGCAGGCCAATTACATGATCAAACACCGCTTGGCGAATGTCGGCACTGACCCGCTCACCCACTGACGACACCAGATAGAATCGGAAGAAGGTGCCGATCGCGATTAATACCGTGATCAGCAAAATAAACTGTACCGCATTCCCCAGCTCAACCAGTGATTGCTGCGCAAAGCCTTGGTCAATCAAAAGCCGAACGCCGTGTCCAACCGACAGCGTTAATGATGCAGTAAACACTAAGGCCAGCAAGGCCGCACTCACTTGCCAGCGATAAGGACGAATAAACGCAATCAGCTCCCACAGAACCGTCAGGTTTTTACTGTTGCGACTTGAAGCAGATGGTGTCGAGGCGGTGTGTGTTGAAGCGGAATTGGCCATAAGCTCTACTTAGTGCGGTCCTTGCACATTTAGGGGCGGGTGAGCAATATCATTAACTCGCGATTGTCGTTGATAAGCGCATCGATGGTGCATGCATCCAACTCCTTTAAAAAGGCTTGTTTGGCTTTCGCTAAACGCTCTTTTAAGCGGCACGCTGGAGTGATATGACAAAACTCAACCGAGCAATTGACGAGTTCCAACGGTTCAAGATCGCGTACGACTTGCCCCACCGTGATCGCGGTCGGCGCTTGCAGTAGACGAATCCCCCCGTTCTTTCCGCGCACCGTTTGAATATATCCCAACTGCCCTAACCGGTTGATGACTTTCACCATATGATTGCGCGACACACCAAACAAACGTGTCACCTCAGTAATGTTGGTAAGCTCACCCTCTGGCAAGGAGGCCAGAAAAATCAACGTGCGAAGCCCGTAATCTGTAAAGCTGGTTAGTTGCATATGTGCCTCTTGCTGCTCCGCCAAATTGTAAGTCTTCACTCAGTGAAAACAAAGCTATCGTCACTGTTATCATCGTCTTCTTGTCTCACTTTTTCTAAGAAAGGTTAACCAAAAACAGTTTAAAAAAGTCGACCACATTCAACTAGACAGCCAAGACTAGTCTACTATGCATTGAGGAAAGGTGTAATGTGTTGGTTTAGGGGAAAAGAATGACATCAATATTCAAAGGCTCTACATTTTACAAATATTTGATTTCATTTGTTATTTTTGGAATTCTGATCGTAGCAATCACGAATGCGCTCAACTACTACCATCTCAACCAGATATCAAAAGGGATCATAAAAGACCAAATCGACTTTCAATTTGATCGGGTTGGAAACACGACGCGCACGCTGATTGGCTCTGCTGAGCTCACCGTAGTGAACGCGGCGCAGAGTGACTTTATTGATAGTTACCTGACAACCAAATCTCCAGATGCAAAAGAAAACCTTCAGCGCTATCTGCTCGGCTTGGCGCGTGCTAACGCCGCTATCTTTCAACTGCGGCTACTTGACGTGAATGGCAATGAGATTATCGACGTTTATAAGCCCAACAGCGCAAACAGCGCAAACAGCGCAAACAGCGCCTATCGAATTGAGAAACCGGAGCAATTGCAAGACAAGTCGGACAGCCGTTATTTCGCTGAGCTACAAACGCTTTCTGACGACACTACCTATTATTCCAGTATTAACCTCAACAAAGAGTTTGGTGAAATTGAACGCCCACTTCGACCCACATTACGCGTCGCTCGCCCTGTGATTTCGCCAGTGACGGGAAACCGTGCCGGTTATATTATTGCTAATATGAACGCCTCGTACCTGCTCGGTATCTTGGTGAACAGCGATAAACTAGATATTACTATCACAGATAAGGATGGTTTTATCCTTACATCGACTAACAGCGAATATGACTTCAGTCGCTATCTTAATAAATCACCCACGGTGCAAACAGAAATCGCATCACTGAGAGAGCAGCTTTTATACAGCGACGGCTCTGTTTTCCAATATGATCTGGATAACCTAATTAAAAATGACAATGGCTTGGTGCTTTACGCACGTGCATCGCAAAATTTCACCAATCAACTCACCGCCGAAGCGATAGAAGGGGCACTTCAGTCAGTTATTGCGATTCTAGTATTGGCTTTTCCTGTTGCGTTTTTAATTGCAAAGTCTCTATCAAAAACAGCCAATGCTTTGCAAGAAAACATAGAAGAGAACAAGAAGTACAGCAGCATTATCGATCAATACATTCCTATTTTAGAAACCGACAAAGAAGGCATCATTATTGGCTGTAATGATGCAATGTCCGTGCTTTCTGGCTATCGACGCCGAGATGTCATTGGTGCACCCGCTTCTATTTTTCAGCATGATGCATGCGTACCCTCCGACTTTACCCAGTTGTGGACGAATTTAAAAAACGGGATCAGTTGGAAAGGTGAGTTTCACAATAAAACCGCACAAGGTGAAGAGTTTTGGCTGCAGACCCATATTATGCCCAATAAAAACGAAGCAGGAAAAGTGATTGGTTATATTGGTATCGGCGCTGATATTACCGATAAAAAACTGTTGGAGCGTCGCTCTGAAGTCGACAGTATGACGGGGCTGTTTAATCGTTTAAAAGGCAACCATATTTTAGAACAACAGCTCGATAATGCCTCGTACACGGGCAAGTCGTTTGGTGTGATTATTCTCGATGTCGATCACTTTAAACAAGTGAATGATACCTATGGCCACCTTGAAGGTGATCTGGTCTTAAAAGACGTTGCCAACATTCTAAAGTACAACGTGAGAAGTACAGATTATGTCGTTCGCTGGGGCGGCGAAGAATTTTTAGTGATTTGCCCCAATCTTGACTTAGCAACGTGCGTAAAAGTGGCAGAGAAATTGCGCGTGCAAGTTGAAAGCTTCCCGTTTGAAGGCCAAGCAACCGGTATCACGGTCAGTGCCGGCGTCGCGGTATTTACGGGCGCTTCCACCATCAACGCGTTACTGGCTGATGCGGACAACTTTTTGTATCAAGCCAAAGAACAAGGCCGTAATCGCGTGGTTTCCGCACTATCAAAATACACCGCTGAAACCCATATATCAGCAAGTGATATGCAAAAAAGCTCATAGAAATTCCTCCTCTTTCACCTAGCAGGACTCAACGATTGAGTTCTGCTAGGTTATAACTAACATACTGCTTAACAAACACTTTTTTGTTCTCTGTTTTCTCTTCACATTTTTCTTAGCCATTTTACATTGACCTAAACATGCATTTTAGATACAACTTAAACATGCATTAAGTATACATGTTTAGAGAGACGCGAATGTTAAGCCAACAAACCATTGATATTGTTAAATCAACTGCCCCTGTGCTCGCCGAAACTGGCCCGAAGCTGACGACCCACTTTTACCAAAGACTGTTCCACCATCACCCCGAGTTAAAGGACATTTTTAACCTCCGCCACCAGCAAAATGGCGATCAGCGGGAAGCGCTGTTTAACGCGATTTGTGCCTATGCACAGAACATCGACAACTTGCCCGCTTTACTGGGTGCGGTAGAGAAGATTGCTCACAAACATACCAGCTTGCTGGTCCAAGCCGAGCATTATCCGATTGTCGGTCAGCATTTATTGGCCACCATTGATGAGCTCCTTTCGCCGGGACAAGCCGTGCTTGATGCATGGGCTGAGGCCTATCAAGTGCTCGCGGATGTATTTATCGCCAAAGAGCAGCAGCTTTATGAAAATAGCCACGCCCAAATCGGTGGCTGGCAAGGGCAACGAGCATTCACGTTGATTGAAAAACGCCCCGAGAGTGAACAGGTCACCAGTTTTGTGTTTGCCCCTCAAGACGGTGAGCCCGTCGCACCTTTTACGGCCGGGCAATACATTGGCATTGTCGTGAATCATACCGGCTTTGAACATCAAGAAATTCGCCAATACAGTTTGTCACATGCGCCTAACGGCCAGCATTATCAGATCTCGGTAAAACGGGAGCCACAAGGTCAGGTCTCCAATTACTTACATGACGAATTAGCCGTTGGTGGCACTGTGATGCTCACCCCACCGGCGGGCGATCTCAAACTGAACGTGGATCCGCATACACCCGTGGTATTAATTTCTGGCGGGGTGGGCGTAACGCCAATGTTAGCGATGCTGGAAAGCCTGACCGAACATGACGCGCCCGTCACTTGGCTGCATGCGACCGAGAACGGCAAACTGCATGCTTTCAATCATTCTGTCCGCACCCTCGCGCGTCAGCACGCGCATATTCAGACGCACATTTGGTATAACCAACCTCAACCCACGGATACGCTTGGACAAGACTTTGATCATACCGGATGGATGGATCTCACTGCGGTGAGCAATACGTTCAGTCCAGCCGCGGTACAGGTGTATCTCTGCGGCCCAGTTGGCTTTATGCGCCATATTCAAGCGCAACTTCGCGAGCTTGGCGTGCCTGACGAACAGTTCCATTATGAGTGCTTTGGGCCACACAAAACCTTGTAGTGCGTTTTTAAGCTAGGGTTATTCAGCTTTTTAGAACAAGATGCTCAATCTTACGCCGTGTTCGCACGGCGTTTTTGTTTCTACACTGCATTTATTGTTCAGCGTTACCGCTGTTCAACATCGAATTAGTGAGGAGAAGCATTATGATCACCGTCCGTCATGCCAGCGATCGCGGTCAGGCCAACTTTGGCTGGCTACAAAGTCGCCATACTTTTTCATTTGGTAGCTATTACGATCCCCATCATATGGGCTTCTCTGCACTGCGAGTGATCAATGATGATATCGTCTCGCCCGCCGCAGGCTTTGATACCCACGGACACCGTGATATGGAAATCATCAGTCTGGTGCTGGAAGGGGAAATCGAACACAAAGACAGCCAAGGCAACCGACAAACCCTACCCGCTGGCGAGTTCCAGCTGATGTCGGCGGGGCGCGGTATTTATCATAGCGAGTATAATGCCTCGTCAACCCAAGCCTTACGCTTTCTACAAATCTGGATTGAGCCCAATGAGCAAGGCGGAGAGCCGGGCTATCAGCAAAAAGATTTTGGTAAGCAGGCTGGCTTTACCATTATCGCGACCCCAACAGGGGAAGATGGCACCTTACACATCAAACAAGATGCGCGTTTGCTACAGCTTATTCTACCGCCCAGTGAATCGGTCACCTTGCCATTGGAGGCTGGACGCCATGCCTATGTGCATCAGGTCGCGGGCACGCTCGACGTTGAAACGACATCTCTGGCCCCCGGTGATGGCGCAAAAATTGAAGATATCCATCACGTAACCTTCAGTAATAAGAGCAATGAAACCAGCCAAGCTCTGGTGTTTGATCTCCCCTAACGCTCGGACTCAGCCGCCCTGGCCTGCCGGTCTATTTGCGCCGCAGGCCTTATTCTGGGTACACTGCGCCCTTTCTTTATACATGAGAGGTTGAATGCTCACTCTATCGAATAAGGTGGCGATTCCCGACAATGAAATTGAGCTCACGGCCATCCGCGCCGCAGGGAAAGGCGGGCAAAACGTCAACAAAGTATCGAGCGCCATTCATCTACGCTTTGATATCCAAGCCTCGTCACTGCCTGATGCGTACAAAGCCAGATTAATGGCTCTGTCTGATTCGCGCATCTCCAAAGAGGGCGTCGTGGTAATAAAAGCGCAAAACTATCGCACTCAAGAATTAAACCGAGAGGATGCGCTAGAGCGGTTGCAGGCGTTACTCAAAAGCGCGATGGTAGAGCAGAAAAAACGTAAACCCACTAAGCCCACCAAAGCCTCACAACGTCGCCGCGTAGACGCCAAGAAACGCAAAAGCCAAACCAAAGCGCTGCGAGGCAAAGTGGCGCCTTAACCGTTTCACGCCACCACTTTATTCCGACCACCTGCTTTCGCCGCATACAAATTCGCATCCGCTTGACGATTAATTTCTTGAGCACATTTTGATGCCTCGCTTTGCGTGATCCCGATACTGACCGTGACTGGAATGGCGCGCTGCTGATAAACAATGGGGGTTTTCGCAATACGCTTGCGGATTCGCTCTGCCATCGCTAGCGCATCATGATGAGAAACACCTTCTAATAGAAGACAAAACTCCTCTCCCCCTTGCCGGAATACATTGTCACTCCCCGCGACCTCAACCATGGTGTTCACCACCGATTGCAACACGACATCGCCGCCATCGTGGCCATATTCATCATTAACCGCTTTAAAATGATCAATATCCAGCACCAAAAGATGAAACCCAGCTTGCTGATCTTGTAATGTTTTATAGCGATGCTTCAACGCGAGGCGGTTATTAGCTCCAGTTAGCGGATCACACGTAGCCAGTTTACTCAGTTTATTTTCCGCCAGTACGCGATTGATTTCATAGGCATGTGAGACAACGGCAATGGTGACGTAACAAAACGAAAAGTTAAGCATCATGGTTATCATGTCGAAATACTGCTCAGTATTAAACTGAAAAGCGATATTAACCATTTGGATGAGAAATAAAGAAGCAGTGGCCAAAAATCCCGCTTTGTGTCCTAACAGCAGGTAATAAATAATGGGAAAAATTAACGTCCAAAAGAACACGCCAGTGTCCGTTGGCTTCAAAACCGTTCCCGCAATCACTAACAGTGTCAAGCTGGCCGACATGATGTATTTGTGGCCATTAAAAATGGTCGTTTTAGCGGTCTGTCGATATACATGCCAAGAGTAAAGCGCGTACAGCATCACAAAAGAGGCATAGATATAGCTTTGACTAACAAGTACATTACCGATCGCCACCAAGACCGCTAAACCACCCACACCCAGGCTTAATCCTTTAAGCACTTTGAGGCGCAACTCAGAACTGCTGTTGAGTTCACTCACTTCCATTTTCATTCTCGTATAGGTCAATCTTTTAACATCAGCTATCATAGCCTGGATTGATTAACATGTTAATAACAAAGGCATCAATGGTATGTGCACACGCATCTTTAACAACCTTAATCCACAGTATCCTATCACTGCGCGCAATATGGACTGGTTTTGGCCGATTAATACCTATTTCTATCGTTTCCCAAAAGGTATGAAAAGTCGAGGACTGGACGCGAAGTCTGCTAGCCAGCTCGGTATTCGTAAGCAGCAGGTACTACAATGGCGCTCGGAATACGCAAGTCTCGTCACTGTCATGGGTAGTGACAAGCAAGGTTATGCTGCCGTGGACGGCCTCAACGAAGCCGGATTAGCCGTGAATGGCCTATATGACTCAGATGTCAGTTACGGGCCGGCAACCGGAGACGGACAATTTTTGAGTGCTAACCGCTGGGTGCAGTTTGTATTGGATTGTTTTGCCAACGTTCATCAAGTGATTCAGTTTTTTACCTCAAACACGATCACCATCGTTTCAGAACGCTTACCTGATACATCGGACACCGACTCTCATTTGCATCTATCACTTTCCGATGCCGATGGAAATGCCGGAGTTATCGAAGTGCGAGACGGCGCTTTTCAACTCTATGAAAGCCATGACGATACTGTTGTCACCAACCAACCCGACTATAAAACACAGCAAACGCTGAAGGCTTACTGGACTTATACGTGGGGCCTTGATCCCAACAATCCTATTGCTCACCCGGTTTATTCAGCACCCGGCGGCAACAGTGCTACACAACGCTTTGAACGAGCCAGCTATTACTTAACCTTTAGCCGGCCCGCGCAAAACCAGTGTGAAGCGGTTTATCAAGCACGTTCGCTCGTGGCTACATGCTCCGTTCCTGTCAATTTTAACCCTTATCACACAGAAAAAGCGTCTTACACCATTTGGACTAATGTGGCTGATCATCGTCAGCATGTTTATTACCTTGCCAACACCTTGACCATGGATAGCGTATGGATACACTTTTCACCGGACCATCAAGACTGTCAGCGACTGCAACTCCAAAAAGAAAAATCGACAAAGTCCGTCTGCCCAGTTCAATCGGGTGATGTGAGTCGCTATCTCACGCTATGCGAGAACCCGTTTCAATAGTGACTTTGTGACTGTCTCGCTATTAAGCGTTTTACTGTAAGGGAACCCTATGACTGAACTGAATCAACGCCTTAAGGCAATTCGCATCGTGCCAGTGATTGCGATTAACAATGCGGATGATGCCGTGCCGCTCGCCAAAACCTTGGTAGATAATGATCTACCGTGCGCTGAAATTACCTTTCGCACTGACGCCGCCGCCCGTGCTATTCGTCTCATGCGCGATGCCTATCCCGATATGCTGATTGGTGCCGGCACGGTACTCACTGCAACCCAAGTCGACGCTGCGATTGACGCAGGCGCCGATTTTATTGTCAGCCCTGGGCTTAACCCAACCACAGTGAAACATTGCCAACAGCGCGGTATTCCTATCATCCCCGGGGTCAACAACCCCAGTTTAGTCGAGCAAGCCATGGAGCTTGGGCTGGATACGTTGAAGTTTTTCCCCGCGGAAGCTTCAGGCGGCATCGCGATGTTAAAAGCGTTATCTGCCGTGTACCCCGTGAGTTTCATGCCAACCGGCGGCGTGGGTGAGGCGAATGTAAATGATTATCTCGCGTTGCCCTCAGTACTTGCATGCGGCGGTACCTGGATGGTGCCCGGCAAGTTGATTGACGCGCGCAGCTGGGATGACATCGCAGCATTGGTTAAGGCGTTGTAATCACGCTTTTCTGAGTTAGAAAAGGTTCTCCGCTTACTCAATAGAATGGGGTTGCTCGCACTCACGCTCTCTTGTGCTTGCAACGTTAACACGTCGTCGATACCGTCTCTTCCCTTGTTTATAAAAACCACTAGGTTAAAAAAGGGGGAGAGGCGGCATGTTGACACAAGCACTTGAGCACATTTTTGGGTTTTCATCATTTCGAGCAGGGCAAGAATCGGTCATTGCTCAGATAATGCAAGGAGAGTCAGCCTGTGCTATCTTTCCTACCGGTGCGGGTAAGTCATTGTGCTATCAACTGCCCGCCACACAACTGCCTCACTTAACCTTAGTGATTTCACCTTTATTAGCGCTCATGCATGATCAAATCGCATTTATGCGCCGTAAAGGTATTGTTGCCGCTACCATTGATTCCACACAGACCCCCGAGCAAACTAAACAAGTGATGGAGCAAATCCGTCGCGGCGACATCAAAGTCCTGATGATTTCGGTCGAACGGTTAAACAACGAACGTTTTCGCCAATTTATCACCCCTATCCCCATCTCTTTACTGGTCATAGATGAAGCACATTGCATCTCAGAGTGGGGCCACAATTTTCGCCCTGATTACCTCAAACTCCCTGCTTATCGAGAGCAATTAAATATCCCGCAGGTATTGCTTCTCACCGCAACTGCAACCCCAGCGGTGGTCGAAGACATGCAGCGAAAGTTTGCCATTCCGTCAAACAACACCACGTTGACCGGCTTTTATCGTCCAAACCTTCACCTGAATGTGATCGCTGTAGAGGAAGTGCAAAAACGACAAGCACTGATTGAGCAGTTGCAACCTGATCCCCATTTGCCGACTGTCATTTATGTCACTCAGCAGCAAACCGCCGAGGATGTAGCCCAGTGGCTACAAACCCAGCATATCCCCGCGACGGCTTACCATGCCGGTATGAGTCACGACACCCGCGTGTCGATACAAGAGGCGTTTATGGCGGGCCGTTCGCCGTGTATTGTCGCAACCATCGCCTTTGGGATGGGGGTCGATAAGGCTGACATCCGGCGTGTCATCCATTTTGACTTGCCTAAATCGATCGAAAACTATAGCCAAGAAATTGGCCGCGCAGGGCGAGATGGCCTTCGAGCAACGTGCACTGTGCTCGCCAATCAGTCGAGCCTGAATGTACTGGAAAATTTTATCTACGGTGATACACCCGATAAGGCAGCGATTGAGGGGCTGTTGCAAGAAATAAAACAAGCAGGTCAACAATGGGAAGTCATGCTCCATAGCCTGTCACGGATGTATAATATTCGCCTTTTGCCTCTTAAAACGCTGCTGGTTTATTTGGAAATGGCCGGCGTGATCACCAGCCAATACAGCTATTTTGCCGATGTGAAATTCCAATGTGTTGAGTCGCCAGCAGCCATTACGGCTAAATTTCAGGGCGAGCGGCGCGAATTTGTTGTCCAACTATTTGCGTGCGCGGTCAAAGCTAAAACCTGGTACAAAATGGATTTCCAGCAATTGTGGCAACGCTTTGGGGCAGAAAGAAAGCGTGCGTTAGCAGCACTGGACTATTTTCACGAGCAAGGTTGGATAACACTTGCCACCCAACAGGTCACGCAAGTCTTTTCGATCAGTCCCCATGAGATTGATGTTCCAGCGCAAGCCGAACAATTGCATGCCCTTTTTGCTAAAAAGGAAGCGAGCGAACTGGCCCGCATCAACCAATTACTGGCTTTATTGGCCTCTTCAACCTGTATTAGCCAGCGTCTTGCCGACTACTTTGGCGATCACGCAGCGCCAACCACCTGTGGCCATTGTTCCGTATGCCAAGGACATATTGCTCAGCTACCCCCACGCCCTGAGTTACCCGCGATCGATGTACAGGCATTATCATCATGGTGCCAGCACTTCGCCGTCGCTTGCGATGCAACGCCAAGTCACGCGGCAACGACACGCTTTTTACTCGGCCTGTCTTCACCGCTTCATACCAAAATCAAAGCGAAGACAATACCCGGTTTTGGCGCCCTTGCGTCGTATCCGTTTCAAACGGTCAACGCTCATGTGCTCGCTGAGCACGGGGCCAAACAGTAACAGATTAACAATGTGGCGCACCCAGCTTAGCAACGCCCGGAGCGCCACCTCATACCGTTAATATTGCCCAAATCGGGTGCATCAACACCAACGCACTATCCTCTCAATCTTGCGGAAAAAGTGATATTTATCCCCAGCCGCTAATGTTTTGTTCATATACTGGTAGTAATGGGCGCGTGCATTGGGCGCCATTATTTCTAGCCATTGCCAGATTCAAGGGTTGTTTATGCGGCATTCTGGGGTGTTATCTGTGGTGACTCGTGTCATCGTTGCGGTTCTGAGCGTTGGCGTCCTCTTGACCATCACGCTGGGTGTTGACGCTGAGCAAAACCAACAGTCCAAGTCGCAAAGCCCTGTTTTAAAAGTGGCGAACTCGCATGCTTGGCGACCATTTTCCTACCTTGACCGCAATCAAGAGCCAAAAGGGATCTTGATCGATTTTTGGAAAGAATTTGGCAAACGTAACGGCTATCAAATTGAGTTTGTGTTAACTGATTGGCAGCAATCGATTGATGCAGTACGAAGCGGTCAAGCCGATGTTCACGCAGGCTTACTTCGCTCGCCAGAGCGGTTAGCGTTTATGGATTTCGGCACCCCCCTTTTTAGCATCGATACGCAAGTGTTCTTCAGCCAAGCTCTCACGGGCGTATCGGCGGATTATGTGTTAGCGGGCGAAACCGACCACGCAGTCGGTGTTGTGCAAGGCGGGTACGAAGAAGAGTTTATGAGAACCGAATTTCCAGATGTAACGCTGCAGCTTTTCCCGAATAATCAAGCCATGCTTGATGCAGCGTTATCTGAAGAAATCCAGGCATTTGTCGCCGATCTGCAAGTGGCCAATTATCACCTTTACACCACCAGTAACAATAATCTGTTTATCCCCGTCAGGCACCTCTATACAGAAATGTTGTATACCGGTTTTGCGAAAGGGAGAACGGCATTACTCAATCAGGTTGATAATAAATTTGCTTGGCTCAACGATGACACCAAGCGGCGGCTACTCAACCGCTGGGTGTATTACGATGTCGAGACTGTCTATCCGGCATATTTGTTACCAACGCTAATCGCCTTTGGGGTGATGATTGTCATCAGCTATATCGTGTTACTGAAAAGAACGGTTAAACAGAAAACCCGCGCATTACAAGCAGCCAACGATTTATTGCAAGACCAGGCCATTACCGACTCACTCACCCATCTTCACAATCGACGTTACTTTTATCAGTGCTTATATGGGCAGATGCGTAAAGCAGAAGGAATGACGTTGATGGTGTTTGATATTGATGATTTCAAAGCCTTTAATGATGGCTTTGGTCATGCACATGGCGACGAAGTACTTTGCTTTGTCGCTCAAACAGCACGAAATCTATTGCCCAATGACGCCGTGGTAGCTCGGATCGGTGGCGAGGAGTTTGCCGTATTGCAGTATTTTTCTTCCGCTGAACGCGCACTCGCGCAGGGCAAACTTTTATGTGAGGAAATCTCAAGACAAAGCCTTGCTTTGTTTAACCACCCGTCGATGCCCGTCACAGTGAGTTTAGGCGTGGCTTATTACCCTAACGGCATGCCACATTGTGAAATTGTTGATGCGGATAAAGCGATGTATCAAGCTAAAAAGCAGGGCAAGAACTGCGCCGTTCTCAACGTGTTCGATTGATCTTTAATCGCGACTGCATAACCACTGCGCTAAACGCTGTACATGCTTTGACGAGAGAAAAATAATGGTGAATGCGATCGGCCAAGCGACGATAAAAGCCTCAACCCAACGCCAAACAAACCCATCACTTAACCCAGTATTCACAGCCGTAATTACCGCTGTCATCAATGTCACCATTAACACTGACATTAAAAAAGGCGCAACAAAAGGGAAAAATCGTTTAGGCAGCATAGCGACCTTTACATAAGAAAAAACTAATATTTAGACTTTAGCGATACAAGAGAAAAATAGCAAGTACTGTTAGTGGTCTCTTAATGCATTGTTGAAGGAGAGTTTAAGGGAGGGTTGTCAGTCACTCTCCATAAAATTCAGTAGTGACGACTCACCATATGAAGCCGTGATCGCGTTTTTTACTTGCGCTTAGAGGCCTAAAAGCGCCCATTGGGCGCTTTTAACAGGTTATAACGGATTCTTCATTAGCCTATCAAGTTATAAAGCAACGCTGAAATCGCCAGCATGCCGGTGACAAAGATAAAGTACGTACCCGCTTTGCCGCGATACTGCGCCAGCGCTTTGACTTTGTAGGCCGCAACCGTTGGCATAATAAATAGGATCATCGCAATCACAGGCCCAGACAATGCGCCCATCATATCGAGGATGCTGGGGTTAATCACCGCACACCACCAAATAGCAAAAAACATCACCACCACGCCGAGCTTATCGGCCTTTTTATAAGTGAGTTTGCTATGTTTGGTGACCAGGCCGTTCAGACTTTCGCGTGCACCGAGGAAATGCCCCAAAAACGATGATGTGATAGCAATAAAGGCGACCAAAGGCCCTAAGGTGCCAATAAATGGGTTTTGGGTGACATTAGCAAGGTATGAGAGCACAGACACATTTTGCGCCTTCGCTTCCGCCATTTGTGCCGGGGTGAGGGTCAACACGCACGAGAAAACAAACAGGAGTACAAAGGCAACTAACATCACGCCCGCGCGTTTAAGAATTTGCTCTGACTTGCCTTGGGCATCATCACCATAGTGACGGCGCTGAATATTAGCAAAGCTAGAAATCGCCGCCGCATGGCTGAACGAGAAAATCACCACTGGCACGGCGAGCCATAGATTCATGCCCAGTTCTCCCATCCCGGGCATAGCGAGGTTCGGTGCTTGCCATGATGGTATTAGGTAAAAAGACAAAAACGCCAAGATAGCAACCAGCGGATAAACCATCGCCGCAAATGCACGCAGCATCAGGCGCTCGCCGCCCATCATGATCGCAATCATACCAGCGACTAACACACCAGAAAGCATTACGCGGTTTGGCGACGCCCACCCGAGCTGATTAACCAAAAAGCTATCAACTGTATTGGTCAGCCCAACGCCATATATCAACAAAATGGGGAAAATAGAAAGGAAATACAGCATGGAGATCAAACGGCCTGCATGACTACCGAAGTGTTCGGCAACCACATCGGTGAAATCGGCATCTTTGTGGCGCGACGACAGCACAAAACGTGCTAGGCCTCGGTGAGCCATAAACGTCATCGGAAACGCCAGTACGGCCATAATCATGAGCGGCCAGAAGCCTCCCATCCCAAGATTAATCGGGAGGAACAGGATCCCAGCCCCCACCGCGGTACCGAATAAGCTCAAGGCCCAATGGGTATCATGTTGGGTCCAACGGTGCGATACACTTTTTGAGGAGATATCTATAGTCTGGTTCACGTCAAACTCTCTTAGTTATAATATTTTGTGCGGTTGCATAGTAGCGAGTTCGACTTAAAGTATCACATAAATGTAATAGACATATGTCCTAATTGTTTTGTTAAAAACTTGTCATATAATCTAGTTAAAAATCAAAAATGCAGCTTATAACACCAATAAAACACCACTTAATTGAAATTAAAAACTAAATTATCAAGCAAAGGTAGATTGATTGAATTGTTTGCAAAATAATGCAACAACCACATTTTCGTTCGCAACATGTTGACAATGTGTAACAACTCATCTCTCAGTTTTTGATGATAAATTATTCAACTGTTACATCTCGCTCGTGCAAGCGCTTAGCAATTAGCGAGGGCGATCACACGCTGTGAGTGACAAGACGTTTATCCTGTGCTGAGCAACATGCACTCCAACTCAGCGATAGGCCAGCTTATGCGTGAACCCATTATTATCGACTGCGATCCCGGCCATGACGATGCTGGTGATGCCTGACCTCTTCCAGTGTGAATCACTATGGGTGGGTGTCGAGACACAAGGGACGTTAACCACTGGAATGACGGTCGTCGACCGCTATCACGTCACGAGCAATCTCGCAAATACCGAGGTGGCAATGGCCGTCGATCGAAAGGGCTTTATCAACTTGCTATACGATTGCTTGCGCCAATACCACTAAAAAGCGCGGCTTTGTGCCGCGCTTTATCGTCATCTTGGGTCATAAAACGGTTTCGGTCATAACGCGACCGCCTTAGCTACAGTGCATTAGTATCGCGCTGTCACACTGACACCGTTAAAAGAAGTGTAACCATTAAGCATCACGTGATAGCGACCATTTTGTGTGCTTTGCACGGTACACACTTCACTATTGCCGTAATTGTAAGGGCGACAGTCCCAGTTATTTAAGGTTGGCTTCGACCCATGGCGTAGGTATAGATCTGCATCACCTGACCCGCCACTGATGTTGACTGTTAGGCGTTGCCCTGCATCGACATCAACATAAAAGAAGCGCTGCGCACCTTGTGTCCCAGAGATACCCGTGACTGGCTGGCCATTTTTCAGCTCATTTGTTGGCCCTGGCGTCGGGTCACAATCAGGCTCGCAACTGCTATCCGCTTGGCTGTAGAGCAATTTGTTAACCGACCCACGAGGATCGCTAACTTTGTTGACGCTGGCACGGTTACTGATCAAGCCCGCAAGTTGCGCAGGTGACAGGCTACTATTTTCTTGTAAATACAAAGCAGCGACACCGGCAACATGAGGTGTGGCCATTGAGGTACCGCTGATGGTGCGATAACCACCGTCATACCAGGCAGATTTGATTTGCGAGCCTGGTGCAAATACATCAAGACAGCTGCCCCAGTTTGAGAAGCTAGAGCGATGATCGCTGCTGGTGGTTGAGCCCACAGTGACGCCACTTGGCTCACGAGCCGGTGAGCTGTTACAGGCGTCGGCGTTGGAATTACCAGCCGCCAGCATAAAGCTCACACCCGATTGCACCGCACTGGCAACCGCCCGATCCAGTGCTGTAGATACGCCACCACCTAAGCTCATGTTTGCCACCGATGGTCCACTGGCATTAGCAGCCACCCAATCAACCCCACCAATCACGCCGGACGTTGAACCTGAACCACTACAGCTCAGCACTCTCACCCCAACAATATCGACATTTTTAGCGACGCCATATTGGCTACCACCGATAGTGCCGGCCACATGGGTGCCGTGACCATTACAGTCTGACGCGTCATTATCGTTGTCAACAAAATCATAGCCAGAGCGAGCACGACCACCAAACTCTACGTGTGATGTTGTCACACCTGTATCAATGACATACGCCGTCACACCTGTGCCATCAAAATTGGTGCTGTAATTGTTATCCAAAGGCAGGTTACGTTGGTCAATGCGATCCAGTCCCCACACTGGGTTGCTCTGATTGGCGTTTGGGGTGATTACTGGGTCCAACGAAATCGTCTTATCTTGCTCAATAAAATCAACTTGCTCGTCCATACGCAACGCGCGCAGTTGCTCTAGCGTCAATTTGGCTACAAAGCCACTCAGCGAGCGATCAAACACTTTCTCAACTTTAACCGCGTGTTGGTTGACCATGCTTGAGACGGTCTGCTGCGTGAAGGTTTGTAGCGCTTGTGGATCGTCGCTGAGCGTCATCGGCTGTTTGAATACCACAATGTATTGGTCTTCAATCCCCTGCTTGTCTGACGCGACAACCAGTGGCGCTAGCGTTTGCTGCTGAGAGATCGCTTGTTTACCTTCTTCCTGTTTTGCGAGTGCTGCAGGCGATGCAGCGACTAATGCTGATGCAATACAGCAGCTAAGAACATTCTTTAACATATTGTATTCCTTACAATGGTTAAACGTATCAAAAATTAATTGCCTACAAATAACAACAAGCACGTTTATAAAGCTATGCATCAACAGCAATTTTTTCCGCAGAGAAAATCGCTTTATTTGTTCAATCTACCAGCATTATTTACTATTACATCAGCAGCATGAATATTAACTTTTTGTTTACAAAGTGTTTGTGTAGGCCATCCGTGAGTACTTAACACTTTTTTACTAAAAATGATTGATGAACAGTTCTTTGATGTTGCTCACAACCAAAAATGAAAGTGAATTAGCACATGCAGTTAGAGAGTGAGATTGATTGGCATAAAAAAGCCAGTGACGGAGCACTGGCCGGTAAGATAATCGGTGTTCAACCTGATTTAAGTTGGCTGCTCATGAACCAATACGCCGCCCTCAAGCGCCCCCACCAATACATTCGGTACGTCAGCTTCATCAGAGGTAACAGCAATACGCGTACCCGGTCCAATCGCTGAGATAGGGGCAGCCATCATCAAAGGGCCACGCTCCCCGTCATCAACAAGCTTCCACGATGGCGCGGCTGCCGCATGATCATTGGCATATAGCCGACACTTGTTTCTGTCAGGTTCAATTAAACAGTCCAAGCCATATTCAATGTCGTCATAAAAAAACGACCACTGATAATAGCCCGCGTTGACGCTGCAAGGGGTTTTGATAAAACTCAACGCCTCTGCGTTATCTTGGGTTAAGGTAATAAAGCGCTGCGCATCCGGCACCATCGCTAAATATCCCAGTGATTTGCCATTGGCATCGGTAACCGCGAGCTTTACCTCTTGCTCAACCATCGCGCGCTCATGATCACCAATGTCTGGCAACATGGAATCGGGTTGTACTGAAAACGCCATTGTGTCGCTCCTTTGGTTGCTTTGCACCACTTTTAACAGTTATGTAACAACCAAAGATATAGATCAATTTCTCGGAAAAGTTTAGGGATTTAATTGCACGCTATGTTGATGAATCGCTCGATCCGATCATTGTGCCCGTTGGCCGAACAATGACGTTGCTTGTGGCTTCAAAACGATCGCAGCCAATATCATAGTGTAGAGCGTCGCACCTATCGCAATCATGATTAACATCACCCAGTCTGCGGCACCATTAAGCATCGCAAGTTTGGAGCCCGTTAACGGTGGTGCTGAAAGTGCACAGACAAGGCCGACTACAATACTGAACACAAAAGCGCGCTTGGCGCTGCGCAAAGAAAAGCGACGAAAAATCACTAACGACACTATGGGCAAACCCAGTAAAAGTAATAACCATCCCCAGTAAGGAGCGGCTGAATACAGTATTACGGTAAAAATTGCGTCAAGAGTCATGTCCGCCTCCATTAAATTTTTCCATCCAACATCGCTTGATAGGCTGGTAACAACATTTGTTCTTTCATTACCCAAGCCATCCACGTTTCTTCTGTTGGACTAATAAACGGGAAAGAAGGGAGTAATTTGCCACCGTAACCGAACTCAGCCAGAATCGCTTTGCCAAACCCAGTGATCAATGGGCAAGAGGTATATCCATTGAACTCAGCCTCTAAAGGCTTATCGTTCAGATAACTTAAGAGGTTTGCCTCAACGATGGGAACTTGTTTTTTTACACTTGCAGCCGTTTTCGATAGCGGAATACCGGTCACATCACCGATACCAAATACATTGGGGAAAGTGGGATGTTGTAGCGTATATTGGTCCGCTGCCATCCATTCACCCTTATGAGGACCATGGTCCCAAACAAGATCACTATGCTTAATCACATCGGGGGCACTCATGGGAGGCACGACGTGGATATAATCATACTCTTCGACCCGTGTTTTCCCCGTCGCTGTGAGTGAGAAGCGTGCTTTTTTATTAGTCGGGTCGATGCCAATCAACGTTTTCTGATCAGCAATGTCTACCCCTTGGTTACCAAAGCGTTCCATGACAAAGTCGTTATAAACGGGAATAGAAAACAATCGGTCTTTAAACGGCGTGGCGAAGTTCACATCATATGCTTGACGGTGGCCAGTCTGCTCAAGACGTGCAAGCGAGGTAAAGGTCATTTTAAGTGGTGCGCCTGCGCACTTGATTGGTGTTTCAGCAAGAGTAAATATGGCTTTGCCCTCGCCTCTATTCATAAACTGTTTAAACGCTGTATCCGTTGCCAGTGCACCTTCTGGCCCCGGATAAACACTACCAATACCATGCTGACCGATAAGACGTTCATCCATTCCCTCAATGTGGGTGTAATTAAGTTGGGTGCCCATGGCAACAACCAGTACGTCATAGCTGAGCGTAGTTCCATTCTCAAGTACGACTTTTTGTTGTTCAGGTAAAAACGCACTGGCATTTTGTTGGTGCCATTTTATACCAGCAGGTAACCATTGTTCTGTTGTTGATAGGACTTGGGATACTTTCCATAACCCAGATGCCACCAAAGTTTGCCCAGGCTGATACAGATGACGCTGTCTTGCACCGACTAACGATATTTGATCGGTAGAAAGGTGTTGCACAAGGCGATTAGCCAACGAGATACCGGCAGCACCATTCCCGACAATAACGATCTTGGCGCGAGTTTGAGCGCGTGAGGGTAAGCTTGCCGGCATCAAGCTTATCGCGCCTGCGCCTGCCAGTAGTTTTAAAAATCGGCGCCGCTCTAGATTCGAATTTTGATACGACATGACCACCCCTTACTAATTAAGACATAACTTAATTAGTAGTTTCGAATCAAAATGAGCGCAACACCATTAAATAGCTTTTGTGGCTTTATTCACAATTCAATCAAGAGTCACTACCGCATCAGCCACCAGCGCATTAAGCGTTTGTACCAGCGGTTATACGGCGGTTTGACTAAAAAGCTGGTGTCCCATTTATCACGGGTCAGGACGGTTTTACTGTGGCTAAAGGTGTAAAAGCCTTCAATGCCGTGGTAATGCCCCATGCCGGAATCGCCAATGCCGCCAAAAGGCGCATCTTCGGCAGCGACATGGAACAAGGTTTCATTAATCCCCATACCGCCGGCGTGAAGCTGTGTGGTGACCTGCGTGCGTATCTCAGCGTCATTGCTCATCAAATATAAAGCAAGCGGCCGTGGACGCGCCTGAATATAACTCAGGGCTTCAGAGAAGTCTTGATAGGTGACAATAGGTAGGAGCGGGCCAAAAATCTCTTCTTGCATCACCCGCATGTCATCGGTGACGTGGGTTAGCAGCTGGGTCGGCCAGCGCTGATTTTCGGCGGTCGGCACGGTTTGCTGGTCGAGCGCACACCAGCGACGCGCCCCCTTATCGAGCGCATCTTTCAATGTTTCCTCTAGCCGCGTCGCTTGAGTTTGATTAATGATCTGGCTGTAATCTGGGTTGGTTTCAAAGTCTGGATATAGGGCTCGGAACGCGCGTTGATAGGCATGGATAAAGGCCTCTTGGCGATGCTCAGGGCAAAGCACATAATCGGGCGCGACACATATTTGCCCAGCGTTTAAACACTTCCCGTAAATGAGCCGTGAGACAGCCACGTCCATATCAACCTGGTCATCAATGATCACCGGCGATTTCCCCCCCAATTCGAGGGTCACCGGGGTTAAATTATCGGCCGCCGCCAGCATGACTTGGCGTCCGACCTGGGTTGAGCCAGTAAAAAAGAGGTGGTCGAACTCCAATTCTGTAAAGCGGCGCGACACTTCAACTTCACCTTCTACCACGGCCACTTCGTTTGGGCTAAACACCTCAGCGATTAACGCGCGTAATACCCGATTGGTGTTAGGCGTGAACTCCGAAAGCTTAAGCATTACCCGATTGCCGGCCGCAACCGCACAAATCAGGGGGCTTACGGCCAGCATGATCGGGAAGTTCCAAGGTACAATAATCCCAACCACCCCTTTGGGTTGTTGGTGCACCACTAATTGCGTTCCCAGCAGAGTTATCCCAGTACGCCGCTTTTGTGGCTTCATCCATCGCTTTAATCGACGACGGGTGTAATCAATCTGGTGCAGCAAGGGCAAGATGTCGGCAATTTCAGTATCAACGGGCGCACGGTAGCCGTAATCGTCGCTAAGGGCTTGTTGTAACGCAGGCGATTTTTGCTTGATCGCCTGACGCAAGCGCAGCAGCGCGTCGCGACGATGGCTGTACTCTAAAAAAGGACACTGAGACACCTGCTCTTTTTGCGCGTCGAATGTCTCACGCATCTCTTTAACCGTTTCCAACCACTGTGAGCCTGGCTCCGTCATCCTTGCCTCCTCTTTTCGCGATACACCACTTCTTCATTGATGACATAGTCTCACCAACAACGCAACTGGGCATGCTTCACGTCGTTGTGCGGGTATAGCGACCACGGCTTACGCTGCCCGTCTGAGTCTTGACATGTTAAAGCCTTGTATCTTTATCCCTGTTATTCATCACGTTTTTAGCGCCATAGCCCACAGAAAGCAGCTTGGTTGTATAGCAAATATTGTCGCTTTATTGATCTCAGGCTTATACTGAAACAAACTCAGTTTAACGCCAGCTTTATTCGCTGATATCGAAAGGAAATGTGGTAGGCATGAACGACGAGCCAACAAAGAACGAAATATTGACGGAAAGTGGTACGAATGAGCTAGAGATCATTGAGTTTCACTTAATCAAGCAACTTCCTGACGGCAGTACCAAAACCTGCTACTACGGTATCAACGTTGCCAAGGTTCGCGAAGTTATTCAGGTTCCAGAAACCACTGACTATCCAAATGCACAGTCGCACATGATTGGAGTGTTTTCATCACGCGATAAACTCACCCCACTGATCGACCTCGCAGGCTGGCTGGGCGTTCCCACTCGCCCCGAAAAAGACAACAAGTTCGTGATCGTCACCGATTTTAACAACATGACCAATGGCTTTTTGATTGACAGCATCAGCCGCATTCACCGCATTTCCTGGGAAGCGGTTGAGTCACCGAGTCAATTCTTAGAAGCCGGCGAGCAAGATTGTGTGGTAGCCGTTGTCCGTAAAGACAATAACCTGATTATGATTTTGGACTTTGAGAAAATCATTGCCGATATCAACCCTGAATTGAGCATGGAAAAATACGATGTCACTCAGGATAGAAACGTCAATATTTCTGAGTCGAGTGCGAAAAAGCGCGAGGCAAAAACCATATTGGTGGTCGACGACTCTGCCTTTATTCGTAGCTTGATTGAAAACACGCTACGCTCAGCCGGCTTTAACATTATATCGGCCAAAGATGGTGGCGAGGCCTTTGACAAACTCACCGAATTCGAACGCATTTCCAAAGAAGAGGGCGTGTCGATCAATGAATTTGTCGATGCGATCGTGTCAGACGTAGAAATGCCACGCATGGACGGCATGCACTTAGTCAAACGCCTCAGAGAGATGGATACCTATAAAACGATGCCGATTATCATGTTCTCATCGATCATGAGCGAGGATAACCGTGCCAAAGCCTTACAATTAGGCGCAAATGACACCATTACCAAGCCTGAAATCGGTCGCATGGTGAGCCTGGCTGATACCTACGTATTCGGCGCACCACTTGATGATTAATCAACGATAAAGGCCAACATAGTGAACAAAACAAAGGCTGCACATTGGCAGCCTTTGTTAGTTTTAGCGTGACAACAAAGTTGTCAGTCAAGACATTAACTGTCGGTTACCTGTGAGCGGTGACTTTCACGGTAACGGTGGCTGGCAAAATACGTTTTAGCGGCTTGGTTTACCTTAGGCGCCAGCAGCAACGCGGAGACCATGGTGGGCACTGCCATCAGCCCATACGCCCCAATGAGGAATAAGAACACCACATCCAGCGATAATACCGCCCCCAGCACCACAAGCGATAAGTATAGGTACTTATAATACTGACCCGCCTGCTCGCCAAACAAATAGACAAAGCATTTATAGCCGTAATACCAAAATGTAAATACCGTGGTGAAAGACAACACTAACACCTGTGCCGCCAACAGCCACGCCCCTGGCGCGCCAAAGGCCGCTTTAAATGCCGCCATGGTCAGGCTAACACCTTGCATGCCCTCGGCCTGATCGAGCACACCGGTTACCAATATCACCAGCGCAGTACAACTACAGACAATCAAGGTATCAATGATAGGACCCAGGCTAGCGACTAAGCCCTCACGAACAGGCTCATTGGTCTTTGCCGCACTGTGGGCCATGACTTCGGTGCCAATCCCAGCTTCATTAGAAAAAGCGCCACGACTCACCCCAACAATAATCACACTGATCAAGCCACCAAACATCGCATCCGGTGAAAAGGCGCTGGCAAAAATGGACTGAAACACGCCAGGGACGCGCTCGGCATTGATCGCCAAGGCAGCAATCGCCATCACCATATAACTCCCCGCCATCAGGGGCACCAACGCGCCGGCAACATCAGCCACACGCTTCAAACCACCCCAAATCACCATGCCAACAAAGATCGCCAGTACAATACCCAGCGCCCAAGAGAAGGCGCTGCTCTCCAGCCAAGCGACACCCGGAAATAGCTGAGTTTGTACCACGGCACCAAGCTGGTTAATTTGGAAAGACGGTACAAACCCCATTAGACCGGCAATGGCAAACATCACCGCCAACCATTTAAATTTTGGCCCTAAACCGTGCCGAACTGTATACATGGGACCACCATGTACGTTTCCCTTGGCGTCTTTGTGACGATACATAACCCCCAGCGTACAAGTATAAAACTTGGTCGAGACGCCCAGTAATGCCGTTAACCACATCCAAAACACCGCACCCGGTCCACCGGCACTTAGCGCCAGAGCTACACCGGCAATATTACCGAGACCCAAAGTGCCGGAGAGCGCGGCAGCAAGTGCTTTGCGATGAGATAAATCACCATGGCCACTACCATCGTCCACCTTACCGGTTAACAGCTTGATGCTGTGTGCCATATAACGAAACGGGGTGAACTTACCATAAAGGGTAAAGAAGACCCCACCGCCAACCAGTAAGATCAACATCGGCTTACCCCAAATAAAGCCGACAAAGGCATTAATCCATTCTTCAATCATGTTTTGCATCCTTTCTTGATGCTTGGCTAATTACTTTGCTTGCTAGACCACTGCCTAGCCGGTGCACGCCAACTAACAAAATAATTAGACCATAAAGCAATAAACCATTCTGGCGTGACTAAAAACCCATTCAAATTAAGTCCAAATGAGGTTTCAGGCGATAAAAACACCATTTATACGTGATGTTGATCTCACAAAAATCAGACAATAATGAATAACTATCAATGCAATTTGATTTGAACACGAAGTAGCGTGCTTGACGTGTTCTACTATCAGCGAGCGCGACATTTAACCTTACTTTTATCCGGTGTTTTGCGTCAGTGGCATTCGCTATACTCCGCGCTCACGTATACACACCACCCATGCACTGGATTTACGCTCCAGCCAGCAAGAGGAAACAAGATGTCTAAATATGTCATTTGTGCCTTATATAAATTTGTCACACTCGACGACTATCAGTCTTTGCAAGCACCACTGCTTGAAGTCATGGAAGCCAACCAAATCGGCGGCACACTCCTTCTCGCCCAAGAAGGCATAAATGGCACAGTGGCCGCGACAAGAGAAAACATGGATGCGCTATTTGCGTGGTTTAAAAACGATCCACGCCTAGCGGATATTGACTATAAAGAGTCGTTCGAAGACAGCCAGCCATTTAGTCGCACCAAGGTAAAACTCAAAAAAGAAATTGTGACCATGGGGGTTGAAGGCATTGATCCGCGCCAAAGCGTGGGCACCTATGTCAAGCCAACAGAATGGAACCAATTAATCAGCGATCCAGACGTTTTAGTGATCGATACACGTAATGATTACGAAATCGAGATTGGTACCTTTGAGCGGGCTATTAACCCACATACAGATAGCTTCCGTGAATTCCCTGACTATGTCGAACAGCAGCTTGATCTGACGAAGCATAAAAAAGTGGCTATGTTTTGTACTGGTGGGATCCGCTGTGAAAAATCGACCGCTTTTTTGAAAGAGAAAGGTTTCGATGAGGTGTATCACCTAGAAGGCGGGATCCTGAAGTACCTCGAAGAAGTGCCTGAGAGTGAAAGCTTGTGGAACGGTGAGTGTTATGTCTTCGACAGCCGTGTAGCTGTTAATCACGATTTGGAGCGAGGGTCTTACGCAATGTGTAATGCCTGTCGCCTGCCCATCACGCAAGCGGACATGGAAAGCGAACACTATGAGCAAGGCGTCTCTTGCCCTAAATGCATCGACAAACACACCGACGCCCAAAAGGCAGCGTTTCGAGAGCGAGAGTACCAAGTCCGACTTGCACGAGAACGCGGTGAACAGCACGTCGGCGGTGAAGCGAGAAAGATCATTGAACAACGTCGCGCAATGAAAAAATTCCGGCGCCAACGTCAAAACCAAGATAAATAATCAGACAAAAACGGCACGTCAGACGTGCCGTTTTTTATGATTTTATGAGATTGGGTCGGGCTAACGTATAGTAACAACTGGATTGTTTAACGATGCCGTTTCTGCCGGATAACAAGGAGTGAATAAGCGTGTTGATTGGTCCCTTTTATAGCTTGGTCGCCGCGTGTTTATTCACGGTCAGCTGGTGGATGCCCAACCTCCTTCTTACCTTGCTTTTCGCATGGTGCGCGGCAGCGTTTTTCACCGTCAGCATCGCTTATTGGCGCAACCAGCCTCGCCTTTTTCGCAAACGCCAATCTGGGCAGTTGCCTCGCATCAGTCAGTGGGTGTTTGCGCCATTTTTTGCCTTTACTCACCTGTATAATCGTTGGGCGAGGAAACGTGATATCACACCGCCCGTCCAGCAAGTTGCTCCTGGGCTATATGTCGGTGCCCGCCTGACCCATCAAGACATACCCGATCTACAAGCACAAGGTATTGATGGAATATTAGATGTCACCGCTGAGTTTGAAAGCGTCGACCGCTTCACCCAATCACAGACTGTTGCCTATCTATCTGTGCCCGTTCTAGATCACGCCTACCCCTCGCGTAGCCAACTGATGCGCGCGTTGCAGTGGCTGCATCAGCAGCGACAAGCCAGACACAACGTAGTGGTACATTGTGCACTAGGACGCGGGCGGTCCGTGATGGTGGTGGCCGCCTACCTTTGGGCGCTTTCCCCTCAACAAACGCTTGATGAGGTACTGGACGCAATCAAAACAATACGCCCTAAAGCACACTTGAACCGACGCCAGCGCCGCGCTTTGGTGCGTTTTCAGCAAAGCGGTGCGTTGCGGTTGGCGCGTCCCATTGCTTGGATCATTGCTAATCCTGCCGCAGGTGGAAAGAAATGGCGTAAGCACCGCGACTATATTCAGGCCTATTTAGGTGACGGGTATCGGTTAGTCGTCCATCAGACACGCCATAATCGTCGCAGTTATCAACTCGCTTGCCGCGCTGTTTCACAACAGGCTGATGTGGTGATCGCTGCCGGTGGAGATGGCACAGTAAACGCCGTTGCGAGAGCACTGATTAACACCGCAATCCCTTTAGGCGTATTGCCGCTTGGCACCGCAAATGCCTTGTGCCATGCGCTGTGGGGGATAAAAACCAAATTTTTAAATATTGATGCCGCTTGCGATGTGATTTTAGATGGGACACCTCGAACTATCGACACCGCACGCTGTAACGGCAAAGTGGCGTTGCTAGTCGTGGGCGTCGGCTTTGAACAACAAATGATTCGCCACGCCGCTCGAGAGCAAAAAAATCAATTAGGCCAGTGGGCGTATTTGCAGGGTTTATTTGGGGCCGCCAGTCAAAATCAAGCCATCGATCTCACCGTTCAATTCGACCAGCAAGCGCCTCAATTGATCCGCACCACCAGTATGGTGATCGCCAATGCCGCGCCAATGACAACCTTATTGGCACAAGGGCAAGGCCAGCCAAATTACGCCGACGGCAAACTCGATGTCACTTGGCTCACCGCAAGCACCACCAAAACAGATACCGCATTGTCCCTGATGGAGTTAGCACTCTCGAGCCTGTTTGAAACACGGTTAGGCCGCTTTACTCACTATCAACAAGTGACACGCGTTTCGATACGTGCCACATCCGTCATTGATTATGTCATTGACGGTGAGCTATATCGCGACCGAAAACTGACGATTGACGCGCAGCCTCAATCACTCGCGATCCTGTCTCCGCCTCTGCCTGATACGGCTCAATCAGACGATAACGCATGATATTGCTGGAGTTTGTTGTATAAGGTTTTAGAGCTGATCCCAAGCGCCTTAGCCGTACGCTGACGGTTTCCTTGATAGCGTGCGAGTGTTTGTAAAATCGCTGCTTTTTCGAGTTCATCGAGACTGATTCCCTCTGGCAGCGCAAGCGTCTCAACTGCTGTCGACGGATCATCAACCATCACGCTAGCGGGTAGATCCGTGACTTCAATGCACCCGTTACTCAATAGAAAGCCATGCTCAATAGCATGTTTAAGCTCACGTACATTCCCTGGCCAATGGTAGCGCTGGACGTGCTCGAGCGCGTTATCGCTAATGCTCACGGTTGTCTGATGATTAAAATTCAATTCAGCGAGGAAATGCGTGGTCAGTGCATGAATGTCATCGCCTCGCGCCCTTAATGGCGGAACCGTCACCACAAATTGTGCCAAGCGATAATAAATATCCTCACGCAGCTTGCCTTGCTGAATCGCCTCTCGCGCATCGCGGTTGGTGGCGGCCAGGAGACGCACGTTCGCTTGTTGATTGCGTGTCGAGCCAACCGGGCGATATTCCCCTGACTCCAGCACCCTCAATAATTTCACTTGCAGCGACTGGGGCATTTCCGTTATTTCATCGAGAAACACCGTTCCCCCTTCGGCTTGGTAAAAAATCCCTTGGTGATCTTGATGCGCGCCAGTAAACGCCCCTTTGACATGACCAAACAACTCACTTTCGATCAGTTCTGGGCTCAGCGCCCCACAGTTGACCGCCATAAAAGGGGCATCCCCCCCTTGGCTTCGCATGTCCATCTCGCCTATGTCAGTCGGTCGACCCAAGCCATGGAGTGTTTTTGCGACATGCTCCTTGCCCACCCCACTCTCACCGATGATAAACACATTCGCTTTCGTTGGGCCCAGTCGTTGAAGCTGGCGGTACAGGGCCTGCATCGGGCTTGACGAGCCCAATAAATAGCCGTATTGATCCGCCTGGCTAGTCATAACGGGGGTACCCTGTGATTGCCCTCGATCCTCACTGTAAACCTGATCAATAACGAGACGCTGGAAGGCCTGCTTATCGATAGGACGACGAAATACCATCGCTGCCATGTCTTGGGCGTGGTGATTCCAAGCAGGAAAGGGCGCACCATCAGTCAATAACACCCATTGCGCGTGGGTGACACGTGTCATGATGGTGAGCAGCTCATCGATATCGCCATCCTTGGTATCAACATCTAATACGACCCAGTCAGGGCCATCAAGCTGACACGATTCCAACAGTGCGGCTAACGTATCAAAGCACACCACGTTCGTAGCTCGCGCGTTAAGCGCCACCTTTAGCATCTGACGCAAAGAGGCATCTGACGATTGAGGTAAATAAGCGAACAAGCAAGACATATACATCGCACTCCTTCCAAGCGTTTTGTTGTTCTAGACTGCCATATCCAACCCTAGCAATTAAGTAATAATTACCCTATATAAGAAAAAATTACCTAAATAGAAAAATATTCAATTCATCATAACATAGTTAAGCTTCTGATTTTTAGATATTTTTAAAAGTGGCATAGATTTCGCTTTTATTAGACCTAGCAACGCCACAACGTTGCTCACACTCATTGAAAAAGGAGGATTTAATGAAGACGACTCCACAAGGTCGATTTCATCCTTTATTTGTATCATTAGGGTTAGCGCTTGCGCTTGGCGCTTCATCTGTCTCTGCAGCGAGCAGCGCCAATGACTGGCAAAATGAAGCCAAAGACGCGTGGATTGATGGGAAAGCCGAGTCGATGCTGATGGTGAACACTAACCTCAATAATTTTGATATCAACACAGATGTAGAGCAAGGCGTGGTCATTTTAACCGGGAAAGTAGATACCGAGCTCGACAAGAGCTTAGCCAGTGGCTTGATGCGTCAGATTGACGGGGTAAGTCAGGTGAGAAACGAGCTCACCGTGTCACAACCTGCAAGTCAATCAGCCGACTTGGGCCAAGCCGTCGTTGACACCAAAGTCAGCGCAGCGCTTAAAACAAGCTTGCTGCTGAATCCCGACATTAGTGGAACCAATATTGATGTCTCCGTCGATGATGGCGTCGCAACCTTATCAGGCGAAGTGAAAAGTGACGCAGCACGCGATTTGGCAGTTCTGATGGCCGAGAACGCCCAAGACGTTGAGCGAGTCATTGATGAACTCGACGTCGAAGGCAATGCCTAAACAATAAGGCGTTTCGCCACTAATTAATCGCCTGTGCGTAGACTTAGGCCCTTTTAATAGGAGGTATTATGCAACGCCAAGAGATGATAGATAAGCTACATAATCGCTTGCACGACTGGAATCAAGAAATTGATAAGCTTGAAGAAAAAGCAAACGTTGCCTCGGCGAATGCGAAAGCAGAGTACCGAGAGTCAATTGAGCATTTGCGCGCAAGAAAAGAGCAAGCCAAAACGCGCATTAATGAGCTGCAACATGCCAGTGACGATGCGTGGGACGACATTAAACAAGGGGCTGAACAAGCGTTAACGTCCCTTAAAGAAGCGTACGATTCAGCCAAACAAAAATTCTAGCGAACTCGTTAGGATTGAGACAATTCGCTCCAAAATCTTTGCCGCTCTCATCGGAGCGGCTTTTTTTTGTCTCTATGTTAAGGTAATAGCTCTATTTTACTAAAAGGAGGGATTATGCAGGCTCGTGCACTTTTTGTGGCGATATTGAGTGTCTTCGGTGCCATGTGCGCCATCCAGTTTGGCGCATCCTTTGCTAAGCAATTGTTCCCTCTTGTAGGCCCCCTCGGAACCACTGCCCTACGCGTTGGCTTTTCAGCGCTTATTTTATGGCTTGTATTTCGCCCATGGCGTCAGTGGCCACGCGCGCGACACTGGCGCGCCATCGCTGTTTACAGTAGCTGCCTGGGCGGCATGATGATGTTGCTTTACCTCTCAATCGAAACCATTCCTCTTGGTATTGCCGTCGCATTAGAGTTTACAGGCCCTTTATTAGTCGCTCTGCTCTCTATCCGCCGCGCTAGAGACAGTCTATGGATCGTGCTCGCCGTAGGCGGTGTTATCACCCTCCTCCCCGATTTGTCAGGCGTGGATGCCCTGGATCCAAAAGGGGTTGCTTACGCGCTAGCAGCGGGTGGCTGTTGGGCTGGCTATATTCTATTTGGACAAAAGGCAGGGAATTTAGCGCCAGGCGGCGGGACGGTTGCTTTAGGAATGAGCGTTGCTGCCCTTTATCTCGTACCAGCGGGCTATATTGCGACTGAAGGTGCAATTTTTCAATGGCAATTGATACCCTTGGGAATCGCTGTCGCGCTTGTCTCCAGTGCTATTCCCTACTCTCTGGAAATGATTGCGTTACGCAACATGCCCAAACAAACCTTCAGTGTGATGATGAGTTTAGAGCCTGCTGTTGCCGCCATGGCCGGGCTGCTCGTACTCGATGAACAACTGGCTCTGCGTCAATGGCTCGCTATTGGCATGGTGATCAGCGCATCACTAGGCAGTACGTTATCGGCTAAAAGGCATTAACGAAAAGACACTAACATCAACCAATAGAAAAGAGCGCCGAGGGTCGGCGCTCTTTTTCGTCATCGCATCTTGTTCTTTAAACGGCTCACTTTACCGGGTGTTAGCTTGCTTCACTTAATGGCAGTGCGTGTACCTTGACTCGCTGCTGCTCGATGTATTGGCTAATCGCATCAGCCTGCTCATCAGTCAAATAGAGGCCAAGCTTGGTACGTCGCCATAATGCATCTTCCGCGTGCTGAACAAACTCATGCTGTACCAAATAGTTGATTTCTACTTGGTAGACATCCTCAGCAAACTGATGACCCATATCCGCTTCACTGTGACAACCTCTCATCAGTTGATGTGTGCGGGTACCGTAGGTATCGACAAATCGCTGCGCCGTGTGGTGACTTAACCACGGATAACGTTGTTTAATCGACAGGGCAAGCTCATCACGTGTGCAGCTGAAATCACCACCGGGAAGCGCACCGTTAGCCGTCCAAGGCTGACCCATCTTGTCAAAAAATGGCTCGAGTTTGCGCATTGCAGATTCCGCCAGTTTACGATAAGTGGTGAGCTTACCTCCAAAGATGGAAACCAGCGGCGCTTGATTGCCTTGTTGTTCCAACTCTATGGTGTAGTCGCGTGTCATCGCCTGTGGAGAGTCCGATTCATCATCACATAATGGTCGCACACCGCTATAACTCCAAATCACATCGCTAGGCTGGATTTGATGCGTAAAGTGCTGATTAACCACATCGACAAGATAATCAATCTCAGCATCATCGATTTTCGCTTCACGCGGATCGGCTTTGTGCTCGACGTCCGTGGTGCCAATGAGTGAGAATTTATCTAAGTACGGAATAACAAATACGATGCGGCCGTCATTATTTTGTAAAATATACGCTTGTGGGTCTTGATGAATACGCGGTACGACGATGTGAGAGCCTTTGATCATTTTGATCCCACGAGGCGATTTTTCGTGGAGACTGTCATCGTAGAATTGCTTCACCCAAGGGCCAGTGGCGTTCACCAATGCCTTGGCTTTGCGCTCAAAGCGCTCACCGGTATGTGCGTCCTCTAGCGTCACTCGCCAAATCGTGTTTTCACGCTCTGCCGCGACCACTTGGCAGTAATTGCGTACCTCTCCCCCTTTTTCACGCGTATATTGCGCATTGAGTAAGGTTAAACGCGCATCATCCACCCAAGCATCTGAGTACTCAAACCCGACTTTCATGTCTTTGTTCATGTAGCCAGTTTTACGCAAGTCAACCTTGTGGCTGCTCGGTAATGTTGAGCGCTTACCGAGGTGGTCATATAAAAATAGGCCACAACGGATCATCCAAGCTGGGCGCAGATACGAGCGATGAGGCAAACGGAAACGCATCGGAAACGCAATATGGGGGGCCTTGTTGATCAGTACCTCACGTTCGGCCAGTGCTTCCGAGACCAAACGGAACTCATAATGCTCGAGATAGCGCAATCCACCATGAATAAGCTTCGAGCTCGCGGATGAAGTGGCCGAGGCGAAATCTTTGGCATCGTACAGACCCACGTTGAGTCCACGACCCGCCGCATCAGCGGCGATACCGGCACCATTGATTCCGCCCCCAACCACGAGGATATCGAGAAGTGCGTCTTGATGAGAATTATGCGTAGTCATTTTTATCCGACCTTGTACAAATATGAGCGAACGAGCATTAACTGATGAGTATAACTGTATATCAACTTTCGTTTTCGGTCACTATATATGTTCGAAAAATTATTATTGACTGTGACAAGTGTAGAATAAATGTTACGAAAAAGGCGTTCGTGTGAACTAAAAAACCGTCTAAAAGGTAGAGAGTGCTTTAATAGGCGGAGAAAAAGTGCAGTTTAAGAGAGGAACACGAACAATCGAACAGCGAAAAGGCAATATGAAAAAAGGCGCGAAAACGCGCCTTTCATTATAAAAGGGTGATATTAGGCTTACACATCTTCTTCTTCATTATGCAGCTCAGCCCACGCTTGTGCGCATTTTACTGCTCGCTTCCAACCACGATAGCGACGATTGCGTTTTTCTTCGTCTCGATGCGGTTCAAAACTTCGGTTCAGTTTGGCTTTATCTTTTAGCTCATCCAGGCCATCCCAGAAACCGACCGCCATACCCGCAAGGTACGCCGCGCCTAATGCGGTGACTTCTGTCACTTCCGGACGATGCACGTCGGTGTCGAGCACATCGGCTTGGAACTGCATCAAGAAGTTATTCGCAACGGCGCCGCCATCAACACGTAACGCTTCAAGCTTAATACCTGAATCCGCCTGCATGGCATCCAATACATCACGCGTTTGATAGGCAATGCTTTCTAGGGTTGCGCGAATGATATGGTTAGAGTTTACACCACGGGTCAGCCCCACAATGGTACCGCGAGCGTAGGCATCCCAATAGGGGGCCCCCAAACCGGTAAACGCCGGGACAACATACACGCCATTCGATGTATCAACTTTGGTGGCAAAGTATTCAGAGTCATGGGCGTCTTCCAACACTTTTAGCTCGTCACGGAGCCATTGAATCGAAGCACCACCCATAAAGACCGCGCCCTCAAGCGCATAGGATGGTTCGCCCTGCGGGCCACAACCAATGGTAGTCAACAAGCCATGGTTCGATGTCACCTTCTCTTGCCCGGTGTTCATCAGCAAAAAGCAGCCCGTTCCATAGGTGTTTTTCGCTTGGCCAGCTTCAACACACATTTGTCCGAATAGAGCTGCTTGTTGGTCACCCGCAATCCCCGCAATAGGAATACGCGTACCGCCTTTACCACCGATGTTCGTTTGCCCATAGACTTCGGAAGAGCGGCGCACTTCAGGGAGCATTGAAGCTGGGATCCCAAGCTCATCGAGCATTTTTTGATCCCAGCACATATCATTGATATTGAAAAGCATGGTGCGCGATGCGTTAGTATAATCAGTCACATGCACACGCCCTTGGGTCATCTTCCATACCAACCAAGTATCCACAGTACCGAATAGCAGTTTACCGGCTTCTGCGTCTTCGCGCGCACCTTCTACATTGTCCAAGATCCATTTCACCTTGGTGCCAGAGAAGTAAGGGTCAAGGACTAACCCAGTGTTATCACGCACATAAGACGCCAATCCACGCTCGCGCAAATCATGACAGATGTCAGCAGTACGGCGGCATTGCCACACGATGGCATTGTAAACGGGTTTACCGGTTTCTTTGTTCCACACAACCGTGGTTTCACGTTGGTTAGTAATCCCGATCCCGGCAATCTCATCGCTACGAATGCCGGTTTTGCCCAGCACTTCCACCAGCGTTGAGCTTTGGGTGGCATAAATTTCCATGGGATCGTGCTCAACCCAACCCGCTTGCGGATATATTTGCGTAAACTCGCGCTGAGATACACCGACGATATTAGCATCGTGATCCATAACCACTGCACGTGAGCTGGTAGTGCCTTGGTCGAGAGCAACAATATACTTGTTCGCTGACATAATAGGGTTTCCTTCTATCTCTCTTATTTTAGTCTGTATCGCGACATTTCGCGCCATGTGTCATTGCACATTGCTCAATGTCGCGCATTGCTTTATTTAATGCTGAGTGCCATTGCACACAGTGCTAGGTTATGCGTTGACTTCTCGCGTCTCCGTTTCAGCCAGCTCATCATCGTCACACTGGTTGGGGATCGTGCAGCCATGACCTGCTTGTGGTAGATACGGGGCAATCGCTTTCGGATACAGCCAACCGCCAAAACACGCGCCCAAAATAGGGGCAACAATAGGCACGATGAAATATGGGATATCACGTGCGCCCGTCAGGGCGTAGTCCCATCCGGCGAGGTAAGCGAAAAGCTTCGGACCAAAGTCACGCGCTGGGTTCATCGCAAACCCAGTTAGTGGACCCAAAGAGCCGCCAATCACGGCGATGAGAATACCAATTAGCAGTGGGTTCATTGGACCGCGTGCCGCACCATTGTTTTCATCACCCAGTGCGAGAATGCCAAACATCAATACCGCAGTGATGACAAACTCTACCGCCATTGCGCCAGTAAACGACAACGCAGGATGCGCATAGGTAGAGAAGATCCCTGCGGTTGATAAGGCTTCTGGGCTACTGCGCACAATGTTGTTTGCCAGCTCAAACTCGACAAAAAGGTTACTATAAAGGCTGTATACGAGTGCAGCCGAGGCAAACGCACCGAGCATTTGTGAAATGATGTAGGGAACCACTTTACTCTTATCAAAACCGTGAAACGCGGCAAGTGCAATTGTGACGGCAGGGTTAATATGGGCGCCCGACACCCCTGCAGTGCAGTAAATGGCGATAGCAACACCAAACCCCCACACAATACTGATTTCCCACTGACCAAAGTCAGCCCCGGTGAGCACTAATGCCGCTACACAGCCCACGCCAAAGAAGATAAGTAAGCCCGTGCCGATAAACTCGGACACGCACTCTCCTAATAGAGTCGACGATGCTTTTTTCATGATGATTATCCTTATCACTGTTAGTAGGGTTACACGTTCAAAACCACACTATCATTTTGCATAATCACAGCATCTCGAAAACAAACTCACAACAAAAATGAGCGTTCGAGCATAAATTTATGTCGCAATACTGACATTTTTGTTAACCACATCATCATTTGAGCAGGTTCGCGCACAAAGTGGGCAAAGGGATGTTGGAAGCTTGGAGGGCAGGCGGAGTGCGGTACACTTCGCCTTTTAGCAGTTTTATAATGTCTGGCTGTCGTTATCTAGTTGTTAATTAGACGTTATCTAGGTAGGCCGATGGTATCTAAGTCAATCCCTTGCTCTTTCGCAAGCGATTCAAGTACGGGTAACAAGGGACCCAGCTGTTCATTGAGCGTTTCACGTACGGTATCTACCATCACTTGCGTCTGGCGCTCGATCTCGATATTGACGTGAGCCCCTACTGTCTTTCGCTCGAACGTTGTCATGCGACGTGTCTCAGGAATCAGCCAAACATCAAACCAGCCTTGTTCTTTACTTACCTCTGCAATGGTCAAACTGGCACCATTGATGGCAATATAGCCTTTGGAAAAGACATAGCGCATCCATTCAGGCTGTACCGAAAAGCGCAAACGATAGTTTTCTTCTTGTACCAGCACATCGGATAAGGTCGCACGGCAATCAACATGCCCTGATAACGGATGCCCGCCAATTTCGGCGCCATCTTTCGCGGCACGTTCAGCGTTGACCTCATCTCCCGCTCTAACATCTTTTAGTGTCGTGATGGCGAGGCTTTGTACCATTACATCGAAGCGAACCAGCGTCTTTTCAAGCTGCTCAGTCACTGTCAAGCACACACCATCGATGGCGACACTAGCTCCAACCGCTAACCCTTCACAAAAGCCATCTGGGAAACGAATATCGAATGTTCGAATACCTTGATGATCGCGGCAAACTTCAATATTTGCCACCGCTTGAATAATTCCAGTAAACATGGGCATATCCTATTGAGTATTTCCCAGTATCATACTGCTTGGCAACAAAAATAACCAACACTCATAATTGATAATCAATCTCATTAGCATTGCTAGTTACCCAGAGCTGACGTATAGTGCGCGCTTTTATACGTCAGTGAAGTAGTATCAATATGCCATATCGCTCTCTACGTTTTACCGTTTTGGCAGCCTTTGCCGTTAGTGCTCAAACCGCCAGTGCGACCACAGACTCCTCTTCTAGCCGCATTGAAACTATCGAGATACAAGGTGAGCAATTAAACCACCCTATCACCCTCACCTCACCCGGAAAGTCGACATTAGAGCTAGACGATATTCAACGTGAACAGGCGCATAATATCGGAGAATTGGTAATGAAAATGCCTGGCGTCTCACTCGACGCTGGCGCACGTCCAGGCAGTGAACGTATCAATGTGTGGGGCTTCTCGCATCCCTCGGCACTGTCTGTTCGGGTCGATGGTGCCCCCGTTGGCTTTCAACAGTATCGCTATGGTAGCTTTTTCATCGATCCTCAGTTACTACGATCCGTGCGCGTGGTAAGAGGCGATCATAATGTGCGTGCCAGTGTGGGGGCTTTTGGTGGCAGCTTTATCATGGAAACCAAAGAAGCGGCTGACTTTCTTGACCCTGACTCGTCGATTGGCGCGATGGCGCAAGCCGGCTTCAACAGTGTGAACCAACAATGGAAGCGTAGTGTGACCACTTATGGTGCTTCTGACGCTGGCTGGTCAGTGCTGTTGCACGGCTCTCGACGTGATGCCGATGATATCGAACTGGGCAACGGGGATGTCTTTACGTTCTCTGGCTACCGTCAACACAGTTTGCTGGGTAAGATTCGCTACCAGTCAAACGCGCACAATATGATGCTCAGCCACACCCGCTATGACGATCAAGGGAGAAAGCCGTGGGCGAATCGTCGCGGCGCCATGCCTTCAATTAGTGATTACAAAATCAATAAATATGGTAGCTACGAAGCCGCATTATTCGCCACCTCAGTAGATAATCACTATCGCGAATATACCAGTACGTTGAATTATCACTACCAACCGTTTAACGACAATATCGACACCCGTGTCGTGATCGCGCATTCACAAAACCATCGCTATTGGGAACGCCCAGATAGTACCTATCAGTCTTACATCACATCAGGCCAATACGGCCACCAAGTCTGGTTGTCCTATGAGCGTTGGTTTGCCGAGATCACCAATACCAGTTACCTCGGTGATCACGAAGTCATGATCGGGGCCCAGTATCAAGATCAAAATCGAGACTCGCACGTCTACAACCACACGTATCGTAAAAAGCCATCGAAAAACAACGGCTACTACACACCCAACTTTGAACCATCGGGCGCGCAACAAACAGCCAGTGTGTTTGTACAAGATAAGTACTTTATTACCCCAGATCTCGAACTCACCGCCTCACTTCGCTATACCCATATTCGATCACAAGGTGTGCCAAACCCAGCGCCTGATTACAACGATCCATCAGTCGGCCATGATTACAGCGCTATCAGCCACCAAGGCTGGGAGCCCCGTGTTGCACTGACTTATGATGTCAGTGCATCAACACAGCTTAAAGCGGCTTATGCCTATGGCATGAAAGCGCCAACCATTGACGAGTTATATACGGTGCAATATGCCAAGGCCTCAAAACGGGCATCTTCAAGCCACGACCTTTCCGTCACGCGTATCAATGCGTATCTGTTGGGCTTGTCTGATAAACGTCAAAATGTGTTGACTGCAGGCGATCATCTCGCCTCCGAAGTCACACTATTCTGGAATGACATTATTCATGATGTTGCTCAGCGCCGAGGTGTCAATGCGACCACACAAAAACAGGGCTATTACACCAACCTGGACGGACGATATACCTACGGCTTCGACGCACAACTGCAATATCGTCTTAGCAAGTGGTTTACAGACGCGTCTGTTTCCATGGTGAGAGGTAAACACAAAGGTTCGTTGCGCGATAGCACCGGCAACGACGAATACTGGTATGAAAACCCACCACTCAATGCCAAGTTAGGGATTGGACACCAATTAACGGAAACCGTCCAACTCGGATGGCAAGGCCAATACTGGGATGAGCAAGACCGTCTTCCAGAGAACTCCTTTTTGTATACTGCAAATGTGGAGAGCGACGCTTACTTCTTCCAAAACCTCTATGGAGAGTGGGCGCCGCGTGACGACTTCACGCTACGCGCGACCATCGTTAATCTTACCGATCAGTATTACACACCTTATCTATCTGCCGGTGTGCCAGCCGCTGGTCGAGATATCCGCATTAATGCCACGATGCGTTTTTAACCAAGCGAGATAAGCCCAATTCGCAAAGCCGGACACACGTTCGGCTTTTTCATTACATCGAAGCGAGCCAACATTTTTCAATCGGCTCAATCACCCAGCATCAATAGTAAAACTGGCGCCCATTTATAGTATTTCACAAAATCCACTAAGACCGATGAATCGAATGTTTTAATAACATGGTGCTCTCGCCCTATTTCGATCGTTATCGCTGCTTAAAACACGGCGGAAAGTACAGGTATATCCTCAGATATCACTCCAGCTACTTACAGACGAAACGGTTGTCATGCAGTTACGCTTGCACAGAAGACGTGGAGTTCTACTCACGGATTACCTCACATTTTGCCATTACTCTATCCGACCATGCTAAATGGAGTATCGAATAGAAACGCAGAGTAATCGCTCTAATTAGCATATTTTTCGACTCAGCCTCAAATTCTGTCTAATTGTACCTACAAATTCGGTGTTAACACTCATATCATAGCGTGGTTAATTTTCTGTCTATGACTAAGTATCAATACCCGAAGGATAATGAACATGGCTAACGAACGATCACCGGATCAGTCTGAGGAAAATGCACCTAACTCCCAAATAGAGAAGACACCTCTAGTAAAGAAATTAGATAATCAAGAATTAAAAAACACAGGCTTTTGGCTTAGTCAACTATTTATGATCATATCAACAATAGTGGGTGTCTATTTGGCCGCCCAAAGTGGTTTGGAGCAAGCCTTAACTTTTGATGCATATAGTAAAATGGAGGATAACTATTACTTACGTCAATCCCTTCATGCTGAGCTTGCCGACAACGCCGATGCGATTGAAGCCTATGCCGATGAATTTCTAATTCGTAGTCGTCCATTACAAGAAATCAAAAATTTTCGTCCCCCTCTCGATCGATATGTTTGGGAAACGATGAAATACAACCCAACAACGTTAGAAACACCGAGCTCCTTGATCACTCAGGCTCGCCGATTTTATTCACATTCCGATAATTTAATGGATAGAGCCGAACGACGAGCGTTGGGTGCCAACTATGCAGGCAAGCAGCTTAAACAATTGGTGAAGAAACTTCGAGAACAAACATTACCCGAGCTAAAACGCAGTGCTGAGCATTTGAAAAAGGAACTCAGTGAGAAAGGCGTAGAAATCGGTTCACTGAAGGAAACGTAATCATGACCAAGCGTAATAATTGCCCAAAGTGTAAAAACCAAGAGCTACTCGCGACCGAGTATCAGGGGGAAACGATTGATGTATGTCGTGGCTGCGGGGGGCTCTGGTTTGAGAAGATGGAAGTCAATCGTATGATTGAAGAAGTCAATGATGGGCCAGTGGGTGAATGCTTCAGCGAGCGTTTTGGTGATTGGATCGCTGACACCGAACTCGCTTGCCCAGAATGTGACGAGCATATGACACGCCACCACTTGTTGGAAAACTTTCATGTCGAGATTGATGTGTGTCGGCAATGTAACGGGAGCTGGATAGACAAGGAAGAGCTAGAAGCGGTAGAGAAAAGCCCTGTACTAAAAGAAACGCTCGATCATCTCAACCAAAAAATCAGCTGGAAAACGTATTTATTTCAAATGCTCACGGCAATGCCTGTTGAGTACAACATCAAACCTCAAAGCAAACCATGGATAAACTGGTCATTAATCGCTATTAACATTCTCATTTTTCTAACCTATGCAGCGAATGACAGCAGTATGCATTATGTCCTTGACAACTTTGCAATGGTTGCAAACGAAGTCAGCCATGGAGAAAAGCTCTATACTCTGCTGACTGCGACATTTCTGCACGGTGGTTTAATGCACCTCGCTGGTAATATGTACTTTCTTTTTGTTGTCGGGGACAACATAGAAGATATACTCGGCCATAAAAAGTACCTCATGCTTTACTTGCTCTGCGGTTTAGGCGCGTCACTGATAAGCATGGTTGCTCATATAGGCAGTGCTATCCCCGCACTGGGAGCAAGTGGTGCTATAGCGGGGCTATTTGGTATCTATCTTGTTTGGTTCCGCAATGCTAGTTTAACGTTTATGTTCTTCTTTTATCAGCGCAAGCTCTCCGCCGCTTGGTTCTTTGCTATTTGGCTGGGTTTTAATCTTTTGGGAGCACTTTCCGGTGAGATGGGTGTCGACTACGCAGCGCACATCGGCGGTTTTGTGATTGGCTTGGGGATCGGTCTAGCCACTAAAGAAAAAGTATGGCAAGCAAACCCTCTGGTGCGATTGATAAATAGCGAGTTTGCACAAATTAAACGCACATAGATGACACGCTATACGCATCGCGTCGGTTCAAGTCGCAATGCATTTCTCTTCAACCCCCATTTCCATGCTATCTGGGGGTTTATTTTTGATGGAAATCACGTTATTGATACACGTCACATTTCCTCCTCGACAGCTTCGGAGGCTAGTTAATGACGACCATTGCCGTATTTAGCGCCAAATCTTATGACAAGGCCGCCTTCTCTCATGTGAATGATGCGTTTGATTATACATTTGAATTCCATGATTTCTTACTCACTGAAAAAACCGCCAAGATGGCGCAAGGTGCACAAGCGATTTGTGCTTTCGTGAACGACGACCTTTCTCGGCCCGTTTTAGAAGTTCTCGCTGATTCAGGGGTTTATTTAGTTGCATTACGTTGCGCGGGATACGATCGTGTCGATTTAGATGCTGCCAAGTCGCTAGGCATTACCGTGGTCCGTGTCCCGGCTTACTCGCCTGAGTCGGTCGCTGAGCATACGGTTGGGATGATGATGTGCCTCAACCGCCGCTTTCACAAAGCATACCAACGCACCCGTGATGCTAACTTTGAGCTAGAGGGTTTAGTTGGGTTTAATTTTCACGGTAAAACAGCCGGGATTATCGGTACAGGAAAAATTGGGATTGCTACCATGCGCATTCTAAAGGGTTTGGGTATGCGCTTGCTTTGCCATGATCCCTACGAAAACCCCGAAGCCATTGCGCTTGGTGCTGAGTATGTCTCGAAAGAAGCGCTGTATGCCCAAAGCGATATTATTTCCCTGCACTGCCCGATGTCTCAAGATAATTATCACTTGCTCAGCGCCGACGCCTTTGCGCAGATGCAAGATGGGGTGATGGTGATTAATACCAGTCGGGGCGAGCTACTCGACTCGGTTGCAGCGATAGAGGCGCTTAAACAAGGTCGAATCGGGTCATTGGGGCTCGATGTTTACGATAATGAGCGTGAATTGTTTTTCCAAGATAAGTCAAATGATGTCATTGTCGATGATGTATTCCGGCGCCTTTCTGCCTGTCACAACGTGCTAATTACCGGCCACCAAGCGTTCTTGACCAAAGAGGCACTGCACAATATCGCCGAGACGACGTTAACCAACGTTCAAACCGTTTTGAGTGGACAAACTTGCCAAAACCAAATCGCCGAAGTGGAAGACCGCAGCGATTAACCTCGGTCTCTCACTAAGAAAGCAGGCCTGATAACTCAGGCCTGCTTGATGATGGAGCGGTGCGCTTTGAGCTGTGTTACATGGCTTCCATGAAAATCTTGGCGATTTCGTCGTGTGTTGCTTGTTTCGGGTTAGTGAAGCCACACGCATCTTTCAGCGCATTTTCGGTTAGCACATCAATATCTTCTTGCTTGGCGCCTAATTCGTTTAATCCAGCAGGAATCCCCACATCCGTTGAAAGCGACTGAATCGCTTGGATGGCGGCTTTCGCGCCCTCATCGGCAGTCATATTCTCAGTATCTACGCCCATCGCGGTGGCGACATCACGTAAGCGCTCAGCGCAAACCTGCGCGTTAAAGCGCTGAACATGAGGTAGCAATACGGCATTGCATACGCCATGCGGCAAGTCATAAAAGCCGCCGAGTTGGTGAGCCATGGCGTGGACATAGCCTAAGGACGCATTGTTAAACGCCATGCCCGCCATGAACTGGGCATACGCCATTTGTTCGCGCGCTTCAATGTTTTGGCCATCAGCCACGGCGGTGCGAAGATTATCTTGGATTAACGTCATCGCTTTTAACGCCACTGCATCGGTAATCGGTGTCGCTGCAGTAGACACGTACGCTTCAATCGCGTGAGTGAGCGCATCCATACCTGTGGCCGCCGTTAATGAGGCAGGCTTAGCCAACATTAACTCAGGATCATTCACCGAAATGATAGGTGTGGTGTGTTTATCCACGATCGCCATTTTAATGTGGCGCGCCTCATCAGTGATAATGCAAAAACGCGTCATTTCCGATGCCGTTCCCGCTGTGGTGTTGATTGCGATCAACGGCAACTGAGGTTTGGCAGACTGATCCACTCCTTCATAATCACCAATTTGCCCGCCATTAGTTGCCACTAAGGCGATCCCTTTTGCACAATCGTGTGGTGAACCACCGCCGAGTGAAATCACACAATCACACTGATTCTCTTGTAGCAGAGCCAGTCCTTGCGCCACGTTTTCGGTGGTCGGGTTCGGCTGCGTGCCATCATAGACCACGCAATCAACCTGGCGGCTATCAAGCAGCCCCGCAATTTGTTTTACCACGCCAATTTGATTTAGCACCTTGTCTGTGACGATCAGCGCTTTTTTGAATCCATGAGATTGAATCGCGTCTGCGGCTTCTGCAAGGCACCCGGCCCCCATTAGGTTAACGGCTGGGATAAAGAAAGTGCTCGACATGATCGTTGGCTCCTTTTGTAGGGATAATAGGGGGTGGCACAAAGACGATGCTCCCCTTTTGATTTGATGCCTTTTTGTAACACGTGGTTTGTTCGTCACATTTTGATCCAGCGCAATTCGCTTGGCAGGATGCAGAGATAAAAAGGCAAAACTGAGAGTTATGTCATCGGTGCGCACGATATTGTTTAAAACGGCAGCAACAATTCATTTTTTTGACACTTTCTTGAAGAACACTGTCTAACGTGCGATAGGTTATGGTAGCTAACGCGTAAACAGAGAGAAGACAATGGAAAAAAAATACAAACTCACCGCTGTGGCAGTATTGACGGCATCTTTGGCTCTCACCGGGTGTGAATCGATGTCTAATACCCAAAAAGGCGCAGCCATTGGGGCCATTACTGGAGCTATCGCGGGTAAATCAACCTCCAACCACAAAGATAAGCGCGCATTTATTGGCGCCGCGATTGGGGCCATTGGGGGCGCTGCAGTCGGCAACTACATGGATAAACAGGAGCAAGCTTTCCGTGAGGAGTTGGCCGGCTCTGGCATTCAGGTGGTTCGTGAAGGGGATAATATTCGCCTGATTATGCCGTCAAACATCACCTTTGGGCTTGACCAAGACGCCATTGCTGCCGACTTTTATCCTACCCTCAATGCCGTCGCTAACGTGATGCGTAAATACGATAAAACCTTTTTAAGCATTGAAGGGCACACGGATAACACCGGCGCCGCCTCATACAACCAACGCTTGTCAGAGCGCCGAGCAATGAGTGTCAAACGTTACCTCGCAAGTCAATCGATTGATAGCGCGCGCCTGTATACATCAGGCTTTGGCGAAACCCGTCCCCTGGTCGCGAACAACAGTGCCTCTAACCGCGCCTTGAATCGTCGCGTCGAGATCCAAGTCGTGCCTAATACCCAGTAATCATGCGTCGGCGCGTTCATCGCACGTGAGCGCGCCGAATAACCAGACTACAAAGCATCTAAATTATCGAGCAACGCGTCTGCATGACGTAAGATACCATCGCGCTGGGCCTGCTCCATTTTGTCCCAATTTCTATAAGGCATGGCCATCCGCGGATTATGCGCAAATCGCTCGCGATGCCGGTGCATAAAGTGCCAATAAAGCGCGTTGAGCGGGCAAGCTTGCTCTCCCACTTTCTCTTTCACGGAATAGTGACAGTCACTGCAATAGTCGCTCATGCGATTGATATAGGCACCACTAGCCGCATAAGGCTTGGTTGCGACGAGTCCATTATCGGCAAACTGTGTCATCCCTCGGGTGTTTGGCATCTCAACCCACTCAATCGCATCGATGTAAATCGACAAATACCAATCATCTACCTCATCCGGCGCGATACCCGCTAATAGGCAAAAGTTGCCTGTTACCATTAATCGTTGAATATGATGCGCGTACGCGGTTTGTAAGGATTGTAAGATGGCCTGTGAAACACACCGCATTTGGGTATCGCCCGTCCAAAAAAAACGGGGTAAGGGTCGCTGCGCGGATAATGCGTTTTTATTGGCGTACGCAGGCATATTGGTCCAATATACCCCGCGTATATACTCTCGCCAGCCTAAAATTTGCCGCACAAACCCTTCAATTTGCGCCAAGTTAACGTCATCGGTGGCGCGAAAGTGGGCGATGGCGGTTTCGATTACCTGCATCGGGTGCAATAGCTTGGCATTTAACGCAAAGGATAGACGGCTGTGATAGAGGCTCCACTGGTGCTCGCTTCGCCCTGTCATAGCGTCTTGGAATTGACCAAACAGGGGCAGACAGTGACGACAGAAGTGCTCCAACAAAGATTTAGCCTGTGAACGGGTCACAGGCCAGAGCAAGTCTGGCGCTGGCTCTCCGATCGTGGCCACGTGATGTCGTTCAATACGAGCCAAAATATCGCGTACATCATTGCTAAATACTAAGGGGGTTGGGATAGCCGCTATATCACTTTTTTTGAGTTTATTACGATTGTCTTGATCATAATTCCAGCGCCCGCCCTCAGGCGAATCACCCTCCATCAAAATGTCGAACTGCCGACGCATATCGCGGTAAAAGTACTCCATTTTACGATGTTTATTGGCAGTGAACTGTTTAGATATTTGATCATATGGCAGCAGAAAATGTTCAGTATCCACACATTTTTTCGCCACATGTTGAGGGAGAGACATACCAGCGAGTTGCTCACAGAGTCGGTATTCATCCGGCCGTTGATATTCAAAAGCTTTGATCTGATAGCGCTCGCACAGATCAATCACTAACGCCGGTAAGTCATCGTAGTGTTGGGTGTCATCCAAGGTTAGGTAGCAAACGTGATGACCTGCTTGACTCAGAGCGTGGGAAAACGCTTCCATGGCAGCAAAAAATGCACTGACCTTTTGAATATGATGTTTAACATAGCTCGCTTCTTGCTTAAGCTCGGCAACAAGATACAGCACCTTTTCATCGGTCTGTTTGTACCATGAGTGGCTGGCGTTAAGCTGATCTCCCAACACAAGACGCAATGTTGAATACTGGCTGTTGGTCACTGGCACCTCGATAATTGTCAAATAAACCCTAAGCGTTACGCAGCAAACCACATTTTAGATGATTAACCACAGCGGGTACTTGAATATTGGCTAAAACCCTCTACATTAAAGCCAGTATTGATAACCCATGCGGCTGCGAGGCGATGAAAGCATTCTTTGTCGGGCTTTGCCTACTCCCAATTACAATGATAGTGGCTTACCCCGCACTCGCCATGAATGAGCCGGCCAGTCAGTTTGTTCAAGATCTTCGCTTTCACGGTTACATCGACAATTACGGCAATGTAAAACTTCGATTCGCTCCAATTACAGCACTACCTGCCGGCTTTAAAACCAAAGGCTACTTAGATATCGAAGCCAGTGATATTGTCCGACTCCCTCGTGGTCTCGATGTTGGTGGCTACTTTAATGCCGCCAATACCGCGATTCGACAACTACCGATAATGAAAGTCGGCGGCTATATCAACCTCACCAATACGGCGATTACCCGCCTGCCACCAAACTTGGTCGTGCGGGGTGATTTGAGCCTCGTCAACACACCGCTCACCCAATTGCCGCGCCGTTTATTCGTCGAGGGAAACTTGTACCTGACTAACTCTCCCATCGAGAGCATCCCTGAAGACATCTATGTGGGTGGTAACCTGTATATCCGTGGCACCAAGATCCAATCGGTCAGCCCTGAACTTCGTATTGAGGGGCAGGTGCTGCCTTCTGTAAATCAATGATCTCATGACAGCTGTTGATCGAATTAGCGCTCTATTCGTACGTTAACCCCGAGCCTAATTTTTAAATTACAGTCAAAAAACGGTCCATTATGATTACCTTACATCATCTAGAGCAGTCGCGGTCGCAGCGTATTGTCTGGTTACTCGAGTCGCTTGCGATTCCGTACCAGCTGGTGCGTCACCAACGTGACCCAAAAACCAAGCTTGCGCCCCGCGAGTTAAAGCAAATACACAGTTTGGGAAAAGCGCCTGTTATCGAAGACGGCGATGTTGTCATCGCTGAGTCAGGGGCGATCATTGAATACCTAATCGACAAATACGGCGATGGCACGCTAACCCCTAGCACTGACCAAGAAAAAGGCCTGTATCGCTATTGGATGCATTATGCGGAAGGGTCACTGATGCCGCCGCTGGTGATGTCTCTGATTTTTAGTAAGATCCCTGAATCGCCGATGCCATTCTTTATTCGCCCTATCGCCAGAAAACTGATGAAGGGGGTGACAGAGCAGTTCTTGGCCCCTCAGCTTCGCGACCATTTTGCGATGATTGATTCACATCTCGCTAAACATACATGGCTGTGTGGGGATTCGCTAACAGCAGCAGACATTCAAATGAGCTTTCCGCTATTAGCGGCGCGCAAGCAATTGGATGCTCAAAAGCACGCTAATATTCTTCGGTATCTGGAACACGTTGAGCAACAACCGGGTTACCAAAACGCCTTATGTGTCGTCGGCCCACTCAAAGCGCTGTAACTTGCTAAAACGCTTGCCGAGCTCAGTCGTTAAATCATGCGGGCAGTGTTGACGCTGCCTGCATCACCCAGCGCTGGTAACCGGGGCGCTCTGCCAGTTGCTGATACCAACGCTCGACATTGGGCGGCAGTCCCCAATCACTTTTCTGACTCAGGTGGTGAATTAAGCTACCTACTGCGATGTCTGCCAGTGTCATCCGATCGCAGGTAAGGTAACGCTGGTCGTCTAACGCATCATTGATTCTATCCAGCTCATAGCGGCATTGTTCCCACGCTCGCTGCTGTGATTGGCGTGCCTCCGAGCCATCTGCTGAAGGCGTAAATAACGCAGCCTTAATCACTGGCTGAAACGAAGACAGGCACCAATCCATCCAGCGCTCATAACACGAGCGTTGAAACGCACAATCGGGGTACCACATTTTGTTCCCGTAACATGCCACGAGATAGCGCAATATGGTATGCGACTCCCAAACACTGTTGGGGCCATCTTCGAGCACGGGCACTTGGCGCATCGGACACCGCTGTGCGACCGCTTGCGCATCGTGCCGATTGTGGTGAATATCGACTTCTTCTAGCGCGATATTTAAATCTAGCTCATCGATTAGCCACATCACTTTCTGAACATTAATCGATAGCGGATGCCCATAAATCTTCATTTAACTCTCCTTGTCACGCGATAAAGCATTTCCTTGCTTGGTTGCGCCTTTGAGGCTCGCATAATCTTTTAGCCATAGCAAGTAATCGGGCATTGAGGCCCAAAACCTCGATACTTGGCCCATTATTCATCGCAAGAGCAACAGGTTGCACCTCGTTTTAAGCGTTTTATGATGTTTCCTTCTGAAACAGACAGTCAGAATTACGGTAAGCTTATCCAGTGATGTCACATTTCTTTCATTATGTATTGGCCTGCCTAGGCATCGGCGTTAATCTATTGATTGTTAAGACTTATTAACAAAACACTCAACCAAGGAAGGATTATGAAAACAACGCTATTAGCCGGTGCGTTAGCACTCGCGTTAGGCGGCTCGGCATTTGCCGCGCAAGTTCCTGATGACGTTACCCTCGCTGAGAACCAGACACTTATCTGGGGCGTAGCGGGAGAAGTGCCCACGTTAGATCCCACCAAATCCAGTGACACTGCCAGCAATAAAATCATCTCCGATTTGTTTGACGGACTGATGGTGCGTAACCCAAATGGCGACGTGGTGCCTGGCTTGGCGAAAGAATGGGAAGTAAGCGAAGACGGGCTAACGTATACGTTCCATCTGCGCGAAGCCAAATGGTCTGACGGTGAGCCCATTACCGCCGACGATGTGGTTTATACACTAAAGCGTGTGGTTGACCCGGTCACTGGCGCGCCTTATGCGTGGTACCTAGGCACGGCCAATATCAAAAATGCCAAAGCGATCACCGACGGCGAAAAACCCGCCGAACAGCTTGGTGTGAAAGCTATCGACGATCACACGGTGGAATTTACCCTTGAGCGCCGTACGCCCTACTTCCCTAATATGCTCACTCACTCGTCCACTTATCCGGTACCACAGCACGCGTTAGAAGCCTTTGGTGACAGCTGGACGCGCCCAGATAATATGGTCAACTCTGGCGCCTATAACCTCACCAACTGGGTCATTAATGAGCGTATTGATTTGGCGCGTAATCCACTTTACTGGAATAACGACGAAACGGTCATTAATAAAACCTCGTATGTCGCCTCCAGTGATGTCAACGCTGAATATAACCGTTACCGTACCGGTGAAATTGATATCACCTCGAGTTTCCCTTTGGAACAATATGATCAAATCAAAGAGCAACGCCCTGATGAGTTGATCACTATGCCGTCTTTGGCGACCTATTATTACTTGTTTAATACAGAGAAACCGCCTTTTGACGATGTACGAGTGCGTAAGGCTTTGTCGTATGCGATCGATAGAAATATCATTACCGACATCATTCTTGGTCAAGGCCAGCTTCCGGCATATAGCGCCACGCCACCAGCCATCAATCACTTTGAGCCGCCTAAGCTCGAGTGGGCGGAAATGAGCCAAGATGAGCGATACCAAAAAGCCAAAGCTTTGCTAGCAGAAGCCGGCTTTACCCAAGATAACCCATTGGAGTTTGAGCTGGTTTATAACACCATGGAGTCACACAAAAAGCTGGCGTTAGCGGTGACGTCTATGTGGAAGCGGCATCTTCCTGTCAATGTCAACTTGGCTAACCAAGAGTGGAAAACCTTCTTGCAAAAAGTCTTGCAAAAAGACTTTGATGTCGCCCGTGACGGCTGGATAGGTGATTACAACGAGGCGTCCACTTTCCTTAGCTACTTCAGCAGTGATGGCATGAATAAAACCAGTTGGGGCAACAAAGATTATGACAAGGCACTTGATCAGGCATTAACAGTGGCAGAGCCCGAGAAACGCAAAGCTTACTATCAAGAAGCAGAGCGGATTTTCGCCCGCGACATGCCAGCGATCCCACTGTACTTCTATACCCGTAGCGTGATTAAGAGCCCGAAAGTGGGCGGGTATAACACAGATAACCCCAACAAGCTTCGGTATACACGCAACCTGTATATCACTAAAAATTGATCGCCACTAAATAAGCAGTGATCGATCACTAAGACCAACGCCACGCTTAAACGCGTGGCGTTTTTTATTCACAAGCACAAACAAAAAACGCCAGCCTTTCGGCCAGCGCTTCTTATCAATTTGGCTCCCCCAACTGGACTCGAACCAGTGACATACGGATTAACAGTCCGCCGTTCTACCAACTGAACTATGGGGGAATCGTCTCTGCGACAACGAGCGAGATGATAGGCAATCCATTATCTCGGTGCAACCCTTTTTTAAAGAAAACCTGCCATGTAGCGCTTGAGTGGCTAAAAAGGCAACAAATCAGATTGTTAAATCTATCTTCTTTGCACTGACGTAGGTAAAAGTGCAAATATAATTCACAGCAGATAATCACGAGGACACAGACACATTGGAAAACACCGCGTCGCTCCCATTGTTTATCGCAGGCCCTATGCTAAGGCGCACCACCCAGCATGAAGTGACACTGTGGTCCGTGCTGACACAAAAACCCGATAAGGGTACAGTGTCAGTCTATCAGGGGAGTCAGCTTCTCGCTTCCATGCCTTTGTCAGCGGGACATTGGTTTCGTATTGGCGAGCGTGCGTGGGTCGTGCTTCATCACCTTCGGCCGGCCCATGGGTTTCCAGTCGACGTTCCCTTGTCCTACGACATGGAGGTAGAGCGGCAACGCTTAGCGGATACCCAACCTCATCTCCTCTATGATAATGAGGATACTCCTGAGTTTTGTATCCCTGCTAAAGCCACACACATTGCGCATGGCTCTTGCCGCCACCCGCATCATCGTTGCGAGGACGCCTTGGTGACTCTTGATGCACAGCTGGCGACCACTCCAACGACACAATGGCCCAATCTGCTAGTGATGAGTGGCGATCAAATCTATGCCGATGATGTCGCCACGCCTATGCTGCAGCGTATTCGCCGGTTAATTGCCGTATTAGGTCTTAAAAATGAGTATTTCGAGGCCGCGCCCATTGTCGACTGCCGTGCCTTGGATACACACCCTGACAGCTATGTTCAACGCGGCAAGCTCCTCCCTAGCCAGCGCGCGGAAAAGGGCGGCCGTTTAGAGAGACTGTTTGGTCAACCACTGCCTATTTTTACATCTAAAACCGTCTCCAATCACTTGATAAGCTTTGCAGAACACGTCGCCATGTATTTGCTGGTTTGGGCGCCCGTTTCTTGGGCACTAACAGATGGGCCTCATCTTCAACCTCCCACTCAACTGACCGACAGTCAACGCGAGCGCTATCAACAAGAAACACTCGCACTCAATGCGTTTCGTTCCGGTTTAACCGGCGTGCAGCGACTATTCGCACACCTATCAACCTATATGATCTTTGATGACCACGACATCACTGACGATTGGAATATCACCGTCGGGTGGGAGCAGGCGGCGTATTTTAATCCCTTTTCTCGCCGTATTATCGGTAATGGTCTGATGGCTTACTGGTTGTGCCAAGGTTGGGGCAATGCACCCGATAACTTTAGCCAAGAGTTTCTCACTACCGCCTGTCAAAGCGCCTATCAGCCCATTGATGTTTGCGACCTGGACACACAAACAGAGACGCATCAGGCCATGGTGGAAGAATGTCTGCGCTTTGAACACTGGCATTACACGGTACCAACCACCCCCCACCTCGTCGTGTTAGACACACGCACTCGGCGCTGGCGCTCTGAGTCACGAATGAATAAACCATCTGGCCTGATGGACTGGGAAGCACTGATGGATTTTCAACATGACTTGTTACGGCATGATAGCGCAGTGATTGTCTCTGCCGCCCCCATGTTCGGTGTTAAGTTTATTGAAGTATTGCAAAGAGTCGCGACCTGGCTGGGTGCGCCAACCGTCGTCGACGCCGAAAACTGGATGGCCCATCCAGGGAGTGCTAATACCCTACTGAGTATTTTTCGTCATCAGCGCACGCCAACCAACTATGTGATTCTGTCTGGCGATGTACATTATTCGTTTGCCTATGACATCCGTATCCGTTTTCGTACCAACAGCCCGCGTTTGTGGCAAATTACCGCCAGCGGCTTCAAAAACCGCTTTCCCGAACCCCTATTGACCCTCTGCGAGTGGTGCGATCGGGTGCTGTTTAGTCCGCTGTCCCCGCTGAACTGGCTTACCAAACGTAAACGTATGCATATTGAGCGGCGTGATCCTGATACCCCCGGCCCCAAGCGCCTTGTCAATGCCAGTGGCGTCGGGCTGGTTGAGCTCAATGATGACGGCTCGCCACACTCCGTTAGCCTGCTAAAAGCAGACGGTACTCGCGTCTCTTTTCCAGAGAAGACAAACACCTAGTCACTCGCTCCCCGCACTGATTGCCAGTGCGCCAAAATAAACTTGGATTATCGCCCAAGCAGGCCTAACCTTATAAGGGTTAGGCCGAGAACAGGAGGCTTTATGCAAGGAGAAAACCACGCTCTCGTTTTTGATTTTCCAGAACACCGCGATCGTATCCATCACCTGAAACAGTACGATCCTGACTTCCAGCTTGATGCGCAACGCTACCACCAACTGGACCACCACATTCGTGGTTTAGAGATGAACCAAATCCCCACCAGCGACGATGTCTTTACTGCGATGAAAAGACAACGTGCTCACCTTAAAGACCGTCTATACCAAAAACTACGCACACACTAACAGGAGACAACAATGCGCATTTCGCATTGCCTCTGCCTATTGGTGCTTTGCTGGGGCGTTATAGGGGCTACACAAGCGAAAATCATCAGTACGGAGGCAGTTAGCCTCCGCACTGAAACGCTGAAATCCGGTTTTTCACACCCATGGGGACTCGCTGAACTGCCGGATGGCGATCTGCTGATTACCGAGCGTAACGGCAAACTCAAACGGCTGACCCCCAATGGGCTGGTTGTTACTGTGTTGGGCACACCCAAAAATGTGTTTCAACAAGGGCAAGGCGGTCTACTTGATATTGCTCTCGCCCCTGACTTTGCCAACAGCCACCGTGTTTATCTGTCCTATGCTGGCGTGAATGAGCAGGGGCAAGCTGGCACGGAAGTGATGATGGCAACCTTGTCCAAGGACGTGCTGATTGATAGCCGTGTTATCTTTAAAGCGTTACCCAAACGCGGCGGGGGACGCCATTTTGGCAGTCGCTTATTGGTCACCTCTGAGCATCTATATATTACGCTCGGTGACCGTGGTCACCGCGATCGTGCACAGTTTGCCGACGATCACCTGGGTACGCTCGTTCGTCTTAATCTTGATGGTACAGTGCCGAAGAGTAATCCCTTCACACAGGCGGATGATAAACGCCCTGAGGTGTTTAGTTATGGACACCGAAACGTTCAAGGCATCACCCTCGACAACACAGGCTCACGCATTTGGGCTCACGAGCACGGTCCGCAAGGGGGTGATGAGCTTAATATTATCCGCGCTGGTGAAAACTACGGGTGGCCAACCATCACTTATGGGGTGAACTATGGGTTGGGGACACAAATTGGAGAGGGAACATCAAAACCAGGTATGCGCCAACCGGTTTATTATTGGGATCCCTCTATTGCGCCCTCTGGGATGGTCATGGTGAACGGCGCGCCTTTTTCTATGTGGGACGGTAACTTGCTGCTCGGTTCGTTGAAATTTGGGCTCCTAGTCAGGTTAGTATTGGAAGATGGCAAGGTAACACACGAAGAGCGGATGCTCGATGGTGAGTTTGGTCGTATTCGCGATGTCATACAAGCGCGAGACGGCAGTTTACTCATACTCACCGATAGACGGAATGGCAGTGTCTTACGCCTGACCCCCACAGCCGACTAGAGGGCACAGCGCTAGGATAAACTGGAGGTCAGCTCACCGTCATTATTCGGGACGGATAAGTGATACTGCTCACCATCGTAGTCTAAGTTGGTGATTAACCACGCCCCTCGCGATTTAGAACGATCATCGAATTTAAACCCGCAGTGGTAGCGATCACCCTTCAATCGGTGGCTTAAAATCATACCGGTCATGGTCAAGGCTTGGCTCGCGGCGATATCAACTAAGCTAAGCGTAGCAAGTTGCTCCGCATTAATCTGCAAGCCGACCGCGCGATACGAAAAAAGACACCCGCCTACCGAGAGGTCATGTATTGTTACCGAGATCGCTGACTTGCCATCCATGTTTAGCTGGGCCGCCAACTCGACCGGGAAACGCCTATCCTGGCGAAGAGGCGTAGCGGTCGCCCCCTCACGCGTAAGCTCGACACTCAATAAAGTATGATAACCCTCCATCACACTGTGTATCCTGCCCCCAAAACGCATCAGTGCGCCTTCCGGCGAGACGCCGTGAATACGCAAATTATACCCCGCGCCGAAATATAATCGTCTTTGTTGAGACGATAGCTGTGGTAACTGCACATAACAAAATCGCTGCCCATCGCTGCCAATGAGTAACGCATTGAACCGAAACAAAGCGTTGGTCGGGGTCTGGATATGGACACGCACTAGCGTCGCACCGCCCAGTTTGAGCACAGCGGTAGCCACCGGTAATGAGATCGCCTCTCTGGTTTTCTCTATCGCATTGAGTTGTTCTTTTCTGGGCATAGTCGGTTTTGTCGTATCCGCAATGTGAATTTCAACGTATTCATAGAGTTCGATTGCCTTGAGTATAGATAGCGCTCTTACCTCATGTTACTTTTTCGATACTTAAAGCACTTACCAAGCAAGGACACGCCATGATAACGACACCAAAGCGGCTGCTGGTTAGCACCCTATTCGTTTGCGCCACCTCAGTGCAAGCCAATGACAACAAGGTTTGCGGTGATGTTTCTATTGCTGATATGAATTGGAATTCAGCCACTTTGATGGCACATGTCGATCAGTTTATCCTCGAACATGGGTACGGATGTAATGCGTCTTTGGTTCCAGGTGATACCATGCCTACTGGTGTCTCAATGACAGAAAAAGGCGAACCTGATATTGCGCCAGAGTTTTGGACCAACTCTCACAAAGCGATGTTAGATAAAGGCGTCAATGAGGGGCGGCTACGCTATGCCGGTGACGCATTCTCACAAGGCGGCAACGAAGGCTTTTGGGTCCCCAAATACATGGTTGATAAACACCCTGAGCTAGCAACGATTGAGGGTATTAAAGCCCATCCAGAGCTTTTCCCGCATCCTGAAGACCCCGATAAAGCGGCATTCATGGGTTGCCCCGCAGGATGGACGTGTCAAATTTCCGCTGAACATATTTTTAACGCCCTTGAGCTCGACAAAGCCGGATTTAAAATTGTCGACCCAGGCTCCGCCGCTGGACTGGCCGGAACCATCGCACGTGCTAACGAGCGACAAAACCCTTGGTTTGGCTATTATTGGGCGCCAACCCCTGTGATGGGAAAATATGAAATGGTTGAGGTCGACTTAGGCGCTGATGTCGATCTGGAACACTACAAACAATGCATTACCCAAGCAGATTGCCAGTCACCTAAGGTCACTGCATTTCCGGTCTCTCCCGTACACTCTTTGACCACTGCATCCTTTGCCGAGCAAGCGCCAGCAGCATTTAACTATATCAACCGCCGTGAGTACGATAATCAAGTGATGAGTGACATGCTAGCTTGGATGGATACCTACCAAGCTGACGGTGAAATAGCCGCTGACGAATTTCTACGTCGCTATCGCACTGAGTGGCATCAGTGGGTCGACGACAAAACAGCACAGCGCATTGAAGACGCCTTGCAATAGAAAGAGAGGCACACTTGCTGATCAGGTAAAATCACCCTTGCCAAGGCAGATTCTCCTTGGCAAGGATAAAAGGCAGACCACTAGATCACGCCAAGCTCACGCAGACGCTCCATCAAGTAACTGTTGGCTGTATGACGCTTAGACAGTACAACATCTGGCTTAGGGTGCAAAAACAGCGGCAACGAGATACGCGCTTTGCTCTTATCCGCACCTTCTGGATTGACGACCCGGTGCGTCGTTGACGGGAAATAGCCGCCAGACGTTTCCTGCAGCATATCACCTATATTGACAATCAAGTTGCCAAAATCACAAGGCACGTCTAACCAGCTCCCATCCTTTGCTTTCACTTGTAAACCCGGTTCGTTGGCAGCGGGCAAAATAGTTAACAAGTTAATATCCTCATGGGCCGCCGCACGAATGGCTCCCAACTCCTCATCACCTTTTAATGGTGGGTAATGTAAAACACGTAACAAGGTTTGTTGGCTGCCATTAATCATACTGGATAGTGGCTGTGAGTAGTGCTGGCTCACCTCAGACGGTGACTGACGTTCAACCCATGACAGCAAGGTCTCCGCCAAGGTCGTGGCATGCTGATAATAAGCCTGCAGGTTGTCTCGTAAGTCGGCAGGACACTGTCCCCAAGGGTAGTAGTGGAAGAATTCTTTTAAATCGCGCTTAGTATGACCTTTCGCCGTTTCTGCTACTTTTGCAGGAAAAAAGCCGTCTTGCGTATCTGGCTTATATGTAAAGTCATGTTTGTTCTCAGTGTTAAAAAAACCTTCCCATTGCTGATAAATATCATCGACCAATTGCTGCTGTAATGGATGATTTTTTAGTACACCAAAACCTGTTTCACGTAAGGATTCAACAAACGCCTGCTCCGCATTAGGCGCTGTAAAGTCAATGGCTTGCAGTGTCATAGTAGCCTCGTAATCGTTTGCTTTTTATCGTGAGGTGATTGAAACAATAGTTTAACAGGCAGATCGACGTACACAACGCAAAACCGTTCTCATATGGAAACGCTTTGTTTTCCAAAAGAAACAGCTGAAGTTAAATCATTCAGCCCTGAGCTGGGTAAACAGGTATCACGTGTTACACTCTACGCAGTTGTAAACGCATGGAGGTTATATGGGCGTTATTCGTTGGATCCTAGGTAAGATTATTCTGATTGTTGAGTCGTTGACAAAACCCAAGGCGCCTCAGCTGAGCGCAGCACAAAAACACGCTATCGATACGTTGGCGCAGCAGGTTACCTTGTATCAATTTGCGGCCTGTCCATTTTGTGTCAAAGTGCGCCAGGCAAGTCGAAAACTGGGGTTACCGCTGAACACGAAAGATGCCAAACGTGATTTAACCGCGCGTCAAGAACTTGAACAAGGTGGAGGGCGAATCAAAGTCCCCTGTTTACGTATCCAAAACACGAGCGGGGAAACACATTGGATGTACGAGTCAGACGATATTATTGCCTATTTAAATAAGCAAACATCTCCGATTATTGAAAAATAATTAGACAGAGGCAAAGTCGGGGTCTATGGTTTTAGTGACAAGACTCCTTCGCTTGCCCCTTGTTGCCCGACAGGCGTATGCCTTTTATCGGGCTCTGCTAGACTGCCCCAGCCCTGCGCTCGGGCAGTTTTTTTTCAACCCAATGGCTTTCCATGTGACCGTTATTCACTGCCACCGATTCCAAAAAGCATGTTCACTTAAGTGCCATTAACACCCAATAAACGACGCAACTAACATCAAGTAAACCAAGAAAGACGACATGCTTTCCCATTTAACCTTAGAGCGTATATCATTGCCACCATCGCTCTGTCTTGAGTTAGGCTCAATCACAAACTAGCTTTAAAAGACGGGAACAATAAGGAGTGTGAAATGATAAATGACAACACGACACACCACTCGGGGAAAATACGTTACACCAGCCCACTCATTTTGCTCTTTCTGCTTCTAATGCTATTAAGTCACCCTGTAAAAGCCAGATCGCTATTGACCGTTTATGGCGATGTCGCCAAGCAGTCGTTCAATCGTGAAGAGCTGATGCAACTGGCTGATCGCACGATCGAAACCAAAACACCGTGGACCGAAGGCACACAAGTATTCCTTGGGGTGTCAGCGCAAAAGCTGTTAAAGACCTATGACAAACCAGGGCATGAATTAAAAGTTCACGCGTTGAATGATTATTGGTCGAAAGTACCCACTGACGAGATTGAGAAATATAACCCCGTTTTCGCTATCAAGAAAAACGGCGAGTGGATGTCCGTTCGCGACAAAGGGCCAATTTGGGTGATATATCCGTTATCGGAGTTCGGTCAATACGACAACGAAGTCTTACACAGCCGTATGGTGTGGCAAGTCGATCGTATCGAAATTTTAGAAAAAGAATAACAACAGCCTTATTGGCTCAATCACGACTTTTTACCTACATCACGAGCCTCTAGACTAAACCACAAGCAGCTAGGCAAAACACAGTAGTAAAGGAATATATTGGCATGGTAAAGCGCCCTCTTATCGGTTTCATCATTTTTGCATTTACCACGTTAGCCTTCGCGGCCTCGGCGCTTTACCAGTTTCATAATGCCTACGCACGACAAGCACTACATACCCAATTGTCAGCATGGGCATTAGCACAAATGGAGCTCGAAACCTTAGAATTTCGCAATGAACTCGCCTTGTACCTCGCCACGGCATCAGACAAACAGTCTCTTGTCCTCTCTTATGACATCCTATGGAGTCGTTATGACACGTTTTTAAGTAGCCAAGAGGCTGCGCCCATGCGTCGTACGTTTGATGCCCAGCCCGTGGTAAAACATGCTTTTCGTTTAATTCAGCAACATGAGCAAGCGGTATTGAATGGTGACCGTCAGCGGCTTTCTGGCCTTCTTCATGAAATGGATATTGTCCTTCCTCAGGTACGAAACCTGATGGTAAATAATTTTACCGGGCCGGCAGCTATCGAGCAGCGTGAATTTTTACAAGACCAAATAAAAACCATGTACGCGGCTATCATTATACTGATGTCGTTATTGATTTTTTTCGCCTTTCGCCTCTATCGCAATAGTAGCAAACAGCAAAAAATGGCATGGCACGATAGTCTCACTGGCCTCCCCAATCGCAATTACCTCTTGGAGCACCTCTACAAAGCGGCACATAAAAAACAAATACATACGTTATTGTTGATCGATGTTCGTCGTTTTAAAGACATCAATGACCTGATGGGGTACGAACAAGGCGATATCGCGCTAACACAGTTAGCCAATGAATTAAAAAGCATGTGTTTACCTTACGGTTATCCTTGTGCGCGGATCAGCAGTAATGAGTTTGCAGTTCTCGCGTACACCGACAATCGTCAGCTGAGTTTCTTTACTCAACCTTTGTGCAACGCGCTGCGAAGCGCGATCGACAATGTCTGCCCGAGCCATCAATTAGCGGTCGCTATTGGCGTCGCAAAGAGCCTCGATTTGGATGACAATGTCATCAGGAATCATCGTCAGTTTGCCAATCAACTGTTAAACAACGCGGATCTTGCGCTGATGAAAGCCAAACGAGCGCCTGTGACGCAAGACAGTGTTGATATATTTAAGGCGGAGTACGAGCAAGAAGCGAAGCAACGTCGTCAATTACGCGATGAGCTCAAGGCTCACCTTGACGATCCATACCAAGAGACACTCTATGTATTGTTCCAACCCATGGTATCACCAGCGTCAAAACGCCTTGGATGTGAGTGTCTGATTCGCTGGGACCATGCTGAGTTTGGTGCCATTGATCCAGCACTCATCGTCAGTATCGCCGAAGAATCAGGGCTGGGGCGAACATTAGGCGCTTGGCTTTTGCATCAAGTTTATCTGGCTTTAAACACCGAGTGGCAAACCGTTAATGAACGTATTGATATTGCGATTAACCTCTCTGATTCGTTTTTCAACGAGTCCTTGATTGCCGATGTAATCACTGTGTTTGCCGATCACCCAGAACAACGTAAACAACTGATTTTTGAGGTAACAGAGACGATGACCATCGACGATATTGGTCGCTTCAATCTGTTGATGAATCAACTGCGCGACGTCGGTATTCGGATAGCGCTAGATGATTTCGGTACCGGTTGGTCATCCATGTCGGTACTCAGCCACCTTAGTTTTGATAAAGTCAAAATTGATCGTTCATTTGTCACCGGCATGGCCAATACACCGCGCCAGCACGTGCTGGTAGATACCATTTGCCATATGGCACACCAGCTCGATATTCGCGTAGTTGCCGAAGGCGTCGAAACACAAGAACAACTCACCAGCCTAAAACAGATGGGCGTTGACGAATTCCAAGGCTACTTCTTCGCCAAACCGCTATCCGCACTGGACTTTTATGCTTTCTACATCGATCACTTAAATCATAAAGGCAAGTTATTGATGAATGATTAATCAAACACTTCTTCTATATCGACCACTTTTGAGCGGTTAACCGTAATTTTCCAGCGCTGATACACCATCGGCTGCCCTTTTAGCCGCTGACAACTAATAAGGTTAAATTGATGCCGCTTTTCAACCGAATCTTTGAGTACTTGGCCTTCATTAAGCCGATATAAGCGCTGACTACCGCGGTCCATAAGGCGAGAAAAAGAGCGGAAGTCAAATTTCCACACGTCACGAGTGGTGTCATAACCCGACAAAAAACGGGTTGTCTCTAGCTGTGTTTTCACTTTAAGGCGCACGACCGCTTCTTCCCGTTGACGAAGTTTGCCACGACGCAATTTCTTCACTTCATCGGGTAGGGCAGCAAAATCAATATAATCTAGCCACTCTAACTGCCGACCTATTTGTCGATTGGATGTGGGGTCAATAAAACGTTTTCGCCACTTGGGACGCCCTTTACGAATCCATCGCCACAACGCATCACGAAGATCATCTTTAAAGATCTCTCGCAATGCATACACACCCGCCATGGCCAACACGAACGATAAGGTGATTTCGCCTAAATATTGACGTGCACGGACAATAACAGTGGTGACAAACAACATCACAAACGCCGTCGCAGAAGCTTTAGCCAGTTTGTTAAGGTTTTTACCTAGCGCCTGCGGCACTTGGCGAATCGTCACGGGAAACTCAATCAAGCGGCGCGCAAGGCGCATTTTATTGACCATACGAGTGGGATCGCGCCGTGCTTTATCCGAGTTATAACGGTTGACGAGACGATGTGCCTCTTCAGCTTGGCACAATTCAATCAATTGCTGGCGTATCCTCTTGTAGACGTTTCCACGCGGCATATGAGCCAGTAACGACAGAAAGCGTTGCTCGGTCAACCAAGACAAATAGTTATCTATATTATGGTAATACTTGAGTAGCTTGGTGTTTTGCGGTTTATAGCGCCGGAGTCGCCGTAAAATCTCCACCGCCATCTCTATCGTATCTTCTAACTGCTCTAACGCTTGTTCATCCTCTAGCCCAGAAACGGATTCAAAAAAATCGTGCGTCGCTTTTTCGAGCGATAACGCATACTGGTACGCATAGAGACTCAAGCTCACTCGATATTGTTCGGTTGGCAGTTTTTCACGACTGGCCAGGCGAGCATGCACCAAGGGCAGATGATAACGAGACGTAAAATACGTCCGACTATTAGCGAGGACACGGTAGTAAAACTCATCTTCAGAGAGCACATGCTTACCAAACTTAAGCTCACCAGGGACGAAGAGATAAAACTCGACCTCTTGGGCACTGACTTCCTCGTTGAGCACAGCCACCCTGACTGATAAACCCTCATGTTTGTCTACTGTGATCACGACTGCTCTCCTGTGAACGCCAATAAATTTGCTACCAAGCCGATCCCCCATAATACGCGTACGACCAAGGTGTTACGAGTATCGCACATTTACCGCAACACGAGTGAAAAACCGCCATATAGCGCCAATCAAACTGGTCGTTTTTTGCGCAATCGATCGTCTTGGGGTTGCTCTCCACGACTCACGCGTACTGCCGCCATTACTTACAAAGAAATTAACGGGGTTATCCACAGGTACAGTAGATAACTTTACAATCAAAGCGCTAAATATAGTTCAGAGCGCACCATATTTAGTATGCATATGACAGCACCCTGTTCCATAGATTACACTAACCTCGAAGTCGCTTAGGCCAATCAAGAAAGCAAAGCTGTGCATGTGTATTCGCGATCTCTGTCCAGTGCTCGACGGGATACTGCACCACCGCCACACCTGAGGTCGGCAAGTTATCCTTGGTCATTCCCACGCCATACAAGTAATTGTTTAGTGCAGGGTTGTGGCCGATAATCATCGCCACATCTTGTTCTAACTCGAGTGCTTGGATGGTATGAATGATTGCCGATGCATGCTCACTGTATAACTTTTCTTCTAACACAATGGGCGGCTTATCGGTCAGCGTTTGTGCCACGAGTACCGCTGTATCTTTTGCGCGTTGCGCTGTACTGGTCACAATCGTTTGAGGCTGATGCAACCAAGCGTTCAAGCGCTCCGCCATTTGTGGCGCTTGTCGAAACCCTCTCGGGTTGAGCGGACGATCGTGATCATCGAGGCTCGGATCATCCCAACTCGATTTTGCATGGCGCATGAGAAATACCGTTTTCATCGTCCCCTCCTCATTGTTCAATAAAAAAAGCGAGCCACGGCCCGCTTTCGCTTTTTGCTCTCACCAGTGCCTAGGCTGTTTAACTCGCCACTACTTGGCGCAAACGCTCCTGCACCACATTGACCAAAAGATCGGGCTGGAATTTAGAGATAAACTGATTACAGCCTACTTTTTCAACCATTGCCTCGTTGAAGCTACCGCTTAGTGAGGTGTTCAGTGCAATGTACAAATCACTCATCCGGCTATCAGAGCGCACTTCGTGCGTCAATTTATAACCGTCCATTTCCGGCATTTCCGCATCAGTGATCATAAGCAAAATTTCGTCACTCACGTTTTTGCCTTCATCGCACCAACTCTTGAGCAAATTCAGTGCTTCCGCACCATTTTTCTTGATGATGCACTCAACGCCAAACTGCGACAAGGTTTCACTGACCTGCGCGCGCGCCGTGGATGAGTCATCGACAACCAGTACTCGCTGCCCCGTCATATAAGGGGTCAGTTGCGGGTCGAGGACATCTTCAGAAACACCCACTTCATACGCAACGATCTCAGCCAGCACTTTTTCCACATCGACAATTTCCACTAGACGCGTTTGCCCGTCAAAGTCTTGGCGAGTAATGGCCGTTAAGTAATTATTGCGCCCAGAGCTGGAAGGCGGCTCCATGATCTCATCCCAGCCCATGTTTTTGATATTGATCACCTGCCCAACGAGGAACGCTTGGATAGTGCGGTTATATTCAGTCACGATAACGTTACATTCATCCGACATGCCTATCGAGCCCATGCCAATGGACTGACGTAGGTCAATCACCGGAATAGATTTGCCACGAATCATGGCAACGCCACGGATGTTCGGATGGGAGCCAGGCATTTGGTTGAGCTTGGGCACTTTAATGACTTCACGTACTTTAAACACGTTGATGGCAAAAGGTTGGGTAGAGCCAAGGTAAAACATTAAAAGCTCGAGGCGGTTTTCACCCACCAATCGTGTCCGCGAATCTACCGAATCTAAAATATTGGTCATAGTCTACTCAACCGTCGTGTTACTGCTCATTCGCATTTATCCGGACACGTAAATCCTTGCTAACGTGCCTCAATGTTGGGGGCTTTTGTGTCGCGTTGCACTGAGACTTTCAAGTACCGAGACAAAAAGCGTGTTCTTTCTTATTTTAGGTAAGATACAGTCACAGGCAACCTCTTTGCATAAGGTGGTGCCTAAATGACTGGCTCACTTAGCCTATATCTTTCGCTATCTTAGCAAAAACTATGTCCTAAAAGCGTGGTATACACCACGTTTAAATGAGACTATCAATAAGTTTCAAATATGAGACAATAGCAGGCAAAAGTTTTATCTTTACGCCTATTAGCCCTATCCTTGGGTTAAGAATAGGTGATCAAAGACAACACTGTTACCATACTCAAAAGACTGACGATAACACGCAGAGTGATGCTATGAAGAGCAAAGCGAATCAAGCACAAGGCATGTTGATGTTCCGCCTCACCGCCACCCAATCCTTCGCGATTGGAACGCTGAAGGTACGAGAAATCATCCCCTTTCAGCCGCTCACGGATTTGCCGGGATCTCACCCAACCGTGATCGGAACCACTAGCTTCCGTGGCATCGCGACCCCTGTCATTGATATGGCAAAAGCGATTGGTTACAAACCGGTGGCCAAGTCAGAATGGGAGTCTTGCTACATTATCGTGACCGATTGTCAGCGCCGGGTAATGGGTTTTTTGGTCCGTGGAATCGACAAGATCAGCGAGTGCGATTGGCGTTCGATTTCAGAACCTCCGGAAACCTTGGGCACACGCGCGTTTCTTACTGGGGTGATGAACATTGACGACAAATTGGTGCAACTGCTTGATGTTGAGTACATTATGGAGCACATTTTCCCCTCCGATCCAGACAAGCTGCACCCCATCTTAGCCGACGTCGATCGTGAGAAACTCAAACCCATGAATATACTCTTGGTCGATGACTCATTAACGGCGAGGCGGCAATTATCAGAGGCGCTAGACAGCATAAACATCCCCTATTTTGTCACCAACAATGGCCTAGAAGCGCTGCAAATGATGAAGAATGCCGCCTCAGCTGGCAAGCCATTTGATATTATTGTCAGCGATATCGAAATGCCTGGGATTGATGGCTATGAGCTCGCCTTTGAGATCCGCAGCGACGATAAACTGGCGGAAGCTTACTTGATATTGCACACCTCGCTATCAAGTGACATCAGTGTCGACCGTGCCAAACAAGTCGGGGCGCACGAAGCGCTGACGAAATTCGATGCCACTGAGCTAGTGCAAGCTATGTTGCGTGGCGCGATGATGAAAACATCCGGTTCATCGGTCAAGTTAGAAGGCAGTCCAACCGATTACTGAGCGTGTTTACCACGTTATGGGTGAGCCTTGATATGTGTCATGACACTGTCAATGCTCACCTGTTATCGTTGCCACCATCAATAAGCGAAGAAGGTAGGGTGACGGTTTAGCCAGCTAAATGAGGTTGTTGATAGACTGGCCTCACAATGTCTTTTCTTCACCCGCCTGTTTAACTCAAGTGTTTAAAAACTCCCCACTTCAAGCGCGAAAAGACTGGGTTTGCGGCAGCGCTTGTGGTTTAATTTTTTCATACTTCAAAAGATAGAAGGCGACTACTATGACCAGCGTATACGAGATCGTTAAGCACTCACGACAAAAGAACAAACTGAAGCGCGAAATCCAGGACAACGACAAGAAGATCCGCGACAACCAAAAGCGGGTGGTGCTGTTAGAAAACTTGCTCGATTACATCCAGCCAGAGATGTCCTATGAAGAGATCGTGGAGATCATCAAAAACATGAAAGGCGATTATGAAGATCGCGTTGATGACCACATCATCAAAAATGCGGAAATTTCTAAGCAGCGCCGTGAAATCAGCCGCACTATCAAAGAGCTAACGAAACAAAGCAAGGGCGGCAAATAACCCCTTTACTTGATCGACCTAAAAGCCCGCCAAAAAGGCGGGTTTTTTATATGGCAAGAGGGTTGGCGATAGGTTCACCAAACATCGGCAACGGCCGCTCGTTACTATCGTCGTAGCCAATATTAAATCTAACCCGGTTGATACACACCTTCTCTTTCGTCTGACTCAACACATCAAATAACCTAAATCGCTCACTAAGTTCTGGATGTGCCTGTTGGTAGCGACGAAGGGTGTCACCCAACTGACGATAAAACTCAGCCTCGCTCACCCCAAGAGACACAAACCACGACGAAATAAAACGCAGTGTGGTAACAAAGTGTCCCGTATATAAATCATGCACCAAATAGTGTGGCGGTAAGTGTTTGATCGCCGCTCGCACGCTTTTATCTAAGCTATCCAACTCTGGAAACGGTTGATCAACAAAGCGTAAGTCACCATGAAAATCTTTGATCATGCAACCCACGGGAATATCGCCTTCCAGCACCACGGTAATGTTTTGCCCATGCGCAACTAACCCAATCCCGTATTGGCACAGCAAGTGATAAAGGGGGATAACAACGTGATCAAACAAACGCTGCAACCATTCGCTGGGCGTTAGCACGGTCCGCGCAATCAGCGCTTCGACACAGCTGACCCCATCACCACCGGCTTGCATCAATGTCGCCATACTCATAGGTCGCAGATGAGACGGTAACAGGCTTTCAGCACGTTCACGCCAGACACACCCCAACATTTCGTGATATTTGTAACAGCTGTCTACTTGCGCCTGATAAGGCTGCGGACAGTACACGCCGGCGACTTCCTGCTGCACATGCATACCAAGACGCGACAATAACGCATCCTGGCGCACACAGGTTGACAGCCATTTTGACAGCTCTGGGCCATGCGCAATAAAGCTTCCCGGTACGCCGCGATAGCAGGAGGTATTGAGAATCGTTAACGCTGTTTTTACGTCGTATGCGCCTTGCCCATCCGCTCGGCTCAAGGTACGAATCGACTGCTGTGGACGCCACTGTTCTGTACTCGCACCCAGGTCAATGATGTCACCTGAAGCGAATAAAGACGCATATTGGCTGTAGATATAACGCTGCATCTGCCACGGATGTACCGCCATTATCAGGTAATCATCCCGTTCATCGACCGCCAAGCGTGTCATGAGCCCGTCATAAGCGGCCGGTGATAGGGTCGCAGTGAGTAAAGAGGCCTGATCTAGTCCATCACTAAAACCATAGCGAGCACACTCTCGATGCACAGCGAGATAGTGCAACGCAAACGTATTGCCATACTCAGGCGCATACTGATGACTATCTTGCTGGCCCCAGCCTAATCGCCCTTTATTGGCAAGTGCCTTTGGGTGAGCATCCAAGTATGGCTGACGATCGGTTTCTGATAGTGTCACGAGTTTATCTGCTGATAGGGTGCTGAGCATCGCAAGATGCTGTTGTTCTGCAATGAGTGTTTCTTGATACTCCTCGATAAATCCGCCGAGGTGCAAAGGCGCCATCTCGAGAACAGGCTGCAAGTCCATCACCAATGCAATCAGCTCCGGATGGTGGTTATCGCCCCGTGACACGCTGCCACTGTCTATTATCACCATTCCCCAAATGCTCATGGTGCCCGTAAACCGCCACTCTGCATCGGGCAGCGCTAACCTAAATCGATGCTCTTCAAGGTGGTCAACGGTAATCGCATTTTCAAAATGAAGCTCACTGATCGCTTTTGCGAGCAGTTTCTGATTGGCCGCTYGCCAATAATTCCCCTGCATTTTTTACGTCCTTTATGCGTTATTTTTCACCAATTTAGGTGAAATGTGGCAATTCGGTTATCAATGTATTGACATTAGGATTAAATATCAATAATCATAATGATATCCATTATCATTTTGATTTTGGGATTAAGGTAGTGACGAAGATGTACTGCAGGGACGCAGCCTCACCATGCCCTGCAGCGTTGTGAAGTATAAGGATAATTATGAACACCATAAAAGCAGTCGGCTTTTCGCTCTCGCCGCTGGCGTTAGTGATCAGTGCCCATCTCGCCCATGCCGCCCCTTCTGCGGCCAATACCGAAACTATCATTGTGACCGGTAGTAAGATTCAAACCACGATCGCCGATTCCGCCAGCACCAACTGGGTGATCACCAATGAAGAATTAACCCGTGAAATTCAAGGCGGTGAGTCATTAAAAGGCGCGCTCGGGAAGCTGATCCCAAGCTTTGACTTTGGCAGCACCAACGCACGTACCAATGCGAAACAGAATTTACGTGGTCGCAGCGCGCAAATCATGATTGATGGCGTGGCATTGAATGCTGCTCGAACCATCAGCCGCCAACTGGATAGTATCGACCCCTTTAATGTCGCGCGTGTTGAGGTACTGTCAGGCGCAACCTCCATTTATGGCGCAGGCGCAACCGGCGGTATTATCAATATCATCACCAAACGCGGTGAAGCGGGTGATGCGCAACTTGAGGTTCACACCGGCGTCACCACTGGGTTTAACAACAGCGACGACCTGACCAAGAAAGCCGCGGTCGCAGTATCCGGCGGCAGTGATACCTTGCAAGGGCGCTTATCCGTGGCGTATGAAGGCAAAGGCGCGGCCTACGACGGCAATGGCGATCCTATCCTGCCCGATGTGACCCAAACCGATACCCAATTCAATGACAGCATTGATGTAATGGGTAGCCTCGATTACCGCCCAGATGACGAACAGCACCTTTCCCTAACCGCGCAATACTATGACAGTCAGCAGGATACGGATTATGGGATCTGGTTTGAAGATACGACCGATCTAAAAAGTGACGTTGAGCGTCGTAAAGGGCTCAAACTTGATGAGCAACCCTTCACTGAACGTTTGATGCTCAACACCCAATATAGCCATACCAATGTGCTAAATCATGCCTTGCTCGCGCAAGCCTATTATCGAGAAGAAACCTTCGGCTATTTCCCGTTTCCGCGTAACGGTCTATTTAGCGGCTCAGAGCAAAGCAACGATGTTTACGGCCTAAAAGTCTTACTGGAGAAAAACTGGGATAACGTCACGCTGAACTATGGGTTGGATTACAGTAAGGAAGAGTTTCGCGCCAAGCAATACGTCTATGATTCAACAACCAGTGCAACAAGTCATGGTTTAGAGTTTGAGAAAAAGGGCACCATCGGTCGTTATCCTGACTTTGATACCCAAAATGCCGGTGTGTTTGCTCAAGCAGACTGGGCCGTTAACGATAAGTTAAATGCCTTTGCCGGATTGCGCTACCAGTACACCAAATACAAAGGCAGTGATTTTGTGGGCTTACTCGAGCAAGCCTACGTACTGCTCGGATATCTATCCGATGCTGACGCTATCCCGGGCGGGACCACAGACAAGGACATTTGGCTTGCGAATGCGGGGCTTAAGTATGACCTGACCGACAACCAACAAGTGTGGGCCAACTTTAGTCAGGGCTTTAATATGCCTGACCCTAGTAAATTTTATGGTAAAGGTAAGTATGACAAAGCAGGCTCGATGAGCACTGGCGAGCTCTCGAGCAGTGTAAATGTCAATAACACACCTCTTGACGGTGCAAAAACCAACTCCTTTGAGCTCGGTTGGCGTACCCAGCAACAAGACTACAATGCGCAGCTTGCAGCGTATTACTCCCTATCTGATAAAACCTATAAATATAAAGGCGCTGATTTGGAATTAAATAGCAATAAACAGCGTATTTATGGTTTGGAAGGGCAGATTAAATACTTTCTTACTGATGCCTGGTATAGCCGCGCGCAGGGTCACTTAGTGCAAAGCGAAACCAAGAACAATGGTAGCTGGGATGAGCTGAGTATCTACAATGCCAGCCCTTCTACTGCGATGGCGGCAGTGGGTTACGATAACTTCGATTGGGGCACCGAGCTCAACCTCCAACACGTTGGTGATTTGTCGGACGAGACAGGATATAGACTAGAAGGTTACGAGCTAGTCGGCCTTAATGGTTACTATACCTTACCAGTAGGCCAGATTAATTTTGGTATCCAAAACCTACTTGATAAGCAATATCAAACCATTTGGAGCCGCAAAGCACAAAATGCTTACAGTGAGACCCCACCAGCCTCTAAGCGTGCTGCTCCAGCATTGTTTGACTACGCCGGCGTTGGCCGCACCTTTAGCTTGAGCTACAGCGCCACGTTCTAATGGTATTCCTTTTCGCGCCCAGCCCTCGCTGGGCGCGTTTTCTCCTAATGTGTTTAACCCGTCTTTGCACAAGAACATTGCCCCAGTAAGCCCGTGTCTGTAAGGAGTTGTCATGACACACCCTCTGAGTTTGAATGCGTTTTTCAATGCGTTGTTTGTCGAGCACCCACACACGCGTGTGATAAAAGCTCAGCCTGACCAAGTCAGTTTCCCGTGTGAACAGGGCGAATTATTATTACCGCTCACCTACACCTCAGCAGCCGGCCGTCATCGTTATCAAGGTGACATAATGTGGCGCGGTAGCGACGGTGAAACTGTCCCTACTACCTTTGCCGATGCGGTTTGCCGAATCGCGCAATCGGTGCCTGAGGTCAGTGGCGAGCGTCTCGACCGCTTTGCATCACGTGTTAGCCAGTCTGACGCCTATGTGCAGCGGGCAGAGGCACATTGGCAACACAGGTTCGCTGACCGCTGGCCACAGCGTTTTATCGAATCGGAGCAGTCTCTGACCGGCGGTCATAGCATGCACCCAGCCCCCAAGAGCAATGAACCACTGGCGCCCGAACAGCAAGAGGCGTATTTACCCGAATTTGCCCAGTCATTTGCGATTGAATGGTTTGCGGTTACGCCGGGGCAGTGGACAGGTGAAGGGGTTAACCATGATGTGCTCGACACCTTGCAATCCTTGTTTGTCGATAGCGTAGGCTTAACCCATGCGGCCAATTTGCCGCAAGGCTGGCTTCCCATACCCATGCACCCGTTACAAGCGCAAGCATGGCGTGACAGTGATGACGCACGTGCACTCAAAAACAGCGTGATTGATTTAGCCTTGACCAGTAGCGGCTGGCTGGCCACCTCATCGTCACGCGCCATCTATCATCCCGACCATCCGTGGATGTTAAAAGTCTCTCTGCCTGTCAAGCTTACTAACTCGGTGCGGCTATTAACCGCCACCGAAGCCAAGCGTGGTACCTTACTGAGTAAAATGCTCAACGCAGCCCCCGGACAAACGCTGCAGCAGCGAACCCCCACGACGACCTTTATCGAAGAGCCGGTCTGGTGCACTATTTTGTCCGTGCAAGGTGAGCCTTTATCACTGCCTTTGGTGAGCTTGCGCGACAATATTTTCGCTCATCAAGCCGATCAAGATGTCCACCTGCTCGCCAGTATCAACCAGCCGCATGGGCAAGGCAGTCAAATTAGCGCACTGATCGCGCAAGCCGCACAACACCATCAATGGACACAGCACGACGCGGCACATCATTGGTTAGCCGCCTTCTTAGACCATATTCTGTACCCCCTTTGTTTGGCGCGCAGCGATTATGGCATCTTGTTACTGGCCCACCAGCAAAATATCTTGCTGCGTACCGCGCATGGTTTGCCTAACGCCATGATGTACAGAGACTGCCAAGGTATTTGGGTCACCGACCCTGCCCCTGCGCTGTTCCCTGATGCATTCAGTGAAGGGTTACCAAGCTGTTACGTCCCAGCCGATAAGGTTGACCCGTATCTGAGTTACTATCTGATTGGTAATACGCTAATCAATACACTTTCGGCGATCAGCGAAGCCACCGGTGTCACCGAGCAGCGTTTGTGGCAGGTCTGCCGTCAAGCTTTCGCAACTTGGCGAGAGAGTCATCCTGTGGATAGCCGCCTGTATGACTATCTTCTCGACTCGCCGACCCTACACTGGAAACGGAACTTTAACACCTTCCTCGCCGATCACAATGAAGCGACACTGGCCGATCCCAGTCAAATTTACACCGATATCGATAACCCATTTTATGGTGATAACTCACTGGGCTCATGGGTATTTAAACCGGTCAATCTTGATCGCACCGTGGGACTTCGCAGCCACTCGCTCGACACGTCTTATCACCTCATCGACGTGATGGAGCATGGTCAAGCCAAAGCGACCTTCGTGCTGCACCAGCCGGACAAGGACACCGCGACGCTAACCACGCGCTATTGCAATGATGAATCACTCTGGTGGTCGGCCATTGAGCACGCCTTTTATCAGCATCAGTGCCAAGCACTGCATGCTAGTGATTACCCTCACGCACTGCAATCCGTCATCGCCCCCGGCACACCACTGACACTGTCGCAGTTTAAACAGCACTGTCCGATTTGGCACCAAGCTCAGGCCCCCGCCAATGAGGGATACCAAACAGCAGACAATGGCTTAACCCACCCAACGCGGCCTGAAAAACCACGCGGTGTGTTCTATCGTCGCTACTTTTATCATCTCAAACGCACCCTGACGCTACGTCCGGTGGCAATAGAACGCGATCTCGCATGCTTTCACGCCTGGCATAACCATCCGGATATAGCCCCGATTTGGGAATTAGAGGGCTCGCTCGCCTTTCACCGCCAATACCTGCAAAAGGCGCACCATGACGCACACCTTATCCCCGTGATTGGCGAGTTTGATGGCCAGCCTTTCGGCTATTTTGAAATTTATTGGGTCGCCGAAGACCGGCTTGGACCTTACTACGATGTCGATGCCTTTGATCGTGGGGTTCACATGCTAGTGGGTAACCCTAACTTTATGGGCCGCCAATACTTTAAAGCGTGGGCACAATCGATCATCCACTACTGCTTTGTAACCGAATCTCGCACCTTAAATGTGATGGGAGAGCCGAACGCGGCAAATTGGCGTGTGGTACGTATTAGCCGTGGCGTAGGCATGAAGAAACAAAAAGAATTCGATTTCCCGCATAAGCGCGCCGCACTGTTGCAATGTGAGCGTAACGACTTTTTCGCACATTATGCGCAATAAGGATGTAGTGATGACAAGGCATTACTCTGTTTTAGGTGTCGGGCTTGGCCCCTTTAATCTCAGTGCGGCGGCACTGCTGGCTCCCCACACTCAAACGATTTCAAGTTTGTTTGTTGAGCAAAAGCCACGCTTTGCGTGGCATCCTGGTTTATTGCTCGATGATGCAAAAATGCAAACCTCGTACCTGAAAGACATGGTGACGGCGGTTGATCCAACAAGCCCTTATACGTTTATTAATTATCTAGTTAAAACCAAGAAATTCTATCCTTTTACGGCGCGGGGCGAACAAACGGTTTCGCGGTTAGAGTTTTCAGATTATATGGCTTGGGTGGCTCACCAGCTTCCCAATACCCAATTCGACACACCCGTCGTTGACATTACGCCACACGGCTCAGGCTTCGCGGTGAATACGCCACACGGACAATTGACCTGTGATCATTTGATCATTGGTACCGGTACTCAGCCGTTTATGCCTGACTGTGCTGAACCATTTGTGGGTGAGCAGGTCTTTCACGCCAGCGAATTGGCACTTCGACAACCGGACCTAAGGGGCAAAAAAGTCGCCATTGTTGGTGGTGGCCAAACCGGTGCCGATGTCTTCCAGCACCTCTTTGATGATGAATTAGGCAAAGTCGCGCATATTGATTGGATATCTCGCCGCCCTAACCTACAAGGGCTGGATGAGAACCCATTTACTGATCAGTACTTTATGCCTGACTATGCAGAGCAGTTTCACGGTCTCGACCCCAAAGTCAAACACACTCAACTTGCACAACAAAAGCTGGCCAGTGATGGGATCACCGAGAATTGCTTACAAGGGCTATACCAACGCCTCTATCATGATAAATATGTACGCCGGTCACCGTCATGGTGGCGACTGCTTCCGGGACAAACACTCACGGGTATGCAATCGCACCCATCCGGTTACCAGTTAACCACAACAGCAACGTTGACCGGTGACTCAGCGACAGTCGATGCAGACGTGGTTATCTTGTGTACCGGATTTTCTCGTGCCCTGCCTCAGTGTCTCGATACCCTGCGCGATTGTCTCGAACTTGATGACAAAGGTCGGCCAAGTGTGAATGCGCACTACCGAGTAAAGATGCGTGAAGGCTACTCACAGGCGTTATATATGATGAATGTCGGCACGCATTGTCACGGCATTATTGAGCCGCAACTGAGCCTTGCGGCATGGCGAGCCGCCACCATTATCAATGCGATTAACGGTACACCATTGTACGATATTGCCCATCACCACGGTCTGCTTGATTGGGCACTGACGGCATCCTCCCCTGCCACGCCTAAAATGCAAAAAGTAGCAGGTTGGTAATGGCCCACGCACACACACAAGCGGCGAGACAAACCGCCAGATGGCAACCGCTCACCTTGACCTTGATTGCTGCCTTGATGGGCATCGGTCAGAATGGACTCTTGGTCTCGCTCCCCCTGCTGGTAGCACAAGGTGGCTTTTCACTGTCGACATGGGCAGTGATTATTGCCGTGGGGAGCGTGTTATTTCTCCCCGCCGCGCCATTTTGGGGACGAATGAGCGACCAACAGGGTCCCAAGTTTGTGGTCCTGCAAGCGCTAATCGGCATGGCGATTAGCTTTGCGTTATTGCTCGCTGCAACATTGGGTGCGCAAAGCAGCGCTATCCAATGGCCTTGGTTAGCGCTCGCAGTACTGGCACGGGTGATCTACGGCTTAACGGTTGCAGGGATGGTGCCTGCCAATCAGCATTGGGCCGTGTTACTCGCCGGTGAGGCGCGTCGTATGCAAGCAATTACCTCCATCAGTATTGGCTTAAGCCTCGGCCGATTAGCTGGCCCGTTGATTGCCTCGGCAGTACTAGTGATCAGCCCCTACGCGTCACTGACGTTGATGCTATTACTACCACTATTAGGCGCAATCGCTGTCAGTATGATGCCTCACTGCGCCGGTAAAAAGGACGAACCTCATTCATCCGCCCGTCTATGGCTAGCACCCAAAGCGATTTGGCCCTACATGGGTTACGGCCTTGCCGTATGTGCAGCGATTGCCCTGTTACAATACAATCTCACCCCCATGCTCAATCAGCTCACCGAATGGTCCGCCGATCATGTCAGCCAAGCCATCGGCTATTTGCTGACGTTAAGCGGTATCGCCACCTTAACCGTACAAGTGTTAGTGGTAAAAAGACAGCGTCTTAGCACCGAGCGTATGCTAAGCCTCGGCGCAATCAGTATGGTGACCGGCTACGCCCTGCTATTAGTGCCACATTTTGCTGTGTTAGTGATGGCAATGCTGGTGATATCAGCTGCCTGTGCACTTCTTATCCCCGCCTATACCAGCCAAGCGATGCAACGGCTCGACCATGAACCGGGGAAAGTCAGTGGTTATATCGCGATGGCCCATACGCTGGGTTATGGATTCGCGTCCCTGTTAGCAACGCTCACGTTAAATTATCCGCCCCTGCCTACGTTAACCTGCCTGCTGCTTTCCTGCGCCGTTGTCATTGGGGTACTGGTAATCAAACCTGCGGCTTCGCCTCGTTAACTCACTCATAGAGCAGAGACACTGCCACTGCGCACACCTCCTGCCACTTTTCTCGCCCTCGGACGTGAACATCAGCTTATCACCGAGGGCGAACAATGCTCTGAGATTAGAAAGAAGACAATAGTTCTCAGGTTACAACCTGATTTCATTGAGTTAATCACACGGGATGGCGTGGCAAGGATAGATGCAGCTAACTATACTGTCTAATAGATCGTCAGCTACTGGGTGAGAGATGCGCAAATGAAAGGAATCTTGTTGTCACTGATACTGGGCATTGCCTTTACCAGCCATGCACACGCGAAAGACATTACCTTTGGTATCGTGCCACAGCAATCTGCGATTACATTGGCTAATAACTGGGGTCCGATTTTAGAATACGTCTCTCAACAATCGGGGTACAACCTTGTCTTTCGTACTGCCAAAGACATTCCCGAATTCGAAGGACGTGTGCTCACCGGTGAATACGATGTCGCTTACATGAATCCTTATCACTACACCGTTTTCCACCAAAAGCCTGGCTACCAAGCATTTGCGAAACAAAAAGATAAACGGATTCACGGTATTTTAGTCGTCAAAAAAGAGGCGTCCATTTCCTCCCTTGACGAGCTTGATGGCAAGCGCTTAGCGTTTCCCTCCCCCGCCGCGTTTGCCGCCAGTGTGGTGCCACGTGCCGCGCTGAAGAATCAAGGTATCAGCATTACGCCACAATATGTCTCGTCCCATGACTCGGTGTATTTGAACGTTGCACGAGATTTCTTTATTGCCGGCGGCGGCATTGAGCGCACCTTTAACAATACCAGTGCTGAAGTGAGCGAGCAGTTACGCGTGTTATGGAAAACGCCCGGCTATACGCCTCATGCATTCGCGTTTCATCCCGACCTTGACCCTCAAGTCGCCGACGCGATTAAAGCGGCCTTTCTCTCCCTCAATGACAGTGAAAAAGGCCGAACGCTGCTGGGTAACATCAGCTTCAAAGGGATAGAATCCGCGCAAGATGAGGATTGGGACGATGTGAGAGCGTTAAACATTACGCTGTTGCAACACTTGCTGAGTGAATAACCCATGTCCTTGCGATTAAAGACCATCTTAGGTGTCGCCCTGATTGAGGCGATCCTGTTGGCGATTCTGCTGACATTAACTCTCAATTATTTGGAAACCACCAACTATCAAGGGCTCAATCAACGCGCGAGTTCCACCACGCAGTTGTTCGCCTCCACGGTAAAAAATGCGGTGTTATCGTTCGATCTCGCCACCGTCGATTCTTTTACTCAAGAGCTACTCCATAACAGCGATATTATGTATGTCGCGGTTTTAGGCGATAACGGGAGAGTCTTATCATCGGCCGGTAACCTTCCTGAATCTTTCAATACAGCCATTCTTGAGATGAATGCCCAGTCCGTCACGGATGGGCTGTATGATGTACGCGCGACCATTTCTGAGTCTGGCATTGAGTTTGGGTCGGTCTGGATTGGCTTTGATCTGACTGGCCTGCTTGGCCAGATTAAAGACGCAAAAAATTGGAGCATGCTGATTGTACTGGGCGAGATGCTATTAGTAGCGTTGTTTTCTTACCTATTGGGAAGCTATCTGACCCAGCGCTTATCAGAACTTAAAAATGCTGCCGATACCATCGCCAGTGGCGAGCGAGACGTACACATTTCAACCCACGGGAAGGATGAACTGGCCAGCGTGGCCGCCGCGTTTAGCAATATGATTCAAGCATTACGTGACTCCGAGAACAAAACTGCGACCTACCAAAAACGACTAGAAGAAGCCAACCAGACACTGGAAAGTAAAGTGGCGCGACGCACGGCCGACTTAGTGCGGTCCAATGATCAACTCCGTGAGATAAATCATCAACTCAAGCAAACGCAGGAAAAGCTAGTCGAAAGCGAGAAAATGGCCTCTATTGGGACCATGGCGGCAGGGGTTGCCCATGAAATCAATAACCCCATCGGCGCAGTGAAAAGTAACCTAAAAATGTGTCAAGAATATCTCGACACCTACCAAAAGTGGACAGACATTGCCGAGCGCGTCATTCACCAATCAGAGCCGCTCGAAACCCTCACGCACTGGAAAAAGCGTCACTATGCCGATGACCTTTATGATGATTTTAGTGATAGCCTTGTCGATGCCAACGACTGTGTGCAACGCGTGATCAATATTGTTTCCGCCTTACAGCAGTACTCCAGCTACAGCCAACAAACACGACAACACTTTCAAAGCATTGAGATCTTTACGGTGATTGATGAGGCGCTGAATACTCTCTCACCACCGACGAGTCTCAAGATATCGATCGCCGCTAACGTATATCAACTTCCCCCAGTCAAGGGACGCTATGAGGAGCTGGTGATGCTGTTTAAAGAAGTGCTCAAAAATGCGTTGCAAGCCTGTGAGCGGGGCAATCCAGACGTTGCACACCGTATTGATGTGGAGGGGGAAAACAAGGGGGACTCGTGCACCATCACCGTGAAAGACTCTGGACCAGGATTACCGCGTGATCAGGGTCATCGTGTCTACGACCCCTTCTTTACCACCTTGCCGGTTGGACAAGGCATGGGGCTCGGGTTGACGTATGTTTATGATATTGTTCGTCATCACCAAGGAGAAATACAGCTTACCTCCTCAGCCCACGGCACTACAGCCGCTATCACCTTACTCTGTCAGATAGATGACGCCGCTGCGAATTATGCCTCATAACTGCCATCCGATTTAGGAAGGTGTGTCAGGTGTTTTAAAATTCGCTAAAAATTCGAAAATATTATCTAGACTCAACGGTGCGCCAATGCCAAAACCTTGAACTCGCGTACACCCTTTTTCTCTCAAAAAGTCGATTTGGTTTTGATTCTCGACCCACTCAGCCACCACCTCGACGTTCATCAGCCGCGCACTCTGACCCACTGAAGTCAGGATCACTTCATCCATCTCACTCTGACCAATATTACGAACAAAGCGGCCATCTATTTTTATCACATCAAAGGGGAGGTCGCACATGGACTCAAACCCCGCAAAACCAGTCCCAAAGTCATCTAGCGCACAGGAGATCCCGAGGGATTTCAAACGTTCCATTTGCTGGCGCGTTAATGAAAAGTCATCGATCCGGTCAGTTTCTACCAACTCGACTTCAAGGTGTGCAATCTCATCGGGGTAGTGCGGCGAAAGGTGCTGGATAACATCAACCACAAACCCAGTCTCTAATTGTTTTGCAGTGACATTAACACTCACCGTTTTAGCGTAACCCGCCTGACGTAGTCGCCCAATCGCTTCCAGTGCTTGCTCAAACATCGAGGTGGTTAGTACATTTTCAAGTCGATATTGACTCAATAATGGCAAAAACTCCGCAGGGCTTTGGTAGTGTCCCGATGCGAGTCGACGCCTCACTAGCGCTTCAAAACCATCAATTTCATTGGTTACAATATTTAGCTGAGGCTGGAAGAAAGCCTCAAAGTGTTTGGCCTCAATATCATGAATCAAGGCGCGTAACGATGCATCGTCTTGATGATCCTCAGGGCAAGGTAGCCAATAGAGCGCATCGTAAAGCGGTATTTTTTCTGCTTTACGCGCCTGAATGGCCTCGAAAGACAATTCTTGCCAAGAGCGGAGCGCACTAATCATGAATTGCATTGAAAGATCTTTTTCCTCTTTTGCAGCATGCAAATGTTCAATCAGTTCGCTTAACAACCGGTGGCCTTCTGATGAATACTCAAACAGAGCAATAAATTTGTCGGCGATCCGATACCATTCGAATACCTCCAACTCATGCAAGTGTTCACTCACCCTTTGCAGACGTTGATTCCCCAGCATCACCGACTCGGTTTCATTAAGATTGATCGTGCCTTGGTTATCAATGATCGCCACAAGCCACGGTGTTTTTGCATTCACCGCCATACCTTGAATCTTCTGGTTAAGCGCCTCTTTTGAAAAGCAAGCGGTCAGTGTGTCGTGCGGCAAAGACGCGTGTTTATGGGTCAAAATGGTTTTCACCGTATCGCACAACACATCGCGGTCCCATGGTTTGCTCACATACTGGCTCAACGCACCAGCATTAATCGCTCGAGACACACCCGGTAGATCGGCTTGGCCGGACAACATAATGGTGGCGATATCGGGATAACGCTGATGGATGTTAATCAGTAACTCTGCACCGTCCATATTCGGCATACGGTAATCGGAAATCACAAGGCCAATGTGATGTTTGGATAAAATATCTAGCGCCTGCTGGCCCGACTCTGCGGTATGAATATAGGCTACAAAACGACGTAACTCTCGCTTTAACGCACGCAAAATATGTGGCTCATCATCAACCAATAGAATTTCCGTGTACGCCATCATGCGTTTTGGCCTCCTCTTATCGCTTGTTCATCAAACGAGGCAATCTCGTCGGCGTAGTTATCTGAACAATGCAACACAATGGTAAACGTGGTCCCTTTTCCCAGCTCACTTTTAACCGTAATCTGGCCACCATGAGCAGCGATAATATCGCGTGAGACAGACAACCCAAGCCCCGTTCCCTGCCCCACAGGCTTGGTGGTATAAAACGGTTCGAAAATCGTCGTCAGCGCCTCATCAGGGATCCCCTGCCCGTTATCTTTAATTTTTATCATTAAGTGCTCATCATCAAGAGGCGCAACAAGGATGTTAATTTTTCCCTCGCCCTCGATCGCTTGGGCTGCATTAATCAACAGATTGAGAAAAACCTGATTGAGTTGCATGGGCTGACAAATAATGTCGGGCGTCTGTGGCGAATAGTTTCTCTCGATCTCAATGGCATACTTAATTTCGTTGTGGATAATCTTCAGTGTCGAGTCGATACCGCAACGAACATCGGTTGACACCCATTCGCCATTATCAGCACGGGAAAACTCTTTGAGATCTTTGACAATCATCATCACTCTCGAGATACCCTCTAACGACTCTTCAATGAGATCGCTGGCATCTTCGAGTAAATAATCTAACTGAATCTTATCTTTTAGCGCCTGCCTATCAGCGCTCAACACCTTGTTCGCCGTAGCATCAATCTTTTCATCCAACTGATGGACATAAGCGGAATATTTCTCTAAGTAGTCATACAAGGTGCGGATGTTAGACGAGATAAAAGCGATAGGGTTATTGATTTCATGGGCAATCCCCGCCGATATTTGCCCAATCGACGCCATTTTCTCAGACTGAAGCAATTGGCTTTGCAGCTGCTTAAGCTCTGAAACCACTTCTTGATAGGCATCCGAGCTTCGTTTGAGTCGCTGACTATCCGACATTGTGGTGACTGAGTCTTGCTTCGGGGCCGCCAACATTGTGGGTCGGTAAAAACAAATCGCAACCTGTGTTACCACACCACACGCTGACGGGATGGGAAGAAACTCAATGTCTTGCCACTTATGTGCGGCGTCGCTCCCCACTTCCAAAGATGTATCAACGATGACAGAGCCGGAGGACAGTAATGACGTTTGCGTCGAGAAAACCGAATCGATGTTTTGCTGTAAAAATTGACGATGGACTGGAAAGCATGCCAATAGTGAGCGTCCAACCACTGTACTTTGGTTTGCTGCTAAGCGGTTTAAAAAACACCCATTTGTACGCGTAATCGTGTACGCATTATCTACGATGCATATCGCTATTGATAGTTGATTGAACAATGCTACTGACATGTCGCTATTCTTCACGTTTTCCCTCCCTACTCACCGGACAGGAAAAGCAGACAACGACGTCGTATATTATCCGCCAACACACTCAGATCGTCTCCTGGTACGATTGAGTAAAAAAAGCGCCAATATTCGCCGACCAAGACTGTAAAAGTTTGGCTTTCTCGATATCGTTCGCCCGAATCCACTGACGGCAGTAATGTAGGAGTGCACCATCACTGCCCTTCTCACTGTCAGACAGCAAAGACGCCTCACCGCTGGCTAAAACAATTTTTGCCAATTCAAAATCATAGCCCCACAAAATAATGATATAGCTCGAGACCACGAGCGCGGTATCAAAGCGAGAGGGTAAATCGCAAATGGGGTTGTTGCCAGTTTTACGACAGCCAAGCTCTCGCACCATCAGTTCCCCTAACGAGGACAACACTGATGCGAGATACAAACGCTCAGCATGTGCTTTGTCATGCCCTAAAAAGACACCCAGTGATTTGCTTAAATTAGCCAGTTCGATATGTTCATCGACCACCGCATAGTGCTCTTTGGTCGACAGGTGCTGAAACGCATTGTGCCCAACCATAGTGGCCGCAATGGATTCCACTGATTGAATACCCAATCGATTGATCGCCGTTTCTATGGACCAAGTTCGGTTGCGAAAGCCCAAATAGGCGGAATTAGCCAGCTGTAAAAGTCGGGCAACTAAGGGAGGCTCTTCACTGACCACTCGTGCAATTTGCTCCATGTCTGAATGAGGATCATTAATCGTGGCACGTAAACGGCGCACGCAGTCAGGCAGGACGGGGAAGTCCTCAATACCGACTAACCGATTACGCGTTTCATCATCAATCGGCAACTTATAGAGGCGCTCAACACTATTAAGCACATTATTAAAGTCGTCTTCAGAAAACGGCTTGGGCAAGACAAAATGCACGCTAGGGGTTGCCAGTTCAGTGATCTTTTGCCGTGTATCTCCGGTGATCAGCGCTCGCACCGTCCCCGGATAGTGCTGACGAACCTGTTCTAGAAGCGCATCCCCCTTCAGTTTTGGCATCAGTAAGTCACTGATAACTAACGATAGCGATTGATTATTTAATACCCCTTTCTCCCACTGGGTAGGATTTTTTACCAGACTAATCGTCCAGTCAGGTTTCAAGCGACGAATAACCCGACCAATTGCCTTCAATGTGAGTTCGTCATCATCAACATAAATGATGTGGAAACGCGGCTTATCCATTTTCCCTCGCACTTATCCTCAAACTGCTTATTGTGACAGTCAGGCGGCAAATGGAAGCATCACCAACGCCGCAATTCTGCTCCTCGGAAGACTATCCAAGGCCAGGAGCAATATCGAATCCTCTATTAAGCGTAGCGCATAACGCCAAATTTTCTTGGCACACAAAGAGAAAGCAATTGTGTAAAGGAGAACAAGTGGCAAGGTGACGTGGGCTCAATATGATTGAGCCCTATATGGCGGTGAATTACCGAGAGTCTATTTATTCAAATTCAAACTGTGCCATTACCGGGTAATGGTCAGAGAGCTCGTTGTAATAACCATCATGGTAGGTTTGTCCGGCTTCTTCTGGCCATTCACCTTCAAGATAGTCCCAATACCAGTTTTCATTGGCGGTTAATTGCACCACCTTCATCTCAGGTTGATTGGCAGGCACGGCATGATCACGGCTCCACAAAATATAATCTAACGTGGTGTTGTAGTTAAGATCATAGTCAAAGTGATACGCGTTCGCTTTCGTAAACCAATTGTGTTTGGCAGAAAAAGACGTTACTTCCGGCTCGGTGAAGCGTAATGCGCCATTTAAGGCCGCTTTCATGTCTTTAATTTCATCTTGGCGGCTCCACTCCACATTCATGTCCCCACCAATGATCACAGGCTCGTCAGCTGGGATCGCCGCCTTGTCGATAAAGTGTTTGATTTCACCAAGCTGGCCCAGACGAACTTGATGCTCTTCATCGGACATCCCATCATGCGTTGCCTGTAAATGAGTACCAATTAGATGATAAATCTCACCATTTTTGTCAATTTTGGCATATGCAAAACCTTTGTTGGCTTGATAGTCCCAGCTACCTTTCAAGCTATGATGATAAACATGTGCTTTTTGAGCCAAAATAGGATGTTTGGAGAGGATAGTCACGCCGCCACGCACGACAAATAACGAATTGGAACAGTCCCCTGTAAGACCATCCCATCCTTCACCGCTGCAGTCTTGCCCGACGTTTGGTGTTTGGTAAGGGTACAAGCTAGCAAGTTGGTTCATTGCTTGCTCGGCTTCAGCGTTAAAGGCCTCACTGATCAAAATCACATCAGGCTGCGTGTCCATATCGGCAATCGCTTGCGGTAGGCGGGCGGCACGCTCAGCTTGATCCCAGTCTTGTAGGTTACTGAGTTGCATAATGTTATACGCCATGACGTTAAGCTGGCCCGCTTGCGCGCCAAGGCTTAGCAGCAACGCCGCTGCTGTTGAGAGCAGTTTATTGATTTTCATGTTTCCTCTTTTCGTTTTGCTTTCTAATAGTTATCGGTGTTTCGCCCACCAAAAGATTAGAAGCCTAACGAAAATGACGTAAACCGCCCCAGGATTTGTTTACTTTTTCTGATTTTTTTGTAACTAAGCTCACGTTCCTTGTATTACGTCATTGATGCGTCACCAAGTAAGTTTGCGAGGTAAAGGTATGTTTTCTCAACATGGTCGCAAGCTCATGCTGCCTGACCGGTTTGGCAATATAATCATCCATACCCGCAGCTAAACACGCTTCCTTGTCTTCCGTTGTCGCATTCGCCGTCAGTGCAATAATGGGGGTTCGATTAAAGCGCGATTCTTGTGCCCGAATGTGTTCAGCAGCTTGGTAACCGTCCATCACAGGCATCTGACAATCCATGAAAATCGCATCAAAGGGTTGGCTTTTCCACAACGCCAACGCCTGCTCACCATCGGCAGCCGAACGAACATGGATTCCTAGTTGGGTCAACATCGCCTCAGTCACTCGTTGATTGACTTTGGAATCTTCCACGACCAAAACATGCAACCCAGCCAGCGATGTGCATTTTCCGGTAGATCGTACGACCCCCAGAGTCGGTTGGCGCTGTTGTAAAATGCGCACCAAATGCGCTTTTAAGTCATTAAATTGGTAGGGGCGACCTAAATAACCCTCTATGCCTGAGCGTTCAATCCGTGGCTTATCCAATGCATCGGGCGCTGCGGTTAACATCATGATCGCAGGGCTTTTATCTCCAAACGTGGTAATGATCTGTTCAGCCAAGCGAAAACCGTCCATTTTGGGCATCACTTTATCCAGTAAAATCACTTTAAATGGATAGTGGCTATCAAGATGTTCGCGAATTAAAGGAATCACGTCATCCGGATGCATGCAGCATGTGACTTGGCAGCCAAGATTGCTCAACTGTGCCGTGGTGATGCGCATGTTTAAACGACTATCGTCTACCAATAACATCGGGGCGCCCGCGAAAAGATAAGCCTCTACTGGCGTGGCTAAAGGAATATCGGCGCAATCAAAACGCGCGGTGAAGGTAAATACACTGCCCACATTCACTTCGCTATTGAGGGTAATTCGCCCCCCCATTAAATTGACAATTTGCTGTGAGATGGCGAGCCCAAGCCCAGTCCCACGGGCGGTTGCTGTTAAGGAGTCACCTTGTTCAAACTTACCAAAAATACGGCTTTGTTCTTCAACGGGAATGCCAGGCCCGGTATCACTCACTTCAAAACGAAGCACACTGGCCGTATCCTCGTCACTCACCTGCTTGATAGAGACAACCACTTCCCCACGCTCAGTAAACTTGATTGCATTCCCCACCAAATTAATCATCACTTGGCGTAAACGTGGTGCATCACCTATCAACAAAGGAGAAATATCAGCATCTATCTCGCAGCGAAAAGCGAGCTGCTTTTCCTTCGCTCGAAGAATGAACAGATTCTCAAGATCTTTTCCCAACTCAAATACATTGATCTCTAATGGTTCTAACTCTAACTTACCAGCTTCGATTTTAGAGAAGTCGAGGATGTCGTTAATGATATCTAATAACGACATCGACGATGTTTCCAACATCTCGACAAACTCTTGTTGCTCGTTGTTTAAGCGAGTGCTTTTTAACAGCGAGGCCATCCCAATAATGCCGTTCATTGGAGTACGGATCTCATGGCTCATGTTAGCCAAAAACTCACTTTTCTTTTGGCTAGCCTTTTCTGCGTCGTGCTTAGCGTCCTCCAACTGCACTAGTTGTTGCCCTAACGCCGTAATCATGGCGTTATAACGCGTTTCAAAACCTCGCCAATGATGGAATTGGGGGGGAACCTGAATCGGTGTCGGCATGCCATTATCCCACTGGTTGACCTGCTGGTGTAGCGCCACTAGCGGCCTTTCTAAGTGGCGACGTACAATCCATATAGAGCTTATGATCCCCAATCCTGAAACAGCCAACCACCCAAGAAAAACCCACTGGGCACTATCACCAAAATAGGCATTTAACGCCGTATAATTTGACGCCACCTCAAGTTGCCCAAGGGTATACTCGTTCCCCTCGTCTCTTGCAATTAACGACCAACGCTTTTGCAACGATTGTGCAGCAGGCTCCACGCCACGTTCAATTAACGAGCCATCGGCATCATACACATGGATATAGTCAATCTCAGGTTGGGCGATGAGCCGCTCTATCCGTTGCTCAAAAGCTTGCGTTTCCACACGCCATAAATGTCCTGTAATCGCACTGAGATCTCTGTTGCCCACCTCTTGCAAGGCGCGCTCAACATCAGCTTTATGCGTTTGGTAATCGCTCAGCAGAAGAAGCGCCGCAAATAACGCAGTCAGTACAGTCCAGCTTAATGCTAGCTTGGTAATGATTCCCGCAGAAAGAGAGGGGCGAGTCAGGGGGCTGCCTACCTTCATAATCACCTTTTTATTGAAAAAGCTTCTCTGCTAATCATAGAGTCTAATCTTATTTTGGGCGAGAAATGTCCTAATTAGTAGGCGAAAAGGAACAAAAAAGGCGCTCCTAAGGGAACGCCTGCAACATAGTGTGTCTACAACTATTGACACCTTATCGACTTGAGTCAGTTTATCCGGATAGCCCGCATCGCTGTCCTAAGCGAGTTTGTTATGTGCCGTTTAGGTTAGTCCAATACACCACGACGCATTTGATCCAACTCGATAGACTCAAACAACGCTTTAAAGTTACCTTCGCCAAAGCCTTGGTTACCCTTACGTTGGATGATTTCAAAGAAAACCGGTCCAATAACTGTATTGGTAAAGATTTGCAGTAAGATACCGTTGTCGACGTCACCATCAATCAATACACGGGTATCACGCAACTCATCGATGCTTTCTTCATGGCCATTGACACGCTCGTTGATTTTCTCATAGTAGGTGTCCGGTGTATCCATAAATGCCATGCCTCGTTGACGTAACGTCCGCACGGTTTGGTAGATGTTGTCGGTGGTCATGGCGATATGCTGGATCCCCTCACCGTTATACTCTTTCAAGTATTCTGCAATTTGTGACTTGTCATCACTTGATTCATTGATAGGAATACGGATTTTTCCGCAAGGTGCGGTCAGCGCTCGTGACTTTAGCCCGGTCTTTTTGCCTTCAATGTCAAAAAATCGGATCTCTTTGAAGTTGGCAATACGTTCGTAAAAATCAGCCCATACATCCATGTTGCCAATGTCGACATTGTGGGTAAGATGATCGATAACCTTCAATCCAGCATCCGCTTCTTTCAGGCGCGATTGCCAGTCTGGATAAAAGTCAAAATCGACTTCATAAATGCTTTGGTCGCCATAGCGATCGACAAAGTAAAGCAATGAATCACCAATGCCGTATACCGCAGGAATACTAAGCTCCATCGGACCAATGTTTGGCTCAACCACTTTGGCACCTTGTTTGGCCGCATAGGCAATCGCGTGTACCGCATCTTTCACTCGAAACGCCATGGCGTTGACACTCGCGCCGTGCTGCTTGGCAAAGCCTTGCGCTTGTGATTCAGGCTCACCGTTTACGATAAAGTTGGTGTCTCCCTGACGATACAGCCAAACATCTTTGTGCTTGTGTTTGGCAATTTCCGCAAAACCCATCAACGAGAACAAATTTTTAAGCGCATCGATACCCGCTTGATCGGGCGCTGTGTATTCGACGAACTCAAACCCATCTGTGCCCAATGGATTAATCGTTTTGACAGGTGCTTGCATGGTTGACGTCATAATCGCTTCCTCCTTGTGTGTAATATTAGAGATAGCATTAGACAGTGACTGGGACTAGAGAGGACAAGCGAACAACTGGTTAACCAAATGTTAACCAATAGTGTCAGTTGTGTTGAACAGTGAGAGAAAAGCGTTGCTAACTGCGTTTTATTAAGGGGTTAAGCCAATCAAAAGTGTAAAGAATAGCGACCAAAACGTCATTTTATTTTACATTTTTGCAACGCGAGATAAGAACCATACAGCAAAAACACAAACGCCGCCCAAAGGCGGCGACCAAAAAGCAGGCAAACAAGCGTGTTAAACCTTGAGGCTGTAACTGTTTTGCTGGCCGTTAGGTGTAATGGTTTTTTGCACCTGATCCATCAGTGCTTGTTGCTGTTGGTTGTAGGCATCAGCTCGCGTTTTCTGCGCTTCTTGTTCCGCCACACGATCAATGAGGGCTTGATAATCACGCTTATCCTCACGCTGCTCGCCCGATGCTGCGGCTTCTTTTTGCTCTTCTCGCTCTTTACGGATCAGCTCGGCACGCTCTTGCACGCTCATCGAGTTATTGAGACCGCCATTGACCTGGTCATCTTGACGATCGCGCTGACGCTGCATGTATTGCTGCGCTAAAGGTTGCGAATTGATTGACGTCGGCATAGGTCCTCTCTCGAACAAGGTGACAACTTGATTAAATTTTAGCCCATACGCCCACAAATTGATATCTCAATTTACTATAGAGAATGTCACCACTGGCCTATTTGTTGCACGTTATCTGATGTTGGCCGCGAGATACCAACGTAGAAGCAAGGGCTTAGGTGACCCAACGCCCAAGAAAAGCACGATGAATATAATGAGGAGAAACACCATGCTGACCGGTAAACACTGTGTCATTACAGGTGCCGCACAAGGGATCGGCCGCGCCATCGTTGAAACCTTTGTCGAACAAGGCGCCACCAAGGTTTATGCATTAGATAGGAATATTGACAACATGCAAGACTGGCAGGCACATAGGGTTATCGTTCCCGTTGCGCTGGATGTCTGCGATCAAGACGCTGTCGCGAATTGGGTGCAGACCTTGCACCAACAACACGCAGTTATCGATGTCCTAGTGAACAATGCTGGCATCACTCGTGACAACCTACTAACCAAAATGAGCGAAAGTGACTGGGACGCGGTCATTGACGTCAACCTAAAGGGCGTTTTCACCATGACACAAGCCATCGCGCCACTGATGATTGCGCAAGAGCAAGGCGCAATTGTCAGCCTGTCTTCGGTCGTCGGTACCGACGGCAATATTGGTCAAACCAACTATGCCGCCTCAAAAGGTGGCGTGATTGCAATGACGAAGACCTGGTCAAAAGAACTCGCTCGTCACGGTGCACAAATACGCGCCAACTGTGTCGCTCCCGGTTTTATTGAAACCCCGATGACGGCAAACTTACCCGATAAAGTCATTGATATGATGAAAGGGAAAACACCCTTGGGCCGCATGGGTACCGCGCAGGATATTGCCAACGCGATTAGTTTTCTTGCCAGTGATAACGCGAGCTTTATCACAGGTCAAACGCTTAAAGTCGATGGAGGGTTAGTCATATAATGGAAGGACACTTCCGGCCATTATGAGGCAACAATGACTCCAACACTTCTTATCACAGGCGCGAACCGTGGGATTGGCCTGGCGCTCACAGAACTGTATCTCGAACATGGTTGGCAGGTGATTGCTTGCTGCCGCTTCCCCGGCTCTGCGCCTCACTTGATGACACTAAAAAACCGTTACTCAACACTGACCACCTACGGATTAGAGGTGACGGATCATTCGGCAATACAGCAACTTGCATCACAGCTTATCGACACGCCTATCCATTTACTGATCAACAATGCAGGTCTATATGGCCCTAAAGGGTATCAATTCGGTGAAGTGGATACAGCGGCATGGCGCGAGGTGCTGGAAGTCAATACCATCGCCCCCCTGGTTATCGCTGAACATTTCACCTCACACTTAGAAAAGGCAAGCCAAAGTGGCCATACACCCATTTTTGCTTTCCTATCCTCGAAAGTCGGGAGCATGAGTGATAACCAATCAGGCGGCGGTTATATTTATCGAAGTTCAAAAGCCGCGCTAAACGCTGTGATCAAAAGTCTATCGATTGACCTGCTTAAAAAAGGGATCCGCTCCGTGGCGCTGCATCCGGGCTGGGTGCAAACGCAAATGGGTGGACCCAATGCCCTGATCAATACTGCCACATCGGCGCAAGGATTAAAGCATGTGCTCGATACCCTGACGGACAGTCAAAACGGCAACTTTATCGATTATCAAGGCCAAGAAATTGGCTGGTAAGGGATGAGGCGGTGATTCCACCGCCTCGTTAATTAGATAGGGAAGAACGTCATCGACGCCATACTGTGCACAACCTGATTGATATTGCGGTTGGTGCTGTCTGCCACCATCACCGCCATCATATCTTGAATAATGATCATCTGACTTAATAGGCGCTCGTAGCTGTAATTGGGTACCCCGTTTTTACCGATACCATTACTCAGTAACAACAGCTCGCCGTTGTCGTCTTTTTGGTTGTTTAGCAACCACGCAATTTTTTCTAGATTTCGGGCACTGTTATAGAGTTTTTGTTGGTCAATATCATCGAGCAAAAAAAACTCGAGCTGGTGATTATAGCTCGCGCTGATCATACCCGTTATACCCGCCATGAGCGCAAACACGCGGTCGCCCTTAAATTCGCTTGAAAAGGCTAACGGCAGCAGCGCGATGCCATCCATTCCACCAAGCTCTCGAAAGCCGTTTTCGGGTCGCTCTACTGTCATCAGCTGAGCAACCCGTTTGTCGATCGTCATACCCGGCGCTTTTTTGAGCTCTCGAGGATTGCGCTTATACAATTTCACAATAAGCTGTTCGGTCAGCGCGCGAACTTCGGCGATGTGAATATCGGTAATCAGATCCATGTCTGACTTGGCCAAATTTTTAATATCAAATGGCCGGCCAAGCTTCTGCGCACAACCTGTAAGGCTGAGCAATAAAACACTTACCCATACCCAGCGCATCATAAAAACATCCTGCGTCCCTAAGTCCGGCGCTAGAATAACGATTTAATCGTGTACGGTGCACTCAGAGAAAAAATCTTGTATGGGGTATCACACTTTTCGCGTCTTATTGGCGCGACAATAACCAGCAAACGTGCAACCGTGTAGGCAAACATGAAGATGCCACTCGCTTATCACATTGATAATGAGCTAAAAATTAAAGCAGCGCTAAACAATCAGCAGCAATCACGGCTTCTTCATCGGTCGGAATAACCCAGACACCAACATTGCTATCCGGCGCTGATATGCAGGTTTGATTGGCCTGATTCGCCGATGGATCCAACCGCATACCCAACCAGCTGCACTGCGCCACAACACGCTCTCGCACGGGGGCTGCATGCTCGCCGATCCCCGCTGTAAACACTAGATGGTCAACACCACCTAACGCTGCACTCAAACTACCGATCTCTCGAGTTATGCGATAGCAATAATGCGCGACCGCCTGTTCGGCTCTGGATTTATCACTGCGTAATAGCGTGCGCATATCACTACTAATCCCCGACAAGCCCAGCAGCCCAGACTCTTTATATAAGAGCGTGCTGACGTCGTCTGCTGTCATACCCTCTTGCGCAATCAAGTGAAGGACCAGTCCAGCGTCTATCGCCCCACTCCGTGTGCCCATCGGTAAACCTTCAAGCGCAGTGAACCCCATGGTGGAAGCCACACTTTGTCCAGCTTGGATGGCACACAGACTCGCACCATTACCCAGGTGTGCCACCAGCACCTTAGACTCAGGCTCAAAGTCAGGGATCACCGACGGTAAACAGCGACTAATAAAGTCATAGGACAAACCATGGAATCCATAACGTTGAAAGCCCCTATCATACATCGCGTAAGGAAGGGCAAATTGTCGTGCTTCCAACGGCTGATGCGTGTGAAAAGCAGTATCAAAACATGCAATCTGGCGCATAGCAGGTAGCCGCGCTTGTAATACTTTGATCGGAGCCAGGCTGTACGGCTGATGAAGGGGAGCCAGCGACGTTAATGCTTCTAACAATTTAACAGTGCGCTCATCAAGGTCAGTGGACTGCTTAAAATGCGTGCCACCGTGAACCACACGGTGGCCAACCGCAACGAGGTTATCAAGCAGGCTTTGTTGTTCAAGCCAGGTCAACAGTGAGATCATTGCCGCTTGGTGGTCATGCGCTTCTGCTGGAGGCGGTGTGTGAGCTTGCGCCATCCCCTCAATAAACACCGCACATCGCTCAGTACCCAGACCGGAGAACTGGCCACGAAGTTGCGGGCTAAGCGCTTGGGCTTGGCTAACAACCGGTTTCTCTGTGCACGCTGCCTTGACGCCGAAAAGCGCAAATTTCAGACTCGACGAGCCACTGTTAAGTACCAGAATATTCGCCATCATCCCCTACTTGTTGTACTTATTATCTAGCGCTTTGCGTTGGTGATCGGCAAGCAATAGTGCAAGCGCGCTTGAGGCGATACGGGTCAGTGCATCATCAGCACGACTCGTCAGCATAATGGGGACTCGCGCCCCAACCACTACACCCGCGCCACTGGCATCGGCGAGGTAGCTCAGCTGTTTCATTAACATATTGGCCGCCTCGAGATCCGGCGCCACTAGAATATCTGCGCACCCTGCCACGGGCGACTCAATACCTTTGGTTGAACGCGAATCTTCGGACACGGCGCTGTCAAATGCCAGTGGGCCATCAAGAATCCCCCCTGTAATTTGACCACGTTCGGCCATTTTACACAGTGCCGCCGCATCCAAGGTCGCGTTGAGTTTAGGGTTAATGGTTTCCACCGCCGACAATATCGCTACCCGTGGATTAGTATTGCCAATCGCGTGAGACAGTTCGATGGCATTTTGAATAATGTCGCGTTTTTGCGCTAACCCTGGATAAATATTGATAGCTGCATCCGTGATGAACAGCGGGCGTGGATAGGTGGGTACATCAAAGGCCATCACGTGACTTAAGCAACGCTCTGTACGCAATCCCCCTTCCCGTTTGACCACTTCATGTAGCAATTCGTCGGTATGCAGTGCGCCTTTCATCAGCGCTTCTATCTCCCCCGCCCGCGCCATGGCCACCGCTTTTTCTGCCGCAGCATGACTATGTGGTACGTCGATAATGTCAAATTCACTGATGTCCAGCTCGGCTTTATCCGCCGCCGCCATTATTTTGTCACGAGGCCCGACGAGGGTAGGAATAATGAGCTTTTGTTTTGCCGACTCCACCGCGCCGCGGATCGAGCTGTCGTCAACAGGGTGCACCACCGCGGTGTGCATAGGATCAGGGTGATCGGCCGCAGTTAAAATCGCATGCAATTGCCCGCGTTCAGATAAACGTATTTCTGGTAGTACCGTGCGTTGACGCCGGACTTTTTTGGTAGGCGCGAGTACGCGTGCTTCCCCTTCAATCACGGTATCACCGCGTTGGTTTTCACAGCGGCACGCAAACACAATGTGGTGACGCTTTTCGTCCATTTTATCGACACGAACGGTGACGCGCAGCACATCGCCTAGCATGACGGGGGCTTTGAACGCGAGTGTTTGTCCGAGGTAGACAGTGCCAGGACCGGGTAGCTTTGTACCCAATACGGTAGAAATCAATGCCCCACCCCACATGCCATGGGCAATCACTTCTTGAAAACGACTGCTCTTAGCAAAATCATCATCCACGTGGGCGGGGTTGACGTCGCCCGACATGATCGCAAATAGCTTAATGTCTTCCATGGTAAGGCGCTTTTCTAAAAAGGCCTCATCCCCTAATGAAATCTCATCGTACGTCTTATTCTCGATGACTTCCTCGTTATTCGTCCCTGACATAGTGGGCTCCTCAATAATCGATCAAGTCAAAAAAGTGTGTGTTAGCCTCGTTACGCTTAAAACCTAAGATGATGACCAGCATCAACGTAGTGGGTTAGCCCCGTCAACACTTGGCCAGCATCGGCGCTAAGGTAAACCACGGCATTTCCCACATCTTGCACCGTGGCTAAACGCCTAAGTGGCGAGCGGGTTTCTCCATCCACGGCCAAGGCTTCAAATTCTTTTAACCCTGACGCAGCACGGGTTCTGATAGGTCCAGGCGAAATTGCATGCACCCGTATCCCTTTTGGTCCTAATTCTGCTGCCAAGTAACGGGTGGTCGACTCAAGCGCCGCTTTAACAGGCCCCATAAGGTTATAATTATCGACGGCTTTTTCCGCCCCATAGTAGGACATGTTAAACAGCGTGCCGCCATCAGACATCAGTGGCTCCGCGCGTTTCGCCATGCGGATAAACGAGTGACAAGAGATATCCATCGCCAGCGAGAACCCCTCTCGCGAGCAATCAACCACGCGACCGTGTAAATCCTCCAAAGGCGCGAAGGCAATTGAATGCACAACAAAATCAACCCGTCCCCATTTCTCCTTGGCGCGAGCGAATAGTGCGTCGAGTTGTTGATCGTCCTGTACATCACAAAGCATGAGTTCTGGATCGCCCATGGCCGCTTTAAGCGGGGTCACAAACCGCTCTGCCTTAGGTGTGCCATAGGTGACCAGCACATCGGCGCCCGCTTGGCTTAGCGCTTGAGCACACCCAAACGCAATGCTGTTTTCATTGGCCAATCCGGCGACAATACCGACTTTACCAGCAAGTGAAAAAGGATGTTCCACAATACTCTCCCTTACATTGGATAGCGAAAGTGTTAATCGCTCATAATGCTGAGTGATTACACTAAAAAAGACATCATCCACTTTAGAGCAACCGCAAACCCTTAACGTAGACTTAAATCAGCGTTAAGTGCAAAAGTATAGAAGAAAAAAGGCCTAGTGATGTGCTAGATCAAAAGACAATTGTGACAATTTTTTATGACAGTCTCGCCTTGAGCCTCGGCGGTAAGAGCTTTCACTCTAATTAGTATTCCTTCTCACGAACCAAAAACGCCACCGCTGATCACGGTGGCGTTTTGCGCAAGAGGCGTGGGACTACGCCAACTCGGCCATCACACACTTGGCAAGGTCCGCAGGACGGTAGTAAACCGATTTCATCACCTTGCCTTCACGGATAAGCTTGCCGTCGACACTGACATCGGCGGCACATTTGGCAATGATGCCATCCTCTTTGGGACTGGCGACAACATCAATCCCTTTTTGAGCGTAAAACGCTTGGGTGTCGGCAAACTCTTGTTGATTGCGACAGACTTTACTCATATTGCTGCTATGCACCTCGTCCCAACAGGTCACAAAATCAACACTCAGGCGCGTGGCGATTTGAAGCAAAATATCAATCATATAGCTCACTTCGAGTTGTTCACGATATCCACGCGATCCCATTTGAACAGCGCGCCCCATCAGCACATAGACACTATCAACAATAGCGTCCACTTGCTCAACCAGCGAGTCGGCTTCCGCAAGCTCCGTCATTTCCTCAACCGCCAACGCTGTGTGCAGATCATCGGCCTTGTCATCGAGAGAGTCAGGATCATTACAGGGCAAATCAAAGGTGGTGCGAAAGGCTTCAATGTCACGGTAAAGGTGGTCGTAGATCGCTTGATCGAGAACAGCAAATTTCATTTATAGGGCCCTTTGAGAAACAAACACGCATGCGTTCATGCTTAAATACAAGGGGCATTACAATAGCACCGCTCACTCAGACTTAAAATCGATCATGATGATTCTTTGTCACCAGACAGCATTGAAGCACAAATATCGCTCAAGCTTGGTGTACGATCGCCGCTAACTTCTTATACTGAATCTATGACGTCATTTGCACGCTCGGCCAAAAGGATAGTTACTATGACCAAACGTTTATCGCTCGCCACTCTGTGTGCTGGCATGTTGCTGGCCACAACCGCACAGGCTCAAACCTCTCCGCTCAGTATCGGTGCCAGCGCAAGTGTCACCGACGTGAAGTACGGCTCTCAAACGGAGACAGGCCACACTTGGGAAGTCAATGGCACCTTACGAGTGACAGATTATACGAGCCTATACACTGGATATGGCGAAACCAGCGCTGACTTCGACAATGAGAATGGCACTGAAACCAAGCTCACTTCATCCTATATTCCGGTTGGATTACAAGTGAACTTCCCCATGACCATGGGGAGTGTCTACCTCCGCGGCGGTGGCAATTACTATCAGACTGAGTTCGGCACAGATAAAGACATAGGCTGGGGTGCCACAGGGACGGTGGGTTTTGAACTGCAGCCTACCGTCGGCCCTAAAATGGCGTTTGAATTAACCTATGCCGATAGAGGCGACGCAGAAACCAGCTCAGTAAGTGTCGGAACCAGTATTGGCTTTTAATGGCACAGCATGATCACCTTCGAGGGGTAAGTGGGCCACTAATGGCCTGCTGACCCGACACGGTGCGCCATCGTAGTAATACATACTGGTGGTATCCGCGTTAACGCAGATATGTGTCAAGCTCACTGTACTGGCGTCTTCACGGTGCATACACACTGACAAACTCCCCAATAATGGCTCGTGGCTGCGATGATAATTGAGTAACGCGTGCGTGGAGGAAGGTGTATCACGCAATTTTTCGGCGAGGAGCGTAGAGCGCGTGCGACGGACGTCATCTGGTACCACTGCAGACGACACGACAGGCGGCACACACTCAACAGCCTGTATGGCTTGCCCGTCCCAGTGCCACGCTTTCGGGGACGGGGGCGTTGCTTGTCCCCTCATTGGCGTAACGGGGCTGAACACAAGCAAGGTAAACGGAGAGAAATCCGTCATCGTTTCCTCAGAAACGATGCATCCAGCTTGAGTTAGATCACGTGCTCTGGCCACCGATTTAACCAGCTGACCCCGACTGCGCTTGGGCACAACAGGCGGTTGACCTTGATAATCATTTAACAGACAGACCAATAGTCCATGTTCATTCGCCGCTATCCAGGTTCCCATCCCATCAGGATCAATCGGCATGAGTACGCTTGTCCCCGCTATTTGATAGACGTTCGGCGGTATTGCACGGCTTCTACCTCGTGCCTCATCACGGTTAAAACACAGCTCAAACCCTTGCTCTGAGGTCAACCATGTCAGCGTGCACATGGGTGCTGCTCTCGCTGATAACTTGCCGTCGCGGCGGCGATGCCGATCTCTTTATCCAACACTTCCCCCAGATCGTATGCGGCTGTGCGCATCATAGCAAAGTGATGAGTGGCATGACTGGACACGGCAATCAATTCTCGCATTATGGTTGAGGGAGTGGTCACTGTATTGGAGGCATACAAGGTGACCTGTGTCGATACTTGTATCGACTGCTTGAGTTGTTGACTAGATAGCGTGTGTAACCAGCTGGCTATGGCCTGCCACTCAGCTTGGGCAAGAGACTTGTCGGTTTCTACACGATGGCCTCGCCGGCGTCCATCTGCATTCATCACGCCACTTCCCTCTCCTTGGTGTAAGGCCCAATACATATCAAGCGCATGGCGCATATGTTGGCCAATGGTGCTGGTAAATCGATCGGCCCGCATACGACCATAAGCCGCGCCCGTGACACTCGTCAGTAGCTGCTGTGCCTGATAAGCCACATCCAGGTTACCACTAATAATCGCGCTATCTGCTTTGGTTAGACTCGAATGCATACCCTCACCTTAGTACATGTTGCGGCAATTTGGCGCCATCGTCTTCATTCAAGCAGATGTCATGCCGCTTTAGTCCGTTTCTGGGTATTGCTTCATCCAGCGCTTTTCTTGGTACCACGCGCGGAGTAAAGCAAACACAGAGGGCGGTTTGTGTCCCTGCAATCGCAAGCGCGCACCAATATGGTACAAATGCCGATATTGATGCAAAAGTGCTCTGATGGCTTGTAAATAACCCCCCTCACTGTCCCAAATATGCGCCGGCTCACTACTCGCACCGTTGATCTCAACAATACAAAGCGCCTCTCCTTTCTTTAACGACGCCATATCGCGAAACTTGATGTCAAAGCGACCGAAGTAAAAACCATTAATGTCTTTCGCGATCGTATCCATTTTTGCCGTCAACGCTGGCGTTATCCAAGCCGCCCCATCTTTAAAGATGGCACCGCGGCAGTGGCTACCCGAGAAGGCTAACGGAATACGTACGCCCGCTGGTATCACCTCATCAAGCTGATGATGGTGGCGCTGATGATAAAGGTGTCCGCGCACAGAGGCGGCATCATGGTGCTGGATAAGCGCGGCTAAGGTATGCTTGCCATCACCGATCACGGCGGGCAGATATTTCAACCCGAGGGAAAATATGTGCCCACTTTCCTCGCCGGGATAGCGAATATAGAAAACCCCCGCTTCCGCGTCGTAAGGTGCCAATGCTTGAAAAATAATGTCTCTGTCGGGAGGAAATGTGCTGATATAAGCAAAGAGCTTTTTTTCCGTATCGATGCGCTGAACGCCAGCCCCTCGACAGCCTTTGTCCGGCTTAGCCACCAGCGGCATAGCAATACCTGCCCTCGCAAGCTCGGCAAGTAGCGTTTTTTTAATGCTGGGGGTGATTGCGTTGGGCCGTGTCCAGCGCCAATAGGCAGCGATGTATCGTTGCGCCGTGTCGCCCGCTTGGGCAAACACCTCTGATTTCGCCTCACCGACCATCCCTGAGAGACGGATCCCCGGGTTAGCAATCAACGGCAACGTCAAACTGCGATAGTAGAGGCCAAGCCCTATTGATTGAACCACGACGGGCGTGTAGAAACACCACGTAGGCAGAAACTCAAACCAGCCCAATTGCCGTGACACAGGGTAGTGGGGCATGCCTGCTTGGCCAACGAGCGTCACCGAGGGCTTTATCATACCGATCCTTTTGGTGGCGTTGGCAAGGCGCGGCGACGGAGAAAACGATTGATCAGCACCAGCAAAATAATCGAGAACGCAAACGCCCACCCCGTCAGTTGTTTCTCTGCCAGCCAATCGCTGTGCTCAATGGTAAATGCACCCCAAAAAATCAGTCCTGTCCAACAGGCAGTGGCAATTCCAACGGAGAATAAAAAGGTGCTGAGTGGAATCGCAAGAAAACCGCTGAGGCTGTAAGTGATTGTTCTTAAACCAGGGATAAAACGGATAAGGAACAGATTAAAAAAAGCGTGACGTCGTAAAAGGTGGCGTGCGTCTCGCACCCCTTTCATCAACAGTAAACGGGCACGTAAACGTCGATAACGACGCGCATAACGGCCCAGTAAAAACAGGGCAATATCACCGCTTGCGATACCCAGGAAAATCGCCAGCAAAGCCGTGTGCCACGCCAGTACCGACTCAACCGCTACAAAAGCGGCCAGCGCAATCGCACCATCCTCAAAAACATACGAGGCAAATATGATGACAAAAAATAAACCCAGTGACGGTAATGTCGCCAAACTGGGTATCATGCTCTCAACCATTGGCTTTCTCCTCCTTATTAATCATAGACAGGAGAAAGCCCAAGTTACTTACAAATTGATGAAAAAATAAGGCTACATGCCGCCCGCCACATCAAATAAGCTTCCTGTCGAGTACGAGGCATTATCAGATAATAACCAGGCAATCATTTCTGCCACCTCTAGGGTAGAGCCGCCACGACCCAGTGGAATGTTATCCGCTACGCGGGCGACGCGATCAGGCTCTCCGCCTGCGGCATGCATATCCGTATCGATTGGTCCTGGCCGCACCGCATTCACACGAATGCCTTCGCGCCCGACTTCTTTAGCCAACCCCATGGTAAGCGTATCAAGCGCTGCTTTGGTGGCTGCATAGTCAACATATTCATTGGGCGACCCGGTTTTTACCGCTGCGGAAGACACGTTGACAATCGCGCCACCGTTGCCACCGCGGGACTGCGCCATGCGGTGTACGGCTTCGCGGCAGCACAAAAAGGCACTGGTGACATTCGCTTGGAACATCGCGTTGATCCGCTCTGCATCCATACTGCTCACCGTCGACTGTGGCAACATGATGCCTGCGTTGTTAACCAGTGCAGTGATATTTCCCAGACGGTTGTCTGCTTCGCTAAATAAGCGCTTCACGCCCTCTTCGCTCGATACATCCGCCTGAACTGCAATTGCATTGACACCAATTGCTTGAAGCTCATCAACAAGCGCAAAAGCAGATTCACTGTTGCTAAGATAATTGATGCAAATGGCATAGCCACGCTGTGCCAATAGTTTTGCCGTCTCACGGCCAATGCCGCCACTTGCCCCGGTTACAATCGCAACTGGATTCATTGCTACTCCTTTTCGCTTAATCCGCCGATACCGGTGGATAGTACCCCATTCTCACTGCGCCCCAATGTTGACCTGCAACAAAAAGAGGGACAGAGAGATCATGCATTACCTCACCCGTATCGCGCTTGTAGGTCTGCAACAACATGGTATCAGTATGTTGACCGCAACGCCTACCTGTTCGGTCATCAAATAAGCGTTTAGTCCGGTTTCCGGTGATATCTTGCGCATAATCGCCGGTGAGAGGCTGGCAAAAGCGCTGATTATGCGTGGGGACGTAACCATGGTTGTCATTGGCAATCACATAAACAATGTTCTCATCAGTCTCAAGAATGGGCTCTTGAATAGGCGGTAAGATCCGATCACACAAGCTATCAAACCGGGTAGTATATTTTTTAGGATCGGTATTCGCGATCGGCTGGTAGTGGCGATCAAACAAATCGCTTTTACTGATCTCACCCTTTTCAATGGCTTGTGCAAACGCGGCCTCTATGCGATCACGACATAAGCTGGCTGCTTTAAAAAAGCGTTGATGTGGGCTCGCCTCAGACAGCTCGGCAAAAACGGCATTGGTTTTTTCGGTGGTTTCCATCAAGCCTTCCGCTTCTTGGCTCAGCGCAATCACCTGATTATCACTGTCTTCCAATCCGGCACGCACTTGGGTCAATGCTGAAGCAATTTGCTCGAGGCTAGCACTGTTTTGTGACGATCCATCCGCCATTTGTCTCACGGCGGCTTGAACCTGATCGGCTCTGGACGAGAGGTCGGTTAAAATCTCTCCCACCCGCTCAACATTCCAAGTCCCCGACTCAACATCCGATGACAGGGTTTGAATATGGGTCATCACATTACTCGACTCTGTCATGATTTGTTTTATGATCCCCGCGACTTCACTGGTGCTTTGTGACGTACGCTGCGCAAGCTGACGCACCTCATCAGCAACCACCGCAAAGCCACGCCCTTGCTCTCCCGCTCGTGCTGCTTCAATGGCGGCATTCAACGCCAATAGGTTCGTTTGCTCTGCAATCGCATCAATGACCTGTGCGACATCACTCACTTTATTGACGTTAGCGTCTAGCGCTTCAATACGTGCTACGGTTTCAGCCGTCTTTTGGTTAATATCACGCATTTCCACGATTGACGCCGTGAGCTTATCAGCCCCCTCCAAACTAAGGTCTCGCATACGCGTCACTTGCTCAACGGACGCCGCCTGCGCTTGGCAGGTGTCAGACAACGTCTGCTCGATATGCTGTGCAGTCTCGGTGACCTCGACCACAGAAGAAAACTGTTCGGTTAATCGCGTTTTTAGTATATCCGAGCGATGCGAGACTTCCGCCGCATTCATGGCATTCATGGTGGCGCGTGTTGCCAGCCGTCTGACTGTCTCCATCGGCAGCGTTTGGGTGTCTTCCTCGGTATCTTGCTCCGGTACCACCTTGGGTGGTGACGAGAGCACCTTCATCGCCAACACGGTCACGAGCGCTTGGCAGGTGAGGAGTCCCGCTACCGTATAAAACTGCTCAGAAAAAAATCGCCAACTCACCAACACTAAAAGTGTCAACGTGGTGCCTATTACAACCCAAATCCATGATTGTTTGTTCGCTGCGTTCCCTTTCATCGAGCCACCTTTGTTCCTCACTGAACCCATTTTATCCAATGTCATGACATGCGATCGTATCACGACACACAGGACTGCCACGTTTTGATTACTAATGCCATGCTTCACACTCAATAGCGGTGAAAGTGATCAAATTTCGACTAAAGCACTAGATCTGTAGGGCTTGTCACCAAACCATTTGTAGGGCCCAGACCCTACTGTCTCTCCATACAGCGGTAGGTAAATCGGCATCGTTAAAGATAGCGGAAAGGCAATAAAGGTCGTTAATTCTAAGACAAAATGCGCTAAGCTACAGCTAGGTCATTGTAATTAATGAGAGAGCCATGCCCACCCATCAACGAGTGCGTCAGGCGATTCACGCCTTTTTGGTATTGATGACAATTAGTTTCTCGCTGGTGTGCTTTTCGTTGGCCGTCATTCCCGAGAGTGAAGAATTTGCCGTCATTTGGTATGCCTCCGCCGTGGGCGCTTTTTCACTGGCCAACCTTCCTCACCGCGCACGTGCCCTAGCCACCCTCGGTTTTTTTATCGGCGTATTTGCAGCAGACAGTGTCATGGGGCTCTCATCCCTACTGAGTCTTAAGCTGGCGGCCATCAATACATTAACCGCGTTCACGGGCTGTACGTTATACCTTATGATGCGCCGGCGTTATGGCAATCCTTTGCAAAGTGTGTGGCCATTTATCCGCGGATTGATGCCAACAACCGTTGTTAGCCCGCTTGTCGGTGCCCTCCTCGGGGGCTATGTTTTATCTGCCTTCAATGATCATGGGTTCAACTACTATTTAATACGCTGGTTTTTTAGTGAGTTTATCGGATTTGTCGCTCTGTTCCCGCTGTTATTGACACTTAAGGAGCGGTTATACGCCGACACCCACGATAGACTGTACCGCCCCATGCCGGCTCCCGCGACCATGATAATCGGCAGTCTCGTGCTTTTTGGCCTGATCAGCTTGCTTTTTTATGCCTTCCCCTATCCGTTCATCGCGCTGACAGGCTTGTTTTTCATTGCTGCCACACTGCAAAGCAGAATATTAGGTCTTGCCACTATCGCCTTGTCAGTGGTCAGCTTTGATCTCCTTTCTGCGATGGGTGTCTTTGCTTTCCATATCGACAGCGAACACCAAGTATCCCTATCGCGCCTAGTCACGGCGGCCGCGACATTAGTGATCGGGGTCGGGATGACACAGCTAGCGTATAGTTATCGACGTCATCAACGACATCACATTGAGCAGCACTCGCTACTTACGCAAGCCATGCATAACTCATTGATTGGGATGGCGATACTTGATCCGCGGGGGATTGTTCAAGATGCAAACGCCAGTTTGGCGCAATTTTTTGGCTGTGAGCGCCGCGTGCTTATCGGATCGCATGTCTCTTTGTTCACACGAGCACAAGACCAATCTTCGCTGAGGGATTATTTTAACGATCTGATCATTGGTCATTCTGATAATAAACGATTGGAAAAGCGCTTTATACGCGCCGATGGCGAGACAGTATGGGGACGGCTCTCGCTCACCGCTGTCCGGGATAAACACGCTGGTCATGTCACTCACTTAATCAGCCAAATCGAGGATATCAACGCACTCAAAGCGGCACAACGTGAACAAAAACGCTGGCTTGAACGTTGGCGTTTTGCCCTCGATATCAACAAACTTGCCGTCTTTGAACTCAATATTCATACGGGGGCGTTGCTGTTTTCTGGGTGGTCCGCGCCTTTGCTCGGCATCAATGCCAAACAGATACGCACCTACCAAGACTGGGTCAGTCGCATACATCCAGACGATCGCGCCGCATGGGAACAATCTATGCGCCTGCTCGTCGACAAACACACCGATCGGATGGTGGAGGTATTCCGGTTTAATAATGACGCAAACGCCTATCGCTATCTACGCCAGTCATCGGCCCGGCAAACGGGGGAAGAAACCGAAACCGTCTTGAGTACCGTGATTGACATCACTGAGCAGTATCTAACTAACCGGCAAACAGACACCTTACGCCGCCGCCTAGAAGCGGCGACAAAAGCGGCCAATATTGGTATTTGGGAGTATCACGTTAACGAAGACAGGCTAGAGTGGGACGCACAAATGTACCGCCTCTACGATGTCCCCGAGGCCGAAGGCAGTGAAAAACTCGCCACCTGGCAGCAACGTCTTCATCCAGATGATGCAGAGACGATCAACCAAACACTCCAGGACGCGCTTACGCATCATCAACGACTCGATACCCAGTTTCGGATCATTGATAGTCAAGGGCGTATTCGCTACATCCGTGCTCTCGCCAGCTTACAAATAGACGATAATGGCAACACGGTACGGATGATCGGTGCCAATTGGGACAATACCGAAATCAACGAGCTTAACCACGCACTGGCCCAGGAGCGTGAACAGCTTGATGTGGTGATGAATTCCATCAACGATGCGGTGATCACCATCGACGATCAGGGCAATTTGGCCTACCTCAACAACACCGCGCAGTGGCTTGTTGCCAATGATAGCGTGCTGCCACTCGGCCAACCTGTGGACGCGGTTTTCGAGCTTTACAACAACCAGCAACGGGTGTTGCTTTCCAGTTTTAGCAGTCAACAAACAGAGACCTTTTTTGAAACCCAAATACAAGACGCCTACCAACTGGTTATCGCGGGCGGCAAACGCCTGTATGTATCGGTGGCTATGTCTCCACTGACTAGTAACCAATACGGTCAACACGGGTATGTGTTTGTGTTGCGAGACGTGTCGGATGAGCATGCGCTGATGGCACAGTTAGACTATAACGCCAATCATGATTCGCTCACACAGCTACCCAATCGCCGCGCCTTTGAAGCCCTCATGGAAAATCACCTGTCCAGCGAGAACCAGTCGCCCTCCGTGTTAGCCTTTATCGATTTAGACCTTTTCAAAATCATCAATGACTCGGTCGGCCATCACGCCGGTGACGAAGTTCTATGCCAAGTATCACAAGCCTTATCTGATAACATACGCAGTGATGATGTGGTGGCGCGTTTAGGCGGCGATGAATTTGCGTTGCTGCTCACGCACTGCAATATGCGCGATGCGAAGCATACGATCGCCGACTTAATCAAACAGCTTGAACACTTGTCTTTCTCCTATGGCGAGCGCATTTTTGCCATCAGTGCCAGTGTGGGGTTAGTGGATGTGAACGATGCAACGTTAACCCTCTCGGATTTGATGAGCCGCGCCGATATGGCCATGTATGAGGCCAAGTCGGCAGGACGCGGGCAGATCGTGGATTACAACGATATCTCAGGAACCGCGCAGGGACGCCACAGTGACATGCAAATGGTGGGAAAAATCACACGGGCACTGACTGAAAACCGCTTTGCGCTCTATGGTCAACAGGTGGCACCCGCACAAGGGTCAGCGGTTGAACACTGGTATGAGCTGTTAATACGCATGATAGATACCGACGGTAATATTATGAGCCCGGGGGAATTTATTCCCGCTGCCGAGGCCTTTGGTTACATTCGCGATATCGATGGCTGGGTAGTGAACTATGTGCTCAATACGCGCGCGACTGAGTTGGCAGAGTCAGGGCTCAGGTTCAACATCAACCTTTCAGCAAACTCAATCAGTGACCCTAAATTTCAGGCACAACTCAAACAGCTATTAAGCGCGTCCGTACTCCCGGCCGAACGACTGTGTTTTGAGATCACTGAATCAGCACTTATTAGTCATTTAAACACAGCCGTCTCTTTTATCGACGAACTACGCCACTATGGCGCGCATGTCGCGCTGGATGATTTTGGTGCCGGCCTCTGCTCGTTTCATTACTTAAAGCTGTTCAATGTGGATGTGGTCAAAGTTGATGGTCAATTTGTGGCTAACCTCACCGACCGAGAAAACAAAATCGATCGCGTCATACTGGAATCCATTGTCAGCATTTGTGACACCATGGGTTACAAAACGGTCGCGGAATGGGTCTCCGACGAAGAAAAACTTGCCTGCGTACAAGAAATTGGCATCAATTACGTGCAAGGGTTTCTTATCGACTACCCAACACCGCTTGATACACTGCTTGCCACGCATACCCTCACACCGCCGAGTCACTGACGGTGCCCGACGACTACTGTTTTACTCACGCACCTAATACGCAGTGGCGATGGTGGTTGCACACGCCCAATAAAAAAGGCAATTTAAAGGTTTTGCTTGGACGGCTACCTCATGAACCGATATACGCTGGCCGGATGCGGCGCCATCATGCTTTGGAGCAGCAATGTCGCTTTTATTCGTCATGTCACCGAATTGCTGGGGCCACTCGGTGGCGCAGCGGCGATTTATACGCTTGCCTCTCTTTGTTTGATTGTCGTCGTCGGCCTCCCCAAACTCAACACTTTCCCGCGCCAATATTTGCTGATTGGTGGCGTTTTATTCGTGGTGTATGAACTGTGCTTGGCCTTATCACTGGCTTGGGCGAATACCCGCACTCAAGCAATCGAAATGGGGGTGATCAACTACCTCTGGCCGTGCTTAACCGTCTTGTTTTCGGTTATTTTGACCCGTCAGAAAGTGAGCCTTTGGCTCTATCCTGCGTTAGCGGTCGCCTTTATGGGTGTGGTGTGGACAGTAGGAGGGAAACAAGGCGTCTCTTGGTCTCACCTCGTGGCAAATATTCAATCAAATCCGGTTAGTTATATATTGGCGTTTAGCGGTGCGATTATTTGGGCGATATACTGCAATCTCACCAAGATGCGCGCACAGGGTAAGAACGGGATAACCTGGTTTTTCTGTGCCACCGCGGTGACGTTATGGGTGGGCTACCTCGTCTCTGACGCACCCGCCATCAGTCTATCATGGCAAACCAGCGGCTATGTGCTGCTCGCTGGACTCGCCATGGGAGGCGGTTACGGGCTTTGGAATATTGGCATTCTCAAGGGCAATTTGATGGTCTTGGCCACCTTGTCCTATTTCATTCCTATCTTATCGACCTTATTGTCGGCCGTGTTACTTTCGACTTCGTTGACGCTCACCTTTTGGCAAGGCGTGGCCATGGTCACATTTGGCTCACTGGCCAGCTGGTGGCTAACGCGTGAGCCCGTAAAAGCCGCCAGTAGACGTCAACAAGTGAGCGCTCAATGACGCCTGAACGCCCTCATTATATGAGGCGTGGCGTCGAGATGACACAGGCGACTAGCCTCGAGTGGCGGCTAGTCGCCGAGAAAGTTAGGACTCGATGGCGGCCATCGACGGGGACGGTGTCGCGACGCCATAATACAGACAAATGCGCTGCCCGTTTATCTCCTCCACTTCAAAATCAATCTCGTAAATCTGCTCCATGATGGGTTTAGTCACCACATCTTTTACTCGACCACTGGCAACAACCTCACCCGCTTTCATCGCAATCATGTTATCGGCATAACACGCACTAAAATTAATATCGTGCATCACGACCACGACCGCCTTATTGTATCGGTGTGCCAACTCTCGTACCGTTTTCATGATCGCCACAGAATGACGAATATCGAGATTGTTGAGTGGCTCGTCGAGGAAAACATAGTCAGTGTTTTGCGCCACTACCATGGCAATGAATGCCATTTGCCGTTGGCCACCACTGAGCTGATCAATAAAGCGCTCTTGCAACTCTGTGAGCCCAAGTTGCGCTAACGCGTCATCAATCACCGCGTTGTCTTGTTCGGTTAGCCGCCCTTTGGAATGCGGAAAGCGCCCAAATGCAACCAACTCACGCACCCGAAAACGCATATTGACATTGTTCGCTTGACGCAACACGGCCAAGCGCTGCGCCAACGCTTGGTTACTCCACTCATTCAGTGGTTTATCACCAAGCAACACCTCACCGGCATCACTGTCTGTCAGTCGGCTCGCCATCGATAGCAGCGTACTTTTCCCGGCCCCGTTGGGGCCGATGATAGCGGTCACTTTACCGAGTGGGAACAGTGCGCTGGCCTGATTGACCACCTGTGTTTGGCCGTAAGCTTTCGATAATCCAATTAATTCAATCATAATGTTAAAATTTATTTTTCGTCAGTAGATATAAAAAGTAACCGCCACCGACAARGTTAATGATCACACTCACCGTGGTCTCAAACCCAAACCATTGCTCGACAACATATTGGCCACTTAACAGCAAAAAGGCGGCCAACACGCTGGTGGCCACAATCAAAAAACGATGCTGATAACTGACAAACATTTGTCGTGCGAGGCTCACCACAATCAAACCAAAAAAGAGCACCGGTCCAACCAAAGCAGTTGATAAGGCAATCATCACCGCAATCACCATCATCACTTTCAGTGTGAGTCGGCGCGTATCGATGCCAAGGCTGGTTGCGTTATCCTCACCCAACAAGCACACATCAAGCTGATTGCTAAATCGATATAGCACCAGCAAACAGGCCGCTAATACCGGTACACTGACATAGACCAGCTCACGATTCGCATTATTGAAGCTGGCAAACATCGCATCTTGCAGGATGGCGAACTCACTCGGATCGACCAACAAGGTAAAAAACTGACTGATACTGCCAAACACGCTACCTAACACAATACCAATTAACAGCAGCGTATAGATGTTGGCGCGATGTCGACGAAAGTAAAGCGTGAACAACACAGTCGCACTGACCGTCATTAACACCACACTGGCGGTAAAGTTCGCGTAAGCATTGATCAGCAATACGCTACTTGAGCCGAAGACCACCAATAAAACGGTTTGCAAAAGGACGTATAAACTATCGAAGCCCAGAATCGAAGGCGTCAAAATCCGATTGTTGGTGATGGTTTGAAACACCAGCGAAGAAGCCGAGATCGCCACGGCAGCGAGCGTAATAGCTAAGACCTTAGGGGTTCGTCGTGAAAGAAAATACGCGTAATTATCCGCCGTTAATCCATGCCCTAAAAAGTACCCTGCTACGAGCACCACACCCATTGCGACAAGAGAGAGCTTGATACCATCACGCATTGGCTTTGTCCCTCATCACCAGATAGATAAACACCGCACCGCCTAAGATAGAAATAATCATCGCGATAGGGACTTCATAGGGGAAGATAATGACGCGGCCCAGAATGTCGCAGCTCAGCACCAACACCACGCCCCAAAAGGCTGTCCAAGGTAGGTTGCGTTTAATGTTATCGCCCATAAAAAGCGAGACAACATTGGGCACAATTAAGCCAAGAAAGGGGATAACACCAACAATCATCACCACAGTGGACGACAGCAACGCGACCACCATGACACCAAAGAGCACCACCTTTTGATAATCAAGGCCAATGTTTTTGGCAAAGCTTTCGCCAATACTGGCGGCGCTGAATTGGCTGGCATACGCATAGGCGATACCACATACCGGAATAGCCACAAAGAGTACTTCATAATTTCCCGCAAGCACCGACGAAAAGTTGGCGACCGTCCACGCTTGCAAGGTTTGAATCAGATCGTACTTATAAGCTAAAAACTGGGTCAGCGAAGACACCACATTGCCGTACATAATGCCAATCAAGGGAACCAGTACAGTATTTTTAAACTTCAATCGTTGGAGAAAATGGACGAAGAGCCAAGTGCCTGCCATCGCCATCCCCACAATAACAGACAGGTCCAGCCATTGGCTGGCGCCCCCGAACGCAACCAGAGTCAGTACATAACCCAGCAGCGCACAATCAATGGTGCCGGTGGTGTCGGGCGCGGCAAAGCGGTTTTGACAGATCTGCTGCATGATGAGTCCAGCCACACTTAAGCCCGCACCAGCCAAACAGATAGCCAATAACCGAGGAATACGACTGGTGGTAAAAATTGTCCACGCTTCTGGATCGCCTGCCCACAAGCTTGCGAGGGACACGTGCGCCACACCAATGGATATCGACAAGATCGCCAACACCACAAGGACAGGAATAGAAAGATACTTCACAGAATCACTACCGTTGAGGTCTAGAACCACAAAGACCCAGGGCCAGCCTGGGTCTATTTGTTTCTCGTATGATGATTAAAGCACGCGGTTTACATCATCGATCATCTTATCCATCGCCGTCATGCCAGCCATGGTAATGTACCAAGCGGTCGGGTCGAGATAGCTGATACGTTGCTGTTGGTGAGCCTGCGTTTTGTTGACCAAAGGATTATCAAAACGCGCTTTCGCCTTGCCTTCACCTTCCCCAATCGCCTGCTCACGATCCAGCACGAGTAAGACATCAGGATTAGCGTCGGCAATGTATTCGAACGAAATCAAGTTACCGTGTGAACCGGCCACTTCCACATCGTCGCTTTTCGCAGGTTTCAAGCCTAGCTCATCAAACACCATGCCAAAGCGGCTATTCTCGCCGAACATCGCCACTTTACTGCCGTTGCTCATAACCATCAGCGCATTGAAGTTGTCCGCCACCGCTTTCTCATGCGTCTGGGCAATCTTGCTACTCATTTGTTCAATGATCGTGTCGACTTTATCTTGCTTGTTGAACACCTCGCCAAGCATGCGCCAATTGGCTTGCACACTTTGCCAATAGTTCTCATAGTCGGCTTTGAACATGATAGTCGGCGCGATTTCCTCTAACTCGCTCATGAGCGATGCCATACGCGCTTCCGCAATGATCAAATCAGGCTTAGCGGTGAAAATGGCCTCATAATCAGGTTCTTTCACCGTCCCGACCGCGACATATTTATCGTCTTGATAGGTTTTGGCGAGATAATCCGGCATTAAAGACTTGACCACGCCAACAGGCTCAACACCGAGACGATCCAGCACATCTAAACTGCCCTGTCCCAACACAACCACGCGTTGTGGTACGCCGTCGATTTCAACGGTGCCCATCGCATGGGTGATCGTTTTTGCCGCCGCGTGACTGCTCAACAACAAAGAAACAGTGAGAAAAATAAATGGAAAAAATGAACGAAAAGCTTGCATAGCCCTTTCCTCGCAAAAATCAGTGGGGCAATGCTAACGCAGTTGAATAAGCAAGTCACGAATAGAAGTGAGAATTATTCATATTTATAATATTGTTGATCAGGCGCATGGCGTTAAAACGATGCGTTTTGCACTCCGCAGCGAGCATGAGGTCTTTTATTCAGGCATGCCAATCACGCTTACCAAAACTGTTTTGATCTTGCGCAAAAAAACCGCAATTGCATCGGCTATCTGCTGTTGCTTCGTCACCATCAAGCATTTGAGAGACGAAAAACCGCGTCATTTGACTAAAACGCAAGCGATTGCATAGACACTATCAACACATTTAGTAATCATTATGGCCATTACGCGCTAATATGGGGATAGTTGTGATCAAGATCGCGCGTAAATGCGCACGGGTTACATACACTAGACTCATCTCATGCGGCACCACTTAAAAGACAATAAAGACAGCTATGACTGTCGCAAATTGGGTACCGATTTGAGCTGGACTGCACCTAACTAGATGTTTGAGGGTTATAATGAACGAAATTTTACTTGCGGTCGTCGCTGGCGCCATCGTTGGCTTTTTCTTCAGCGCGATCAAGTTACCACTGCCTGCTCCCCCGGTGATTTCTGGGATCATGGGCATTGTTGGTATCTACCTTGGCGGCATGGCTTACCAAGCTGTGATCGAACGCTTTTTCTCTTAACTAAAGATAATTGGAGCACACTATGGCTACCCCACATATCAATGCTGTAGACGGCGCATTTGCTGAAACTGTCCTCATGCCTGGTGATCCGCTGCGTGCGCAGTACATTGCCGAAAACTTTCTCGAGAACGCGGAGCGCGTGACCGACGTGCGTAACATGTTCGGCTACACCGGCACCTACAAAGGCAAAAAAGTGTCTGTCATGGGCCACGGCATGGGGATCCCATCTTGCTCAATCTATGTGCATGAGCTAATCAAAGATTACGGTGTTAAGAACGTGATCCGCGTCGGCAGCTGCGGTGCGGTTAAAGACGATGTCAAACTGATGGATGTCATTATCGCACAAGGCGCATCCACGGATGCGAAAGTCAACCGTACACGCTTTGCTGGCCACGACTTTGCGGCTATTTCAGACTATCACCTGCTTGAAACGGCCGTGGGCGAAGCACGTAAGCAGAATGTGTCTGTGCGTGTCGGTAATGTCTTCTCTGCCGACCTGTTCTACAGCCCAGAGGCTGATTTGTTCAACAAAATGGATAACCTAGGTATCCTGGCTGTGGATATGGAAGCGGCAGGTATCTACGGTGTTGCGGCTGAACTGGGTGCGCGTGCACTCACCATCTTGACCGTGTCTGACCATATCATCCGTGGCGAAGCTCTAAGCTCTGACGAGCGTCAAAAGTCATTTAACGAGATGATGACGGTCTCGCTCGAAACCGCGATCAACCTGTAAGTGTTGGTCGGAGGGAACGTGTCTAGCGGTAAACTGCCTCTCGCGGCCGGTGATTTACAGCTGAATTTTTGTAAGACCCTCACCTGCCCTAATTTTGGGTCAAAGGATGAGCACGATTACTTAGTTCAGCACACCAATCCAGCACGACCAACCCTGGTGTGTCGCGAGTGTGGCGCGTTTCCTCCTCTGCTAAATAACCATGAAGTGCAAGCTGAGCGCATTGCGCAACGCCAACTTCATGCCGATGGCCTATGTGCCTGCACCAACCCGGACTGTGAGCATTTAGGCAAACCAGTTCTCACGCATCGGCATTGTTATCATGCCTTTGGCTATAGTGGCGATCGGCAACGTTATCGTTGCAAAGGTTGCCAAAGCACCTTTGTCGACCGTTGGTCTGGCGTCAACAAAAAAAGTGAATTACAGCAAAAGCTGTTGGCCTTTCTTTTTACTGGCCACACAGTGCGTGACATCTGCCGGCGGCTGTCGCTGAATCCGAAAACCTTTTACGACCACCTTAACCAAATTGCGGCAAGATGCCGACAGAAGCTCGCGGCTTACGATAGTCGGTTTTTAGCTGATACCTCAACGGGCCACCTAGCCAGTGTCCACACCGCCTTGCAGCCCAAGAGCGACAATGGCGTGCAATGGCTAGCAACGGGTGAGGCGCATAGCGGCTACGTGCTGCAGCAAGATGTGAATTATCATGCTGATGACCATCACCACTTGCCCACACATCATGACCCTTACCAACCTGACTGTCGCTTTATGTCGACGCACAGTGCGGGTCAACAGCAAGACTCAGTGGCACGCCCAGAAGGATTACTCGGTCGGGTTGATGCCAAGTACCGAGAAGTTTTTTCTCGCTCAAATGTCGAAGATCCCTATACGCAGCCGCTACACTTTATTTATCCTAATCGCGGCACGCTGATCCGCCCTCAATACACCACGTACGCGCATTACCTCAACCTCAAGCCGTTAATCGAGCATTGGCAGCAAATTGTGGTGTTTTCGCCGCAAGAGCCCTTGTTGCGCTCCGCTTGTCTGTCCGTTTTTGAAGCTGATATTCGAGATAAACGCGTCAGCCATGTATACGTCGAGCAGGATGCCGGTTGGCAGCCCGGATCAGAGCCAGAAAAAATTGATATCGTTTTGCTAAGCTGGTGGCGTGACCGTTGGGCCTTTACTCGCAGTGGCGACGGCGCTAAAGCAATCTGCGATCATGGCCAAAACAAAGGTCAAGAGGCCTATTGGTTAACCCATGCAAGCTGTGATGCGTTGAAAAAATATCAACAGCACTTCCACCAGCAGTTTTCACTATTGGTCAATGAGCCGAGACGCCGACTGCGCCCTGGTGGGCTACTGCCCCTGCTGGATATCTATCGCGCATGGCATAACTTGTGTTGGCAAGACCGCGCGCATCTCACCCCAGCCCAACGGCTTGGCTTGACCGAACGCCCTTTGACCCTGGCAGATCTGATGCTCTGATCCACACCGTGCGCATTCACTTGACGTACATCGACGTTTTTTGCCTAAATGCCCGGTATCGCCGAGAAGGAAAACGCCATTGGACATTCAACTACTGCGCACGTTTATTGAAGTTAGCAAGACGCGTCACTTCGGCCGTGCGGCGGAGAACCTTTACCTGACCCAATCCGCTGTGAGCTTTCGCATTCGACAACTCGAAACGCAGTTGGATACATCGCTGTTTGTGCGTCAGCGCAATAATGTTCGTCTGACCGATGCGGGTGAGCGCTTACTTCCTTATGCCGAAACCATGCTGCAAACATGGCAGCGTGCCCAACAGGACGTGAGTGCAATGCAGCACGCGAGCGCACAACTCACGCTTGCCGCCTCCCCGATGCTGTGGGAACTCGATGGCGTCAGCGCATGGGTCAACCGCGTGTGTGCGGCGCACCCAGACTGGTTGATCCGTGCCGAGTCGACGCCCGCCCAGTTGCTAGCACGCCATTTGATTGAAAAACGTATTGATGCCGGATTGACCTCAGAGCTGCCTAAGCTTGAAGGGTTACAATCGCACCACCTAGGCGATTATCAACTTCAGTTAGTCAGCCATTTACCGGCGCTCACACTGGACACGAGCGACACGCTACCACTGGTTTATCTTGATTGGGGGACTCGCTTTTCGCTTGAGCAGAGCCAAATTGCGCCACTACAACGCTCACCCGTGTTACATACCCAGTCATGCCAACTGGCATTAAACTATTTACTCGTGCACGGCGGCGTCGCGTTTCTACCGTCACTGGCGGTTCACCCTTATCTGAACAACGGACAACTCCATCTTATTGATCACGGCCATATTCTTACCCACCCCCTTTACCTTACCTGGCTAACTAACAGCGATAAAAAACCGCTAATCAATGAGTTAGTATCATCTGCCGGTCAGTTATAAGTGCTCAGAAAAAATCGGTAAATTCACGCCTATTTCACTAGTCGACGTTCAATTTTTAGGCTATCTTAGAATCGTTAGGCAAACATTATGTGTCTAACACTCCGGCTACACATAGCACTGATAATCAACAAGCGTTAGGAAAACACCACCATGGCACAGTGGGATCAATGGTTAAAACACGGCTCGCAACATAAAGAGAAGTTTAAATCTCGCCACCACGACGATTTTGATGACGATATGCCACGCGGCAAAAAAGACAAGAAGCGCAACAATAAGCGCGCTTCCCGATCGCAACACGACGACAGTTATTTCGGAGAAGGCCGCTAATCGCGAGGCAAGACTCGCGGTAAAAAGCGCTCGTCATTAATAGGACAAAGGCAACGTGATGACGTTGCCTTTTTTGTTGTGGCTTTTCGACACTGGTGCACTCGCTCAGGCTTGTTGCGCCTGCCACTCTTCTGCATGTCGTTTAATCTCACGCTGTGCCGACTGCCAACGCAGATCTTGCTGTAAGCGTTGCCACTCCACGGGTTGGCGCACCCGCAATGTATCCGCAGCAGGGACCGACTGAATGGGCAAAGCGTCGAGCACCGACATCGCACTGTGGCGGTCATTGCATATCAAGGCCATGTCACACCCAGCGTCCAGCGCCGCTTTGGCACGCGCGGGGGCATCGCCGAACAAATGTGCACCGCCCATATTTAAATCATCAGAAAAAATAATCCCTTTAAACCCAAGTTGTTGGCGCAAAATCTGGGTAAGCCAGTACGGCGAACCACTGGCTGGCAAGGCATCATGTTGCGGGTAGATCACATGGGCAGGCATCATCGCATCCACGAGCCCTCGCGCAATAAACGATTGGAAAATCGCAAAGTCGTCCGAGTGTAAAATATCGCGCGTGTCCTCAGGTGTTACTAAGTGCGAGTCTTCTGTCACCCCACCGTGCCCCGGAAAATGTTTGCCCGTGGTGGCCATTCCGGCCACGCGCATACCCTTAGCAAACGCGCCAGCATAGTCGTTGATAGTCTGATGTGTCGCACCAAAGGCACGGTCTTTGATTGCCACACACCCAAACCCTAAATCCAGCACAGGCGCAAAACTGAGGTCAATCCCATGAGCTATCAGCTCCATTGCCATCACCCAACCCGCTTGCTCCGCGAGCGCTGGACTTGCACTCAACGCACCATAAGACTGCGCAGCGGGTATAGGGGTAAACGCGTCGCGAAACCGTTGAACACGGCCCCCCTCTTGGTCAACGCCAATGAGGATGTCACGCCCAGCCGCTGTGCGTATTGACTGGGTTAATGCGCGCAGCTGCGCGGAGTCAAAATAATTGCGAGCAAATAGAATGACGCCTCCCACAGAGGGATGTGCCAAGATTTCTTTCTCTTCGTTATCAAGTTGCTCGGTGCGCACATCTAGCCAAACCGGTCCCATCGTTTCTCCTTCATACTCTTGTCAACCCACTGACAACCGCTTTGATTATATTCGTCCAATCAAACTATTCACTATTGCAAGGCGCCAGTACCCCAAAGAGATCATCAAGCACTTTGCCACTTATCGCAATCTGTTTATACTCAGTACCTTGGTTATTGTCGTCATTTTATCGCTGGACTACTGTAAGGAAGCACCCGATGCCACAACCCGCCGCCGATATCTACATAGGTGTTATGTCAGGGACGAGCTTAGACAACATTGATGTCGTCGCTGTCCGGTTCACTCAGGCCGGCCACGTGGAGTCAATTGCTCGCCATAGTGACCCGCTACCGCAAGATATTAAAGCCACTGTGATCACCTTGAGCCGAGGTCATCCGATGTCGGTCAAAGCCTTGGGCGAACTCGATCGTCGTTTAGGGGAGTGTTACGCCAATGCTATCAATACCCTACTTGAACAAGCGGCGCTACTGCCTAAGCATGTCGCGGCGGTCGGTTGTCATGGTCAAACCGTCTATCACCAACCTAGCGGCGATTATCCATTCACCATGCAGCTTGGCGACGCCAATGTGATTGCGGCGCGAACCGGCATTACCACTATCGCTGATTTTAGGCGCAAAGACATGGCGTATGGTGGTCAAGGCGCCCCTTTGGTGCCCGCCTTTCACAATGATTACTTTGCCGATAGCGAACAAGCCACCGCGGTGGTGAATATCGGCGGTATTGCCAACGTATCAATGATTTGCCCCGACCGCCCTTTGTATGGCTATGATACGGGGCCAGGGAATATGTTAATGGATGCCTGGACGCAGCGTCACCGCCACCAAGCCTATGACAAAGATGGCGAGTGGGCAGCCACCAGCTGCGCGTATCGACCCTTACTCAACCGCCTGCTATCCGACGCGTACTTCTCACGCCCTGCACCTAAAAGTACCGGGCGGGAATACTTTAATCTCGATTGGCTCGATCGTCACCTGCTCGCGTTTTCACTCTCTCCAGACCAAGTGCAAGCCACCTTGCTGGCATTAACCGCCGAAAGTATTGCGTTAGCTATCCGTCCATTAGAGCGTGGCCGAGTGTTCGTGTGTGGCGGTGGCGCGCACAACCAGGCATTGATGCATGCGTTACAACAGGCACTTCCGCAATGGTCGATTGCACAAACTGACGATGCCGGGATCAGTTGCGACGATATGGAAGCCATTGCCTTTGCTTGGCTGGCCAGACAAACCCTTAATCACCAACCGGGCAATGTGCCCGCCGTGACAGGCGCGACGCAAGCCTGTTGCCTTGGTGCCATTTATCTACCCTACTGAGGAACGATTATGTCAGCCCCCAGCGTCGACCAGCTAAAAGGCTTACTCTCAGAAACACGCAACCCGCATACACTGACACTCGACCAACAAGACACACTTGGCTTAGTGGCAATGATTAACGAAGAGGACAAGGGGGTAGCCTCCGCCGTGCAGACGCAACTCCCCGCGATTGCAAAAGCGGTCGATGCGATTGCGGCAAGTTTTAACCAAGGCGGTCGTCTTATCTACATCGGTGCGGGTACCAGTGGTCGACTTGGTGTGCTTGACGCGGTCGAATGCCCGCCCACCTTTGGGGTGGATAACCAACAAGTCATCGGATTGATTGCCGGTGGCGAGCCTGCTATGTTCGTCGCTCAAGAAGGCGCTGAAGACAACCCAGATGCCGGTAAAGCGGATTTGGTCGCACAACACCTCACCGCGCAGGATGTGGTGGTCGGCATCGCCGCCAGTGGTCGCACCCCTTATGTTATCGGTGCACTCGAATACGCCAAGCAAGCCGGCGCTGTGACGGTCGCGTTGTCATGCAACCCCAATGCGGCCATTAGCGCCCACGCTCAGATTACCATTACGCCCGAAGTTGGCCCTGAAGCGCTCACCGGTTCAACCCGAATGAAGTCAGGTACCGCGCAAAAACTGGTATTAAATATGCTGAGTACCGCAGCGATGATAAAGACAGGCAAGTGCTATCAAAACCTGATGGTCGATGTAAAAGCCAGCAACGATAAATTGCTTACCCGCTCAAAGCTTATCGTGATGGAGGCCACCGGTTGTGATGAGCCTGCTGCTACAAACGCTTTATCGCAAGCCAATGGGGAGGTCAAGGTGGCCATTTTTATGATTTTAGCGGAGCAAGACCCAACGGCTGCACGGCAGCGGCTCCAGCAGGCCAATGGGCACCTACGTGATGCATTGCAACTAGGTTAATGCAATGCACCCGCTCTCATCCACTTGAGGATGAGCGTATATTGTGTTCTCTTAGCACCGTGGTCGGTTGCACGCTGTCCATGCGCTCAACGTACGCTTGGTATTGTTGGAAAGGAAGCGGGCGCGAGTAGAAGTAACCTTGTGACACATCGACCCCATACCGCCTTAATAGGGCCTCCGCTTCCTCCGATTCGACCCCCTCAGCGACCACCATTACCCCCAGTGACCGTGCCATATCTGTGGTGGCACGAACAATGCTTTGGTGACGGCCACTCTTGTGCAGATCTCGCACAAAACTGCGATCAATTTTAAGCTCCGTGAAGGGAAGCTGAGAAAGAAAATAGAGCGACGAATAACCCGTACCATAATCATCAATGGAGACTTCAATGCCACTGGCTGACAATTCTGAAATCAATTGTTTCAGCCAATTGTAGTCCTCAACCATCACCGACTCAGTCAGCTCTAGCGAGATCAAGTTTGTTGGTATGTCATATTGGCGCGCCAGCTCAACCACACGATTGGCTAAGTCGGGGATATAAATATCAGACGCACTGATGTTGATGGAAAGGCGGCGACAATGGCCGTTACTAATAAGCTGCGCTTGTTGCTGGAAGGCACGACGAATCACCCATAACGTGAGGTTATTAATGATCCCAACATCTTCGGCCATTCGCACAAAGACTTCAGGCGATATTTGCCCGTACTCAGGGTGCGTCCAACGCGCTAAGACTTCCGAGCCATGGACAGAGCCAGTACGTAAATCAATTTGCGGTTGGTGATACAGCTCTAATTGATCATTCTCGATAGCATCCCTCAGGTCGGTCACGAGAGAAACATGCAATTGATGGTGTCGTTGCTCGTAAGAATTAAAATGTGCATAGCGGCTGGCAAGCGATCGATGTTGATCAATGGCGCTGAGGGCGCGGCTGATTAAGAGGCTTGGGTGGTCACCGTCAGTGGGATAGTGGCAAACACCAATGCGCGCATTCACTTGCGTCACAAATGAGCCAACACATAAGTCACCATTTAATCCTTTAATGACCGAATCGAGAATCGTATCGCACGCCGAACGGTCAACATCATCAATCAAAAACGCAAAAACACCCTCTTTTAAACACCCCAAACGATAATCCGGCATATCACTGTCGGTTTTCACCCCCAACACAGGTTGCATCATCAACACATCATTAATACGGCCAGCAATCGCGTTAATGTATTCCTCTCGGGCGCGCTCATCTAAGTAGGGAAGCAGGCTGTTGTAATTATCCACTGATAAACAGCACAAATTGAACCGCGCATTTCGGCTGATCAAATCATTGATCACCATATGTAACACATTGTTATTCGGTAGATAACTTAGCGTGTCATGCGTCAGCGCCTGCATTTCCTGTAATCGCTGGTACCGGAAGCGTTCAGCGAGGGCCAATGAAAAGAAAATCATGGTCATTCCCAGCGACATCATCAGTGCGTAACGTGCTAGCAGACTGTAATCAATAACGTTGAGCATCAGAGCGTAGAAAATCACCCCGCCCACCATGGCCGGGATCCAACAGAGGGTAAAGAGCGAGAGCCAAAATTTATTTGGTTGCCATTGGTGCCATACATAATAGGCCACCAAGCCATAGACCGGTAATTGCGCGATAAACACAAATGAAAGCGACACATACGTGGGGGTGATAAAGCTTAACAAGGCCAAGCCAAACAGCCCCCCGGTGGCCATAAGAAAGAGTGAACGCGCGCGCTGATAAAGCCGACTTCGCTCAAAGTCTAGAAAATAGTAGGTGAACCATAATCCCGCCATAAGTAGGCAAACGGCCAAAGCCACCAAGTGATTACTGATAAATATCTGCACCGGGTCCGGCAAAAAGTAGCGACTGAAACCATGATTAACACTCACAAGCAAGGTACTCATTAGGGCGACAAGCACAAAAATGAGATAGACGCGCTGACGACTGTAGACATACACCCCTGCGCTATACAGCGCGACCAAAAAGGTAAAGGTGATGAAGCCGCCCCAAACCAAATGCAAAGACTGAGATAACTGATCAAACGCTTGGTGCGACATCACGCTTAACGGCATGATCGGCACATCATTCGATGTCACCTTAAGCAGTAATTGGTTACCGCGCTCCGGCAGTAAGTTGACCGGAATGGAATCGGGCATTGGTAAGCGGTTCAGACGCGCAGATGTTTTATCCCCTGCTTTTATCTGTGAGCGCACCTGCTCGCCATCCAAAATATGGTACGCGTCAAGATAGTCAATCAGTGGGTTATCGGTGAGCACATGAATGTCGCGCTCAGTCAGGCCTCGGTAATTGAAATCAAGCTTGATCCAATAGGTTTGATAAGCCAGCTTCCAGGGGATCTCACGGGCGTTCTCGGCTGCCGTAAAGGGGGCATGATCCAACACATAGTTAAGAGAGAGCTCGTTGGTCTCGTCAATGAAATAGCTATATTCAGTATCCACCAGTGATAGTGCGGGCGGCGTGGTGCGACTCAAACTCGTCATCCAAAATCCGACAGCGAACATAACCACCACTATGAATAAGGTCGTCACCCAAATCAGGGGCTGCCGAGACTGCAATGCGTGCATAAAAATACACTCCTTAGCCAAAAACGAGTCTGCCGCCCGAGGTTTACTCCCCTTACTTTGTACATCTTTCGAGTTAATCTATTCGGAAACCTGAGTGGGACATAATAAAACTAGATAGTAATGGCTATTTTTTCAAACAAGGCGTCTTTAAAAGTCCTGTCCGATCCATCAATCCGATACTCCCGCGGCTTGTAGCTGAGCCTATAGCAATGAACAACCGTTTTTAATCATAACATTTGTTCAGCTATCACAAGCTCGATATACTGATCACCGTTGCAGTGAGCCGTACTGTGTGCGGTGAGTTTGATTCGATCAATGAGCGAGACCAACATACATGAGTACGCAGACGCCCCCAGATAACATTCACGAAGACACTGATTTGCTGACCGAAATCGCCATTCTGTATTACCAACAAAGCGCAACCCAAGAAGAGATCGCGCGAAAATACAAAATAAGTCGCCCCAAAGTCAGCCGTCTGCTCCGAAAAGCACGTGAGGAAGGAATTGTCGAAATAACGGTGAAATTTCACCCTGTGCACAGTGCGCAGTTGGAGCAAAGGCTCATGGCGCGATTTAATCTTAAACGTGCATTGATTTCTCTCGACCAACCCAGCCCCGCAGAGCAACGTACTCAAGTCGCGACCCTGGTTTCCACTTACTTGGATGGTAACCTCAATGACGGCATGGTGGTCGCGGTGGGACAAGGCCAAAACGTCGCGGCGGTTGCTGATCACCCCGGCGTCGTCTCTCATCGCCAAGCACGATTTGTCTGTGCTATCGGCGGCACTCACCGCAGTGGCGATGCCTTTAATGCGGATCATATCTGCCGGCGTCTCGCCAAAAAATTTGGCGGTAGCAGTGAAACTCTATATGCCCCAGCCTACGTCGATAACGAATCAATCCAACAAGTGTTTGTCTCTCACCCCAATATCAGCGAAACCTTGAACCAGGCAAGAAAGGCAGAGTTTGCACTGGTAGGGATTGGCGACATGGACGAAAATAGCCATATGGTGAAATTAGGCTGCTTTACCGCGCGCGAATTTGTTGAAGCACGTGTCAACCATGGTATTGTCGGAGACATCGGTGGCTTTGATTTTTTCCGTCTCGACGGGCAACCCACCGATAATTTGATGCGAGGGCGAGTCGTTGGGCTAGCCATGCCTGATTTGGCGCGTATACCCAGTGTGATAGCTATGGCCAGTGAGAGTCGTAAAGCTTTGTCCATTCTTGGCGCTTTGCGTACGGGCGTGATTGATGTGCTGGCCACCAGCGCAAGTTGTGCGATGGCACTACTCAACATGTCTGAGCCCGCACCTGATGAAACCGCGTTCATGTTTCAACAGGATGAGTAAATTCGAGACGAAAGAGTGAGACTTAACTCTCTTTATGTCGCAATACAATTGACAAGTGACGTAAAAAACTCAAAGATCGTCACATCATTTGCTCAGGCGCGTTGCATCTGTTCATACTTCAGAGCAAGCGTTAGCACGTAACTCGGCGTCTGGGCCTACCACGTAAAGAAGGTGAGTGAAGATGAGCAACAAACTGGACCAACTCCGTGCCCTAACCACAGTGGTCGCTGACACAGGCGACATCGAAGCGATTAAAAAATACCAACCGCAAGATGCCACAACCAACCCTTCTCTGATCCTCAAAGCCGCGCAAATCAAAGAATATGCGCCGCTGATCGATGAAGCGATTGCCTATGCAAAATCACACAGCAGCGACGCAGACCAGCAAGTTGCTGACACCTGTGACCGTCTGGCCGTCAACATTGGTAAAGAAATCCTTAATGTGATCCCTGGCCGTATCTCTACCGAGGTAGACGCACGTTTGTCTTACGACACAGAAGCCAGTGTTGCCAAAGCGCGCAAGCTTATCAGCATGTATAACGAAGCTGGGATCAGCAACGAGCGTATTCTGATCAAACTGGCGTCAACTTGGGAAGGCATTCGTGCGGCAGAAATCCTGGAAAAAGAAGGGATCAACTGTAACCTGACACTCTTGTTCTCATTCGCACAAGCACGTGCTTGTGCCGAAGCGGGCGCTTACCTGATTTCACCGTTTGTGGGTCGTATCATGGATTGGTACAAAGCCAAAGAAGGCCGTGATTTCGAGGCCGCAGAAGACCCAGGTGTTAAATCTGTCACCACCATCTACAACTACTACAAAGCTCACGGCTACGACACCGTTGTGATGGGCGCAAGCTTCCGTAATACAGGCGAAATTCTTGAGCTTGCTGGCTGCGACCGTCTCACCATCAGCCCACAGCTTCTACAAGAGCTGAGCGATGCCGACGGTGACGTGCCGGTTAAGCTAAAAGACGCGGGGGCCACCGAGCAGCGCCCAACCCGTATGACCCACGCTGAATTCTTATGGGAACACAACCAAGACGCGATGGCGGTTGAGAAGCTTGCGGAAGGCATTCGCAATTTTGCGGTTGACCAAGGCAAGCTTGAAGACATGATTCGCGAACAATTGTGATCCAACACAAAGCGTGATTTAACACAATAAAAGCGGCTCAGCCCGCTTTTATGATACTGTTTGACTCTATTTCACCTGTTCAACCTGTAGGTAAACACATGGAACGCAAAATGCTAGCTAACGCCATCCGCGCCCTTGCGATGGACGGTGTTCAAAAAGCCAAATCTGGTCACCCAGGCGCCCCAATGGGTATGGCTGATATTGCCGAAGTCTTGTGGCGCGACCACATGAATCACAACCCACAAAACCCAGATTGGGCCAACCGTGACCGTTTCGTACTGTCAAACGGCCACGGCTCTATGCTGATTTATTCGCTACTACACCTGACCGGTTATGGCGTTTCTATTGACGATCTTAAACAGTTCCGTCAGTTGCACTCGAATACCCCAGGCCACCCTGAATATGGCTACGCACCGGGCATTGAAACCACGACAGGTCCCCTCGGCCAGGGCATTACCAACGCCGTGGGTATGGCGGTAGCAGAGAAGTCACTTGCGGCGCAATTTAACCGCGACGGCCACGACATCGTCGACCACCACACCTACGCATTCTTGGGTGATGGCTGCTTGATGGAAGGTATCTCGCACGAAGCATGCTCACTCGCCGGCACCCTAGGCCTGGGCAAGCTGATCGCCTTCTGGGATGACAACGGCATTTCTATCGACGGTCATGTAGAAGGTTGGTTCTCTGACGATACCGCGAAACGCTTCGAGTCATATGGCTGGCACGTGATCCCTGCCGTCGACGGCCATGATTCGGCGGCGATTCAAGCGGCCATTGAAGCGGCAAAGGCAGAAACCGGCAAGCCGACACTGATTTGTACCAAGACCACCATCGGTTATGGCTCACCCAACAAAGCAGGCAGCCACGACTGTCACGGTGCGCCACTGGGTGATGACGAAGTACAAGCTGCACGTGAATTCCTCGGTTGGGAGCACGCCCCATTTGAGATCCCACAAGATATTTACGCACAGTGGGACGCCAAAGAAGCCGGTGCGGCCAAAGAAGCCGCTTGGAACGAGAAATTCGCTGCGTATCAAGCACAATATCCTGAGCTAGCCGCTGAATTTACTCGTCGCATGAAGGGTGAACTGCCTAGCAACTGGGACAGCGAAACACAAAAGCTGATTGCCGATCTGCAAGCTAACCCAGCCAAAATTGCATCACGTAAAGCATCACAAAACGTGCTAGAAGCGTTCGGTAAGCTACTACCAGAACTGCTGGGTGGCTCTGCTGACTTAGCCCCATCTAACTTGACCATGTGGTCAGGCTCGAAAGCGATCAGCGCAGACGATGCCAGCGGCAACTACCTGCACTACGGTGTGCGCGAATTTGGTATGACCGCCATTATCAACGGTATTGCCCTGCACGGCGGTTTTGTACCTTACGGGGCAACCTTCCTGATCTTTATGGAGTACGCCCGTAACGCGATGCGTATGGCCGCGTTGATGAAGGTGCAGAATATTCAAGTGTATACCCACGACTCGATTGGTCTGGGTGAAGACGGGCCAACTCACCAACCGGTTGAGCAACTGGCTACTTTGCGTCAAACACCCAACATGAGCATGTGGCGCCCGTGTGACCAAGTTGAATCCGCGGTCGCGTGGAAAGCAGCGGTTGAGCGTAAAGACGGCCCAAGCGCCCTGGTGTTCTCTCGCCAAGGCCTGGCTCAGCAAGAGCGTGATGACGCACAGTTGGCTAACATTGCCAAAGGTGGCTACATCCTAAAAGATTCAGCGGGTAAGCCTGATCTGATCTTGATTGCGACCGGCTCTGAAGTCGAGTTAGCGATGGAGTCAGCCGCGAAACTGAGCGAAGCCGGCAAGCAAGTGCGTGTGGTCTCTATGCCAAGCACTGACTTGTTCGATAAACAAGATGCCACTTACCGCGAATCCGTACTGCCATCAGACGTGACAGCACGTATTGCTATTGAAGCGGGTATCGCCGACTACTGGTACAAGTATGTAGGTCTAGACGGCCGCGTTGTCGGTATGACCACCTTCGGTGAGTCAGCACCGGCTGACGAGCTGTTCAAAATGTTCGGCTTCACCGTTGAAAACGTGGTTAACACCGCCGAAGAACTGCTCGCTTAATTGCACCTCACGGCACGTTAATTCTGCTAAGGCCAGTCTGCGATGACTGGCCTTTTTTCTATCTTACCCTCTAGCATCCTGCAACCCATGCTGTAACAGCAACAGATGCAGCGCGCTTATAGAAAGCGATGTGCCGAAGGGTGCGTATTCGCATCCAGAGTATCCACCCCTAAGTCATGTTGAAGTCGGGCTGGCATCGATGCGATTGACACTGCTTTCGGTTTACGGCTCATACCAACTCGCCATTGAACACCTTGGATAATCGCCAATAACATTGAAGTAACGCCCTCTTTCATTTCTTTCATCGTGATTCCCCTCTCATTGTGTTGTTAAGATGCTAGTCAGGATAAAACCTCAAGTTATATTGAGGTAAACAAGGAGTGGCAGAAAAAGGCGAAAAAAGATGGAAATGAGCGTTGGGCAAGTGGCAAAACGGGCGGGTGTAAAGGTGTCTACCCTGCATTTTTACGAGCAAAAAGGCTTGATCACCAGTTGGCGTAATGCGGGCAATCAACGCCGTTACGACCGCGCTGTTCTACGTCGTCTTGCGGTGATTAAAGCTGCACAACATGTGGGGCTCTCACTTGAAGAGATAGGTAGAGCATTAAGTAAACTGCCCTCTCACCGCGCTCCCACCAAAGAGCAGTGGCGTAATATGGCAGAGCGCTGGGATGCCACCCTCAATGAGCAAATCGCACGCTTACAGCAATTACAGGCCAATTTAAGTGGCTGCATTGGCTGTGGCTGCCTATCAATGAAAACCTGCTCGCTCTATAACCCCAATGATGTGGTCGGTGAAGTCACCCAAGATGACAACGTGTTGAATCATCCGGAATTGGGAGTAACCCAACTTTTGAAAGAGTGGGGAAGGAGGCGATGAGTAGCCCAATCGCAACGCTCCACCAAAGGATTAAATAAAAATACTCACAACGCTTTACAAGTGAGTGAATTGCTGTATGGTAAACACAGCTCTGGAACATGGAGCATCAATGATACATCAAGTAAAAGTCAACATAAGCTACGCTATTATCAATATTATAGAGTTTCTAACGTTACCCGCTTTCGCTTTTAGACATTTCATCGACTCCGTTCAAAGCTATCCTATTTTTTGTAATTTAAGAGAGAATGATTATGTCTAATCAAGCAACTGGTATCGTAAAGTGGTTTAACGAAGAGAAAGGTTTCGGTTTCATCACTCGTGACAACGGCGAAAAAGACGTGTTTGTACACTTCCGCGCGATCGTTGGCGAAGGTTTCAAAACCCTAACTGAAGGCCAGCGTGTGAACTTCACCGTTGAGCAAGGCCAAAAAGGCCCACAGGCATCTGACGTTTCTGTAGCATAAGAAACCAGACCTGATTGATAGAGGGCGCTCAGGCGCCCTTTTTTTGTGCCTATCATTTGGTGAACGTGGTCAACACGGCGGATAGCAAGCGATAGACACAAAACATTTAAACAAAAAAGCCCCAGCTATCTGGTGTCTCATCAGGCTGGGGCTTTTTTATATCAGAGCAACGACCAAGGTCACTCGCTACCTATGGCTTAATCAGCCTCGCTGCTGCATTTGCTGACGCTTTTTCAAAAACGTTAACCAGCTTTCTACCGCCTCATCAGGGGCAATCTTTTTAGCAATGCGTGCTTGCTTGAGCGCCTGGTCAAACTGCTTTAGTTTGTAGTAGGCGCGCACTTTTGTCAGCGCGATCTCTTTGGCAGACGCCCCTTTATCCGCCTTATCAAGCGATGTAAGTGCTTGCTGATAATCGCCTTGCTGAATTTGCATTAACGCCAATTGCCAATGGTACTGACTGTCTTTTTGTGCCGCCAATTGCCAAGCTGAAACCGCTTGAGGCCATTCTCGCGCTTGCTGCCATAAACTTGCTTGCTGCGCGAGCGTTTGCGCATCTTGTTCGTTCTCAGGCAAGCGTTTGAGCCACGTCGCCGCCCGCTCGGGGACGCCCACATTGGCATACAACTGCGCCACCGTACGCTGCTCACTCGGTTCAAGCGCTATCCCTTTGCGCTTGGCGAGTAAATACGTGCTGATCGCCTCTTTCGGCTGCTCCAAGCGCACATAGTTGGCCGCCAATTGGCGCCACCATTGCTTATTGTCAGGCTCGCGCTTCAACAATGCTTTAAGCGTCGGTGTCGCACCGCGCCATTGCTCGAGTTGTAGCTGCGCCCCCAACTTCAACGATAGCGCCGACACGCTGGCCCTATTTTTTACCACGCCCTGATACGCCGGATAGGCGCTTAATACCTTACTCCACTGCTCACGCTGGTAGTGCGCCTGCATAATCCGCAGCCACACGTCTTCGGCTTGATCCGTCTTTTTTTTGGGGACCGAGCGTGCAAGCGGATAGTAGTATTGAAGCGCAGCGGTATATTGCCCATCAATCAACAATAAATCAGCGAGCATACGCTTGGTTTGCCAGGCTTGCGCATCTTGCAACTGTTCACTATCGACCGCGCGTTGAATATGGACGATCGCCTTATCATTATTGCCATATTGCCAATAGAACACTCCCAGCGCCCGGTTTACAAAGGCTTTGTCGTAGGCGCGTTCAGCAGACAGCGCTTCAAGCACGGCAATCGCCTCCCCCAGTTTTGCGTCTTGCTCTAACGTTTGTGCTTTTTCAATCGAGCGTGCCACCGATGGCGAAAGCTGGGCAGCGACTGGCAGCGCAGTGAATAATACCAAGGTAACAATGAGTCGTTTAAACATTAGCGTAAGTTAAACTCCAGTTTCACCTGTTGACCGGGTTGGGCCACGGCTTCTCCGTTAACCACTTTCGGCTCATATTTCCATTTTCGAAGCGCGCGTAACGCCTCTCGCTCAAAAACACGTGGCGGGTTCGCATCGACCACAGTCAAATCTTGTGGACGTCCCGAGGGGCTAATGGTAAAGCTCACTACCACAAACCCCTCTAGGCCGCGTCGCATGGCGCGTGGCGGATAATTCGGCTCGACCCGAAATAGCGGCATCGCCTGCTGATTGTTCGGCCCAGTGCTGACATTTAAATCGCCTAGCGACGGCGCTTGCACCATCACGCCTTGAATATTGCTTTGTACATTCAAGTTAGGCATATCCGGCTGTGGTGCAGCACTGGATTGTGTCTGCGTTTGCGTGACCGGCGTCGGTGGTTTAGGCACCTCTGGCGGTGTCGGGCGCTCCGGGACACTGCGTTGGCGACGTTGTACCTCGGTATCCGGCTCTTGCATGAAAATATCAATGCTTACCGACTCAGCCGTGTCCTGAGGCCGCTGAGACGATTGTCCGACCATCAACGCCATCAACATAAACAGGCCAAGCGTAACCATCAACGCCGCCGGCAATGAGATTAGCCATCGCTTCATTACGGCGACTCCGTGGCCAACGCAATGCTGCCAATGCCGGCCCCTTTCGCCGCATCCATAACTTCAACTACCGTTCCGTTGTAGGCCAACTCATCGGCTTGAATCACCAGCGAGGCGTCCGGCTTATCGAGCAATAGGTGTTCAAGCGTCGCTTCGACACGTTCCACATCGACAAGACGCTTATCAATGTACACCTCATTCGAGGCGGTGACCGCGACAAAAATACCCGCCTCTTTCTGACTGGTTGAGTGGCTGGCTTCCGGGCGGTTTACTTCCACGCCAGACTCGCGCACAAACGAGCTGGTAACAATAAAAAAGATCAGCATGATGAACACAATGTCCAACATGGAGGTTAAATCAACCTGCGCTTCTTCGCGCTGTTTTTGGGCTCGAATCAATCGCATTACTGACTCCGAAGCGCCTGCTGCAGCGCGACTTCTCGGCGCTGACAGGCTTTAACTAAACGGGCATGGGCAAACATACCGGCTAAAGCAGCCACCATACCTGCCATGGTGGGTAAGGTGGCCATTGAAATACCTGAGGCCATTAAACGGGGCTCACTGGTGCCTTGACTGGCCATCACATCAAACACAGAGATCATCCCCGTGACTGTGCCTAACAGCCCCAACATCGGACAAATTGCCACCAAGGCTTTAATAAAGCCAAGATAACGACCGAGATCCTGTTGGGCTTGAAACAACCAGCCTTCGCGAATGGCGCGTGCATGCCAAGAATGGTGATCGGTACGCGCCTGCCACGCTGCAACCCACGCGCGACGTTGTGCGGGGAACCGTGAATAAAGATATAGCAGGCGTTCAATCACCAACACCCAGCACACCATTACTACCACACCTAACCACCAAAGCACGGGCCCACCTTGCGCCATAAAATGACGCAAGGTGCTCCAAATGTCTTGCTGGCCAAGCTGTGAGAATAACTCGACGTCTATCATGCCGCTTGTCCGGTTTCCGCTCGCTGATCACAGTTTTCAGCTTGTTCCGCCACCAGGCTAATGCTTTGTTTTTCCAGCATGCCACGAATGTGATCGGCTTGCCCACTGAGGATGTTATGCGCCAGCAGCAACGGAATAGCCGCAATCAAGCCGAGCACTGTGGTTACCAACGCCATCGAGATACCATCTGCCATCACTTTGGGGTCGCCATTGCCAAACTGGGTGATCACCTGGAAGGTTTCTATCATCCCGGTTACCGTCCCCAGCAAGCCGAGCATCGGCGCTAACGCAGCAAGCAATTTCAACATCGAGAGGCCTTTTTCACAGCCTTGCTGTTCATCCACCACCGCTTCTAATAAACGCAGCTCCAGTGATTCAACATCACGCTTTGGCGCATCATGATAGACCTTCAGCACACGGCCAAGCGGGTTATCTTCTGGTGATTCTGGGTGTTTAAGCTGGCGATGCATTTTGGCGTGAATCGAGAGCAAGACTGCCCCACGGTAGAGCGCAATTAACAAACCGACAGCCAGTAAGGTCGCGATCACTTTGGCAACAAAGCCACCTTGCGCAAAGCGTTCGCTTAAGCTTGGCGCGTTTTCTAGCTGCCCAAGTAACGCGCCACGTGACGGATCGACAAGCACGGTCTCACCCACGTTAGCGACGGCTTGCTCAAGCTTTGCGGATGTTAACGTGTCATCAGGCTGCGCGCGGTAAGGGACAGCCACTTGTCGTTCAGCTTGCCAGTTTAAATACCCTTGCTCATTCACCAACCCAAGGTTACCCAATCGCACCACCGACTGTTCTGCTGACACGCCTTGCGCATTCACCACAGGTAAAGAAAGGGTTTGCAGCTGACCGCTGGTTTGCATTTGCGTGAGCATGCCCTGCCACAGGCTATTAAGCTGCTTGAGCGAGGGTAAGGTATCGGCAGCCACAATATCTGCCACCGTTTGATTAAACGCAGGCTGAGTGATTGCCACATAACTCGACGCGCCGTCAGTCTGGATGGTTTTACTTGCTTGGCGCACCACACCAAACAGCTCACCCAAACTGCCCGACTCCAAACGTAGCTTATCTTCTAACGACGCCAGTTTTTGCTCGTTATCGCTGAAGGTGTCACTCAGTTTCTCTGTTTCCGCCTCTAACGCGTTGCGCGTGGCTTTGAGCTGATTGAGCTTCTCACGTAGCTCACGCTCGGTCAGCGCGAATTGTGCTTCTCGCGCTTGGTTATGCTCACTCGCCTGTTGATGCGCCTGTTGGGTTTGCCCAACAAGATCATCGGCGTGGGTAAAAGGCGCAATCGCGATAAAACAGGTTGCGGTAATCAGGGTTTTCCAGCTCATGATTTCACCCCTTGGTTGGCACTTAATGGCAGAGATAACAATGACGGTGCCATTTGCTTTTGCGCCACCGCAAAAGCCTTATCCACCGCGTCTGCGACACTCGCATCCAACTCAACCCACTGATCATCGCGGGCACTCCAAAGCCAATACTGCTTACCATCTAAGCTACGCGCCACCAGCGACATACGGCCAAGATGGAGGACATCGACCTGGTGATCTCGACCATTGAGTACAACGGTATCTTGGTAGGCATCAAGCTTGCTGCCATAGTCTCGCTCTATCTGGTACGCCTCGAGAATACGACGGAATTTCTCCGAGTCCGCCACATCGGCACGCCCCATCATCGCCTGCAGTTTTTGCAAACGAGCTTGGCGTTGATCGGCTTTAAGAGGAATATCCTGCGCAAGCCACTGCTCGAGCCCACCCAACATGCGATACATCAACGGCACAATACCTTGGCGAGTGTCTTTAATCTCGTCGATTTGATTCCGCAGGCTGGTCGCCTCTTTATCCTGATTGACCACCAAGTTTTGCAAGTGATCGCGATAGATTTCCAGGTTACTGATCTGCGCTTGTAGCTGCTCAATTTCTTGGCGCATGACCAAGCTGCTATCAGAATGCCGATTAATGCGTGACTGTGACTGCGCGGCCTCTTGGGTGGTGTTTCCCTCGATGGCTTGCGCTTTTTCGAGTTGATCCGCACTCACTGTTGGGGCCAGCGCCAAACAGGACGCAACGCCTAGCGCGAGTCGAAATGAAGACAATTTTATCATGGTGATATCTGCAAACATGCTTTGATGGTGTGGCTTTGCCACAAATAAAAGTGAGAATAGTTTCTATTTGCGTGCAATGTACCGAGTTTAGCGGTAAAAATCTAGCCTAGCAGGTCCAGAGATGCGGGAATATTATTCATATCAAGTCACGATAAGATGACAATACTATAAAGCGGGATAGGGCATTTCATTACTCGTTCCCACGCTCCTGCGTGGGAATGCCTACCTCGCTACCACTCACGACAAACCTCCAGTAACCCCGACATGCCCATGTAATCTCTGGCATTCGAATAACGCCAGTGATCTGCTTCATCGACATAGCCCCGCTTCACCGGATTTTGATGAATGTACTCGATCTTCTGCCGCATCATGGCATCGCTTTGTATCAATTCAGGATGCACCCCCTCCTGCCAAAACTGATAAGCGCGGTCACCTTTGTGGGCTTTTTTATAAAACGCCAATTGATCCAGAATTTGCTTAACGTTGCGTTCAGCAAGGTATTGAATCAGATTTCTCGCCGTCCATGATTTAAGTCGAGCAATATCATGATCCAATGCCTTACCTTGCAGCACCAAATGACAGTGGTTTTCTAGTACTACCCAAGCGTAAACCTTTAGGCCATCTTTGTTTAAAAAACGCAAAGCATCAAGCAAGATATTGACGGTGTCCGGGCGCGTGAATACCGGGATCCAGTGTAGGACAGTCAACGTAACGAAGTGCGGTAAGTGAGGCTCGGTGATTTTGTAGCGGCTTCTCCCCATAGTTAAAACTCCATATGCATTCCCACGCAGGAGCGTGGGAACGAGGTATTGGCTATACAGGCTGCTTTAACACTGTTTGAGTGTCTCATTTCTAGACTATGGATATGTAGCGGCATTCCCGATAAAAGCCCACACAATTTGCGCATACTCAGCATAGGCTTGGTGGGCGTATTGAGAACATTGCAACCATGCCATCTCACGACGTCAATGCAGTATAGTGGCAAGTTTCTATGTATTACTGTACTTGAATCTATCTTTACACTCCGCCAAATACTTGAAAGGAAAAGGTTTTACTGTCGCTAACTTATTACGGATGAAATAGCTTTGAGTCAGTGTTAAACAAACTTGTTTTAAGTCTTCTGGGCCTTCTAGATATCTCAAGTGGTTGAACTGACCTCGATGAAATTTGAACCCTCCTTTTTCAATGCCCACAAAATAAGCAGAATGGTCAGCGTCATAGAAGTGTCCGGTTAAAGCTTCTAGGTATTCGTTGTGTTCACCTTTTATCGAATAATTGAGCATGATGCCTGTTTGCTCAAAGTAACCGTCAACCAATGCTTTCTCTGCGGTTGATCGGTATCCAATCTTGGCAATTTTAAGCTCTTGTTTGTCAAACTCTTCATGCAAAGGGTGCGTGTTTAGCATTGATACTAGCTTGTCGTAAACGGGATCTTGCTTATAGGCACCATCAGCAAGAAAATGTTCGATAAACACACGACTTATGCCCTGTTGGTTGCTTCTCTTTAGATGTTCCAATACTTCAAAAAGCCGTGCCGCATCGGGAATCGCCGCAATTTCCTCATGCACGATGGTGCAGATGCGAGGGGATTGCTGTCCCATGTCGATCACATAACTGAGCGTTTCAAAATAACGTTTTTTCTCAGGCAGTTCGATACCAAGGTCATCAAAGTAAAACGCATCTTGTTGTTCATACTGAAAACATCCGTTGCGACATTTTAAGATATGAAAGATTGGATCCTTATTGCCGTATGGGGGATCTTCTCTCTCTACAAACCAATAGACCCCTTGCAACTCTTGAATGAAGAACTGCTGCGCTAAGCACTCTTGCTTAATAGCCATTTCTTTGACTAGCGCATCAATGATCGGGCTCAGTGCATTACCTTTCGTTTTGTTTCGTACCGAAGTAATTGTGACGTTGTAGATACTTTGCGTCACTCTATGTTCGGAATAGAAACTTGCTTTGGGATCAGATCGCCCTGCTTTGTCGTAGTCTTCGGGACTGTCTAAAACCACGAGTAAAGGTTTGCTCGCATCAATGCTCGCTTCAGAATCCAAGAATTCAATCTTTACCGGCCATCGCTGCTGTTTCAGTCTCTCAAACCCTTCCTCTTTCAATGATGCATTTACCACTTGTAAACCACCATGATTATCAATCACTTGATAAATGCGTTGATACACGTTTTCCACATCACACTTTTTATAGTGCTTGCGCCAAGTTGCCTTAATAGACTTTAGCTGCATCGACAAGCAGCCAGAGAAATGATGATTCATCAGGTCAACAAAGTGATAAAGAGCCCCCGTTTTTGTTTTTTTCAGTGATATCAGCTCTTTACCAGATATATCGATGGCATTGGTGGTAAATTTGCCTTTTCCTGGGCTGTGAACAATCAGATTTCCTTTCGGATTGCGTCGCAAAAGCCCAGTTTCCATGTCAAATTCAAACTTAGGTAGTTTTTCAATGGTGTTTGCGCGCTTGTGCGCCGTTTCTATTGGCGAGAATGTGGTTCCATCCATGGAGATGAATAACGCGTTAAAACGCACACTTTCTTTAAGATCAAACTTGATACATTTGTACACGGTATGCTCAAAGAACTTCTCCGGCTCTACAAAGAGAAACGTTTCCCCAAGCCCTGAAAAAAACTCACTCGACGCCACTTTCCCAAGGGCTCGCACAAACAGGCGCCCTAACAATAGAGGCGAACAGTCTTCAAACGCCACACGCTCAAAGCCAATATCGGCCGACTCCGGCTTGGTTTTATCGTGTTGATCGCGAAGTATCCAGTAGTAACCTGAGTGTTTAATGAGCGCTTTGGGCTTAGCCACTCGTTCAACAAGACTCAGTTGATGTGCATAACCAGTACTTCCAACCCTCTTATCCAATGAGGCTTTGTAGATTACGTACTTTTGATTCAACGCATCAAAATCAAAGGTTAGGTTAATCAGTGTGGTTAAACTTCGACTCATCGGCTTCACTCCGCAAACTGGTTTAATAATTCGAGTAGTTGATTCATGGGAGGAACATTGTTCGTACCCGACTCTCGGTCAATGATCCCAGGAATTTCAATCACGTCCGCGATATTTGGAATAACATGCTCAACAAATGGTTTATCCTCACTCTCGTATTGGCGCGAATTGATCCCGCCTGCACCACTCCATATAGTATTGATATACAAAGCTTGCAGATGCTTATTTACAAACTCGTCGGGTGGGTTTTTCCTAATTTGCTGCAGCTTGACCTGGCATTTATCTAAAGTGTTGTCGTGAACCAAACATCCGAGCTCTAAGTCCCAATGCTTAACATCAACCAACAAAATTCGATTGCCGAGTGCAATGTAGCTATCGAACCACTCTACGCATCCACTTGGCATGGCATGCAATGGATAACCAAATGCCATCAGGATCGCACTTACCGCTTCTTCGCCAAGTGCTCCCATGTAGAGATCAAACATTGCTGGCGCTAATACAAACTGAGCCTTACCAAAGGTGGTGGCAAAACCATTGGCGTCGAAATGCGCCGACACCAATGAGTTCTTCATCAGCAAAGGAAGCCGAGCTGCCGCCTCCGATACTTCGCGTAACCCAGATTCATCCGCTGGATTAATAAAAATTTCAGTGATGCCTTTCTCTTCAGAATAATCAATTTGATAGTGATACTGGCCGAGTGGGTGCTGAACATCGATGTAGTAACGAACTTCCTCTCCCATTGGCGAAGATGGCAGAGTCGGTTTTGTCAGCATCCATTGACGCAACCTTTCGTACTGGCCAATCGAATTTTCATTCTGGTGTTCATAAACGCTGGTCACAAGCCTTTGTATATGGGCATAGTTTCTTGAGGCCCGGGGGTGATAGGACATTTGCTGCTTTTGGTGCTCTTTGGCTTGATAGTGCAGCTTAATCTCCGTCACCAATGCTTGGTATTCGTGAGAAAGGAAAGAAAGATTGCGATTGTCTTTTGCCAGGGTTTCCACAAAATCAGCAACTGCGTCATACATAATGGTGATTTGATTTTGCTTCCACTCGGTACGACACATACGGCCCAGCGCTTGTTCGATAAAACGATAAACAGCATATCGATAATCTTCGCTCTTTTTATAACTTGAGATCAGAGATCTAATGGCGGAATTATTCACGCGCGCAGAAATGAGAGGTTTGAGCTTCGATTTAGCTTCGTTGGCGGCCATAATGCCCTTTTCATGCAGCATAAAGGTATCGTGAATACTCTTTTTGATGGCTAGATCGCGCTCATCCACCGCCAAGTCGTCGCTAATTAAACGACCAATCAATGTCGTCGGTTGCTCAAGATAAATAGAGTCAATATCGGTTTTATGCTGGAATGGTTTAATGCCCTCAGGGCCTACGTAAGTTAATGTATGATTATCTCTCATCGTGTATGAGGGCGATAATCCCGCCCCCGTCGCCTGGTAGTTAGTGATCACGACGACTTTTTGAGTTGTGGTCTCCAATCGTTTTAAGATCGCTTGGAATTGGTCATTTCTAAATGAAGCGGCATTAATATTTTCAAAAATAGTCACATTGTACTTCTCACCCACCCGCTTCATGAAATCCATGAACTCATGATTCCTATAGCTTTTGTTGATCATGCAAAAATGGTATCGGTTGCTTGGATGCAAAGAGAACTGACGGATTGACTCGACTAGCTTATTGGCTCTCTTAATAGAGTACGGTAAGCCTTGAGTGTCCGTGCTTAAAAGCTTACACAGTTCATTCTCAAGTAGCACTGAATGCAACTTTGTTCTTTTGAATTCTTGATAAAGCGCTTCTACACCGCCCCAATCCACACGCTCGGAAATGCCCTTAACACTAATCAGAATCTGGTTTTCTGCATATCTACGTTTTGCATAGTACTCTGCTTGTATCGCCGCTTTCTGAGCGGAATTGAGACGTACTAAACGGTCAGAAAGCACTTCACTGAGATAGTCGAGATCAAAATTATGAATTGCCGTGCGGCTGGTAGCCGTTGCACTAACACCGAGGACTTTTGCCCCAGCTAGCACCCAATGAGCGAGTAAGCCTGTCGATGTTAATGCCAAATCAAATGTAGACGCCTTGGCGGTATTGTCGGTGTCGCTGTATTTAGCAATATTAGCAATTTCGTAGCCGCTGTCGTGAAAGCTATATGCACGATGCTCATTTTGTACTTTAAAGCTCAATCTGGCCGCAATTAACGACATAATATTTGGCGTCAGATCCACCAGCCCAAGGTGGTTGAGGATTTTCTCTACCAGATTTTCTGTGGTGTAAGTTCTTGAGTCTTCAAATTTCGCCAAGTTCTTTTTCAGCTGAAGAATGGCACTGAGCATGCCATTGCAAAAGCTCCGAACAAGCCGGGCACTATTGTTAACGAATTGTATTGCACTTTCGCTACCTTCCGAACCAATCTCATGACTGCCTAACTCATGATTAATCTTTGACTTTAACGCTTCGTGCTCAAAGTTAATGGTATGAATAGACATACGGTCGGAAAGGAGTGTGAATACTCGGTTTTGGTTTTCGCTGCCCTGTTGAATCGTTGCAGTGGTGATAAACGGTCGGTAGTTGATATGCCATTTATCTTTATGATCAGCGAGCGCATGCCGGAAACGATTAAAACACTGATCGACATTCCTAAATTCTGGCGAGCCGTGAATTTTGAAGCTGTCAAAACTCGCGTAAATTTTTCGGGTTAAGTCGATAATGTCGTAATCAGTGACGGTATTGATTAAGTGGTTTAGAAATTCACTTTGCTGACGGTCAAACTCATCTAGGATCAATAGTGAGTTATCAAGAAAATCGCTAACTCTGTAGCTTTTATTAAGGCTATGCCAAGGGTAGAGCAACTTGGATGTGGTTAAAAAGAGTACCTGTGTTTTTTCCTGGTCAACCCTTCGTGCCGGGAATATTCGGTCAAGAACATCATTCAATTCGACATCTTTGGTCGCTTTACCTTGCAAATATGTCTTGAGCATAGAGAAGATTTTGCTGTGTTGAGCACGCAGCTCCTCATCAAATACCAACGTGTTACTGCTGCTTTTTGCCTGTTCTAATAGAGTGACCTTATCGCGTATCTTTTGGATCGCTTTTCGTTGTTGTACGTCGAGCTGCCCGAATATCGTTGCCCAATCCTGCTCTGATAACGCGGCAATGGCTGTATCTTGAGATGGGATCCAAATGATGTTGCGTTTCAGCTCTAGTTTTTGTTTATCACTTAATTCCGCCTTATCGTCAACACGCTCAAGTAACGCGTCATACGCTTCTTTCACGTTAACTCTTAAGTTGGTCGCATAAATGAGTGTTAGCTTCGAATCCGCAATAAGGTGCGCTAGCTGAAGCTCGGTGGCTTGATAGGTCTTCCCTAGGCCGGTCTGGGCATCGATAATTGCCAAAAAGCCGTCTTTTGACTGACAGGTTTCGGGTCCTGCCATTTCGAGGTAAGTTTCAAACAATGCACTCATTATCTTAGCTCCGATATTATTTCAACCCTGCCAGCAGCCTGCTCAGTTGACGAAAAAACGCCCAAAAAATACTATGTCGTCAGTAAAGACAGGTAAATACTGAATACATAAACATGTCGAGTAACTGGACAGGAGTTAAGTAATGAAGAAATGGCCAATCCGGTGGGATTTACTCTTGCGATACCGGATGATTGAGATCGTTGCACTCTGGGAGGGAAGGTTAACCACCAATCACTTGATACAAAGTTTTGGTATCGGGCGACAACAAGCGTCCAAAGATATTAATTCCTATCTAGCCGATATCGCACCGGGTAACCTTGTTTACGATAAGCATTTAAAGGGTTATAAACCCAATGAGAGCTTTACTCCCAAGTTGACTTCCGGTCATGCCGACGAGTATCTTCACATCCTTTCCCGCCGCGACGACATCACCGTGACATTTGATGACCTTGACATGGGGTTTGAACATACAGCAATGATCCGTCCGGTAACACGTAATATTGCTCCTGAAGTATTGCGGCCTCTCGTTCAAGCCATTAGGGATAAAAAACGTGTCGATATTTGCTACACATCCTTAAAAGATGGTGAATTCGTCGAAAGGATTATTTCGCCTCATACGCTGGTTTGTACCCCGTTACGCTGGCATGTTCGCGCCTATTGTGAGTATGCAAGAGACTATCGTGATTTTGTATTGAGTCGCATCCATGGCATCCCAGACATCAATGATAATGCTGCCCAGGGCAAACAAGAGGATACGCTTTGGAATACGAACGCAGTTATCGAACTGACCCCGGACACGCGTCTTAGCGATAAGCAAAAAGCGGTGATAGAAAAAGATTACGGCATGGTCAACGGCACCCTGAGAATCCCCACTAATGCCTCTCTCGTTCATTACCTTTTAATTGCGTATAACATCGATATACACATGCAAAAATACAACCCCCAAGGGCAGCAGATTGTGGTGGGCAATATGGATGAATTGATGCCGTATCTGGCTTATTAAACAAGCCAGATATCGCGCTAATAAGAATGACTGAGATAACTCATAGTTGGGTCGGTCAATCCAGTAAGTCAAAAACTCAATAGTCTATTACCCAGTCCACGCTTCCGCGTGGGAACGAGTGGTGCATCGGCTACAGTATGCATTCCCACGCAGGAGCGTGGGAACGAGTTAAAACCCCTAATCCTCTAACTGCGAAAACTTGATGATCTCGTGAGATTGCTCAAGCGTTTGTGCCAGGTGTCGGATATGGGCGGGGGTGATTTCGCAGCAGCCGCCGACCACCAGGGCACCGTCGGCAATCCATTGTTGTACGCGTTCGGTATGGACTAACGGTGAGAGATCTTCCCGCGCTTGCAGGGCATCGGCTTTGCTGCCTTTGGCCATGTCTTCCACCGATTTAAACGCGTTGGCATAGCCACCGACAATGTCGGCCTGGGTCGCCATTTTTGGCATCGCCGTGGTAAGCACTTCTGGGTCGCAGCAATTAAGCATCACTGCTGTCGGTGCATATTCAGTGACCGCGTGCATAGCTTGCTCTAGCGACTCGCCAGAGCGGAGTGCGCCATTAGGCTCTAACCGAAACGCCACCCCAAACGGTTTGCCTTGTTCACGGGCGGCGGCGCACGCTGCACGCGCTTCAAGGGTGTTGGTCATGGTTTCAATTAAAAACACATCCACGTGAGGCTGTAGGCGGGCGATATGAGAAAACTCGGCTTTCATATCGTCAAAGCTGCGTTGCGGCTGGCCGAGGTAACTGCCCACCAGCGGCGGTAAACAGCCGGCAATATCGACATCGGCACCTGTCTCATCCACGGCTTGCTGCAGCGCCTCAAACGCTTTTTGGTAAATAATGTCTATTTTGTCGCTCAATCCCGCTTTGGCCAGACGCGTGGGGGTCGCTGGGTAGGTATTCAGGGTATGCGTTTTCGCACCGGCCCGAATAAAGTCTTTGTGCACGTCTTTAACAATATTGGCATGTTTTAACATCACCGCGACCGACCAAAGCTTCGAGCTCACATCCGGCCCACGTTGATAAATTTCTTGCCCTAGGCCGCCATCGAGTAACGCTATCGATGTCATGGTAACTTCAGCCTCCTTCGGCCATTTATCCTTAGTTTAGCTTGAGGTTACCATGTGCTTATCGATTTAACACCCCGTTGTTACGCTACCTCTTCACTGCCTTCAATCGCGAGATGTTCAAGCTTATCAATCACCGTCATGCTGGCGCTTTCCATCTCTTTTAATGCAGTGACCATTTGCTCGGGTTGCTGAGCATGAAACGCTGCCACCGCTGCTTTCGCGTGGGTATGCACTTGCTCGTGAGGCGCGGCAATGGCTTTAAAGTTTTGTAACTGGGCGAAGTACTGTCGTCCCTCGCCGCGGTCGTACCACTGACCTAAACGGCACTGGGTATGGTCGGTCACTTCGTTGGCGCTCATGTTATCTTCGCCGAGCACCACGCGATAAATCGCAAATTTAAAGCTAATATGGTCAAGTTTCGCCAGTTCACAAAAAGCACGCAGCGCAGAGGCTTTAATAGTGGTACGGCTATGCTGTGCTTGCTCACTCTGCGTGGCCATCGCATCGGCCACCTGTTGGCCTTGCTCGCTATATTCGATCGCGTCACTGGCAAGCTGATCGGTGAGTGTGCAAGCATGCCCACTCCCAGCACGAATTTTCTCCACCAGCTGGGTAATATCTTGGGTGGCACTGGCTGTGCGTTCCGCCAAGCTACGCACTTCATCGGCGACCACCGCAAACCCTCGACCCTGCTCACCGGCACGTGCCGCTTCAATCGCTGCGTTTAACGCTAAAAGATTGGTTTGATCGGCGACATCGCGAATTAAATTCACAATGCCACTCACCTCTTGGGCATGTTGATCGAGCGAACGAATCGCTTCTGACGATTGCTGACATTGCGCGGATAAGGACTGCACGTGACGCGCAAGATCATTGACTTGCTCGGCACACGACGCCGCCTGATGGCTCACGTCCGTTACCCGTTCTTTTTCACCGTTGATGGTGTCTGCCAAGGTGGCCAGAGAAGATTGTGTCGCATTGATTGAGTCACCGAAGTGGCATAAGTTGGCATCAATCGCTTTCCCCGTTTGGCGTTTTTTCTCTACGGTGGCTAACTCTTCCTGCAATGCCTCTTTCTCTGCATTCAGCGCGTCGATGGTATGGTTAATCTGCTCAATTTTTTGCTGCAGAGCGACTTGTTTTTGCTGCTCTTGTTCAAGTTGACGACGAGATGTAAACACGCTGACTCCCAATCAAGTCATTAAGCTTTTGATAATATTTTAGCGCTTAATATTGGCTTTGTATGACGAGCGGAACGAAATGTGATCCATTTTGCGCCAGTCGTTTGATTTACACTGTAAACCGATAATAATTCCCGCCATACTGGCGTCTCTACAGAAAATGAGCGAAACACTATGACCTTTTGGTTGCTTTTTAAACGTTGGATTATCAGTCACTTTGCCCATTTAAACGGGCGTATTTTGGGATTGGTGGTTCTCGGTTACGGCGTGATTGGCTGGCTGATGTTGCATTGGGCGGGTGAAACCGAGATGACCCAGTCACTCGGTCGCTATATCTATTACTTAATGGTCACAGCGTCCACCGTCGGCTATGGCGATTATTCGCCAGCGACAGAAGCAGGACAGTGGATTACCGCCTTTTGGATTATTCCTGGCGGGCTAGGGCTATTTGCCATTGTGATTGGGCATGTAACCAGTGCGTTGGTCGATTATTGGCGACGTGGATTACAAGGAAAACGGAGTCTTACAGTGAAAAATCATATTCTGGTGTTGGGGTGGAATGGTCAACGCACTATCCAGCTCATTCGCCTACTACAAAGCGGTGTGCATGGCGATCGCCCGATTGTGCTTTGCGTGCGTCCCGAAATGGAAAACCCGCTCCCCGGCGAGGTGGAATTTGTGCGTGTTACCAGCTTTACCGATGCCGAGGGCATTGCCCGTGCAGGTATTGATAGTGCCGCGAGTATTATTATCGATAACCCAGAAGACGATATTACCCTGTCAGCGGCCCTGTTCTGCGCGCACAAAAACCCGTCCGCGCATCTGCTCGCGTATTTTCAAGATGATGCACTCAGCCAAATATTAAAACAGCACTATCCACACGCCGAGTGTGTGCCATCTGTATCGGTGGAAATGCTGGCGAAAGCCGCTGTTGATCCGGGCTCCAGCCAGCTGCATCACGAGCTATTAAGCACCGCACAAGGGATGACACAGTATTGCGCGCGTTACCCCACCGATGCGAGCGCCACGGACGTCGGCACCTTGTTTAATCAATTAAAGCATGAATACGATGCGACCTTAATTGGTCTCGACAAAGGTGAAGGTATTACCCTTAACCCCAACCTTAAAACAGACGTCGCCCCCGGCGATCGCGTGTTCTACATTGCTGCCGAGCGTTTACCGCATTGGTCTGCGGCGTGATTCGGACACCATTTATCACACGCGACACTGGCTGTTAGCCTTTCCCGAGCAGTCCGCCGCTTCACTTTAGCAGCGGCGGACTCGCTTTACGTGCCCTATTCGTGAAAAAACGGCCTATTCGACCGAGGCTTCTTGTGCAATGTGATGACGCGCTTCGACTGGGTAGGCGTAAAAATGATGCACAGGCCCCGCGCCTCTTCCCACCTTTAACTGCTGACTATGCGCCAAGGCCTCGGTGAGATAATGCTTCGCCGCGCGCCCCGCTTCAATGGGCGTCATTCCCTGCGCGTAGTAAGAGGCCATCGCCGCAGACAGTGTACAGCCTGTGCCGTGCGTATTAACCGTTTCAACCCGACGGGCGCTCAAGGTTTGGCAAGTATCTCGGCTAATCCACACATCCACACTTTCAGGAACGTGGTGTAAATGGCCACCTTTTAGCATCACATAAGGACAGCCGAGCCGACGTAGGGCGGGGACTAACGCATGCATTTGCTCAATGGAGGTAGGGACAGGCTGACCGGTTAATCGCGCCGCCTCCGGCAAGTTGGGGGTGAGCACGGTTGCGCGTGGGATCAGCGCTTCAATCAACGCCGTCATGGCCTGCTCGTCGAGCAAAGAATCGCCGCTGGTGGCCACCATCACGGGATCTAAAATCACCGGTAAGTGTGGCGATCGCGCTAACACGGCGGCTACTTCGCGAATAATCGCTTGGTTGGCGAGCATGCCGATTTTAATCGCACGCACCGGCATATCGTACAACACCGCATCTAATTGGGCGCGGACAAAATCGGGCTCAACCGCCGAAACGGCCTCAACGCCACAGGTGTTTTGCGCGGTCAGCGCGGTGATCACCGAGCACGCATAGCCGCCGGTCGCTGAAATCGCTTTAATATCGGCTTGAATGCCCGCGCCGCCACCGCTGTCTGAGCCGGCGATGGTGAGAATAACAGGTGGAGATAGGTTCATATTGGCCCCTTAATCATCAGGGGCGGAAGGAGACAAAGCGAGCTAGAATGCGCCACTTCGTGTGCTGAACGTGTCAGTTCCCTCCGCCAGTGCTAACTGGATCAGGTTCTACGGGTCCTGCTTTCGCAGTCTCAGCAATCACTTGCTCCCCGACTAACTGTGTTCAGGATATTAACCCCACAAGCAAAGCGCAAGCGCATTATTCGCCGCTGGAGCCTTTTTCGAGGTTCGAGTAGGATAAGTAATGCGTAAAATACGCGCGACAAAAAATGTGCAAACAGGAGTCCCTATGAAGCTATCGTTATTGCTTGTGATCACCACCTTATTTGCTGCCGGCTGCTCAAACACCTGGGAAGGAGTAAAAGAAGACTCATCAAAAGTGTGGGAGGACACCAAAGAAACCGTCCATGAAGCCACTGAATGATTCAGAGTGACCTCGGTGCGGGCCAAATCTAGCGCACCGAGGCGTCATTTAATGCGCGGTAGGCGAGATCTCGGCGTTCATCGCGTGTCTACCTTGCGATAAAATGTGCTCAAAGTCGGTTATAGCAAGCGGCTTTGCATATAAAAAGCCCTGTACTTGGTCGCAGCCAATCGTCTGCAGCACCTGCTGCTGGCTGACTTTTTCCACCCCTTCGGCGACCACGCCATGACCAAACCCATGCGCCAAATCAATCACGCTACCCACCAAGTGTTTGTCACTGGCGTTAGTGGCTAGGTCTTGAATAAAACTGCGGTCGAGTTTAACCCAATCAACGGGTAACTGTTTAAGGTAACTCAATGAGCTGTAACCAGTGCCAAAGTCATCCAACGCGATATGCATACCAGCCTCCCGCAATTGTTGTAGCTCTCGCAATGCCACCGAGATTTGCTGGATCAGTGCCGATTCCGTGACTTCCAATTGAATAATGGCCGGCGGGATATTTGTCGCATGGCAGCGAGCCAGCACACTCTCGGCAAAACCATGACGGAGCTGCTGGGCAGACACATTTACCGACAAATGAAAGCACTCGTCAACCAGGGCGCGAGCCCGCCATTGCGCCACCGCCTCCAGTGCCATCATTAACACTTTATCGCCAAGTTGCATCATATCGGCACTGCGCTCAGCGATGGGAATAAATTCGGCGGGGCTTATCGCCCCGAGCGTTGGGTGTTGCCAGCGCAGTAATGCTTCGGCCCCCACCAGCAGCCCCCCATCAAGTCGCCACTTAGGTTGATAGACTAAGGATAGATGGTTACTTTGCAAGGCAGCGCCAAGCTCAGTACGGATCAAATGCTCACGCTGGGCTTTATTATCGAGTTCAGGTTGATACTCAGCCACAGGCTGCTCATTGGTTGGAATGGCTAAAATCGCTTGGCGAAAAAGCTGGGCGACATCCTCGTTTTCAGAATGGGCGCGGCTGATCCCAATATGGCAATGTAAGAACATTAACCGCCCTTCTAACGTGTGGTGCCCATTGATCAATCGGTGAATCCTCGCCGCTTTTTGCGCCGCATCGTCACCCTCGCCTTCAATCAGCATCACTAGTCTCGAGCTATCCCATACTCCCACTCGATGCGAGCGCGCTACCGTACTGTTCGCCAGCAGCTCCGCAATGTGTTTATACAGGGCCTCTGTCATTAAGTGCCCTTGGTGCTGGGTCACCGCCTCCATCCCATCAAGCGCAATCATGAGCACAGTGACGGAGCCTCGCATTAATTGTCGTTCCGCTGCATCTAACAAGGCTCGACGATTGGGGAGCCCTGTCAATGGGTGGGTAAGAGAAAGGGCGCGTAACGTGGAGGTTTGTTTGTTCACCAACATTTGCAAACGCGCAGCTTGGTCACGTTCTTTCAATGTTTTAAGCTGTAGCTGCAGTAGGTTGTGAATACGCTGAAGCACTTCGTCATAATCAAACGGCTTGCTGATGTAATCAATCGCTCCGCGGCACAAGGCTTGGTTACGCAAATTCAGATCGTTATCTGCAGTCAGCACCATAACCGGCGGGCAATGCTCACCGAGGGCATGGTTAAGATCGTCCAATACCATAAGTCCTGAGCGCTGCGGCATACGCATATCAAGCAAGATAAGATCGGGCACCGGCGACAAGTGATCGTGCACCGCACAGGGGTCCGTTAACCCAATCAGGTGCATGTACCCCGCTTGGTCAAGCATCGCGGTAAGTAAGTCAATGTTTTCCCGCCGATCGTCAATGATCAAAATAGTCGCTTGTGATGGTGACTTTATCATTCCTTGTCCTCCAGTAACGATTGAATAGCCGCGGCAAGATCGGATGACGATACGGGCTGATGTAGTCGTATGTGTTGTGTGGCGGCGCTGCTATGCGCTTGCCCTTCCACCTCAAGGATGATCAGCGGTTTATTCTCCACCAAGCACGTCCAGTGTGCGGGCATTCGCGCTAAATCATTGCCATTAATGATAAAAAGTGATGGGGAGAGCGTATGTGTCATCGCCTCAGCCAACGAAAAATCGTGCGCATGGTGCAAGGTCAACAGCGGCCAGTCCTCAAAGCAATCAGAGACTAGCCGTTGCTGGTGACTACCTTGGTCAATATAAAGCACTCGGTGTGGCTGGGTGAGGCGTATATTCGCATCAGACGCTTCTGCAATCTCGGTCTTAGAGGGCTGTGGCTTCGCGCGATAAGGGAAGGTCACCGAGAAAGCACTACCCTTGCCCTGTTGACTCGCGACCCTGATCTCACCTTGCATTTGAGACACCAGTTGATACGTGACGGCCAACCCAACCCCCGCACCTTCTATCAATGAGTCTTCTGCCACTAAACGGTTAAAGGGCTCGAACAGGCCGTCGAGCTGGTCGTCGGCAATGCCAATGCCGGTATCATTCACCGTCATGGTCAGATTGCCGTGATGCGCGTGCGCATCCACCCAAACCCTGCCGTGTGGATGGTTATATTTCACTGCATTGCTGAGTAAGTTAATCAAGATTTGCTTAAACCGCGTTGGATCCACATAAAGGTCACCCTCTTGCTCCGCGGGCAAGCAATTTTTCAAGCTAACGTTCTGTCGCTCCGCCAGCGGAGATAAGGTTTGAATGGCATCATTGATCAATGCGCTAACGGGGTACCAGGTGAGATGAAGTACTGTTTGTCCGGCCTCAATTTTGGCCAGATCGAGCACGTCATTGATCAGTGCCAGCAAATGACGACCACTTTGGTGGATTTGTTCAACATACTGGTGCTGACTGTCTGAAAGGGTTGGATCGGGCGATTTAAGCAATAACTGCGCGTAACCCAACACACTGTTTAAAGGCGTACGTAACTCGTGACTCATGGCTGATAGGAAGTCACTTTTTGCTTGGTTGGCACGCTCGGCCTCTTGCATCGCTCGTAAGAGTGTGGTGGCGTCATAAGCCACAGTGACAATGGCGTAAGGCTCACCGGCGAGGTGGTGGATCAGGGTTTTCGCCAGCTTAAAGGTGCGACCATCGCGCAGTGTCACATCTATGTGGACGGGCTCACCGTCGACCGTTAATTGGTGATCGAGGGCGTTGAGGGTATCACGCATGCCGTCAGGGAGTGCTCGACCAAATGCGTCGGCCAGTTGGCTTACATGATCAACGCCCACCGCTTGTAAACAGGCGCGGTTTGCCAAGGCATACTGACCACCTAATTCTCTGACAAACACCGGATTACCGATGGCATCGATGATCGTTTTTAGCCGATTTCGCTCGTGCTGAACAGTGGCTTGGGCATGAGTGAGTGCGCTTAAATCCGACATAATGCCGATAAACTCTCGTCGTTCATCGATCCACACTTCGCTCACCGCCAAATGGATTGGGATCAGGCGCCCATCACGGTGCCGCGCGCTCACACGCCGCCCTGTGCCAATCACATTGGGTTCGCCGGTGACCAGGTACTTCTTTAAGTACTGGCCATGTTTGCCCTGATGTTCAGGGGGCATTAAACACTCAACATCCTGACCAACTAACTGGTTTTGCGCGTAGCCAAGTAGCGTGTGCGTGAAAGGGTTAGCATCAAGGATGATGCCTTGGTCATCAATGACTAAAATGGCGGCGGCCGCACTGTCAACCAGCGCTTTGTAGTGAGCCTGCGAGCCGCGTGCACACCTACCATCCATGGTTGATTGCTCGTTCATTTTTCCCGCCTCAAACAAAAAACGCCCCATCGATTGGGGCGCTCTACCACGTACCTTGTTCGGTGTTATCGTGGTTACTTTTTGTAATTTTTGACCAAAGCATCCACCTTCTTCAGGAACTGCTCTTTCAGGTTTTCATGCTCATAGTCGAGATCATAGGTATTGTGGAACCCCACACGCAACTGTACCCCATTACCCGCTAAATAAATGGTATAGCCGTCATAATCTGAGAAAGCGTCAATGCCATCTAGGCGGTGTCCATCTTCAATTTCTTCACCATACTCTGTCACTATCTCAAAGGCGCGAAGTAGGTGGGTCGGATTGAGTTCGTTTTTCACGCTTCCCTCCTGGCAGTGTTAGCGAAACTGTGCCCCACCTCCCGGTCGTGATCCACGACCATAAAGTGGGCCGGCCAATACCGGTGGCGTGGTCAACACATGCCCTGACACCTCAATCCGGCTTGGCTTAGAAATAATATTGGGCAAGGTTGCCAATGTATCAAGGGTGGTGTCTGGTCCCGTTTTTTGGATCGCTGTGCCATAATTATAGCCATAATCGACACACACGACAGGAGAGCCCGCCGCCCTTGCCGCATGGACATCATTCACCGCATCGCCAACCACCAGCAATTCTGATGGCGGAACCGCTAAAATCGCCGCCGACTCAAAAATACTATCAGGATCCGGCTTTCCGGCCGCGATTGCATCCGTTCCTAAGATACGGGTAAAAAAGTGGCTGACTCCAAGCGCTCTAAGAAGGCTGTTCGCATGCGCCGTTTGCATGTCCGTGGTACATATCATGGGGAACTGGCGCTGAGAGAGTCCTTCAAGACAAGCAAGCACCCCCGGATAGAGTCGAGTTTTTGGCGGTTTCTTGCCTAGGTATGAGGATAGGAACAACGCACGGGCTTGATTCAACACTGTGGTGGAAACCCGTCCATCGATGTGTCGCGTGAGCACCCGATGGATCAATAAATCCGCACCATCACCAATCCAGTCTCGAATCGCACTGGGCTCTTCCTCCGGCAAATTCAATCCTCGCAACATGCCGAGGACAGCGTCATAAAGATCATCAAAAGGGTCTACGATCGTGCCGTCTAAGTCAAAGCATATCGCAGAGATATTCTCCAATTTTTTCATGGAACGCCTCCACAATCAGTGTGTTATCGCCAGAAAGGAAAGGGAACAGTGGATCGGACTTGCTATCCAACGAGTCTTTGAAAGTTAGCAGAGAACCAGAACGTGTCCTACCAAAACAACAGGCAGAATGTATCGAATCACAGAGACAAAATTGCATAACTGACCGATTGCCCCCAAAGTTCAGAGGCGAATCAAGCCCCTAACCATACCGTGATCAATTTCACATTTATATATCTTCGCACTCACCGATACCGACCTTAACCCTGTATAAAAAACCGTCACATTTTTGACGGGATGACAGAGCCCTGCGATCGAAAACATCGATTTGTAACAAAAATGAAACCTGAATAGGCACAGATTGTCATCGATGCACTCTACCCTGTCTCTCTCGATAGTGAGACTCGATGTATTCTTTATATGCGGTATTTTTCCTCACAGCCTCTATGGCGTTACCTAACGGTTATTATGATTGCGCTGATCGCAGGTTGGTCAGTCTATACCTTGGAAAACCAGCGTCAGCAAAGCCGATTTTCTATCGATGTTGAAAAGCAGCGTCACGCACTCAGTAGAGCGTTTTCTCAGCTCTATGAGCTACAACTATCGGCGCAGCTCTATCTGCAACAAGAAGGCGGCCCGACACGTGATAAATTCCATGCCTTTATTGATAACCATACCCAAAAGCGCTCAGGGCTTGATAGCGTCATGTGGCTACCTCGGGTCAATCGCGCTGAGTTAAAACAGTTTGCCGTGCAACACGGGCCCTATCACCCCTTTCCGCCACTCAACAACCACGCCTGCCAGTGGGTAATGCGGGGTGATACGTTTCCCGCGCTTTATCTATCCCCGAAAGCGGCCGAAGAAGGGTATTTAGGCTGGCGCGCGGATGCGCAGTGCGAGAACACAGTGACCATGGAGCGCGCCTATTTTAAGCGTCAGCCCGTCGCGCGATTAATTCACGACGAGCAAGGCCATGGTGTGCGATGGTTTGCCGCAATCACAGGACGACAAGGGCAGTTAGCAGGCTTTCTCGCCACCACACTTTATTTTGATACCTTTCTACCATCGCTATGGCAAGGTGACACTCCCGCGCCTGATATAGGGCTAATCGCCCGTGAAGCCTTTGGCCATCAGCAAATGTTTGCCACCCACTCTTTATCGGCGTTGAATAGATGGCGAAATACTCATTCGCCCGATATCACTGTTCCGATTGCCGGCAGCGAAGAAGGGTTAGTGGTTAGATTCACCCATCTGCGCGGCTTACACACGGGGCTACTCTATGGAGTGCTGGTTGGACTATTGGTGCTGTCACTCGGCTTATCGGTTCTTGCCAGTTTTTGGTCTTACGCCAATCGACTGTCATTGGCACAACACTTAGTCAACAAGCAGACCCGCCAGCTCACCCACCAAGCACAGCACGACAGTTTAACGGGGCTGGCAAACCGAGCGGCGCTCGACAATGCCTTAGAGGGGGCACTCCAGCAAGTGAGCGCCCAGTACAGCGAGCATTTTACCTTGCTGTTTATCGATCTCGATCGGTTTAAAGTGGTTAACGACTCTCTCGGTCATGTGACGGGAGACAAGCTTCTCAAGCAGGTAGCCAAACGCCTGATCCAATCCGTCAGTGGCGAGCGCGTGTTTCGCTTTGGTGGCGACGAATTCATCGTTTTGCTTAAAGCCGACAGTTCACTGGCATTGGCACAAACCAAAGCCAAGCACCTGCTTCAAGCGCTTAGCACACCTTACAAGGTGGACGAGCATATGATTAACTTGTCCGCCAGCATTGGCATTGCATCGGTTAATAAGGCCAATGCATCGGTGACGGATATTATTCAGCAGGCGGATATTGCCATGTATCACGCCAAGCAAACCCGTGATCGACTCGCGATTTTCCAACCGGCCATGCTTGCCAAAGTTCAGCAGCGCTTTATCGTTGAACAAGACTTAAAGAAAGGGCTGGCTAATCAGCAGTTCCATCTCGTGTTTCAACCTATTTTCGATGGTGAACAAGAAACACTCAGCCACGCAGAAGCACTGCTCCGGTGGCAACACCCGACATTAGGGTGGATCTCTCCCGCAGAGTTCATCCCAATCGCAGAAGAAACAGGCTATATCATTGAGCTGGGCGACTGGGTGCTTGAACAAGTTGCCGACGTACTGGATAGCTGGCATACCCGATTCCCTGCCAATCAATGCCCTTCTATCACCGTGAATGTGTCTGCCAAGCAGTGTCAGTCAGCCACCTTCGCTGATGACGTTGCCTCGCTGATCGCCAGACACCAGTTTGCGCCTCAGTGTTTAGGGTTAGAGATGACGGAGACAGCCTTACTTGAACACTCACAAACAGTGGGAAAGAACTTACGTCAGCTTCACGCACTGGGAATAAAACTGTATCTCGATGACTTTGGCACCGGATATTCATCCCTCTCTCTGCTGCGCCAATACCCCTTTAGCGTGATTAAGATGGATCGCAGTTTTATTATGGATATTGATCAGCCTAACGGTAAAGCGGCGCCCCTTTGTCGAGGAATGATTGCCATGGCACATGCTGTCGGTCTAACCGTGGTAGCAGAAGGCGTCGAGACCAAGCAGCAGCTGTGCTGGCTGCGCCAACACCAATGTGACTACTTGCAAGGATATGTGCTCTCTCGCCCGATTGAGCGGACAGCACTGGAAGATTGGTTGCTGCCGAAATCACACCAGCGAATGGTCTTGGTGCATGGTTGAGGCGACAGCGGCCAGGGTGTCGGCGGACGAGGGACCGTTTTGACGCACTGGCGCCGCTTGCTGCAACCACTCATCACGCAATATCCCATAGCGGAGTGAGTCATAATACTCACCTTGATAGTAGCGGACGGCGCGTAAGCGCCCTTCCTCGCGCATCCCTAGTGCTTTGGCACAGCGCATCATCCCTGGATTACCTGACCAGGTCGTTAAGCCAATTCGGTTTACCTGATGACGAACAAAGAGTTGATCTATCCAATGTGTCAGTGCTTGTCGACCAACCCCTTTCCCCCAATAGCTGGGCTCAAAAATGGTGATCCCCACTTCTAACCACCGAGTGCGCTTGTCTTCCCAATACAAGGTGACATAGCCGACAGGCACATTGTCCACACAAATCACTTGCGCCGTATCACCTGCTATAAACCGCCGGAACAGGCCGAAGCGAAAGGACCAAAACGAAACAGGCTCAATGGGTGTGTAAGGCGCATCATACTGTTTCCAGGCACGAGAGTAGTAAATATTGCGCCAAAAATAGCGGGCTTCGTTTCGTCTAGCTGCTCTCAGACTAACGACTAAGCGTTTAGTTACATCCACGTCCATGTCGGGTTACTGTTCTCTCTTTACCAGATGATGGGTGACGACTCTGTCCCTTCACAGCGACCTCTTGTCGGTGTCACCCACAAAGGCACCCAGTCTAACTCAATTAACCACCACATTAGCGACCTCCGTCAAAGAACCCGTTTTATTGAGTGTAGACGGTTACGCCAAAGACCGACGTCTTGATTGTTGTGAGATGACCACACCGAGCATCACAAATCCACCGCCCAATAAGTGGTACTGAGTGAGTGTTTCCCCCAGTACAATAACGGCGATAACAGCCGTCATCACTGGCAGGAGGTTCATGTACATCGCCGTTCGACTCGCCCCATTGAGCGCGATAGCATGTAGCCAAATCGCAGGCGCCAGCACTGACGCACCTAAGGCGGCAAACCCCACCAACGGATATGCATCATTGGGGATCGTTGGACTGGGCGCCATCCACAGAACGGGCAACAACATCATCACGGCAAATACAGCTTGTACATACACAGAGACCCAATTGGACAGCGTCATCGACCAACGTTTAAGTAAAACGCAATACAGTGCATACGAGGACGCACATACGAGCATTAGCCCGTCTCCTACCGACGCGCCAGCGTGAAAAAGAGAAAGCGGTTTGCCCAGCGTTAGCATATACACCAAGCCAGCGAAGGATAACACGGCCCCTATTACAGCCCGCGTCGTTAGTGGTTGCCCGAGTGTGGGTACACTGATCAACAAACTTAACATCGGCACCAATGACATAATCAGTGCCATATTGGTTGCCGTGGTGGTTTGTGCCGCGAAGTAAGCAACGGATTGATTGGTTACCATCCCTAATAGTGCTAGCACCGCCAAACGCGGCGCTAATCGGCCAACGGCACGTCGTTGACGCCACACGGTGGGTAGACAAAAGGGCGTTAACACTAAAATGGCAAAAAACCAACGATAGAATGCCATTGCACCAGGTGCAATCACAGTCACCGACATCTTGTTGACAATGGTATTGATCGCCCAAATGAACACTGCCGCTAACGGCAATAAAAATGGCATGGCTGCCTCACAAACTCATATAAAGTATCGAAAAAACAACCAGTTTACACTGTAAACCAGCAATTAAAATCTAAGCGAAGCGCCAACCATAACAAACAGAGGGTTAACACGTTAGCGAATGAGGAAAGAAAGAGAGAAAAAAGCGGGCAAAGCCCGCTCGGCAAGAAATTAGCCAAATGATGCCATCAAGGCATCCAATAGGACAAAGGTATCGAGAGACAGTCTACATCGCTGATGCGTGGCGATGTCATTGCCAGGTCAACAACCTGCAAAAACCGATGACTAGCTACCAATGGCAATATCGTCTAGTGCTTTGAGAACTTGTCCATCGAGATGGCCCTCAAACACGCGCTGACAGACTTTACGTCGTACGGCTAGGCCAGATATCAGCTTTTCGATAGAAAGGTGTCTGTCATGCTGTTGTTGATTATAAAACTCGATAGTGCGGCTAAGTGTTTCGTAAGAGACCACTTGCTCACCCACGCGCAACCAATCAAGCTTTTCTAAATATCCCTGACATTCTTCGGTAATCACGGATGAAGGATGGCCTGTCATCGCCGACAGCGCGGTAATGCTGCGTTGCAACGCCTCCTCAGACGTATACTTTGAGAGCACAATGGTCAGTTCATCGGCATTAATCTCAACCAAGTGCTTGCGTTGTTTCACACGACGCCCTAAGCGGCCACTGCTCTTCTCTTTGCGCTGAATCGGTTCAAATTCACCATCAATGATCCCGGAAAGCTGATCAAGGTCTTGACTCGGTAAGATCTCGTTTCGCAATGGGTTGGGCATGGTGGGGGCCAACGAGCGTTTGCCCTCGTTATACATTTTGGCACGAGAGTAGCGGATCACTTCGTCGACGTTACATTTGATATCCATGCGATAGTCAGGATACTTTTTCTCTTCATCTTCGCGCGTTAACGTTAAGTGATACCCCCACAAGTTTACCGCAAAGACAGACTCTGTCACCTTCCCTTCCGCCAGCTTTCTGAGCTCCCGGGTCAAATCACTGGAAAAACGGCGCCATTCGATGTTACGGGCCATTTTCTGGTTGAGCTCGCTAAGCAGCATGGTATCTTCGAGTCGACGCGACATACGGCTTCTGAAGAGCGAGTAGAGTTGAAATACCAAGGTATGCTGACGCAATATTTCTGGTGGAAATAAAAAGAAGTAATCACGCGTCATCAACTCTTCAAAGAACGAAGGCTCCCATACCAAGATGTAAAGGTTGGGCTTGATCCTGACCTCACCGTCTTCACCCTCTTTGGGCGCTTCCTCTGAAGCGGTAATGGTTCTGGCTAAGAACCGGAATCGGTCGCTTTTGAACCCTTCTGGCATGTTTTCACTCAGCCAACGACCTGTCAGTTCATGAAGCTGAAAGTCAGTAAACTCGATTCTATCAATGCTCTCGCGGATGGCATCACGCGCAGGACCACTGTCTTTTTTACCCCGTAACTGCAGGATATCAGTGATATAGATCGGTGTTTTGTTGCCTATAGATTGGGTCTGTAACTCGTAATTGGGTAAATGATGATCATGATACTGCACCGTGAGGGTGAACAGGGCGAACAGTGTCATCAGATCATCAACCGTCATGATCGACTTGGCCGAGCGCGTTTCAATGATCGCCTTAGTGCCACTGATCGCCACCATCGACTTCTGATAACCCTTTTTGGTTCGCGGTGGAGCAAGCGCTTGATCAATGATCCCAGCCCAACTGGTCGGTGAGACCAAAATCTGATCTTTTTCACCAGGCATCATCGGAGGGGTGCCTAGTCCATGCTCACTGAGCAATTGTCGATTAACTTGCGTTTGCGCTAACGCTTTCGACCGTTTTTGCTTTACGGCATCGCGACTTTTTTCTGTCATCAAGCCTGCGCTGCCGAGTGATGAAATCAATCGGCTGGGATTAACAAACTGATGCAGCATGGTTTTGCCTGCGAGTCCTTCTTCAAACCGCACGGGTTGTTGAATGAACAGTCCTAACTGGACAGCGGCACGGAGTCGTTGTTGGATGGCTGCGCGTGTGAGTTGGCCGTCTGTTGCGTCAACCAATTCTGTGGTGGAGACATACCCGTCTTGAGAGGCAAATCCGCGTACTGAAATTAAGTTCAGTAGCTCTAGAATACTTTTGGTGACCCCTTTAAAGTGCTCATACTGTGCAAGCCAATCAATCAACTGATCGTGTACGGCAAACAAATGCCCGTCTTTGTGGGATCGAGGGGCTTTTATCAAGATTTTTTCGGGTTTACTGGCACTCATGTCAGCTTAAATCCTTTGTCACGGGCATACTCAACGCGCATTTTTTCAAAATTGAGGTGACGGAAACCGTAAATCGATCACTCTTCCAGGGAAAGACTAATAAAAAAAGACCCAAAAAGAAAGATCTTTTTTATTGCGCTTTTTAACTGATCTTTATGATTATTCTGATCTAATTTGATGATCTGATCTTATGATCCAAGCGGCTAGATTGTTATAACGCCATGATTTTTATGAAGTATAATTTCAGTCCTCTCGAAAGCATGATCACCAATGTCTTGGAGACATGATCAACATCATGCACCAACGATGATCAAGTGAGGCCTGCATCAATGATCAACACCTTACCGCATTAATGATCAGATAATAACTGAAACGATGATCAAGCGTGATGCACATCTTATCCACAGTTATAGGATGTCGCTGGTGATGACGTTATTGGATTTGGTGTTTAATCGGGCTCATGAGGGTTAGGAACAATGATCAAGACAGTGCTTTTTTTGCCGATCTGATGAAAAAGCGTACACGTTGCCGATAAGGCTAGCGGCTATTTCACTCTCATCCTCCAAATCGAGATGACATTGACAGTATAACTGCCATAGGGTTGTATGTGTCCGGTTATTGGAACAATGATCATGAACGAGATCGTGCTGTTCGATCATCTTAATGTAAACCGTTGTTTAATCCACGTGACACGGATGGAATACTAGGATCCTTCTCGATCCCTTGTTACACCTGACGTTATCCGTAATTTGGCGGTTTAACTATATCGTTCCGAACAACGGCACAGGGTGGCGCCCTTTACAGCCAATCTTGATCATTGTTCCGTAATATACAGAGACACATTGCGCTGATTTGCCGATGATTTAACCCATAATTCCGCTTGATCATGCTTCCTCAACGGCGCTTTTACTCTCGAAAGCATGATCAAGTATTAGTGTCCATTAAGGTCGAACACCTTGATCATCGTTACAGGAAAAATGATCAAAACCGCGGTAAGCCATCGCGTGAGTGGCAAATGGATGAGATTGTTAACCGCTCTCCCCTCTTAAGGGGTAAGGGGCAATAAGTTCGGTTCAACGATCGGATACCGTAAATTAGCCATTCAAAGATAGGCTTCCGACTTTCTCAACTGTTTACATTGTAAATAAGTGACGCTGTGACATTTTAAATGTGAGGAATTTGTCGCATGTTTTGTCGAGGTGAATTTAAACAACTATTGGTCGGTCTTTTCATCAATCATCCATAATAACAATTGTGAGCAGGATCTTTATTTGATTGGCTTTTGTTCACCTTTTTATTGTTTTGAATGGAATGTGCTGTACAATCGGCAATTATTTCTCGTGAAGGCGAAAAAGAATATGGATAGGGAAAAGACGATTGAAAACCTTCGCAATATCGCCGCGCAGACGAAACAGGTTCAGTCTGATCGTGTAGAGATTGTGATGGAAGAACGCCACGACCAGCTCTTTCCACCGATGTCAAAAGCATTAATGGAAACGCGTTCGGGATTAACGCGGCGAAAGCTCGATGAAGCGATCTCTCGCATGGAGCAAGAGGGGCACCAGTTTACTAAAAACAATGCTAACCATTATTCGATTACACTCGATGAGGCGCACCAAATCATGGATGCGGCGAACGTGCCGACTTTCCATGAGCGTAAAGGAAAAACCCATAAGCCTTGGGTGGTAAATATCCAGAACCAGAAGGGCGGTACGGGTAAGTCCATGAGTGCAGTGCACTTAGCGGCCTGTATGGCCCTCAATTTGGAAAAGCGTTATCGCATTTGCTTAATCGACTTGGATCCACAAGGCTCATTGCGACTGTTCCTCAACCCACAAATTAGTTTGACCGAACAAGAGGGGATATACTCCGCTGTTGACGTCATGCTGGATAATACGCCCCAGCCAGCAGACAAAGATTTCATGATGCGTAATGTCCTACTGCCGACACAGTATCCAAACTTAAAAACCATGGCGGCCTTCCCAGAAGATGCGATGTTTAATGCTGAGGCGTGGCAAGCATTAGCGACTAGCCAGTCTCTGAATGTGGTTGAGTTGCTGCAAGAAAAAGTCATCGACCCAATCAGTGATGAGTTTGACATTATCATGATAGATACAGGCCCACATATCGATCCGCTGGTGTGGAATGCGATGTACGCCTCGAACTCGTTAGTGATCCCTTGTGCGGCAAAACGCTTGGACTGGGCCTCGACGGTGAATTTTTTCCAACATCTGCCACAAGTCTATGAGATGTTCCCAGAAGACTGGCATGGCCTTGAATTTGTGCGTTTAATGCCGACTATGTTTGAAGATGACAATAAAAAACAGATTTCGGTCTTGACGGAAATGAATTATCTTTTGGGTGAACAAGTCATGATGGCGACCATTCCAAGAAGTCGCGCGTTTGAGACCTGTGCCGATACCTACAGCACAGTGTTTGATCTTACCTCACAAGATTTTGAAGGCGGTAAGAAGACCTTGTCGACAGCCCAAGAAGCCGTCCATCGTGTCGGTTTAGAACTAGAGCGTGTGCTGCACAGCCACTGGTCCCAGCTCAATCAGGAGTAATCACAAGAAATGGCCATTAAGACCTCTGATTTAAATGCGCGTTTGTTTGCCAAAGCAGACAAGCGACGAGCAACGACAACGCAAGAAGCTCAGAGTGCAGCGAGTGAAAAAGCGGCAGTCATTGAACTTGCGGTCGCCGGTGAACACACGGTTGAATTTGAGCTGGTAAAAGTCCCTGCCAGTGAGATCCGTGATAAAACGACTGTTTTTGATAAGAATGCGCGAGAGCAGTCATTTCTGAATGAACTCGCGTTATCCGATATTTTGGTAACGTTAAAAGCACACGGCCAGCAGTACCCTGCTGTGGGTCGTTGGCTTGACGATGGTCGTATTGAAGTCCTCGACGGCAGCCGACGACGCATGTCGTGTCTGATTGCAGAACAAGATTTCTTAGTATACGTGGCGAAAGGCATTAGTACTCGTCATGCTAAATTCTTGTCCGATGTCGCCAATGCCCACAAACCATTATCCCTTTATGAACGCGGTAAAGAGATGCAGGCAATGTTAGATAGTGGCGAAGTGAGTGATCAAAAAGCATTGGCGAGTGCGTGTCAGTGCAGTGAAGCTTTGGTCAGTGGCGCCTTAAAAGCCGCGGCCCTGCCCTTACCGCTATTGCAGGCCTACCCGAGTGTGTCTGAGTTGGGACGGCCGACCATTGTGAAGTTGCATCGCTTGTATTTTGGCCTTGATGCGTCCCAGCAACAAAAGCTGGTTGCCAAGCTTGGTGACACGCCTTTATGGCAACAGGTAGAGGCGCAAGGGGTGACGCGTATTACGCGAGAAGTCACCCAGTTGATTGAGCAGTTTAAAGATGAACTTGTCGAGCCGACATCCAGTGAAAAAGAGCAAGCGCAAACACTGCTTGAAGGGCGCGCGTCATACCGACGTAAAGGCAACAGTTTGAATATTAACCTTAAGAAAGTCAGTGACGAAGACGCGGAGCGTATTTTAGCGCTGATTAAACAAACACTCGATAGCTAACTTCTTTGCCGAAATCGAGACAGTAAAAACGACATGCCTAGCGTGTCGTTTTTTTTTGCGTGTTATCATCTCCTATCCGCTTGGTAAAAGCCTTATGGAAACATGATGACATTACCCACATTGGAAGACTTTTTTGAGCCGCTGATCTTACGTGCAGTGCATTACTCCCACCGTCAACTGGTTTGTGTCGATCAGGAATTGGCGACTGTATTGGCCGGCTTTGATGAGACTCAGCCCCCGCTGATTGTGGGAAACACTGAATATGGTTTGAGTTGGCGCCAAGCACGTCAAAAGTTGGGACAAGAATGTGGTCATATCGTGGTGGAGGTGAATGCGCAGTTTAATGCGGAAGCCTTTTGCGCCATAGTGGGTTGTTGCCGCGCGGGTGCGCTCATTGTGCTCCGAATTGCCACCCACGATAACGAAATGCCTCCGTCCGTACAACGCCTTCTTCGCTGTTTGAGTGAAGATGATAGCGTCGCATTTAATTGTCATTGGCTGCATCGTTTACCTCAACAACGTCCAGCGAAACATCAAACGCATTCAGTGACTCAGGCAGATGCGATTGCTGCCGTGGAAAAAGTCGTGACTGGACATCGGCGCCGTCCCCTGCTGCTAACCGCTGACCGCGGTCGGGGGAAATCAGCCGCATTAGGGATGGCCGCGGCTAACTTGATGATGAAAAAGCCAAGACGCATCATTGTGTCATCGCCTTCTCCTGCCCATGCATCAACGCTTTTTCATCATCTGAAAGCCACCCTTCAGGTCGATGATGCTGGCCAAAATATCGACTATCAAGGAAGCCAGATACGCTTTATTGCCCCTGATGCGCTGCTGCAAGACACGCCAGCAGCAGACTTGTTATTGGTTGATGAAGCGGCGGCGATCCCACTTCCGATAATCAGCCAATGGCTGAATCAATACAGTCGCGTTGCGATTGCAACAACCGAGCATGGCTATGAAGGGACAGGACGTGCTTTTACGCTCCGACTCAAGCAAATGTTGGATGTTGAGCAGCCGCAATGGCGCACATTAAAGCTCACGGCGCCTATGCGATGGGCTGATGATGATCCGGTTGAGCGCACCTTGAACGCCCTCTTTTTACTGAATAGCGACGACTTGGCCAACGATCAGGCCGATATGCTCGAAGCCGGAAGGGTGAACGATATGGTGATTGAGCCGCTTAGCCGTCAACAGTTGTATCGAGATGAGGCGTGTTTACGGCAGCTATTCACATTACTGATCGCGGCCCATTATCAAACATCGCCTAACGATTTAGGCCGTCTTCTAGACGATGACACCGTCTTAATCTTTGCCGGCTGGCTCAATAATGAATTGGTTGCCGCGTGTGTGGTGAGCCAAGAAGGAGGAATAGATTGGCAAACTTGCCACGCGGTGGTCGCAGGGCAACGCCGGATAAAAGGGCATCTGTTTAGTCAATCGGTTGCCGCACATTTAGGGCTCGCGGAGGTTCTGAACGACAGGATCTGGCGAGTCCAACGCATTGCTGTGTCTGAGCCTTATCGACAACAAGGTGTCGGTCAACGGTTGCTCGCGACCGTGAATAAACACGCGGCTGAAGCGTCAGTGGTCGGGGTCGGGGTTAGCTTCGGTGCAACCGCAGTGCTGACGCCGTTTTGGTTTAAGCAAGGATTTAAGCCGGTTAAATTGGGATTAAAACGCGATCAAGCCAGCGGGTGCTATTCGCTACAAATGCTTAAGCCTATCCAGCCTTTAAGATGGTGTGATCAGGCGTTACGCTTATTTAGGCAAAACCTTCCCATTCAGATGCTCACTAGCCATCAAAGGATGGAAACTGACATCGCTGCCTCTATTATTGCAGGGTTACCAACTGCACCGCTATCGGAGGAAGTAAGACAACAAATTGATGGTTTTGTCGCCGGTGGTGTAGGGGTCGATGCTGCCCTCTCAAGCTTACAGGCTTGGTTATATCATCATATCGGTCACTATGGGGAACAGGGTGAAAATGCCACATTACCCATTTTGGTTAGCCGCATTTTATTAGGATTACCTTGGTCTATTGTTTGCACTAGGTATCGACTGGCAGGAAAGAGAGACGCGGAATCTCGGATAAGAGATTATGTTCAAACGCACATGACGACATGATCTGTTTACACTGTAAACTGAACACGTGCCAGTGGCTTGGTTTACAGTGTAAACCCTGTCGCTTGTTACGCTTATTTACACTGTAAATTGTTCTACTAGCCTCACTATGGTGGTCGTGCAGAGGGCCAATGATTTAATCCTATCCTGGTCACGTTTTTATCAGTGATCCTGCTCCCATGCGAGATAAACCTGTATAATTTATTATAAATGAGACAATTGCGCGCACTTGCATAGGATCTGGGCTAATCTAAGCTAAGCAGTGACGACAGTCGAGTGCAAGGTTCCACAAGATGATGGAATAAGCGCATTACCAAGTGGTTTACCTGGCTAATAAAGCCGCCACAAGGAACAGATAGGCAGGAAGCGAGATGCTAGACGATATCCTCCGCGTCTCTCAGGATGGTCAGCGTGTATATTTATCGGCAGGGAAAGCCGAGCATACAAATGGCCAACCGATAGAGAAAAAACAAATTAAGGACTGGTTGGTGAGCAACCAAGTCGAAGGCTTTTTTTGTTTTGATGATACGATAGAGTCAGCATTAACCAAGTTAAATTCCTCACCGGATGACACTGAGCCGGAAGACTTCATTATTGCTGAACGCCGCGATGCAACCATCGAATCGCGTATCGCTGATGATAAAATGACGGCCTATTTGGTCGTTAACGGCGCGTGTGGTGGACGTGGGTTGAAAGCCGATGACATTCTCTCTACGTTGCGTGAGGCCAATATTGTTCGAGGGATAAAAAAGCCGACCCTACAAAAACTTCTCTCCGCATCAGGAAAGCTCAAACCTGGTGAATACCTTGATGTCCCCGTCGCATTCGGTCGACAGCCTATCGCGGGCGAAGATGCCCACCTTGTCTATCTTATTGAAGATCCTGCCGAGCGTGTTCGCCGTCCCAAACAGCGTGAGGATGGAACCGTTGACATGCGTGATTTGGGTGAAATGGTGATGGTTAAGCAAGGACAGCCTTTAGCTAAACTGATCCCTGAAACATCGGGCTATGAGGGCTTTACTGTGACTGGGTCGGTGTTATCGACATCTCCCGGTAAGCCAATGACATTGACCGCGCACCCAGGCAGTGAGTTAAGTAATAAAGACCCTAATATTCTAGTGGCGACCATGGCTGGGATCCCACGGTTACAAAAAGACGGCGTGGCGGTCGATGATGCATTGAGCTTAGATGCGGTTGATGTCGGCACCGGGCATGTCAACTTTGAAGGCAGTGTGGTGATTAAAGGTGATGTTGAAGTGGGTATGAAGGTCACAGCATCGGGAACGGTCACGGTCGGCGGTGTGGTGGAATCGGCGACCATCACCGCCGGCGCAGACATTATTGTCCAAAATGGGATCATTGGTCGACAAGTCGCAGCAGACTCTGACATCAATTGCACCTTGGTTGCGGAGGGCAATATCGTTGCTAAGTTCGCGCAATATGCCACGCTCTGTGCCAATCAAAACCTAGAACTTACCTTGCATGCGATGCATTGCAAAACCCATGTGGGACAGTCAATCGTCATCAGTGATGCCACCAAGCGCAAAGGCACATTGGCGGGCGGTAAGCATGAAGTGGGCGAAAAAGTACAGGCGGTGATTATCGGTGCTAGCGCAGGAGCGCATACGTATATACATTGTTTTCCGCGTCTGCCGATACTTAAACGGGAACTCGTCAATTTAAACAAGAGCTGGGAAGAGAAAAGTGCCCAATTGGATAAGATCCAGGCGGCAGAGAAAAAACTTGAATCGGTTCCAGAAGAGAAGCGCGACGCGGCCATGGTGGAGAGAATAAGCTCGACACGCGACCACCTTTCTACCGCGCTAAGTGAAATAGAAGCCTTGGTGGAAGAAACAGGTGCAGCAATAGAAAGCGGATACCAGACGGCCAGCATCATTGCGACTAAGTCGCTACTGAGTCGAGTCCATTGCACTATTGGCGAAGAAAAGCACCTGGTTCACTCAGAGCACGGTCCATCACATTTGTTTTATGATAATGCCGCGATTGAATTGAAGCCGTATCAAGCCAATAGTTAATGTTGGTTTACAGTGTAAACTGTTAGCCAACCTTACGGATTTTCCCTCTTTTAGAGCTTGGAGCTCTGCCCTTCGGTCCATCTGCGACCACACATCCTTCCGGTAGATATGACGTGATTGCCAAAGTGTGCCCCAAAACCAGTGGCCCTCATCCTTCACTTGTGCTTTTGGCGCGCGTTCATCAAAGCGATGTAATCAAGGTGCTCATCTCGGGGCAAGCTCGCGCGAGATTTATCACGTATCGCCATCTGACCCCCATCGGGTGTTTCATTTCCTTCAAGCTTACTCTATGGTGCTGATTTTTTGCAGACTTTCTCACTCTCTGAGTGGGCCAGCGCGAAGAGAATATAGACCGCTCACGTTGCCAAGCCGGAGAAATGAAAAGCGTTGAGGTCATTGATCCCAGTTTCTGTCGCCACGGTAATAAATTGCACTTGTGTATCGATAGGTACCTGCGCAAAATAGCTGAAAATAAACGAATTGGAGAAAGCAATGGAGTTGTCAGATATTCGAAGAGAATACACCCAGGGGGGATTACGTCGTGACGATTTACCCGACGCGCCCATGGATCTATTTGGCCAGTGGTTGCAACAAGCTATCGACACACAAGTGCCCGACCCAACCGCGATGACGGTGGCCACGGTCGATGAGCATGGACAACCTTTCCAGCGTATCGTTTTATTAAAAGACTTTAACCAAGACGGGTTTGTTTTTTACACCAATTTGGGAAGTCGCAAAGCGCTACATTTGAAAAAAAACAGCAAGATTAGTTTGCACTTTCCTTGGCATTTTATCGAGCGGCAAGTTCATATTACGGGTGAGGCGGAGCCTCTGAGTAAAAAAGAGGTATTTAAGTATTTCACTTCTCGCCCTAAAGAAAGCCAGATCGCGGCATGGGCGAGCAAACAAAGCGAACGCTTATCAGCCCGCTCGGCGTTAGAAGGTAAATTTTTAGAGCTGAAAAAGCAGTTCGAGAAAGGAGAAGTGCCTGTCCCTACATTCTGGGGGGGTTATCGAATCAAGCCCCAAAGCATTGAGTTTTGGCAAGGCGGCGAGCACCGCCTACACGATCGTTTCTTATATCAGCGCCAAGAAGGTGACCACTGGGCGATTGAGCGCCTAGCGCCGTAATCAGACGCCATCTTGATGATAACGACGAGGGCCGTCTCTGAGCCCTCATCAAGCAGAATTGACAGCGAGTGGCGAACGGTTGAGTTTGGGGGCTGTTTGGTTAATCTCGCAGCACCACAGACAATTGTTGGGTTAATAAGCTTTCGGGTATCGCGGAGCCAAACCCTTGCGCGAGCGCATGCTCTAACAAACCAGCTTTGGAGTCGACATCGAACTTTTCGCGTAAATGCGCAAAGTGGTTCTCGATGGTTTTGACGGATACTGACAATGTCTGCGCGATCAATTGCGGTTTCTTGCCATGCAGATGAAGAAAAAGTACCTCCCGCTCTCGTGACGTCAGGTGCACCTGAGCTTCACCATGATGATGATCGGAGAACGCCTGTTCAGGGTGTGTGACGGCACGGCACACCCAATGCCCCACCTCTAAAATGGCGGTATCACTGAGCTCCTGACCACAGAACATGACCCCACAAATATACCCCTTTTCATTGAACCAAGGCGTTTTGGTAAACAGGTGCGCATGCCAACGGCCATTGGCATAAGGATGAATATCGAGCACGCGGAGTCGCTTGCCTGTTTTCATCACATATTGGTCTTGCGCTTGAAATTGATCAGCGCAACGCGTGGTGGGGCAGGGCATATCATGATCGGTTTTGCCTATGCAGTCTTGCGGTTGTGTGAGGCCCATGAGACGGCAGTATTCACTATTGGCGTAGACAAACACCGATTGTGTATCTTTGCAGCCCCAGCAGCCAGGTAATTGCTCTAACATAGACAGAGCAGGGGGAACGTGACTCATATTGCTTACCCATTCATTGTTATTATTATTGGACGCAAGCGCCCATCAAGATATAGAAAAACGGACAAGCTATTGGAGCATAAAAAAAAGCCGGCATAAAGCCGGCAAAGACAAGATTTCCCTTTCAGGACATATCCTGTACGACGTGTAGAAGAGGTTGTCGAGATACCGAGCGGATGTCTGAGGGTAAGTGACGACGCTGGTATCTGACTGCACCTAACAGCGTTAGGAACTGCTATAAACGCATTCATCGGGACAAATCGCGTTTACAGGATTTACTATATCTAGAAGACTAGACGTTGGGTAGGGGGGATTTGACCTATTGACATTGAATAAAGCAACTTAATATAAAGATTGTTGGTTTTCGCTCGCTCAAGCAGGCTTGATCTTATCTAGGTTGTGTCGATGTCTAGGGTCAACAGCATCAAGACAAAATGGCTTGCTCCTCAAACAAAAAACGCCGCTACGAATAGCGGCGTTTGTTTCTACCATGGTGACGAAGTGTGACGAGATTAAGGGGTTTTGATATCTCGCACCACGCGGAACCCAAGGTAGTTAGCGCTGGTGTTCTCTCCTAACTCCAAACGCTCGGAAACGCGCGAGCGTTGAGGTGAAAAGTTCCACGCACCGCCACGAGCGACAGGTGTATCATTGCTCACCCACTCCCAAACATTCCCCGCGGTATCATAAACACCGAATGGGTTAGGCGGAAAGCTTTTAACTGGCGAGGTGCGGTCGTTTGACCATACCGTGCCGCTCCAGCCTGTATTGGCGTTGCCGACACCGATTTCATTGCCCCACCAGTAATCGCTTTCCGTGCCACCACGGGCGGCAACTTCCCATTCAACATCGTTTGGAAGCGCGTAGCGCTGCCCCGTTTGTTGGCTTAGCCACTTGGTATAAGCCTCGGCATCATCTTTATTCACACAAACGACCGGAGAATCGGCCGCTTGATCAAAGCCGGGTTGACGCCAATCTGTCTCTAGGCTTTGGTTGATCTCGCCATTCACCAGCATATTGCAGCCATTGCCTTGTTCGGCCGCGGTGACATAACCGGAGGCTGTCACAAAGGCGTCAAACTGCTCCACCGTGACGGGGGTTGCACCCATCGCAAATGATTGCTGAATAGCCACATTTTCACGTGCATCTGGCCCTACTTTGTATTCGCCAGCGCCGATCACCACCATTTGCGGTGCTTCGAGATTATTGGCAACAGGGTCAGTGAACTTTTTACCTGGGCTTGGCGGCTGATTAGGCTGCTCTTTCAGTTTGGCCCACACCACTTGATCTTTACCGAGATAGACCTCGCGATCATAAGGCACAAAACCAGGTTTAGTGACCGTTAAGTCATGGTTACCCACGGGTAGCATGAGCTCTACAGGCGTACTGCCGTATGACACATCATTAATGGTCACACTGTCATCGTAACGGTTAGACCGTATCGTCACGTTAACCCAGCGTTTCGCCTGCTGTTTACGATTGGCTTGCTGCTGCGCTTGGGTGGTTTCAACACAGTATCTGTCTTCAAGATCGAGCAGTCGACATGCCGCCGTTTTATCAGGACGGCTTACCAGCTCGGCTTTAATACGTGTTGTGTAGTCCATGCCACCGGTAAAGCCTGCGTCAACGACTTCACTGTTAGTGACGTGGATATTAAACGCGACTTTATCGATGTTTTGCTTCACTGCATTGGATTCGGTGACAAAGTCCGTTACCTGGCCTCGGAAGTCACGAATCGCTTTTTGCATAGTCAGCGTCTCACCTTGGTTCGCGCACGCCGACAAGGTCATGTTGGGCGAACAGGTCAAGCTATGGACAACTTCAATAGTGTCTTTTTGGGTGAGCTCTTTACGTAGACGTTCCGCGCGTGCTTCGCGCATGGCCTCATGTAAATTCTCAAGGGTTGTTGCCAATAGCGCTTGTTCTCGTTCAAGTTTCGCCAGTCGTTTCTTCTGCTCGATAATGGCGGACTCGTTGGCAGCTTGTTTTTGCTGGTGGCTATTCACCTGCTGCCATGCTTGTTGGTAGGCCTGCTGATACGGGCTGATATCTGTGCTCGGATCGGCAATTAAATCCTGAAATTTCGCATCCAGCTCTGCTTTAGCATTACTGCGTTTGCGTTTCAGGTTACTCAGTTCATCTTCTAACGTCGCGCGCTTGACCAAAAGGTCATCCAATTTCGCCTGCTGCAGAGCCAGTTCATCGTTTCGAGCCTCCAACGTATCTTCTTTATCGCGGAGTTTCTCAACCAACTCACTGACCGGATCGAGATTATCAGCGGAAGACGCGTTTTCAGCGAACGCCAACTCGGTTAGCAGTAGGGGAGGGAGCGCTAAGCATAACGCTTTTATATATTTCGTTGTCATAGTTCCCTTGCTTACGCATGTCGCAATAATAATACCTATGTCCAAAAAGTAGACTATCACGGAAACCCGCGTTGCCACGCAAACCGTGCTAATTATTTGACGGCAGTCAGCATTCTGCGACGTGATCGGTGCAACTGTGCTAATGGTTTTTATGTTTATGCGAGATTACCTTAAGCGGTGGCTTGCTTCAAATAAGATTGCGTGAAGACACGATAAAACGGAAGAATGATCAAGGTGTTGATCCCCTTTGATCGCCTCGAAACAATGATCAAGTCAGTGAGGCTTTCATCGAATAAGGTTTAAATGTTTGAATTTTATATTTTTTATCTATTTTTGTGGTGGTTTTTTTATCGCGTTACATCCGACTTTCATCCGATCAACAAGAAATACATGAGGGATCCTTYGCATTTTTAGCGTCAAAATGACAGAGGCCGTAAAAAATGCACTACTTGATCATTGTTCCGTAAAGTTGAGAATAAGCACATAGAATCCAGTCGCACATGGGTGATAGGCGTGCCAGAATGATGAAAAAGGCACTTGAATGTTTGGCGGCAAACCCGTAATCCGCACCAAGAGGGATAGCCATGGTGGTGAAAACACCCAAAGTCTCTGAAGTGATCGCCTTGCCTCGGCAACAGCTTCACCATAGCCATGAGTACAAGCAGGTTGTGATTGGTCTGCAAGGGCAAACGGAATTCGATGTTGATGGGCGTGGCAGTCTGGTTGGCCCAGGCCAAGGCTGTTTGGTGGAGGAATCACACGAGCATGCATTTACCGGGGTTGGACGTAATGAAATTCTGGTGATTAATCTTCCATACCAAGAGTGGGTGGGGCATGCGTCCATGCATGACAACATTGCGCGTTTGTTTAGTCGCGAGCCTTACTTCCAACTCGACACTCACGCGCAAATGCTGATCAAGGCGCTGACTGCAGAGATGATCGCCAACCCGTCTGATTTGCTGCTTAGCCGCGCCTGTGCGGATACCCTGATGTGCGTGTTACATCGTCATTTTCGCGATCATGTGTCACCACGACGTGATGGCCACCGATTAAACATGGATATTATTGACCGTTATATTCATCAGCATATTAGCCGCAAGATCACGGTGGCGCAGTTAGCGGGCAGTGTTTTTCTGGCTGAAAGCCAATTCCACCAGCTGTTTAAGGAGCAGGTGGGCACCACGCCGCATCAATATGTGCTTGAAAAACGCTTTGCCTTAGCCAAACAATTGATTAAAGAAAGTGAATTGACCATGGCACAAATTGCCGATAGCTGCGGTTTCTCTAGCCAAAGCGGTTTCACCAACGCATTTTCTCGCTATTTTGGCCTCTCTCCTGCCAAATTTAAGGGCTCCGTTTAGGTCACATCAGGTGCGGTTTTACCGCGTTTTGCATCAATAATATGCACTTTATTTGTTATATCGTTATAGCGATCGACAGCTTTATTTGTTAATCATCGGAGGATTTTGCAATAATGCCGGTGTATTTTGTAAGACCCTACTGATAGACCACGCATAGAATCGATCGCAAAGTAACAATGACGTAACATTTTCCTGCCCGAGTTTGGGAGGACGTGAGTGAGGATACCACTATGTTTAAAGCCATCGATGCTATGCAGCCCTCGTTTATCGAGCGCCCATTAGCGCAGATCTGGTCTGAAATCTCGCCGCTGTATTGCGTTGACGAAAGCCTATGGCTTCAACAGTTGATTCCCTTAGCGGAAGCTTCTGACAGCGAGCGCGAGCAAACACGTCGTCAAGCCACGCAGTTAATTGAGCAGGTGCGGGCCGATAAAAAAGCCGTTCAAATGATTGATGCGCTTTTGCTGGAATACAGTCTGGATACCCGCGAAGGGATTTTGTTGATGTGTCTGGCTGAAGCGCTGATGCGCATCCCTGATTCGCACACCGCCGATGCACTTATCCGCGATAAACTGAGTGTTGCAGACTGGAAAGCTCATTTGCGCCATTCCGATTCCCTGTTTGTTAATGCCTCAACGTGGGGGCTGATGCTCACTGGAAAAGTGGTGACATTGGATGAGAGTACCGAAGGGAAACCGGCCTCTGTCATTAACCATCTTGTTAACAAAATGTCCGAGCCAGTGATTCGCCAAGCCATGCACCAGGCGATGAAAATCATGGGCCACCAGTTCGTACTGGGTCGTGATATTGATGAGGCGCAAAAAAACGGTGAGGGCCCACGTAATAACGGCTTTACCTACTCATTCGATATGTTAGGGGAAGCGGCACTCACTCAAGAAGATGCTAAGGCCTACTTAGCGGACTACTTACAAGCGATTGAATCTGTAGGAGACGCTAAATCGAGTTATCAAGGCCCATCGCCATCGGTCTCTATCAAGCTGTCGGCTTTGCATCCGCGCTATGAAGCGGCTAACTACGATCGCATGATGGATGAAATGTTCGATACTGTGCTGGTGCTGCTTAAGCGCGCCCGCGAAAAAGATGTCGCGATCACCATCGATGCCGAAGAGGCTGATCGTCTTGAGCTGTCACTGGCACTGTTTGAGAAGCTTTATCGCGATCCTGTGGTTAAAGGTTGGGGGAAATTCGGGCTGGTGGTGCAAGCCTATTCAAAACGCGCGCTCCCTGTGATTACTTGGTTAGCGGCGTTAGCGAAAGAGCAAGGCGATGTGATCCCAATGCGCTTGGTAAAAGGGGCGTACTGGGATAGCGAGATTAAACTGTGCCAGCAAGGTGGGCACCATGGTTATCCGGTATTCACCCGTAAAGAGGCTACTGATGTCTCGTATCTCGCCTGCGCGCGTTTTCTGTTGAGCGAGCATGTCCGCGGCCTCATCTATCCGCAATTTGCCAGTCATAACGCCCATACCATCGCCGCGATAGCCTCGATGGCAACTCACCAAGATTTTGAATTCCAGCGCCTTCATGGCATGGGTGATGCGCTTTATAACCATGCAAAAGCCTTGTTTAACACCGAGGTGCGCATTTATGCCCCAGTGGGCAGCCATAAAGACTTGCTCCCTTATTTGGTTCGTCGCTTACTGGAAAATGGCGCAAACAGCTCTTTTGTTCACCGCTTGGTCGACGCGCGTTGCCCGATTGATGATCTTATCGCCGACCCTGTCGATACATTGCGCGCTAACCCAACACTGCATAACGATCGTATCCCCCTGCCGTTAGATATCTTTGGCCCCTCACGTAAGAACTCTCAAGGTGTGGCTACTGATATCGATTCTGAATGGCAGCCATTCACTGCAAGCGTTGCGCCTTTTATGGGCGCGCACCAATGGCAGGCCGGCCCCATTGTCAATGGCCAACGTCTGGCTGGTGACACGCATCCTATCGCTGCGCCTTATGATCGTGAGGAGCCTGTCGGCCAAGTTGACTGGGCGACGTCTGATCAGGTGAATAATGCACTCGATATTGCCGCGAATGCCTACCCAGAGTGGTCGAAAACCGCAGTCAGTGAGCGTGGTAAGTACTTACTTGACCTTGCTGATAAACTTGAAGCGAATTTAGGTGAGTTGGTAGCGATTTGTCATCGCGAAGCCGGAAAAACGATTCATGACAGCATTGATGAAGTGCGTGAAGCGGTCGACTTTTTGCGTTACTACCCCGAGCAGGCCAAAGCGTTGCAGGGCGAGCCGCTTTCATACACAGGCTTTGATGGCCAGATGCAGTCCGTGAGCTATCAAGGTCGTGGCGTATTTACCTGTATTAGCCCGTGGAACTTCCCATTGGCTATCTTCTTGGGGCAAGTCAGCGCGGCGCTGGTGGCCGGTAATACCGTGGTGGCAAAACCGGCAGAGCAAACTTCCATTATCGCTTATCGCGCGATTGAGTTGCTACTTGAAACCGGGATCCCGTCAGGGGTTATCCAACTGCTTCCAGGCAGCGGGCCTGTGGTGGGGGCGCCATTAACCGAAGACAGCCGCATTGCCGGTGTGGCGTTTACGGGGTCTACCCCGACCGCACAACGTATTACACGTACGTTAGCCGAGCGCGACGCTGATCCTGTGCCTGTGGTGGCAGAAACCGGCGGACAAAACGCCATGCTAGTAGACAGTACCGCGTTACCCGAGCAGGTAGTGCGTGATGTATTGCGCTCAGCGTTTGCGTCCGCGGGTCAGCGTTGTTCAGCCCTGCGTGTTCTATACATTCAAGAGGATATTGCAGACCGTGTAATTAGCTTGATTAAAGGCGCGATGGCGGAGCTGTCGGTGGGGCGACCAGAGCGGCTGTCCACCGATGTGGGACCGGTGATTGATCAAACCGCCAAAGACAAATTGCTCGCTCACATCGAACAAATGAAGCGCAGTGGCAAGCTGGTGACCCAGGTACCGCTCTCGTCTGAGTGTGATAAAGGCACCTTTGTCCCGCCAACGGCCTTTGAAATTCGCAGCATTGACCAGTTGAGCGAAGAGCACTTTGGCCCGATTTTGCACATTGTTCGTTATCACGCCAACGAGCTCGACAAAGTGATTGACGATATCAACCGCATCGGCTTTGGCTTGACCATGGGTGTGCATAGCCGTAATGAAACCACATGTGCACACATTGAGCACCGAGCGCGCGTGGGTAACTGCTATGTAAACCGCGATCAGGTAGGTGCCGTGGTAGGGGTTCAGCCGTTTGGTGGCCGTGGCCTATCAGGCACCGGCCCGAAAGCGGGCGGACCACATTATCTCTACCGCTTTACACAAGCGTCAGTAAACGTTCAATAAGCCGGTTGGTATCAAGATCAGGAGAAGCGTGATGGAGCAATTAAATAACGTTTTAGAGCAGTGTGACGCGGTATGGGAAGACTGGAACGATCAAACCGTTGCTGGCCGCATCACTTTATTACAGCGGTGGTCGGAGACTGTTGCGGCACGGGGTGATAACTTTGCCAAAGCGGCGAACATGATCCGTTTTCAGTGCGATAGCGCAGACCGACTGCTCAACAAAGTACATGAATTACCAGGACCAACAGGGGAGACTAACGAGCTCTATACGGCAGGACGTGGCACCGTCGCAGTGACGGGAGATGCATTGCTCACGCCTATTGCTTTATGTGGCCAGTTAGCCGCTGCGTTGGTAGCCGGTAATTGTGTGGTAGTGAGTGTTGAGGGCACTCACGCTGATATGGTCGACGCTGTACTGGCCGACCTCGTGAAAGCTGGATGCCCAGATCGTGTGGCCGTGCGCGTGAGTATTGATGCGCTCAACGATCTCTTGGTTCATCCACACATCGTCGGGTTGGCAACGACAGGGGAAGACGCACACGTGCGACACGTCAACCGCCAACTCGCGCAACGTAAGGGTGTGATTGCCACACTGGTTGCGGAAACTGACACGGCTCATTATCCCGTGATTGGTTCGCCCGACTATGTGTTGCGTTTTGTGACCGAATGCACCCGAACCATAAATATCACTGCTGTAGGTGGTAATGCCACGCTTCTGGAACTCGGCAGTGGTGAACATTAACTTTCCAGAAATGGCCCCGATTGGGGCCATGTAATTGAGGGACAGATATGATAGACAATAGCTATGCCATCAGTGCAACCTTTCTGGCATATCTCATCATGATGCTTGCCATTGGTGTATATGCCTACAAACGCACATCCAACTCCGAAGACTACTTCCTCGGGGGGCGTTCGTTAGGCCCATGGCCTGCTGCCTTGTCAGCGGGTGCATCAGATATGAGTGGTTGGTTGCTGCTTGGCCTTCCTGGCTATGCCTACGCTGCGGGAATGGAATCACTTTGGTTAGCAGGCGGTTTGCTGTTAGGCACTTACCTGAACTGGTTAATTTGTGCCAAACGCCTGCGTACATACAGTATTGAAGCAGATAACGCATTGACGTTACCGGAGTTTTTTGCCCGCCGTTTTGAAGATAAATCAAAACTGCTGCAAACCATCTCTGCTTTCTTCATTTTGCTTTTCTTCCTTTTCTACACCAGCTCCGGCTTGGTTGCAGGCGGTAAACTCTTCACCACGGTGTTTGGGTTTGATTACACCACCGCGGTGGTCATTGGCACCATCTGTGTCGTGTCTTATACCTTGTTCGGTGGCTTCTTGGCGGTATCTTGGACTGACTTGGTACAAGGCTTGTTGATGGCAGCAGCCCTGTTGATTGTGCCTTTCGTGATCATGGACGGAAGCATCTTTAAACTCGGCAGCGATGTTGCAGCGATTAACCCCGAGCTGATGACGCTTTGGCGTGATGTTGAGGGCGAGCCACTATCTTGGATCGGCATTGTCTCGCTGGCAGCATGGGGGCTAGGTTACTTTGGCCAGCCACATATCTTGGCGCGTTTCCAAGCGACCCGTTCAAACAAAGACATTACCACCGCGCGCCGTATTGCCGTTGGTTGGTCTGCGCTATCAATGTTTGGTGCGGTGCTTATCGGGCTGGTGGGTATTTTGTACGTACAAAATGACATGACCGGTGACCTGAAGGATGGCGAGAAAATCTTCATGCTTCTCGTAAACGCGGCATTCCACCCTGTCATCGCGGGTATCCTGCTTGCCGCCATTTTGGCCGCGATCATGAGTACTGCGGATTCACAGCTACTGGTATCCTCGTCTGCGCTGGCGGAAGATTTTTACAAACAAGTGTTCCGTCCTGATGCCTCTACGCAAGAAGTGGTAATGGTTGGTCGCGGTGCGGTAATTTTGCTCTCGGCGATCGCACTCGGCTTAGCGATGGATCCAGAAAGCTCAGTCCTTGGCCTGGTGTCTTATGCATGGGCGGGCTTTGGGGCTGCTTTTGGCCCAGCACTGCTGCTCAGTCTGTTCTGGCGTGACATGAACCGTAACGGTGCACTGACGGCGATTTTGGTCGGCGGCGTGACAGTTGTGGTATGGAAACAGCTTTCAGGCGGCATTTTCGATTTGTATGAAATTGTTCCTGGCTTTATCTTTGCGGGATTGGGCGCCATTTTGGTGAGTAAAGCAACCGGTGGCCCGAGCGAGTCGGTATCAAAGCAATATGAGTCTTATGAAAAGAGCTTAGAAACCATGGCCTAAGCCTTGGCCATAAAGCCTCTATTCAAAACATCGTATAAAGGAGCGCATTCGCGCTCCTTTTTTCTTTGATGGTTCACTCAGGATGACTAAGACTCGTATCCGCTACGTTGACGCACACAGTTCCGGCCGTCACGCTTGGCACGATACAAGGCTTGGTCAGCTTGTTTTAGCCCATCAACATAGTCGGTAGCCTGGTGGTTGCCAGCGATACCAATACTGACGGTGACTTGCAACGAAGGCGCGATATCGTCAAGAGTTAACGCGGCGATACGACGGCGTAATCCATCAAAGTAGCTATACCCATCGGCCGGTGTCCCCGCATACAGTAACGTAAACTCCTCGCCGCCCCAGCGGGCGATATGACTTAACTGCTCGCGTTCTTTATCTAAAAAGCTTCCGATACGTTGGATAATCTGATCGCCCACCAGGTGTGAATGCTGATCGTTAATACGCTTAAAATGATCAATATCTAAAATGGCTACTTGCAAGGGCTGGCCTGACTGATTGGCTTCATCAAAGGCTAGGTGCCAGTACTCATCAAAGGCGCGACGGTTAGCCAGACCGGTTAATGCATCCTCTTTCGACATACGTTCAAAGTCGTCAGCTTGTGCTTGCAGGGCTTGCGTCTTTTCTTTTACCAAGGCTTTTAACTGTGCTTCTTTTTGTTGCATACGGCGGATCCGCCACATAAAGGCGCCGTAGGCGAGGGTGACTAAAGCCAAGAACCCTAGCGCACGTATATCTGATCGTTGCCATAGTGAGGGTGTCACCGTAAAACGATAGGTGAGAATATCGTTGCTCCAATCGCTATATGGGTAGCGAGCACTCACTTTAAAGGTGTAATCACCGGGTGGTAAGTTGGTATATTCGGCAATATGGCTTTCGTGGCGATAGGCCCATTCAGACTCAAAACCCTCCAGCTGTGTGCGGTATTGAATTTGCTCTGGCATGGTATAGCCGAGGGCGGCGTAAGAGAATGACACGCGATTGGTACCTGCAGGTGCGGTGTTACTTGCTTCAGGGTTAATCGCTTTGCCATCAAATCGCACTTGTTGCATCACAATCGGTAACGGCTGACTAAGTAATTGCGATAGCCGGGTCGGCTTTACGCTAGTCACCCCTTTGGCGGTGGCGAAGATAATATCCCCCTGTGCGGTTTTGGTCGCGGCAGGGTTTGAGCCGCCGTTAGCTTGGCTGTTCATCATGCCATCGCTTTGGTCATAGTGCTCAAAATCAATACGCACGCGGGTGTTATCCGCCACTTGATGCGCATGTTCATAGTTAATGCGCCAGATCCCACGGTTACTGGACAACCAAAAGCTCTGGTCATCGCCTTTGATAATTTGAAAGAATTTATCAATCGGTAGGCCATGTGGTCGGCCAACTAAAGCGAGTTGGCTATCAGATTGCCGATAACGGACAATACCTCGATCAGTGGCCATCCATACGTAGCCAGGCTCGTGAAAAAAGCCAAAAACATACTGCGCTTGCTCTTGCTCGGTGAAATCGAGCGGCGTGATGGTCTCTTTGAGCAGATACCCGGCTCCGCTGCCAGTGCCTATCCATAGCTTGCCCGTTTCATCGAACGTTAACGACATAATATAGTTGCCGAGTAGGGCACTATTTTGACTATTGTAGTATGCACGCTTTTGATAAATGGTTGACGAGTGCGCGGGTTGATTGCTTGGGAGAGACGAAAACGTGACCAAGCCACGTGGTGTGCCCACCCATAATGCACCATCACGTTCGACAATCGCCCTGACTTCATTATCAGGCAATTGAGCGTTCACTGTTTTGGCGGGAGTGAGCGCGCCTTGGTGCCAGTAGTAGAGGCCTTGTTGGTAGGTACCCACCCACAGTCCGCCTTGTACTCGAGGCGCGAGACTGAGCACCGATATATCGCCGGCCAACACCTTAGCGTTACCTTGTTCAATATCGATTTGACTTAATCCCTCACTGGCCCCCACCCATACTGTATTGTCGCCGCTCGCAAGGACTGTGCGTACATAGTCACCGGCTAGCCCATTATCTTTTGTCAGTGTGACAAACGGTGCGTATCGAAGCCGCATTGCCCCGCCATTAGTCCCTATCCAAATACTACCCTCATTGTCTTCAAACCAGGATAATATCCGGTTGTTGGGCAGGCCGCGGTGATCGTCAAGAAAATCGATATGTTGGTCTTTCATGTGAGCAATACCGTGGCTAAGGGTTCCGAACCAATAGGCACCACGGCTGTCTTGTTCAACCATGGTAATCGCTTGGTGGAGTAGCTCACTCGCCAGTGGTGTCCAGCGACTGTTTTTATAGCGCCAAGCGCCATTTTCGGAGCCGACTAGGAGGCTGCCATCTTGACCACTTGAGACATAAAAGGCTTTGCGAAACAGGTTGTGAAAAGAGAGAGGCGTCGCGCCGTTTTGTAAAGACAGTTGATAGACCCCTTTTTCGGTGGCCGCATAGACTTGTCCATCGGCGGTTTGGGTCAGGTGATAGCTACTGAGGGTATCGATAAATGTCCGTGGGGTGGGATCGGGTTGCGAGAGCTGTTCAGGGGCGTAGTAAGCAATCCCCATTCCCTCTACTGCTAACCACAAGCCACCTGTCTGGTCATGGAGCGCATCATTAATGAGGCTGGGGGCTGTGGGAAGACCCTGCCACGAAAAGCCTTGGCGCATCACTAAGCTGCCTCGTGCCCCCCCGGCATAAAGTTGATTGTCAGGCCCTGTCGCCAGGGCGCGCGTCCCTGAATCTTTCATTTGTGTGTCAGGGCCGCGGTCAAAGCGCACAAACTCTAAACCGTTATAACGTGCTACGCCCTCCCAGGTGGCAAACCACAAATAGCCATCAGAGGTTTGGGCGATGGCATTAATGCTGTTATGCGGCAACCCGTTAGATGATGTCCAGGTTTCAATAAAATAATCAGACAATTGGTTATCCTTGGCATAACTGGGAGTGATATGCCCTGCTAAACCTAACCAACAAAAAAGCGTAATACACACGAGACGTCGGCCTAGTTGTGGGGAAATATGTCTCAGCGTGTTCCTTAAGTGCATCTTTTGTTCTTTGCTCCGATTATAAGTAGACTGGCGATTCTATCTTAATCACTGTTTATTTCTTGGACATTATGGTCAGGTTTTGGCAGCAAATTGAGAAAGATCACACTAGCGGCACAAACCTGACGCAGACCTGACAGCCCATGATGCAGTTTATGGCGATACGCCAACAATTATTAGCGCAAATCGATCGCGGTTTATTACCACCGGGCAAAAAGCTCCCCGGCGAGCGCCAGCTCGCAGAGACTTTCTCAACCACGCGGGTCACGTTGCGAGAAGCGCTTGCGGTGCTTGAGGCGGAGGGACGCATATATCGGCGGGAGCGACGTGGCTGGTTTGTAGCGCCCACCCCGTGTGCGTACGACCCTAGCCAACTCGTCGATTGGCAGCAGTGTTTCGCGCAACACGGTGGTCAATTTTCTTGGGTGACGCAAAAAACGCCCATGGCGTCAGCGGCGGTCAGTGATCAGATGCAATTGCCTCCATTTGCACAGGTCTTTGAAGGAGAGGGGCTGATTCAAATTGCCCAACTACCTGTTGGGTTTGTGCGCACGTTTCTCCATTCAGACCATTACCCCCGCATCTGGCAAACCGGTGAACAGGCTACCTTGTTAAACACGCCAGCGGACGCGGATGTGGATTGGTCGAGCTCATGGGAAGCGTTAGACAGTGATCGTGCGGCTGTATTGGAGGTACCCGCTGGCACACCTGTATTAAAGGTGGTGCGCGAGTGGAACATACAGCATGGTGGTGCGTTACGCACCGTTCGGCTTGATCAGGAATGGTGGCGGCAACATGCGGTCGCGTTATGCGGCCACTCAGCGCGTTAAGGTCATGCTAGCGCTTTGAAAATAATGCAATAACGCGTCACTGCTAAACAAGCGAGTGACTAAAGGGTGCGCTGTTGTGGGCACATTGGGGTTGGGGTTAAAGTGGATGGTACGCATCTCGGCATTGATCCCCGCTTGTATGCCTTTGTTGGTGTCATCGATGAACACACACTGGGCAGTGGGGCAGGCCATATTCATCGCAGCGTAGTGAAGAAGATCCGGGGCCGGCTTCCAGCTGTTAGTATCAAAGGCACTGAATAAGCGATGCTCAAAATAGGGCAACAGCTTGGTGAGTTGAAGTGCATGGGCCATTTTTTCTACGGGGCTATTTGATGCGACACAAACATCAATCCCTTGCTGTTCAAGCGCCTGTAAGACGGTTTCAATGCCCTTTACTGGCGCTAACTCAGCCTCGAAATACTGACGACATAAGTGTCGAAAACGTGGCTCGAGTTGATCAATAGGAATATGTGCGCCGCTACGCTCACAGGCTTGTTGGAGGACATCGGTGAGTTTTCCGCCCTCAAAATGATCGAGTGAGTCTTGCAGATCAACACGCACACCAAACGTGGAGAAAGTTTCCACCAAGGCTTGATGAGATAGCTTCTCTGAGTCAACCAAGGTCCCTTCGCAATCAAAGATGACACACTGGATGGGGGAATCAAATGGATGTTGCGGCATAGGTGCTCCCTTCAATCTCTCTTTGTATCCTTGGTCGAGATAAAAAAATCAACAAGTCAACGACACGGGAAATGCCAACTGTGTCTTGCATTCTTGCCTTTTTCGTTATCAAAATTAGTCAGGGATCGACTTTTCATTAGCAAGGAAGAAATAAATGCGCTACCAACACCAATGGTTACAAGGCAAGACAATCGATTTTCCCGTGGGACAAGTCGTGTGTGTGGGACGCAATTACGCGGCTCACGCACGCGAGCTCAATAACCCTATTCCGGATGAGCCGGTCTTATTTATGAAGCCACCAAGCGCGATTCAACCCTTGGAAGCGCCATTAGCCATCGCCGAGCAGTTTGTGCCTGTGCACTATGAAACCGAGTTGGCTGTGCTGATCACCAAGCCGTTATTTCAGGCCAGTGAGCAAGCGGTCAAGGACGCTTTGGGCGGGATGACGCTCGCGCTGGATTTAACCCGTCGCGAAGAGCAAAGTCGCTTAAAACAAAAAGGGCTGCCTTGGGAGCGGGCGAAAGCATTTGCGGGGAGTGCGGCGATTGGGCGTTTTGTGGCGGTGCCTGATGATTGGTGTGAGGTCGCCTTTTCATTGTCCATCAATGGTGAGATGCGGCAGCAAGGCAATAGCGCGACCATGTTGATGCCAGTGATCGCACTTATTCAGCATATAAGCCAAACGTTTTGGTTGAATCCAGGCGACATTGTGTTGACGGGCACCCCCGAAGGGGTTGGTGTGCTGGAAAACGGCGACCTTTTATCGCTGTCGCTTGAGGGACAACACCTCGCCCAAACCCAGGTAGAGGTTCAGTCTGGTGAGGCTTTTATCCAAGGAAAGAGTGCTTGACGCTCTTCATAAGTCAGTGCTGAAACACGCGCAATATTGCGTGCGGGGATCTGTTCTGGGTCTTGGCCATAATGCGCAAGCGCGCGTGACATGCTGGCTTCACGAATCAAGTGAAAGCAAGGGTAGGGGGAGCGATTGGTTAGGTTCTCACTATCCTCTGGAGCGCAACCTTCAAAACAGTAGTCAGGATGAAAACTGGCGACTTGGAAAACTCCCCGCCAGTGGTAATGGTCAATCATCGCTTCGGTGGCATCGATGAGATCCAGGTAATGGTCAAAATCAGCGAGCGCGTTGGGCACCACGACTACCGTCGTATCAGTGATGTTAGGATCGGTATGATCAAGGTGGACTAAAGCCTGATAAATCGCGGTCAAAATCTCGGTATCATCCTCAGCGTCGCAAATAGTGAGCTGAATTTGTTGTTTGCGACGTGGCTTCGCGGCGAAAGGGCAAAGGTTCAGCCCAATCACCACCTCATCCAGCCACGCATTCATCTGTGTTTCGACTTTGTTCATCGCGCTCTCGTTTCAATGTCGCCTGCGGGCGTGGCGGTGATTATTGTTGTGGTTGTGACTGGTACGCCTTGGTGCCCCATAGAGGAACCGTGGACAAGCTATGCTTGAAGCTACCGGATGTTTCTTTTGTTGAGTAAGAAAGGTACATCAAGGTCTGATTTTTCACATCGAAAATCCGACGAATCTTCATCGACTTGAAGAAAATACTTTTCGACTTTCTAAATACCACTTCGCCCGATGCGCTTTTATCGATATTGGCAATCATCTCTGGCGTAATTTCACCGGTTTGACGACAAGAGATGGCGCTATCGCTTGGGTCAGAAAAGCTTAAATCGGCTTCAACAGAGGCGACATGGCACGTCACCCCGCTTACCACAGGATCGACCAGATGGTTAAGCTTGATGTCTTTCATGGTAAACATCCCCAAGCTAACGTCCCCAACTTCATCGTTGTCGCAACCAGCCAGCGCCGCGGCGAGCGCGACTGCAAATAGCATTTTTTTCATCATCAAAGCCCTTGTTTATCCGTGGCGGGAGTGTATCACAGCCTAGGCGGGAGGAGGAAAAGTGTGCGTTGACCAACAAGGCTTATGATTGTTGGACTCCGAAAAAAAGATGTGAACCCACAGCGCGCTGTGTTCTATTGCTCTTTAAATTGCGCGTCGCCATCCTGGCCAGAGAGGGACTCAGGCTCAAAGTTCATCAGTACTTGGGCGGCATCGCAATAGCTGCCTGTGTCGGCGAATTTTTTTCGGGCTGCGGCAATTTTACGCTCGGCAATACGCCTAACGTCTGACGCATTAGCTTGATTACTGAACGTCATTTGCTGGCTGATCATCTTCTGGCTAAAGGTTGATTTGCAAATCGTCTCGTTCTTGTGGGTGATCACTTTGTCGGATTGAGGCGAGTCATCCGCATCTGCATAAGAAAACGTAGAAAAAACAATGAAAAGGAAAACAAACGTCCGCGCCATTATCTTGGCTCCTGCTGCTCTTTTCCCCAATGATAGCATCAAGCCACGACGCCGCCTACTGGCGACGCCCAACGATAACACGCATGGGGAAAGCTACTGAGCAGGTACATCCTGCTCCGCTGTATGCATAACACTAGATGCATGGGGGTGGCGTTGCTTTTCCGCTTCTAGCCAGTAACCCAGTGCTGAAAGCCAAATCAGTGAGTACGCGACCAGCTCGGTGCTTTCTTCCGCAATGTTTTTCACATCTCTCACATACATGGCACCCATGGCCTGCTCCCATAGCTCACCCATTCCAAACAAGCGCGAATAAACCAGCAATAGCCCTAATGCCACAATCAACAGGGTACTGCTTTTGGCGCTAAGTGCGTGGGCCAGGCTAGTGAATGTGTCACGGCCGTTTTTGAGCGCTGGCCAAATGGTTAACCCGGTGACCAACAATGCGGGGACTTTCCAAAAACCATGCATGACGATATCGAGGGTAGCATCGAGCTCGCGGATCATCAGTACTAAGAAAAAACCGCTCATCAGTTTGGCTGCCTGCGAAATAGCGTGATTCCGTTTAGCCACGCCGCGAAAGGTGAATACGGTGAGCACGAGCAGGAGTAATTGTGAAAGTTCAATAAGTGAAGATTCTGACGCCACGTTATGTGCCGCCACACTGTAATGGATAATGCCAGCAATACCGGCTAAATAGCACGCGATAGCAAAAAAACGCCCCGCCCCCTTGAGCACGGCACGAGCAGTACATGAAGATCGTGGTAGTGTCATATCACCCTCAACTTGGTAAAAACGATCAGCCCGTCCGTAGATACTGTCACTTTATGTGTGACCTTCATCCCAAATTTAATGGCAATGATATTACGGGGCGCTTTCATAAACTGCAATAATTTATGTGACCAATGTCACTATATGTTCAGGGGGACGTCAGGATTGTGAGCGTTAATTCGTCAAGCGTCTAGTTAGGTCGACGCGCTGCCAATGAATTTACACTGTAAATAGGAAGAGGGCGAAAGTGGCAAGCACCGAGGGTGAAGATTAATAGATAGCCATGCCTATGAAATGCAACATTTTAATTGTCTTCTGCTAGGCAAGAGTAGACAATAAAGTTTGATACTTTAGATAGGGATATGTTCATGTCCACACTCTCTGCTAGCTGCCTATGTGGTGGTGTCCGTCTTACATTGCCAGATACCTTCCTTTATATGGGAAATTGCCATTGCTCTGAATGCCGAAAGTTTACTGGTTCAGATTATTCATCAGTCGGCGGCATAGAGGCAGACAAAGTCTCGGTCACGGCTGGCCAAGCGCATATTCGTTATTATGAGAAGAGCTCAGAAACGGTGCTTGCTTTTTGTGGGCAATGTGGGTCGAGTCTTTTCTCTCATAAAATCAATAAGGGTGTGTTTAATATTCGTCTGGGAATTTTGGATACGGCCCCACAATGTGCGCCAAATTTTCATATTCACACGGCGTCGAAGGCACCATGGCATACACCCAATGAGGCATTAAAACAGTTTGAACATGGACCGGATTAATTCGGTCGTGTTATGCAGTTACTGATCCGCCCCCTTACCCTCGCTGATACGGACTTGTTGTTCCATTTTGAACAACAAAACCGTGCTTATTTTGAAACCTATATTGAATCGCGCGGTGAGGCGTTTTACCGCCTATCAAGCGTTTATGACCACATCTGCGAATTACTGGCATTACATCAGAAGGGACAACACGTACCGATGTTGATCACGGATGCCGAGGGGCAGCTTTTGGGACGGGTTAATATCAGCCAAATTGATACGGTATCTGCATCAGGTTCGTTAGGGTATCGCATTGCAGAGCAACACACCGGGAAAGGGGTTGCGTCTCGAGCCGTGAAGTACGCCCTAGAGATTGCTCGCGAATACGGACTTGTGACACTCAACGCCATGGTGTCTACGACCAACATGGCATCGCAAACGGTGTTAGAGCGGAATGGGTTTAACTTGTGTGGTAAAAAATTCAACGTGGCCCACGTGGCTGGCAAAGCGATGACTGTCTTTGTTATCGCAACACACTATCTAGCGTTTGAGTTATGAGCAAGCGACCTTGAGGTGATGGGTTAATCTCCATTATGCACTTAGTTGCTCATTTGGCGCCAATAAAACAGGCTAAAGACTAGCGTTGGGGCCAAGTTAAATGCCATCATTACGTGGAGTGAATTCACACAGTTGGCGGCATTTGAAAAGCCGCCCTGATGACCCAGAAGGAAACATAATGGCTGATTTGAACGGACTAAGCTTGTATCACAAAGAGCACTGCCCATTTTGCCATAAAGTGCGTGCAGTCATGACAGAGCTCAAGTTAGATATTCCGCTGGTGGATATGAACGCTAACGCCGAAGAATGGCAACGCCTACAGACCGAAGGCGGTAAAGGCATGGTGCCTTGTCTGCGTATTGACCAAGGCGGCGAAACTCAGTGGATGTACGAATCGGACGATATTATTGAATACTTACGTGACAACTTCGCGTAATTGAACCAGACGCTGGTCACGAGGGTCGCAGTTATCGATGCGGCCTTCTTTTTAAGTATTATAACCCGTATGCCTGCCTCTCCGCCTTCTTTAACGCCCTGTGCACTGTGTCAGCACTCTAGGCCGCTGACCTTCCATCACTTGATCCCCAAAACTTGTCATAACAACAAATGGTTCACCAAGCGCTTTTCCCGACCTTACATGCGTGAGCACGGTATTTGGGTATGTCGGCCTTGCCATGCTTTTATTCATCGCCAATTCAGTGAAAAACACCTGGGTCGCACACTACACACCCTCGACCTTTTACTTACTGAGCCTGTGATCCAAGACTACATCCACTGGGCACGCAAACAGCGGGGGTGAATCATTGCTTCTCGATTCGATTGCGGCCGTTTTCTTTGGCGAGATAGAGCGCGGTGTCGGCGCGTTGAATGATACTGTCTTGTGTATCACCTGCCGAGAAGCCCGTATAACCGATGCTTATGGTGCAGCGTATGGTCTGTCCGTCGACGTGGATTTCTTCGCTATGTACGCGCTCGACCAAGCGCTTTAGTACTACTTCCGCACCACTCAAATCCGTTTCAGGAAGCAGACAGAGAAACTCCTCTCCGCCCCAGCGACCGTATATGTCATTGATCCGTGATTCTTCCCGCACAATATTGCCGAAGCGTTGTAGTGCGATATCGCCTGCCCGATGACCAAAGGTGTCATTTAAGAGTTTGAAGTTATCAAAGTCTACGATCGCTAGCGTCAAGGGGTTGTTGTAGCGTTCGCAGCGTGCTAGCTCTTGAACCAGGGCATTGCTGAGATAGTGGCGGTTATAAAGTTGCGTCAATGAGTCAGTATTTGCTTGTATTTCAAGCAATTGTTGCGCTTGCTCGAGTGCTTCCCAATCTCGCAGACGCGCGAGTTCATGGCCGACCCATTCAGCAAAAAGTCGTACCAGTTCGTAGTCTTGTGAGACAAAGGGGCGAGTGGGCTCTGGGCTTGAAAAATTTAACGTGCCATAGCGCTCGCCATCAATAAAAATGGGCGCACCGATATACGCTTCGAGGCCAAAGTGTTCGTAGCAGGGGTGGGCTTTGAGATCGCTTTGCGAAACATGGTGGAAACCTTGCGCCTCATTGGCCTCATAGACGTGACAACAGTAGGTTTCTTTCAAGTCAAATGCTTGCCCAGGCTGCAGGGCGTCATCAGGATGCTGCGCGTATTGAACGGTATAACGCTGGCCATGAATTTGGCTGAGTATACCGATAGGCAAATTAAAGTGTTTACAACCGAGTGAGAGAATGCGCTCTACGCGCCGGCAAAAATCCAAATTGCGTGCTGACGTGATTGAGTGTAGCTGGTTGAGCGCGGATTCTACTTCTACGCGGGTGCTAATGTCTTGAATAAAAGCCACATACATGGCGACAACTTGTTGCTCATCGCATACTGGCCCACCATGTGTTTCGCCCAAAAACACATGGCCATCGGCGGTTTTATATCTCACCACATAAGCATCGTAGTATGCGTGAACTGAGTGAGTGTTAAAACGATCTTTACCCGTTGCGGTAAAGTCTTCTTGTTCGGCGTATAGGATGCGTGTGCTAGCGCCTTTTACATCCGCTAGGCTGCAACCAAATAGGGCTTCTGCGTGTGGATTAATAAATTGGATACGGCGATTTGTGTCAGCAATAACAACCGCCGTATCGAGATGGCGAAAAAGTGAGGGAAGTAATGTGACAATATGTTTGTTCTGGTCAATGGGCTGATTCACTGCTGGGCTCTGTACGTCTATTTGGCTTAGCCTAAGTGTAGTACAAATCCCAGCAACTCGCGCTCGCTGAGGACGTTAGGCGGAGAAACAGGTTATACCGTGAAGGTAAATACGTTAGCCATCGACATCGCAATATTGTTGTCGTAATACGCTGCTTCATTAATGAAGTGCGGATAGGCCGTGTAGTCGCCTTGCCATGTTAATTCTTTGCCATCAAAACACATAAACAGTGGATCACCGGGCTGTATCGGCTGAAAGTCTTTGTCTTGAACGTGTTGGTGAACCATACCAATACGCTCCCCATGCTCATTCTGCGGTAAATGCAGTGTCTCTTTGTAACGGTACGCGGTGACGCTTTTAGGCAGCGCTGGCACCTTATCAATATTAAACAGATGCACGAAGTCTAAAATGTGTGTCGTCATTTCTTGCATCGATTCCATCACATCATGACGCAGTACCGATTGGGGCTGTGGGCCTACCTCAACGATCACCCCTTGTTTACCGATCGAGCATAAAAATGCATGCTGAATAGGTTCAATATGATCTTCGACTAGAATAACCGCATCGGGCATACGCTCACTAACGTAAGCGGCGAGCTGCTTATTGAACGTATCAAGTGTCAAGAGTATCAGTGTGGGTCCCATGTTGCTGGTGGTGTTATGCAGGTCGATAATAAAATCGACGCGCGGATCCCCTTTAGGGCCTAACTGTTGGTTTAGGGCTTTAGCGCGACTTTGCTCGTAGTTTGCCAAGCTGTAATCAGCCAGCAGTTTAGGATCGAATTGGCGGTTAAGGTCGCAGTCTAGATAGCGTTTGTTGGCGCTATAAGCAGGGGGGTTCGCAAACACATGTTCGGTGGAAAAACTATCGCGGGCTGTGGTTGCTGGGTTGGATTGCCACTGTTTTAGTGCGTAAACACCGCTAAACTCGTTACCGTGAGTGCCACCAACAATAGCAACGTTACTAAACCGACTCATGAAAGCTCCTGATATGTGAAGAATAATCGCATGAATTTGTCTATTTAGACAGCTTAGCACTAACCACTCGATAGGTTAATAGCATAATTTTTCCTTATTAATGCTTTTCTATTCAGTTGGTCGCGAGTTTGATAGTGGAGATCCTATGCTTTTCGAGTCAGTTCACACTTCAGCTGAGTGGAAATCGTTAGCCTAGCGGGAGATGAGACAAATAGAGGTGAACAATGAAAACGGTATTTCCGGAGCATTTTTTATGGGGTGGCGCGGTGGCGGCTCACCAAGTTGAGGGAGGATGGGATTGCGACGGTAAAGGCGTCAGCATTGTGGATGTGTTGACTAAAGGTGCCCATGGTACCCCGCGCAAAATTACCCAACGTGTTGAAGAGCATGAAGCCTATCCGAACCATGATGCCGTGGATTTTTATCACCATTACCGTGAGGACATCGATCTCTTTGCGGAGATGGGCTTTAAGTGTTTTCGCACGTCTATCGCGTGGTCGAGGATCTTTCCTCTTGGTGATGAGCTCACGCCGAATGAAGCTGGCCTAGCCTTTTATGATGACCTCATTGACTACCTATTAGAGAAAGGAATTGAACCTGTCATTACGCTTTCTCATTTTGAGATGCCCCAGCACCTTGTCACCCAATACGGAGGCTGGGCTCATCGAGATGTGATTGAGTTTTTCGTGCGGTTTTGCGAGACAGTGATGACTCGCTATCGTGACAAAGTCACTTATTGGATTACCTTTAACGAGATCAACAACCAGCTCAACTGGGACTATCCGCTATTTGGCTATTGTAATTCAGGTGTGGTTTTTACCGAGCACGAGCATCCCGAGCAGACGCTCTACCAGGTGCTACATCATCAATTTGTGGCGAGTGCCAAGGTGGTGGCTCTGGGCCATATTATTAACCCTGATTTTAAAATAGGTAGCATGATCCACATGATGCCGCTTTATCCGGCGAGTTGTCACCCTGATGACATGCTGGCGTCACAGCGGGCCATGCGGGATAAATATTTATGCAGCGACGTACAGGTCAGAGGCCACTATCCTCACTATATTTGGCCACAATGGGCTGAGAAAGGGGTTGAGGTCAAGATGCATGACGAGGACGAGTACATCTTGGAAAACGGCCGAGCAGACTTTCTAGCGATCAGTTACTACATGACCAACATTGTCGATGCTAACCCGCCAGAAGAAGATGAAAATGCTCTATTCAGTGCAAGCCGATTGAATCCGCATCTACCCGCTTCGGATTGGGGCTGGCAAATTGATCCCAAAGGCCTACGCTTTGCGCTTTCTGAGCTGTATGAGCGTTATGAAAAACCGATTTTTGTGGTAGAGAATGGTCTTGGCGCGACAGATAAGTGTGAAACCTCAGGGGAAATCAATGATGATTATCGCATTAGCTATTTGTCACAACATATAGAGGCACTCGGAGAGGCCATTTGGCAAGATGGCGTTGAGGTGATTGGTTACACGCCATGGGGTTGTCTCGATTGCGTGTCCTTTACCACGGGCGAATACCGCAAGCGCTATGGTTTCATCTACGTTGACCGTCACGATGACGGCAGTGGCGACTTTTCTCGCCATCGTAAAAAGAGCTTTTACTGGTATCAAAACGTAATTAAGAACAATGGGTTGATAGAGTAAAGGCTCTGGTCGAATCGCAGTAAGACGAGAAGGGACGCCTATTGCGTCCCTTTTGATAATTATCAGCAAAGTCATCGCCTCGAGGTATGCGATTTTTTACCGTTTTAGCGCTAAAGCCTCGCCCGCTAAGGGGAAGACGTTAGAGATTGGGTTGGTAGTCGACTTCAATCACTTCTCCATACTCAATCCCCTGCTCACGATAACCCACTAAACTCTCAATCACGTTAAAATGCGCGATAACCGCAATCGTATTGTAGTCTTGATAGGTGTCGAGCACAGATGTTACTCGGCGATATAACGCGGTGGCGGACTCATAACCTGCATTGGTTACTTCATTTCCATTGGCAAACAGTTCTCGATACTCAATCCAGCGTCGATCGCGCTCAGAAAGAGGAATATAGCTCCCTTTAATGTCTGCTTGCCATTCGCGCAAGTCATGTTCAACAAACAGCTCTTTTTGTAATTGTCGATTTAAGATTTCTGCTGTTTGTAAAGCGCGTGTATAAGGTGAAGAAAGAATCACCTCCGCTTTCTGTAGACTAGGATGTTCGGCAAGTGCTTGAATGTCAGGGATACATGCACGTTGGAGTGGTGCATAGTCTTTTTCCAGTTGGCTCATTTGGCGAGCATCGGCCAAAGAGTAATCGGTTTTTCCGTGACGGACAAAGACGACTTTCATAGGGCTTCCTTTTCTGCGTCGACAGCGTCTGAAGCGCTGCTTCTTGAGTCGGTGACATTTTTATTATCTGGATAATGAGGCGAGATACCCGCTTGGCGGGTGGTCAACATATCGCTTACGAGGGTTGTAGCATACCGTCATCGGACTGTCATGACTCACCCGTGGGATTGAGAGGAGGGCGTGAGCAAGCTCGCTATTTTTCCGCTGTTTGGTCAAGGATCCTAGTTTGGTCGCGACCTTCCTCTTTGGCTTGATATAGCCGCTGATCAGCCATTTCAAGCAGGTATGAGTCAGTGGTTTCGCGAGTTGGGAGCGTAATAATGCCACCGATACTGACAGTGATTTTGTCACCATTTGGGTTTTTCTTGTGCTCGATATTAAGATTGGCAATGTCCGCTCGAATGGTTTCGGCCAGCTGGGTTAACTTCGAGGCATAGCGTGTTGAGAGGGTAATGGCAAACTCTTCGCCTCCAAACCGGGCTACCGAGCCTTGATAGCGTTCCGTTTGTGTGAGCAGTACGCGCGCGATTTGGGTGAGAACGTCATCGCCTTTGAGATGACCGTATTCATCGTTATACGCTTTAAAATGATCGACATCGATCATCATGACGGCGACAGGTAACCGGCTGGCGATACCATGTTGGATATGGTTTTTGAGTTCGCGTTTAAAAGGGCGTCTATTACTTAAGCGGGTAAGATCGTCCGTTTCCGCTTGTACTTTCAACTTTTCATTGGCGACAATCAGCTCTTCTTGCAGCTCTTCCATGGCAAAATGGTTTCGTTCACGGATCATTACTTCACTGATGGCTGTCGCGAAGCGCTTTAAAAGCAAGGTTTTATTGTGGTCCCAGATAAAGGGTAAGTGACGGTTAGCCACGGTGATCATTCCGAAGCTTTTTCTGCCGTCGGTCAGTGGAAAAGCGGCAAATGACAGAATATGCCGGCGACGCAACCAAGAGCGTTCGTTAATCGCATCATCGCCGAGCTGGCCAACGTGCGGCACGACCAGTGCGTCAGTGTCAGCCAGCCACCGTTTTATCATATGCATATCGCTTAAGTCGACGGTCTGGGGCGCAAAATCAATCTCTTGTGGCCAATAACAACGGCGTTCAGCGCGGAATGCATCAAAGGCATACCAACCAATCGCCTCAACGCCGAGTAATGACGCCATATCGGGAAAAATTTTCTCTACGTCTTCAGTAATATATTGCGAGTCTGCACGTAAAAATTGAATTGAAATATCGGCGAGTAGAGAGCTAGCGTTTGATTGCCAATTGAGTGCTTTGGTGCGTTGTTCGACTTGCTCTTTCAATAAGGTTTGATGTTGACGAAGTTCACGCTCTGTCACGCGCTTTTGTAGAAAGTCGTCTCTGATACGCGATTGCATCGCATTGATTGAGCGAGACACTTTACCTATTTCGTCATTACGTTGAATCAACGAAAGTGGCACACTTGTTTGGTTGGCTTTGTCGGTTTGGTAGTAATCCAGCGTATTTGACAGCTGTTGGAGGGGGCGCGAGCACAGCCGATGGATAACCCACAAAATCAGCAGAGTAATGATCAAGGTTTCAGTAAAATGGACGACAGCGACAGGCACGGTGCCTGTGAAGGCATCGCGTTTAATCGCACTGCGATCGAGCACAATGTTCAGGGTGCCAATATTGTTACCTTGAACGCTCAGTAATGACTGATGATTGGCGTTACAGTCCTCACTGGTATTGTTGACTTCAGTGATGTGTGTGCCATCAAAACCTTTTACCTCAACGCGACAAATGGTGGGGATCATCGACAATCCCTTTACACTGCGGCGTACAAGCTCTAAATCAACGACCCACAATGCATGACTAATCACGCGAGCCGAGTTATGGCTCCGGCTCTCCACCAGTTGTGTGGTCGTAGCCAGTGTGCGCTGGTAGTTGATGTACATCTGCGTCAGTGTACTCCCTACCGCAAAAAGTAAGCTAATCGAGAGCACAACGAAGGCGACGCGCGCTTGAAGACCGCGTAAGTTTACATCGCGTTTTATCACTTAGTTATCCATTTGAGTTGTGGTTGAATGACAATGGCTTTCAATCCCTTTCGCCATGTTCAAAAACGAGATTTGATCCCACGCCTGCTCGCGCAACTGTACGAAAAAAGCGGAGCCAGGTTCAATTAAGTGAAATAACTGTCCAGCGCATTGCGGTGGTAACGGCCAACCTTTATCGTGAGCGTAAATGCGGCTCAATGCAAGGCCAGCGGCTTTAAAGTGCCCGCCTCCAAGGGCTGAAATGTCGCCTTTTTCTCGCAAAGAGAGCACACGCTCGGAGGTATTGACCGTAGCAAAATAGATGTCATCGCCGGGCGTTTTTCCCGCTTGCCGTACGGCTTTCATCGCGCCAAACGCCATATGATCGTTGGCTGTCCACACGTAGCGCACATTTGGGTAGCGTTGCAACAAGGTATGCATTTGCTCTTGGCTGATGGACTCATCCCACTGACCATGAACAACTTGATGTAAGGTAATGTCTGAGCGTTCAACGAAAAAGCGCTTGCCGCCCGCTTCGCGTTGCACTGATGCAGGGGTGGTAAGATCACCTGAAATCATGACGGCTTCGCCGGGCGCATTATCGCCTGCTCGCACCATGGCTTCGGCGATCGCATAGCCAATCGAATGATTGTTGGGAATAATACTCGGCAATAAGTATTGTTGCCAATGTGGATCTTGGAAGAGCTTGGTTTTGGTCTGCTGATCGACATCATTCAAGATAAGTTGTACATAAATGGGATATTTTCTCAGTATGGGGATTAGGTTTTTGGCCGCCAGCTTTTCATTAACAATAATAATGTAATCAGGGTGGGTCGGCTTACTCAAGGTAGCGGCGAGTATTTGACGCACGGCGAAGTGATTGCGATCGGCGTGGCGAATCGTTAGGTCAATATTTAAGGCGGAGGCAGCGGCATTGGCATATTCATCTACGTCCTGCCAGAAGCTTTCCGTTGCATAACCGGGATTAATAAATAGTACACGGGGCTGAGCCTGTTCAGCATGAACGTGCGTACTGAACATCATGTATATAGAAACAACACACCACAAAATCAGTCTTCTACACATGTAGGGAAGGGTCCTCTCCATTCGCGACCTCTGTTAAGGATAGCGCATATCTATACGCTTGATTGCGGTAGGTTTATCATTGTCTGCAATTTGTTCAGGGAACCGCTGTTTGACACGTAAATTCTATTGGGCAAGAGAAAGCTTATACGGCATCATAGCTATGTAGACTAGCGTGCCAGTCAATGGCGAATAAAATGACAATAATGTAATGAAATCTTACTACGATAAGAAGAAATTTAAGCGGCATTTTCCGATGGATTTTTATGGCGAGAGTGAAGGCTGGCAGTTTGCAGTGCGCGCCTTGTCTCCCGCGCAAGCTCTATCGGCGAAAAGCTGGGTAGCGCGATTGAGCTGTCGTCGCCGAGACTTTCGGCTCGTTGATTTGGCGATTGACCGCTTCCACTTTTTGAGTGGCGGCGATGAGCAGATGCGTTTCACGGGCATGGATTTGGGCACGAAAGTGAGTATCCGCCGGCAAGGGCAAATCGTCACTGTCGACGCGCTTAATCATCGCTATGGTGCTTTGACAGCAAACGTCCAGCCGTCAATTTCAACCGCGTTCATAGAGCCTGCGAGCAAGATCGTACTCTCTTAATAGGCTTCTCCTCGGCGGTTTGCGTCAGTGCCATACTGAGAAAAAAGGTGGGAACTCATGACGTTTATTGTGATTATCGTGCTTAGCATTCTTGGTGGTTTGTTGGCGGGTGAGCACTTTCATTCTTATCTTCTTGGTCTGGGCGTCGCCAGTACAGCCGTGGGTGCGTGCTATTGGATCACGTTTCGTAGCAGCCATTACCCGCAGTTTGCGTTGTTTTTGTTGTTGCTCGGGGTGGTCGCTAAGATTGCGGTGACGGCGGCGGGTGTATTGCTCGGGTTAAAACATGCGTTGATCACCTCACCCTTGGTATTTTCGCTTTCGTATTTGTTTTTCTTGTTTGCCTCGACCTATTGCTATTTTCGCTATCGTGAATATTGGCTCACGCGCTTGCGCCACAAAGATTTACAGTAGCAGGTGCGTGGTTATGCAGTATGACGTTTAACGAGGAATGGTCTTGGTAATGTACTCGACGGAGCGACTGACGCTACGCGCATGGCACGCGTCCGATTTGATCCCCTTTGCGGCACTCAATCAAGACCCCGATGTCATGCGCTATTTCCCCAGCGTGCTCTCACGCGCTCAAAGTGATGCGATGGCGTCGCATATTCAATCCAAACTGGCGGATAACGGGTTTGGATTTTGGGCGGTAGAGCTGACTGAGACACGCGAATTCATTGGCTTTGTGGGGTTAAACCGTCCCACCTTCGAGCTCGGCCATCAGCCGTTTGTTGAAATTGGCTGGCGTTTAGCGTCGCCACATTGGGGAAAAGGCTATGCCACTGAAGCGGCACAAAAAGCACTCGCCATCGGCTTTGAGGACGTTGAGCTTCCGGCAATTTATGCGTTTACCACCGAGAGTAACCTGCCCTCACAAGCAGTGATGAAAAAACTCGGGATGACACCGGCTGCTCCCTTTACCTTTTTGCATCCTCATTTGGCAGCAGATCATCCGCTCGCCACGCATGTTTTATACGCGATATCGAAAGCCACTTGGCAGGCAGACCATGCTGATTAATCGCCAGTATCTATCGTTCATTCTTTTCGTTTTTTGTTTGATGTCTCCATTGGCGGGTACTGCGCAGCAAAGTACCTGTTATGGCACTACGTCGAATGGTCATTTAGCCAATGGGGTACAGTTGCCCAGTGACGGGGCGAATTTCATAGGCTACAGCTTGATTGCGCGTTGGGCGGGGCGAACCTATGTTCACTCCGCAGTACGTGACATCATCGTGGCATCGTATCAGTCTTTGGAGGCGGAGCAGCCAGCCAAAGTATATCAATATGCTGAAACGGGCTTTGAGTCAGGTGGTCAGTTCAAACCGCATAAAACCCATAGAAATGGTTTATCGGTTGATTTTATGACACCGGTCGTCGATGCCGAGGGACGCTCGGTTCATCTGCCGACTCATCTACTCAATAAATTTGGCTACAACATTGAATTTGATGGGAATGGTCAATACCAAGACAAGCACATTGATTACACAGCTATGGCTGCACACATCGTGGCCCTTCATCAAGAAGCGAGGCGTCGTGGCTATGATCTGTGGCGTGTAATCTTTGATCCAACACTTCAACCTGCATTGTATGATACCCAGTATGGGCAGTATTTAAAGCAGCATATTCAGTTTTCAACGCGGCGGTCTTGGGTTCGCCATGATGAACATTATCACGTTGATTTTGCCGTGCCTTGCCAATAAGGGCAGAATAAAAATAAAAGAAGAGACTGGGAGACAGTGTGCACAAACTAGCGGATGACTTACACCAAAAACTTTTTAATGAAGAAGATGCGCGTGCCTGTAAAGACATTGATGGCAGTGCGTGTCGTGAGGTTCCGGGCAATTTTTTCCGCATCATCGTTAGCCAAGGACTCACCAAAATTGGCGACGCAGTATCTAACCCAAAAATTGTCTTGCCAGCGCTGCTCACCGCAGTTGGCGCGCCCTTGGCGTTAATTGGCTTATTGGTGCCAATACGAGAGGCGGGGTCGTTAGTGCCTCAGTTAGGTATCGCCGGTTATGTCCGCCAATTTGCGGTACGTAAGTGGGCATGGGTGGCAGGCTCTGTTATTCAAGGGGCGTGTATCCTAGCAATGGCGATCGCAGCGTTGCTTTTAACTGGTCAAGTAGCCGGCTGGAGCATTGTTGGCTTGCTGGTGGTATTTAGTCTGGCACGAGGCTTGTGCTCGGTCGCTTCGAAAGATGTGTTAGGGAAAACCATTCCTAAGCCGCAACGAGGACGCTTGAATGGATGGTCGTCAAGCTTGGCGGGGGCGGTGACGATTGCCGCCGGTGTTGGATTGTTCAGTGTTTCCGATCAGCAGCATGTGTGGGTCTATTGCGCGCTATTGGCGTTCGGTGCAGTGCTTTGGTGGATTGCCGCAGCGTTTTACAGCCAAGTTGATGAATATGAAGGGGCCACAGAAGGCGGAGCCAATGCGCTGACGCATGCACTGTCTAAACTGCGTTTATTGGTGGATGATAGGCGCCTACGCCACTTTGTGATCACCCGTTCACTGTTACTCTGTTCGGCCCTATCCGCGCCCTATTATGTGTTGTTAGCCAGTCAGCATAGCCAAGCGTTGGCGATCACAACCGCAAGCTTTGTCGCAATTAGCGGTATTGCAAGTTTGTTATCGGCCCCTTTTTGGGGGCTATTTGCCGATCGCTCCAGCCGCCAAGTGATGATAATGGCTGCTGTGGTGACGGCGCTACTGGGGCTGGTGGTGGTGAGTATCAGTCACTGGTATCCCGCGTTGTTTTCTTCGCCATGGGTACTGCCTGGCGTCTATTTTGTTCTGACCATTGCTCACGAGGGTGTGCGCCTTGGGCGTAAAACCTACATCGTGAATATGGCCGAGGGCAATCAGCGCACCGATTATGTCTCGGTTAGCAATACGTTGATTGGTTTTGTGCTCTTATTTATGGGCGGCGTCACGGCGTGGCTTAGCCAGTGGGGATTAATGGTAGTGATTGCGGTGTTATCGGCGTTGGGTCTCCTGGGTGCATTGATGGCGCGCGCACTGCCAGAAGTAGAAAGATAAGTCTGCGGCGTCAACGCCCGGCAAGCGTGACACAAGCCTCACACCCTGACGATTTTGTTGGTTTATCTGCGGGTTAAAAAGCCGTAAGGTAAAGCAAAGTCAGTGAAATCGAGGGAGTGATGAAACTAAACGCAGACATGGGTGAAAGCTTTGGTGCGTGGACGATGGGAATGGATAGCGCGCTGATGCCGTGGATTGATATGGCCAATATTGCGTGTGGCTTTCATGCCTCTGATCCTGATGTCATGGCGGCCACGGTAGCACTCGCAGTAAAGCACAATGTGAGTATTGGTGCTCATCCTGGCTACGCCGATAAGCAGGGCTTTGGCCGTCGTCATATTGATCATACCCCGGCACAAATTAGTCACCTCGTTCGCTACCAAATCGGCGCATTACAAGGGATCTGTGCGCGATTTAATGCGAGCCTTGATTATGTGAAGCCCCATGGTGCGCTGTATAACACCATGATGGTGGACAACGATTGCTTTGAAGCGGTGTTGGCTGCGGTGGCTGATACGCTGCCCAATACACCATTAATGGTACTGGCATTGCCTGATAACCGTCAGCATCGCCAGCTTGCCCAACGAGCCGGTGTGCCGCTGATTTTTGAGGCCTTTGCTGATAGAGCCTATCTGGCGTCAGGGCAATTGGCGCCGCGCGGTGAACCGGGCGCGGTGTTAGATGACGCCGACGCGATGATTGCACAGGTTTTGCAGTTATCTCAATATGGCACAGTGACAACCCTCGAGGGGCAAACGCTCTCGCTTTCGCCGGATACGATGTGTGTGCATGGAGATAACCCACAATCGGTCGAGGCGATAAAACAACTCAGAAAGGCCTTAACACCATGACACTCAAGGTTGAGCAGGTCAGTGAAACCACGATAATGATCCGGTTGGGCAATAAGATCGATCTTACCTTAGTCCCTCAGTTATCCGCGCTGTGTGAGCGAATCCAGCAACACTTTGGCCGTGGTGTGGTTGAGTTAATTCCCGCCTACACCAGCGTTCTGGTGGAAGTGAATGTTCGCTTACTCTCGCCAGAAATGTTGAAAACGTGGGTGATGAACCAAGGCGACTCACTGCGAGTCACCGACGACGCGGTGGGCGGAAAACAGGTGACATTGCCGGTGTATTATCACCCCTCGGTTGGGCCCGATTTAGCTGCGGTCGCCGAGTTTGCCGGCGTAAGTGAGCAAGAGGTGATTGCGCGACACAGCCAACGAACTTACACCGTTTGTGCGATTGGTTTCGCGCCCGGCTTTGCCTTTCTTGCGTCGGTGGATGAGACAATAGCCATGCCACGTCATACCACACCTCGTCATCAGATCCCCGCCGGCAGTGTGGGCATTGCACAACAGCAAACCGCAGTGTATCCGGCGGCTTCGCCCGCAGGCTGGCAAATTATTGGCAACTGCCCCAAAGTGCTATTTAATCCCCGTCAATCGCCCATGATGCCGTTTGATGTAGGTGATACCGTCTGTTTTGAGCCGATGTCAGAGTCTGATTACCGCACGGCAGGAGGCCAATGGTGGCAGGATTAACGGTGGTCGACCCCGGTGTATTGAGCTTGGTGCAAGACATAGGGCGCTACGGGGTGGGCCAGCTTGCCTTAAGCCAAGGCGGACCGGTCGATTGCCACGCATTTGCTTGGGCGAATTATTTACTCGATAACCCCGCCAATACACCGCTTGTCGAGATAACCATGGGTCAGGCACGTTTTCGTGCTGATCACGCGATGTCGATCGCCATTACCGGCGCAGACATGCAACCTTGTATCAATGGTCAGCGCATCGGAATGTGGCAGACGTTGAGGCTAAATGCGGGTGATGAATTGCGTTTACGCTACGCGCGCCGTGGGTTGCGGGCCTATCTCGCGGTGCGTGGCGGGTGGACGGTCGATTGCGCATTTGGCAGTGCCGCGACGGTGATGCGCAATCAACTCGGCGGCCTCCATTCCGGATTAGGTGAACAAGCGGGAGGCATGGCGCTTACCAAAGGAGATGTGTTGCCTTGCCGACCGCATGCTCTGTTGCCGAGGGTGCGCGGTGTACCGACACGTTTTATTCCTGACTACAATGCCCTGACTCCACTGGCGCTTGTGCCGGGGTATCAGTTTGATAGCTTCAGCGCCGAGGCGCTAACGGCATTTTTTGATGGCAAATACACGGTCGATCAGCACAGTGATCGTATGGGTGTGCGGCTCAATGGACCGAGCGTTGTCAGCAAGCAACCGGAAATTGTTTCCGAAGGCATTGCGCTCGGGGCCGTGCAAGTGCCCCCTGACGGTCAGCCGATTGTACTACTCAATGATCGGCAAACACTCGGTGGCTATCCTAAGCTTGGCTGTTTAACTCGTGCCAGCTTGAGCATGTTGGCGCAAACGCCACCCGGTCAGGCCGTGCGTTTTTATCCAGCGCGGCTAGCGGATGCATCGGCGCAATGGCAGGAGTTTGTGCAGTTTTTTGACTGGATCTAGCCTGTAGAAAATGGATAGATGAGCCTCTGGAAGACAGAGGCTCATAAACGGATAGGCTTTAACGCGCAAGCGACGGACTAGCGGAAACGGCTAATTTGCTCGAGGGCTTTTTCCATTTGCGTAAAGTCGGGTGATGCGTTTTCTATGGGTCGATTGGTGTTATCCATGTATTGATATTGCCCTCCTGCACCCACTTCTAAAATGGTGTCGTCGGTGACTAACGCATAGCCGCTGTAGTTTGACGATAACACCCAATCTTGACCGGGGTTTGGTGCAAGTAAGTCATGACCAATCGCATAGCTGGCCGGATCGGACGTTACGCCTAAATAATGCTTCATCAGGGTGGGCGCAACATCTTGGTGGCTGGTTAGCTGCTTGCCAGTATCTACCTGTTTTGCATCGATGCCGGGGCCGACCATCGCGAAAGGCACATGAATTTGTGGGTCAGTAAAGTTACTGTTATGTCCCCAAAAATTCAGTTGGTTGTCATTCATTTCTTGGCCGTGATCGCCAGTGAGAACCAGCAGAGTATTGTCGAACTCTCCGCTTTGTTTCAGCTCTTCAACCACTTGGGCAACCAAACTATCAACGTAACGCACGCTGGTCTTATAGCGATTGAAAAACGGTGTCGGATCTGTCTCGTTATTCAATTTGAGATAGTTAATTTCGTCCAACATCGGTTGATACTTGGGCGTAAAGTCCGCAGGAAAATCATAGCCATGTGGCGCATCGTAAAATAAAAACGAGAAGGTGGGACGATTGGGGTCACGCTGCTGGTGCCAACGGATCCAATCTTGGGTCAGATCTGCGTCTAGCTCGGCGGGAGAGTCGCCCTCAGAGCCGTTACGTAAATCGGACACCTTGGCAAACACGGTTTGGTTGAATTCCGGCTTTTCCAATTGCGCGGCGGTAAAAATACCCAATTGATAATCGAGTGCCTGCAGACGATCCATCAGGACCGGAGATTGCTGATTGGCAAGAAAGCTGTGCCAATAGGTGCCAGGCATGCCATAAAACAGGCCAAAAATGCCGGTACGGGTGGCGTTCCCCGTCGCAAGATGATGTGAATAGGTACGACCATTTTTCGCCAGTGCCCAAAGGTTGGGCGTGTTGTCAGCATTGAAGGTATCCGCGCGCCATGAGTCAACCACCAAAAACATGATGTTCACCGGCTGCTCAACCTCGGTCGTGCTCAGCGGTGAAAGGGGATAATTCAGGTCGGCTTCGCGATCTACATCCATGGCTTTTTGCCGTGCTAACGCTTGCTCATCAATCCAGCCGTTTTTACGCATCATACTGTTGGCGGTGGCTGGATAGAAAAGTGGCAAATAACGTTTAACCGTTGTCACAGGTTGGTACGCGTAGGCCGCAGCCCAGATATGAATCCCGTGGGTGGCGAGCAAGGTCAGAAACGTGAGCAGCGCAAACTTTTTGCCGACTTTGTGCTGGGAAGAAAAACGTGTCCGCGACAACGCAGCCAGAATTGCCCACTGCGCGGCGAGGCAGGCAACCACGCCACCTATCACCATCAGCCAAGTGATCAGCGGGAAGCTGACAATCTGCCCGGCGAGGATCAGATCTAGCACCATGGCATTGATATGAAATCGATACTGGGCAAACACGATGGTATCGATGAAAAGCGTGATCACACCCACCGAGGCAATTAAGGCGAGCAACGGTTGGCGCACCTTGGTTGGCAGCAATAGCAGCGGGAGTGTTACTAAGCCAACAATGGCGGCAAGTAAGGCCGTCTGGCTAAAGGTACTGACCACGATAAAGGTGATGCCAAGTGGCTCAGTGGGAAAGCTAGGTAGAAACGCAAAGTAGCGGCTGGCTATTGCCATCAACACAAGGGCGTTAATAGCGATGAACCAGCTATGTGTTTGAAGTCGCGATTTAAAAGACATGGTTTCTCATCACAGTTGAGTTAATTAATTGGCAACGTAACGGGCGCATTGCCGGGTGGTATGGTTATGTGTGTTATTGAATCAATGGGGCGCCAAAGTGATGCCATAAAATGGTAAGCCAGACCACACCCGCCAAAAGTAAACTGACAAATACCGCCGCAGAACCGATATCTTTGGCTCTGCCACTGAGCTCATGGCGCTCTTCCCCCACTCTGTCGACCACGGCTTCAATGGCGGAGTTAAGTAATTCGACGATAATCACTAACACAATGACGCCGAACATTATCAAGGATTCCGTCAGCGGTAATTGCAGCCAGAGTAATACGACTAGCGCCGCAGCCAATAATATAACTTCTTGACGGATCGCGGCTTCATGGTGATATGCCGCTTTTAATCCAGCCCAAGAATAGCCGGTGGCTTTAATGATACGTATCAGCCCTCGCGGCTTTTCTGAGGGGGATGTATTAGCGCCCATAAATACATTCTCGTAACAATTTAGTCGATAGGCTGGCATTTTACATTTAACCGAGCCAACTGCATAATCGGCGCGATAACTTAATTGGAATTTGTTATGCCTCTGTTTACTCACGCCCCGCGCTCCCTGTGTTTTTTACGCCTGTCTGCGATTGGCGATGTTTGTCATGCGGTGGCAGCGATTCAAGCCGTGCAGCGTCATTGGCCGCAGACGCAGATCACTTGGGTGGTTGGTAAAGTCGAAGCACAGCTTTTAGCCGGGCTTGATGGGGTGGAGCTGGTGGTGTTCGATAAAAAAGCGGGATTAGCAGGCATGCGTCAAGTTTGGCGGCAGCTGAAAGGGCGCCGGTTTGATGCGTTAGTACATATGCAGCTTGCTTTACGTGCTAGTTTACTGACGGTGGGGATCAGCGCGCGCTATCGCGTGGGGTTTCACCGCCACCGAGCGAAAGAGGGACAGTGGCTGTTTACCAATAAACGGATCCCCGATACTCAATCTTGCCATGTATTAGATAGCTTTTTTGCTTTTACCCAATACTTGGGCGTGCCGAGTACAACGCCGCAGTGGCAACTGCCACTTTGTGAAGATGATCATGCCTTTGCCAACGCGCAACTCGGTGACAAGCCTACTGTCGTGATCAGTCCTGCTGCGAGTAAAGATGAGCGTAACTGGTTGCCAGAGCGCTACGCCCAATTTGCCGACTACGCGGTCGGTAAAGGTTATCAGGTGGCACTCTGTGGTTCACCGGCGGCACGTGAAAAAACGCTGGCCGCCCGCATTATTGCCGACGCCAACGTACCATTGCTTAACTTGGTGGGACAAACCAGCCTTAAGCAATTAGCTGCGGTGCTCGCACGCGCCGATGCGGTGCTGGCCCCCGATTCTGGCCCCGCGCACATGGCGACCACGCAAGGCACGCCTGTCTTAGGCCTTTATGGCCATAGCAACCCGAAGCGGACCGGCCCTTACAACAATCTCGCGGATGTGGTCAGTGTTTATGAAACCTTTGCTGAACAGCAACATGGCAAGCCCGTTGAGCAACTGGCATGGAGCACTCGGGTGAAAGGTGATCATGTGATGGCTGCTATTGATACTCAGCAGGTGATCGACGCGTTTGAGACCATGATGGCGAAGCAATGAAAAAGGCCCCGCGGGGCCTTTGTGGTATCGAAGCCAGTACTAGCTGGCGAGTTGGCGCAGCACGTAGTGGAGAATGCCGCCATGGCGGTAGTAATCCCACTCAACCGCAGTGTCGATGCGGACGTTAACGTCAAACTCTATGGTTTTATCATCCCGCACCGCACACACTTTGAGGGTGGACGGTTCGCCGCTGATCTCTTCAAAATCGAACGTTTCCGTGCCATCCAACTCGAGTGACTCGACGGAATCGCCCTCTTTAAATTGCAACGGCAACACACCAAAGCCAACCAAGTTAGAGCGGTGAATACGCTCGAAGCTTTCAGCAATGACGGCTTTGATACCCAGCAAGTTAGTGCCCTTAGCGGCCCAGTCACGGCTCGACCCTGTCCCGTACTCTTTACCCGCAAGCACAACCAAAGGCGTGCCATCTTTTTGATAGCGTTGGGCCGCCTCATAGATGCTCATTTGCTCATTGGTGGGCAAATAGGTAGTCATACCGCCCTCGGTGCCCGGCGCCATATGGTTTTTTAAGCGCACGTTGGCAAAGGTGCCGCGCATCATTACCTCGTGGTTACCACGGCGTGAGCCGTAGCTGTTGAAGTCTTTTGGCTCAACGCCTTTAGATTTCAAATACTCGCCCGCCGGGCTATCTGGTTTTATCGCCCCAGCGGGTGAAATATGGTCGGTCGTGATCGAATCACCGACTTTGACCACACAGCGTGCGCCTTTGATGGGTTTCATCTCAGGCAGTGCCATGGTCATATCGTCAAAGTACGTTGGTTTTTTAACGTAGGTGGAGTCGGGCCATGAGTAAATTTCATCTTCAGGGACTGGCAATTTCCGCCAAGCGTCTGTACCGGCAAATACATCCGCATATTTGTCTTGGTACAGCCCTTCCGTCATCGCTGATTGGATGGTTTGCGCGACTTCCTGTGGCGTTGGCCAGATGTCTCTGAGGTAAACAGGCTTGCCGCTTTCATCTTGTCCTAATGGTTCTTTAAGGACATCCACATTCATATTACCTGCCAGTGCATAGGCAACTACTAATGGGGGCGAGGCCAAATAGTTGGCTTTCACATCTTGGTGAATACGGCCTTCAAAGTTGCGGTTTCCGGAGAGTACGCTGGTCGCGAGCAGGTCGGCAGAGCGAATGGCTTCTGTGATCGGCTCAGGTAGTGGCCCAGAGTTACCAATACAGGTGGTACAGCCAAAGCCGACGATGTTAAAGCCAAGTTCGGCAAGTGGCTCAAGTAGGCCCACATTTTCTAGATACGCAGGCACCACCTGTGACCCAGGTGCGAGAGAGGTTTTCACCCAAGGCTTGGTGTTTAAGCCACGCTCTCGTGCTTTTTGTGCCACCAGCCCAGCGGCGACAAGCACGGCCGGGTTCGAGGTGTTGGTGCAGGAGGTGATCGCGGCGATCACAACGGCACCGTGCTCAAGCGTAAATCGCTCACCTTTGTAGTCGACTTCTACTTTCCCTTGCTCACGAAGACTGGGGTTATCGACTGCGGTTTGCCCCCCTTCACTGGCAAAGCTTGCAATCACATTATTAGACGCCGCTTGTTCTTTTTCCAACAGCTGATCGAATTGGGTTTTGGCATCGGTTAATGCAATTCTATCCTGTGGACGTTTGGGACCCGCCAGGCTTGGCACCACATCACCCAGATCGAGATGGAGCGTGTCACTATAATCAGCCACCGGTGCATCGTCATCACGCCACAAGCCTTGTGCTTTAGCGTAGGTTTCGACCAGCGTGATTTGCTCATCGGTGCGGCCTGTCAGGCGCATATAGTTGAGTGTTTCAGTATCAATCGGGAAGATGCCACAGGTTGCACCATACTCTGGCGCCATATTGGCAATGGTGGCGCGATCAGCCAGCGGCAATTTGGCGAGCCCGGGGCCATAAAACTCAACAAATTTACCCACCACGCCACGTTCACGTAGCATTTGGGTAACGGTGAGTACCAGATCCGTTGCCGTGGCGGAAGCTAGTAGCTCGCCTTTGAGCTCAAAGCCGACCACTTCAGGAATAAGCATGGTGATAGGCTGGCCGAGCATCGCTGCTTCCGCTTCGATACCCCCTACGCCCCAACCAAGTACACCTAAGCCATTGATCATGGTGGTATGTGAGTCAGTGCCCACCAGCGTATCTGGCATGGCTAACTTGTTACCGCCTTGCTCTTCCACTAACACACCGGGTGCTAAATACTCGAGGTTCACTTGGTGGACGATCCCCGTACCAGGTGGTACGACGCGGAAATTTGAGAAGGCTTGCTGGCCCCAGCGCAAAAATTGGTAGCGCTCGCTGTTACGCTCGAACTCAATCTCGGTGTTTTTTTGCAAGGAATCAGGGTTGCCGTAATCATCAACCATCACTGAGTGGTCGATGACAAGATCAACCGCACCAAGCGGGTTGATTTTGGCTGGATCACCTTTCAATTCGCGCATGGCGGCACGCATCGCCGCTAAATCAACCACCGCGGGTACACCAGTGAAGTCTTGAAGCACGACGCGAGCAGGCGTGAAGTTCACCTGATCTTGTCCTGCTTTATCAGCTTGCCACTGGCAAAGTGTGCGAATGTCGTCCGCGGAGACGTTCTTGCCATCTTCTTTACGTAGCAAGTTTTCCAGCAGCACTTTTAAGCAGTAGGGTAAACGACTGATCTCGAAATTGTCGGACAGTGCGTCCAAGCGGTAATAGTCGTAGGTTTCACCATTGACATGTAGAGTACGTCGGGTGTTGAAACTATCTGGGTGTTGAGATGGGTTGCTCACGGATGCCTCCCCTTGTCCGTTATTGTGAATAAGAGAGGCGACCTTGCCTCGAAGGCTGTCGCCTCGCTCGGGGGATTGCTTGATTTTACTGCACTATTGTAAATGGGGTTTTGATGAAGTTAAAGCGTCGTTATCACGGTATTTCCAATCACTCCCATCGGCCATGCCTTACTGCGTCAGGGGAGGGGCTGTCTTCCTCTCGGCGATGGACTGGGCTTTCCCACATGATGAATCAGGCCACGCGGACGCCCTTCACGGTCAAAAAACACATTCGGACGATGTTTACCCACTAGCCGCGCCCATACCCCTTTTATTGCGGTGAGTAGCATTAAACGTAGAGGAAAACGAGGGTGAACGTCTTTTGCTGTTGGGGTAGAGCGTGCATCTTGACCTTGCACATACCAGCGAACCGGGCCGATTTCTTCTTCATTATCTCCTTCAATGTGATAGCAAGCACTCACTACGCCAACAAAAGGAATATCGGCATTAATCGTATTGGCGATAGGCGTTTGGCAACAGCGAGTATACCAGCGGTATAGGCCTCGTTCGCCCAGCCTTAAACAGGTTAATTGATCTCGGCCGCGATAAATACGGAGCTGCGCTGGCGTAATTTGTAGCACTTCTGTGCCGCCGCCGGGCTCGAGTTCAGTGTGGTAGCCTAGTGTTTGCGCATAGGTTTGACAATCACTGCAAAAGCAAACACAGCGTTGGCTTTTTTGTGCATCAATGATCTCTCCCGTCATTTGTCCACATGAACACTGAATGGCAAGACGTGCCATATTGTTTCCCCCAAGCTGCAGAGTGTGTCTTACCAGTATAGCGCGAATTGTGAGCTCAGACGGTTGCGATAAAACGGATAGACACAGCCACAAACGGGCGGAACCTTATCTATAACATCCTGTTTTATCACTAATGGCAACTTTTCGTGACAGAAAAGCGGCGAGGTGGTGATTTAAAATGTTGCTAATGGCTTTCATGTTGGTGATTAATGCTGATGTTTAATAATTGTTAACTTTGGGGTTGGAGGTTTTCAATAGCTTAAGGGTTATCAATAGCGGATAATTCTGATTGATGTTTTTATGGTCGACAAATCTAGGGTTGAGTCTGGAAATAACAGGGGATTTAGTTAAATATAACATGTAACGCATTTGTTAATATTGTATCTGGCAACGGCCCTGGCATCAATGCGTGCGTCGGTACAGATAAAAGGAGAAAGCCATGAATACGTCTTCATTACTCATGCAGCTCAATCAACTGGACGATAATCATATCAAGCAGCTTCAACCCTCGTTTGATAACCTTCCAGGCACCTCACATGCTGATGGCGGCTTTCGACTTCGCCGTTACTCGGTGGTCCACGTTTTTGATGGAGGGGTGGAAAAACTTCCCCCTCGACCGTTTATGCAAACCTCGGATATCAATGAGTTCCAAGGCGATGTGGCGAGGACGTTTGAAGATATTGAATCAGAAACCGTGCAAAAGCCCGGCTTTCATGCCATGTGTCGTACTTTCCGCGATATGTATCAGTTAAGTGACGATAACGATATTGAGATCCACCAAATTCGTATTCAGGCGGACAATCAGTCGGTGCAAGTCGCCCCAGAGGGCGTTCACCAAGATGGGTTCGATCATATCGCCATTGTGAGCGTTGGCCGCGATAATATTGATGGCGGTGATTTCCAAGTATTTAGTCATAAAACCAGTGCCCCTTTGTTTAGTTTGCCGCTGGCACCGGGACAAATGGCGGCACTTGATGACCGTACATTGTGGCATTACGCTGAGCCGATTACGCCCGTTGATAACCAGAAATCGGGCACCATGGATGTATTTGTACTCACAGCAACAAGGAAGTAATGATGACACCAGCAGGTTTTTCGCCCCACGCTGTTCGAGGGCATTTTCCCGCGCTCGCTCAAGTCATTGAGGGACAGCCCGTTGCATTCTTTGATGGGCCTGGGGGGGCGCAAGTACCCCGCGCAGTGCTTGATGCCATGGTGGATTATTTAGGCCACTACAACGCTAACCTAGGTGGCCAATTCTTCTCTGGTCGCTACACGACCGAGCTTATGCAGCGCGCGCGTGATGTGGCAGCGACCTTTGTGAATGCCGCATCGTCAGAAAGCATGGTATTCGGTCCGAATATGACCACCTTGACCTTCTCGTTGAGCCGCGCAATTAGTCGCGACTGGCAGGCGGGAGATGAAGTGATTGTTTCGGCACTCGATCACTATTCAAATGTATCTAGCTGGCAACAAGCGGCGCAAGACAAAGGCGCGATCGTGAAACAGGTACGTGTTGATGAGTCGACGTATTCTATCGATATGACACACCTTGCCAGCTTGATAACCGATAAAACCAAGTTGGTTGCGGTTACGTTAGCCTCCAACACCACAGGCAGTCTGGTCGATGTGGCAAAAGTGGTGGAGATGGCGAAACAAGTGGGCGCCAAAGTGTATGTGGATGCGGTGCATTATGCGCCTCATCATTTGGTGGATGTACAAGCGCTCGGATGCGACTTTCTTGCCTGCTCGGCGTATAAGTTTTTTGGACCCCATGTTGGTTTTGTCTATGTCTCGCCTGAGTGGGTACAGACGTTAAAACCGTACAAAGTGGAACCTGCGACTAATCAAGGCCCCGGCCGATTTGAAACGGGCACGCAAAGCTTTGAGGCGATAGCGGGCTTTATTGCGGCGGTTGACTATCTTGCGCAATGGGGCGACCCGACGTCATCGCTGCGAGAAAGACTAGCGGCAAGCTATGCGCAGTATCAAGCGCATGAGCAGGCATTATCAGCACATTTTATCCAGTTGATGCGCGCATATCCCAAGGTACGCATCTATGGCATTACTGACGATAATCAGCTCGACAAACGCACGCCAACGTTTGCGATACGCATAGAGGGAACAGAACCGGCTGAGGTTGCTCAAGCACTCGGCGAGCAAAATTTTTGTGTCTGGAATGGCCATTTTTACGCTCAGGGCTTGTGTGAGCAGCTTGATATCTTAGAAAAAGGCGGTGTGATCCGCATCGGTATGATGCATTACAACACACTTGATGAAATTGACCGGCTACACCAAGCCTTATTGCCATTTATTAACGATTAAACGTCTCTTCTATTTCGAGCGGCCATTTTGGCCGCTTTTTTATATTGGTTGGTCAGTGCCAGCGACATTTATTTCGCCGTAAGAAAAATGTGAAACGTTAGCTGGCGCATAGGCGAAAACGAAACAGAGCGTTAAGATAACTGCCGTTTAACTGTCCAAGAAACCATTCAAAAAGAAAACAAGGCGAGAGAGATGACTGAAGAGCAATACGCCTTTTGGCACCAGTACCTTGCGACTCTGCCAACTCACCAGCGGCCAAGTGACGATATGGTGGTAGTCGATACTTTAAGCCACCATACCGTCAGAGCCAATGAAGTCGCGACATTGGTGAGTTTGAATAAAAAGAAAGCGCACTGCCGGTTGCGTAGTTCTTTGGAAGAGAAAAATGCGGTGATCCCGCAAAAAGGACATTATAAGATTGTCCTTAATGGTCACCAGCGACCCGTTTGCATCGTCAAAACCACACAGGTGAGCTATTGCCCGTTTAATCAAGTGAGCGCCGAATTTGCGGCACGTGAAGGGGAAGGCGATGGCTCTTACCAGTGTTGGCACGAAGCGCATTGGGGCTATTTTTCCCAGTACGCTAAAACACACGGCCTGCATTTTGATGAGCACTCGGATGTGGTGCTTGAAGAGTTTGAGAAAGTCTATCCACTCTAACTATCAAAGCCGCGCTGAGCGGCTTTTTTGATGACTGCCGTCAGTGCGATAGGCTTACTCACCGATATCCAAATTAATCTCATCGGCCCATGGCATGTCTGGCAGGGTGTCTAAGTTGGCTTCATAGCGGGACAGGGTAAATTGCCCGTTGTGATGGCTAACATCATAGATCTCAACCATTAGCGCACAGGCAATATATTCGATGGCTTCATCGCGCGAATAGCCGGTCATACGCAGGCGCATCAAGGTTTCTGCTACCTTTTTAGGGTCTTGGTCGGCGACCTGGTTCTCAACCACTTCAATCAAGTTAGCGATACTAGTACTGGTTTCATCTTGCATGGTATTGCTCGTTATGGGTGACGGTGACGCCATACTAGGAGATGCACGACAAAGAGGCACGGATTTTTTATCGACAGATGAAGTCACTGACTTCATTTAGCGCATTCAATATGTTAATGATAACCATTATCGAAATGGCATGGCGAAATAAAAGGATGTGATCATGGCGAAAACACGTATTGAAAAAGACAGCATGGGTGATGTGGAAGTGCCTGAGCAGGCTTTGTATCAAGCACAAACTCAGCGTGCGGTGAATAACTTTGCGGTCAGCGATCAGACGATGCCCGAGGACTTTATTCGCGCGTTAGCCATGGTGAAATATGGCGCCGCACAGGCGAACGAGTCTCTCGGGTTATTAGATAGCAAAGTGGCTCGCGCAATCTGCGAGAGCGCACAAGACATCATAGCGGGCAAATATCTGGATCAGTTTCCTGTTGATGTGTTTCAGACCGGGTCGGGCACCAGTTCGAATATGAATATGAACGAGGTGCTGGCTACCTTAGCTTCAGAAAAATCTGGTGAGACGGTTAGCCCTAACGATCATGTCAATATGAGCCAAAGCAGTAATGACGCAGTGCCCACGGCGATGCAGATCAGTGCGACGTTAGGGTGTGAGCAAAAACTGTTACCTGCACTTGCTCATTTGCGTGATGCGTTACAGGAAAAGAAACAGTCAGTTGGCCACATCGTTAAAACGGGTCGTACCCATTTGATGGATGCCATGCCTGTCACTATCGGGCAAGAGCTAGATGCTTGGTCTCAGCAAATCGAGCACGCGATGGTACAAATTACCCAAAGCCTGTCATCGGTACGCGCACTGGCTCAGGGTGGCACCGCGGTGGGAACCGGGATCAATGCTCATCCATTGTTTGCCGAGCGTTTTGCCGAAGCGGTAGCCGCGCTGACCAAGACGGGCTTTACAGCCAGTGAAAACCCATTCTTTGCCATTGGTAGCCAAGATGCGTTGGTTGCGCTTCACGGCCAGCTAAAAACCACCGCCGTGGCAACCATGAAGCTGAGTAATGACTTGCGCTGGATGAGCTCCGGCCCACTCGCAGGGCTGGGTGAGATCGAGCTGGAAGGGTTGCAGCCTGGCTCATCAATTATGCCTGGCAAGGTCAATCCGGTTATTCCTGAGTCGGCGGCGATGGTATCAGCTCAGGTGATGGGCAATGACACCACAGTGACGGTGGCAGGTCAGTCAGGGAATTTTGAGCTTAACGTGATGTTGCCGGTGATTGCCGCGAATGTATTGCAGAGTATCAATTTACTCGCAGGATCGAGCCGCGTTCTGGCCGATAAAGCAATTCGCAGCTTTACCGTGAGAGAAGATAACCTGCAAGCGGCATTATCGCGTAACCCTATTTTGGTCACCGCCCTCAACCCCGTTGTCGGGTATTTGAAAGCGGCTGAGATTGCCAAGAAAGCGTACCAACAAGGTCGCCCGATCCTCGATGTTGCCGAGGAAGAGACCGAGCTGGATCGAGAGAAGCTCTCGCAGCTGCTTGATCCGACCAAGCTCACTAAAGGCGGCATTGCGGAATAGCGCGCCTCACTCTGCCGTGTTGGGCGCAACCACGACGCGATTGCGCCCAAGACTTTTGGCGGTATAAAGATAGTCATCGGCACGGTCAAACACTTGCTCCGGATGGCTGTCGCTTGGCTGGCTTTCAGACAGCCCACAGCTGACTGTATAGGTGAGCAATTGATTGTCAAACTGTGAAGTATTCGCCGCAATACGTTGGCGAATACGCTCGGCAATATGATAGGCATCGTCACTGGTGGTATTGCGGAAGATGATGACAAACTCTTCCCCACCATATCGAGCCACCAAATCGGTTTCGCGAACGGCGCGTGTGATTTCAGCAGCAACATCTTGCAAGACGCGATCGCCGGCGGAGTGACCATATGTGTCGTTAAATTGTTTGAAGTTATCGACATCAATGACCGCGACCGTATAAGTGTACTGCGTTCGCCGAGCGCGTTCGTATTCAATCGCTAATTCAGGCAATAGGCCGTAGCGATTAACGGTGCCCGTCAGTGGATCTAGGCTGGCTTTTCGTTGCCAGCTGTCTCGTGCTGCAACGGCATTTTTATATTCCATCACTTGGATGGAAATACTGATGCTGGCCAGTACGGTGGTAAAGATAAAAATAAGCAGTGCTAACACGCCGTCATAGAGGTTAGGGATCGCGAATGCGCCCATATCGAATGGTACCATTAAGATAGACACGGTGATTAAGCCACAAAGGCCAACCAGAAGCGTACGCCAATGGCCGGAGAACGCGATATAAATCAGCAATGCAAGCTCGATGTAGATTGCGCCTGGAAACACAGAAAAACTGATGAGTGTGAGTACCATAATGGCAGTGACGTAGCCCACGTTTTGCCAACTGAGTTTTGACCAGTTGATCCCCAACCTTTGCCAAGCGGTGTACAAGCTGACCCAAAGCAGTGTTGATGTGGTGTAAGTCATCATGAATTCAATGGTCAAGAATTGTAGTCGTCCGTGAACTAACTGATCATCGATATAAAGCGGGATGGCGACAATGGCCATCATTGCTATTGCGGGGAATAGGCATCCAACCAGCACAAACCGAAAAAGGGCCCGTACTGTATCCAGGCAATGGGGATAATATTTTTGCCATAGCCACGCGGAGAGCGCCGAGGCGAGTGTTAAAAATGTACCAAAAAAAATCCCTGTCGCGAGATGGAGCGACTCGATGCGGGCGATGGCGGCTAGACCGTGGCCAAGAGAGCCGGCGAGGATAAGCGGGAGTAACATCCCCATTCCCAGATGCCGGAATAATACCACCGCAAGGCCACTGGAGATATTGAGCAAGGTGACCGTGTGGACATCGAGTATCGCGGATAAATAGCGCATATCCAGCCAGACGATTGCCCCGTAAATGAAGCTCCACAACAAAATGCGGCGAGCGGAAGGTAGAGAGAGCCCCAGTAGCATGTCACCTCTGCGTCGTGCGATACAATAGGATATAAACGTGATTGATAGCGGCAGTACGGTTCATGATCAGTATAGCAGAGCCAAAGTAGGGCTCTGCGTTTTCAGCGGGGCAGGTACTATTTAATCGAGCTTTTTTAACGCGACGGCATTCATACAAAAACGTAAGCCAGATGGTGGGGGCCCGTCAGGAAATACATGGCCAAGATGCGCGTCACAGGTCGCACAGGTGGTTTCAATCCGTGTCATCCCGTGACTGCCATCTTTGTGGTAGGCAATGGCATTATCTTGCACCGGATGCGTAAACGAGGGCCAGCCTGTACCTGAATCAAACTTTTCATGCGCATCAAACAGCAAGGTGCCGCAGCATGTACACCCATAGCGCCCTGGCTCAAAGAGCGTACACATGCCTGAGCTGAACGCGCGCTCTGTGCCTTTTTGGCGGGTAACACGAAAGGCTTCTTCACTGAGTTGTGCTTGCCACTCTTGGTCTGTTTTCTCAACCCGCGACGGCGGCGCGAGATTACCGCTTTCACTTCGAGCGACGATGTCTTGCCATGTCAGCATGATGTCGTTCCTCTTATTGAACGGGCGGCTGCCCGTGCTACAAAACGCGTAGTGTTATGAATCTTATTGCTCAATGCAAGTAGTACGGTTTGTTTCTCGTGACTCGATCATGTTGATAGCGTACCAATTCCCCACTTTAACTCATCATCTTGGTCGTCTTTGACTTGGTCTCGATAAGCCTCCAAGTGTTGTTCAATCAAATCATCGGACTGAGAGAAAAAGGCAATGTGAAAAATAGCATCGCCTTCATTAACCACGGGCAGCGTTTGTTGCCCGATGAGAATACCACTTTGTGGCGCGGTGACTTCTACCTCTCGACTACCGGCAGGGTCAGAAATAAGACCAATCACTTGGTGCTTGGAGACCATCTCACCCAGGGCAATATGACTGCGGAAAATGCCATCGGCATCGGCACGCACCCATCGGGTTGCTCTGGCTGTGACGGGCTTGTAAGGTAATTTCCGCCGCGACTGACGCAGCATACCCAAGTGGCGCATTACGCGGATAACGCCCCTGACCCCTGCGTTAATTGCGTATGGCTCAAAGCGTAGAGCTTCACCGGCCTCATAGGTGATCACCGGAATGCCAATTGCCTCTGCCTCTGCGCGTAAGGAGCCGCCCCTTAAGGCGGCGTCGACAACCACAGGGGCGGAAAATGCGGTCGCCATCGCCCCCGCTTCTGGGTTATCTAAATTGGCGCGGATTTGCGGCAGATTGGTGCGGTGGATAGCGGCGGTATGCAAATCGATCACATGGGTGCATTGGCTAATCACTTCATTAAACAGCTGATACGCCATGCGCCCGGCAATTGAGCCACGTTCAGAGCCCGGAAAGGAGCGATTCAAATCACGCCTATCCGGCAGATAGCGAGACTTGTGAATAAAGCCAAATACATTAACAACGGGAATGGCAACGATGGTTCCGCGTAGTTTTTGTGTGTCGGTTCTCGCCATAATTTGGCGAACAATCTCGATACCATTGAGCTCATCGCCATGAATGGCCGCACAGATCAACAGTGTAGGGCCCGATAGTTTGCCGTTAAGAACCTCTATACTCACGTTAAGTGGGGCGTGGGTATAAAGCTTGGCGATTTCCAGCTCTAGGCTAAGGCGGTCACCTGGGTTAACGGTCTCGCCCCCGATGTCGATAGCATTGTTTCTTTTAGCCCTTACCACGAGTTCGCGTCCTCTTGGCATTAGCAGTCTTTTCGATGTATTCCACCACCATACCTGCGACGTCTTTCCCGGTGGCCTTTTCTATGCCCTCTAACCCCGGTGAGGAGTTGACTTCCATCACCAAAGGGCCGCGCTCGGAGCGCAGTAAATCGACCCCAGCGACATTGAGTCCCATGGCTTTAGCCGCAGCAATGGCGGTTCGACGCTCTGCCGGTGTGATCCGTACTAAGGTTGCGGAACCACCTCGGTGTAAATTGGAGCGAAACTCCCCTGGCTGGGCTTGACGTTTCATCGCGGCGATGACTTTGTCACCAATCACAAAACAGCGAATATCGGCGCCGCTGGACTCTTTAATATACTCCTGCACCAAAATATCAGCTTTTAAGCCCATAAAGGCTTCAATCACGCTCTCTGCCGCTTTTTTGGTTTCGGCGAGAACCACACCAATGCCTTGCGTGCCTTCGAGCAGTTTGACCACGACGGGGGTACTGCCAACCATCTCCAAGAGATCTCCCACATCGCCGGGTTTGCTGGCAAACCCAGTATGCGGCATGCCAATGCCTTTGCGTGACAGCAATTGCATTGATCGCAGCTTATCTCTCGAGCGGGTGATGGCGACAGACTCATTAACGGGAAAAACCCCCATCATTTCAAACTGGCGCAACACGGCACAGCCATAGAAAGTCACCGATGAGCCAATACGAGGGATGATGGCTTCAAACCCCTCCAGCTCCTCGCCAGCAAGATGAATCGACGGTTGGGTGGAGTTAATGCTCATGTAACAGCGCAACGCATCGATGATTTTATACTCATGACCGCGTTGCTCGCAGGCCTCAATCAGGCGCCGTGTGGAGTATAGGTTTTTATTCCGAGACAGGATGCCGATTTTCATTGTAGTTAGGACTCCTATTTGCCGAGCAGGAATGAATGCATAGGATCGACAATGACGTTGCCTGTCATCGCGGTACGACCTAACAGCATACGAAAGCGCATGTTATCGCGTGCGGTGAGTGTCATCTCTATGGGATAACACAGTTCACCGGCTTTGAGTGTGGTCTGAATCACATAGCGAAGTTGCTCGTGCCCGCCAGAGTCGCGTACGACACGGCGTGCAAGCACGGGCGCTTCCGCTTGAATAACATGTTCGTCATCACCTTGGTGAGGGTGGATCCAAAAACGAACCCAAGCAGCGCCTCCTTTTTCAAATTCTTCAATTTTGAAGGTATGTAAGCATGAAGTACGCGCGCCCGTGTCAATTTTGGCCTTTATACGCGCAATATCTAGGTCTGGGAGGCTAATCCATTCGCGCCAACCCACACACACTTTTTCCGTTGATTGAACCGGCATTGTTATCATTACTCGTTATTGCTCTGCCTTGCTTTTACCATAGAAGTGATAGCGGTTATTCGTGGTAAGAATCTGAAAAATCAGCGATGATATGTGATAGCCATCGCACACTGGAAGTGGCACTATCTTGGCATATAGGAGACTGGTTGAGAGGGACGCCCTGCCGAGGTGGATCGCTGGGTTTCTGTGCACATGATGACCGTGGAGAAGGGAGTACCATGCAAACAAGTGATAGACAAGAAGTGATTGATGATTTGCTGTCAAAAGTCGATCAAGATGCGCCCGAGACGATACAAGAGATAGAGCAAGCACACGGTGTGGATAGCCTTGCTTTGTTATTAGAAGCCTTACCTGTTAGCGATCGTGTGGACTTTTGGGAGCAACTCTCTCCCTCGGTACAGCTTCCTGTGTTGGCGGAGATGCGCGATGACGCAGGCGAAGCGGTTATCCGTGCCGTTGATGAGACACAACTACATGCGCTGTTCGCTGATCTCGACGCGGACACTTTGTTGGAACTGCAAGATGTGTTGACCGAACCGCTGTTAGAGGAAGCGCTCGGTCGGATGGACTCGGAGCAAAAGCAGCGCTACGCCTCTGCGCAACAATATGCGGATAATCAAGTGGGGCATTGGTGTGATCATCAGCCCTTAGTGGTGCCTGCCAAAACCAAAGTGAATGTCGTGCTGCGTTTACTGCGCCGGGTGATGCCCAAATATTGCGATCATGTCTTCGTGGTCGATAGCCGTGGCATTTGGGTAGGAGCCGTCCCCATTCACAAGCTATTTGGGGCTGACGGGATATTAAAAATCAGTGAGTTGGTCCGTGAGCAGTTTCCTAGCTTAAACGCACGTGATGATATTTATACCAGCGCTGACAAAGTCGCGAGCAGTGAAGAAATTGCGCTGCCTGTGCTGGATGACGGTAATATGTTGATTGGGCGACTCGATTTGGGCACGGCGTATGAGATGCAAGCGGAACGGGCTGAAGCGCAAATCATGGCCACGGCTGGTTTGGATGAAGATGAAGATTTATTCTCCCCGGTGATGAAAAGTGCGCGTAACCGTGCGTTGTGGCTTGGGGTTAACCTCATGACAGCCTTTCTCGCGTCATGGTTTATCGGTTTATTTGAAGCAACGCTGCAGCAGGTTGTCGCGCTGGCGGTACTCATGCCCGTGGTCGCATCCATGGGTGGGATTGCCGGTAGTCAAACCTTGACGCTGATCGTACGAGGTCTCGCGCTGGGGCAGATATCCAAAGCTAACCTAAAGCCGCTGTTGAGTAAGGAGTTTAAAGTGGGGTTGCTCAATGGCGTACTCTGGGCGCTGGTGATTGGGGCGATTGCCGGTTATTGGTTTGAAAGTTGGGGGCTCGGTGCGGTGATTGGTGCCGCGATTGTCGCCAATATTATCAGTGCGGCATTGGCGGGGATTTTTGTGCCAGTGTTATTAGGGAAGTTGAAGATTGATCCGGCTCTGTCAGGCTCAGTGATCCTAACCACGGTGACCGACATCGTTGGTTTTGTCGCCTTCTTAGGCCTAGGGACCTTGTTTTTGCTGTAAGGTTTATCGGGTGTGCTGCGTTACTCAGTGAATAGCGCTCGTGATAACCACGAGCGCTTTATTTACATTAAGCGGGGGGTGAAGGCGTGGCCGCCTCTGTTGCTGGTAGCTCGGCTTTTTCGCTCAGCTTGCCATCGGCGGCGGGGAGCAGCTTTTCACAATAAAGTGTCATCACATCCTCGCGAATGAGCTGCTCTAATTCAGCGGCGCGCTCTGTAGGGCAAAACAAGCGTACATGTACCAACTGTTCACCGGTTTCCGAGTGAGATAGGTAGATATGAGGCTCGGGGCCGGGAAGGTCGACACCAGCATGACGTTCAATAACATGATTGTAGCGCCGAGCAATATCCATAAAGTCTTCACTGTGATCGTCAATTCTGGCCAATAATGCAGGGATATGAGGATAAAGGTTAATATCCCCACGGATCACCAGATGAAAATGGTGATAGACATAGCGCTTCATAAAATTGAGGTTTTTGACCGTGGTGGTAAAAAACAAACTGTTCGGTAATGTTGCCGTTTTTCCTGTATAGCAGTAGTGGCCATGATGGGTGTCTATTTCTTGAATCTTGGTGGCCATCAAGTTGTGCTCGATCACTTCCCCACGAGAGTTACCCACTTCAATCCAATCACCGATGCGAAATGATCGTGAGCTAGCGCGTTGAATGGAGCCGGTAAAGCACAAAATAATTTCTTTGGATGCCACCACGACAGCCACCGCAATAGCGGTTAGTGAAAGTGCGAACTCACTGATTTCGGTATTCCAAAACAGGAACAAGAATAGCAGCAGTGTACTAAATGCTCCGTTTTTTGTGCGAGACATCCACTTACGCTGGTCCTCACTGAGAAAATTACTATCGCCGCGAATACGACGTAGGATAAGGCGGCGAATAATGCTGACAACGACAATAACCCCAATGGTGGTCAGCAGTTTATTTTCGACCAACAGTTGGGCGATGTTTTTTAACTCAGATAACACGATCGATCCCATAATTGTCCCAGCAAGTTTGGCGCTATTCTGCCCCGTTATTAGACAAAATAAAACGTAAACTTACAAAAAGCCCTTGCGTTGGCAAGGGCTGAGCTGTCTTAACAAAGTAAGGCTTAGAGCATTGGACGACGAAGGGTTAAGTACCGATTACGCCACCGTCCTCTTTGGTGATCATGATGACCGAAGAGCGAGGAATGGCGTCACCGCCGGCAGGGAAGTGGGCACCTGGATGTTGCACGCCCACAAACATGGTGCGTGAGTCAGGAGTGAAGGTCAGTCCCGTGATCTCACACGAGGTGGGGCCAGTGAGGAAGCGACGAATTTCGCCCGTTTGCGTGTCGGCACATAGCATTTGGTTATTGCCCATGCCCGCAAAGTCACCCTCGTTGGAGTAATCACCGTCGGTTTGAATCCAAAGACGACCGGCACGATCAAAGCCTATACCATCTGGGCTGTTGAACATATTGTCTTTGTTGATGTTATCAGTACCTGCCATTAACCCAGATTGCTTCTCAGGGTGACCGGCCATCACGAAGATGTCCCACTCAAAGGTCGCCTGAGTATGATCGCCTTGGGTTGGTGCCCAGCGAATAATATGGCCATACGGGTTTTTGGTGCGTGGGTTGGCCGCATTTAATGGTTGGCTGTCTTTCACGCCACGGTACTTGTTATTGGTGAGGGTGCAGAAAACATGCTTGTTGTCGGCGTGCACGGCGACCCACTCAGGACGATCCATGGTGGTCGCACCCACCTGCGTCGCGGCTTCGCGGGCAAAAATGAGCACACTGGCTTGGTCGGGAAAGCCGTTTTCAGGGGTCAGGCCATTTTTGCCAAAGGTGAGCGCTAACCACTCTCCTTGGCCTTTTAGCTCGTCGTCACTGCCAGTAAATTTCGCGACATATAAGGTGCCGTTTTCGAGCAAATCGCGATTAGCGCTACCTTTACTCGGATCGTATTTTCCGTCAGAGACAAATTTATACAGGTGCTCGCCACGTTCATCATCGCCCATATATACCACGACATGGCCATCATCATTCACTGTTAGCGCGGCATTTTCGTGCTTAAAGCGGCCCAGTGCACTGCGCTTTTTCGGGGTTGAGTTGGGATCCATAGGGTCAATTTCGACCACCCAACCAAAGCGATGGGGCTCATTGGGGTGTTTGGCGACGTCAAAGCGCTCGTCGTGTTTGTACCAGTCGTATCCCCAATCGGTATCGCTGATGCTATAGCGCTGATAGGTTTTACCCAAGGTCACGGTTTTTTCGCTGGCAAAATAGCCATTAAAGTTTTCTTCGCAGGTGAGATAGGTGCCCCAAGGCGTTTCGCCGTTGGCACAATTATTAAAGGTGCCGAGGATCTTTTTACCCGAGGGATCAGCTGCGGTTTTAAGCAGTGAATGGCCGGCGGCTGGGCCTGTCATTGCCATCTCCGTATACGCGGTAATACGACGGTTTAAGCGCCCTTGCGGGTTCACCGTCCAGCGGCCATCAACTTTTTTTAGCTCGACCAAAGAGACGCCGTGTGCTGCTTGTGATTTACGCGCATCATCGGCTGAGATGTTTTTACCGCCGTGCGTAAACAGAAACTCATCGTTGATATACTCGTTATTGACGGCGAGTAAGGCGCGATCATTGGCGAGAGGGAAAAATGTCATGCCATCATTATTGTCACCAAACTGTTGTGCTTGGGCGCTGGCATCGTTTTGCTGCGAAAAGGCGGGGGCATTGGCAAAGATAGGATCGCCCCATGATACCAGTACCTCCGCTTTGTATCCTTCGGGCACAGTGACGGTGTCAGCCGTCGAGGTTGGGATGGCTTTAAAACCGAGTAATTCACTTTTACTCAAGCTGCCAGCCACAGCCTTTGCAACTGGGTTAGCGGCGAAAAAAGCGACGGTACTTGCCGCGCCTGCGCCTTGTAAAAAGCGGCGACGGCTCACGGCGGCGTCAATAAAACGGTTGAATTCGGGTTCCGCATCCAGCGGACGTTGGTCAATATGCTTGCTCACGACAATTTTCCTTTCTGTTCGTTATTGTATTGATGTTTAGGCGAAAGCGATGCTCCGCAACGAGCAACGCCAAGTCGGCCGAAAGTGTGGCGAGGCAATATGAAAACGCGGTGTCTACTGGGTGACAATCTTGGGACAGTGAAGGAAGCTGGTATCAAGATCACGTATTGGTTGGCACAGGCCAATTAGTGTTGGTCAAAGTAATCTTTGCGTCGGATGTATTTATCCATGTAATGATACGCGATAGGGCGTGCGAGCCAGCTAAATAAAACCCGGAGCACGCGAATCACTGACGACGTGTCGGTATAGATTTTGTTCTCATGTAGCCATAGAAGCCGACCGACATGCCAATACAGCAAAGGAATGCCGGGTAAAAAGGTAATGATGTCGACATCACAACAGATACGATACGTTTTGGTATGAAAGGGATAGTGTCGGTTAAAGCGCCACATACCGGCAGCCGGTTGGCCAAAAGTGACGATGCGCTTAATTGCCTGTCCCATGGAGGAATAAAGCATCGCGGCGGCAATGACTGCCATTGCGCCGCCCGATGAATGGCCAATAAAAGAGACCTTTTTGTTGGCCTGGACCAAAGGCGAGAGGGCGGAGCAGAGTTTATCGAGCACCGTATCGCCGTCTAAGGAAGCCATATCCGCCGCTTGTGCGACATCAGCAAACTGGCTGGTGGTCATCGATTGATAGCGACGTTTGTGCTGTTGCCACGGTAAGCTTTTTTGCGTAAGCAGATAATGAAATCCCCAGTGCACAAAGCACCTGACATTGCCGATTCGTATTTGCTTGGGTCCACACGCACAATTAACCAGCCAGTCCCACGCGGTTTGTGAGCCGCGAAACACCACCACCACATCGTCATCATCGCGCCAGAGCACGCGAATAATACAGCGTCCCCAGCGATCATAGATATCTCGTCGTCCACCAGGGCTAAAGCCGTACTCTGTATGATTGAAATGCGCGGGATAAGAGGCTCGACAGAGAATGGCGTACCGCTCGTATTGATAGCGCTTTAATTGTTTCATGGCTCGCCTTGAATCATCATCTTTCGCCTAGGCTAGCGAATAAACGTGACGAAATAGCGAAACCCATTTGCGATTGTTGCCTAAGAGGCGGCCTATCTGTCAGCGCCTCTCGCGCGGTGGCTAATAGCTGGTGAGAAAAGGTTCGAGGTGAGTGTCGTAAGTGAGAGCCTGAATCGGACCACGGTGGGTAATTAAAAATTCAGCATTGGTACAATTCCCAATACCTATGATCACCTGAACGAGCAAGCGCAGATCTTTTAGCCATCGTTGCGATTGCTCTTGGCTCCAATCGTCACGGTAAAGGCTCATATGGTACTCCACCCACCAGTACGCACCACGAATAAAAGCCTTCATGACTGATTCGGCCGCCAAAATTTGCTCGGCAGTTCCAGAGAAATCAAAATCAGGCGAAATGGGCTTGCCTTGTGTGAACGCCACATAGTTACGACAATGACGGAATAATGCGAGCTGAAGCCCCGCCGCGGAGTCGTAATGGGTAAGCGCCAAAGTGGTCACGGGGAGGTGTTTAACTGACCGACGGAATAACGCGACAGTGCGCTTCCCAGGCATAAGGTGCTCAATGGCATAAAACAAATCTAGACTGATAAGCTGATTACGCAAAGCAACTCTTCTCTAACTGATTCAACCGACTCATCCTGCCTGAAATGGCGCGTCGAGTATACAACACTGGTACCTGAAAGGAAGCGTTTAATCTCAATCACTCCAGCCCATAACGCGCTTTTAACTCATTAATTTGTTCTTGGTTATCGGCTAAAAACTGATTGAATTCGTTAATCAGTTTTGGGTAGTGGATGGTGGAAAGGTGACGTGTGCCTTTCACATGGGGAAGGGTGTCATCAAATTTGACCGACCCTTTTTTCAGCCCCATCTGATCAAGATAGAACTGTGCAACATCAATGTTGGCATAGCCGCCATCGATGCGCCCGCTGATGACTTTCATTAACAGTGAATCATATTTATAGCTCTCATCGACGCGAATTTTCCCGGTGCTGATTCGCGATTGGTAGGGCTGCGGGGTGAAACCGGCCACCACACCTAGGAAATTAAGCTTATCCAATGGCTGGCCATAGTTTTGGTCGATGACCATCACGCCATCGATATAACTGACTACGGGATCACTGTATGTCACCTTTACACGTTTCTTTAACTCTGGACTCCATGCTGGGCTGTCTGGATATTTTAGATCAACCGCACCGTCAACAAATCGATGGTAGAGCCTTCTCAACGGTAGCGCTTTATAAACGAAACGGTAGTGGTATTCGTTAGCAAACATATCCAGTAATTCACGATTAAACCCAGAATAGTTGCGATTGGAATACGCCGAATAGGGGTAATACTGGGAAAAGCTCTGCACACCAACAACAAATGTGCTTTTCGCACTGACAGGCAAAGTCATGGTGAGTATTAACAGTAACGTCCACAATCGTTTCATTGTTCGCTTCATACCCCTATTAGAATCTCCCTTCTTAATTGTAGCTACTGCACTTGCCCCTGTCTTCGAACCTTGACCTGTTATTTTACAACACCTGCCTTTCCACCATTTTCGCCTCAAGCCTCTCGTGCTGAAAAATCATTCGGTTATCGGTCACATTTTATCCGGAAAAATTTGAATGAACATTCGGTATGTTTTATTTTTTCATTTGGACTTTCACTTTTTGATCAAAAAACGATGAACAAAAACGAAATTGCGTCGCGTGCTATGCGCCAACACATTCTTTCGACAACACTAGAAATTGTTGGAAATGAGGGGCTTGCTGCGTTAACGGCAACAAAACTAGGGAAGAAAGCCGGGATTAGCAAAGGGGCGTTGTATCATCATTTTGACAACCTTGATGCCGTCAAATATGCAGCGGTTGATGAATTAATCTCTATGTTTCTTGCCGTGGCCGAGCCTGCAAATTTTGATGATTTTGAGAGTTATCTCGAAGTGACAGGGGATACCTTGTACCTCACCATGCAATGTGAGCCTTATGCGATGAAAGCGATGTATAGCTTTACAACCCAAGCCTTATTTGATGAACAGTTTAGGGTCGCTATTCAGCGTTTTTCTCAACATGGTTTAACGGAATACACGCGTGCGATTGAGTATTTTTATCGGGGGAAGATTCCGCAGCATCAGATTGATACGGCAATTCGTGTCGTGGATGCCTTTTTCCTTGGTGCTGGTTTGCAAAGTTATGTATTGCAGGGGGACGATAGATTTCGTCAAAACTGGGCGTTATTTTCGCAAATGCTACTCACGCAACTGGGTGAGCGATAAGGCGCCATGATGACATGGCGCTTAGTTCTTGTGCTTAGATTAGCTCTGCGTTGTGGTAGACATTTTGGACGTCGTCGCAGTCGTTAAGCATATCGAGGAACTTTTCAAAACGTTCAACATCCTCGCCGCTGACCTGAGTGTCGATTTGAGGCACAAAGGTGATCTCTTCAAGGTCAATCGGCGTGTCGCCAAGATAGTCACTTAGCGCATTTTTCACTTTGAAAAACTCTGTGTGAGGGGCAAAAATGGTAATCACACCCTCGTCTGCTTCGATGTCTGACACATCCACATCAGCCATGACCAAGGCTTCAAGCGTGCCTTCCTCATCATCTCCCTTAAACTGGAAAACGGCTTGGTGCTCAAACATATGAGATACCGCACCCGGCGTGCCGATTTTCGCATCGTTTTTCACAAAGCACTGGCGTACGTCCATATAAGTACGGCTGTTATTATCGGTTAAGCAATCAACAATCACCGCACAGCTGCCAGGCCCAAAGCCTTCATAACGCGCCACTTCATAGTTTTCGCCACCTGTGCCATTGGCTTTATCGAGCGCTTTGTCGATCACATGGCCTGGAACCTGATCTTTTTTCGCTTTCTCAATCAAACGACGCAGTGATAGGTTGCTCTCAGGGTCCGAGCCGCCATTTTTAGCACAGACGTAAATCTCTTTACCGTACTTTGAATACACCTTAATTTTCGCGCCCTGGGTTTTCGCCATTGACGCTTTACGAACTTCAAAACTTCGTCCCATTCGGAATCTCTCTTAATAACGCTTACGCAGAAACGGGTTGATTCTACCAAGAGAGTGATCCTTTGCACCAGCAAATGCACTGACCTTGAACAAAGTCAGTGCGATTAGTACTCAGAGCACGCTATGCCGCTCAATTAGGCTTGTTTGCACTGAAATTTTCGCGTGTGACCTTTTAGTGTATGAGACAGCTCGCTGAGGTTGTGTGTGGCTTGGGTGATTTGGTCCATGGCTTGACGGTTTTCACCGGTCATGGTGTTAATGTCTTCTAAGTTCTGATTGATTTCAGTTGCCACGAGAGACTGCTCTTCTGAGGCACTGGCCATTTGCATCGCCATGTCTGCAATTTCGTCTACAGCGTTCACCGCTTGTTTGAGCGATGATAAGCTGGCTTCTGCACGTTCCGACACATGGTTGGCGGTCGTTGCGCTTTCTGAGATAGCTTGCGTCGTGGTGCTAGAATTGTGCTGAAGGTTGTCTATTAGCTGTGTGATTTCGCTGGTGGCTTGTTGCGTGCTTTGTGACAGCGTTCGCACTTCGTCGGCGACAACGGCAAAGCCGCGACCTTGCTCACCCGCGCGTGCTGCTTCGATGGCAGCGTTCAATGCTAACAGGTTGGTTTGATCAGCAATTTGGCCAATAGTTTGCAATATGCTGGAGATATCCTCAGCGCTTTGCCCGAGCGCATCCGTTTTTTCTTTGGCGTGATTGAGACGCGTGACAAGATCTTGCATCGCATCGACAGACTCGGTTACTTGTTGGTCTCCGCTATGGATAAGAGAACGCGCCTTTTCGGTGGCATCCGCTGTCGAGGCGGAGCTGGAGGAAATTTGATTGGCAGTCGCCGTCATCTCTTCCATCGCAGCGGCCACTTGCTCTGTACGCGCGTTTTGCGCTTCAAAGTTAGTGAGCGTTTGCACACTTGACGAGGACAGCTGCTCAGCGGCAGCAGCTTGTTGGTTAGTGGCACCAATAATGTCACATACCATGGTCGTGAGGTTTGTTGCCATCGCACGCATGGAGCGATAGATCCCCGTTGCGTTGGGGCTAGCATCAAAGCTTACTCTCAGATCGCCGTCGGCAATCGTTTGTACTATCTTGGCCATCTCAGCCGGTTCGCCACCGATTGGGCGGGTAATCGAACGCGTTAACAGAATGGCAGTGACTGCGATCGTCGACACCGCCATCACTAACACGGTGACAATCAGTCCTTGTAGTTCGTTGAGTGCTGCAAACGCCTCTTTGACGTCCATTTCCGCAATGATTGCCCAGCTAAGCCCGCTGACCGTTAGGGGGGCGTAGGCAGAGAGCACAGGGTTACCGTTGTAATCGTTAATGACATCAATGCCTATTTCGCCTTGCATCGCACGCTCAACGGCAAGCGTTTCAACGCGGCCTTGTGCGGGGTGCATGAATGAGGCGAATACCGACCGATGCTCGGCATCTAAGAAAGAGTCTGAGCGCATCAAGTTATCAGGGCCAACGAGATAGGTTTCGCCTGTGTTTCCCAGTCCATCTCGCTCCGCCATAATGGCACTGAGCTTATCGATCGGGAATTGATAGGCGAGCACGCCAATCACGCTACCATTGTGATAAATCGGCGATGCCATAAACCCTGCTGGTGCGTTGTTCGAGGCGGTGTAGGGCGAGAAGTCAATAATTACGGTATCGCCATCCGCTAAGGTTTTCGCTTGACGGAAAGCGTCGGCCAGGCCCGAGGTATTAAACAGACCCGTTGTTAGCGACGTGCCGAAATCAAGTTCTTTGGAGGTGGAGTAAAGGATGTGGCCTTGGTTTGCTTCAATCATAAAGATGTCGTAGTAGCCAAACTTTTCCTGAACATCACGTAAATAGGGATGGATGGCTTGGTGAGCTTGATCGTACCCAGGTAGTTGGCCACTGGTTTGGTAGGCGCCTTTCTTCCCCACGGGATGAGGGTTATCGATTAAGTAAGCTTGTTGTAGCGCCACCGCTTGTGGCGTTAAGTTGTTCACCAGATCCCTCGCCGCAGGGAGTGCCTTTGTGCTGATCGCATCAAGTGGGTCAATGAGGTGACGTTGATAATAGCTGGCCAGTTGTGAACGTGTTTGGGCGGTACGAGAAGGAAGTGTCTCCATGGCATCAATCATGCTGGCCATGGCCTTGGACACGGAAGGGGTTTCCGCGGTGGTAATTATTTGCCCTTCGGCGGTTTGGAAATAGCGTGTGACCGCTGATTTTTTTACCTCTCGCAACGCTTCAAGCTGACTAAACGTTTGATGCTCGAGTGACGACGAGGCGGTATGAAGAGCAAGCAAGCTAATGATCAAAGCGGGGAGGCAACCCACACCCAGTAAGCTAACTAGCATTTTGTATTTGAGCTTCATGATCTCACCTCAACGTCACATTGGATAAAAAATAAGCAGTCCGTTGGGTAAGGATAGAAGCTTTTGGCATGGGTGCATGGAAATCTAGTCTTTTTGTCTCCTGCTTACAAATAAAAGCCCCGCATTCGGCAGGGCTATATTAAGGTTAAGGCTACTCTTGACTCAAATGGCTGGCATAGAGCTTGGGCCTACGGTGTTTCAAGTTCGTCACCGAGCCTCGTTCATGCAGTATTTTGAGCTTGTCCAAATCGACGTCTGCGAAAATCATCATCTCGGTATTGGCATTGGCTTCCGCAAGTGTTGCATCGTGCGGAAAATAGACATCCGAGGGTGAAAATACCGCAGACTCAGCGTACTGGATGTCGACATTATCTACCCGAGGAAGGTTGCCCACGCTGCCACCGATCGCGACATAACACTCGTTTTCAATCGCTCGCGCTTGGGCACAAAGGCGTACGCGTAAGTAACCGTTCTTGGTATCGGTCCAAAAAGGCACGAATAGGATCTGCACACCTTGCTCCGCAAGTATACGCCCTAACTCTGGAAACTCGGCGTCATAGCAGGTGAGAATACCGACTCGGCCAGCATCGGTTTCAATGACTTTGACCGTATCCCCGCCATCGATCACCCAGTCACGTTGCTCGTGCGGTGTAATATGGATTTTGTATTGCTCATCAATGCTACCGTCGCGGTGCATCAAGTAGGAGACATTATACAGTTTGCCATTTTCCAACACGGGCATACTGCCAGCGATAATATTGATGTTGTAGGTGACGGCCAATTGCGAAAAACGTTGCTTAATCGCCTGGGTAAATTCACTGAGAAAGCGAATTGCCTCGACGGAGCGCTTATCGGGTGCAAGCCCCATCAATGGTGCACAGAAAAACTCGGGAAATAGCGCGAAATCTGACTGGTAGTTGGCTAAGGATGAGACAAAGAATTCGGCCTGATTCAAAAGATCATCCACTGAGAGCACATGACGCATCTGCCATTGCACGACCCCGAGGCGGACGATGGTTTTTTCAATATCATGCACGGAGGATGCATCTTCTTCATAGAAGAAGTTATCCCACTCCAACAGTGTGGCATAGCCCGCGGACTTATCATCCTCGGGTAAATAGCGGTTCATCAAACGCTTAACATCAAAGTCATTAGACAGCTGGAAAGAGAGGATGGGATCGTGAATCTCTTTTCTTCTGACTTTATTAATATAATCCGTCACCGAAACATCATTGTGTTTGTGATAACCAGGTATACGGCCGCCAGCGAGGATCGCCTTTAAGTTCAGCGCCTGACACAGATCTTTTCTCGCTTCGTAAAGTCGACGGCCAAGACGATGGCCACGATAATCAGGGTGCACGAACACATCAAGGCCATAGAGTGCATCCCCTTTTGCGTCGTGGAATACCACACCGTCATCCGTAATAATGTCGGCATAGGTATGCGGCAGTGAAAAGCGGTTGTAAGAGACTTTTAGCGTTAACGCGGCGGCGACGATTTTTCCATTATCTTCAATGCATATCTGGCCATCCGGGAAAGCGGTAACCAGCTGCATGATCGTGCTCTTAGGCCAAGCACCGCCGACATCTGGGAAGACGAGATTCATCAACTCTGCTAAGGGTTGATAGTCGCTGACTTCAATGACACGCAGATTCAGTAGCGTGGCGGTGTTCTCATCCATTACACGTTCTCCTATTACGGGCTGAACGCCTATTATGACAAAGATTGGCGCTCGAGATAACGTTTAGGTAGAGAAGGGCTATCAGTTTCTTGGCTGATGGGTGATTGGTTGGATGTCGGTGATACACTGGACGGCGCATCACCATGTTCAGTTAACGCAAATTCTACACGGTTTCGCCCGCGGGCTTTTGCTTCATACAAAGCGGTATCTGCGCACTCAAATAACTGGTTCATCGCCACATATTGCATGTGACGCTTGATGCCGACACCGATACTGACCGTAAACTGGATGTGGTGGCCATGCTCGGTCGTCACCTGGCATGCCTCGATTTGGCGCTTCAGTTGTAGCGCTATGTCTTGTACGCGACGCACAGACTGACCACTGAGTAGCAAAATAAATTCTTCGCCTCCCGTTCTGGCGCAAAACGCGCCTTCTTGTTGGGTGATCCTCTCTAAGTGCTGACTGAAAGCGACCAATACCTGATCGCCAGCAAGATGCCCATAGACGTCATTAATACTTTTGAAGTTATCCAAATCAGCAAGGATCAGGGCATTTGGCTGGTTAGAAAGGAGGCGCTGGGCTGCTTGCGTCATAAAGGCGCGTCGATTCGGAAGCTGCGTTAAGGTATCACGGAGCGCAAGCTGACAAAGCGTGTGCTCTAGTCGCTCAAAACAAAGGTAAATGAAGGTCATAAACTTGACGAACTCGGCCATTAAGATCAAGTAATACACGGCAATATAGCGTTGAGATAGGCCGGTGTTCTTCATCGGGGTGTCAAAGGCGAAGTAGGCGCGAAGCCCATAAAGTATCAGTAGGAGGAGGAGCACGGACGCATAAAGTTTAAAGCCTATCCGCTTTCTCTCTGGGCTCTTAACAATGAGTTTTAAAACCGCAAGGTGCATTGCCACGTAGAACACACAATACCAAGTAATACGCAGAGCAAGCGGAATATGATTGGCAAGAATGAGTGTATAAACCCCTACACCTAAGAGTGCTGCCAGCGAAGCCGTCCGCCATGATGAGGACGTGCCCACGAAGAACTGCGTGCCTAACCACACCAGAATATGCGAGCAGATCGCGGCTGTGGTGCCAATCCAGACGAGCCCCGACGTTTCGGTGACATTGCCAATGTTATACACCGACGTGCCCGTTGAGATCAGCAGACAAGCCAGTCCCCAAAGCTTGATATCTTTGTGCTGATTAAACTGCCACCCAATCAACAAAACGCCAATGGTGAGTAGCCAGAACACACTGATGTAAGCCAGAGTCAGTGTGGGAAGGTGAAGATTAAACACGTGACCGAATCCATCCGATAAAGGCGAGGGCGCAAGGCGCCACCAACGAAGCAATGCCAATCATACGACTAAAAGCGGTATAATATATCAGACAAATGTCTGACTTTTTATCTCTCAAGGTCTGGTTCGTTGGTTTTTTACCCAGATCAGTGGATGGGTTACAACGATTGTTGGGCAAAAAGCCAGACAGCAAGTGCCGCAAAAACCAATGCCATGATTTTATGCTGATACATTTGGATACGGGTATTGGTGAGCATTGCACTGCCAAGCTTGCCGACTATTGCCACTAAAAGCAGGTTAAACGCGAGCCCTAATACGTTGAGGAGCAGCCCAAGCGTTAGCAGCTGCGTACTGGACGAGGCTTGAACTTGATGCGAGATAAACTGCGGTAAAAACAACACAAAAAACAGTAACGCTTTTGGGTTCAATAGGTTGGTCATGACCGCACGTTTATAGAGGTATTTACCCATGCCTTGATGATGAGCGAGCTCAGTGCTGTCCGTTGGAGAGGCACGCCACGTATCGACACTCATTTTGAGCAAATACGCTGCCCCCACGTACTGCAGGATGGTTAAGGCCGTCGGCGACATCGCAATCATGGCTGATACGCCGGTTGCGGCTAATACGGTAAGGATCAACCCTGATGTTGCATTACCCAAGCTTGCGGCCATACCAACCCGTCTGCCATAGCTAAGACTTGCGCTCACGATTAGCAACATATCCGGTCCGGGCACCAGCAAAAGCGCGACAATCGCGGTTAAGTAAACGGGGAGCATATTGGGGTCGATCATAAAGGCACTACAGCTATCAAGATAAAGTGCGGGATTTTACCTTTTAGTTAGACTTTATCAACACTAATAGGTGATTGGGTTGGTTTTTAATCGTAAACAAAGGTGTTAGGACAGCTTATAAAACTAAAAAACCCCCTTAGGTAAGGGGGTATGCTTTCTCGCTTGTCGTGTGCACCGAGGACACTACGCAGCCCGAATAGTTGGCTTAGGCGTAGGCTCTTCAATAAAACAAGCGTGTAGGGCGCAGATCGAAGCATGGTAGAACTTATCGAGTACCACGTATTGCACATCCACGTCACGCATCGACGAGTGCGCAGCCTTAGGGTTTATCTCAGCGTCTAGCAACGCTAGCATACCCTTGCTCATGGTTTGGTTTGAGTCGATACGACTACCAATGACAGAAATCAGTGCGACCATTTCACCCGTAATCTTCGCTTTCGGGTAGAGCTTCTCAACACGATTAATCACCTTATCTTGACTGGCTGTCTTGCCGTCTAAGTAGTAGGTAATTGAGTTGGCATTCATCTCTTTACTGATGAGCTGCACGTTCTCTTCGCGAATGATTTCCATCACGTCATAGCTGACCTGATCAACATGCCCAACCATTGATTGGTCAAAGATGTGGAGAGCTAGCACCTTATCTCGACCCGCAATGATCTCGATTTCTTTATCTTTTGGACGATATTTGTGAGAGATCACCGTACCCGCGTGCTCAGGCTCGAAGGTGTTTTTCACGACCAATTCGATACCCACGGCGCGCATACCAGACGCAGCATTAGGGTGGATGGCTTCCATCCCTAGGTTGGCCAGCTGGTCAGCCACATCGTAGTTACTGAGACCCATTGGCTGAACACGCTCTGGACCAACAATGCGTGGATCCGCGCTGCTTAGGTGATACTCTTTATGAATTACCGCGCTGCTCGCTTTAGTTAACACGGCAATGCGGCTAAATGTCATTTCACTATAACCGCGGTCATAGGTCTTCATCAGACCTTCATCACAATAGACGTAGCCGGTAACGATGGGCAGCTCAGTGCTGAAATCAATGTCTTCCATGGCATTAGCGATCACTGTGTTCAGGTCGCCTTTGCCCTCATCCGGGTTATCCCAACCAGAGAGATCAACAAATCGTGAGTTAATACCGACACTCTCAAGCAGCAATGTCGAGTTATGAGCGCTATGCGCCTCACCAATCGATGAGAGGAACTCGCGAATTTGTGGCAGATAACTTTCTAGCGAAAACTGCCCATAGTTACAGGTTTCGAGTATACCTTCGATACAGCTATGTGCTTTTTCCATCCGTTGACGAATGAAGTTATCAGCACGTTCACGGTATACCGGGTCAGGGAACATATTGCTGTTAATAAGCAGCATACGTTGTTCAAGCTCATCCATCGCATCACGCCACTTTGGATTATTGGCAGCGAGAAGGCGGTAGATGCCTGGTTTACCCGAGCGCTTACACTCCAGCAATGCATCCGTGATGCCAGCGTAAGCAGAAACGACAAAAATGCGGTTGTAAGGGTTAGACGGGTACAAAAAGATATTATCCATGACAGCGTCATAGGCTGACATCGACGTACCGCCGATCTTTTCAACGGTATGATTCATGTGAGCTCCTTGTGGGCTTTTATGAATTAGGGAGTCAATTGGGTTTACAGGGGCAGCATCCGGCTGCCCCATGACGGTTAATCGACTAATGGATAAACACCGTTTTCATCGTGTGTTTCTTGCCCAGTAATCGGTGGGTTGAACACACAGGCCATGACCATATCGACACCTTTATTTGCGCGAAGCTGGTGCTCGTCATGCTTATCTAGGATATACAGTGTACCAGGCTTAATGGGGTAAACCTTACCGTCATCCGTGGTTTCAATCTCGCCTTCTCCAGACATGCAGTACACAGACTCTAAGTGATTCTGGTAATGAATGTGCGTGTCAGTGTTGGCGTAAATGGTGGTAATATGGAAAGAAAATCCCATATTATCGTCGCGTAGCAGCATGCGTACGCTTTCCCAATTTTCTGCCACCACGCGGCGCTCGGTTTTCTGGCACTCTTCTAATGTGCGGACAATCATGTTTATTCCTTAAACGTCTTTTCGTTAAACAAGGCTTATGGTCTAAGCGATTACGATGCTTTTTTAAGCTTCTCTTTCTTGTATTGCTCAACCGATTTAACGAAAATCTGCAAGCCTTTTTCCATCTCTGCCTCACTGACGGTCAGTGGCGAGAAGAACTTGATCACTTCATCATCTGGACCTGCTGTCTCGATGATCATGCCATTGTCGAAACACAGGCTGGTGATGTCGTCAGAAATATCACCGTTTTGACAGGCGATGCCCTGCATCAAGCCACGTCCTTTGATGGTTTCAAAAAGGTCACCGTGTTTGCTAAGCATCTCTTGCAACACTTTGTTCAACTGATCCGCACGCGCTTGGATATGTGTTTGGAACTGATCATCACGCCAATATGTTTCAACCGCTTCAGCAGCAGTAACAAACGCATGGTTATTACCACGGAATGTACCGTTATGCTCACCTGGTGCCCATTGATCCAGCTCAGGTTTTAGTAGTACCACCGCCATTGGTAGGCCATAACCACCGATAGATTTGGACAAGGTCACAATATCAGGCTTGATACCAGATGGTTCGAAGCTAAAGAATGTGCCAGTACGGCCACAGCCTGCCTGGATGTCATCGACAATCATCAAGATGTCGTGTGCCTTACAAATATCTTGCAGGCGCTGCAACCACTCGTTAGAGGCCGCGTTAAGTCCACCTTCGCCTTGTACGACTTCAAGCAGTACCGCAGCGGGTTTGTCGCCGCCCGTTAGACCACTAGACGCGTCGTTAAGCATGGTTTCGAACAGCGTTAAACCATCGATGTCTGCGTAGCCATCATAAGGAATACGTGTCACTGAATTGTTGACGGGGATACCACCACCACCACGGTGATGATGATTACCTGTCACTGCCAATGCACCATATGTACAGCCGTGGAAGCCGTTGGTGAAAGACACAATGTTTGCGCGGCCTGTGACTTTACGGGCAAGCTTCATTGCCGCTTCAACTGCGTTGGTGCCTGTTGGGCCGGTGAATTGGAATTTATAGTCCAAGTCACGTGGCGCCAAAATATGCTCTTTAAATACTTCGAGAAAGCGTGCTTTTGCACCTGTGTACATATCCAGGCCGTGTGTAATGCCATCTTTCTCGATGTACTCGATCAGTGCTTTTTTCAACGTAGGGTTATTATGTCCATAGTTGAGCGAGCCGGCGCCAGCAAGAAAATCGAGGTAGCGTTTGCCGTCTACGCCCGTGATCCAGCAACCCTTTGCGCTTTCGAACACAACCGGGAAGTTGTTGGCGTAACATTGAACATTTGACTCCTGCGATTTAAAGATATCCATAACTCATCCTGTTATTTTTTGAGTGGAATTCGGAAAAGGTATTCGGTGTCATGTTCACCGTTAAAGTGCTCTTGTTCGTCGAGGAACACGGAGCGCTGACCACCTGTACCGTAAAGGCGGTCTACCTTTTCAAACAGCGCCCACGAACCGGCGTTGTCTTCTGTGATTGTGGTTTCGATGAATTGAATCTGGCTTGAAACTTTGCGTGCCATCAGCGCTTCAATCATCGAGAGGGCAAGCCCTTCACCACGTGCTTTCGGTGACACTGCGACCTGCCAGACGAAAAATGTGTCTGGCTGCTCAGGACGTATGTAGCCTGAAACAAAGCCTTGTACATCACCCTCACGCTCTGCGACGACACAGGTTTCTTTAAAGTGCGTCGCCTGCAAGAAGTTGCAGTAAGCGGAGTTCACATCCAACGGTGGGCACTGCGTGATTAATCGATAGATGTTGCCGCCATCCTTAATGGCTGGCTTACGAAACACAAACGGTGTATTGGTTTGGGTTTGTTTACGGTCGCGTACTTCTGTCTCTAGTACTGCCGTATCTGTCGTTTTTGATCGCCACATAATTGTTTTGTGCTCTAACGAATTCGTTTTATATAATAGGCGATGAATTTGGTTTATCAACCCCAGATTTTAGTGTTTTCTTTATCAATTATTATCATCTTGTTG